>NZ_JBBJSS010000008.1:0-321225 GCF_038898415.1 Priestia sp. SB1 | reverse complement strand
TTTAGCCATATAAAAATACTCCCCCAAAGGAAACAGATTTTTTATTTCATCTGTCTACCTTTAGGGGAGCATATCATCAGAACCGTGCTTCTTTTTGTTGCGTTACTCAATCAAATTTTAGTGGCTTGTAATCAAGTTCCGTTACCTTTAACAGAAGAACAAATAGAAGGCACATATACAGTAATTTCTACGCTTGTAACGTCTGCACTTGCGGCGTGGGCTTGGTTTAAAAACAACTACGTTACTAAAAAGGGGCAAGCTCAAAAAGCTGTTTTAAAACGTGAAGGATTAAAAAAATAGTCACTCTTTATGAGTGGCTTTTCTAATTAAAAGGGAGGAATTAAGATGCAAAAGAGAAGTCCGAAAAATGTAAAGGTTATTGATGTATCACACCACAACGGAAAAATTAACTGGACAAAAGTAGCGATGGATGGCGTAAAAGGCGTATATATCAAGTTGACAGAAGGAACAAGTTTTCTGAGCAAAACAGCATATTCTAATTATTTAGGCGCTAAAAATGCAGGGTTGCGCGTTGGTTTTTATCATTATGCACATGCAAACAATGATCCGATTGAAGAAGTGAATTTCTTTTTAAAGAAACTAGGTAACATGAAAGTTGACTTACCGCATTGTTTAGACCTGGAAGAAAACAAAGGTAAATCTAAATCACAAGTTAATGCATTCGCTCTTAAATGGATGGACTACTTGCAGAAGAAAACAGGAATTACACCTATCCTTTACACGAGCTACTCTTTCATGAACAACTTTACAAGTGCTATGGCAAAATATCCGTTGTGGGTGGCGCGTTATGCGGGAGGTTCAAAACGTGTGCAAGGTTTTGATGCTCCTGGTTCTTCCATAATATGGAAAACGTGGGCCATGTTCCAATATACTGATTCAGGGAAAGTTAAAGGTATTTCCGGAAATGTAGACATTAATGAAATGGATCTTAATTTTTTAAAATCAATTGATTCAGGTGTTGTTGTCGTTGGGGATGCAAACCCGCCAAGCTCATATAGAAAAGGTGATTCAGGTTTAGGTGTGAAGGAGCTGCAGCAAAAGATCATGAAATTGGGCTACACGCTTTCAAAATACGGCGATGATGGTTCATATGGTGATGAAATGGTTTCTGCAGTAAAAGCATTCCAAAAGGCAAACGGCTTGATTGATGATGGTATTGTTGGAGAGAAAACACTTGCGAAAATTGATGATTTAATTAAAGCACTTAACAAGCCAAAAGAAGAGGATTTACCAAAAGTAACATCTTTAGGTGATAAATATTCATTCCAGGTGAAGACAAAAGTAGCTGCAGGTGTTTATAAATACTCAAATCTAGCTGAGAAGCAGAAAGTAATTGCCGCAAATACAATTTTTTCTGTATACGGATATACAGAAGGCGTCAAAGCGTGGGCCGTTCCTGGTGGTTTTGTAATGGCTAATCAGGTTGAACCGCTACCTGTAACCTTAACTACAGGCGGTTTAAACAAGGAAATGGAAGCTGAATTTCGTGCCTTCTTAAAAAGTGAAGGAATCGACAGTGAGTTAAACGTTCATGCAAAAGGGAATCCAAGTGCTGAAATTACAGTAAGTGGTTTACAACTGGTGAAGGTTCGCCAATTCCTTGATTTAAAAGGATGGTACTATAAATGAGAAAGGGAGCTTTTAGAATGTAAAAAAGAGCAAATTATAGGCTGTTTTGAAATCTAAAGGTTATAATTGAAAACCCTTCTTCATATAGAAGAAGGGAGGGTTTTAATTATTGCTTTCTGGAAGGATTCCTTTTACATCATCTAATGATATATCATTCTCTTCACAGAGTTCACGTATAACATATAAAGCCCAATTTTTTCTTTGAAACTGTTCTTGACTTACTGTCCACAGTCGGTTGGCAACATCACTATTATACTTTCTTTTTAATGTCAGTAGGAGTATGCCGTATATTGTTAATACAACACGTACGTAGTCTTGTTCAATATTTAAAGACTCTCCATTTTCTCCAATAATGTTAGATGCACTAGAATTTATGAAACATGTGGAGTTATCCGACATTCTTAAAGTTAAAGTCATATTAGGGAATTGAAAAGCAAAACCAGCTTCATATACACTTTGATTAGTTCCTAACCCTGATAGCGCTGGTAATGATCCGAGCACATTGGCTCCTTTACTAGTGCTATCATATTCTTGTTCTGTGGTTAACTGTGCTACAGCTGATACATCTAGTAAAGAGATTGTATATTCAGGGTCACTTTCATGGGAGAAAGAAGAGCCAATTTTAGATAAAAGCCAGTAAAAGAATTGACTATCCCAAGAAAATTGTAAAATTTCTTTATAGTTTATTTTTTTCCACTCTTCTTTTTTATTGTCCCCACGCCCTTGACCAAATAGCACAGATCTTACTCTAGATTCTTCACTGTTTGATACTTCAACCAGAGCATATACCTTTGATTCAATTTCAAAAAAGACAGTTGGGCATGAACGATTAAACACTCTTAAATGTCTTGGTACTACGGTATTATTGGTTCCATTAACATTTATTACTGCTTTTTGTTCACTTTCTGCTTTTTCATAATAACCTGAAGCATGTACATAGCGAATATCTGTATTAGCTATATTCAAAGAGTTAATAGAAAAGTCTGTTTCTCCGTTTGCTGGATGCCATCCGTTTTCTAAAGTTTTGTCTCTTTCTTGTAAATCAGCTCTATCTGCTAAGTAACTGATAGGTAAATTATAATCTAGTCTTAAATTATCAATTACACCTTCCAGAGCTATAGAGCTATCTATTTCCCAAACAGATAAACGTACTTCTTTAATCTTTGTTTTTGCTCTTCCTCTTGCCAAGATTGACCACCTCTTTTTCTATTTTTTGAAAAATTTGATTTCGTGTTCTACAACTTTATGATTGATAAGTAAGTTTAAAAGTTTAATTGGCTTAGAATTGATACTTATGTACGGGCTTACTATTGAAGATAAATTCGAGGGGATAGTTATATCTTCATGTTCTGTCACAGAATATAAATATGTTTTTCCAATAGAAAAGGTACCAGGTTGATTATAGAGTTGAACAAGAAGGGTACTTAACTCTATTTTAAATCCATAATTTGAACTTTCGATTTCAGATACTTGAAAGCGTTCATTAGCCTGTAAAAGCATTCCCGATGGTACAGGCTCCACTTCAATTGCTAACTTACGTGCTTTAATCCACTTAATTAAAAGCCACCACCATATACTTCTTCTCCTACTAATTTTAACTTCTAGCTTTATTGTTCTTAAACTCTGATCGGTTTTAGTTTCCCCGTGTTGATTTAGTATGATAGTTTGAGATATATCACTACCAACATTGTTTGTTTGCTTGATTTCAATTTTTATAGGACGTAGTAACCATGCAAACCAGCCCACTAATAAAGATAGCAAGTAAGTAGCAACGATAAAAGCAATTTCTTTTTCTTTATTTTGGTACCAAGTTGAGTCATTCCAAAAATGAAATATAAAGTATAAAGTTATGTAATTTATCGTTTGTGTCAAAAACATAGCTTTAGGCATAAATAAAAAACCCCTCCCTAGTGAGTATTTGAGGAAGGGAATTTTTTTAATCCCGCAATTAAAGACAATGGCGATTGTACTATAATATTAGGTATATCATTTGTTTCTCCCAAAACCTCAGCAACAGCGTACTTGGTCATTCGGTATAATTTCTGTTCGTATATGAATGAAATAGAAAAAATATCGGTATGCTCCTCCCGGACTTCTTTAATTAAATCATATAACTCATCGTAGTCCTTGTTTCTCAGAGCTTCTTCGATTGCTTCCTCTAGATCTATTTCAATCTCATCTGTAAACATTATATCTTTTAAATAAACATCTAAAGAATTTGATTTCTTAATAAATAAATCAAAATGCCCTTGAATAATTTCAAATGGCTTTAGATTGAATTGTTTAATTAAGGTTTGACGGCTAGGTAACTCCAATGAGTTATTGGTTACCATAGCTATTACAGGAAAGGAACCCAGCGTAAATAAGCTTTCGCTAAAGTTTGTGAAATTGGTAGCTACACTGCCGATTTTTTCATAAAGATGTACAACATGAGTGCGCATATACAATCCTCCTTTTCAATCCGTCATTTACAAAGTATATGCCAATTATAGCAATTAATACACGTCTTTCATATTATTTTATTCGATATAATTTTTTATGTGAAAGTTAGTCTATAATTAAATAGCTGTCTATTTAGACTGAATTTAGGTTCAAATTTTTCCGCTATGACGTTTAGAGGGATTGTTAAAAGGAGTTAAGAATATGGAAAACCAAGAAGACAAATACGCAAATATAGATGTAACAAAGATTTATGAATACGCTGATCTACCAGACAAAATTTCAGGTCGTTGCGATAACTGCGGTGGAGTGAAATTTAAGAGTAGTGTAGGTGGCGGTAAGTTTCTACGCGAATGTACTAGTTGTGGGATGAAAAAGAATATTTAATATAACAGCTCTTTCTGATTGAAGAGGGCCTACAATTTTTTATCAAATAGGGGTATTCACCCAAGAAGGTATATGGGTAAATGCATATGCTTTATTTGAATAAAAAATAAATGGAGGTTACTCTAAATGAATTCAGAAGTACAATTTTTACCCGAAGTAAATCCTCAAGAAATTTATGCAAGTGATGCAGATGAAAGAATTAGACCGTTCGGCGGATTTGGAAGACCTTTTGGAGGTTTCGGTAGACCATTTGGTTTTGGACGCCCATTCGGTTTCGGCAGACCATTTTTTGGCAGACCGTTTTTTGGCAGACCGTTTTTCGGCAGACCGTTTTTTGGTGCACCATTTCTTGCGGGATTAGCAGCTGGCTCATTACTTTATCCATATAGCTATGGTTACGGCTACCCATACTATTATGATCCATACTATTACGATCCGTATTATTCATATACAACTTATTATTATTAATTATTGTTGCTCTGTATACAATATACAGAGCGGAATTACATAATCATTTTCCTTTCATTCAAAGTTATAATTCTTTGAAAATAAAACCCTAGCAATCTACAAGAGATTACTAGGGCTTTTTTTATTCCTGATCATCAAAGCAATTTTGACAAACACCGTTATCTACCAAGTATTCAACCATTTTACCGCATGAGCTACATTGACATTCTTTTGACATGGAATCACCACCTTTCAAATACAAGTCTTTTTATTCTGTTACTTCACCATCGCCGCCTTCACCAGCTGTTCCTTCCGGGTACTTATAGCTGAAAGCAAAAAATTCATAATGGTCAGGTTTCGTTACCGTATTGAAGTTTAAATAAGGAGATTGAGCTTCAAAAGGAAGCTTTTGACCAGGGTTCACCGTGTCTTGCACTTGACCGTAGGCCGTAGTAATCAAATTATCATCTTTATCATAGATAGCTACGCCAACATCTACATTATCAGCAGGTGTTTTAGTTGTATTTTTTACTTGACCGGTTAGAGACATAAAAGTGTTATCTTCATTTACATCAAGAACTTCACCGGAAACTGGAAGTTCTGTTGCACGTTCCGCTGTAATATCAGGCGTTACAGCCAATTCAACTTTATCAACTTCATCAGTAGGTTTAATGTCTGTTTCATTTATTATATAAGCTTTTTGACCAGGCTTTAAAACAGAAGGAGAAGCAAACGCTGTAGAATCAACAGTAGAACCAATAACAGTACCATCTTTATTAAGATAAGTGACATTGATTTCAGAAACATCTACAATTTCTTTGCTATCATTTTGGATGATTGCAGAATAATTAACTTTCTTTTCTCCATCACTCTCATATGTGTGGAATACTTCATTTTTATTTGTAATCTTGAGATTTTCAGGTTTTACTTCTTCTTTTTTATCCCCTTGTTGTTCATTAGTTGTTGTTGGCTTGGTTGTCGTTTCTTTCTCAGTATCATTTGAACAACCAGCAAGTGCCAAACCACATGATAACAATGTTACGCCTAGCATTTTTTTCATCACACAACCCCCTTTTAGTGAAATTTTCCTGTATTGACAAATAACATTATAAGCCTAAAAAAAGAACATGCAAGACATATTTCTTGTCATGTTCATATTTGAAAAATAGAAATTAGTGAATACTCCAAATTACATAATATATTTATAGATTTTTTCTAGGATATATTTACTGAATTGTACATATTAGCCAGAAGATAGGATGCTTGTCTATACTCTGTTTCCTAAGCGGAATAGAATATAAGGATTTATCAAAATGAATTTTATGATGTTAAATGAATTTGAAAAATAAAAGGAGAGAGATATTAGTGGCAAACGAATGTAATCAAAATCCAATTGGCTCCTGTTCGGAAGCTGAAGGGGTTAATACGACAGCAAATGGCATCGCTTCTCATGCTGAAGGAAGTAATACGATTGCAGATGGCATTGCTTCTCATGCTGAAGGAAGTAGTACCACTTCATCTGGAGTAGCAGCTCATACGGAAGGATATCAGACAGTTGCTTCAAGTAATACAGCCCATGCTGAAGGAAGTAACACAATTGCAGGAGGAGTTGCTTCCCATACGGAAGGTTTTCAAACTTCAGCTTCTGCTAATACAGCTCATGCCGAGGGAAGTAATACAATTGCAGACGGAATTGCTTCCCATGCCGAAGGGTATCAAACAGTAGCTTCAGCTGATATAGCACATGCTGAAGGTAGCAATACAACAGCAAGCGGGATTGCTTCTCATGCAGAGGGTGAAAATAACATGGCTACAGGAAGAGCCTCTCATGTGGAGGGGGGAGCTGTAGATTCCTTAGGAAATTTAGCTCCTAACTTAGCTAGTGGTACTAGTTCCCATGCGGAAGGGCTTGGAACAATAGCCATGGGAGAAGCTTCACACGCGGAAGGGGGAACTTTAGATATTACTTCCACTCCGGGACCTCAAGCGTTAGGGCGTTTTTCACACGCGGAAGGATTGAGTACAATTGCAAGCGGAGATGCTTCTCATGCGGAAGGAGCTAATACAACGGCAAGTGGAAGCCCATCTCATGCAGAGGGTGTAAATACTATTGCAAGTGGAGATGTTTCACACGCGGAAGGAAGTGGAACAACGGCTAGCGGACCTGTTTCTCATGCGGAAGGGCAAAGTACAACGGCAAGTGGTACCAATGCTCACTCTGAGGGCAATAATACAACTGCAGGTGGGTTTGTTGCCCATGCTGAAGGGTTCCAGACTTCAGCCAGTGGAGACGCTTCTCATACTGAGGGACAAGGGACATCGGCCAGTGCATTCGCTACTCATGCTGAAGGATTCAATACAACGGCAAGTGGCCCCGTTTCCCATGCAGAGGGAAACGGCACTCAAGCACAAGGGGATAGCTCACACGCTCAAGGGATTAACACGATAGCAAGTGGTCAGGCTTCTCATGCAGAAGGGCTTGGTACCAATGCTAGTGAATTTACCTCCCATGCGGAAGGGCAATCTACCACAGCTAGCGGGATTTCATCTCATGCAGAGGGCATTACTACAGCTGCAATTGGACAAGGTGCTCATGCCGAAGGTAGACAAACAAGTGCTTTTGGAGAAAATTCTCACGCAGAAGGGTTTCAAACGACCACAGGAAATGCACTAGATCCTACGCAAGGGCTAAATGCTCATGCAGAAGGGGAAGGAAATACAGCTACTGGGAGAGCAGCCCATGCGGAAGGTGGCGCAGTAGATCCAGCAGGAAATCCAGCCCCCAACTCAGCCAGTGGAAGTAGTGCACATGCAGAAGGGATTGGAACAAGGGCGAATGGATTTGCCTCTCATGCAGAAGGTTATGCCACAATCGCATCAGGTGATTTTTCTCATACAGAAGGGATAAGTGCGGTTGCCCTTGGAAGAGCCTCTCATGCAGAAGGCACTACAGGCGCATATGGGAATTTTTCTCATACAGAAGGATTTGGTAGTACAGCTGGAGATAGCAGTGATCCAACACAAGGAATTAGTGCTCATGCAGAGGGAGAGTTTAGTAGAGCTAGAGGAGAAGCATCCCATGCAGAAGGGTCAGCTACAGAGGCGAATGGATTTGCTTCGCATGCAGAAGGACTATCTAGTAGAGCTACACAAACAGGATCTCACGCGGAAGGGCAGCGATCACAGGCTACCGGGATTGTTTCGCATGCGGAAGGAATCGAAAGTAGAGCGAGTGGAACCGCTTCGCATGCAGAAGGTAGTACTACATTCGCATCAGGAGATTTCTCACATGCAGAAGGGGCACAAACGATTGCATCAGGTCAGGCATCTCATGCAGAAGGTGCCGGATCCAGGGCCTATGGAGAAAATTCACATGCAGAAGGCCTTAACACTATCACAGGAAATGCAGTAGATCCAACACAGGGTGCGAATGCACATGCGGAAGGAGAAGGTAATACAGCGAGTGGTAGAGCTTCTCATGTGGAAGGAGGAGCAGTAGATCCTGTAGGGAATCAAGCCTCTAACTTAGCCAATGGGAGTAGTGCACATGCAGAAGGGGTTGGAACAACAGCGAGTGGATTTGCTTCCCATGCTGAAGGAGGAACACCAAATATCTCAATTATTTCAGGTCCTAGGGCACTTGGAGACTTCTCTCATGCCGAAGGCAGCTCAACTATTGCAAGTGGAATAGCCTCACATTCTGAAGGATCTCAAACGCAAGCAAGCGGTTCACATGCGCATGCGGAAGGCCAGTCTACTATAGCTAGTGGGATAGACTCCCATGCGGAGGGATATAATACAACAGCAAGCGGTGCTAGCTCTCATGCGGAAGGGAATATAACACTAGCGCAAGGATTTGCATCTCATGCCGAAGGTGATAATTCAAGAGCTACAGCATGGGGGGCTCATGCAGAAGGAATAAATACTAATGCTTTCGAGATGGGTTCGCATGCCGAAGGAAGTAGCACAACAGCGAGTGGATTTAGTTCACACGCTGAAGGGTCCATGACGATAGCTAATGGTAATAATTCTCATGCGGAAGGGACTAATACGAGCACAGGAGGATTCGATAATGCCCATATAATGGGAAGGTATGGTGATGCAACTGAAGCAAATTCTTGGTTTATCGGTAATGGAACTTCCCCTATCAGTAGAGGGCTGGGAGCGAAATGGTTAGCTTCGAGTGGAAACATGTTTGTAGATGGAGCTTTTGTTCCGGGCGGTGCGGACTACGCAGAAATGTTTGAAACCCTAGATGGAAACCCTATTGATGTAGGATACTTTGTCACGATAGAAGGGAACAAGGTACGAAAAGCAACAAGCGCGGATTCATATATATTAGGTGTTACAAGTGCTACTCCTAGTATTATAGGCGATAGTGGAGAAATGCGTTGGAAAGGAAGATTTGTTACTGACGAATGGGGAAGAGTTCAACATCATGATGTTACAATTCCCGCTGAAACAGATGCGCAGGGAAACATTATCGTTCCTGAGAGAACAGAAAGACAACCTATTCTAAATCCAGAATGGAATCCCGATGAGATATATGTCTCTCGTTTAAATCGTCCTGAATGGGTAGCAATTGGCTTGCTTGGTAAAATCCTAGTTCGAGACGATGGCTCTTGTCAAGTTAATGGGTATTGTATGCCAAATGCAGAAGGAATCGCAACTAATTCGGCTAACGGATATCGTGTGATTAAGCGTACAGGGACAAATCAAATTTTAGTTTTAATTAGCGCAGGTCAGCAAAACAGTGTTATAGATAAACTAAGTAAGCTAGTCGAGTTTAAGGAACAAGGTTACCTTACTGAAGAAGAGTTTCAAGAGCAAAAAAGAAAGCTGCTAACTTCCTAGTTAGTAAAAACACCTAATATAAAATCTATCTAAGAACACCCTGCTTACTTTACAATGAGGGTGTTCACTTTTAAATTTGTTTACATGGAAGTATAAATTTTATGGGTTTAAAAAGTCTTATGAATAATACATAGAATTTCATTAAATTGCTTTGCTATATCTTTTCGTATTTTTTCTGGAATAAATCAGTTATTGAAGGTTTCTAATAGGTAGTGTACGTGTTCGTCGTGTGAGATATTCCTTGAAAAATAGATTTTATTTTGCTATTCATTAAATTGTTTTTTCTGTGAACAAATCCAATTATTGCACGCCATAATTTCTATGGAGGAAATATTCTTACTCTTATTCTCTGGATTGTACAATGGTGTAAATTCTTTTTCTGAATAATCACTGTGTACGATAAATTCTCTATCTTCCCAATTCCATTCTTTATGATGAATCTTACTTACCACGTCACCAGATATATTGTATAAGGTGTAGTGGAGATTGTTTTCGACAATATTAAAGAACATTAAATCGGGTTTTTCTAACAACATCTTAACTGCTGTTTTAAAACTAACTTCATTGCTATTACTCTCAATTACAACTCCGCCAGCTAATGTTTTTTTTGCACGCATAATGTCTAATTCACGAGTTTTATTTTTAAGTTCTTGTTTTAAAGAATCAATCTCCTTCTGAAGATTGTCGGAATTAAGTTTCAATGATTCAATTTCCTTAGTCTTTTTATTATTCTCTGTAGTTAATTGTTCTATTTCTCTAATAATTTTTTCTTCATTTTGTTTATCAAATAAAATCCATACATCTTCTAGTTCATTCATAACAAAAGAAACATCAGATTTGTCG
Source organism: Priestia sp. SB1 (assembly GCF_038898415.1). Classification (NCBI taxonomy): domain Bacteria; kingdom Bacillati; phylum Bacillota; class Bacilli; order Caryophanales; family Bacillaceae; genus Priestia; species Priestia sp. SB1. The sequence goes on along the minus strand of NZ_JBBJSS010000008.1, from coordinate 310,605 downwards.
TTGGAATTGAATTTGGGTTTATATTTACCAATATAATATAGTTCTTTAATTTTCATATCGTTTGTTGTTTTTAAAATCATATAGTCAATTCTTTTTATTGCTTCATAACACTCTTTTGGTAAATGACCCCTATTTGAAAAGTGGGTAGATATTCTTGAAGTTATATTGTTAGTTCTACCTATATAAATAACTTTATTATTTTCATCTAGAAACCTATAGACATAAAATTCAGACAAATTCAATCCTCCTCATAGTCCCATAAGTCTTCAATAGTACAACCTAAAATTCTAGCTAATTTAAAAGCTTTCTTTAAGGTTGGCTGTTTTTTTCCAGTAGACCATAAACTAATCGTTTGTTTACTTTCATTCATTTTCTCAGCAATGTCTTGTTGCTGAAGCTCTAGTTCAAGAAACCGCATCTTCAAGCGTGGTTTTAGGGTGATATTATCCTCATTTATTTTCTTTGGCATATCTACACTCCTAAGCTATCCATTATATTTCTTTAATTACATTTTATTACCGGGAATGCATATTGGCAAATGTATATATATAAAGTTAAACAAAAAAATAAAAAGTTAAATAAAAATGTAATTAAAGGCGATTCCATCTTCATACCATATACCATACCCGCTAAAAAGAGTGCTGTAGATGCTAAAAAATTTCTTCATGAGGTAACTGAACACAGTCAAACAGGCAAGTCGAAGGGAATACGATTTTTTCATAGCTCCGGTTATCTCTGCAATTTGCATAACTGCTCAAGAAATGACAATCAACGTTTTCAGCTAGTAGAATACATGGACAGAGTCGAAGTTAACGCCAGAGAGTACAAAGGATATCACAAGTGGTATCAAGGTATCATCGGCATGTACTAAAAAGGGGAGGAATGAGCATGTTTACAATTTTTGGGGCAGGTGCAACTTTCATCGGAATGGCGATTTGTGAGAAGAGGGGGTGGCTTGACTTAGATTATGAGAAAGTGGAAACAATTATTAAAATTGGTATGGGTGCTGGTATAACCGGTAGCTTGTTATACTTTATCTTGAAGCTCTCTGGAATGTTTTTGTAGGTATAACCATTGGTATAACCACGCTGGTATTTCAAAAGGTAGCACAAAAATGTTGATGTAGTGAGGTTTGATTGGATATTTGTCCAGCACTAACTATTTACCTTTTATCTCCACTCTTTTTCAACAATATTAAAGAAAGTACGCCGACGAAAATTCATAAAATTAAAATGAAGGAGTGTTAAAATGATTGAGCTTTTATTCCCTGCTGCTGTTTGTGGTGTAGCTGTCCTATGTGGGAGAAAGAAAAAAATAACCGACAAAGATCAAATCGAATTGGTGTTTAGAAATTTGGGTGTAGGCGGAAAAATCGGCAAAGAGAAACAAACCTTTGTGTTTCCTAAATTGATTGACGAACACACTATAGAAAACGGCAGGGAATATACCTATAGTACGACAGTCGGGTTACCTGACAAAACATTGAAACCATTAAAAGAGGTCTTATCCTCCACTCTAAACAAGCCTTTGAAATTAAAGTATAAGAAGTATTTAACGATTACGGTCTTTGATATAGAAATGCCAGAAATGGTTCCATACAAGGACGTTCCGGATCGTGAAGGGTGGGTAGTACCGCTAGGATTAAATCTTGAGGGATGGCATTTTCATGACTTCGATAAAATCCCTCATATGGTGAAAGCAGGGACAACAAGGTTCGGGAAAACACAATCAATCAAAAGTATGATGACTTATCTAATTGAGCACAAGCCAGAGGATGCGGAATTTATAATCATCGATTTAAAAGGGAAATTAGAATTTAATAGGTATCGGAATTTAAAACAAGTGCGTAGCGTGTGCGGTGATCCTATAGAAGCTTACGAAGTTTTATCAGAATTACACGATGCTGTCAAAGGGATTAAAGAGGAATTTTTAGGCAACGATTGGAACAACATTACTAAAAGCGGAAAAACTAAACGACTCTTTATCATTGTGGATGAAGCGGCGGAGCTTTCACCGGATAAATTCATGGATAAGGATGTTAAAAAGATTATGAACGCTTGTTTATGGTATCTTGCGGAAATCGCTCGTGTAGCCGGAGGATTAGGAATTAGGTTGATCTATTGCACACAATACCCGACAGCAGACGTCATGCCGCGTCAAGTGAAAATGAACTCAGATATAAAAATGAGCTTTCGTCTACCCACTGGATATGCGAGCGAAGTTGCTATCGATGAAAAAGGAGCGGAAAAACTTCCTTCCGATATTGCCGGTCGTGCTCTTGTAAAAACGCATCATGTTATTGAAGTGCAAACACCGTTTATCACAGATGATGAAATGATGGAAAGGGTTGGTCAATATGTTATCAGCGAACGAAAAGACGTATCACCAGAGAGTGGATTTAGTATTACACAGTTTGGAGAAAACGGACTTCCTAAGTCGTAGCCAAATTCAGCGTCTTTTGAACATCCCGAATGTGCGTAATATGAACCGAATCCTTCAAAATATGAGTAAGTATTTGAATTCAACTAGGCTACATGAAAATATCTACTATTTAAATAAGAAGGGACACGATTATATCGGCTCTTCAAAAAAGCAAGCAAGTGTGAAACAGCTTGAGCACAAGTTAATGAGAAATGACATGTATATGTACTATGATTTCCCTGAGACATGGCAAACAGAACATAAGATTCAGTGGAAAGATCGCAACCGAAAAGGGCACACGCTTATATCAGACGCTTTTTTCTATCAAGATAAATCTTATTTCTTTGTTGAAGTGGATCATAAACAATCAATGTCAAAAAACATGGAGAAAATCGACTTGTATAGCCACCTATTCCCGGTGCTTGAAAAAGAATATGGTGTAGACTGCGCGTTGTTGTTCTATACTACTACGGAAATAAGGAAACAAAGATTAATGAAATATTGCGAAGAGAAAGGAGTAGTATGCGGAGTATTTACAAAAGAAGATATGCAATAAGTTCACCTTGAATTAGCTTCCCTCTAAACTTTTTCCTCATTCAGTTCACTCTAAGTTTACTTATCGAACAAGACATAAAAAAAGGCCACATGGATTGACCACATGACCACAAATTGCTCACGTCATTGAAAGAATTAGACGGTAAAACACAGGAACTATCGGGATTTGAACCACATTGTTAAATTTTGTATTTATAAATAAAAGTACAAGAAAGTACGTAAAATAAAGAGAAGAACCAAGAGATAACAGGATTTTGAATAAAAAAGCGAGCAAGAGTCATTCTATCCATATGGAGGTGTTCTTTCAATGGATAAGTTTTCAAATGAAGAAGTAACAACAGGATATAATGATTTAAAGCAAGTAGAAGTGTCCATTCAATCTGCTCAAAAGATGATTGGGACAGCTACGATGAGTATGAGTCCTCAGCAGCTTGAAGAGGCAACGAATGCGCTTAACGATGCAAAAGCACAGCTTCAATCTGCCAAAGCTCATGGCACAGGAGTAGACGAGCAATTTCTTCAGCAGTGCATGCAGTCTATTCAAACATGTGACCAGCAGCTTACTGAGGCCAAACGCTAGGTATAACAAAAAAGAGACTCAGAAAAGAGTCTCTTTTACTATAAAATAAAAAGATCTATTTATGATAGCTTAGTGACATTAGCGGCTTGTGGGCCTCTATTGCCTTCTACAATTTCAAAAGATACCTCTTGTCCTTCTTCCAAGGATTTATAACCTTCGCTTTGGATGGCAGAAAAATGTACAAATACGTCGCTTCCGCCTTCAACTTCAATAAAGCCATAGCCTTTTTCATTGTTGAACCATTTTACTTTACCATTTTGCATAACTTGAATCCCCCTAGTACTGTGCAGCATCATGCTGCTGAAACTCGAATTATCATTTCCAATAGAGGTAAATGATTGTTTATATTATATAATAAGAAGAAATAAAATTTCAATATTAAAATTTAACTTTTCTGAAAATTAAATTTTATTTAACGTGGACATAGTCTATTTTTAATAAAAAAATTTCTCGTGAGATGAAAAATAACTGAAAATTTAGTTTATAATAAAAGTATAGTCAGCATAATTTTAACGCGGTGATAAGGAGTGGGTCGTGTATGTATCGTACACAAATAAATGGAAAAGAAATCATTTTGTTATTTTCAACGCTCGAAGCAGCAAAGAGCCGCAGCAGCCTAGAGAAAGAACAAATTTATAAGCGCGTATTGCATTTAAATGAGCAGCTGTTAATGTTTCAAAATGGAACAAGCTTCACCATTGGTGATCCGTTAGGATTAATTGTAGCTCAAGTGAAAAAAAGCGATTTGACAACCATATATATCGAACATATTATTGATAAACAGTTTATGTATGATGGAGATGGTCATCGAGGTGAAGTAGTGTAATAAGATGACGCCTATATATGAAGAAGCGTACGGAAATACTCGTACGCTTCTTCATATATGGGATTAAAAACATGTGTTTTTACAAGTATTAACAAGAATAAATAACAAAGTTCAATAAATTAAAGAAGAACAGTGAAACCATGAATAGCAATTACCTTTTTAGCTAAAAAATATAGATACACATCATCTTATGTAATGAGATAGTTAAGCTTTGAAATCAATGAACACGAGAAGTTTTATAAAGCTTAAATTGAAAAACGTGTGATTGTGACGTTAATTAGAAGTAAGGTTTGGAGGACGCTATGGAAAGTAGAAAAAAATTGGATTTACTTGCTCTTGCTTCTGTGCCACTTATCATGACCCTCGGAAATTCAATGTTAATTCCGGTGTTGCCGGTGATTGAAAAACGTCTACAGATAAGCTCGCTGCAGGTATCCATGATTATCACGGTCTACTCAATTTTCGCTATTTTTTTAATCCCGATTGCTGGTTATTTATCAGATCGATTTGGCCGCAAGAAAATTATTATTCCTAGTTTGCTGCTTGCTGCAGTAGGAGGGGCTTTAACAGGCTGGGCTTCATGGCAAATGGCCAATCCATTCTGGGTTATTTTAATTGGCCGCGCGATTCAAGGAATAGGTTCAGCAGGGGCTATGCCTGTTGTGATGCCTTGTGTAGGAGATATGTTCAAAGACGAGCAAGAAATTACAAAAGGACTAGGTTTAATTGAAACAGCCAATACGTTTGGGAAAGTACTAAGCCCAATACTGGGAGCTTTTTTAGCGGCTATGATTTGGTTTCTTCCTTTTTGGTTCATTCCTATTCTTTGCCTTATTTCGATTCTTTTAGTTATCTTTTTAGTAAAAGTTCCGAAAAATGATAGTTCTTCTGAATCTGAACAAAAAAAGAAAAGTATCACGCAGTTTTTGAAGGATTTGAAGAAGACGCTCAAAGAAAATATTGGATGGCTTATGGCTATTTTTATTTTAGGCGCCATTATTATGCTTGTATTATTCGGGGTTTTATTTTACCTATCGACCATACTAGAGGAGCGTTATCATATTGTGAATACGAAAAAAGGCTTGGTAATGGCTATTCCTTTGCTCGCTTTATCTATTTCTTCTTTTGTGGCGGGGAAAAAAGTTGGCAACAATAAAATCGTTATGAAGTGGTCTGCTTTTTTTGGCTTTTTATTGTTAACATGTTCTTTCATCATTTTATTTTTTAATACGTCTCTTTTTAGTATTTTACTCACTTTAGTGCTTGGTGGAATTGGAATTGGAGCAGCTCTTCCCAGTCTTGATGCACTTATTACAGAAGGAATTGAAAAGGAAGAGAGAGGAACCATTACGTCTCTTTACAGTTCGATGCGCTTTGTCGGAGTAGCAGCTGGGCCTCCTCTTTATACATTGCTTATGAAGTGGTCGGACATGGCTGTGTTCCAAACGTCTCTAGGGGTTAGTGCAGTAGGTGCCATTTTAGTTTTAAAAGCTATCAAACCAAAACCTGAAGGCGGCGTAAAACTGAAGAAAGCTGAAGTGTGATTTTACGGAGCTGTCTTATGATAAAAGACAGCTCTTTGCTATTTAAAGACCCGTCAATATGCTTAAATTTATATTGTGTCTAGAAAAAATCCTTGAAATTTCTTATACTTCAATTTATAGACAGCAGATGTAATAGTTCTTATTTTATTGAATAAGGTGGTTTTGAATTGAGTATAAATTATCAGAAATTAAAAAGCATGGTGGATCATTATCAAATATTTGATCTTGTAGCGTATATAACAGAAGAAGTACAAAGCCTTCAACCAAAGAGCCTTGCGGGGATTGTGAAAGAATGGTTGACACACTTACAAACGGAAGAAGAGCTGTACGAGCTTATCCGCTTTTGTGATGAGGCTTTATTAAATCGTTTAAGCCGAATGTTAACGACATATGGCTATCGTCGATTTGGCTCGATTCGAATGGTGACTCTTTATTGCGATGATCTCCTGCGCGAAGGCAAGATACTTGACGCTGATGATAGACTTTCTTTATTAATTTCTCAGCTGGATACGGAATCAGTTAAAAAGGAACAGCTTGAGAAAATCTATTTTTTAAAGGTAAGAATTCTTTTAGAAATGAAACAAGTGGATGAAGCTTCTAAGTGGATGAAACAAGTAACGTCACATAACCAAAAGGGTATGGCTGACAGATGGGGCTATTTTTATTTGCAGCTCAACGACAGAATGAAAGCTGAAGCCTGCTTAAAAGAAGGAACGGCATATAAGGAGAATGGAGATTTTTGCTATGCAATGCTAGCGGACTTATATGCGTACGAAGGGAAGCATGAACAAGCGCTTGAAACAATTAACGAGGCTATTGTTCGCTATCCACAGCTTCCGTCTTTATATATGGATAAAGTCATGCGATTAAAAGATTTAAAAGAGTATTCTCTCTTGCTTGAAACGATTGAATTTATCGACTCAAAGTTACCCTATCACGATTATCAAGATTTTTTTACGCTGCTGCGCGCCGACATTTATTTTGAACAGCAGCAGCAATCTCAGCTTATGCATCTGCTCTCGACCAAGCGATGTTTAAAAGATTCACCTTATCAAAAATTAATCGGAAAGCATACAGACGATAAATTCAGTACAATCAAGCTTCCGATTGTACCCATCGTTCAAAAAGATAATTATTGCGTGCCAGCCAGTATGAGTATGATGTTAAGGCTTTTACATACCGAAAAAACACAGGATGAGATTGGAACGCGTATTTACGGCGGCTTAGGATCCAAATTATCAACTGCGGTGAGCTACTTTGAATCTCTTGGCTTTGCAGCGATGTTTTTCACAGGCACAGTTGAACAGTTTAAAGAACTATTAGACAAAGGGCTGCCTATTTTGGTCAGTCTGGAATTTGAACAAGCTTCCCACGTTCAAGTTGTATTTGGCTACGATGATGAACTTGAACTTTTCCATGTACAAGATGCTAATTTTCTAAGTCCAACATATGTAGAATATAAAAATTTTGATCAGCATTACGCTAATTCGGGGTTTTTATCAATTGTTGCTTCTAAAGCGGCAGCGGATCTCGCTTCACTTTCTAAAGAGCAAGATGAGTTTATCCGTCAGCTGTATGACTTAATCGAACTAGTTGAAGCGGATGAAGAGGCCCACATTAACGATCTCGTTTCTTTATTAAAAGCAAATGAGCATGTTCCATTTTCCGCTATTTACAGTATGAAGCATTTGTACAGAAAAGAGCATGAAGCCTATATTCGTACGTGTATTAATCATGTGTTAGAGAAATATAGCAATCATGATTATCTTAAGCTTCACGCCGCATATGCCTTTTTTAAACTTGACGACAGTAAGGGAGCATCTTCCTTGTTACACTACATAGATAACAAAAAGCATAGCTCTTTTTATCACTATCTTAAAGGAAGAATTGCGCTGGATGAAGAGAAATATGATGAGGCTGTTGAAGCACTGCGCAGCTCGCTGCAATTAGACGTAGAGCAGCATTTGAACTGGAGCTATCTAGCACTTGCATACATGTACCAGGGAAACCTCGAGAAGGCTTTTGAATGCTCGACTATTTCCTTAAATATGTATAGTGATGAATCTTATACACAAATCAATCACGGACTTATTTTAATGGAGAAAGAAAGATACGCAGAAGCCAGAAATCTTTTCGACGCGTTATTAAAGGAAAACCCAAAAGATGCGCACAGCTGGTTTGAAAGAGCCCGTTGTGATGAACATTTAAAAAAGTTTCGTAAAGCTTACCGGGGGTTTCAAGTAGCTAAACAGCTTTTGCCGACTGTTCCTTATCCATATCTTTCGATAGCTGATTTGCTACAATATCAACTAGAAAAAACGGACGAAGCTGAAAGCTATCTCAAAGAAGGCATGAAGCATCTACCGGGCGACATGACAATTCGAGGAAGACTAGGCGATTTATACGTCGCGAATCAAAGGTACGAAGAAGCTATTGCTCTGTATAAAGAAGGCTTAAAAATAGAGGAAGATGCCCTTATGTATTTGGGGTTATCTTATGCGTATTTAGAAACAGGTGAACATTTAACGGCCGTTGATACGCTCACGCTTATTGCGCAGAAGTTTTCATCGAACAGCGACGTCATGTTGGATGCAGGCAGCATGCTTTTAGATGCAGCAAAACAAAAGGAGCTAGACAATCAAACGTTAGAGTTTGGATTTGCTCTTTATGAAGAAGGAATTCATTTTGCTCAAACAGCGTTAGATGAAGTGTTAGAAGCATATACGGGTTATTTAGAAGACACGGCGTTATTGACTCGTGGAATTAAGTTTTTAACTGCAGAACATCAAGAGCACCCTAATGAGATTTTGTACATGTGCTATTTAGGCATATTACACGAACAGGTCAAGCAGCTAACAAAAAGTGAGAAACTTTATCATCAAGCGCTTCGTATCAAGCAAGATGCTTTGCCATACTATCGGTTAGGTGAAATATATCAATCAATGAATCGCATCACTGAAGCAAAAGAGGCCTTCCAAAAGTGCTTAACTCTTGATAAAACATTTGAAGCCGCTTGTATGAAGCTTGCCGAAATGGCTTGTGAAGAACAAAATCGAACGGCTGAAAGAAATTGCCTGCTTCAATGGATACAGCTGAATCCTATGGAAGTGAACGTTGAACACGCAGCTTCACTTTGTGAAACAGAGAAAGAGTATGGAGAGCTGTTAGAGGTATTAAAGAGCGTAGAGGAAATTGTGCTGCCTCAATGGCTCGCTGACAGCCAGGCTCATGTGTATCGCCTAAAAGGAGACATTTCACAGGCTGAAACGTATCTAGAGAAGGCTCTTGAACTAGATCCACAGAACCTTGCTATTCGCCATCATCAGGCAAAATGGCTCATCATGGAACAGAGATATGAAGAAGCTAGAAAAGTTCTTACAGAGTTGCTAAGTGAGGATCCGGAAGATTACGCTCTATTTCAAACGTTCATGTCTAGCTTTCCAAATGGAAAAAAACTGTCCGGGCTTACGGCAGATTTAAAAAAGATAAAAATGGAAAAACAAAGCAAAAGTTTGTTATTTAAAAACGCAGCCGAGGCTTTAAATGAGTATGTCGATTCGGTCGTAGAAGAGCAGCAAGGATCTATCTTCAAACGAAGCTTAGCAAAATTCAAAGCAAAAGCAAAAACGGTTACGCTGCTTGGCTTAACGATTGAATTGTATGAACTTGCCATAAAAACGGATCGAAATAATAAAGAGGCTGTGCATGCATTTGCGGCTTTTTACGAAGAGAAAGGGTTGATTGAAGATAGCATCACCGTGCTGAAAAAATCGCTGCATCAAAGCTGGGATTTTGATGTTGCCTATCATTTAGCCAATATACTCGTTAATATCCAAGAAAATGAACAGGCTGCACATGAAGCGCTAAACTTAGTTCAAAAACTTCTCAAACAGCAGCCAAATCATATAGATTTGCAGATATACCGAGCATTTATTTTGAGTAACCTTGAAGAGGTAGAAAAATCAGAGGCTGCTTTTCAAGAATTACTTCAGCAGGAGATTTATCAGCCTGACATATATGCAGGACTAGCAAAACTGTATAATAAAACGGAACGTTATCATGAAACTGTTCAGCTTCTTCAAAAAGCAATTGAACAGCGTCAAGAGTATGAAGGAATGTATACCGATTTAGGTATCGCGTATCATTTAGAAGGTGAAACAGAAGCAGCAGCTTCGCTTATGATAACCAGAGTAGAAAGCGGAGACGAAGATCTTTTTATTCGCTATAACTTGGCATGCTACCTAGCTGTTCTTGGAAAAACTGCCTCTGCTCAGGAAGAGTTGGATTATGTTTTAGCGCACGATGAAACGGGAGAATTTTATGAAATGGCTATGGAAGACGATGAACTAAAAGGATTAACGGTAAAAAGGTAAAAAAAGAAGCTGAGTTTCAGCTTCTTTTTTTTATCCCTCTTTTGCATCTTGTCTTTTCAACGAAAGTGATTCGGAAATTTCCAGTGCAAGAATGATAATGGTACCAAGAACTAATCCATTGCTTAAAAACGTAGTAACTAAAGGAGGAAGTGTTGAAAAAGCTTGAGAAGGCAAAAACATAACCCCTATCCCCGACAGCAGCGCAATACCTGCTTTTTTCATTGCTTTTTCGGGCTGTTTGGCATGCTTGAATTCTCCAATTCCAAGAGCCATCATACCTGTAAAAACAGGAAAGATTGCCGCGTATCCGACGGCAGGAGGAAGAGCGGACATAATGGATGTTAAAGGAGTAAAGATACTCAGAAAAAGCAAAAGACACGATGCTACAATAAAAGGAACTCGGCTATAAATATTTGTAGCTGAAATAAATCCACCGGAACCTGAAATAGGAACGGCACCGACACCTGAAAACAATCCTCCAAGCAGCTGGCTTATACCCGAAACCATCCCGGAACGTTTAATATTGTCTTTTTCAATTTTTTCTCCTTTGTGTTTATAAACAGACTCAACAACACGAATAGAAGCGAGCATGTTTGTGATTAAAATGAGTGTTACAAAAAAAGCAGTAACAACCATATTCCATTCAACGCGAGGAGCTCCGAATACAAACACTTTAGGTATGTAAAATAATTGCGCCTGAAATTCGATAGGTTTAGCTAACCCTAACATTGCAAATACTCCCCAGCCTACACCAATACTAATAATAATGCTGAGTTTATTTAACGTCCGGTGTGATAATAAATAAAAAGTCAGCAGCAAAATCGCAGCTGAAGTCAGCGCAATTGGAAGTTTAATAGCTGAATTCGTTTCTGTAATGCCAAACATTCCTTTTAAAAAGGAACCGCTGAGCTGCGTCACTAATAAAATTAAATATGTACCGGTAACCGTTGGAGTAAAGTATTTTGCTAGTTTATCAATGAGACCAAACAGGCTCATTAAAATAGCAATTATCCCGCTTATAAGAAGGGTGAACTGCAGCACGCGAAGCGTTTCGGAGTGAGAACCAAACAGAACGGTTCCAAGACTCGCATACAGAGAAAAGACGCCCCACCAAACGCCAGCTGGCCCTTCCATGATTGGGTATTTATGCCCTATAAATACCTGCAAGAGCCCGGACAAAGCCAAAATAAATAACGTTCGCTGTAAAAATTGAATAGAATCTGCTGGGTTTAAATGAAACTGAGAAGCAATTACAATAGGAACAATCATACTATTAGAAATCATAAATAAAAACCATTGTAGCGAAGCAATGGAAACTCGAAACATTCTTAACACCTCAATTAATGCCGACGAGCGGCTGAATGAACCAACAGGTTGCTCTATTATTTTACCATGGGATTTCCAATTTGTAAGCGATATCTTGTTAAAAGGATGACGAGTAAAATGTCAAAAGATTCAATATATTGTTGTAAAAAGAAGAAAGATAATTTATAATTTTCTTACAATTATAAATTATAAACATAAGAATAATTTATAATAAACTGACTAACAGTCAAGGAAGGAGGAGGGATAAGACAAATGAAACTATACCTGTCGGTTGATATGGAAGGAATTACGGGACTCGTCGATCACACAAATGTTCTGCGAGAGAAAGAGAATTATGAAAGAAGCCGCAAAATAATGACGGATGAAGCGAATGCAGTCATTTATGCAGGGTTTAGAGAAAAGTGCTCAGAAGTTGTGGTAAATGACAGTCATTCGAGTATGAATAATCTCCTTGTTGAACGGCTTCATCCAGAAACTCAGCTTATTTCAGGAAGCGTAAAACCATATTCAATGGTACAGGGATTAGATCAGACTTTTGATGGTGCTATATTTCTAGGGTATCATGCTAAAGCATCCATGCCTGGTGTCATGTCTCATTCAATGATATTTGGTGCTCGCAATATGTACATAGACGATATGAATATTGGAGAGTTAGGCTTCAACGCATACGTCGCAGGCTATTACGGCGTGCCAGTTTTAATGGTAGCTGGTGATGACCAAACGGCGCTGGAAGCACAGCAGCTTATTCCAAACGTGACGACTGCTATCGTCAAACAGGCCATTTCACGTTCTGCAGCCAAAACATTAACCCCTAAGAAAGCAGAACAATTACTTCAAGAAAAAACAGCCGCAGCTATTCAGCACAAACACCTTGTTAAACCTTTAATTCCACCTAAACACCCAACCTTACGAATAGAATTTGCAAATTATGGTCAAGCAGAGTGGGCGCATTTAATGCCGGGCACAGAAATTGAACCTGGAACGACGACCGTTCGGTTTCAAGCAAAAGATATTTTAGAAGCTTATCAGGCCATGCTTGTTATGACTGAATTAGCTACGCGCACAACATTCTGTTAGAAGGTGGGATAAAGGTGAAAAGTTATATTTTAAAGCGATTTTTATCCATGCTTGTTACGCTGTGGGTAATTGTGACCTTAACCTTCTTTTTAATGCATTCGATTCCTGGATCTCCATTTAATGAAGAACGAGCGACAAGCGATGCAGTTCAAAAAAACCTGGAATCATTTTATCACTTAGATGAGCCGCTAGTTGTGCAATATGTTCTTTATTTGAAATCCATTGTTACCTTTGACTTTGGTCCTTCTATTAAACAGCCGTCTCAAACGGTTAACGACCTTTTAGGAAGAGGGTTTCCCGTGTCATTTGAACTTGGAATGGTGACGTTAATTCTTGCGGTGATTTCCGGTATTACACTAGGCATTATCGCTGCTCTTAGAAGAAACGGAATAATTGATTACATTGCGATGAGCATAGCAGTTATCGGATTGTCGATTCCAAATTTTGTTATGGCCACGTTGTTAATTCAACAGCTTTCTGTTAATTTTAAAATTTTACCCGCTGCTACGTGGACGAGCCCTTTACATATGATTCTTCCGACTCTAGCTCTTGCCACAGGTCCTATGGCTATTATTGCACGTTTGACTCGCTCAAGCATGATAGAAGTACTGACTCAAGATTATATTCGAACAGCGCGTGCAAAAGGGCTTTCGCCAATGAAAATTGTATTTAAACACGCGCTTAGAAATGCTTTAATGCCTGTTATAACAGTTCTTGGAACGATTGCAGCCAGCGTATTAACTGGCACATTTGTTATTGAACAAGTCTTTGCTATTCCTGGCATGGGGAAATATTTTGTGGACAGTATTAATACGAGAGACTACCCCGTAATTATGGGCACTACGGTCTTTTACAGTTCGATTCTCATCATTATGCTTTTTTTAGTAGACATTGCTTACGGAATACTTGATCCACGAATCAAACTGTATAAGAAGGAGGGATAACGTGCTGGAAAAACAGGAGTATAAGCAAATTCCTGATGAGTGGTTTACGCCAAAGAAAAAAAAGAAATCTGAAGCCGAAGCAGTTATAAGGCCGAGTCTTTCTTATTGGCATGATGCATGGCGCAGGCTTGTAAAAAACAAGTTGGCCATGCTGGGTCTCTTTTTTTTAGTCATCCTCGTTGTGATGGCTATATTCGGTCCTATGTTTTCACCCTACAGCGTAACGAAAGCCTCTTTTACAGAGCAAAACCTTCCTCCTTCAGCTAGTCATTGGTTTGGAACGGATGACTTAGGCAGAGATATGTACACTCGGACATGGTACGGGGCTAGAATCTCTTTATTTGTAGGGCTGATGGCAGCGCTTATTGATTTTATCATCGGTGTCATTTACGGGGGCTTCTCAGGCTATAAAGGAGGAAAAACAGATAATGTCATGATGCGCGTAATTGAAATTTTATACGGTCTTCCTTATTTATTAGTGGTAATTTTACTAATGGTAGTCATGGGACCCGGGCTTTCTACGATTATTGTGGCACTTTCCGTTACAGGTTGGATCGGGATGGCGAGAATTGTACGGGGGCAAGTATTGCAAATAAAAAACTATGAATACGTGCTTGCATCCAAAACGTTTGGAACAAAAACAAGCCGTATCATTAAGCGAAATCTGCTTCCAAATACGATGGGACCGATTATCGTTCAAATGACACTAACCGTACCAACTGCCATTTTTGCTGAAGCTTTTTTAAGCTTTTTAGGGCTGGGTGTACAGGCTCCTTATGCGAGCTGGGGAGTAATGGCAAACGATGGTTTATCAACGATTCTATCAGGCTATTGGTGGCGTTTGTTTTTTCCCGCGTTTTTTATTTCTCTTACCATGTTTGCTTTTAATGTCCTTGGAGACGGACTGCAAGATGCACTTGATCCGAAATTAAGGAGGTAAGCAAATGGAAAAAATAATCCGAATCAAAAACTTACACGTACAGTTTTCAACTTACGGAGGGCAAGTTCAAGCTGTAAGAGGCGTTAGTTTTGATTTACATAAAGGAGAAACCCTAGCGATTGTAGGAGAGTCAGGTTGCGGAAAAAGCGTAACATCTCAAAGTATCATGAGGTTAATTCCAACACCTCCGGGCAGGATCACAAGCGGCTCTATTTTATTTAAAGACCAGGATTTAACAAAACTATCAGAAAAGAAAATGCGAGACATTCGAGGCGCTGATATTTCGATGATTTTTCAGGATCCTATGACTGCGCTTAATCCAACTCTTCGCGTAGGTGAGCAAATTGCAGAAAATATTATGCAACATGAAAACATTTCAAAAGAAAAAGCCAAAGAAAAAGCATTTGAAATGCTGGAGCTAGTCGGAATTCCAAATCCTAAAGAACGCCTAAAGCAATATCCCCATGAATTTAGCGGGGGAATGAGACAGCGTATTGTCATTGCAATGGCCCTTGTATGCAACCCCGAAGTGCTAATTGCTGATGAACCTACCACAGCCCTTGACGTCACGATACAGGAGCAGATTTTAGAATTATTTAAGGATATTCAGCAGAAAACGGATGTCTCCATTGTTTTAATTACCCATGATTTAGGTGTAGTTGCTCAGGTAGCTGACCGTGTTGCCGTAATGTATGCAGGAAAGATTGTAGAAATTGGAACAAGAAGAGACATCTTTTATACGCCGCAGCATCCGTATACAAAAGGATTGCTGCGTTCAGTTCCTCGGTTAGATCTATACGAAAGTGAGCTTGTGCCTATTGCAGGCTCACCTCCCGATTTATTTGCACCTCCATCTGGATGTTCGTTCGCACCTCGCTGTCCTTACGTAATGGAAGTGTGTGATCGCATGTATCCTACGTCGACAAAGCTGAAAGAAAGTCACCAAGTGCACTGCTGGCTTCAAGATGAGAGAGCCCAAAAATTTGTAACAACTATAAGCTAGATTTATAGATGAATAGCGAACTTATGAAAGAGGGGAAAATGATGAAAAAAATAGGGTCTTTACTAATGATGTGTGTACTTATATTTGCACTTGCTGCCTGTACGGCCACAAAAGATTCAGGCGCGGAGCCAGAAAAGAAAAGCAGTACAGCAAAAGAAGACGGTAAGGTCCTTTATATGAATAATGGCGCAGAACCTACGTCTTTTGATCCGCCTATTGGGTTTGATTCATATTCATGGAATATGCTTAATAACTTAATGGAGGGGCTGACTCGTTTAGGAAAAAGCGATGAGCCTGAAGGAGCAATGGCCGAGAAATGGGATATTTCTGACGATAAAAAAGTCTATACATTTCATTTGCGAAAAGATGCTAAATGGTCAAATGGAGATGACGTAAAAGCAAGTGATTTTGTGTTTGCATGGAAGAGGCTGTTAGATCCTAAGACTGGTTCTCCAGCGGCGTTTTTAGGCTATTTCATTCAAGGTGGAGAAGAATTTAATACGGGTAAAGGCAGTGCTGATCAAGTAGGAGTCAAAGCGCTAGATGACAAAACTTTTGAAGTTACGCTTAAAAGTCCGCAAGCCTATTTCTTAAGCGTAGTTTCCAATCCAGCGTTTTTTCCAATTAATGAAAAAGTAGCAACAAAAAATCCGAAATGGTTTGCAGAAGCAGATTCGTTTGTCGCTAATGGTCCTTTCAAATTAACTCAATGGAAGCATAACAGTAATCTAGTAATGGAAAGAAACGATCAGTACTGGGATGCTAAAAATGTAAAGCTCGATAAGGTAAAATGGGCAATTGTTGAAAATACAAACACAGAATACCAAATGTATCAAAATGGAGAACTAGATGTTTCTGAAATTCCATCGGATTTAAGTGAAAAGCTGTTGAAAGATGGAGATGTTCATATCGAAGACCAAGCGGGAACTTACTTCTATCGCTTTAACTTAGATAAAGAGCCCTTTCAAAACAAAAATATCCGTAAAGCATTCGCAATGGCTGTAGATCAAGATCAAATTGTTAATTTTGTTACAAAAAATAAAGAAAAACCAGCTCGCGGGTTTGTATCATACGGATTTAAAGATGCAGATGGAAAGGATTTCCGTAAAACAGGCGGCGACTTACTAAAAACAGATGGCAAAGAAGCAAAAGCACTTCTGAAAAAAGGAATGAAAGAAGAAGGATATAAAAAGCTGCCAGCTATTACGCTAACATACAGTACAGACGATACACATAAAAAAATAGCAGAAGCACTTCAGCAAATGTTCAAAGAAAATCTAGGTGTAGATGTGAAGCTTGCCAATATGGAATGGAATGTTTTCCAAGAAGAACAAAAAGCGTTAAAGTTTCAGCTGTCACGAAGTTCGTTTTTAGCTGATTATGCAGATCCAATCAACTTTTTAGAGAGCTTCCAGACGGGTCATTCAATGAACCGTACAGCTTGGAGCAATAAAGAATATGATAAGTTAATTAAACAAGCTATGAATGAAACTGATAATAAAAAACGTTTTGAGCTTATGTATAAAGCAGAAGGTATTTTATTTGATGAGATGCCGATCATTCCTATTCATTTCTACAACTATGTGTTTTTAATAAAAGATAACGTATCTGGAATTGTTCGTCATCCTGTTGGCTATTTAGATTTGAAGTGGGCAGATAAACAGTAAAGTGGAACTTTTCGTCAGAGGGGATTTCAATTCCCTTCTGACCCAAGTTTCACTTTCTTCATTTCTTTACACAAAAGGAGTGTAGCAAATGATCAAACCAAAACGATTAAAAAAAGGTGATACAGTAGCTGTTATTGCACCTGCTAGTCCGCCTAATCAGCACAATCTAAAAAAAGGACTAGAATATTTGAAGGAAATAGGATTAAACGTAGTAACGGGTGCGCATTTATATAAAAAAAACGGGTACTTGGCAGGGACTGATGAACAGCGAGCAGCCGATATACATGCGATGTTTGCCAATAAGGAAGTAAAGGCAATTATCTGTGCATGCGGAGGGTACGGGACTGCTAGGCTTGCCTCGCAATTAAACTACAATTTAATTAAGCAAAACCCAAAGATTTTTTGGGGATATAGCGATATTACGTTTTTACATACCGCTATTCATCAGCGCACAGGTTTGGTTACCTTTCACGGGCCAATGCTTTCGTCGGATATCGGAAAAGAAAATGTTCATATAGAGACGAAGCAAGCTTTTTATCAATTATTTTCTCACCGTTCTTTTTACTATACGGATCAAATTAGCCCGCTCGACACTATTTGTGAAGGAGAAGCAACTGGTCAGCTGATAGGAGGAAATCTGACTTTGCTCGTGAGCACGCTTGGCACTCCATTTGAACTAGATACGAAAAATAAAATTTTATTTATTGAAGATATTGACGAAGAGCCGTATGAAATTGACCGCATGATGACACAGCTGTATATGGCCAATAAACTGCAGGATGCAGCGGGAATTCTTATCGGAGATTTCCATAACTGCTATCCTAAAAAACGTACAGAGTCGCTTTCACTAGAAGAGGCATTAACAAGTTACCTGACTTCTTTAAAAAAGCCTGTTATGAGAGGGTTTCGCATCGGGCATTGCTCGCCTCAAACAGCTGTGGGAATTGGAAGTTATGCCACGATGTCGACTTATGAACAAATGGTGGAATTTGAATCCGGTATTACATTACCAAAAGATAAAGTCGAACGCTGAAGGTTAAACCTACAGGGAGGAGAAATAAGTGATGGATAAAAAAACGTATTACGTTTGTGTGGCTGTGGCGACTGTGTGGACTTCCTGTGACTCTTGCAGAGAAATAGATGACAATGCAACAAGTGTCCCAGTACAACTAGATAAATGGCTGGAGCAATTAACGTATACACGTCGGTTGGAGCTTTGTGAGAAAAATTTAGTTCAAACGCAGCTGTTACTAGGAGAAGAAGTATATGTAACGGAACTGAAAGGTAAATGGGCAAAAATCGTTATTCCTTCTCAGTTTTCTTCTAAAGATGAAAGAGGATATCCCGGGTGGGTTCCTTTCCACCAACTGATTTCCCAAGCTGAATATTCTCCATTAAATAAACCAACGGCAGTGGTATCAGCAGCGATTGCGACACTGCAGCTAGCGGAAGAAGCCTTGCAAATTAGTTATCAAACGCAGCTGCCTCTTTTAAAAGAAGATAAAGAATGGCTAGAGGTTCAAACACCGGTTGGCACTGGGAGAATAAAACGTCAAGATGCTGTTGTAATAGAGGATAGAAACCGTAAAACAACAAAAGGAACTGGAGATATGATTATTGCAGCAGGAGAACAGTTTTTGAATCTTCCATATTTATGGGGGGGTATGAGTGCTTGGGGATATGATTGTTCCGGGTTTGCCTATGCTACTCATAAAGCAAACGGCTATCTTATTCCAAGAGATGCCACCGATCAAGCAAGGAAAGGCAAAGAAGTAGGATTAGACTCTATTCAACCCGGAGATTTATTGTTTTTCGCTTATGAAAAAGGGAAGGGGTCTATCCACCATGTTGGTATTTGTTATGGCAGAGGAAAAATGCTTCATTCACCTAAAACGGGTAAAACCGTCGAACTGATTGAATTAAAAGGAACGCTTTATGAAGAAGAGCTGTGCGCAGCCCGGCGCTATTATTAGGAGGTGGCAGTTATGACAGCGAAGCATTTGTTAGAAGTAAAGCAGCTGAGCAAATATTTTTCAATTACGAACAAGCAGGTTTTGAAAGCAGTAGACGGCGTGTCTTTTTATATTTCAAAAGGAGAAACCTTTGGACTTGTTGGTGAATCCGGCTGCGGAAAATCCACTGCCGGGCGAACAATCATTGGATTGTATAACCGTACATCAGGAGAAGTGCTTTATAAAGGGAAAAACGTGCATGAGCTATCAGAGAAAGAGAAATTTGCTTTTCATCGTAATATGCAAATGATTTTTCAAGATCCATATGCTTCACTGAATCCTCGTTCTACCGTAAAGGAGATTATCTCAGAACCAATGGAGGTTCACGGACTTTATTCCAATAAAAAAGAAATGCTGAACCGGGTGTATGAGCTGCTAGAAGATGTGGGGCTAAATCGTGATCATGCCAACCGCTATCCTCATGAGTTCAGCGGCGGGCAGCGCCAGCGCATAGGGATTGCGAGAGCTTTAGCGTTAAATCCAGAATGCATTATTGCAGACGAACCTATTTCTGCTTTAGATGTATCTGTACAGGCTCAAGTAGTTAATTTATTAAAAAAACTCCAAAAAGAAAAAGGGTTAACTTATTTATTTATTGCACATGACTTGTCGATGGTAAAGCATATAAGCAGTCGTATTGGAGTTATGTATTTAGGGCATTTAGTAGAATTAACAACAAGTTCGGAGCTATATCAAAAACCGCTTCACCCATACACTCAAGCTCTACTGTCAGCTATTCCTATTCCTGATCCTGACGTTGAGGATAATCGGAAGCGGATTGTTCTTAAAGGAGAATTGCCAAGCCCCATTAACCCTCCCTCTGGCTGCGTGTTTAATACACGCTGTCCTCTTGCAGTAGCAGCCTGTAAGACTCAAAAACCAGAGTGGCAGGAAGTTGAAGAAAATCATTTTGTGGCCTGCCACTTATACAATCAAAAGATAATGAGTACCAACTATATTGAAACAGCTGCGACAAAATGATGGAAAAAGCAAGAGTGAAAATAGAAGATGCAGTTACGAAATGGAAACGGAGTAATAATGGACTTATACGGATTCATATTGAAGGGAAAGAATCCATACAGATTAATTCTTTTATCCAACAACGAGCAGCAAGTACAATCAAGCTGCTGCTTGCAATAGAAGCGTTTCGTCAAATTGATGAGGGCATCTTGGCTTTAACATCTGTCATTCGAAGAATGGAAAAAAACACGGTTGGCGGAGCAGGTGTACTTAGAGCTCTTCCGCGGTTAACACATATTAAAGTGGAAGAGCTGCTTGCCCTTATGATAATGGTTTCTGACAACACAGCTACAAATGAGCTCATTTCTTTAGTAGGATTTGAAAAAATTAACGAATGTGCTAAAAATCTAGGATTAAAGAAAACCGTTTTAAACCGCTATATGATGGACGAAACAGCTGTGAAACAAGGAATTGATAATTATACGTGTGCCTCTGACGTAGTAAAGTGCCTAAAGGAAATATGTGAAGGAAACTTTTTGCGAAAATCTAGTTGCGAAAAAATAATGAGAATGCTAGAAATGCAGCAGTTTCGGCATAAGCTTCCAGCACGTATAGGATCAGCGTTTCAAGCTGCGAATAAGACTGGAGAACTACAGGGAGCGGAACATGATAGTGCTATTCTCATGCGAGGTAACGAAACGTATTATGCCGTTGTTTTGATAGATGGACTAAGTGACAATGAACAGGGAAGGAGATTGATTACTGATATTGGATACCTTCTGTCATCTAACATCTAAAAATCTTTTGACCATTTCAATAAGCGGGGGTAGTTTGGTCTCTTTTTATTTAATGTCTTCCATCAAAGAAAAACTCACATGTACTAATAATAAATGCTTGTCTTCTCAGATTTTGGCGAGACCGTTGTTTGCAGTGCTGGATTTGTGCTAGTAATAGATAAACATGTTCTTTTTCATAAAATTTTATGAAAAAATAATGATAAATCATTCATCCTATACCAACTTATTCATATTTTTTATATAATAGAATAATAGTATATATTTTAAACGAATAGTGAATGTCTATGCCAATTAGCAAGGAGCATGAAATTATTCGATTCATAAATGGTGGTGTATGTATGGCAAACGAACATGTAATGATAGATATTATAAAAGCATTTAAACGCAATTCAACTGAATCCATTGCCATGGATTTAATTAAGGAAGTGCGAGGGACATTTAGTCCTTTACCTAAATATATAGCGGATTTAATTGATGAGCTGAGAAAATTAAATTTAAAAGACGAAGTGATCAGTGTAATCTTGTATCAATCTGTATATGTGGCGGATCATCAATTTAATATTAAAGATACCATTACCAATCGTCAGTTTGTAAAAGATACGATTGAAATGGGCAGAAGATGGGTGCATCAGTACGGCCGAATTGAAACAGTAGAAGAAGCAATTCATATTGCAGAGCAAGTGTCTACAAAAGAGGACTTGCCTCATCATTTGCAAACAGCAACAATTGACGAAAAAATTACGCTTGAGGTGCAGCTTGATCATCAAACATATGAAATGTTAAAAAATATAGCGGTTTATTATGATCATCATTCCTATGAACAGTCAATGACTGTAGCAATTAATCGTTTATATACGCAGCTGCGCGATGCACAATCAAAAAATAGTTAAATGTCAAATCTCACATGTTCCGTGCACCATGTGAGATTTTTTAAGATGTGAAAGAGGCGCAGATGAAAATGTCTTGCTCCATCATCCATCAAAAGGAGGGAGAACATAGATGAGGGTATATTTATCTCCTCTTCAAGAAAAAGATGCTTCTAAAGTTTTTGCATATTGGTCGGATGAAGAGGTTACGAGATATATGAATATTGAGCCCTTTACGACGCTTTATCAAGCGGAAAGCATGATTGCACTTCTTCAAAGTTTGACGAAAGAAGGAAAAGCAATACGCTATGCTATTCGATTAAAGACTTCCGATGAGATCATTGGAACCTGCGGTCTAAACCGTATTGATTATGGTAAAAAGCAAGCAGAGATTGGGTATGATTTAGGCAGACCTTTTTGGAAAAAAGGCCTCATGACAGAAGCGCTCTGCCTTTTGCTAGAAAAAGCTTTTGAAGAGTTTCATATACGGGAGATTGAAGCAAAGGTCGATCCTAATAATAAAGATTCAATTACGCTTTTAAAAAAATTCTCGTTTCAATTAAAAGAGGCGTATAAGTCAGATGATTGTACGTGTTTATACACCGTCAATAAAGAAAAAGTGAGCGCGATATTGTCAGGACGCTCAAAAAGTAAGAAGTAAATCCAACAGAAGTTCTTTTGAAATAGTAAATATTTTTAGGCCTTAACCGATAACAAAGAAAAGAACGAATTGAAGGAAGGTCATGAATGAATCATCATACACATTTACTAGAAGGGACGTACAATGAGTTACTCGTTACACTTTCTTTCCTTATCGCTATTACTGCGGCGTACGCTTCTTTTGGGTTAGCTAATCGTGTGAAAATTTCCCGGGCAAAATTTATTCAGTTTTGGTTAATCAGCGGGGCATTTACATTGGGAGTAGGCATTTGGTCCATGCATTTTATTGCCATGCTTGCTTTTCACTTGCCCGTAGATGTTTCATACAATTTATGGTTTGTTCTTCTCTCAATCTTGGGAGCGATAACAGGATGTTATATAGGCCTTTACCTCATTCACAAACAAAAGAAAAGCATGAAGGCACTCACCATTGCGGGGAGCTTTATGGGAGCTGGAATTGTTTTTATGCATTATTCCGGCATGATGGCAATGGAGCCCATTATGATTTCATATGATCCATTTGTCGTTTTTCTCTCTATTCTTATTGCTGTTGCTGCTTCTAATACAGCTTTGTGGCTTGGTTTTTACTCAAAGCTAAATGAAGGGAAGCTTACCGTTTTTGCTAAGCTTATTTGTTCTACTATTATGGGCATTGCTATTGCTGGTATGCACTATACGGGTATGCAGGCAGCTTCTTTTTCAGGAATGCCAATGCCTGAACAATCAAACGGTTTTGCTTTAAATCCACTATATTTATCCGCCGTTATTATTTTTTTTGTTGTCTGCCTATTTACGGCTGTGTTTTTAACCATTTTTATGGATCGACGCGTACAAAAACAAGAAGTTTTAAAATGGGCTTTTTTTGAATCTGCCCTGGATGCTATTTTGGTGATTGATGAAAAAAGACATGTTTTATCGCTCAATTATGCAGCAGAAACGCTTTTCTCTCTTAAAGCATCAGATGTAATCGGGAGTGATGTTGTTAAGCTGCTGCCCTTCTATAAATTTTCTTCTCTACAAGACGGACGGACTGAGCACTCCCTTTTGATAAGTAATAGAGAAGTTACGGTTGAGATAACGGTGATGGCGGTAGCGATTGAAGAGACGGTTGAGTATATGCTGTATATACGCAATATGACGCAAGAGCGTGAAGCGGAAAAAACGTTGATTGAAGCAAAAAATCGTTATGAAAACTTGTTTTACTCCTCTCCATTGGCAATTATGGTCCATCGAGAAGAAGAGGTCGTGTCCGTGAATGATGCTATGATTCAGCTTTTAGGAGTAACCGAAGACCAGCTCGTTGGGAAATCGTTATATGATTTCTTTTCATCTGAACAAGTTCCTGATATTAAAAAAGGATTGAAGGCAGTAAGAGATAGAAAAGATGAGCCAAGACCTCCATTAGCTCAGTTGAAAATGTTTAATGCGTTAGGTAAGGAACTCTTTTTAGAAGTGAAATCTACGCTCATTCAAATTAATGGAGAGACGCTTTTTCAGACAGTAACTAGAGATGTAACGGAGCAGAAAAAAGCTCAAGAATCGCTTCAATATATGGCTTTTCACGATATGCTAACAGATTTACCAAATCGAAGTATGTTTTCAAACATTGTAGAGAAATCCATTGATTCAGCAGCTGCTTCAAGAAAAAAGCTTCATTTCTGATTCTTAGACCTCGATCGTTTCAAACAGGTAAATGACACGCTTGGTCATCATGCTGGAGATCAGCTTATGCTTCAGGTGGTCGATCGAATGAAGAGTTGCCTAAGAAACCAAGATGTTCTTTCGCGTTTTGGAGGAGATGAGTTTTTAGTTTTACTGCATGATAGGACGGATGAAGAAGTAAGAAAAATCTGTCAATCATTAAATGACTGCTTATCCACTCCTTTTGTAGTGCTGTCGAGAGATGTTTATTTAGGGGTAAGCATTGGAGTTAGTTTATTTCCTAAAGATGGAAGTTCGCTTGAAGTGCTAGTTCGCCATGCTGATTTAGCGATGTACGAAGTCAAAAAACAAGGGCGTAATCATTATCTGTTTTATCAAAAAGAAATGCAGGTTCATACTACGCGAAGAATGAGAATTGAAGATGGTTTACGCAAGGCTTTTGAGCTGGGTGAAATGGAGCTTCACTATCAGCCCAAAGTCAATATTCAAAGTGGCCATATTGCTGGAGTGGAGGCTTTGATCCGGTGGACTCACGCCGAGATGGGCGTTATTTCTCCCGCAGAATTTATTCCAATTGCTGAAGAAACAGGCGTTATTGTTACATTGACGAAATGGGTATTAAAAAAAGCGTGCCATCAAAATAAGTATTGGCAGCTGAAAGGACTTCCTCCCTTAAAAATGAGTGTGAACATATCAAGCGTGGATTTTGGTACAACGGATTTTGTTGATTATGTGTTAGATGTCTTGCGTGAAGTAGAGTTAGAACCACGATATTTGGAACTTGAAATTACGGAAAGTGTAACGATGAAGCATGTTGAGCAAACAATCGAAAAGCTACAAATTTTAAAAGATGCAGGAGTATTTATTTCGATTGATGATTTTGGTTCAGGATATTCCTCATTCAGCTATATTCAGAAGCTGCCTATTCATACGCTGAAAATTGACCGGTCTTTTATTAAAGATTTAGATCCTAATACAACGGAAGTATCGATTGTCAGAGCCATTATTACACTAGCCAAAAGTTTGCAGCTATCCGTCGTAGCAGAAGGTGTAGAAGAAGTTGAACAAGTAGAACTTCTTCATAAAGAAAAATGTGATGAAGTGCAGGGATACTATTTCTCCAAACCGATTTCAGCGCAGGAATTTTATGAGAAATTTCATAAAATTGAAGAAAAAATGGAATTTGTTCATTAATGTAAAAAGCCGTTCTTATTTAAAAGAACGGCTTTTTACATGTAAGGTCAGAGCTAACAGTTTATACAATACATAGATTCCAAGGTATGCACCGGTTAATAAAAAAGCTGAATTTAAAAAGATTGCATGAATGCTCGTCATAAAAACAGTATGATTTTTTAAGATACGATAGATAGAAGCAGCGGCTATATTTCCAAATACTAGCGCTGAAAGAAGGGCTAGCGTATTAAAAACTAGTTCTGCTCCTTTCCACTTTAGTGAGAAAAAAAGCATGATAATAGGAACAATAATACTTGCAGAAACCAAAAGGAAAATCAATGGACCATCTCCAATACGTTATCTTATTACAGTTACATAGGATAATGTTTTTACTTATTTTTAGATAGTCTTCCCTTTTTATAGTCTGTTAAGCTTTTTTCTTCCATTTTTTACTTATATAAAAAAGTAAAATAATGGATAAAACTACTAAGATGATTTTTCCTTGCATAGATCCTTGTGAAATATGATAAATCGAATAAACTTCAATAAAAAGCGCTGGAATTTTTCCAAGTGCGCTAGCAGAAATGAATACCGCAAAGGAGCCTTTTCCTACAGCACTGAAGAATGTAATGAGGCCTGATGGAACAAAGGGAAGTAATCGCAAAGAAAGAATGAATATAAAACTCTCTTTCCCTTGTACGCGCAGCAGCTTTAGCCACTTGGAGTGAGAAGGTGTTTTGGTATGAACAAGTGTACGGAAACCTTTTCGGTACAGCCAAAAAGAGAGAGCTACACCTAAAACTTCTCCAATAAAAGAAAGTAAAAATCCATTCCAAAAACCAAATAATTTTACGTTTACGAACGTAAGGGGCCCGCTTGGAAATACGCCCGTAATGCTAATAAGGATGTTCAAGAGAACACTAATAAGCTCTGCTGCTTCTAAATGTTCAAGCAGAAATGTTTGAAGATAGTCAGTCATGGTTATACTCCCGTTTATGTTTTATATGTAGGGCTAATTTAAGCTCATTTTCTACTATTATATAATTTTTGGCATGAAATAAGCAGTCAGCAGTTTATAAAAAACGAAACAGGGTAACTACTTACTAATGAAAGACGATTTACTGATTTGAAGGGATGGACAACTCATGTTGAAATTTTTGCTTGTTATTGTGGTTGTATTATTAATTATTATGATTTTTAAACGCATTATCCGAAAATAAAAATGCTAACTAAGCAGCTCGTGAGACCTTTCTCACGAGCTCTTTTGCGGAGCTATTCGGCAGCTCAACAATACACTTTTTACTGTGATGAATATCACTGCAGCTAGAGAAATGAAGGGGTAAGATAGAAATGGGAGGGAGGTATATGGAGCTAATATTCTATCTCAGCACTTATTTATCAGGGGGAGCTATCGCATTATGGCTAATTAATGCAGCGTTTAATGGATTATTAAAATAACAGAGGGAGAGAAAATGAACGATTCTAAAGGTATATTTAACAATAAAGAAAGAAAGCTTGCTCGCTATTTGGAGACGTACACAACCGAGCAAATTTTAAACGAAGCAGGCATGTCTTCGTCTGCTGCGTTATATGAGTTGAAAAAAATAAGATTACCGCGGGCAGTTGCTAATACGATTGTTTATTACGTACTGGCAACCAATAATCAAAAGCTGGTTATGTACAAACTGCTCATGTTAGCGGGCGTTTGTAAAAAGCTTGGCATTCAAGATGCACAGGCTGCCCTCACTTTTATCAAAAAATATTACGTTTGTCATCAGCATTTACACTAAAAAGCACATCTGTCTGAGGGGGAAAAGAGATGAATATTGTCCCGTTTAAGCAGCGTTCATCTGCGGAAATTTATCAAGATAAAGAACAGCCGTTTCAATGTTTCATTGAGGGAGATCGATTTCAGTTAGATTTGTATATGACGTATTTATTTCATCGCTGCCATTCTAGCAGGTATAGATATAGCCGTGCTAACAGAAAGGGTAGGATGTAATGATAAGATACCGGTGGTAAGCGGCTTCATTTTCCTAATGGAATAATGAAGCCGTTTGTTGTGTTAGAAAGAATGATTTACTATGATGTAGTTAATGATAAAAGAAAAAAGGAAGGGAAGGAACGTAATGGATTTACATAATTGGGAATATTGGATTTCAAAGCTTGAGCTGCAGCCTCATCCAGAAGGAGGGTTTTATAAACAAACCTATCGTTCTAATGATGAAATTTCTGATAAAGAAGTGTCATCTCAGTTTGATGACAAACGATTTCTATATACGAGTATTTACTTTTTATTAAGGTCTCACGATGTATCGCATTTCCACCGGCTGCAATCAGATGAATTATGGTACTATCATGGGGGAAGTTCTTTAACCATTCATATTATCTACCGCGACGGAACCTATCAAGAAGTAAAACTAGGTACAAACTTAGAAAATGGAGAAGTTCCTCAATTTTTAGTTCCAAGAGATACCATTTTCGGTTCCTCTGTCGCAAATGAGAATACGTTTTCCCTGGTAGGATGTATGGTCGCACCAGGCTTTGATTTCCGTGACTTTGAATTATTCGCAAAACAGCAGCTGCTTGATGAATTCCCCGAGCATGTCGTGATCATCGACAAATTAGGGTACGATAAATTGCCAAATGATTAAAAAGCATGCATCTCGGTTTGATGCATGCTTTTTTCATTTGAACCATCCTTTTTCCTTAAAGCGAGTAATGGCTTCAATGCGGTTCTTTACTTCGAGTTTGTCCAGAATGGTAGAAATATAGTTGCGCACTGTTCCGGTCTTAATAGATAGTTCGTCAGCAATTTCCTTTGTGTTTTTTCCATCAGCTACTAGAGCTAATACTTCTTTCTCTCTAGCAGTAAGAGGACTGGTAGATTCACTATATAAGTCATCCACTAATTCTGGAGCATAGAGGCGTCTGCCTGCCATCACGCTTCGAATTGAATTTGCGAGTTCTTCACTCGGACTATCTTTTAGCAAGTAGCCACTTACGCCTGCTTTCAAAGCTCTTTGAAAATAGCCAGAGCGAGCGAACGTTGTTAAAATGATGACTTTACAGTTTAAATCTTTTAGTTCCTCTGCAGCTTCAAGCCCAGTTTTAAGTGGCATCTCGATGTCCATTACGCATATGTCTGGCTGGTGCTGCTTAGCAAGTGATACCGCTTGTTCCCCATTTGAAGCTTTTCCGACAACTTCCATGTCATCTTCTAAATTTAACAAAGAGCCTAAAGCTCCTAACATCATTTGCTGATCTTCGGCAATGACAATTCGAATCATAATTGTTCCTCCTTAATATGTTTGACGATGTTTGGAACTGTAATATGAATAATCGTCCCCCCTTGACTGGAGATATCAAGATGGCCGTTTACAAACTCCAACCGCTCTTTCATTCCTAAAAGTCCGTTTCCTTCCCAGCAGTTTTTTTTCGTATTAATACCCACTCCATTGTCTTCTACCGTTATGCCTACTTCTTTTGCAGACTGATGTAAAGTAATCGTGCAAACGGTGGCTTGACTATGTTTGACCACATTGGTTACGGCTTCTTTTAAGCACATGCTCAGAATATTTTCAATTAGCAAAGACACATTCTCTAATGAAACATCCTTTTCTCCTACAAACGTAATTTCGGCAGCTTCTAAAAGCTCTTGAACGCGTTTTAGTTCTTCGCTAAGGCGAATTCCACGCATTTGAGAAACCATTTTTCTCACTTCATTAAGAGCCGTGCGCGCTGTTTGCTGGACATCTTTTAATTCAGATTTTGCTTTTTCAGGATCTTTTGCAATAAGTTTTCTTGCTAAATCACTTTTTAGACCAATAAGAGACAGCTTTTGTCCTAGCGTATCGTGCAGGTCGCGAGCTATACGCTGGCGCTCTTCCTGTTTTACAAGCTCAGAAATACGTTTATTTGCATCTTCCAGCTGTTCTTCCAGCCGGTCTCGCTTCTTCCGGTTATAAATGCTAAATGGCAGTACAATTACACTAATGGAAATTACAAAAATGAAAGGCAGCTGTTTTAAAAAGATCTCTTCTTGCATAACAACGTTAAAGTTTACCGAAATAACGGTGCTGATCAAATGAACAGCATACAAAGTGAAGAAAGCGAGCCGTTTTTGGATATTTCCAATAAAATAAGCGATAAAAAAAGCGAAGTAAAAGGCAAAGTAAATATAATTAAAAATCGTTGTTAGGGCTAAGGAAATGACGATTAATAAAGCCGTCCATACGTAAACGGACTTGTCTGTTGAAACAAATGCAAAACGATAGAAAATAAAAAATAAGATGGTTAGTAAAGAGCCAAGAATAATGTGATTCATGGATGAAGACTGTAAGATAAAATAAAATGGTAAAATGGCAAATACCGTCCATATGTAAGGAGATAGCCCAGTGATTTTTTGGAAAAACGTATATTTTTTCATAAAGAACCTCATTTGTTTGTTAAAATACACTATTAGTTTACCACAAAGTAAAATGAAATAAGTTTAGGCGAATAGATAAAACAGTCAAGCTTTTGAAAGCTTGACTGTTTTATTAAAGTTCTGCTTTTGTTTGAGAAGAAATTCTGCTTGCTTTTGGTGCAGCTGAGCGTTTTTTTATTTCTTTAAAGCTCACAAACATTTTGTTTTCTTCATCCCATAAACGGAATCGAAGAGAGCGAAGGCTTGTTGCGAGTGTAATGGTTGGTACATTTTGAAGAGGCTGTGTGTGTTGATGAACAGCTTCAAGCTTATAGTTGGGCACTCTTGGGCTTAAATGATGTACGTGGTGAAACCCGATATTGCCTGTTAGCCATTGCAAAAGTTTTGGAAGCTTGTAAAATGAACTTCCTTCAACGGCTGCTTTTACATAATCCCAGTGCTCATCTTCTTCAAAA
Source organism: Priestia sp. SB1 (assembly GCF_038898415.1). NCBI lineage: Bacteria > Bacillati > Bacillota > Bacilli > Caryophanales > Bacillaceae > Priestia > Priestia sp. SB1. Next base: position 280,335 of record NZ_JBBJSS010000008.1, on the reverse strand, counting down.
TAAGAATCTTCAAACTGATGCTGTACATAAAACAGCCAAATTCCAATTGAACCTGAAATGAAGAAAATCGGTCCTTGAATTAATACAAACGCCTGCCAACCTACCAACCAGCAGGTCGCTGCTGCTAATGCAACAATCAATACATTTGTAAGATACGTGTTCATTCTCTCTTTTTTCTTCGCATTTTTTCGATTGAATCGGTTTGTAATCAAAAATACATATATAGGTCCCACGCCGAACATAACGAACGGGTTGCGATAGATACGGTAAGCGATTTTTTTCCAAATAGACGCTTCTTTATATTCCGTTACGGTTAACACCCAAATGTCACCCGTACCTCTTTTATCTAAGTTGCTGCTTGTTGCATGGTGAATGGCATGGCTATGTCCCCATTGACTGTAAGGAAACATCGTTAACACACCGGTAATTGTTCCGAGAATTTTATTGTGTTGTCTACTCTTAAAGAAAGAGTAGTGACAACAGTCATGAAAAATAATGAATATTCTTACTAAAAACCCTGCTGCGATAACAGTTAGCGGAAATGCTAACAAATAAGAAATTGAAAGGCTCTCATAAGCGAGAAACCATAGTGTGAAAAAAGGTAAAAAAGTATTAATCAATTGTCTTATGCTGTCTTTCATTACTGCTTTTTCAAAGGGTGCAACTTGTTTTCGTAAATTCTTTTGTTTTTGTATAGTCATATGAAATTCCTTTCATCACCGTATATTATCCTCAGTATAAAGGGATTTTTCTGACTATTTAAGACATACGTGTCATATAGAAACTATGACACTTGTCATATATACATAGGGGGAAGCTGTAAAAAATGAAAAAAAGAGGTATTTAACAGTTTGCGGTTCTGATAAAATTATACAGTGAAGGCTTATTGTGACGGAGCATTTAAGAAAAAGGAGTTTGAAATGAATAAAAGAAATAGATGGGTATATCTGCTTCTAGCTATTGTGATCATGGGAGCAGGCCTCTTATCAAGAAAACTTACTGCGCATCTTCCTCACATCATAAATATATATGCGGGAGATTCGTTATGGGCCTTAATGATTTTTGTCAGTGCGGGTTTTTTGTTTCCTACATGGAAGACAAAAATGATTGGTATGTTTGCTATAGTGTTTTGTTACTTCATTGAATTTACACAGCTGTATCACGCTCCGTGGATTGATGACATAAGAAAGACTGCGCTAGGAGGGCTCATTTTGGGGTATGGCTTCTTATGGAGCGATATACTAGCCTATTCGATTGGAGTCGCGGTAGGAATGAGCTGGGAGTATTATAGATATCGATTTAAAAGACCCGCCTAGCAAATACGTTTCAATGGATCTTAGAACTCAGCTGAGGATGGAATAAGCCGTAGGGTTATGAAGCAGGATGTATATACATAAAAATAAACTTATGCATAAAATTTTTTATTTAAAACCTATTATCTATTCGTTGAACGAGAGGAAGAGAGGGGATTATTTGAATTTAATAGCCTGGATGATTATTGCATGTGAAATCGCTTTTTGGATAGTCATCATTTTAGGATTAGCAACAAGGTATATGTTTAAAAAACAAAAGCTCAGTTTTTTTATTTTAGCTTTAACACCTGTTGTTGATTTTTTTCTTCTGATTGTGACGAGCATAGACCTTTACGGAGGTGCTACAGCGACTTATGCTCACGCTATTGCAGCCGTGTATATTGGAATTTCGATTGCTTTTGGAAAAAGTATGATTCAATGGGCAGACGAACGCTTTCAATATTATGTGATGAAAAGCGGAGAAAAACCTCGTAGGCGCTATGGAATAGAATATGCAAAGCATTATTTTAAATCATGGATACAGCATCTTGTTGCTTACGCTATTGGGGCAGCTCTTTTAGCGGCGATGATGTATATAGTACCAAATGGAAAAACTAATGTGCTGCAAAATGTAGTGGAAGTTTGGACAGTTATTGTAGGAATTGATTTCTTATTATCTCTTTCTAATTTCGTTTGGCCTAAAAAAGAAAAAGAGTCTGGTTATACTAACTCATAAAAAGGCATCGATGCTTGAAAAGCCAGTGAAAAAACCTCCCTGTAAGGAGGTTTTTTGTTTTACCATCCAGGGTATAGGTATATGAATGATGCTTGTCTGAGGTAGTTCAGTTTAGTTGCTTAAGCGGCTAAACTGCTTTTTGTGCAAATATATGTACATTTTATGTAGCATGCATGATAAGAATTCTGTGTATTCCATATACTACCTCATATGAAAGGTAGGCAAGTGATACAATACAGTTTGTTTTTAGGAGAGCTTTTATGAAAAAACGCCGGTTGGACTTTATTTTTTTATTTATTATTTTACTTTCAATTTATGCTTTCTTTTTTACCTCTATTGATATTCATTGGAAGTATGCCTTAGTTGGATTATATGGTGTCATCATTTTCATTTGTATGTATTCACTTATGCTTGAAAATCGAACGCCTGAAAGTACGTTGGTTTGGATGTATGTCCTCTTTTTCTTCCCTGTTGCAGGCTTTTTCTTTTATTTGTATTCAGGACAGCTCTATTTAAAGGGGCATATGTTCAAAAAAAAGCGTATGCATAACCGAGAGATGCTTAGAAAGATGGCAGATAAAGAAACGACGCCTGATCTATCAACGCTTCAATCTCATCAGCGTTACTTTGCTCAGTATCTTCAATGTGTATCTTTGACAAAGATGAATGTTCATACAAAAACCTACGTCCTTAAGAATGGGCAAGAAACGTTTAACGAAATCAAAAAGCATTTGCAGTCAGCCAAACATTTTATTCATATGGAATACTACATGTTTCACTCAGATTCGTTAGGAAAAGAAATCATTGATATTTTAATTAAAAAAGCAAGCGAAGGTGTAGAAGTGCGCTTTACGTTTGATACAATGGGAAGCTTTACATTATCGGGTTCAGATATTAAGCGAATGAAGAAAGCGAATGTTAAAGTGCATCCTTTCTTACCTATTAAGTATGGATTTTTTAATCAAAAATTTAACTTTCGAAACCACCGTAAAATAGTTGTAATTGATGGGGAAGTAGGTTTTGTAGGAGGACTAAATGTAGGAGATGAGTACTTAGGGAAAAATAAAAAAATCGGTTTTTGGCGAGATACCCACCTGATGTTAAGAGGTGAATCTGTTCAAACGCTGCACTCAATTTTTATGTTTGACTGGGAATACGTTTCTGGAGAATGCTTAATTCATAATGAAGCGTATACAAAACCTCATCGTGTTGAAGGAGAAGGGTTCGTTCAGGTAGTGGCGACAGGGCCAGATACGCAGGAAAATATGAGCGACTATTATTATACAATGATTACAAGCGCGACGAAGTCAATTTGGATTTCTACCCCCTATTTTGTTCCAAACGAAGCTATAAGAACTGCTCTTCGTATTGCGGCTAGAAAAGGTGTAGAAGTACGAATTATGGTGCCGGAAATTAATGATGGCTTTCTGACTCAATATGGAACAAGATCATATTTTGCCGAACTTCTTCGATGTGGAATTGAAGTATATTCGTATAGAAAAGGATTTTTGCATCAAAAAATTGTGATTATCGACGGAGATATGGCTTCGGTCGGTACCGCAAATATGGATATGAGAAGTTTTCATCTAAACTTTGAAGTGAATGCATTTTTAATTGAGGGAGAGACGATTCAAACGCTCATTAAAAATTACGAAGAAGATATGGAAGACAGTCATTTGATCAAACCAGTAGCATTTTACAAGCGAAGCTTAGTAGAACGTTCGAAAGAGTCATTTGCTCGCTTATTTTCAGGTGTTTTATAAAATAAAGTTTGTTTTCAAAAAGCAGGAGGAAACGTATGGGTGAATCTCCATTTGTTAAAAAAGATACGTTTGGTCGAAAGTTACATCGCTTAAAAGAACGCACTAAGCCGTTTGTCGTGCGTTTTTCACGGTTTGGTCATGTAGCTCAAGGTGTGGTCTATTTTGTCATCGGTATATTAGCGATCCAGACAGCTTTCGGATTAAAAGGCGATTTAGTTACTTCTCAAGGGGCCCTACACACAATTGCAAAGCAGCCGTTTGGATTTTTAATTTTAATCGTTTTGGCAGTAGGTTTAAGTGGATATGCGTTTTGGCAAATCATTTCTGCTATTTTTGACCCTCACCACGTTGGGCATGGTGTAAAAGGCGCTTTTACTCGTTTAGGCTATTTAGTTGTAGCCACGTTTTATATTAGTCTTTGTGTGAGTTCGGTAAAAATTTTGCTTCATGCTCACGTTCATACGTCAGGTAAGCATTATCAAACGGTATCAGCCAAGCTGTTATCTTATCCCTTTGGGCAAACCATCATTGCGCTTACAGGTATCGGCGTTATTATCTTTGGGATTGGACAAGTATATTGGGCTCTTTCAGGACGCTTCCTAAAAAAACTAAAGAAAAACGAAATGTCAAAAGAAGAGTGGCGATGGAGCGGGCATATTGGAAAAGCGGGTATTATTGCTCGAAGTATCGTCTTTGGGATTATTGGCTTCTTTCTTATTCGCACGGCTCTTCAAGCGGATCCAGACGAAACGAAAGGGTTAGATGGAGCCCTTGCTGAAGTAGCGCAGCGTCCTTTTGGGTCTGTACTGCTGGCTATCGTATCAATCGGGCTTATGGCATACGGAGTATATATGTTTGCAGAATCAAGGTATAAACGAATTGATCCTTAATAAAATTTAAAAGATGAAAAAGCTACTTTTTAGCCTTCTGCTCATATCATATAGCAGATAGATAGTGAACAGGAGGAGAGGCAGATGCCATCGGTAGTAGGAGCCGTAAATATCTCGAATGTATTGGTTTCATCTTCAGTGGAGTTTGGTGATTGTCTGGCTATTAAGCCAAAGAGTACAGCTTTTACAACAGTCGGTTCTGGTAGCGGGAACACAGGAAACTTTATGAATATTACAAGCAGTGCCAGTACCGCCAATACAATTGATATGGATATTAACGATCAAAATGTAGTGGGAAATGCATAAGAAACGAAAGCTTATCGTCATCGGACGGTAAGCTTTTTTATTTGAGTTTGACGTATACCCAAACGTTTCTTTACCACAATGTACCTCTAGGATTCTATCTTATAGGAGTAGTAAACTAGACAGGTGATGTCAAAAAGTGGGGAGGCGAGATTATCAAATGAAGAAAATATGTATGAGCCTACTTATTCTCTGTCTTTTCAGTGGAGGATTTGCCCCAATAAGTAAAGGAGACGCTGCTTCTTCAGTAGGCACTGTCAAAGGTGATAATGTAAATGTGTATCGTTCTCCATCTTTGCATTCTTCGGTTGTTCAGACAGTGAAAAAAGGAGAAGAATTTCCTGCTATTTCATCTGAAGCGGGAGATGCAGCTCAAGTTATCACCCATAAAGTAGTGCCAGGAAATACACTATGGCTACTAGCTAAACAATATGGTGTAACAGTCAGCGAGCTAATAAAGCAAAATCAGCTAAAAACGACGGAGCTAACTCCGGGGCAAACGCTGAAAATACCACCAAAAGGCTTGTTACATAAAGTAGTATCAGGAGATACGCTTTGGAAAATCTCTGTAAAGTACGGTGTAAAAGCGACTGAATTAACAAAGTTAAATCAGCTATCATCAACAAATATTAAGCCTGGACAAATGCTTATTATTCCTGATTACTATGTACAAGTACAGCTTTTGGAAGGGAAAAAGGGCTGGATCAAAAAATCTGATTTAGCACAAAAGAAGCATCAGCCAGTAGTTATGGGCTGGAGCTTTAATGAAAAAACAGCAGGCTATGCAGAATCGATGAAACAAAAGAACTTAGACGTTGTTTCACCACGCTGGTTTACGCTAACGCGGAGTGACAAAGTTGTTTCATCTTCTATAAATCCATCGTATGTTCAAACGGCTCACAAAAACGGCAAAAAAGTCTGGCCGCTCATCGGTAACAATTTCGATGATGTGCTGACAAGTGACGTCCTAGGCAATAAAGCAAAGCGGCAAAAGCTTGTATCGTCAGTCGAAAGTTCGCTTGTGAAAACAAACAGTGACGGTATTAACGTTGACTTTGAAAATATTAATATCAAAAACAAACAAGATTTTGTTTTATTTATTAAAGAATTAAAAGCAGCGTTAAAGCCTCATGGTATGACCGTTTCAGTAGACGTAACACGAGAGAATAATGATCCGTTTTGGTCAGGAAGCTTTGATCGAAAACAGATTGGTCAAGTGGCAGATTACGTCATTATGATGGGTTATGAAGAACACTGGGGAGGAAGTCAGGTTCCAGGGTCTGTGGCTTCGCTGCCTTGGGTGAAAGAAGGAACAGAACTTCTTATGAAAGATGTACCTGCACACAAAATCCTGCTGGGAGTTCCTTTTTATACGCGAGAATGGAAAACGGATCTATCTACCAAAAAAGTTGTCACAAAAGACTTAACGATGAAAGAAGCCGAAGCAATTATCTCTTCTAAAAAGTTAACTAAAAAATGGGACAGCCAAGCCTCTCAGTACTATGTAGAATACACCGAAAATGGTACGAAGCATCAAATATGGCTCGAAGACAAAGCATCTATGCAGCGCCGGGTTAAATTAATTAATGACTATCATTTAGGCGGGGCGGCAGCTTGGTATATTGGTTCAGAAACATCAGATATATGGGAGTTATATAACTTCTAAATAAAAAACACACCTTATGCTTAATGTAGCTAGGTGTGTTTTTTATTTTCATCATATTGAAGCGCATACATCTATTTACAAACAAGATAAATTTTACAATATTTGTTTTTCTTGAGTTAATTTATAACTATATTCCAAAATGAGCCTATTTAACCTTTTTTTAGTTGAAAACGCTTAATGACTTTACGATAAAGATAATTTATAGTAAATTCAGTTTCTATACAATAAATTCACCAAATGAATAATTAAGTGATTTAATTATTAACTAATTGAAAGGAATGGATGTTATGGGAAATGTATTAGTAATAGGCTTTCCAGGTGAAGGACATGTGAACCCTTCTTTAGGAATTGTAAAAGAATTAATGGCTCAAGGGGAGAAGGTCGTCTATTACGGCATTGAAGACTATGCTGAAAAAATCCGAAAAGCAGGAGCGGAATTTCGTGAATACGAAGATTTTCGTCCAAGTCTTGATATGAGCAACCGTATGACCAAAGAAGAGTCTTATGACCGCTATGAAATAATGAATTTGTTTTTAAATGAATCTGAAAATATTATTACTAAAATTATGAGTGAAACGAAACATGAAACATATGATTATGTACTTTATGATTATCACCTTTTAGCAGGTTCCGCTGTGGCCGACCTTCTTCAGCTTCCAAAGGTTTCTCTATGTACGACGTTTGCGTTAAATAAGGAGTTAGCAACTTGTATGATGCCAAGTGGTCAAACAGAACCTGACCAATCTTCCTTTTATCCTCAATTCGAAAAATCATTAAATAAGTTCAACAGCCAATATAATACGGAGTTAAAAGACTCCATGGACATTATGTCAAATCCAGGGGATATTACGTTAATATTTACGTCAGAATTCTTTCAGCCGCACGTATCTGAATTTACGAGTGAGTACAAGTTTATTGGTCCTTCAATTGTTAAAAGATTAGATATTGAAGATCCTTCTTACTTACAAAATGAAAATGAAAAAATTATTTTTGTTTCTATGGGAACTATTTTTAATCAGCAGCTAGAAATCTATAACTTATGTATAGAAGCATTAAAAGATTTTGAGGGTAAAGTTATTTTATCTATTGGTAAAAATACAAAACCTGAAGAATTAGCACACATTCCAGAAAACTTCGTTGTAAAACAATACGTACCGCAGCTAGAAATTTTAAAACGTGCGGATTTATTTATTACTCACGGCGGAATGAACAGCAGCAGTGAAGGATTATACTACGATACACCGCTTGTCATTATTCCAATGGCAGTGGATCAATTTATGGTGGGCGATCGCGTGCAGGAGTTAGGAGCAGGCGTGAAATTAGATAAAAATAATGTATCTGCTGAGCTCATCAAAAATACAGTTAACGACGTTTTAACTACTCACACATATAAACAGCATGCACAACAAATCGGAGAATCACTTCGCTCAGCGGGAGGATACAAGCAAGGTGTGAAAGAAATTTTCAAGATGGTGCCTGTTAAAGCGTAATAGATGTAAGACAGCTAGATAACTAACAGAGAGGAGTAAATCATATGCAGACTATAAAAAAAGCAGTTATACCAGCAGCAGGGTTAGGTACTCGTTTTTTACCCGTTACAAAATCTATCCCAAAAGAAATGCTTCCAATTGTAAATAAGCCCGTCATTCAATTTATTGTGGAAGAAGCCTTAAAATCAGGCATCGAAGATATTTTAATTGTTACAGGAAACGGAAAACAAGCGATTGAAAATCATTTTGACCATAATATTCAATTAGAACACTTGCTTCATCAAAAAGGAAAGACCGAACTATTAGAGGAAATGGAGCATATCTCTGAACTAGCGAATATTCATTACGTTCGTCAAAAAGAAATGAGGGGCCTTGGCCATGCGATTGGCTGTGCTCGACAATTTATTGGAAACGAACCGTTTGCAGTTTTACTTGGAGATGACTTAACAGACCCAGATCAGCCTTGTTTAAAACAGCTGATTGACCAGTATACCCAAACGGGATCGTCGGTTATCGGCGTGCAGCGCGTAGAGGAAGAAGCCGTTCATCGTTACGGGATTATAGATCCAAAAGCAAATAAAAACCGATTATACGAAGTGAATGGTTTTGTAGAAAAACCATCAGTCGAAGAAGCTCCGTCTAATTTAGGAATTATTGGACGCTATGTATTTACACCTGACATTTTTGATTATCTTGAAACGCAGGAAGCTGGAAAAGGTGGGGAGATTCAGCTAACGGATGCTATTCAGCGTATGAATATAGACCGTTCTATTTATGCTTACGAATTCGAAGGCGAACGTTATGATGCAGGGGAAAAATTAGATTTTATTTTTACGACCCTTGCTTTTGCGTTAAAAGATGAAGAATTAAAAGCACCTCTTTTAACTAAATTCAAAGAGCTGATTAACAAGGAAGAACAAAAAGAAAAAATTGCTGTACAAATTGGAAAATAACCTTCATTTACACACCTTTCTTCTACTGTTTCTTGAAGAAAGGTGCGTTTTTTTGCGAAAATGGAACGTTTGACAGCTGGATAGAAAGGGTTGAAATGAGTTTATGTCGAAAGCAGAAAATTCGTTTGTATCAGGCATAAAGATTGTATTTACAGACCGGGATTTTCGAACGATTTTTATTTCATTATTTATTATTGGGTTGTCTGTTGGCGGCTTTATGCCTTATTTAACGGTTTGGGCAACAAATACATTGCACGCCACTTCGTTTCAAGCAGGATTTTTATTTGTCCCAATGAGCATTCTTGGTTTAATCGTCTCGTTTTATTTGGCTTCTTTATCAGACAAATGGGGAAAACGAAAGCCATTTATTATTTGGGCATTACTGATTGGAACCATTTCAAGAGTTCCCTTAGCGTTTACGCATTCTTATACAATAGCACTCATTTTACTTGCTATAGGAGGGTTTAATGCGTTTTCTTTTTTCTTTGCTCTGCTGAATGATTTTATTATTAAAAAGGAAGAAAGTAAATTGCAGGCAGGTACGATTACCGGTACTGTGCGAATGGCATTTTCACAAGGCTATATTTTTGGACCGATGCTCGGAGCTTTAATCATTGACCACGGAGGGTATACTCTTTTATTTTTACTATCAGGGTTGTTATCGCTGGCAACTTTAGTGTGGGTTCTTTTTGCGCTTAAAGAAGACAGTATGCCTCAACCTTCAGCACATGCATCTTCAAAAGCGCCAGCTGGTATACCTTCTGTATTAATAGCTGTATTCGTAGCAGCTCTTTTCATTTTTGCGGGTGATTCCGGACGTTCTATGTATTTGCCGCTGTATATAACGGATACGTTAAAGCAATCCGTTTCGATTGTAGGAATTCTTTTTACCGTTACGTCTGTTTTTGAACTAATATTTATGCCGTTAGGAGGCTATTTTTCTGATAAAATCGGAGTCAAACGCTTCTTTGTTATCGGCATAGCTTGCCAAGTGCTTTATTTTGTTTTAACAAGCCTTCATTTACCGCTGAGTGGATTGATTGCGCTTCAAGTATTTTATGCTTTCATTCTATCCGCTACAATGGGAGTTGGCATGGTGTATGCTCAGTCACTGGCCCCGCGTCAAATTGGACTAGCCACGACGGCATATATGACAGCTATACAAACTTCAGCAGTTGTCAGCAGCTTAGCTATGGGGTCACTAGTTAGCGTGATTCCGTTGCCTTCTACTTTTTACATTTTAGCTGTTTTTGCGGTTGTTTCAGGTGTAATGTTTCTATTGATGAAGCAAAAATCAGCTGAGGAAGTGAGCTGAAAAGTTAAGAAGAGGTTGAGATATTACCAAATTAATCTAATCTAAAGACAAACAAATAGTATGCATGAGCTGCACTGCTTGTGACACCGCAGTTGATTTCCGTGCAAGTCTTCGCTTTCCGCGGGTGGCCGATGAGCCTCCTTGCGGGGTCTCATCTGTTCCACTTTCCCCGCAGGAGTCTTCACCTTGCCCTCCAATCAACTGCTAGAAGGACCTAAAGAAATGACACATACGTTCACCATAACAAAAAACGAACCATTCATTAATGGTTCGTTTTTTTTACTTTCTCTAAAATACTTTTGCCTCAGCCTCTTTTTTATGAGGCTGTTTCTTGAATTTGTTCGCGGGGCTTTTTATTTAAAATTTTGCGGTAGCGGTAATTAACAAAAGCCGCCGCCGCCATACCTACTACTGAAAGCATCGCATCAAAGATAAAGATAATTGAAATATGTCCCGTTTTAGACATGAGCCCTGTTGCTAAAGGCAATAAAATTGCAGCTAATCCAGCAGCGGTCGCTACAATTCCTGTAACCGTTCCTTTTTTGTTCCAGAAAAGCTCGGTCATAACGGTAATCGCTAATTGAAAGACCCCAGCCGTAGAAAATCCCATGAAAAAAGCAGCTGCAATTGCAATAGCAGGTACTTTAACAAATAGAAGCGTAAGTACAGCGATAAGGGTAATCATCGGGTAAACGAGAATAACCGTTACAGGACGAAGCACTTTGCTTAATAATACGGCTAATACTAAAACAGAGATTAAAGCTCCGATGCTGTAGTAGCTTAAAAGGCGAACCGAGCTGCTTTCAGCCATACCTAATACTTGTTGACCATAAGTAGGAAGCCAAATTTGAGCCACTGTAAACAGAGCTGTAGAAGTAAATCCAATCACAATAAGAGCGATTCCTTCTTGTTTCATGTTAGGAGGAGAGATAAATTTATTCTCTTCTGTACTTTGCTGTTGAACTGTATTCTGTTCGCGTTTATGATTGGGAAAAGGCAGTTTGAACATAAATATCATATTTAGTAAATAAATAAGAGCGGGAAGGAAAAAAGCATACCCATAAAACAAATCACGATCCGCAAAAAAGGCAATCATAAACGGCAGAAGCGCTGCTCCAGCTGATATAAATGCTTTTACAAGAACACTGGCTGAACCTGAAGATTTAGGAAAAACTTCAATCAAAGCAGGGTATGTTCCAGCGTCCATAGCAGAGTTTGCAATACCAGCAATAATGGCAAAGATAAAGGCTGTTTGATAATTTGGCGATAATGGAATGCCAATTAAGAAAATAGCCATCGTCAGAGACGAAACAATAATCAAAGGTTTTCGTCCGACTTTATCAGACAAGATGCCTGATAGAGAATATGAAAGCAATTTTCCAATTCCGATAGCAGAAATGATATAGCTGATTCCAGCACCGTCGGTATTTAATTGTTTTGTCAAAAATGACATATTTGATGCAAGCATGATATTGACCATGCCAAGTAGAAAATAGTTAATATACATACCTGAAGCTGACAGCATGTACTTATCTTTCATCGTTTACACATCCTTACGTAAAAAAGCTTATATGAAATGGATAAAAGTAATCACCCAGCCCTCCTTTTTTCATCGTTATTTATAAACCTACTTCCATGATAAGTTTATGAAGACATTACCTTTACCTTTTATCATTGGATTTATTCAGTTCTTTTTAGTATGCGACTAAATGCGTGCATCTAGTGCTTCAAATCAATATGAAATCTATTCTAACATGTTTTTAGCGCTTTAAACCAAAAAAGTGATATTTTATAAAAAAATCCTATCTTCTTTCGCGGCTTCACAAAAGAAACTCCACAAAAAATGTTCGCTTTAAAGCCAGGCTGCACAAGAAGTGCCTCTTGCTGCACAAGAAGTGCCTCTTAATGATGGTTATTAAAAATGAGAAAAGGGTATTTATAAACTAAGGAAAAAGAAAGAAGGGAAGGAAGGTGGAAACAATGAAGCACAAAGTATTTTTTGATGCGGAATGTCCTTTATGTTACAACGTAAAAAAAATAATTAAGGCGCTGGACTGGACGAACCAAATCCAGTGGATTCCAGTTCAATACATTGAACGAACGGAGTATAGCTACTTAAAAGAAGAAAGAAGAGACTTATATGATCAAATTCATATGGTCACCAAAAAAGGGGGAGTATTAGCAGGATTTGAAACGGTCAGACGGCTTTTAGCTGTTTTGCCTCTTACATGTCCAATCGGTGTGCTTCTGCATTTACCATTAATGAAAAAAGCGTTTAGTCCGCTATACAAATGGATATCCACAAACAGGTACGACTGGTTTGGGCGCTACGATTCGCCGCGAACCACATAAACATATAAAAAGGACAAGCTTTTTAAAAGCTTGTCCCTTTTGTTTTGAAGACATTATAATTTATACATACTTTAATTTCTAAAAACGTATGTGACCGAGACGCGTAAATTCTAGAAAAGCAGCTATAGCTGAAAGGGAGAACTTTATATGAAAACAAAATGGACAGCTGAACGAATGCCTGATCTAACGGGGAAAACTGCCCTTATAACGGGAGGAAACAGCGGTATTGGGTTTGAAGCTGCAAAGGCTCTAGCAGCTCGCGGAACAGAAATCATTCTTGCTGTGCGTAATGAAGCAAAAGGGAAAGAAGCTAAGAAAAGAATTAAAGCAGATAACGAAAATGCTAAAGTGACTATTATGTCATTAGATCTTAGTGACTTGAGCTCTATTCGGCATTTTGCCAATCAATTTCTTCAACAATACTCGTCTTTGGATCTTCTCATTAATAATGCAGGCGTGATGGTGCCGCCTCACAGCAAAACGAAAGACGGATTTGAACTGCAGTTTGGCTGTAATCATTTAGGACATTTTGCACTTACGGGCTTGCTGCTTCCTTTACTAACGGCCACTCCACATTCACGTGTCGTAACGGTAAGCAGTATAGCCGCTAATTCTGGAGAAATCTATTTTGATAATCTCGACGGAGAAGAAGGCTACAGTCCAATGAAGTTCTATAGACAAAGCAAACTCGCCAACCTATTGTTTGCCAAAGAATTGCAAACTCGCTTAGAAGCAGCCGGATCAACGACAATTAGTGCCGCTGTACATCCGGGTATTTCAAATACAAACCTATTATCACGCGGTTCAGGCAAAGAACCAAACGGCTTGTTGAAATTTTTAGTCAAGCTATTTAGTCAATCTGCAGAAATGGGCGCGCTGCCTACTCTTTATGCAGCCACTGAATCAATAGAAGGCGGTACATATATTGGGCCAGACGGAAAAGATGCTAAAAAAGGATATCCTGTAAAAGATATGATGGGAGATGTTTTATTTAAACCGGACGTAGCGGAAAAACTATGGAGCGTATCTGAGGACTTAACAGGTGTTGAGTACTCGTTTCGTGCTTAAGATAAAAAACAGTTCTGTAAGTGCGGAGCTGTTTTTTTGTTGCTCAAAAACTATAGATCAGCGGGTTAAATAAAAAAAAGAATGTTGGATAGCATAATGGTAAGTAAACGTACAATGAGTATGTTCTCTTTTGAGCGATAAAAGCACTCAACAAAGCTCAAGAAGCGGAGGAAAGTAACAGTGCCTGACAAACCTAGTATTACCTCAAGTGAAATTGGAACGCTGTGGATGACATATCAGCAGAAAACGTTAATCATTTGCTTGTTGGATTATATGATTGAACATGCAGACGATGAAGATGCTAAAACAATTATGACAGATTTGCGTGAGCAGCTTATTATATACATACGAAAGATAAAAACAATATTTGAAAAAGAAGGAGCCGTAGTGCCAACCGGGCTTTCATCTCAAGACGTAAACATACAGGCTCCAAAACTATTTACTAATGGATTTGATATTATGTTTCTTCGTGTTATTAAAGAAATTAGTATGGGGATGTATACATTAAGTTTAGGTAAGGCCTACAGAGAAGATGTGGTGAAATTTTATCAAGATTTAACAAAGATTACGCAACATTGTTATGATTCCTGTACGCAGTATTTACTGAAAAAAGGGATTTTATCACGTCCACCCTATATTCCGATGCCAACCACTGTTGAGTTTGTTTCTGACAGAAAATATTTGAGCGGCTTAAATGTATTTGCGGATAAAAGAGTATTAAATACGATGGAGCTAGCTCAGCTTTATCACGGGGTCGAAACAAACATTGTGGGGATGAAGTTAATGAAGGCTTTTTCTCAAACGGCTAAAGATACCGAAGTCAAAAAGCATTTTTTGAAAGGAAAAGAGCTCAGTAAAAAGATTATTACGCGTCTAGAAGAAATAATTATACAAGACGATATTTCACCTTCTGTTGCCTCAACAGGAAGCATCACGACTTCTGAAACGCCTGCTTTTTCTGATCGTTTGATGCTGACATGCGATATTTTACTAAGTAATTTTAGTATTGGAAGTCAGGCATTTGGAGCAGCATTTAGTTTTCGAAGAGATATTGTGGCTAAAATGATGCTGATAGGAGAAGATGCGTTTCAATATGCAAGCGAAGCGACGGAAATTATGATTAAAAAAGGCTGGCTTGAAGTTCCACCAAGTATTGATTAGCTAATATGAAAATACGTATTTACATGATGATCTTTTAAAAGCAATGAATTTAAAATAAGTGAGATAAAAACACGGTGCTGATTCAATACACTTAGTATGTAAATCAACACCGTGTTTTTTGCTTTGTTTGAGCAAGTTATGATGGAAATTCTTCAAAGGTATGCTACGATAAGAATTATCTTGAATTGAAGAGGTGTCACGATGAAAATAGAAGTTTGGTCAGATTTTGTCTGTCCTTTTTGTTATATTGGAAAGCGTCGATTAGAGCAAGCGCTTCAGCAGTTTGCACACAAAGATGACGTGCAGGTTGAATTTAAAAGCTTTGAGCTAGATCCAAATGCTTCAGTTAATACTGGTAAAACGATTAATGAAGCTCTTGCTGCTAAATATGGAATGACCATTGAACAAGCAAAGCAGGCAAATGAAGGGATCGGACAGCAGGCAGCTGGTGTGGGATTATCCTTTAATTTTGACGATATGAAGCCAACTAATACGTTTGACGCTCATCGTTTAGCTAAATTTGCAAAAGCTCAAGGAAAAGAAGCAGCTATTACAGAAAAACTCTTATATGCATATTTTACTGAATCAAAACATCTAGGTGAAGAAGAGACGCTGATTGCTGTTGCAGAAGATGCAGGTCTTGACCGAGAAGAAGCACGTCAAATTCTCGCAGATAAAAACGCATACGCAAATGAAGTGCGCAGTGATGAAGCAACGGCTCAGCAATATGGTATTAGCGGTGTTCCATATTTTGTTATTAATCAAAAATATGCGATTTCAGGTGCACAGCCAGTCGAAACATTTGTAGGAGCTCTCCAACAAGTATGGGAAGAAGAAAATCCGACTCCCGCTTTGAAGAGTCTTTCTCCAGAAGGCGCAGATGATGCCTTTTGTGCAGATGGGCAATGTGCCGTTCCTGATTCCTCTAAAAACCAACAATAAACAAAAAGCAGAGGCGGAAATTTCGCTTCTGCTTTTTGTTTATTTTTTTAAAAAATCACAAAAATACAAACATGTGTTCTGTTTTTGTGTTATAATAAGTTTAGAAGCAACAAACCTCGATGAGTAAGCTCCAAAAATAAGCGATTAAAAGTGATCCCACCATGAACTAGCTTCCATTTAATCCTGCAGGGGGAATCTGAATGAAGAGCAAAGTGCGCATTATCCCATTTCAAGTAGTTGAACAATTAAGTCAATTTAATGAAGCCCCACAAGGAGTGGCTCTAATTGGAGCAGAGGAAGTATGGAAGCAAACAAAAGGACAGGGAATAACCGTAGCGGTTTTGGATACTGGCTGTGAGGTTACACACCCAGATTTGCAGGAACGAATTATTGGAGGAAGAAATTTTACGCACGATGATCAGCAAAATCCTGATGTTTATCAAGACTATAGTGGTCACGGTACTCACGTAGCAGGCACAATTGCAGCAGCGCATAATGGAGCGGGCGTTGTAGGAGTGGCTCCCGAAGTGAATTTACTTATTCTGACAGTACTTGATGGGAATGGTTCAGGTCAATATGAATGGATTATTCAAGGTATTACCTACGCCATCCAGCAAAAAGTAGATATCATTTCAATGTCACTTGGAGGTCCGGCCGATGTACCTGAACTGCATGAAGCGATTCAGGATGCTGTTGATCAGAATATTTTAGTTGTCTGCGCAGCGGGAAATGAAGGAGATGGAGAAAGCTCCACAGATGAGTTTGCATACCCAGGCTCATATAATGAAGTGATTAGCGTAGGAGCGGTTGATCTAAAGAAACGTTCTTCGATATTTTCCAACTCAAACAATGAAGTGGACGTAGTGGCTCCGGGAGAGAAGATCATATCAACCTACTTGAATGGAAAGTATGCCGCACTGAGCGGAACTTCTATGGCCACGCCTCACGTGGCGGGAGCTTTGGCATTGATAAAAGTTCTTTCAAATGAAACGTTTGGAAGAGAACTTACAGAACCAGAGCTTTACGCACAGTTAATCAGAAGAACACTTCCATTAAATGAATCACCAAGAGAAGTAGGAAACGGGTTTGTGCACTTGACCATTGTTGAAAAGCTATTGCGTGAAATTCAACGTCAAATGACTTCAGAGGTGATGGGATGAAAAGCAGTTTAGATATATTAATGGTGGAAAAACAGCAGGCAAAAGCCCTTTATCACGAATACGTAAACAAACGAAGCTATTATGATGAAAAGACGGATGAAGAGAGTAAAAATCTTTATTATCGAGGTACTCTCTTTGAAAGAGAAGCCATGCAAGCTTTGTTAACGGAAACGCATCAGCATTTGCTGAGTTATTCGCCGCATAAATATGTATATCCATGGGTGGATCTACAGGAGAATGGAGAGCTGAAGAGTCTGTATTCAGGGAAAGGTATGGATCCGTTAGAAGCGATACAGCAAGATATTGATGCACTTCAGTCGCTTAGTCACTCATCTGTTTCAAGCAATGATATACTGCTAAACTGTGAGCACGTTGTCCCACAATCTTGGTTTGGAAAACAAGAGCCTATGAGAGGCGATTTGCATCATTTGTTTGCGTGTGAACCTTCTTGTAACAGCCGAAGAGGTAATTCCTCTTATATTGACTTCCCGGATTATACACCGGAAGTTAAGCAATCAGATGTGAAAGAAGGGTGCGGCAAATCAGAAAAAGGTAAGTTTGAACCCGAATATGGAAAAGGAATTGTCGCTCGAGCTACGCTTTATTTTTTAATTCGCTATCATAATAAAATTGACTTTTCACGAGTAGATCTTCCTCTTTTACTAAAATGGCATGAAGAATTTACCGTTTCACTTTATGAAAAACATCGCAATGCAGCAATTTTTGAATTGCAAGGCAACCGAAATCCTTTTATCGATTTTCCTGACAAAGCAGCTACATTAATGAATTCGGCTTTCTAAAATAAAAAAGGAGCTCCGTTTCTATTCGAAACGGAGCTCCTTTAGGTATCCTAATAAGAAAATCCATATTTATCGCTCAAAAGGGCATCCATTTTATTTAACAAGCGAAAATATTCTTCTTGTTCTTCTACAGTTAGAGCTGCTAGCATATCTTTTAAAAATACATTTCGCTTCTCTGTAATCATTGAAACAAGCTGTTTGGATTCATCGGTCAATGAAACCCACACGACTCTCCGGTCTTTTTCGTCTCGCACGCGCTGAATGAGAGATTCTTCTTCCAATTGATTTAATAAGCTAGTTGTAGCGCCCGAGGTTAAGTGAAGTTTATTTGAAATATCTGCCACCATATACTTTGTACCGCTGGCAATGTAGTTTAAGATATAAAATTTAGTGGGTGTTAAGTGATAAGGCTGCGTTTTTAATGTTTCTTCGACCAAATGTCGCATATATTGAAAAAAAGATGTGTTAATTTGATAAAGGTGTTCAATTTTTGATTCTACATTGTTATCCATGCTAGCTTCCATCTCCTTGTACACTACGGACATATATAAACTAACTCTAAAATAAAATGAAACAATTGTAAAGGATGGAAACGATTATCTTTAACCCCCATTATTATTTTTAAATTAATATCTTTACGAAAAAATATCTTTATGATAAAGTTATTTAGGTAGTTAACCAAATGGATGATTATAAAGAAACATATCTCCTAATAGATGGAGATAATATCTTTATGAAAAAGCTATATAAAAAAGTAGTTTTATTAGTGAAGTATTAAGGAGGAGTAATGAATGTCTAGAAGTCGCTTAATGGTAACAAATTTTATTGGAATCATCGTTATTTTAGCTTTATTAATTGGAGGAGGATATTATTACGTTCAAAAATCCAACTATATTACAACGGATAACGCTAAAGTATCTGGAGATGTATACAACGTAGTTGCACCTGCAGCAGGTAAGGTAGCAAGCTGGACAGTGGAAGAAGGAAATGATGTATCAAAAGATGCTGAAATTGCTAAGATTCAAGCTGAAAAAGGCTCTGTAGCTGCTACAGTACCAACAGATGGAAAAATTATTCAAACAAATGTAAAAGAAAATCAAATGGTTCAAGCTGGACAGCAAATTGCAACCGAAGTAGATATGAAAGATCTATTTATCGTAGCGAATATCAAAGAGGATCAGCTTAAGGATATTAAAGAGGGCGACGATGTAGATGTAACAGTAGATGGAGACAGTGGTACAAAAATTGACGGTAAAGTTGAAGAAGTGGGATATGCAACTAATTCACTTTCATCTTTAACATCGAACTCAAGCTCAGATGGAAACTACACAAAAGTATCTCAAACGGTTCCTGTAAAAATCTCTATTTCTAATTATTCAGAGCATGTGCTACCAGGAATGAACGCTGAAGTAAAAATTTCAAAAGACTAATTCTTACTACAACAGTTCAAGAAGGGAGGAAATATGATGACAGCCAGTATAGAAAACACAAGTGATGGATCCATCAAAAAGCATATTCCGCTATTGATTGTTTTAATGCTTGGTTTGTTTCTTGCAATATTAAATCAAACGTTACTAAACGTAGCCATCCCGCATTTAATTACTGAGTTTGGCGTAACCGCAAATACAGCTCAGTGGTTGTTAACTGGATATATGCTTGTGAACGGGGCGTTAATTCCGCTTTCAGCTTTTTTAATTGAACGATTTGGTGTGCGTCGCTTGTTCTTATTTGCAATGGTTTGTTTTACAGTAGGGTCATTGATTTGCGGAATTGCACCTACATTTTCGATTATGCTTACCGGCCGTTTAATTCAAGCTATTGGCGGAGGTGTCTTATCGCCTCTTGTTATGACCATTATTGTGTTTATTTTCCCTCCTCACATGCGAGGAAAAGGGATGGGTATTTTTGGATTAGCCATGATGTTCGCACCGGCTATTGGTCCAACATTATCTGGATGGGTTATTCAAAACTATGATTGGCACATCCTTTTTAACGGCATGGTGCCATTAGGTGCGATTGTATTAATTATTGCTTTCTTTCAATTAAAAGACATTCAGCCTCCAAAGGATGTAAAAGTTCACATGCCTTCGGTTGTGACATCACTTGCAGGTATGGGATTATTGCTTTACGGATTTAGTGAAGCTGGAAATGACGGCTGGACGGATTCAGTTGTTCTTTCTACAATCATTGGCGGGGCAGTTCTTTTAATTATATTTGTTCTTCAACAAATTAAATCTGAAAAGCCGCTATTGGATATGCGCGTGTTTAAATATAATATTTTTTCACTATCAAATATTATTAGTATTGCGATTACAATCAGTATGTACGCAGGTATGTTCTTGCTTCCAATTTACTTGCAAAATATCCGCGGATATTCTGCTTTTGATTCAGGACTGCTGTTGCTTCCTGGCGCACTTGTTATGCTGGTTATGTCGCCGATTTCAGGTACATTGTTTGATAAAGTGGGACCTCGTCCGCTAGCAATCGTTGGTATGTTTATTACATCTATTTCAACGTTTGAATTTACGAAGCTGACGATGGATACACCGTTTAATCATATTTTAGCGATTTATATTATCCGATCGTTTGGTATGTCACTTTTAATGATGCCAATTATGACAGCCGGTTTGAATCAGCTTCCGCAGAGACTAAGCAGTCACGGAACGTCAATGTCTAATACGCTTCGTCAAGTAAGTGGTTCAATTGGTATTAGTTTAATGACGACCATTTTTACAAACCGTACAACATATCATGTAAATGAAATCAGCAGTTCCATGAATACGTCTGATCCATTCTTTATGAATAGCTTTCATTTATTTGTACAAAAAGTAGCTGCTACTTTGCATTTATCACAAGATCAAGCTCAGCAGCAAGCGCTGACGATTTTATCTGGAAAAATGACGCAGCAAGGTACGATTCAAGGTATTAACGATGCTTTTTATTGGGCAACAGCGATTTCTGTTATCGGTTTAATTTTAAGTTTCTTCCTTCGTGACGTACGTAAAGATAAAGTAGTCGAAGAAAAGAAATCAAAAGCTCAAGAGGAAGATATTCGTATGCTTCCAGCTCCAAAAAGTATAAATTCATAAAGTGCTATAGAATCAAAAGTTCATCATAAAACATGTTGGAGAGAAAGGGGCGGTGAGGTGGATGGATCCATTGATATTTGGTGAAGAAATTCAAAGAATTTCAATATCTTTAAACAAAAAAGTAATGACAAATGTAAAAAGCCTTTTACAGTATTACAGAATTACCCCTTTTCAATATCATATTTTACTGATTGTTGAACGTGCACGTACAATGCCTGTGACCAAAGTGGCAGACGAAATGAAGGCGAGCCCAAGCGTTATCACAGCATCAATTACACGTTTGTATGAACTGAATCTTGTGGAGCGCTACCATTCAAAAGAAGATCGGCGTAAAGTTATGGTTGAGCTTACAAACAAGGGAAAACAAGTGATTCAAGCGGCTGAGAAAGACATGCAGCAAAGGATTGAAAAACTGTTTGCATGCTATAAAGAAGAAGAGCAGCAGCAATTTCTTACGCTCTGTCGGCAGCTAGATGAACATGTGACTTGAAGAGGAATAAAAAAAGTATATTGAGTTATGCGGAGTGAGTGTAAATGGATAAAGAGATGGTAAAAAACATTCGAAAAAACTACAATATGAATCAGCGAAACTTCGCTCAAGCAGTGAACTGCAGTTTTTCTTTAATCGCCCTGGTTGAAGTTGGGAAGAGAAGAGTAACAAAAAACTTAGAAGACAAAATTAAGCAAGCATTTCAATTGAACGATCATGATTTAAAATCACTGCAGGGCTAACAAAAAAAGTAGGTGTGAAACGAGCGCACCTACTTTTTTTCGTGTTGTTTTTTTGTAAGCGGATCTACGGTATGTTTATAATCATAAGCTTTTGAGGTGGTAACTACGCACAGCAGTAAAATAACAAATACAATGATAATAGAGAGCATAATAATGATGATCATATAAAACGTCCTTTCTTTTTCTTATTACGTATGCTTTCGGTCTTATTGGTAAAATTCCTTCTTTCTCCACATAGTGCAGAAACGACAAACGCATACTAATAACAGTCTAGAATAAAGGAGTGTTCATTATGAATGAAAAAGAGTTGAAGAAACAATTAAAAAAGGTAGCAGATTATCCTGCATCTAAAGCAGATGGAGTGGACGAAGAGTTTTCGCGTGAATTAGCAGACCAAGACGATTTAGAAGCACAGGTTAGAGCGAACGCTGCAGATGAAAGACAAAAAAAATAATAACTAGACGCGCTTTCTGAAAAAAGCGCGTCTGCATATTATTTTTTCAAAAGCAAATAAACAAAATAAGGAGCACCTATTACGGCGGCAATAATTCCTGCCGGTATACCGTTAGGATTTGCAATGTTATGTCCTATCGTATCAGCAATCAGCAAAAGCCAGCCGCCAAGTAGAATAGCAACGGGAATAAAAAGCTGACTTCTCGGTCCTACTAAGCCTTTAGCAATATGAGGAGCAAGAAGTCCAATAAAAGCCACGCCGCCCGTCACTGAAACCGCGGCTGCCGCTAATGCCACCGCGGCTAAAAGCAATGTTACACGTTCTTTCTCCAGAGAAATTCCGACTC
Source organism: Priestia sp. SB1 (assembly GCF_038898415.1). Taxonomy (NCBI): domain Bacteria; kingdom Bacillati; phylum Bacillota; class Bacilli; order Caryophanales; family Bacillaceae; genus Priestia; species Priestia sp. SB1. Next base: position 257,823 of record NZ_JBBJSS010000008.1, on the reverse strand, counting down.
CAATAGCTGCAGCTTCATTTAAATTAAAAATGTTTAATGAGTTTGCTTTGTACAATATAAAAGGAATCAAGACAAGAAGCCAAGGTAGAAGAGCCCATATAAAAGGCCAGTCTGTCCCCCAGATGCTGCCTGCAATCCATTTAGCAATAAAATCAACTTTAACCCGATCAGCTGATGACATAATCACCACCATCATTCCAGAAAGAGCCATTGAAAAACCTACGCCTGTTAAAATCAACTTTACAGGCTGCAGTCCTTGGCTTTTACTATATGCACAAAGATAGATAAGACCAGCTGTCAACAAGGCGCCGATAAAGCCTACCAGCGGAAGGGCATAAACGAAAGAGCCCGCTTCAATTGGGGAAAATAAAAAGAACACAGCAATTGCGGCTCCTGCTCCTGAATTAATTCCTATAATCCCAGGTTCCGCTAAATCATTGCGCGTAACACCTTGTAAGATAGCTCCTGATAAAGCTAGAGCCATTCCTGCTAGAAGCGTAATGATAATCCGCGGAAGTCGAATTGAAAAAAGGACGAACTCATCTGTAAAATTCCCTTTGCTGAAAAGAGTAGGAAACACTTTATTGTAAGGAAGGGGTGCATCACCGAGTCCCATTCCTATCACAACCGTTCCAAGAATCAAAACAGTGAGCAGCATCATAATTATTCGTTGTTTTCTAATAAGCGCTGGGTGAATCATGAGAATGCTTTTCCTCCTTTACGAACAATCACTAAAAAGAAAGGTAAACCAATCATCGATACAACTGCTGCTATCGGTGTTTCATAAGGAGCACTGACCGTTCGAGCCAATGTATCAGCGAGCAGCATAAACGCTGCGCCAGTGATAGCGGACATAGGGATAATAAAACGATAGTCAGTTCCTACAATTCCTCGTACAATATGAGGAATCATCAAGCCGATAAACACCATGTTTCCCACTAGTGCAACAGAAGCGCCGGCAAGAAGAATCATGACGACAAATAAAATGGTTTTGACTTTTGTCGTTTGCTGGCCCAATCCTACAGCCACTTCTTCATTTAAGCTCAGAATAGTAAGCTGCCGAGAAAGCAAAAGGGCAATGAATATACCTCCGAGAATAAAAGGAACAATGATTTGAAGCTGTTCCCAAGAAGTGCCTACAATTCCGCCAGCAGTCCACATGGATACATCTTTTGAAATCTTAAAATAAATACCGAAGCCTTCTCCAATGGCATATAGAAATGCTGAAACGGCAGCCCCCGCTAGTACAATTCGAAGCGGAGAAAATCCTCCTCTTTTTATAGCAGCAATTCCAAACACCAGGATTGCGCCAACCCCGGCTCCTATAAAGCAAGCAATCGTAATACCCAAATAATTTATAGAAGGGATCAAGGCAATTGTTACAGCTAAAGCCGCATTTGCGCCAGACGTTAACCCTAAAAGTCCTGGATCTGCAAGTGGGTTTCTTGTCATACCTTGCATAATAGCCCCTGATACTGATAAAGTAGCCCCCACAAAAACAGCGGCGATTTCACGAGGTAAACGAATATCTCTGATGATCGAAATCTGTTCGTTTACACTGCTTGATGAAAGTGCTAGCCATACATCTTTTATCGATATGTCAGCAGCGCCAAAAACCATTGAAGAAACAAACATTATGATGAATACGAGCAGCATACCTATTAATTTGTATAAAAAAGGAATGAAACGCTGATTGTCTTTTTTCATAACACACCCATCTTTTCATGTAAGAATAAATTTAGTAAAATAAAGTAAGAGGAATTCTAAAAAGAATTCCTCTTGAATGAATTACTTGCCAAGAAATTTTTGAGTAAAGAAATCTAGTTGATAATCTAATGTGATTGGATCATTAAAATAAAATTCTTTTGCATTTGCTTCAAATACGTGATTATTCTTTACAGCAGGAATATTTTTGTACGTATCTGTTTTCTCAAATGATGTATCTCCATCTTGGTTTTTGCTAAAGATTAAATAATCTCCGGCATATTCAGGAAGAACTTCTGGCGAAATCGCATAGTATCCATCTTTCAAAGCCATTTTCTTTACTTTCTCTGGCATTTTTAATTTCATTTCTTGATAAAGAATCTCCGTTCCGCGTCCCCAGTTATCCCCAAACACATAAAGCTGCTTGTCAAAGTTCTCAATAACTGAAACCGTGCTATCTTCGCCAATTTTAGCTTTGATATCAGAACCAGCTTTTGCCGCACGCTTTTTAAAGTCGTCTACCCATGATTGTGCTTCTTCTTCTTTATTTAATAGCTTTCCAATTTCTACATGCTGAGTAAGGTAATCTACTTTATCGTATGTATACGTGACAGTAGGGGCAATTTTTTTCAATTTATCAATGTTTTTTGTAGTAGATAAGCCAATAATTAAGTCAGGCTTTAATTCAATGATCTTTTCTAAATTTTCCTCTGATACTTCTTCGACGCCTTTTAATTTCTTTTCAAAGCGGGGATTCATTTTAGACCATGAGTCCACTCCGACAATGTTAACACCTAAAGAAAGTACGTTACCTGCATAGGAACCTAACACAACAACACGTTTCGGATTAGCCGGAACTTTTACAGGACCGTCTTCAGATTGATATGTGATCGTCTTGGATTCGCTGTTTTTTCTAGAATCATTTTTACTTTCAGTTGAACCGTTGCTGCAGGCACTAATAAGTAGTACGAATATAAGCATGAATGGAAGCAGTAATTTTTTCATTTAGTTATCTCCTCTTAATAAGTTATACGTGATACACATTGGTTTATTTGTTCTCGGATCCCGCCCAATTTCAGCGTCGATATGAAACACTTTTTTTAGAACGTCCTGCGTAATGACTTCTTCACATTTTCCGGCTTTGACAATTTCTCCATCTTTTAAAGCGATAATATAATCCGCAAAGCGAGCGGCTTGATTTAGATCATGAAGCACCATTACAACTGTACGTTCCTGCTCTTTGTTTAGTTTTTGCAGGAGTTCAAGTACTTCTAACTGATGAGCCATATCCAAGTAGGTAGTAGGCTCATCGAGGAATATAATATCGGTTTCTTGAGCTAAAGCCATCGCAATCCACACTCGCTGGCGCTGACCCCCTGAAAGAGAGTCAACGGGACGAAACTTGTAATCTTTTGTTCCGGTTACTTCAAGCGCCCAGTCAATCGTTTGATAATCTTCTTTCGATAGACGCCCAAAACCTTTTTGATAGGGAAATCGCCCATAAGATACAAGTTCTCCAACAGTTAGGCCGCTGGCACTTTCTGGTGTCTGAGGGAGAATCGCCATTTTTTTAGCGAGTGATTTTGTATGTTCTGTTGAAATGTTTTCGCCATCTAAAATGACGGAGCCAGATTGATGGGAAATAATGCGGGTGATGGCTTTTAAAAGCGTTGATTTGCCGCATCCGTTTGAACCAATAATCGTGGTAATCTTTTTGTCTGGAATGTTAACGCTTAAATTCTTAACTATTAGACGTTCACCATAACTAATATGTAATTTCTCTGTATATAGGCGAACCATATTTGCCCCTCCGTTTACGTTTAATACAACGATACTTGATAATGATTATCAATGTCGTTTACTTTACATACTATAATTCGAACGTTTCCGGATGTCAATAGTTATTTTTATTGTCAAAACGTTGAAGAAGATGTATATTTAAATGAGAATGATAATCAATAACGATTGATTACGAGGAGTGAACGTGCATGATACACAATGAACTTTTTGATGTGACAATTATAGGCGGGGGACCGGCTGGCCTTTATTCTGCCTTTTATAGCGGCCTAAGGGAAATGAAAACAAAGCTGATTGAATATCAGCCAAAACTAGGCGGAAAACTTCACGTTTATCCTGAAAAAATGATTTGGGATGTCGGAGGCCAAACGCCTATTACTGGTGCGAAGCTTATTGAACAGCTTGTGGAACAAGGACTGACGTTTGATCCGACTGTTGTTTTAAATGAGAAAGTTGACTCCATTTCCCGCTTAGAAGATGGTATTTTCCAGCTGAAGAGTTCTTCAGGGAAACATCATTACTCTAAAACGATTATCCTTGCTGTGGGAGGAGGTATTTTAAGTCCGCAAAAGCTCAAAATCGAAGGGGCAGAACGATTTGAAGTAACAAACTTAAACTATACGGTTAAATCTCTGCAGCATTTTAAAAATAAAACGGTGATTGTTTCCGGAGGAGGTAATTCAGCCATTGATTGGGCAAATGAGCTAGAGCCCGTTGCTGAAAAGGTATATATTACATATCGAAACAGTGAACTAACTGGTCATGAAGCGCAGGTGAGACAATTAATAAACAGTTCAGCTCACTGTCTGCTTAACACATCTATTACAAAATTAGTGGCTGATGCGACGCATGAATTTATTGAAACAGTTGAGCTGACTAATCATCAAACCGGTGAGATTTCTTATTTGCCGGTTGAAGAAGTTATCATTAATCACGGTTATGAAAGAGATACAGAGCTGTTAAAAAACAGTAAACTACATATCAAAACCATTGATGACTATTACATCGCAGGTAATGCAGCAAGCGAAACGTCTGTAGAAGGCGTATATGCAGCGGGAGATATTCTCATGCACGAAGGGAAAGTCCATTTAATTACGGGTGCTTTTCAAGATGCTGCTAATGCCGTAAACAAAGCAAAACAATTCGTTCAGCCTTCTGCGGCTAAGACAGCTATGGTTTCTTCTCACAATGAAGTATTCAAAAAGCGTAATTCAACACTAATTAAACAAATGATGAAGTAAAGCGAGATGCAGGGTGCATGTCGCTTCTTTCTCTACGGTAGAATTATCTAAGTGAGGAGGAAGGGAACGAAAAAAGAAAAGAGAAATATAATAAAAGAAAACGCTTACATTTTTAAAAATGACACAGCGCTTGTTTGCATAAGGGGGAAGCTGTATGAACGAAAAAAAGAAATATCAGTTTGAAACAAAAGCCATTCACGCAGGGTACGAATCAAAACATCATTTTGATAGTTTAGCTCCACCTATTTATCAAACGTCTACATTTACATTTTCATCTCTAGAACAAGGTGCAAACCGATTTAGCGGAGAAGAACATGGTTATGTATATTCTAGGTTATCTAATCCAACGGTCACCATTTTAGAAGAGCGTATGGCACAGCTTGAAGAAGGCGAATCCGCTTTGGCATTTGGATCAGGAATGGCTGCAGTATCGGCTGTATTGATTGGACTTACAAAAGCAGGCGATCATATTTTGTGTTCAAAAGGAGTGTATGGATGCACGTTTGGTCTCTTAGAAATGCTTGAGGAAAAATATCAAATCCGTCATTCTTTTTCCAACTTGGAAACTGAGGAAGAAATTCTTGCTGCTATCAAAGAAGATACAGCATGTATTTATATTGAAACACCGATTAACCCCACTATGACTTTAGTAGATTTAGAGTTAGTTACTTGTATCGCCAAACAAAAAGGAATTCCCGTGGTAGTAGACAATACCTTTTCAACTCCTTATTTGCAGCAGCCGCTGAAGCTTGGATGCGACTTAGTTATTCATAGCGCAACTAAATTTATTGGTGGACACGGAGATGTTGTGGCAGGAATTGTAGTAGGGGACAAAGAGGTTATTTCCGTACTGCGCAAAACGACGCAAAAAGATATTGGAGGTATTCTTTCACCATTTGATGCGTGGCTGTTACTCCGAGGCTTAAAAACACTGGCCGTTCGAATGGATCGCCACTGTGAAAATGCTGAACATATCGCAAAACAATTAAGTCTCCATCCCAAGGTAAAAGCCGTTTATTATCCAGGGGATAAAAACAGCACTGCTTATTCTCTCATGAAAAAGCAAATGAGAAAAGGAGGGGGGCTTCTCTCTTTTGAAGTGGAAGGCGGTTATAAAGAAACCGTAAAAGTGGTGAATCAGCTTAAGCTCATTTCCATCGCGGTGAGTCTTGGCGATGCTGAAACACTTATTCAGCATCCTGCCTCGATGACGCATGCAGTTGTGCCGGAAGAAGCTCGAAAAGAAATGGGCATCTCAAATGAACTTCTTCGTTTATCAGTTGGGCTGGAAGCTTGGGAAGATATTATGAGAGATTTACAGCAGGCATTAGATAGTATATAAAAAACAGCGCTTGGAGGAATTTCAAGCGCTGTTTTTTATGTTAACCGTATGTAGTTGTAGTTACTCATACCTCCTTCTTTTCCAGTGGAACTTTATCTGCATCTCTAGACAAATGTCCTAGACAGAAGGGGTGCCTTTCAATAGACTAAAGGTTATCTGTGAAAATACAATATTTAGATAAGGAAGGTGCTCTGCTATTATGCTTCATAATCCAACTGGAAAAAAACGTCTAGGATTGGCGTTTCTTCTCAGCACACTTGCGATATTAGGTCCGCTTAATATCGATATGTATTTGCCAAGTTTTCCTTCTATTGCTGATCATTTAGATGCGCGAGCTTCACTTGTACAGCTTAGCTTAACATCGTGTTTACTAGGACTTGCCGTTGGTCAAATCGTGATTGGTCCAATCAGTGATGCAAAGGGACGAAAAGGACCTTTACTCATCTCCATCTCTTTATTTATGTTATCGTCATTGCTCTGTGCACTGGCTCCTACTATCACGGCTTTAGTTATCGCACGCTTTTTGCAGGGGTTTACGGCTTCGGCAGGAGTTGTTCTTTCTCGCGCCATTGTCAGAGACGTTTTTAGCGGAAGAGAACTTACGAAGTTTTTTGCTCTGTTAATGGTTATCAATGCCTTTGCACCAATGATAGCACCAATGGCCGGAGGTGCTATTTTACTTCTTCCTTTTGCAAGCTGGCATACTATTTTCTTGTTTTTAAGTTTAATAGGTCTTTTAATTGTTTTAACAATCTCAATGCGTTTAAAAGAAACTTTGCCCATTGAAAATAGAACACCAAGTTCAATTGGTCATTCTGTTCGCACAATGGGCAGTTTATTACAAGACCGTTCTTTTATTGGGTATGCCCTAATTATCGGACTGGTCCATGGAGGAAGCTTTGCTTATGTATCAGGCACTCCATTTGTCTATCAAGGGATATACCATGTTTCTCCGCAAGTTTTTAGCATTTTGTTTGGTATTAACGGCTTGGCTATTGTGACTGGAAGCTTTATTATTGGGCGCTTTAGCGGAATTATCCATGAAAGAAGCCTGCTTCGCATTGCCGTGATTACGGCTGTAAGTGCTACTAGCGTACTTCTTATCATGACTATGCTTAAAGGACCGCTTGCTACGATTGTTATTCCCATTTTTATTTACATGATCTCTATAGGAATGACAATCACAGGCTCGGTGACATTGGCAATGAAAAATCAAGGACATAGAGCAGGGAGTGCGAGTGCCGTGTTAGGTATGCTTCCATTAACTTTAGGATCAATTGTTTCTCCTTTAGTAGGGATTAACGAAACAACAGCGATTCCGATGGCTGCTATCTTATTTAGTACGGCGCTTTTAGGTTTTGTAGCTTTCTTTACGTTAACTAAAAACAAGAAAGAAGCAGAAAAGTGCGAAGTTAACGAGTTTAAAACGGAGGTTTCTCCGTAATCGCTTTTTGGATTGTTTTAAAAGCATCACTCCTTTGTGAAAAGGAGTTATGCAAATTTATTCAAGTATTGGATAATATATGCTAACCTTAGGGCATGATCGAAAGGAGTGGATAATAATGAGTAAAGTAATTCCTGAAATAACGCTTAATGACGGGGTAACCTTGCCTGCTATAGGTTTTGGTACATACAAGCTTAACGGAAATGAAGGAGTCAACGCTATAGCGAGTGCGATTGATGTAGGGTATCGTTTAATCGATACTGCTTATAATTACGAAAATGAAGGCACTGTGGGGCAAGCTCTCCGAAAAACACCGGTTTCTAGACAAGAACTATTTGTTACCTCTAAACTCCCAGGGCGATACCATACGTATGACAAAGCAATTCCTACCATTCAAGAATCTTTATATCGGGCGAATTTAGACTATTACGATTTGTATCTTATTCATTGGCCTAATCCTAAACAAGATCATTATGTAGAAGCTTGGCAAGCACTGATTGATGCGAAGCGCTGGGGCTTGATTCGTTCAATTGGTGTTTGTAATTTTCTTCCCGAGCATATTGAGCGCTTGGAAAAAGAGACCGGCATTTTACCAAGCATCAATCAAATAGAACTGCATCCTTTTTTTAATCAACATCAATATCGAAATTGGTATCAAGAGAAAAACATTCAAATTGAATCTTGGAGTCCACTAGGACGAGCGAGTGCTGTTTTAGAAAATGAAACAATTAAACAAATTGCAGACCGTCATAATAAGACAGTTTCACAAGTGATTTTGCGATGGCATTATCAGCTAGGCGCCATTTCAATCCCAAAATCGTCATCTCGCAAGCGGCAGCTTGAAAACATATCGATTTTTTCATTTTCTTTAGATGAAACGGAGATGAATATGCTTTCAGAATTGAACCGCGAAGATGGAAGACTTAATAATCAAGACCCCGCTGCCTATGAAGAATTTTAACGATAAGGCCTCACTTATTTTTTAAGTGAGGCTTTTCTTCTAAGATTTTTAGTTATGTAAGCTTGAAAATAGTCCGTTTAGTTCTAACGATTGTAAGAGAAAATGTGTTAAAATATTCCGAAAAAAGGAGTGGTGAACCATGGAAAAAGTAGTAAAAGCGATTCAAGACGAATATCCGGATGATTTTGCATGGTGTTACGGCTGCGGCCGATTAAATCAAGACGGCTATCATTTTCGGACAGGATGGCTAGGAGAAAAAACAATTACCCTTTATACACCTAAGCCTGAACATACAGCTATACCAGGATTTGTATATGGCGGACTTCTTGCATCACTGATTGATTGTCATGGAACAGGCTCTGCATCTCTTGCTCTATACCGTAAAAATGGCTGCGAAATAGGAGATTCAGCAGAGCCGCCGCGATTTGTTACCGGTTCTCTCCACGTGGATTTTAAAAAACCAACGCCGCAGGGTGAAGTACTAAAAGCAATAGGAACGGTTGAAGAAATTCACCCGAAGAAATGGAGAGTTAAAACAGAAGTATACGCGAGTGACATCATTGTTGCGACCGGAGAAGTTGTAGCAGTTGTTATGCCAAGTACGTTTAAACGAAAAGAAGACTAAAAATGTAAAAAAGTTACATGAAAAAGGAGGAAAAGGTATGGGTAAATGTAATTTAGACCACTCGGTAGAAGATGTACAGCAGAAGTTTAACTCGCAGTCACAATGGCTGCCAGAAGATATTCGCTCGTTATTTCATGAGTTTCTCGTACGAAATCCTTCGCAAACAACATTAAACGAGATGTTTCATTTGCTGAAGAAATATGATTTAGTTGATGAACAAGAAAGAAAAGAGCGAGATCGAAAAATCAAATGGCTGATATTAAATAAAGAAAATACGAACAACTAGAAGCAACTACATGCAGTAAACTTACGTTTACGACCACAATGAAAAAGTCCGAACGAGTTGGATTCTCCATCAAGAATCTCGCTTCATCGTTCGGATCTTTCTTCAAATAAAATGCTTTTACCCCAGCCTCTTTTTAACGAGATTAAAAGTAATCACCACCACTTAAACCCGTCGTCTTCTAACAAATGATTTGAAGCCGCTGGTCCCATCGTACCCGCAGGATAAAAATGAAGAGGAAAGCGTTCATCATTAAAAACTTCTAAAATAGGTTGCACCCATTTCCAAGATAATTCAACTTCTTCCCAATGAGCAAAAAATGTGGAGTCTCCCTGTAAAGCATCAACTAACAGCAGTTCATAAGCTTCGGGTACTTCTCTTTGATTTGTTGAGAAATTGATAAAAATAGGTTCGATTTTATTATCATTCAAAGGGTTTTTGCTGTTTAATTGCAGTGATATACCTTCATTTGGGCTGATTTCGACAACCAAAAGGTTGGGAATAATTTCTTCGTCTGTATAAACATCCTTTAAAGGATGTTTAAATTCAATGACGATACGCGTGCATTTTTTACTCATTCTTTTTCCTGTGCGAAGATAGAAAGGTACTCCTTTCCAAAGCTCATGATCAATCCATACCCGGACTGCTATAAATGTGTCATTGACGGAAGCAGCATTGATGCCGGGCTCTTCTTTATATCCTATAACGGAACGATTTTGGATTTTTCCCGCTTCGTATTGACCTCTTATGACGTTCGAATGGATAAACTCTTTTTGTAGAGGACGAAGGCTTTTCATAATTTTTATCTTTTGTTGGCGAGTCTTTACGATGTTAAGTGTCTTTGGCAGCTGCATGGCAGTCATCATAAGCATTTGAAGCATATGGTTTTGGAACATATCCCTAATTGCACCGGCCTGATCATAGTAAAACGCTCTTTCTTCTACACCAACTGTTTCACTAGCTGTAATTTGGACATTTGCAACGTAGTGATGATTCCATAGTGCTTGTAAAATAGGGTTTGCAGATGCTAAAGCCTCCAAATTTTGGATCATTGGTTTTCCTAGATAGTGGTCGATACGATAAATCTCTTCTTCATTGAACGTTTCAGTAAGCTTTTGATTTAACACTTGAGCAGATTGTAAATCGTGTCCGAAAGGCTTTTCGATAATAAGACGTTTCCAGCCTTTTGTAGATCCTAATCCGCCGCTGTTTATATTTGAAGCAATGACGTCTACAAATTCAGGAGCCACTGATAAATAGAAAAGACGATTTTCAGGAATATTTAATTCTGCTTCGCCTTCTTGAATAGCATACAGCAACTGGTCATATCCACCACTATTGGTAACATCCATTTTATGATAGCGAACTGTCTTAAGAAATTCTTTTATCTTGGATTCACCTTGTCTAAAGCGCCTTGAAAAAGTCTTTACTGATTCTTCTACATATATTTGAAAGGCATCATCAGACCAGTTGCTTCTATCCGTACCAACAATAGAAAAGGAAGAAGGAAGCTTTTTATCTAAAAATAAATTATATAACGCAGGAAAAATTTTTCTTTTAGCTAAATCTCCTGTTGCTCCAAATAAGATAAAGGTCATGGAATCCACTTCTAACGCTTGTGGTGAATGAGACTTGAGACAATTATCACGTGAACGAGCTACACTGCCCAATTGATCTCCTCCTTTATTTTAACGGCCTATTACAGTGAATATAGTCTTTTACCACCTTTACAGATTACAGTATAGCAGGTACAATTTTCCTTTATAAGTAGACACTTTATTTTCATATAGTGTCTAAAACTATACTATTACGCATAAAAAGGGAGGAAAAAGGATTGAGCAGACTTTTTAGCAAAACGTTTAACTGTGAAAAGGAATTAACGTTAACGATTATTGGAGGCAAGTGGAAAATGCTGATTATGTGGCACCTAGGAAAAGAAGGGACGAAACGATTTGGGGAGTTAAAGTCCATGATGCCGGGAATTACTCAGCGAATGTTAGTAAGTCAGCTGCGAGAATTGGAAGAAGATCAAATCGTTCACCGAAAAGTCTATCCGGTTGTCCCTCCAAAAGTTGAATATTCCTTGACTGAACACGGGAGAAGCTTGATGCCCATCCTTGAGAGCATGGATGAGTGGGGAAAAAATTATATGGAAACCTTTATAGAACCTGAAATGAATAACTCCACACATATGGGATAAAATCTTTTCTTGAGAAGGTTACAAAAACGTCTTTATTATTCAGAATTTTCTAAAATAAACACAATTGATAAGATACACCGAAGCATCCATAGTATATTTTTAGTGACTATATGTTTTAAAAGTGCCTACTTTTTTTTTGAAAGTAACGGTTTTACAATGAATTCATGCTAGACAACCCCATTTAATGAAGGAGTGAAGTAAGTATGGAACTTCAATTAGCATTGGATCTTGTAAATATTTCAGAGGCAAAAGAAGTAGTGCAGGAGGTTCAAGAGTATATCGATATTGTAGAAATTGGAACTCCAGTTGTAATTAACGAAGGGCTAAAAGCAGTCAAAGAAATCAAGGAAGCCTTTCCGTCTTTAAAGATATTAGCTGATTTAAAAATTATGGATGCAGGTGCTTACGAAGTCATGAAAGCTTCTGAAGCGGGTGCTAGTATTATTACGATTCTTGGCGCTACTGATGATTCGACTATAAAAGGCGCTGTAGAAGAGGCCAAAAAACAAGGAACACAAATTCTTGTTGATATGATTAATGTAAAAAACCTTGAGCAACGTGCAAAAGAAGTCGATGCACTCGGTGTTGACTATATTTGTGTACACACAGGGTATGATCTTCAAGCTGAAGGAGAAACCCCGTTCGAGCAGCTTCAAACGATTAAACGAGTTGTGAAAAATGCAAAAACAGCGGTGGCAGGAGGTATTAAACTGAATACACTTCCTGAAGTCGTGCAGTCACAGCCGGATCTTGTGATTGTAGGCGGGGGGATTACAAGTGAAAAAGACAAAAGAAACGTTGCAGAAGAAATGAAAAAAGTAGTCAAACAAGCAACTTTGGTCTAAAAATAAGCAAAAGTATTTAAGCCTTCAAAATTAATTAATCAGTAAATGGTTTAAAAAGAAGATAGCTAAGTTATTTTAGCTATCTTCTTTCCGTCATTTTTGATATAACCATTCATTGATAAGTGTCATTTTGACAGATAGATAGTTTCTTTAAAATTCGTTATTAGAAAGAAAAAGACGGCAGTTTTTCTGATATTTTAAAGTTAAGAAAGCGTTATCCGAACATTAGCGGAAGAAAGTCTAAAAAAATCTATGTCACACTTTTTAACAAAATACTTTGAAAATTGTGAATCTTAAAAATATAATTAACTATCGACAATATTTAACATCTTCAAACCAAAAAAGGAGGGAGATATAAAGTGATGGAACATAAGAGGATAGTAGTGATAGGAGCTGGAATTGTCGGGTGCAGCATTGCCTACTATTTAAGTAAAATGGGGCAAAGAAACATAACAGTGATTGAGCAAGGCCCTTTGTTTGAAACGGGAGGATCTACTTCTCACGCTCCGGGGCTTGTATTTCAGCTTAGCTTTTCAAAAGTCCTGACAACACTAGCTTCTCAAACAGTCGAGACCTTTAAAGAGTTGAGTACAGATGAACAGCGCTCGTTTTATCCTGTCGGCAGTTTAGAAGTTGCCCGTACACCAGAGCGATTAGAAGACCTAAAGAGAAAGGCTGGTGTTGCCAGCTCATGGGGAATCGAAGCTCTTCTTCTTTCACCGCAGGAATGCGCGGAAAAAAATTCGCTGATTTGTCCTGATCGTATTTGCGGAGGTCTCTATGTTCCTTCAGACGGTATTGCCAAACCTTTGCATGCCGTTGATAAAATGACTAGTTTTTCTAAAGAGTGCGGAGTAGAATTTTACGGTCATACAGAAGTGACGAATATCGAAGTGACAAATGGTCAAGTAAAAGCAGTGTACACGAGCGCTGGAAAATTTGAAGCAGATGTAATCGTGTGCTGTGCCGGATTTTGGGGACCTCGCATCGGAGAAATGGTCGGTGTAACAATTCCTCTTCAGCCGATGGCTCATCAATATGTGTTTACAAATGATTTACTTGAATTAAACGGAGAAACGGAAGAAGCCGCGACTCCTCTTATTCGAGATCAAGATAATGCAATTTATTTTCGTCAGGTAGAGAAAGGGCTTGGGATTGGATCATATCAGCATGAGCCGTTTCCAATCGAACTCAGTGACATTACAAAATACGGAGAAACAAAAGAAATGCCTTCTGTTAAACCTTTTACACCAAAAGATTTTGAAAAACCGTGGGAAGATGCATTGGAACTAATTCCGGCATTAAAACAGCCAGGAATAAAAAAAGGAATGAACGGCATTTTTTCCTTCACACCTGATGGGATGCCGCTGCTTGGCGAATCACAAGCAGTAGGGGGATTTTGGGTAGCCGAAGCCATATGGGTAACGCACTCTGCAGGTGTTGCTAGGCAAATGGCTGAATGGCTGATGAATGGTGCACCGACTGTGGATTTGGAGCTATGCGATATTAATCGTTTCGATACGTATGCATGCAGCCCTGTTTATTACAAACAGCGGTCTATTGAAGAATATGAAGAGGTTTATAGCATTCATCATCCATTTATGCAGCGAAAAGTATCGCGAAACATGCGCGTAAGTCCATTTTATATGCGTCAGCAAGAACTAAAAGCGTATTTTAACGAAAAAGCAGGGTGGGAGCAGCCGCAGTGGTATGAAGCTAACTATCCGCTTATATCCACATATGAAAAGAAGATGGTTATAAGAAAGGGGTGGTCGGCTGAATATTGGTCACCGATTATCGAGGCTGAACAGTTGCATACTCGTCAGTACGCGGCGATTTACGATACAACGGCAGCAAAGAAAAGGTTGGAAATTAAAGGGGAAGGAGCTCTCCAGTTTTTACAGAAGCTAACGACAGGAAATATAGACATTGCAGTAGGGCAAAGCATACGTACGTGTATGTTGCATGAGCGAGGCGGCATAAAAGATCAAATAACGGTTATTCGCAAAAATATATCCACTTTCTTGATTGTTTGTACGGGAGCCGTAGAAGCAAGCTGGATTCAAAAACACGTGCCTCAAAACGGTCAAGTTGTTTTTCAAGATGTAACGTCAGGGACATGCAGTATAGCATTAATTGGTCCTAAAGCTACAGGAGTAATGAAGTCCGTGGTTCAACGCTCAGAACTTAGCAGCACTTGGATTGAAGGGCAAGCGAAAACCTTGTTTATTGAAAAGAGTTCAGTTCTTGCTCTGCGTGATTCCTACGGGGGAATGGAGAGCTGGGAGTTGATTACGACTTCTGATCAAGGTCTGAATTTATGGGATGTATTAATTGAGCAAGGACAGCCTTATCAGCTGATTGCCGCGGGAGACCGAGCTCTTGAAAATCTTCGAATTGAATCTTTTTCGTTAAAAAGCGGGAAAGACTTTTGGAGCGAGCATCATCCATATGAAGTTAACCTTCATGAAATGGTTGATTTAACAAAACCAGTTTTTATTGGAAAAGAGGCATTGCTTGATCGTCAGCGAAAAAATTCTGAAACAGTATTAGCGACGCTCATATTAGATGATCCTTCAGCGATAGTAATGGGATATGAACCGGTCTTTTATGGAGAAACAGCCCTCGGATTTGTGACAAGTGCCGGCTATTCATACAGCTTAGGAAAAGGAATTGTACACACTTTATTATCTCAAGCCGTACATGAAGAAATGGTTTTAGAAGTTGAATACTTTGGTCAGCGTTATCAAGCAACAATGATGACACACTCCCCAGCGGTAGTTTAATTGATCAATCGAAAGACAGGAGGAATGCAGATGTCAACACATTATGATGTCATTATTATCGGATTAGGAGCTATGGGGAGTACGGCTGCTTATCAGCTCGCCAAAAAAGGTCAGCGGGTATTGGGGTTAGAACAATACGGTCCCGCTCATGACCTAGGATCGAGTCACGGCGGTTCTAGAATCATTCGACAGTCGTATTTTGAAGACCCTGCTTACGTTCCATTATTGCTTCGCGCCTACGAATTATGGAATGAAATTGAAAGAGAAAGCGGTCAAGAAATTCTTACGGTTACCGGTGGACTTATGATGGGACCTCCTGATAGCTTGACGGTTTCTGGAAGCATCGAAAGCTCTAAACAGTGGAATCTTGCGTATGAGATTCTAGAAGCAAAGGATATTTACAAACGGTTTCCGGCGTTTACACCTTCACCTGCTACGGTTGCTCTATATGAAGAAAGAGCTGGATTCGTTAGGCCGGAAGCGAGCGTATATACTCACCTTCTTCAAGCAGAAAAGTACGGAGCTGAGCTTCATTTTTTTGAGGAAGTGGTGTCGTGGGAAGCTCATCCTTCTGGTGAAGGCGTGCGCGTTATAACAGCTAATGGAGTATATGAAGCTGGGAAAATCATTATTTCTGCAGGCGCTTGGGCACCTGATTTATTACGGGATTTGGGTGTTAGCTTACAAGTAGAGCGTCATGTGCAAATGTTTTTTGAACCAACACAAGGAATAGATATTTTTTCAGTGGGAAAACAGCCGATTTATATTTGGGAAGCAGATGATTATGTACAGTTGTATGGTTTCCCTTCGTTTGGATTAAAGGCTGAAGGAGCAAAAGTGGCGTTTTTTCGAAAAGGAACAGCGTGCACTCCGGAAACGATTGATCGAAATATATATGAAGACGAAGTGAACATGATGCGGCACTATCTAGCTCAAGGTATTCCACAGCTTAACGGTCGATTTTTACAAGGGAAAACGTGCATGTATACCAATACACCAGATGAACATTTTGTCATTTCACTGCATCCTGAATATCCTCAAGTAGCGATTGCAGCTGGATTTTCTGGACATGGTTTTAAGTTTGCAAGCGTAGTAGGAGAGATTTTAGCAGATTTAGTGATAGAGGGAAAAACTAATCACCCAATTGATTTGTTTACTCCGCAGCGATTTGCGGCGAATAAAATAGTATAAATCGTCGTCAGCTCTTGCGAATGGTTCTATTTAAATGTTTCTCAAGAAGCGAAGGAGGAATAGTAGATGGTTATGGAACATGGTTTAGTGAATGATAATGGGAGACTTGAGCCCACGTTGAGAGGAGAGCTGTATACATCTTCGGACATTTTTAAGTTAGAAAAAGATCATATATTTTCTAAATCATGGAGTTTAGTTGCATTTGAATACGAAATAGCGGAACCAGGACAATATATTACGACGAGAGTTGAAGGCGAAAATATTTTAATTACTAGAGGAAAAGATCACGTGCTGCGTGGATTCTTGAACGTATGTCGGCATCGAGGAGCTAAGCTGTGCAGCCAAGCATCCGGTAAAGCAGGTGTTATTCGCTGTCCATATCATTCGTGGAGCTATAGCTTAGATGGTGATTTAGTGGGTGTTCCTAACACAAGCCGCTGTCGAGAAGAACTCGTGCATAATGAAAATTACGGACTAACATCCGTTCACATTAAAGTGTGGCACGGCATGGTTTGGGTTAATTTATCTGACAATCCTATATCTGTTGAATATCAGCTAGACGCACAAATTTTTGATCGTTTTGGAGAACTTTATACGTTTGCTAGATATGAAATTCAAAATTTAAAATCCGCTCATCGTGAAGAATATGAAGTCGAGGCAAACTGGAAGCTTATTGTAGAAAACTTTCAAGAGTGCTATCACTGTTCCTCTATTCATCCTGAACTTACGGCAACGCTGCCTGAATTTCGTTCGGGAGTCGGCACTCAAAGTTCCGTGGGAGGCGGAGCTAAGTTTGGGAATGAATTAGAAGCTTTTTCAATCAGCGGGAAAGGAAGCCGTCCTATGCTAAAAGGATTGCTTCCGGAAGATGACCGCACGTATTTTGGCATTACCGTTCTGCCGCTTGTATTTATCAACTTAACACCGGATCACGTTATTATTCATCGTATTATTCCAATTAGTGCGGAAAAGTCTAAAGTGATTTGTGAATGGTTATTCGACCCGGAAGAAATGGCTAAGCCTGATTTTGACCCAAAAGATGCCGTGGAATTATTTCATCGCGTTAATTTACAAGACTTTGAAGCGTGTGAGTGGTGTCAAGAAAATATGAGCTCAAAATCTTATAAAGAAGGAGGTATTTTAGTACCTATCGAACAGCACGTTTCTCAATTTTACAATTATGTATTGGAAGCAATCGGTATGAAGGTCGAATAGTAAGTAGAAGTGGTCTGACACGTTACCTTGAGGTGTCAGACCACCTCTAACAATCTACTTTAAAAAAAGGGGGAAATAAATTGAGTACAAGCTCTAACCTAACAGAACCCATTATCCGCGTTACCGATGTTTCAAAAGTATTTGGCCGTCAAAAAGAACAGGCTCTTAAGCTGAGAGAAGCTGGAGAAAGTAAATATGAAGTCGAACAAGCTACTAAGACAACCGTTGCTATTTACAATGCTCATTTCGAGGTGAAAAAGGGAGAAACCTTTGTGTTAATTGGATTATCAGGAAGCGGGAAATCTACTTTACTTCGATGCTTGAACGGGCTTGTAGAACCGACAGAAGGGACGGTATATCTAGAAAACACAGATATTTCTCATATGCCAAAAAGACAGCTTCAGGAAGTCCGGAGAAATAAAATTGGGATGGTCTTTCAAAATGTGGGCCTCCTTCCAAACCGCACCGTGATTGACAACATTACATTCGGTCTAGAGATACAAGGTGTATCAGCAAGCGAAAGGGAAAAGCGAGGGAAAGAGGCGCTTGAAATGGTGGGGTTAAATGGACAAGCTTATAAAAGAATTTATGAATTATCAGGAGGTATGCAGCAGCGGGTTGGATTAGCGAGAGCCCTTGCTTCTGAACAAGAGATTTTGCTGATGGATGAGCCTTTTTCGGCGTTAGATCCTCTTATTCGAAGAGATATGCAAAAGCTATTTCTTGATATTCAAGGAGAAGTACAAAAAACAGTTATCTTTGTAACGCATGATCTAGATGAAGCATTAACTTTAGGGCACCGGGCTGCCGTAATGAAAGACGGAGAGATTGTACAGCTTGGAACGGCTGAAGATATTTTAAGTCAACCCGCAACCGATTATGTAAAACTGCTTGTTCAAGACGTTAATTACGGAAAAATCCGCCTTGCTAAAGACGCTGTTATTCCGGTAGAAACGGCTGCCTATGAGTATGAATCACCACAAGTTATATTAAGAAGAATGAGAACCAATCATTTATCTGCGATTTTTGTTCTTGATAGTTCTGACCGCTTATTAGGTATGATGAGCATCTATACAGTGATGGAGCTTATTGAAGCTCATAAACATGATTTAAAAGGAAAAGCATTGACACAGCCGCATTGCGTCAATCCTGATATGTCTTTACAAGAAATGATTCCTCTATTTACAGACAGTCATTCGCCTGTAGTCATTGTTGATAATCATCATCGCCTAAAAGGTATGATTTCCCCGAGCACTCTTATTGCAAATCTCACTGAACGTATTGCAGTGACCGAGCAGCAAGAAGTTAAATCATATCAAGTGGAGGTTCGATAAATATGATGGTGAATGCTGCGATGATTCCTCGTATTCCTTTAGATAAATGGGCAAATTCATTTGTTGATTACATGATTGATAGTTTTTCAGGTGTATTTACTGGAATCAACCAGATAATGACCAGTTTAATCAGCAGCCTTGAATGGGCATTGACAGCCTCTCCTCCGCTAGTAACTGTCCTTGTTTTTGTTCTATTAGCGCTATGGTTGACAGATTGGAAGATAGCTGCATTTACGTGTTTTGGGTTACTTCTTATTATTAGCTTGGATTTATGGGAAGCATCAATGCTGACCTTATCTCTCGTTTTAGCTTCTACGATTATCTCACTTTTATTTGGCGTTCCTTTAGGCATATTATCACACCGCTTTAACAAAGTGGGGGCAGTCATAAAGCCTATTCTTGATATTATGCAAACGATGCCTGCTTTTGTTTACTTAATTCCTTCCGTACTTTTATTTGGATTAGGGAATGTTACAGCTCTTATTGCTACGTTTATTTTCGCAATGCCGCCTGCCGTTCGTCTGACGCTGCTTGGGCTTCAGCAAGTTCCGCACACTACTTTAGAAGCAGCGGAAGCTTTTGGAGCGACAGAATGGCAAAAATTAATTAAAGTCCAGCTGCCGCTCGCTTTGCCTATGATTATGTCGGGTGTCAACCAAGTTATTATGCTATCTCTTTCGATGGTTGTTATTTCTTCCATGGTCGGTGCGGGAGGCCTAGGTGCAGAGGTATTACGAAGCATCAGTATGCTGGATGTAGGCTTAGGGTTTATCGGTGGGATTGCGGTTGTTATTATTGCCGTTATCTTAGATCGTTTAACGCATCTTTCTACTCGAAAAAGCCAAGATATTCAATCAAGCAAATAAAATGGATAAAGGTGGGATTAGATGAAACATTCAAAAAAAATTTCTTTTATTATGCTAACAATCGTCGTCATGCTGCTTGTCTCTGCATGCGGAAATAGCAATACGGCAAGCGGCACGACGACTAAAAAAGAAATTACAATTGGGTACATACCATGGGACGAAGCCGTAGCCGTTACGTTTTTATGGAAGGAATTATTAGAGGAAAAAGGCTATAAAGTTAAAGCAGTTCAAAGTGACGTAGCCCCGCTCTTCTCAGGAGTTGCTCAAGGAAATATTGATTTATTTTTGGATGTATGGATGCCTACTACCCATAGTTCTTACATGAAAAGATTCGGAAAACAAGTAGACGTTCTCGGCACTTGGTACGATCAAGCAGACAGCGGATTAGCCGTTCCCGACTATGTAGACGCGCAGTCGATAGGTGATTTAAAAAATAAGAAAGGGGAGTTTAACGGAAAGATTATTAGCA
This sequence comes from Priestia sp. SB1, assembly GCF_038898415.1. NCBI lineage: Bacteria > Bacillati > Bacillota > Bacilli > Caryophanales > Bacillaceae > Priestia > Priestia sp. SB1. Next base: position 237,520 of record NZ_JBBJSS010000008.1, on the reverse strand, counting down.
TTGAACCGGGATCTGGAATCAATGGTCTTACGAAAGACCATGCCATGCCCAGCTATGGGTTAACAGACTGGAATTTAGTAGAGAGCAGTACAGCTGCGATGCTATCGGAGTTAGATAAAGCCATTGCTAATAAAGAACCTATTGTTGTTACGTTATGGCGCCCCCACTGGGCTTTTGAAAAGTATAATCTCAGATACTTAAAAGATCCCAAAAATACGATGAATCCAACTGGACCTGAGAAAATACAGTCGATTAGCAAAAAGGGATTTAAAGAAGATTATCCAGAAGCAGCAAAGTGGCTGAAAGATTTTTCTATTAGTGCCGATCAACTAGCATCTTTAGAATCAGAAATTAACAGTGCAAAAGACGAAACAAAAGGTGTGAAAAACTGGATTTCTAAAAATAAAAAAGTGACGGAAAGCTGGGTAAAATAATAGATGGAAAAGAAAAGGCTGTCTCATAAGTGAAGCTATTGACTTAGAAACTGTTTTTTTGGGGGAGAACTTTTTATCTGCAGTTTTTCTAACGGATTAAGTTCGGTAAAATCTCAATAAATGAAAGTTTTTTAACCTGATATGTAAATTAAAAAAATATATTTAAATTAAAAAAAGTGGCATTGCTTTCTATTATCCAAGTACAATTTAAATAATGAATGCTTTACGTTTCGCATGTAAGTATTTATTTATACCTATGTTGTCATAATTTATGTGATTCCCCAAAGCATAAATTACTTTTCATTACCTTATTGTGTACAAAAATATTGTAAGATAGGCTCATGCTTTTAACAGCATGGGCCTATTTTTATAGACAGCTTGAAAATAGGTATTTGCAAACTGGAAAATTAATCTTTCCCTCTTGCACAATAAATATTCTTCTGTACAAAAATAGAGTGTATAATAGGAATGTTGACTTGATAGGAAAAAGAGAGAAGCCTTATCAAGCAAAGGAAGATGGAGTGGAGAGTGTGTACTGAAAGTGAAATTGTCCAGCGGCAAAAATAAACATGTTTTTCGAATGCTTCTAGAAGAATATCTAGAATGAAAGTAGGAACATTATGGAAAAGAAAATGAGGTTTGGCATCAAATCTAAAATTATTATTGGATATTTAATTGTTATTGTCTGTTTATTTATTGCATTTATTGTTTTAAACAGTCAAATTTCATCTTTGCAAAAAGAGCGGAATTTTATCATTGATCATGATATTGAAGTCCATGATCTGACCAATCGAATTGAAAAGCACCTGCTTGATATGGAAACCGGACAAAGAGGCTATATTATTACAGGAGAAGCGAGTTACTTAGAACCTTATAACAGTGCAGCAACAAGTTGGGAAAAAGATTATAATGCGCTGTATCAGCTTCTAAATAATAATCCAAATCAGCAGGAGAAACTGGAGAAGATTAAAGGAAGTATTCAAGACTGGATTGAAGCTGCTGGTGAACCGACCATTGCATTAAAAAAAGAAAATAATACAAAAGAGCTTCAGCAATTTTTTGAGAAAGATCCTGGGCGCCAGTATATGGACGATATACGCAGCCAGTTTACTTCTTTTAGAAATGTAGAGAAAAAATCGACTGAAACAAGAGCAACAGAGTTAGACGAGAAAAATCAAAAAATTAAAATTGGACTTTACGGTTTGCTGTTATTCGTTACGCTTATTTCACTTGCTATCGCTATTGTGTTGTCTAATTCTATTGTGAATACGATTAAAGAAGTTACGCAAACGATCAAACGAATTACGGCTTCAAAAGGCGAGTTAAAAGGAAGAATTAAAGTTCGATCTAATGATGAAATTAAAGATTTAGGGCTAGCCACGAACGCGTTGTTAGAAAATATTGAAGAGCGAAACTGGCTTCAAACGAACATTGCTCATGCTGTAACGATGTACCAAGGCATAGCATCTGTAGACAAGCTTGCGGAAAAATTTCTCTTTACGGTTTCAGAAATGACACAAGCTTCTTTCGGAGCATTTTATGTTCGAGAGGAAAATGATAAAGGAAACTTATTCGTCAAACAAGCTGCTTTTGCAGATAGAAAAGGCGACGCGGGAAGAGAGAGCTTTTTGATAGGCGAAGGGCTCATTGGACAAGCTGCTTTAGAGAAAAGAACCTTTGTCATAAACGATGTACCTGACACGTACCAGCTCATTACTTCAGGATTAGGAGACGTAAAACCTAAGAGTATTTTTATTGTACCCGTCTTGTTTGAAGATGAAGTAATTGCTGTTATCGAGCTTGCATCGCTGCACGAGTTTACAGTTTTAGAGCAAGAACTTATTAGTCAAGTGATTGAAACGTTTGGTCTCACTATCAATGGCGTAATTAGACGTATGGAAATTGCTCGTCTATTAAAAGAATCTCAGGCGATGACAGAAGAGCTCCAAGCTCAGTCTGAAGAACTTCAAACACAATCAGAAGAACTGCAAATGCAGTCTGAAGAGCTGCGTATGATTAATGAACAGCTAGAAGAAAGAACAAAAGACGCAGAAGAAAAATCGTTTGAATTAGAGGCTGCAAAAGAAGATTTAGAAGAAAAAGCGCATCAGCTGGAATTGAATTCTCAATATAAATCTGAATTTCTTGCTAATATGTCGCATGAGCTTCGAACACCACTTAACAGCATTCTTATTCTGTCTGAAATGCTTGAGGAAAACGCAGCTAAAACGCTATCTGAAGATGAAGAAGAATACGCTCGTATTATTCATTCTTCAGGAAAAGACTTGCTCGCGTTAATTAACGATATCTTGGATTTATCAAAAGTAGAGTCTGGAAAACTAGATATTTTACTAGCTGAGATGAATATGAGTGAGCTTCCAGATCAAATCGAACGTAATTTCAGCCACGTTGCTGAGCAGAAAAACGTACAATTGAAAATTAATAAAGCACAAGATGTACCGGACATCATTCACACAGATGAAAAGAGATTCCAGCAAATTGTGAAAAATCTTTTATCAAATGCATTTAAATTTACGGAATCGGGATCTGTCACAGTATCCATTCAACGAGTAGCTGACCATCGTCTTACAACAGCTATGCGTACAGTTGATACGGATTGCTGGCTAGAAATAGCTTTAGCTGATACAGGGATTGGTATACCAAAAGAAAAGCATCAGCTTATCTTTGAAGCGTTTCAGCAGGCAGATGGAGCTACGGTCCGCAAGTACGGAGGAACGGGACTTGGCTTATCTATTTGCAGTGAGTTTGCAAAATTATTGGGCGGCTGGATTTCTCTAAGCAGTGAAGTAGGAAAAGGAAGTACGTTTACGCTATACCTTCCTAGCCTCTCTAATGGTCTTATTGACTATGAAAAAGTGAATTTTGCATATGAAGAAGTAGCGGTATCTGTAGAAGAAGCTGAACCTGAAGCAGAAATAACTGAAATTGATCATTCTGTACAACCAGTTGAATCTTCACTGCAAGATGGTGAAAATGTGTTTCAAGATAAGCGAGTGCTCATCGTAGATGATGACCAGCGCAACATCTTTGCCTTAAAAACTGCGCTAGCTAAACAAGGTATGACCATTATGACAGCTCATAACGGAATAGAGTGTCTTGAAATGATGGAGAATAGTGAACCATTTGATCTCATTTTAATGGATATTATGATGCCGCAAATGGATGGATATGAAGCCATGCAGAAAATCAGAGGAGAGCTAAAGCTTGTTGATTTGCCTATTATTGCATTAACCGCTAAAGCAATGAAAAACGATCGTGAAAAATGCTTGGAAGCTGGAGCATCAGATTATATCAGCAAACCTTTAGATTTAAATCAGCTGTTCTCCGTTATGCGTGTATGGCTAGTAAATTAAGCGGGGTATGAAACATAAATGGATATGAAGCACCTAGATTTAAGTGAAGACTTAGTTATGAATAAAAAAACGGATTTAGAGATTGATTTACTGCTGACGGCTATTTATCGATTAACGGGATTCGATTTCAGACAGTACGCTAAATCTTCTATTTGTCGCCGAGTCTATAATCGAATGAAAATTGAACGTATTCCAACCGTGTCTCGATTGTTAGAAAAAGCGATTCACGAAGAAGAATTTATGAATCAGCTTTTAAATGATTTTTCAATAAATGTAACAGAGATGTTTCGCGATCCAAGCTTTTTTAAAGCATTTCGCACAAAAGTGATTCCGGTATTAAAGGATTATCCGGAAATTCGCATTTGGCACGCTGGCTGTGCAACGGGCGAAGAGGTATTTTCTATGGCGATTCTTTTAGAAGAAGAAGGGTTAATGGATAAAACGGTCATTTACGCAACCGATATGAACGAAGATGTATTAGAAAAAGCAAAACAAGGCGCCTTTTCTTTACGTAAAATGAAGTCATATACAAAAAATTATATTCAAGCCGGAGGAAAGAATGCCTTCTCGGAATATTATCAAACGGATCATCACTATGCATATTTTCATCCGTCGCTGTTAAAAAATATTATCTTTGCTCAGCATAATTTAGTCACGGATCAGTCATTTAATGAATTTCACGTCATCATTTGCCGAAACGTCCTTATTTATTTTACAGCTCAGCTGCAAAATCAAGTGTATAATTTATTTTCAGAAAGCCTGTGTGTAAAAGGGTTTCTTGGACTTGGCGATAAAGAAACGCTTCGCTTTGCTGAGGGAGCAACTTCTTATATTGAGTTTGCAGGGAACGAGCGCATCTATCAAAAGCAATAAAAAAAGACCTCATTTGTGAGGTCTTTTTTATTATGCTTGTGCTTGAATCATAAGCACGCACATGTCATCAGGCTGATTTAACTTTTGTTCTTCTGAGAAAATTTCATTCATAAATGCCTGCGGATTTGTCCATTTTTGTTCAGTAAGTTGTTGAAGACGAAGAGCAGATTCATTTTCGCAGGGGCCCATCGATTCAAGAGCTCCGTCTGTAAATAGCAAAATTTGCACATCGTTCTCAAAGCTGACAACAGATTTCTGAACGTCCATTTCTTCAAAAAACCCTACAGGGCAGCTTCCTCGTTGAAGAGGAACGAGCGTATGTTCATCCACTAACATATAACCTTCTGGGTGCCCGGCATTCACATATTCTACTGTCTTAGCTTCCGTATCAATCACTAAATAAATAGCAGTGAAATAGTAAGGAATTTCATCTTTTTCGCTGTGCAATAATTCCATGTAGCGATTCAACTCTGTAATAACCTGCTCAGGGTCTATGAGGGACTTGATAGCTTCTCTGAGCACAGACGAAATAAACATACAAACAAGCGAGGCAGAGATGCCGTGCCCCATCATATCAAAAAGAATAATACCGTACCGGTGCTCGTCGATTTTGTGCCAATAGTACATATCACCCGCTAATTTAAAAGAAGGATAATATGAAACTTCCATTTGAATATCTTTCTCTCGTAAAGGGGGGCTGAGTAAGTTTTGCTGTACGTGCGTAGCTAAATCTAACTCAGTTTGAATTTTCTTTTCATGTTCCGTGTGCCAGTCAATTTCTGCTTTAAGGCGTAAGGCTACCCGCATACGAGCCAGCAGTTCCACTTTATTAATTGGCTTTGTGACGTAATCTGTTCCGCCAGCGTCTAGAGCTTCTACTAATTTGCTGCTGTCTTCTAGGGCTGTGACAAAGATAATTGGAATATGTTTTAAGCGTTCTACCTGTTGAATTCGCCTGCAGGCTTCGATTCCATCAATTTCGGGCATCATAATATCAAGTAAAATCAAATCGACCGAATTCGTTTTTGAGTTCTCATCGTCCAGGTTAAGATAGTCAAAAAGCGCATGGGCAGACGTAAGAGACACACAGTTATCGTAGCCAGCGCCTTTTAGAATTTTTTCAATCACAAATAGATTGACTTGATTGTCATCTACGAGAAGAATGGTCATGCTTTATTTCCCCTTATTATGTTTGAAGACTATTGATTGAGTATGTAGTTTTCAAGCATTTTTTATACTTTTTCTGTTTTTCTATTTATCTATTATACAGAAAACACAGCGTTTAGGGTATTTTTTAAGATTATTCTTTTCTATTAAAAAAGTCACTTGTCCCCAGAAAAGGAGACAAGTGACTTTTTATAGCAACTTGTATAACGCAAATACCCCGAAAGTCAGTACCACCGCTCCCGAAATACGATTTACCCAGATCAAGCTGTTATTCGTAAACTTCGACCGGGCAAGACTAATAGCAAAACTGAGCGAGAGCCACCAGCAGGCCGATCCTAAAAATACGCCTGCAACCATTGTCAGCGCAGAAGCAACATCAAATGCTGATTTACTAATGCCTACACCAGAAAACACGCCAATAAAAAATAAGATCGTCATTGGATTCGTAACCGTTAAAAAGAGAACGGATGTATACGAACGAAGCAACCCTTCTCCTTTAGCAGCAGCAGCGTGCTCTGCAGGTTGAGAACGAAAAGTTTGTACACCTAAATAGCATAAAAATAATCCCCCAATCAGCTGAAGCCAAATCTTTTGGGTTAATAAAAAGGTTGTAATGAACGTTAGGCCAAACGCAGCGATGCATCCATAAAGAGCATCTGCTGTAGCTGCTCCCAGCCCGGATACAAATCCGTGTAATCGCCCTTTAGATAACGTGCGATTGATGCATAAAATACCAATGGGACCGACGGGAGCAGCAACGGAAAAACCGATCACTAACCCCTTTAGAAAATAAAATAAGTTCATCTTTTACGTTGCTCCTATGAAGTTTTTCTTTAGTATAGTACAAAAGCAATTATGAATGAAGCTAATTTTGAGAAAGGTGTTAACGCATGTTTTTAGTCTGTTCGGGTACATCATAATGGTGTGATAGAAAACATTATTAGTGATTTTGTTTTAATCATTAAAAAGTTCAAATGCTAAATTATTTTACACAGAAAATTAAATGTAGTAAAATAATTCACTGTTACATATATAGAAAGATCTACCACTATAAAGTAGTCATTCGTAATGAGATGAAGAGAGGTTAGTCATCATGAGTAATCTGTTTGCAAAAAAAGATGTTAATAAGCTGTTAGAGGAAAATGCAGCAAAAGAATCAACTAAGACACTAGGGTTATTTGATGTTATTTTGATGGGAGTAGGAGCAACCATTGGGACAGGAGTGCTGGTTATAGCAGGACTAGTTGCCGCCAGGGATGCAGGGCCCTCGGTCTCCGTTTCATTTATTATTTCTGCAATAGCCTGTATTCTTGTTGCGTTGTGCTATGCAGAATTTGGTTCAGCTGTTCCAAGTTCAGGAGGCGCATATACATACATATATGTTTCATTAGGGAAATTTGTAGCGCATTTAATAGGGTGGTCCATTGTAGGATGCTATACGGTGTCTTTAGCGTCTGTAGCAGGCGGATGGTCTTCTTACGTAAATAATGTGCTTACTGAGTTTGGTATTAGACTTCCTGAATCGTTAACCGCCATACCGAGCGACGGAGGTATCATTAACCTTCCGGCAGTATTTATTGTGCTGTGCATGTCGTTTTTATTAACAAGAGGGGTAAAAGAAAGTAAAAAAATAAATAACTTAATGGTTTTAATCAAGATAGGTATTGTTCTTTTATTTGTAGCCGTCGGCGTCTTTTTTATTCATACAAATAACTGGCACCCATTTACTCCTTTTGGTGTGAAAGGGATCTTTGCAGGCGCAGCTTCCGTCTTTTTCGCTTATAACGGATTTGATGCCATTTCTACTTCGGCAGAAGAAGTGAAAAATCCGCAAAGAAACTTGCCGCTAGGTATTTTGATTGCACTAAGTGTTTGTGCAGTCATTTACGTAGTAATTGCATTAGTATTAACAGGAATGGTTTCTTATAAAGAGCTAAACGTAGGCGATGCGTTGTCATATGCGCTCAATAGTGTAGGACAAGAATGGGCAGCGCTCATTGTATCTATCGGAGCGGTTATTGGTATTATGGCCGTCGTATTTGCTTATTTGTTTGTCGTGCCCCGCATACTGATGTCAATGAGCCATGATGGATTATTGCCGTCTCTTTTTGCGAAAGTGAACCAAAAAAATAGCGAGCCTGTCATATCTACATGGCTTGTGGGGGCGTTAGGCGCGATCGTAGCTGGTTTTGTTGATTTAAAACAGCTGGCAGATTTAGCGAATATGCTAGCGATTGTTACGTTTGCTGCCGTTTCATTTTCAATTTTAGCTCTTCGAAAAAGTCAGCCTAACTTAAAGCGCGGTTTCAAAGTACCTTTTGTGCCGTTCATTCCAATTCTTGCTATTCTTTGCTGTATCTTTCTTATGTTTAACTTATCAATGGTAACGTGGATGTACTCAATCGGCTGGATGCTGATTGGCGTCTTTATTTACGTTGGATACGCCAGAAAGAACAAGAGCGTTTAACAAAAAGACTCTAAGCCAACGAGCTAGAGTCTTTTTTGTGTATATATTTCTTTTGAAAGGGATCTATGAACATAACGTAAAAATTAAAATTTTATTCGGGACATATGTCCTTTTTATTTTGGGAAGTGTTATTGTTTAATAAAAAGAAACCGTTATGATGGAGAGGAAAACATGAGGGAAATTACGAGTGAGAAACAGCTGCTGGAGTATATAAATACTTATAAATTAGAGTCAGTTTTCAAGAAAGACTTACTACCGCATTTGTCACTGTATGATGTGGAGGCAGGAGAACGTCTTTGTTCTCAAGGAGACGTGTCTCACTGCTTGTACATACTGGTGAAAGGCAAGGTTAAAGTTTATACCATATCGCCCGAAGGCAAGACGCTTGTTCTTTCCTTTAAACAGCCCCTTGAAGTGATAGGCGATATTGAGTATGTACAGGATGTTGATATTATGAATACGGTTGAAGCCGTTTCACCTTTAGTTGTAATTGGTATACCATACAAACGATTAAAACAGCATGCGAGCGATGATCCACAGCTGCTGACGTTTTTACTGGAAATGCTCACAAAAAAGTTTTGCGCAAAATCGAACTCGCTAAGCTTTAATTTAATGTACCCAGTTGAAGTGCGGCTGGCTAGCTACTTGCTCTCTATTTTTTGTGAAGAATCACATTTGGTTATGGATCAAAAAACAGAAAGCCTAAAAGATATAGCCAATTTAATCGGAACGACTTACCGGCATTTAAATCGTGTTCTTCAGAAATTTGTAGCGCAAGGAGTTATTGAAAAAAAGAAAGGCTCCATTATTCTCAAAGATAAAGAAAAACTGAGCTGTCTAGCAAACGACAATATATACGAGTAGAAAAAGCAATAGATTAGTTGAAGGGGAAAGAGAAGAATGAAAACATACAGAACGCTTCTATTTGACATTGATAATACGCTTTTAGACTTTAACACAGCCGAAGAGCAGGCTTTACAGCTTCTTTTTGCTAACCACGGTATTCCGTTGACTGATGAAAGCAAAAAACGTTATAGCTTGATAAACCAGGGGTTATGGACAGCTTTTGAAGAAAATAAAATAAGCCGTGAGCAAGTTGTAAATACTCGCTTTTCTACTCTATGTAAAGAATATGGAATAGAGAAAGACGGAAAGCTGCTTGAAGCAGAGTACCGAACGTATTTGAATAATGGTCATCAGCTAATTGACGGAGCTATTGAGGTAATTAAAAACCTGAGCGGTTACTATGAGTTATATGTGGTTACAAATGGCGTATCGGCTACACAATATAAGCGCCTTCAGGACTCAGGTCTATATCCTTATTTTAAAGAAGTATTTGTTTCAGAAGATACAGGTTTTCAAAAACCTATGCAGGAATATTTTGATTATGTTTTTTCACGTATAAAAGAGCTGTCCGTACATGAAACATTGATTGTTGGAGATTCTTTGAGTGCAGACATTCAAGGCGGGCAGCTGGCCGGTATTGATACGTGCTGGTTTAATCCTCAGAAAAAAAAGAATGATACAAATTGGAAGCCTACCTATGAAATAGGAAGGCTTCAAGAGCTTTATAACCTGCTGAACTTAAATAATGAAGCAGCTTCGGTACAAGTGTAAAAGTGTATAAACGGTAGAAAAACTAAAAAAGCGCCAGCTCTTTTGTTAAATAAAAAGGACTGGCGCTTTTTCTGTTTTATAGATTTCACAGGGCTTAAAATACGCTAGGGATATCGGTCTAGGTAAAGTAATCAATACAAATTTAAACAGTTTTATCCCAAATGCAATAGGGTATTTTAACAATATCCCAGATAAAGTAAGTAACTAGGAGGTCATAAAAGATGATTAATGGAAAAAGTTTATCTCGTTCAGGAAAGAGTTCATATAGAAGAGAAACAGCGGTTGGAAAAACAGGAATGGTAGCCAGTGCTCATCCAATTGCAACAGACGCCGGAGAACAGGTACTAAGAGCGGGAGGCAATGCAATTGATGCGGCAATTGCCGTTCAGTTTGGGCTCAATGTTGGAGAACCGATGATGACCGGTATTGGAGGCAGCGGCTTTTTTATGGTGTACCACAATGAAAGCAAAACAACTAAAATTTTTGACGGGCATTCTCAGGCTCCTAAAGCAGCTTATCCTGAAATGTTTCTTGATGAAAATAAAGAAGTTATTCCGTTTAGAAAGCGTTCTACTCATGCAACGGCAATTGGAATTCCAGGGATTTTAAAGGCGATGGAAGCAGCTCGTAAAGAGTATGGAACAAAATCCCTTGCTGAATTAATTGAACCGGCTGCCAAAGCAGCAGAAGCGGGTGTGGAAACAAACTGGGTGCTTGGAGATATTTTAAAAACATATGCCTATCGACTAGGAGAACATGCTAAGCAGCTATATTCTCCAAACGGCAAGCCTATGCAAGAAGGAGATATGATTAATAAAAAAGATCTGGCTAAAACATTCCGCATTCTTCAAGAAAAAGGTATCGAGGCTTTTTATGAAGGTGAAATTGCAGAAGCCATTATTTCAACGATAAAAGAGCACGGCGGTTTTATGGAACTGTCAGATTTGAAAGAATACCAGATTAAGATTGATGAACCCGTGTGGGGAGATTATAAAGGATACCGAATTGCTTCTTCCAACATGCCTAGTGCAGGAGGAGCTACGGTGCTGCAAATTTTAAAGCTATTAGAGGACTTCGATGTGTCTCAGTACGACGTGAAATCGTGGGAAAAGTATTATTTGTTTGCAGAAGCTATGCGCATTGCATTTTCAGATAAAATTGCATTCTCTGGAGATCCAGCCTGCAGTGACATTCCATTAAAAGGGCTTTTAAATGACGAATATATAAAGGAACGTCAAAAATTAATTAATTGGAAGCATAAAAATGAGAAAGTTGATTTTGGCAACCCGTGGGATTATGAGAAAGGCCAAAAAGTGAACGTTGTGCGTCAGCCTTATGAACCTGAACGTGAGCTTAGTGAAACAACTCACTTCACGGTAGTTGACCGCTGGGGCAATATTGTCGCTTGTACATCAACTGTGGAACATCCTTTTGGTACAGGAATTATGGTTAAAGACCATGGATTTTTACTCAACAACGAGCTTACTGATTTTGATGCTATTCCTGGAGGGCTAAACCAAGCGGATGCAGGAAAGCGTCCGGTTAGCTGTAAAAGCCCAACCATCGTTTTTAAAGACAGTGAACCTGTACTCACTTTAGGGTCTCCGGGCGGACCAACCATTGTAGGCTCTGTGTTCCAAACGCTTATGAATGTCTTAGACTATGGAATGGATATAAAAGAAGCGATTGAAGAACCAAGAATTTTTAATAGTACAGGATCACTTATCGGTTGGGAAGCCGGAGTGGATATGAATGCCAAAGGAGAGCTAGAAGCCATGGGGTTTAATTTTGGAGATGAGCCGTTCCCAATCGGAAATGTTCAAGGTATTCAAATTGATAAAGAAAACGGCCGTTTATTTGGAGCAGCTGATTCCAGCCGTGAAGGAAAAGCAACTGGCTTAGACTCTTAATATTAAAAAGATGCATCATACGCTCTCTCTTTTGTAAAAGGGATGGCGTATGATGCATTAAAGAAGATAAAAATGAGTAGGCAAAAAGAAGGAATATTTTTTTCTGAAAACATACTTTAGACCTTTATTATTATCATTCTAATCTCCAGAAAGGAAAAAGAATAGAACGTTTTCATGTCCGAATAATAAAAAAGAGTACTGATTTTTCAAGAGATTGATGAAAACAGAATGATTGAAAAACATAAAAAAAGGAATAGCGCTTTCAATGCTAGAAAAATAGAGTATTTAATCATGTGAAAAATATAAAACGCAACGGCTGGAAAACGTGGTTTGGAGTGTAAAAAAGTCGTACACTTTTTTTAAAACAAACGGTTACATAAAAAGTTTCTTACACGTAAACTTTGGTCCTAGTTACAGCTTAATGAAAAAGATGAAAATGAAAAATAGCTACATTTGGCATGTTTGACTTTCGTCATTTATCCAAGTAATCTTTTGGTTGAACGGAACCGGTTCTGCTTTCGGATTTTTGATGGCTAATTGAATTAATAAATTTATATTTTTTACTAACCCAAAAGGAGAAAACATATGAAAATGAAACGAGTTGCTAAGCATACAACTGCTGCTACACTGGCTGCAGCCCTACTAGTAGGCGGGGGATACCAAACATTTGCTAAAGGAAATGACAGCAAAGACTTTAATAATAGCTACGGAATTTCACATATTACTCGCGATAATATGGTGAAAATTCCACAGCAGCAAAACAGTGCTCAGTTTAAGGTTCCTGCTTTTGATGAATCCACTATTAAAAACATTGCTTCTGCTAAAGGAAAAGATGCATCGGGAAATACAATTGACTTAGATGTATGGGACAGCTGGCCATTACAAAATGCTGACGGAACAGTGGCGACTTATCATGGATATCAAATTGTGTTTGCCCTAGCAGGTGATCCAAAAGATTCGAATGACACGTCTGTTTATCTTTTCTATAAAAAAGCTGGAGACAAATCGATTGACAGCTGGAAAAACGCTGGAAGAGTGTTTAAAGACAGCGATAAATTCGTTCCGAATGACCCGCATCTTAAAAGTCAAACACAAGAATGGTCTGGTTCTGCCACATTAACGAAAGATGGTAAAGTTCGTTTATTCTACACGGATTATTCAGGTAAACAATACGGAAAACAAACGTTAACGACAGCTCAAGTGAACATGTCTCAGCCAAACGATAATACGTTAAAAGTTGACGGAGTAGAAGATTACAAGTCAATCTTTGATGGTGACGGAAAGATTTATCAAACGGTTCAGCAGTTTATTGATGAAGGCGGTTATGACACAGGGGATAACCATACGCTAAGAGATCCTCATTACATAGAAGACAATGGACATAAGTACCTTGTTTTCGAAGCTAACACTGGAACAGAAGATGGCTATCAAGGCGAAGACTCTCTATATAACAGAGCATACTACGGAGGAAACAATCCTTTCTTCCAATCTGAAAAGAAAAAGCTTCTTGAAGGATCTAATAAAGAAAAAGCTTCTTTAGCAAACGGGGCTTTGGGCATTATTGAGTTAAATGATGACTATACGCTCAAAAAAGTAATGAAGCCGCTTATCACATCAAATACAGTTACAGACGAAATTGAACGTGCAAACATTTTCAAAAAAGATGGAAAATGGTACTTGTTCACTGATTCTCGCGGATCTAAAATGACGATTGATGGAATCGGACAAGATGATGTGTATATGCTAGGCTATGTTTCAAATACGTTAACAGGAAAATATAAGCCTTTAAATGATACGGGATTAGTTCTTCATATGGATTTAGATCCTAATGATAAAACATTTACGTATTCTCACTTTGCCGTACCGCAAACAAAAGGTAATAATGTTGTTATTACAAGCTACATGACAAACAGAGGCTTTTATGAAGACAACCACTCTACATTTGCACCAAGCTTCTTAGTAAATATTGACGGTTCAAAAACATCTGTTGTAAAAGATAGCGTTCTTGAACAAGGTCAGTTAACAGTGGATGAAGACTAAGCCCTTTGCAATAGCAACAAAAGAAAATGGTGATTGTAATCACCATTTTCTTTTGTTTTATTCGATGTAGACAAAAAAGAGAAAGGCGGGGTTTGTTTGAAGAAAAAAGGTGCTTATAAATGGATAACGCTTGCCGTTCTTTTAGTTGTAATAGCCGGACTCATTATAGCAGGCGTATCCAAAAAAGAGGATACAAAAGATCGAGGAAAAGAAAAAGGAAATAAAAGTGAATCCACTTATCGCCCGGTGTATCATTTTAGCACGCCTGATAAATGGAAAAATGATCCTCAAAAGCCCATTTATTTTGACGGAGAGTATCATTACTATTACTTATACAATCATGATTACCCTAAAGGGAACGGGACGGAATGGCGACATGCAACGTCTAAAGATTTGGTTCATTGGAAAGATAAAGGAGTAGCTATTCCAAAGTATACAAATAAAAATGGCGATATATGGTCCGGATCCGTTGTAGAAGATAAAGAGAACACAGCAGGTTTTGGTAAAGGCGCAATTGTAGCGATTATGACCCAGCCTTCTGCTGATGGACAAAAGCAAGAACAGTATTTATGGTATAGCACCGATAGAGGAAAAACCTTTAAATCATATAGCAAAAATCCTATCATGCCTAATCCAGGCACCAAAGATTTTCGAGATCCCAAAGTCATATGGGATCATGAACATGATAAGTGGGTTCTCGTCATGTCAGAAGGTGAAAAAATCGGATTTTATGAATCTTCTGATCTAAAGGATTGGACGTATACGGGAGGACTTGTCACTAAAGATATTGGCATTACAGAATGTCCAGATCTTTTTCAAATGAAGGCGGATGACGGGACAGTTAAGTGGGTTCTCGGGACAAGTGCAAATGGAAAAGAAAGCGGAAAGCCAAACACCTATGCTTATTGGACAGGAAATTACGATGGAACAACATTCACTCCCGATATGGATGAGCCACAATGGCTAGATCATGGTTTTGATTGGTACGGAGCAGTCACGTTTAAAGACGGTAAAAATGAGGATTCTTTAGAAAAACGCTACGCTTTTGCATGGATGAACAACTGGGATTATCCAGATAAGACACCAACGATGAAAGATGGGTTTAACGGATTCGATTCAGTAACCCGTGAAATTACGCTTTCAAAACAAGACAACGATCAGTACAGCCTGTTATCAAAGCCTGTCGAAGAATTAAATCAGCTAACTGATTCAACAAATTCTCTCAAGCAAGTAGAAGTAAACGGAGAGAAAAAGTTAAAGATAAAAGGTGAAGCTTATCAGCTTGATACAGATATTTCATGGTCAGATGCAGAAAATGTAGGCTTACGACTTCGAGAGTCCGCAGATCAAAAGCGGCACATTGATGTCGGGGTTTTTGCAAAAGATAACGTCTCATATGTGAATAGAAGCTATAGTAATCAGCCTGATCAAAGCAAAAAATATGTGGAAAGCCGCGATTACTTTGATGCAGACAAGAAAAATGTTCATTTGAAGATATTGGTAGATAAAACAAGTATTGAAGTCTTTATTGATGATGGAAAAACCGTACATTCTAGCGAGGTGTTTCCTCGTCACAACGACCAAGGAATTACGCTTTTTTCCCAAGGAGGAACGTCTTTCTTTAAGAACATAGAAATCAAACATTTTCGTTCCAGTTAGTAAATTCCCTATTTTTAAAAAAGGGAGCAGAATATCACCTTATTATGGTTTAGGACTCGTTAAAAAGGGTATATGCCTACTAACAGTAAATGAAAGGCAGTAAATGAAAGGGTGTTTATTCAAATGGAAGAGAAAATGAGACAACTAATAGAGGGACTTAATACCGATTTAGCGGGTGAATATTCGGCGGTTATTCAGTACACTTACTATGCGTCTACAGTAACCGGCCTAGAATATCAAATTTTAAAACCTTTCTTTGAAGGAGAAATTCCTGACGAGCAAGGGCATGCCCTTTATTTATCAGAAAAAATCAAAAACCTTGGCGGTGAGCCAACAACAAAGCCAGCTGAGGTGAAGCACGTCTCAAACGTGACGGAAATGCTTAAAGAAGCGAGCAAGGCTGAAAAAGAAACGATCCAGCGCTACGAAGAGCGTAAAAAACAAGCAGAAGAGTTAGGATTAACAGAGCTTGTTGTCAAACTTGAGGATATGATTGCAGATGAAACAAATCATATGGAAGAAATGGAACGTTTATTAAAAGATCCCCGACTAAGTTAATCATACAAAATACGTAAAAAGCATCCCGTAACACCTGTTACGGGATGCTTTTTTGTAATTGAAAAAAGAAATTAAACATCATGTACGCATGTTTTTATAAATGAGAGGAAAGTCATATTTTTGAAATTCTCTATCGCTTTGAAAAAATTTATAGTAAAATAATTATTTGGCTGCATATGGCAGTAACTATATGCGGAGCATCACATACATATAAAGGCTAAAAGGGTATAAGTATATTGAAACCGCTTTTATCTTCTGTAAAAAAAACGATGGTATGCCCGCAGTTGCAAGGAGAGAAAGAGATGAGGAAACGAATCATGACAGCGCTGCTGCTTGTCACTGTTTTAGCTGCAATGGAAGGAACCATTGTCAGTACGGCTGTTCCAAGAATTACAAGTGATTTGTCGGGTATTGAGCTAGTTAGCTGGGTATATGCCATTTATATGCTGACAACCGCTGTATCTACACCTATATACGGAAAGTTAGCGGATTTATTCGGCCGAAAAAAAGTTATGCTTGTTGGAATTATTATTTTCTTAATCGGATCTATACTTTGCGGGCTTAGCTTTTCGATGCAACAATTAATTGTCTACAGAGCAATCCAAGGGCTAGGCGCCGGGGTCGTTATGCCGCTTACAATGATTATTATTGGCGACTTGTATGAAGAAGCAAAAGAAAGAGCCAAAGCCCAAGGTTGGATTAGCGCAGTTTGGGGAGTTGCTGGAGTTCTCGGTCCTCTTCTTGGGGGATTTTTAGTCGATACGCTGTCTTGGCGCTATATTTTCTTTTTAAATATACCGTTTGGACTAATGGCTTTTATTGTTCTTCTAGTAAACTATAAAGAAGAAGTGGTAAAAGAAAAACGCTATATCGATTACATTGGAGCGGTGACGTTTTCAGTTGGAACCATTGCATTTTTATACGCGCTTTTAACCGGAAGTCAGCATCAAAACTGGGGAGATCCGATCATTATAGGATTATTTGTTCTAGCTGTTCTGACATTCATTGGCTTTATTTATATCGAAAAGAAATCGCCGGAACCTCTTATTCCGCTTGAGCTGTTTTCTATTCGAAGTGTATCTGTTATAAACTTATTAACACTTCTTGTCGGGTCAGTAGTTATTAGTATTACGGTTTACCTTCCAATTTGGAGTCAAGGAGTGCTGGGGAAAAGTGCAACCGCTGCTGGTTTTGTATTAATGCCTATGCCAGTATGCTGGACGATTGGTTCACTGCTTTCAGGGAATTTAGTAGGGCGCCTTAAAACGCACTCCATCCTTACGCTGGGCACGGCCATTGTAAGTACGGCTTGTTTTATGCTGTTTTTAGTTTCCACCCACTCACCCGTATTTTTAATTTATGTAGCCGTTGGGGTCCTTGGGTTAGGAATGGGTATTATTACGCCTATTTTTATGCTGGTTATTCAATCAGCGGTCCCGGCTAGCAAAAGAGGAGTAGCGGTGGCTCTTAATACATTTACAAATACATTTAGTCAAACGCTAGGTTCTGCGGTGTTTGGTACAATCTTTAACTTAGTGACACTTTCACAAGCAAAGAAATTAGGGCAAGAAAATTTAAATGCTTCGTTTGAGACAGGCGGAGTACCAGCAGAAGAACTGTCAAAGCTGCATGAAATTCTTGCATCAGGTGTTCACATTATTTACAGTGGAACATTTTTAGCTGCATTACTAAGCTTTGCTGTTTCATGCTTCCTAGTAAAAACAAGACATGAAAAAATAAAAAATATATCTGTACAAAAGTAACGAAAGAGGCTGAAACACAAGTATTTTAGTTGAAGGACAATCCGAACGAGTTTGATTAGGAATCAAACTCGTTCGGATTTTTTTATAGGTAGGTGAATGTAGCTTTCGCATATCCAGCTGCTTTTAGCTGTTGATTGGATTGATTTCGTTATATATCAGTCTCTTCTTTAAAAAAATATCAAAGAAAGAAAAAAGATATTGTCTGATAACGTTCCCGCAAACTCATTCATAATAAGAAGGATTTTTATCAATGCAGAAAATTTTTTATTTTTTGTTTTTTTAGTATGGACATTTACCTAGTTGTTGATTATTATGAATTCTATAAGCATTGAATTTTAAGCGCTTTCAAGAGAAACATTTGTCTTTCTCAGGAATACACTTGATTTTTAACTCATATACTGTAAGTGCTTAGATGAATCTTTTAATGGGGAAAAGAGAAGTTTATAAGACGTGTTGAACAACAATGAGGGGGTATGGAAGATGACAAGCAGACGTTTAAAAGAATTCTTGAATAATAATTTAGAAGATTTAAAAGATAAAGGGCTATACAACGTCATTAATCCGGTAGAGGGGCCCAATGGACCTGTGATTCAAATTGAGGGAAAGCAATTAATTAATTTATCATCCAACAATTATTTGGGGCTTGCTACAGACGAGAGGCTTATTAATGCGTGCAACGAAGCCACTGAAAAATACGGAGTGGGGGCTGGAGCTGTCCGAACGATTAATGGAACTCTAGATATTCATATTAAGCTAGAGGAAAAGCTAGCCGAGTTTAAGCATACAGAAGCAGCTATAGCTTATCAGTCTGGGTTTAACTGTAATATGGCAGCCATCTCCGCGGTTATGGATAGACATGATGCGATTTTATCAGATGAGCTGAATCACGCTTCAATTATTGATGGATGCCGGCTATCAAAAGCAAAAATTATTCCTTTTAAGCATTCGGATATGGAAGATCTTCGTGCAAAAGCAGGCGAAGCACAAAAATCCGATTTATATAATAAAATAATGGTGATTACCGATGGTGTGTTCTCAATGGATGGAGACATTGCTAAGCTTCCGGAAATTGTAGAAATCGCAGAGGAATTTGACTTAATCACATACGTAGATGACGCTCACGGATCGGGCGTATTAGGTAACGGTATGGGGACAGTCAAACATTTTGGCTTATCTGAAAAAGTAGACTTCCAGATTGGAACATTATCAAAAGCGATTGGAGCTGTAGGTGGGTACGTAGCCGGAAAAAAAGACTTAATCGACTGGTTAAAAGTAAGAAGCCGTCCGTTTTTGTTTTCGACTGCTATTACACCAGGCACGGCTGCTGCCTGTATGAAAGCAATTGAAATCCTAAGCACAAGTACAGAGCTGCAGCAGCAAATGTGGGAAAACAGTCGGTATTTAAAGCAAGGATTAAAAGAACTAGGCTTTAACATTGGAGAAAGTGAAACACCTATCACTCCGTGCATCATAGGAGATGAAAACCAAACCCAGATTTTTAGTAAGAGGTTAATAGAAGAAGGGGTATACGCTAAATCAATTGTTTTCCCAACCGTTCCAAGAGGGACAGGACGCGTTCGCAATATGCCGACGGCTGCTCATACGAAAGAAATGTTAGATGAAGCACTTCGTATCTACAAAAAAGTAGGCAAGGAAATGAAATTAATCTAAACGTTGAATCTAGGCAGTACACGAGGAGGATATTGACATGAAAAAAGTATTAATAACGGGTTCTTTAGGGCAAATCGGTTCTGAGTTAACGGCGAAAATGAGAGAGATATATGGTTCAGAAAATATTATTGCCACCGATATTCGCAAAACGACGAGCGATGTCGTGACTTCAGGTCCATTCGAGATTTTAGATGTAACGGATCAGACTGCGTTATTTACGATCGCTAAAAAGCATAAAGTTGATACGATTATTCACTTGGCTGCGCTGTTATCAGCGACAGCCGAGCAAAAACCGCTTCTAGCTTGGAATCTAAATATGGGCGGATTAGTAAACGCGCTCGAAGTAGCACGCGAGCTTCAGTGTCAATTTTTCACTCCAAGTTCAATTGGTGCATTTGGTCCAACGACTCCAAAAGACTGGACGCCGCAGGATACAATTCAACGTCCTACCACGATGTATGGTGTTAATAAAGTAGCGGGTGAATTACTTTGCGATTACTACCACCATAAATTCGGAGTAGATACACGAGGGCTGCGTTTTCCAGGCTTAATTTCATACGTAACGCCTCCAGGTGGAGGAACAACGGACTACGCTGTTGAAATTTATTATGAAGCCGTTAAACATAAGCGCTATACGTCTTATATCGACAAAGGAACCTATATGGATATGATGTATATGCCTGACGCACTAAACGCCGTCATCCAATTAATGGAAGCGGACGGTTCTAAGCTAAAGCACCGAAATTCATTTAACGTTTCTGCCATGAGCTTTGATCCAGAACAAATGGCGACTGAAATCAGAAAAACGATTCCGGAATTTGTGCTGAATTATCAAGTAGATCCTGTTCGACAAGCAATTGCGGAAAGCTGGCCTAACCATATAGATTCCAGCTGTGCGAAGGAAGAGTGGGGGTTTAAAACAGAATATAACCTAGAAAAAATGACGAGAGAGATGCTGGGAAAGTTAAAAGTTGAATCACAGCTTGTCTTAACGTAAGTAGAGAAAAATGATTTCTTCCTCGAAAATAAAGTAAGCGCTTACTAAAAGGCAGATTGCTTGTTTATGCAAGTTCTACTTCGTAACAGTGGTGGACAGTACACATAGATCTTCTGCCCCTTTAAGTGAGCGCTCGTTCGTTGAATAATCAGCACCCTTTTAGGTATTCGTCTGTTAAAATAATAAGGGGATAGAAGGGAGGGAATGACAGTTGAACAATAAATTTCAACAAGTTAATGATTTTTCAATGGGAAGATTAACATCTTTACTCGTTCTTTTACATAATACGGAACTAGCTGAAGGTATTGAAAAGGAAATCAATGAGAGAGGATATAGCTACACAGTAGGAAAAGTCGGAGCAATGGAACTGTCTAAAGTCGTGGCGGCAATTGAAACGAGCGCCAAGACAAACAAAATTATTAATGCCCAGTCGTACCGGGAAGTTCACGCTCTTTATCATGCTATACTTGAAGCCATTCAAGGAGTGAGTCGAGGAACGCTGCAGCTAGGTGATATTTTACGGACAGTAGGACTCACATTTTCAATTGTACGCGGAAAAATTGAGTTCTCAGGATCAAGCGAGGAATGGATTAGTGTTTGTGTGTATGGAACGATAGGTGCGCCTAAAAAAGGCTTTGAACATGATACATTAGGCTTTGGTTTTAACCATATCTAAAGAGTAATTGATGAAATAGTATGATAATAAAAAGCGAGTAGTAGATGTACATAGCTGCTTTAAAGAAGATATTTTTCTTATTGAAAGGTTCTGTGCGGCGTGTTAACATAGTGATTAATATAATAACTGCCTTTAAGACGGTCCAGAGAGGCCGAAAAGGACGGATAACTTGTTTACTGCTTCTATGCCTATCTGTGCCCTTTTGCCCTCTGCGACAAAAGGGCTTTTATGCGTTACTTACCTCTTTTAAACGAAGTCCAGAGAGGCTTCAAAAGAGAATGGACATATGTTATTTATCCATTCCTTCAAAAAAGAAAGAGCGTTTATACAGAAAGAATACAGTGGAGGGTGGAACAACATGAATTATCGTAACAAGACAGTTGTAGCATCAGTAGCAGGTTTGACGTTAGAAGGGATGGACATTATGTTTATCTCGTTTGCTATGTCAATGATTATCGCTGAATTTCACATTGATTTAGCAACGGGTGGACTTATTTCTTCTATTACGAATATAGGAATGCTGATAGGCGGAGTCATCTTCGGAATTTTAGCAGATAAATTTGGAAGAGTGCGGGTTTTTACCTACACGGTTCTTCTATTTGCAGTCGGAACGGCATTAACAGGTTTTGCAGCAAATGTTGAACAAGTGTATGCTTCACGATTTATTGCCGGAATTGGGGCTGGAGGAGAGTACGGAATCGGTATGGCTCTTGTTGCAGAAGCGTGGCCGAAACATAAGCAAGGAAGAGCTTCATCTTATGTTAGTATTGGCGCACAATTTGGAGTTATTCTTGCGGCGCTTTTAAGTTCTCTGATCCTGCCGATTTTTGGATGGAGAGCGCTGTTTTTTGTCGGAATTATCCCCGTCATTTTTGCTTTTATCGTACGAAAAAATTTAAACGAATCTCCTGAGTGGCTAAAAGCTCAAAAAGAGAAAACAGCCGTTGTTAAAAATAATGGCAAGCTACGTCAACTATTTGCTACGCCTAAGACGGCGATGACGACTATTTCTCTGGCAGTGATGGCTACCGTTCAAATTGCAGGCTATAACGGACTCATGATATGGCTTCCGTCTATGCTTCAGCAATCACAAGGACTCTCTGTTTCAAGTTCAGCTCTTTGGACAATCAGTACAGCCGTTGGAATGATTATAGGCATGCTAACATTTGGTCAATTTATGGATCGTTTTGGTTCGAAACGTACTTTTGGAATTTTTCTTCTCGCTTCAGCGTGTGCGGTATTTTTATACTCGTATGCCGAAGGAAGTGCAGGGCTGCTTATAGGAGGAGCTGTTGTCGGATTTTTCTCAAACGGAATGTTCGCAGGATACGGAGCCTTGATCAGCAGTCACTATTCGGTAGAAGTTCGCAGTACTGCAACGAACACTATTTTTAACTTCGGGAGAGCGCTCGGAGGGTTGTCACCCATTCTTGTCGGCTATCTTTTGCAAAGCTATGATATGACGGTAGCGATGACGTACTTGGCGGGGCTGTACTGTATTTCGTTTATTTTTATGATGAGTCTTAAAAAAACGGGAGAAAAAAAAGTAAAACAAATGAACGCTCAGTCTGCTCTTTAAAATAAAAAATAGATTCTATGCTTTTCTGGAAAAAACCGCGCTTACTCAAAAGGGCGGTTTTTTTGAGTGGATAAAAAAATAAGTTTAGGTGTTGTACGGTTGTTTTTTTCGCAAATGCTTCATTAACAAAGGCGTCTACATTATCTATAAAAATATTTATGGATAAGCAGATATTTTCTAATTTGTATTATAGTAATTCCTCTCTTACAATATGGTGTGTAAGGCGGAAACAGAAAATACTATCTTTATTTACAGGAGGACGTTACTATGTCTAAACATATATTAATGGTCGTAACAACGGCTGACAAAATGAAAGAAAATCATCCAACAGGCCTTTGGCTTTCAGAATTTGGTGAAGCGTACGTAGAGTTCGAAAAAGCTGGATTTACCATTACTGTAGCAAGTCCTCTAGGAGGAAAAGCGCCGGTGGATGCTCGCAGCCTTGAAGGAGAGACTTCTCAAGAAATCTTAAATACAGCTAAGCATCTAGAGAATACCCTAAAACTTGATACAATTACAGACAGTGCTAAATTTGATGCTGTCTTCTTACCAGGCGGTCATGGCACAATGTTTGATCTGCCAGATAATCAAACGCTTCATGCTTTAATTCGTGAACTATATGAGGGAGACAAAGTAGTAGCCGCTGTATGCCACGGACCGGCAGGCTTAGTAGGTGTTACATTATCAGATGAAAAGCCGTTGGTGGAAGGAAAAGATGTTGCTGCGTTTACAGATGATGAAGAACGTGAAACAACATTAGACCGCTTCATGCCGTTTCTTTTGGAAACACGTCTGCGTGAACTTGGTGCAAATGTAGTAACTGCTCCAAACTGGACAGATAATATACAAGCAGATGGCAACCTAATAACAGGTCAAAATCCTCAGTCAACAATCAGTGTAGCAAAAGCAGTCGTGAAACAATTATTAAACTAAGATGTAAAAAAGCCTGTAGGACTACAGGCTTTTTTATTAACAGCATCAACAAAGACCGCCGTAGATAATGTGTATGTTTTGCTGTTTTGGACTAGAGAGATCCATCATCATACAAAAAATATGATGGTCAGTGTAATAAATACAAAAAGAGGGAAGCTTTTTATGGAGAATATTTTTAAAGAAATGAGGAAAAACGATGTCAGAAATTATTATTAACGCCATTTTACAAGCCAAGCCAGGAAAAGAAGAAGAGCTTCGATCAGAGTTAGTAAAAGTTATTGAACCATCAAGAGAAGAAAAAGGATGTATTCAATACACTCTCCACCAGGATACAGACAAAGCAGGCACATTTGTTTTTTATGAGAAATGGAAAAGCAAAGAAGATGTTGAAGCTCACATTGAAACACCTCACTATCAACAATACAGACAGCAAACAGAACCGTTAATTGAAAGCAGAGCGGTACATCGTTTACAAGAAGTAAGTTAATACAAAAGAGGCTGGAGCAAAAGTGTTTTAGTTGAAGGAAGGTCCGAACGAGGAATCAAGATTCTTGATGGAGAATCAAACTCGTTCGGATCTTTTTGTGGTTATGGTGAATCTGAGTTTCATTTAGTGAGACCAAGCAGTAGAGTAAGCGAGGAGGCTCATCGACCTCCTTGCACGGAAATCCACAGCGGTATCGTAAATAATCCATACTAGCTCCTTTATCCGATTTGTTCACCTTTAGATGGGATTGATTTCGCTATGACTCCATCTCTGTTTGTTATAAAGAACTAAAAAGCTTCAGGGGAAAAATCATTTCAGCTGCGAAAAGCCGATTGGAAAAGGGATAAGGCAGTGAAAGAAACAAAAAATAATAGAAGCGGTGTTTGAGAAGCAGACAGGCGGGTAGATAAAAACTAGATGACATAGTTCAACAATTAACAAACTAAAAGTAACAAACTAAAAGGAGAGATCAAATCAATGCGTACAAATTTAAAACACTTTATTAACGGAGAATGGGTTGAATCAACAGGAAACGAAACGTCAGATGTGATCAATCCTGCTACTGAAAAATCAATTGGTAAAATTAGCTTAGGTACAAAAGAAGATTTAGATAAAGCCGTGGCAGCAGCTAAAGCAGCGCTTCCCACATTTTCAAGAACAACAAAAGAAGAGCGAATTAAAATGCTTCGCAATATTGCAAAAGGGTATGAAAAGCGTAAACAAGAGCTTATTGAAGTCATGACTGAAGAGCTTGGCGCTCCTTTAAAAATTTCAGAAGAAGTGCACTATGAAATGGGACTTAGCCACTTTAAAGAAGCAGCTAATGCGCTTGAAGATTATACATTTGAAAAAGATCATGGAAGCTACAAGGTCGTAAAAGAGTCTATTGGAGTAAGCGGACTTATTACACCATGGAACTTCCCAACAAATCAAACGTCTACTAAAATTGCAGGAGCTATCGCAGCAGGAAGTCCAATGGTATTAAAACCATCAGAACTTACACCGTATGCAGCGATAATATTAGCAGAAATCATTGATGAAGCTGGTGTACCAAAAGGTGCCTTTAACCTTGTAAACGGAACGGGAAGCACAATCGGTGACGGTATTAGTTCTCACCCGGACATTGATTTTGTATCATTTACGGGGTCAGGTGCTGTAGGCGAGAAAATTATGCAAAACGCGGCTAAAACAATCAAAAAAGTAGCTCTTGAACTAGGCGGGAAATCACCGCTAGTTGTATTAGAGGATGCGGATGTAGAAGAAGCGGCTAAAATAGCAGTTTCACACATTGCAATGAATACAGGACAAGTATGTACGGCAGCAACGCGCATTATCATTCCTGCCTCTATGAAAGAAAAATTTGAAGAAGCAGTGAAGAAGGTTCTACCATCATTCCCAGTTGGCGATCCGTTAAATAAAGACAACGTAACTGGACCGCTCGTAGCGGAAAAACAGTGGGATCGCGTACAGGATTATATTAAAAAAGGAATGGATGAAGGTGCAAAGCTTCTTACTGGCGGAACGGGCAAACCAGACGGCTTAGAAACAGGATACTTTGTTAAACCGACAGTCTTTACTGACGTTTCAAATGATATGGTTATTGCACAAGAAGAAATCTTTGGACCTGTAACTACTATTATCACGTATGATGATCTAGAGCAAGCTCTTGAAATCGCAAATGATACAGTCTATGGACTTGCAGGCTATGCGGTCGGAAAAGACCAAGAAACACTTGACTATGTTGCTAAAAATATTAGAGCTGGTCAAATCATCGTCAACGATGCTGAGCAAGACAGAGCTGCACCATTCGGTGGATTCAAACAATCTGGTATTGGACGCGAGTGGGGAGCATTTGGTATTGAAGAATATCTAGAGCCAAAAGCGATCATGGGCGTTAAAGTTCCGGCAAAAGTATAATTGATGTAAAAAAAGAAAGGAGTTTTTCTCCTTTCTTTTTTTATGGGTACATAAAAGAGAGCCAGTTAAAAAAAGAATAACGAAAGCAAAGGTGGATAGCATAAACGTGTATCACGCATATGAAGTGACACGTTAAAGGAGGGAATAATAAATTGAATAGAGAGATGCACGGAAGTTCATCAACGGAAAGTTTCATTCCCATGAGCTCTATAGCCAGTGGAAAAGGAGTCGAAGTGGCGCCGGATATCTACAGCTATACTACACAGATTGTTAACGTATGTTTTATAGGGAATCCAGCCAAGAACGATCGCTTTGTCCTTATTGATGCAGGCATGCCTAACTCGGCTTCTATGATTATTAATGAGGCAGAGGAAAGGTTTGGAAAAGAAAAAAAACCAAAAGCAATTATTCTTACACATGCACATTTTGATCATATTGGATCTATTATTGAATTAGTGGAGAAGTGGAAAATACCGGTATATGCACATCCGCTTGAACTTCCATATGTGACGGGTAAAAAAAATTATCCCACACCAGATGGCACAGTCGAAGGCGGGCTTGTAGCAAAGCTTTCTCCGCTATTTCCAACGGAAGCCATTGATTTAGGTTCTCATGTGCAAGCTTTACCAGTCGACGGCTCTGTACCTCATATGCCGGAATGGGAATGGATTCACACCCCTGGTCATTCTCCAGGACATATTTCTCTTTTTAGAAAGCAGGATCTTGCGCTTATCGCTGGGGATGCTTTTGTTACCACTAAGCAAGAATATTTACTGGATGTACTAGAGCAAGAATTGGAAATTAGCGGTCCTCCTCGTTATTTAACTACGGACTGGGCCTCTGCCAAAAGATCAGTTGAAGTGCTTCAGTCATTGCATCCGTCTGTGGCGGTGACCGGACATGGAAAACCGGTTTCCGGAGAATGGCTTTCAACTAATTTATTGAAGCTTGTTGAAAATTTTGATACAATTGCCCGTCCGGATTACGGAAAGTATGTATAAGAATAAAGGGATAACTCTAATCTTTACCCAGGTCTTAAAAGTTGCAGATGAAGATCAAAAGCTCTACGAACTCACTGAGTTCGTAGAGCTTTTTTAGTTTTTTTATAAAAGTAAGAAAAGAGCTATTTTTACTTTCATTAAAAATTTTGCTGAATAGCCTGATGGGCTTCGCGTAAATGTCTTAAATGCTCTTCTATTCGTCTTAATTCTTTATCGCCAGACGTTGCTTCTTTTTGTTCATTAATTTGCTGCTGAACGATGTTCAAATGCATTTGAGCATTTTGAAAATTAGCTCCATTCAAATCCATCTGTCCTTGATAAACAGCTTGTTCAGCTAATTGTAGTGCTTCTTTAATATGAGTGTATGAATTCATGCCTCTCATCCTTCTGTATAGTATTTACAGTTAACATGCGCTGGTTTTTCGCAGGTATACAAACGGATTTAGAAATAAAATAAAAATTACGTAGTACAAGCTAAGCAGGCTGCATACATTTATCATAGTTCAATTTATAAAACCTCAGAAGCAGGGAGGGATGCATGTGGGAGCTTTTTTCAGCTATATGTTATTAGGGCTATCGTTAGCCGCACCAATCGGTCCTATCAACGCCGCTCAGCTTGATAAAGGAATCAAAAATGGCTTTTTACATGCTTGGTTCTTAGGGATAGGAGCAACATCGGTTGACGCCCTTTATATGCTTGTAGTTTATTTTGGGTCCGTTCATTTTTTAAGCAGCGATTTTATGAAAACGTTTCTTTTTTCGTTTGGATGCTTTGTATTGATTTATACCGGTATTGAAGGGTTAATGAGCGCAGGGAAAATTACACAGCATCGGAATGCAAAAGGAGATTCGATCGTAAAGTGCTTTTTTTCAGGTTTTTTAATTTCATTAACAAATCCGCTTACTATTCTTTTTTGGCTCGGTATTTATGGCTCTGTTTTAGCCAAAACAGCTAATACATACGAAACAGAACAGCTTATTTTATACAGCTGTGCTATTTTTACAGGGATTTTATGCTGGGATATTGCTATGGCAGCTTTAGCAAGCACTTTTCGCAGGTATTTAGCAGCGACGTTTTTGACTGCAGTTTCCGTTATATCCGGCCTTTCTCTAATAGGATTTGGTATATATTTCGGCTGTCAAGCTGTACAGCAATTCATTATTTAAAAGGAGAGAAAGCAGAATTGAATTTAAAGCGTTTTCTATCTGCTGAAAAATAGTAGAAAGCTGCCTCTTTTTGCGCATAAATTTTTCAAACTATCACACACTACATCGAGGTGTAAGGAGTGATAGTATGAAAAAGAAAATAGGCTGCGGAAGTCAGGTTGAAGGGAAATTAAAATGGTGGCAGCTGTCTTTAATCGGAGTAGGATGCATAATCGGCACAGGCTATTTTTTAGGATCAAGTATTGCAATAAAAGCCACGGGTCCCTCTGTATTAATTGCTTTTTTACTAGCAGCAGTATGTACATTTATTGTATTTGACGCTCTTGCTAAAATGAGTGCTCAAGATCCTCAAAAAGGTTCGTTTCGCTCCTATGCTAAAAAGGCTTATGGAAGATGGGCAGGCTTTAGCAGCGGATGGGTATACTGGAGTTCAGAGATGTTGATCATGGGGAGTCAGCTCACTGCTTTATCTCTTTTTACACGTTTTTGGTTTGATGGTATTCCATTGTGGGTCTTTGCCTCTATTTATGCTGTTTTAGGCATTGCTGTTGTATTAATAGGAACAAAAGGCTTTGAACGAATGGAAAATGTATTTGCTGTCACAAAAGTGGCTGCTATTTTAATGTTTATTGTATTAGCTAGTCTCGCTTTATTTGGATTTCTTGACGAAGGTGCCAAACAAGGAGTGCCGCGAACGATAAGTGAAGTATTTCCTCATGGATTTTTAGGTTTATGGGGCGCTTTGCTTTATGCCTTTTATGCTTTCGGCGGCATCGAAGTCATGGGAATCATGACGGTTCGTTTAGAAAAAAAAGAAGACGCACCGAAAGCGGGAAGAAGTATGCTTATTCTTCTTGGAATTATTTATATTGTTTCACTGAGTTTAGCTATTTTAATTGTGCCATTTCATGATTTCCATGGAAATCAAAGTCCATTTATAAAGGCTTTAGAAACATATCATCTTCCATTTTTTCCTCATGTTTTTAATGGAGCAATGATTATTGCGGGTTTCTCAACGATGTCAGCGTCTTTTTTTTCCGTAACAACAATGATTGTCACTCTTTCAGAAGATGGAGATGCTCCTGCATTGTTTTCAAAACAAAAACAGAAAAAGCTGCAGTTTCCTTTACCGGCTTTACTTTTAACAACAGCGGGATTAGTTATTTCTATTGTCCTTTCCTTGCTATTGCCCGGGAAAATTTATGAGTACATTACAACAGCAGCTGGACTGATGCTGATTTATAACTGGTTTTTTATTTTAATTTCGTTTCATCGCTTAATTAAACAAACCGTTTGGGATAAAGTAAAACAAGCTGTTGGCCTCTTATTAATCCTGCTAGCAGTAAGCGGTACGCTGTTAGAATCTGCAAGCAGACCAGGTTTCTTTGCAAGCTTATGCTTTTTAATTGTTATAAGCCTTGTTATTTTAAAACTGCGCCATAAGTGGAAAGAAGAAGAAGCCGCTAGTTAACATATATTTAATCTTTATGAGGGACACTATGCACGTTGTACAATTACAAAATAAAAGGTGGTTATGATCATGCCAAAAAACAAGCAGACTCCTTCTTCACAAGTAGATCAAAAACAAGTAGTAGATAACAAAGCAAAAGCGCTACGAGAAAATAATTATGAAGATGGTCATATTCGCAAGATAACTCAAAGCGGGGCAGACGGCCAATAACAAAAAAAGACGCGTTCGCGTCTTTTTTTTGTTGAAGTGTATCCTTACCAACGATGAGCTTTTGCATTACTTCGCAAGATGATGTTCGTTTGAGACATCTCTGTATGTCCATTTACTTGGGACTTTGAACGCTTCGGTCTCGTCCAGTTGTGGCGGAATAGTTCTGAATGCTGATCTACTTGATTTTTATCATTCATCATAATCACCTCAAGGATAGGATACTTTCACGAGATATTTACGGTGAAATATCTCTCTTATAGAATGGGGTAAAAAAGAAGAAATACACCTAACACTTTTAACCATACATATAAAGGGAGTGCCTATTCATAAACTATAAAGGGCAACTTCTAACTTTGGACTAAGCTTCGGATTTATAAAGTAAAACTGCCTTAGTGGGGACTAAGGCAGTTTTTTAGTTGAGTAATCAAACTTCAATAATGATGGGAAGAATCATAGGTCTTCTTTTCGTTTGGTTATATAAGAACTGTCCAAGGGTGGTCTTAATTTCTTTTTTCATGATGTTCCATTGGTGAACGTGCGCTTTTTGCAATTGATTTACAATTTTAGTCACTTGTCGATTAACGTCTTTTAATAGCTGCTCTGAGTCTCTTGTATAAACAAAGCCTCGCGAAATTGTATCTGGACCCGACACAATTTTTCCTTCCGTTTTATTTAAAGTAATCACAATAACCAGCATACCATCTTCTGAAAGCTGTTTGCGGTCACGTAAAACCGCATTTCCAACATCCCCAATGCCAAACCCATCTACATATACATTGCCTGCAGAGATTTTTCTTGTTTGAACAGCTGTTCCGCCCTTGATGTCGACAATATCACCGTTATTTATAATAAAAATGTTCGCTTTTTCCACCCCTACGGATTCTGCTAATAAGCTGTGGTGATGAAGCATTCGAAACTCACCGTGAATGGGGATAAAATACTTTGGCTTCATCAATGTAGCCATTAATTTTAGCTCTTCTTGATAGCCATGTCCTGATACGTGCATGCCTGTTGCGCTTCCTGAACCGTAAATCACATGAGCCCCGAGTGTGAAAAGACTGTCGACAATACGAGAGATATTACGTTCATTGCCAGGAATAGGCCCTGCTGATAAAATGACCGTGTCTTCAGGAACAATCTCTACTTGTCGATGATTTCCGCTGGCTAATCTAGATAAAGCGGCCATCGGCTCGCCTTGGCTTCCAGTACAGAGAATAGCGACTTGTTCAGGCGCAAGTGAATGTACTTCATAAGGTTCAATCAGCATCCCTTCAGGAATGGTTAAATACCCTTTCTCTAACGCAACTGATACAACGTTAACCATGCTTCTTCCTAGCAGCGCAAGTTTTCTGTTCGTTTTAATCGCTGCATCTACAATTTGCTGTACGCGGTTAACATTTGAGGCGAAAGTAGAAATAATCACTTTTCGCTTTGCTTTACGAAAGGCCTCTTCTACATGTTTGCCAACTAGCTTTTCTGAAGGCGTAAATCCAGGGCGCTCCGCATTTGTGCTTTCTGATATTAAAGCGAGTACACCTTCACTGCCGATTTTCGCCATTTTATGAAGATCTGGATATTGGTCGTTAACAGGAGTTAAATCAAACTTAAAATCCCCGGTATGCACAACAGCTCCTTCAGGCGTATGAAAGACAATTCCAAGACAATCTGGAATGCTGTGATTCGTTTTGAAAAAAGAAAGCGGAATATTGCCTAATGTAATTTCTGACTCTTCGTCGATTTCAATAAGCTCCGTCTCTGCAGATAATTGATGTTCCTGCAGTTTAATGTCGATTAATCCGAGTGTAAGGCTTGTTGCATAAATGGGGAGGCTTAACTGTTTTAAAAGATAAGGAATACCTCCAATATGATCTTCATGACCATGCGTCACAACCAGTGCTCGAACTTTTTCTTGATTCTCTTGCAAGTATGTAATATCAGGTATAATCAAATCAATTCCTAATAAACTTTCGTCAGGAAATTTAGAGCCGCAGTCAATTACAATGATTTCATCATCATATTGAACGGCATACATATTTTTTCCTATTTCATTAATGCCGCCTAAAGCAAAAATGGATAGTGTGTTTCTATTTGTACTCACACTTATTTCCTCCTATATTTTCAAAATGGATATAGAGAATTTCTACTCTTAGTATGAACATTTATTTCTGGTGCATTCTGTTAAATATGGAAATTTTATTTTTTATTGGATATGGGGATGCAAGTAAAAAGAAAAGAAGGTCATTTTCCTAATACTACCTCTTATTTTCTTTTTATAACTCCATAAAATATAGACGTTACACATGGAGGTGGATGGAATGAGTAAACAAAATAAAAGCAAAAACCAAGGAGTCAGCAGCAGTGCAGCAGCTGTCGATAATGTGAATAAAAGTATTTTATCAAACGATATTCATACAGATGAGCTTCAAAAAGCAAAAGTAAGTCGTCATAATAAGTAAAAGAATGACAGACAAAAGAGCAGCTTTGAGCTGCTCTGAATAAAATAGAGATAGGGAAGTGAAAAACGTGTCAGAACACAAAAATTCTCAGTATAAAGAAGAAAATAAGTCAACGCCTAGTCGTCCTCTTGAATATAAAGAACGGGCGAACGAATCAAAAAGTACACGTCAAATGCTGCGCAGTATTCTCGAATATTCAAGTCGTTATCGTTAACAAATTTTACATATAATCATGGGCATATTTAAAAGGGAATGTCTCGACAAATATAAGGTATAAAGAACCTTTTTTGAAAAAATATATATTATTTACAATAAATTTAAAAAAATCATAAATGAAACTGCTATAATCCTCTTGAAAAGACAAGCGTTGCAAAAACTTGAGGGGAGCATTTTATATGCGGAAAAAATATAATCGCGTAGGTTATGCCGTTTTGACAATGTGTACAGCTTTATCTATCTCACTGCCTTTTACTACTCATCCAGCATCAGCAGAAAGCGCTGCTGACCCTGCACCAGAAATTAAAGCTTCTGTTGTAAATGAAAACAATGGTAAAAAAATCTTGTTTGATAATACCCATGGTCAAACGGCGGGTACAGCAGATTGGGTTATTGACGGAGGTTTTTCTGATTTTGGGAAAGGGCTGGCTGGCAGCGGGTTTGATGTAAAAGAGCTGCGGAAATCTACGCCGATTACATACAGTGACCTTAGCGGCTATAGTGTGTTTGTTGTGCCAGAAGCAAATATTCCGTATAAATCTTCTGAACAAGCTGCCCTTTTACAATATGTTCAGAACGGGGGAAGCGTCTTCTTTATTGCTGATCATTACAATGCAGACCGAAACAAAAACCGCTGGGATTCTTCAGAAGTTTTTAACGGGTACCGTCGTGGAGCATGGACAAACCCAGCAAAAGGTATGACAACGGAAGAAGCAAACTCTGAGGCAATGCAAAACGTAACAAGTTCTGACTGGTTAGCAAGTAACTTTGGTGTTCGCTTTCGCTATAATGCCATTGGTGATGTGACAGCCAATGATATTGTATCTCCTTCTCAAGCGTTCGGTATTACGCTAGGTGTTTCCACCGTTGCTATGCATGCAGGTTCTACGGTTGCAATTACGGACCCAAACAAAGCAAAAGGAATTGTGTATCTTCCTAAGACAACGGCAAAATGGTCAAATGCTGTAGATCAAGGAGTGTATAACGGAGGGGGAAGAGCAGAAGGTCCTTTTGCTGCTGTTTCAAAAGTAGGGGCAGGTAAAGCTGCTTTTATAGGAGATTCTTCACCGGTTGAAGATGCTACACCAAAATATAAACGAGAAGATACAGGATCTTCTAAAACCACATATGACGGATTTAAGGAACAAGACGATTCTACACTGCTTGTAAATATGGTCAATTGGTTAGCGAAGCAAGAAAGCTATATTTCTTTGAATCAAGTATCAGGACTTCAATTGGATCAAGCTACAGCATTACTTTCGTCGGAAACGCCAAGTCAGTCCACTGAGCCTCAGCCAGAACCATGGTCAGCACCTACAGCAGGGTATAAATGGTATGATACGTCAACTTTTGCATCTGGTTCATATGGTTATAAAGGTGGAACTACGCAACCACCAACTGCTAGTGCTTACACATTTGAACATCAAGCCATTTTACCAACGAGCGGCGTATTCCAAATACGCGTAAAGGTAAGCGGGCTTTCAGCTAACACTGCGTATAGCACGTTTAATCTAGGTGTATATAACGGATCGGGAACTCAAATTGCTAAAGTCCAAAACGCAGATGGAAGCTGGCCGTCATCCTATGGATACAGCAGCAATTTTTCAATTACAACGGACGCAGCTGGAAATGGAGAAAAGGTTGTAAATGTCCAACTAAATCCGAGTGCAGCGGGGAGTGCTAATCTCCGTTTACGCCAAAGCAGTACGAACGCATATACAGAAGCTGTAACGGTAGGGAACGTAGCAGTTGAACCACTGCCTTAATAATAGTGAAAGCAAGCACTTGTGCTTGCTTTTTTGTTGTTGTATTTCCTATCTTTGAGGTTAAAGAAACGTCAGAGGAGAGGCTTATCCATAAAGGAGAAATATGATATCTTAGAAGAAAGAATGAAGTAAAAGGAGTCAGCTAATATGTCTAAATATAAAGAATTAGAGACAGGTTATCTAATGGATAAAATTAAAGAATACAAAGAATTAATTTGGAGAGTAGGGCCAGGAAGTGAAAGAACAATAGAAGCTGTTCAAGAGATTCAAGGAATGGAAAAAGAGTTAAAAGCACGGGATGCGGAATTTGAAGCTACGGATTGGAAAGCTTTTACTCAGGAAATAAGAGAGAACTACGATTTTATTTATTAAGAAGACACATTTATCATAATGTGCTTGAGATAAATATCTCCAAGTAGAAGGCTTTCTGTTTTCTACTTGGAAACGATAAAAGTAGTATGAAGACGATTAAGAAAAATGATCCAGTATCAATGAAGCAAGTAATCCAAGTGCAGCAATCAATCCTGTAATAGAACCTCCTTCTTCATAGGCCTCTGGCATCATTGTAGAACCTACCATAGCAATAATACCACCGCCGGCAAAAGCAGCAATAGCAGCCATAAGTGTCTCAGATGCATGATCTAAAAAAACAAAGCCTGTCCATGAACTAAAAGCTGAAATGAACAAAACAGCTGCCCATAGTAAAAAAATTTTCCTCTTAGAGAATCCGCTTTTTACTAGACCGGTCGTACTGGACAGTCCTTCGGGAATATTACTTATAAAAATAGCGATAACAAGAAGCCAGCTAACGGTTGCATTTTCAATTAAGCTAGCTCCAATCATAATGGACTCTGGGATTGCATCCATTACGGTCCCTATAAATATAGCAATTCCAGAACTATTCGCGGCCATTTGTTTTATAGACCTCTTTCTTTTATTCGCTCCTTGACGTGAAATTAGATAGTCTAAAAAAGTAAAAACGACAGCCCCCGCAAGGAACCCAAGAGAAGTAGCTTTTAACCCGCCGCTATGAACCGAGTCTCCAAGCAGCTCATAGGTAGATGCTCCAATTAATACACCCGTCCCAAAAGCCATAATATAACCAATTATCTTTTTGCCGATAGGCAAAAAAACTGCTGCCAAAGCACCAAGAAGGACAGCTGATCCTGAAATTCCGCCCCACATCGCAGCTTGCCACATGAAAAATCCCTCCTCATCTCTATTTTCTATGGATACTTTCCCTAAGAAAAGAAAGAAAAAACGTAAAAGTAGAAAAAAGGAATTTATTCGATTAAGTAATGGTTTTATTTCGTTATCCTTGAGAAAGAGAGTGTTCCAGCATCCAAGCTGAGACTATATTTATTTTAATATTCATAAAATTTTAATTATACTGAAATAAAAAACTATTTTACGAAGATGACTGATTTGACAGAGGTAAATGGTTTACTTAAGTGTTTTTCTCAAAAAAACAATTGTATTTCTGAGGAAAATTCATTATTATAAAATAAGTAATTATACAGTCGAATAGCTAAAAATAGAAAAAATAGTTTAGTTGTAAAGGTACTAGGTAAAAATGGAATGATTTAAAAACGACAGCTGTTCCATCAGACACAAAAAGTATCTTTCCTAACAGAGCTATAACAAGTTTAGGAGGAGGAAATGGAATGGCAGACAAAGAGTTAAAAAGAGGCTTAGAATCTCGTCACATTCAAATGATCGCGCTTGGTGGAACAATTGGCGTTGGATTATTTATGGGATCAGCAAGTACGATTCAATGGACAGGTCCATCGGTATTGCTTGCTTACGCAATTTGCGGAATGTTTATTTTCTTTATTATGCGTGCTATGGGCGAAATGCTGTACATGGAACCAAGCACAGGTTCATTCGCTACATTTGGCCACAAATATATTCATCCATTAGCAGGTTATATGGCTGCATGGAGTAACTGGTTTCAATTTGTAATCGTAGGGATGTCCGAAATTATAGCGGTAGGAGCATATATGCATTACTGGTTCCCTCATTTACCAGCTTGGGTGCCTGGTATTATCGCCATGTTGATTTTAGGCACAGCAAACTTAGTTTCAGTGAAATCATTTGGAGAGTTTGAATTTTGGTTTGCGATGATTAAAATTGTAACAATTATTTTAATGATTATCGCGGGACTTGGATTAATTTTCTTTGGATTTGGAAATGATGGAGACGCAATTGGGTTATCAAATCTTTGGGCACACGGAGGCTTCTTTGCAGGCGGATGGTCAGGCTTTTTCTTCGCGCTATCTCTTGTTATTGCAGCTTATCAAGGAGTCGAGCTAATTGGGATTACAGCTGGTGAAGCAAAGGATCCTAAAAAAACGTTAACAAGCGCGATTCAAAGCATCATCTGGCGTATTTTAATTTTTTATATTGGAGCTATTTTCGTCATCGTGACGGTATATCCTTGGAATGAGTTAGATTCTTTAGGAA
Organism: Priestia sp. SB1; assembly: GCF_038898415.1. Taxonomy (NCBI): domain Bacteria; kingdom Bacillati; phylum Bacillota; class Bacilli; order Caryophanales; family Bacillaceae; genus Priestia; species Priestia sp. SB1. The sequence continues at coordinate 200,648 of NZ_JBBJSS010000008.1, read as the reverse complement.
GTCCATTTGTATCTACATTTGCTAAAGTTGGTGTTACGGCAGCTGCAGGTATCATTAACTTTGTAGTCATTACGGCAGCGATGTCAGGCTGTAATAGCGGAATCTTTAGTGCAGGACGCATGCTTTATACGCTCGGTGTAAACGGTCAAGCACCTAAATTCTTTACAAAAATTTCTCGCAACGGCGTTCCAATTTACAGTACGCTCGCTGTTATGATTGGATTAGTAATTGGTGTTATTTTGAACTATATCGCTCCACCTAATGTATTTGTTTATGTATACAGTGCTAGCGTGCTTCCTGGAATGATTCCTTGGTTCATTATTCTTATCAGCCAAATTCGTTTCCGTAAAGCTAAAGGTGCTGAAATGGATAGTCATCCTTTCAAAATGCCTTTTGCGCCTGTAACGAACTATGTAACCATTGCTTTTCTACTAATGGTGCTTGTAGGCATGTGGTTTAATGATGAAACGCGTATTTCACTTATTGTAGGGGTTATTTTCCTCGCTCTCGTTGTCATTAGTTTTTACGCATTCGGCATAAATAAACGTATGATACCTGATACAGAGAACGGTCAAATAAAGAAATAAATATGCTTTTTCATAATCGAAAAGCAAAACAAAAAAACGGCTGATAAAAGCCGTTTTTTTGTTTTGCTTAAATAAAAGACATAAGAAAAAATGTCATTGTGTAGTAATCGTTTGGATAAACTATATTCGTTCATATAACGTAAAGGAGCGAATGTTATGAGAAGTCACAGATATACGATCAAAGATTCACTAAAAGCTGATGAGGTTGCCAAAGATTTGGAACTGCAGCTAGACATAAACCGAATGTCGGATGTCAGAATTCTTTCGGTAAATGCACAAAACGAAATACTCGTTCAAATGCAGGAGGAGAACGAGGAAGCAGAAGATGTTATTGATGTATTTATGAAAGAGTATAAAACAGAAGAAATTATTGAATAGCACGTAATTGAGAAGAATATTGAGTGGTTTTGTTGAATAAATAAAAAGAAAACAACTTTATTTTTTATTGAAAAAGAAACGGACGTAAGAAAACTTCTTGTTTATCAAGAAGTTTCTTTTGTATCTGAACATTAGTTTGTATACGCAGGTAGGGGAGAGGTGATGAAGGTGAAAAAAATTGGTGAAGGTCACGTCTTTTTTATTATTCTCGGAGGCCTGTTTATTTTAATAGGTACACTCTTTGCAAATACTTCTGTTTATTTTCTCATCTCCGGATGGATAGCAGCTGTCTGTTGTTTAGGAATCAGTGCTGTACTAAAGAAAGGAAAAACAAAATCAGTCAGTAAAGAAGATGAGCAATAATAATTTTTATATAAAGATGGAAATTAAATATATGAAAAGGAAGAATGGATATCCATTCTTCCTTAAGTCATGGTGTGTATGAAATTGTCTTAGAAACGTCCGCCGCCAAGTTGTTGCTCAGCTAATTGTACAAGACGTTTTGTGATTTCGCCGCCTACTGATCCGTTTGCACGTGCAGTAGTGTCAGCTCCTAAATTTACTCCGAACTCGCTAGCGATTTCATATTTCATTTGATCGATTGCTTGTTCAGCTCCGTATACTAATAATTCATTATTATTGCTGCTTTTATTGTTTGCCATTGTATTCAACTCCTTTCTGTAACGTTAAGGTGTGAATAAAGGAAGAAGAATATGCAACAAACTGATATTTATTTTATAAAAAACATATTTTTACGTCGTTTGCCCTTCTAGAAGCTTAACAGGAAGACAGATTTCACGGGGGACATTACTAAATTCTCCTTCAATTTCTTTTAGTAAAATATCAATGGCTGTTTGAGCAATCGATTCGATTGGCTGTTGAATTGTAGTTAGGCCAGGTAACAAAGTCTTACTGGCTTCTGTTCCATCATAGCCCACGATTTTTAAATCTTTTGGGATACATTTTCCTCTTTTTTGTGCTTCAGCAACTACTAAAGCTGCAAGTAAGTCATCGCTTGCAAAAATACCATCTACTTCCGGATGTTCTTCAAAAACCTTAGAAATAGTTTCTCGCTGAATGTTGCGGTCAAAGGTATTTGAAATCTCATACGTGATAGGCTGTTTTCCGTACTGTTTCATCACGTTTTCATATGCTTTCCTTCTTAAGTTAGCTGGAGTTTCAAGTTTAAGGGGACCGTTAATATGAATAATATGCTTACAATCTTTTGAAATAAGCAATTCCGTGGCTTGTTCTCCTCCAGAATAGTTATCAGAAGATACGGTTGGAATATCTTTGGATAAATAATGATCGACTGCTACTACAGGAAGGCTTTGACTTTCGGAATCAAAAATACCTCTATTATAAGTAACGGCAATAACCCCGTCTACCTGATTTCTGATAAGCATTTCTACATATTTTTTTTCTTTATCAATGCGATTCAGACTGTTACAAAGAAGTACTTTATAGTTAAGGGAAGCACATATACTTTCAATATGAAAGGCTAACTCTCCGAAAAAAGGGTTGCTCGTTTGCGGGACAATCATCCCGATTAAATTTGTTCGCTTATTAAATAATGATCGCGCAATATCATTTGGGAAATAATTAATTTCTTTCATTGCTTTATAAACATTTTCTCGCGTTTCTTTGCTTATGTAACCACGGTTATTTAATACACGAGAAACTGTAGTCGGTGAAACACCTGCAATTTTTGCTACATCACTAATTTTGGCTTTCATCTAGTTTCCTCCTAATTTCTCCAAAACCTTGCTTTTATAGTATATATCTGCTGTGGAAAAGCCTTAAAATAAATGCAATCAAGCGAGCAGCTTTCCAGTCGCTACGTTTTATTTTGATAAATAAAAATCTATGTAAGGATTGTAAACGGTTTATTGAACAACTTAAACATACCACAAAGCCCACTTTTACGCCTAATACAAGCTTTTTGCAATATAAAATGTGAAACCGGTTGACATATGAAACCGGTTGACATAAAATCAAGTTGAAAGTGCTTTCATTTTGTTAGATAAAAGATTTTATATCTTAAGCTAAAGGGGTAACTAAAATGAAAAGTTCAAAAAGTTTATATTGGAAGCTGAGTGCATATTTTTTCTTCTTCTTTTTTACGTGGTCGTCGAGCTACTCTTTATTTTCTATCTGGTTAGGGCAAGAGATTAAGTTGAACGGATCAGCTACAGGCTTAATCTTTTCTGTAAACGCTATCTTTGCATTGTGTATGCAGCCTTTGTACGGATATATATCTGACAGGATAGGTTTAAAGAAACACATTTTATTTTTTATTAGCTGTCTTTTAGTGTTTGTAGGACCATTTTATATTTTTGTTTATGGGCCCTTACTTCAATACAATGTGTTGATAGGAGCTATTATTGGAGGCTTATATTTAGGAGTAGCGTTTTTGGCGGGCATCGGAGCGATTGAAACATACATAGAGAAAGTCAGCCGAAAATATAAATTTGAGTACGGGAAATCTAGAATGTGGGGGTCATTAGGCTGGGCTGCAGCTACATTCTTTGCAGGACAACTATTTAACATTAATCCTCATATTAATTTTTGGGTGGCATCCGTTTCAGCGGTTATCCTAGTGGCTATTATTTTTTCTGTGAAGGTAGAAATGAGCAGCTATGAAATGGAAAAAGCTGAATCCGTCACGCTGAGAGATGTAGGTAATTTATTCTTATTGAAGGAATTTTGGTTTTTTATGATTTATGTTGTTGGCGTTACGTGCGTGTATGGGGTATACGATCAGCAATTTCCTATCTATTACGCATCTTTGTTTCCTACTGAATCGATAGGTAATCAAGTATTTGGCTACTTAAATTCGTTTCAAGTGTTTTTAGAAGCCGGAATGATGTTCGCAGCACCGTTTATTGTAAATAAGATCGGTGCAAAAAATAGTTTGATTTTAGCAGGATTTCTAATGGGATTTCGTATTATTGGGTCAGGACTTGTGGTTGGTCCAATTGGAATATCTTCGATGAAGCTTATTCATGCATTAGAACTTCCTATTATGCTCATTGCCATCTTTAAATATTTGGCAGCTAACTTTGACACGCGCCTATCTTCTATCCTTTATTTGGTTGGATTCCAATTCGCTTCACAAATAGGTGCTTCAGTTCTTTCACCCATAGCGGGAGGATTATATGATAGCGTAGGCTTTTCCCGTACCTATTTAATTATGGGAGGTATGGTTTTGGTATTTAACGTTATTTCCATGTTTACACTACTAAACTCTAAAAAACATAAGTTTATAAGAAAAGATGTACAAGAAAACACGCAGATTATATAGGGGGATATGATGATGTTAACGATAAATAAAATCGAGCAAGTTCAACGTTCATTAAATGAAGCAGAGAAAAAGGTAAATCATCAATATCGGTTAGGGTATCATATTATGGCGCCAGCGAACTGGATTAATGATCCGAATGGGTTGGTTCAGTATAAAGGAGAATATCATGTTTTTTATCAACATCATCCGTATGACGAGAATTGGGGACCGATGCATTGGGGACATGTCAAAAGCAAAGATCTTGTTCATTGGCAGCATTTACCGATTGCTTTAGCTCCTGGAGATACATTTGATAAAGATGGATGTTTTTCTGGAAGTGCCGTGGATAACCAAGGAGAGCTTACGCTAATTTATACAGGACATAATTATATAGACAAAGAGCTGGATACGTTTTTTCAAAACCAAAATATAGCTGTTAGTAAAGACGGCATTACCTTTGAAAAAGTAGAGGTCAACCCAGTTATTGCGGAGCCGCCGGCAGATAGTTCTCATCATTTTCGAGACCCTAAAGTATGGAAGCACGAGGATTTCTGGTATATGATTCTAGGAAACTCAACAAAGAAACAAGAGGGACGCGTTATTTTATACCGGTCTTCAAATTTACGAAAATGGGAATATGTTGGCGTCCTTGCTAAAAGCGATGGAGATCTAGGATATATGTGGGAGTGTCCGGACTTCTTTGAGTTAGACGGAAAGCATGTGTTAATGATTTCTCCTCAAGGGATAGAAGCAAAAGGTGATTCCTATCACAACCTTTTCCAAACGGGATATTTAGTTGGAGAATATAGTTATGAAACCAATACCTTTCATCATGGGTCATTTACTGAATTAGATCACGGCCACGATTTTTATGCTGTTCAAACGCTTTTAGATGATAAAGGAAGACGAATTGCAATCGGGTGGATGGACATGTGGGAAGCTAATATGCCAACGAAAGAGGATGGATGGTGCGGTGCGCTAACGCTTCCGAGAGAACTAACTTTAAGAGAGGATAAAGTGTTAATGAACCCCGTCCAAGAGCTGACATCACTTCGGAAAACTCAATATAATATGCTAACCAATAAAGCTCTTTCTGAAAGCTATGTAGTAGAAGTAAATGAAGATTTGCTAGAGATACAAGCTGTATTTGATTTAGCGGACTGCCAAGCTTCATCAGTAGGAATAAAAATTTGTGGAATAAACAATGAAGAAACGCTTATGTGTTATAACCTTAATGAGCAAAAGCTAGTGCTTGACTGTACTCACTCGGGAAAAGAAGATGGCGTGAGGAAAGTAGCGTTGCAAGCAGGTGAGACACTAGCTTTACGAATATTTGTGGATCGTTCTTCCATCGAAGTATTTGCAAACGAAGGACAAGCTACCATGACAAGCCGCATTTATCCAAAAGAAAGCAGGCTTGGAATTGAGTTATTTACTGAAGGAGGAGACGTAATCGTAAAAGAGTTAACGTATTGGAATTTAAAAGATATTTGGGGGTAAAATACAGAGGAAGAAGTATATTAATACTTCTTCTTTTTTGAGCATTTAATAGCTCGTCAACAAAGTGGCGGTATATAAATGGATAAGGCACTTTAGATTAAAAGTACGAGCAAATACGATATAATAGGATATAATAGTAAAAGAGATAATGAATGAAAGAGAAACTGTCCTGCTCTAAGATGCCCAAAAGAAAGCAGGATAGAGCAGGGCTGCTGCACTTATAAAACCACGATCAGTAAAGAAAAGAGTTATGTTTTAAGACACAAGAAGAAAAGGAGATACGATGACTAATCAAAAAGAAACAGGATGGAATTTACGTAATAGCTATGCGGAGTTACCAAACATTTTTTTACGCCTCTTGATCCTAATCCAGTGAGTTCACCTAAAATAGTCAAATTTAACGACTCTTTAGCCGCATCTCTAGGGTTGCAAAAAGAACAGCTGCAAAGCCAAGAAGGAGTTAGCATTTTGGCTGGAAACAGTGTTCCAAAAGGTGCTTTCCCACTTGCACAGGCTTATGCAGGACATCAATTTGGCCACTTTAACATGCTAGGAGACGGACGGGCTATGCTGATAGGGGAGCAAGTTACGCCTTCGGGTGAACGAGTGGATCTTCAGCTTAAAGGCTCAGGCCGAACTCCTTATTCCCGGGGTGGAGACGGTCGTGCAGCTCTTGGACCTATGCTGCGTGAGTATATGATTAGTGAGGCGATGCAGGCCCTTGGTGTTCCGACTACTCGGAGCCTGGCAGTCGTAACAACAGGCGAATCCATTGTTCGCGAAAAAGAACTGCCGGGGGCGATTTTGACGCGTGTAGCTTCCAGTCACCTTCGTTTTGGCACATTTCAATTTGCTGCAAAATGGGGAACAGTCGAAAACCTTCAAGCTTTAGCTGACTATGCATTAGAACGTCACTTTTCCCACATAGAAAAGAATGAAAAAAAATATTTATCATTTCTTCAAGAAGTGATTAAGCGTCACGCTACCCTAGTTGCTAAATGGCAGCTTATTGGTTTTATTCATGGCGTCATGAATACGGATAATATGACAATTAGCGGAGAAACAATTGATTATGGGCCATGTGCATTTATGGATACCTATGATCCAGAAACTGTATTTAGTTCAATTGATGTACAAGGGCGCTATGCATATCAAAATCAACCGGGCATTACAGGGTGGAATCTTGCGAGGTTTGCTGAAGCTTTATTACCTCTGTTGGATCAAGATATAGAAAAAGCAGTTGAAATAGCACAAAACGCCGTGACGGAATTTCCAAAACTCTATCGAGAAAACTGGCTGGCGGGTATGCAGGCTAAACTTGGACTTTTTAACGAAGAAAAAGAAGATGAAGCATTATTCCAAGAGCTTCTTACCATGATGAAAACCTATAAAGCTGACTATACAAATACATTTCGTGCATTAACTTTCAATAAGCCAGGAAAGAGTGACCTGTTTGAAAGCGAAGAATTTGCACAGTGGCAGGAGTTATGGCAGAAAAGACTAGGCAGACAAAAACAATCTAAAGCAGAGTCGGAAGAGCTTATGAAACATAACAATCCCGCTGTCATTCCTCGAAATCACCGAGTAGAAGCAGCGCTAGATGTAGCACAAAAAGGAGACTACAGCGTTATGGAAGATCTTCTAGAAGTGCTTTCTAGCCCATATGAATCGCCGGATCAGTCAGAGTATTGTACACCGTCTGCTCCGTCTAATCAGCCTTATCAAACGTACTGCGGCACTTGATTTATTTAGATAAGAACAGCTATTTAAAGACAGCATAAATGAAATCAAAAAGAGCTCTTTATAAAGAGCTCTTTTTGATTTTCTGAAAAATGTATGATTGATTAATTGAAATGATAGCGATTCCTTGGGAAGAGCTGCATAAAATTTAACAGTATAAAAGAATCAAAATAAAAAGAGATTACCTAATTCTTTTGTCTCTTATTATTACCAGTAGAAACTATTATATAATAAATTATTCCACTATTTCACAAAAAATACATTAACGATATTTTCTTGAAGCTTGGGTACTTTAACAGCTGTAGAAAAGCTTATAAAAGAATAGTAGGTTAAATATGATGATGAATTTGCCGATTTAATTAAAAAGTTAAAGATTTAAGACTTTATAACTAAATTAAAAAAACAAAGGGATAAAAAAGGGTATGATCACTCCATTTTACCTATTTGACTTTTCAATATTATGCAAGTAATCTTGGAAAGGTGATGGAACCGGTTCTGTTATTTCACCAGATGGATATGACTTCTCGATACATAGAAAATGGATCACTTGTGAGTAACACAAGAAAAAGTATGATACAAAAGGGAGAAAACAGATGAACATTAAGAAAATCGCAAAGCAAACAACAGCATTATCTTTTGCTGCAGCTATGTTAGTAGGTGCTGGATCTCAAACATGGGCAGCTGAAAGCAATCATAAAGATACAAATAATAATTATAGAGTTTCTCATATTACACGTGATAACATGCTGAAAATTCCTCAGCAGCAAAAAAGCGAACAGTTTAAAGTTCCAGCTTTTGATAAAGCAACAATCAAAAATATTGCCTCTGCAAAAGGGTATGATAAATCAGGTAATTTAATTGACTTAGACGTATGGGACAGCTGGCCTCTGCAAAATGCTGACGGAACAGTAGCCAACTACCATGGTTACCAAGTTGTATTTGCACTAGCAGGCAATCCTAAAGATGCGGATGATACATCTATTTATGTGTTTTATAAAAAAATAGGTGAAGAGTCGATTGACAGTTGGAAAAATGCAGGAAGAGTGTTCAAAGACAGTGATAAATTTGTACCGAATGACCCTCATTTGAAAAAACAAACACAAGAATGGTCAGGATCTGCTACTTTAACATCAGACGGAAAAGTACGCTTATTCTATACTAATTTTTCAGGTACAAACTATGGAAAACAAACTTTAACAACAGCTCAAGTAAATGTATCTCAGCCAAGTGCAGATACGTTAAAAATTGAAGGTGTTGAAGATCATAAATCCATTTTTGATGGTGATGGTAAAAAATATCAAAATATTCAGCAGTTTATCGACGAAGGCGCATATGGTTCAGAAGATAATCATACGTTGAGAGATCCTCACTATGTAGAAGATAAAGGGCATAAATACCTTGTGTTTGAAGCAAACACAGGAACTGAAGATGGTTATCAAGGGGAGGATTCTCTTTACAATCGAGCTTACTACGGTGGAAACAATCCATTTTTCCAATCAGAAAAAGAGAAATTACTGCAGAGTTCTAATAAAAAGAAAGCCTCTTTAGCAAACGGCGCATTAGGCATTGTAGAACTAAATAACGACTATACCTTAAAAAAAGTAATGGATCCATTGATTACCTCAAACACGGTAACAGATGAAATTGAACGCGCAAATGTATTCAAAAAAGATGGAAAATGGTACTTATTCACAGATTCTCGCGGGTCTAAAATGACCATTGATGGTATCGGCCAAGATGACGTATATATGCTAGGATACGTATCAAATACGCTGACAGGAAAATACAAACCGCTAAATGATACAGGACTTGTTTTACATATGAACCTCGATCCTAATGACAAAACGTTCACGTATTCACATTTTGCAGTTCCGCAAGTTAAAGGAGACAATGTCGTGATTACAAGTTACATGACAAACAGAGGCTTCTATTCAGAGGAACACTCTACGTTTGCTCCTAGCTTCTTGTTAAGTATTAAAGGATCAAAAACAACTGTTGTGAAAAATAGTATTTTACAACAAGGACAATTAACTGCAGATAAATAATTTTTAAAAACGAAAGAGAATGGCGACAACTGCTGCTGTTTTCTTTCGTTTTATTATGTAAGCAAAAATATGCTGTAACTGCAGTGCTAAGTAAAATGAAAAAGTAGTATATACAGATTCACAGTTATTCAAAGAAAATGAAACATTCAGACAGACTATAACTTTAAGAATGAAACCGGTTGACATGCAAGGTTGACTAACTTAATATATTTACATATAATGGCTTGAAACGCTTTCATAGATTAGTATGACATGATGGTACTTATAGGTGAAATAACTTGTAGTAGTAGGGAATGTCTCATTTCTTTGAAAGAGAAACTTCCGATCGTGAACTGAAAATAAAGAAGGTGCTTCTAATGAAACGAATTGATAAGGTATACAATCAGCTGTTGAGTAATTTTCAGGAGTTTACAGAAGTGGAACTTTTACATAAACAAGGAAGCTCAGCGATTGAAATTGCTGAACAGTTAGATTTAGAGAGATCTAATGTAAGTCTTGAACTGAACAAACTTGTCCGCATGCAAAAAGTAATTAAAATTAAAATGTTCCCCGTTCGCTACGCTCCGCTAGAGATTGTCGAAACCATTTTTCGTCAAAAGTGGGATACGAATAAGATGGAAGTGGAAAAACTAGAGCAGCTATCTAATGGGGGAAAAGAAGAAGCACTTTCTGCTAATCCTTTTGAATTAATGATTGGAGCCACAGGCAGTTTGAAAAAATCGATTTCTCAAGCAAAAGCTGCTATTCTTTACCCGCCCAATGGGTTACATATGCTGCTATTAGGTCCCACGGGATCAGGCAAATCTCTTTTTGCAAAACGAATCTATCAATTTGCTATATATTCAGAGAGGTTAAAAACAGGGGCCCCGTTCATTACCTTTAACTGCGCTGATTATTACCATAATCCTCAATTACTTCTTTCTCAGTTATTTGGTCATAAGCAAGGGAGTTTCACTGGAGCAACTGAAAGTAAAGTAGGTTTAGTAGAACAAGCAAATGAAGGCATTCTCTTTATGGATGAAATACACCGGCTTCCTCCTGAAGGTCAAGAAATGCTTTTTTACCTCATTGATCAAGGTACGTACAATCGCCTAGGGGAAACAGATCATAAGCGAACGTCTAAAGTATTAATTATTTGTGCTACAACTGAAAATCCCGGTTCAGCCTTACTGCAAACTTTCTTAAGAAGAATTCCGATGACTATCCATATTCCGTCATTAGAAGAGCGATCTCTCAAAGAAAAGATTCATCTCACAACGTTTCTTTTAGAACAAGAAGCTAAACGAATTAATAAAAAGCTAAGTGTCCACATTGATGTATTAAATGCTTTAATCCACACTGAAAAATTTGGGAATGTAGGGCAGTTAAAGTCCAATGTACAGCTCGTGTGCGCACACGGATTTTTAAATAACCTTGATAGTAAACATATGGTGGAACTTACAGTGAGAGATTTGCCTGATAATATTAAACGAGATTGGATTTCAAATAGTAAAAATATGGAGCGCAGCAGAAAAATTTCTGAATATGTAAATCTCAAAACGATCATTTCTCCGGCTATGGAGAGCCAAGAAATAAAAATAGAGGAAGACGTATCATTTAATTTATATCAGTTAATAGAAGAAAAAGTAGATGTTTTAACAAAAGAAGGTTTATCTCAAGAAGACATCAATCAATATATTCTTACCGACATTCATTTGAATGTTCGGAGCTTTTTTAATCAAAAAAATGGCCAGAGTTCTAATTTAATGAAATTCGTAGAAGACGACGTGATTCAGCTTACAAAAGAATTAAAACATTTAGCAGAAAAAGAATTGAACTGTAAATTTGATCGCAGATTTATTCATTTTTTGAGTATGCATATGGAATCCTTTTTAAAGCGAAAAAAACAAGTAGACGTATTAAATACAAAGGAGATAGATGAAATTCGCGAAACGTATCCAAAAGAATATGCGGTAGCCCTGCTTTTTAAAAATCGAATCGAAAAGTGGTTTAACATTGTCGTGCCAGAAATAGAAGTTATTTATCTCACAATGGTTATTCAATCCATTCGAACGTTAGAAGAAAATAAGCGAGTGGGGATTGTGGTTGCTGCACATGGAAACAGCACGGCAACTTCTATGGTAGAAGTGGCTACGGAGCTTTTAGGAAGTACTCCTATTATAGCTATTGATGTGCCTTTGACGGTATCTCCAGTCGAAATTGTAGATAGATTAATCCAGGGAATTAAGAAAGTAGATGAAGGAGAAGGCGTATTAATGCTTGTAGACATGGGCTCGCTTGCCATGTTAGAAAGCAAGTTAGAACAAAAAACAGGGACTAAGATTAAAACAATCAGCAACGTGACGACGTCTATGGTGTTAGACACCGTTAGAAAAGTAAATTATTTAGACTTAAATTTATATGCCATATTTGATTCGGTGCAAAAAGACTTTATGGAATTTATAGATAAGCAGCAGCATGTGTTTGGGAAAAAGAAAGCCCTTGTTTCTATTTGTACAACAGGAAGCGGTACAGCAAAACAATTAGAAAAAATCTTAACGATTATTTCACGGAAAGTATCTCAAGAGCCTATTAAAATTCTAACCGTTTCTTCTATTAAATTAGCAGCAAACATTCGGGAAATTCAAAAAGAATATGAAATTGTCGCAACAGCAGGTACCAAAAACCCTAAGATTGATGCGCCTCATGTATCACTAGAAGTCCTTATTGAAGGGCAGGGAGAGCGAATACTTCAACAGGCAATTACAAAAGAAACGATACGCTATGATGAGGAGAAGACTGAAGGGAATATTGTAGTGCGTGAACTTTGCGAAGAAAACTTGCGAAAGTACCTTCTATTTATTAATCCGTATCTCATAAGTGAAATTCTGTTAGAGTGGTTAAGTCACGTACAAGATGAGTTAGAAATGGAATTAAGCAACACCGTTATGATTCGAATTGTGATGCATACAGCCTTTGCTTTAGAAAGAATGATAAAAAACGAACCCCTTGCTTTTCCGAAGGATGAAGAAATCACTCATCAGTTAGAAAGTATTTATCAAAAAACGGAAAAAACATTACAAGCCGTCGAAAAAAAGCTTAAACTTACCTTAACAAGAGATGAAAAATTATTTATTGCCACCATTTTTGCGGATGAAATGTAAAAATCATATGATAATCCCAAGAAACTAGTTTAATTTATATGCCGCTAGTTTCTTTTTTTATCCCATTTTTTAAATAACAGAAAAACCTGTATTAAAACGCATGACGTTTTGATACAGGTTTGTTTATTTTAAGGAACCTGTATCAACAACATAGAAAAAGGTATTGAAAAATAAATGAAAGCGCTTAATACTCTTTGTTGGCACGATACTTGCAATAAATAAGTGTAGAACGTAAAAGAGAGGAGCAAGTGTACATGATTTCAGTCATTATTAGTGGGCATGGTGATTTCGCACCAGCATTAGAAGGGTCTTCCAAAATGATATTTGGTGAAGAGAATCACGTAGTAGCCGTACCTTTTCTAAAAGGAGAGGGTATCCAAACGCTTGAAGCAAAATATAAGCAAGCATTAGAGGAGATGCCCTTAGAAAATGAAGTGCTTTTTCTAGTCGATATTTTTGGAGGTACACCTTACAATGCGGCTACTCCATATATCCTTAAAAACAAAACAGCGGATATGGTATCCGGAGTTAACTTGCCTATGTTATTAGAAGTGTTAGCCATGAGGGAACACGTTACATTAAAAGAGATGCTAGGGAGATTAAAGCAAGTGAATGAAGAAAGTTTTCAAGTGTGCAGTGAACATTTGGAGAAAGTCCAGCAAGCAAACCAAATCGGAGAGGATGGATTATTATGAAAATCGTTTTAGCAAGAATTGATGACCGCTTTATTCACGGGCAGGTATTAACAAGATGGATCAAAACAAATGCAGCAGATCGAATTATCATTGTTTCAGATGAGGTGGCAGCGGATGAAATGCGAAAAACGCTTATTCTTTCTGTGGCTCCTTCGAATGTAAAAGCAAGTGCCGTCTCAATTTCTAAAATGACAAAAGCATTTCACAGCCCTCGTTATCAGGATACAACAGCCATGCTGCTGTTTGAAAGTCCCGCAGATATTGTTGCTCTTGTTCAAGCTGGAGTGCCTATTGAGACAGTAAACGTAGGCGGCATGCGTTTTGCTAATGACCGAAAACAAATCACCAAATCTGTAAGCGTTACCGAAAAAGATATCGATGCTTTTGAGAAACTGCAGGAACTAGGCGTAAAGCTTGAGCTGCGCCAATTACCTTCAGATTCTAGCGAAAATTTTATTCAACTACTGAGAAATGAAACAAAAATCAAATAAGGAGATGAGTTTATGTCTTCCATACAAATTATTTTATTATTAGTCATTGCAGCGGTAACTGGCATCGCAAGCGTATTGGACGAAGGGCAATCCCATCGTCCTCTCATTGCCTGCACATTAGTAGGCTTGGTGCTTGGAGATTTAAAAACGGGCATTATTTTAGGCGGAACGCTGGAATTAATGGCTCTTGGATGGATGAATGTTGGATTGGCGATGGCACCTGATACGGCTATTGCTTCTGTTATTTCAACTATTTTGGTTATCACAGCTGGTCAGGGGATTGGTGAAGGCATTGCGGTAGCTATAGCTTTAGCAGCTGCAGGGCAAGTACTCACCATTTTTGTTCGTACCATCACAGTATTTTTAATTCATCGAGCTGATAAGTACGCGGAAGAAGGGAACTTTAAAGGAATTGAAATTATGCATATTACTGCTATGGGTTTTCAGGCTCTCCGCGTTATGATTCCAACGTTAATTGTTACATTAATCAGCGTAAGCGCCGTGCAAACTTTCCTCGGAAATATTCCGGAAGTTATTACAAAAGGTCTGCAAATTGGGGGAGGCATTATCGTGGTCGTAGGATATGCCATGGTTATCAATATGATGAACATTCCTCATTTAAAGCCCTTTTTCTATATCGGGTTCTTATTAGCGGCATTTACAGGGTTTAACCTGGTAGGATTTGGGGCGTTAGGTCTTTGTTTAGCCCTTCTTTATCAGCAAGTAATGCAGCAGCGAAATCAAATGCAGCCGGCAGGCGTTCCCGCAGCTACAGGGAGCGAACAAGTATATGATGACGATGATGATTTAGATGCCTAAACGGCGAACTTAAGGGAGGGATAGAGATGGAAAATGAAAAAAGATTAACGAAAAAAGACATCTTTAGCATGTTTATTCGCTCGAATTTTTTACTCGGTTCATTTAACTTTGAGCGTGTTCAGGCAATGGGCTACTGTTACGTGATGATTCCAGCAATTAAACGTTTATACGGACCAGGGGCACAGCGAAATGCAGCACTAAAGCGTCATTTAGAATGGTTCAATACACATCCGTGGATTTCTGCACCTATATTCGGCGTCACGGCAGCAATGGAAGAAGAAATGGCAAACAAAAAAGATTTTGATGAAAAAGCCATCAGCGGAATGAAAATTGGATTAATGGGCCCGCTTGCTGGCGTAGGAGACCCTATTTTCTGGGGAACGCTGCGGCCAGTTCTTGCGGCACTAGGCGCATCTCTTGCGTTAGGCGGGAATATTGCCGGGCCACTGCTGTTTTTTATCTTAATTAATGCCATTCGATTAAGTACAAAATATTATGGATTAAAATATGGCTATTTAAAAGGAACAGAAATTTTAAAAGATTTAGTAGGCAATCGAATTCAAAAACTGACGGAAGGTGCATCCATTTTAGGACTCTTCGTAATGGGAGCATTGGTTTCGAAATGGACCACTATTAATATACCAGTGGTTGTTTCTAGGATCAAAGATGATTCTGGTAAAGTTGTCGTGAAAACCGTGCAAGACGTACTCGACAGTATTTTACCGGGACTGCTACCTTTAGCACTAACTTTATTAGTAGCATGGATGCTTCGAAAAGGTACAAATCCGCTGCTTATTATTTTCGGTATTTTCTTAATCGGTATAGGAGGTTATTGGATCGGCTTTTTAGGCTGATAAATAAGAGGGAGTCATCTATTCTTCTAGCATCTGCTGGTGAACATGTTTTACATAGCCAGTATGCCAATAAAGGAGGAAAGGAAGATGAAAAGAAACGTCAAAAAGTTATTGATGATTGGAGTCGCTTGTTCCATAAGCATGTTTTCTGTATACCCTGTATTAGCTGATAATACAGGGTATTATCAAGAAAAATACCGGAATCAATTTCATTTTTCTCCAGAAGCGAACTGGATGAACGATCCAAATGGAATGGTCTATTATAACGGGGAGTACCACCTTTTTTATCAGTATTATCCTTACGGTACCACCTGGGGACCTATGCACTGGGGGCATGCAGTTAGTACAGACTTAGTGAAATGGAAACACCTTCCGGTTGCTCTTTCGCCAGATGAGAACGGAGAGATCTTTTCAGGAAGTGCCGTTATCGATTGGAATAATACCGCAGGATTTGGAAAAGAAGCGATGGTAGCTATCTTTACGCACTCGGGCAGTAAAGGGCAGGTTCAAAGTCTAGCATACAGCACGGACAGCGGAAGAACATGGACCAAATATGAAGGAAATCCTGTTATGCCAAATCCCCCAGTTCCTGACTGGCGCGATCCAAAAGTCTTTTGGCACGAGCAAACCAAGCAGTGGGTGATGTCTTTAGCTGCTAAAGATAAAATTATGTTTTATACATCACCTGACTTGAAAAATTGGAAATACGCAAGTGAGTTTGGATCTGACGGAGGGATTCAAGCAAACGGTCAAAGCGGTGCCTATTCATATACTTTGTCTGAACAAAAAGGTCAATCTTTTACTCTAGAGGGAGAAATTATGCTTGTAGAAAAGAATGGACGCGAAGGTGCAGGAGGCCTTGTTTTTCGTTCTAATAAAGATGCAACAAACGCATATACCGTCAATTTAGATGCTGAAAAGAACCTCTTAACACTTAACAAAGTAGAGAAAGGAAGCGTAACGACCGTTGTTTCAAAGCCAATGAGGCTGGATACGTCACAAGCGTATCACGTGAAAGTAGAAGCAAACAGTCACCACTTTAAGATACTGCTAAATGGAAAACAGGTTTTAGAAGGCAGTGATGCATCTTTTGAAAACGGTCAGTTTGGACTAACAGCATGGAATTCCACAGCTGTCTTTCGTCATGTTAAATTTACGAATCAATCTAATTTCATAACCAATCTATCTAACTGGAAATCTATTACTGGAACGTGGAATGATACTGCTGCTGGAAAAATCGGTAAATCTAACAGCGACGGATATATTATGAGTGAAGAACAGGGAGATCAGTTCATTTACGAGTCAAATATGACATTTTTAGATGAAAACCATGGTTCAGGTGCACTACTTTTCCGAGCAGACGCTGAAGCCAAAAACGGATATATAGCTAGCGTAGATGCTTCTAAGGATACAATCAAACTAGTCAAGCTTCAAAATGGCATTTCAACTGTCATTGCTGAAACAAACGAAAAAATTGATACGAGCAAATCACATCAAGTAAAAGTAACTGCATCGGGAAATGAACTTGATTTGCATATAGACGATAACTTCACCCTTACTGCAAAAGATGAAACTTTTTCAAAAGGATTGTTTGGACTACACGTTAATCAATCTTCAGTCCGGTTTCAAGACGTTAACATGACAAAGTTTATTGATACAGATGAAAAAGAAATTAAAAATAAAAGTTTTGAAACAGGAGATCTCACCGGCTGGAAAACGATAAAGGGAAATGCATTCACAAACGATCATGTAACGGATGCAACCGCAAATTGGAGCGGTCTTTTTGAACAAAAAGGAAAGTATCATTTATGGGGTTTTTCTGATAAGCAAGATGGCGATAATGCCACTGGAGAATTACATTCGTCTTATTTTAAATTGAGCGGTTCAGGTGAAATTAATTTGTTAATGGGAGGCGGAAACGACCCCACAAACCGCTATGTAGCCTTAGTCCGGGCATCCGACGATAAAGAATTGATTCGTCAAGCGAATACAAAGTTTGCAGATGAAAAGTACCAGCGCTACGTGTGGGATGCTTCTAAGTATATAGGAGAAGTACTGTACATTAAAGCCGTTGATCAAGCTGTAGGAGGATGGGGGCATATTAATCTAGATGATGTGAATGTATTCAATACAGAAAAAATGCCGGAGAAAGTAGACAGTGTAGCAAAAGAACCAGAGGAAGCTAAACAAAGAGAAGGCGGAGAGCTTTCAGATTGGAACACAGTGTCAGGAGAATGGGTGAATTCAACTCACGGAAGCAACGGAGGAATTTGGGAATGTCCTACTTTACTCGAACTGCCGGTTGATGGAGACAGAACGAAGAAAAAATGGGTACTGCAAGTCAGTATCAATGATGGAGCGGCAGCTGGAGGTTCAGGTATGCAGTACTTTGTTGGTGATTTTGACGGAAAAACATTTAAAAATGAAAACCCGCCAAAGGAAGTGCTTTGGACAGATTATGGTGCCGACTTTTATGCTGCTGTAGATTGGAGCGGTGTTGAAGGAGATAACGGAGAAAAGTATTGGCTAGGCTGGATGAGCAACTGGCAATATGCCAACAATACTCCAACAACTACCTGGAGAAGCTCTATGTCAATCCCAAGAAAAATAGAACTCACCAACACAGCAAAAGGGCTTCGTTTAAAACAAATACCCGTTTCAATTGATTCAATTCGCAATAAGCAAGAAAAAAAGGTGTTGAAGAATCTGATGGTTACTGAAAATGAAAATCTTCTGTCAGGCATACAGGAAAACAAATATGAAATTATTGCAGAATTCGATGTTTCAAATACGGATGCACAAGAATTTGGTTTTCAAATTCAAAAAGAAGGCAGCGAAAATACAAAAGTCAGCTATAACGTAAACAAGCAGCAATTATTTGTTGACCGAACAAACTCTGGAAGTTTTGATTTTGGTGAAAATGTGAAAGGCAAACACTCTGCTCCCATGCTTCCAAAAGCCGGAAAGGTTAAGCTTCATATGTTTGTAGACCAGTCGTCTGTAGAAGTATTTGGCAATGACGGCACTGCAGTAATAACAGACCAGCTCTTTCCAACGCTTTCAAGCAATAAAATAAAGCTTTACAGCAAAGGAGGGGCTGTAAAATTAAATTCTCTTAAGATGTATCCGTTAAAATCTATTTGGAATAAAAGTCCTGTTGATACAAACTTATCTGAATGGAAGAATATTAGCGGACTATGGGCCGATACGATTAACGGAAAACAAGGACGAAGCAAAGAAGATTCCTTTACCTTATCATCAAAAGAAGCAAAAAATTTCACATATGAGGCAAAAATAAAGGTGTTAGACGATTCTGTTTCAAATTCTACAGGAGCAGGAGCGCTAGTATTCCGTTCGGATGAACAGGCAAACAATGCTTATGCTGCGAATGTAGATGTGCTGAATAATCAAATAAAGCTCATTGCGTTTAGAGACGGAATAGGAAAGGATCTCATTATTTACGACGATGGGGGAAAGCTGGATTTAAAACCAAATACGGATTACCATCTAAAAGTGATGGCTGAAGGAGAACACATTCAAGTTTATCTCGATGGCAAGCTGGTGATCGATACAATGGACCCTACCTTTTCAGAAGGTTATGCTGGGCTGAACGTGTGGAATTCTACTAGTTTGTTTAATGAAGTGAAATTTGAAATAGTAAAATAACGGATTGTGAGAGCTGCCGCTTACCAAGGCAGCTTTTATATAACATAAAAAAGTATGCTGCGGTGAAGTAGCATGCTTTTTTGAATTTCATAGGTTAATGAAGAGGACTTTTACATATGATAAATATCTTACTAATCTAATTAATCATACATTTTAGTTCTTAAAAGGTCTTTTGAAAAATCCTCATAAAAATATGATAAAATCGGATAGGATATATATTTCGAGGAAGGAAAGTGTTTTTTTATGATTATTGGTAACGAACAAGATTTAGAAAGTTTACGCAAAATTGGACGCATCGTTGCACTTGCGCGCGAAGAGATGAAAAGCCAAGCAAAAGCAGGTATGACAACAAAAGAACTTGATATGATCGGTAAAAAAATATTGGATGAACACGGTGCTATTTCTGCACCTGAAAAAGAATATGATTTCCCAGGTGTAACGTGCATTAGTGTCAACGAAGAAGTGGCTCACGGTATTCCGGGAGATCGCGTATTAAAAGATGGCGATTTAGTAAATGTGGATGTATCTGCCGTACTTGATGGCTATTATTCAGATACAGGCATTTCATTTGTTATCGGGAAAGATGAAGAAAAAGAAAAGCTGTGTCAAGCTGCAGTAGATGCATTTTGGGCGGCTATGAAAAAAGTAAAAGCTGGTTCAAAACAAAACCAAATTGGTCGTGCTGTTTCTAACTTTGCACACCAAAACGGATACGCGGTTATTGAAAATTTAACGGGTCATGGTGTTGGCCGCAGCTTGCATGACGCTCCTAACCACATTTTAAACTATTATGATCCAATGGATAAAGCACTTTTGAAAAAAGGTCTTGTTATTGCTGTAGAACCGTTTATCTCTATGAAAGCTGATCATATCATTGAACGCGGAGACGACGGCTGGACGTTTGTTACACCTGATAATAGTCTTGTAGCACAATGTGAACATACGATTGTTGTAACAAACGGTGAACCGATTATTTTAACTGAACTATAATCAAGTTTCTCTATAGATCTCGGTAACAAAAAAGCTACTTCACTTAGCAATGTTTTTTCATTGTATTAATAGTGAGGTAGCTTTTTTTATTATTGTGTAATGAATGAATTTCATATTGAGTCGCTTTGTTTATGCAACGTTTGAAAGATAGTGTAATTGAATATGCTCAAGGGAATGCTAAGTATAAATCAAAATGAAAAGGGGTATGAAATGTGGAATATGTAGGAAGAGAAGCGATTGTAAGTGAACTGACTCATCATATGGATGACATTTTAAACAAATATAACCTTCAAGGCGTTTCTGTATATGAAGAAGAAGGAGAAGGAAATCATTATTATCTTGGCTATACAGTAAAAAAGAATGATCAGGTGTTTATGGTTAACAAACCTTATATAAAAGATAAAGACGGGAAACTAGCAGTAGAAAAGCAAGAATGGACTCTTCAAGGTAACGAAGGAGAAACAAATGGATATACTTCACTTGAAGATGCATTTCAACAAATTGATCAAATGATACATTAAATAAATTTGATCAATTTCACTGCGGATGCTTTTCTTTACTTGCGTGAGAATGAGTAGAAGAGGCACTGATAGCTGGCGCGCTTTTTTCGCTTATAGGATCTAAATTTTCTTTGCTATAAAGTCTAAAAATTTGTTTTTTTAGGTTTTACTATATAAATACGGGGTACACATATAGTACAGCAGCTATCATGCAAATGGTTGTTGTGGAAGGTTAAATACTTAGCGTTTGAAGGGACTGATTAGTTTTGAAAGGCTTAACAGCGACTTCAGCAAATGTATTACCGCAAATTGAAAGCAGATATTCGTATCTGACACAAGGCACTTTGGTTATGAACCGATATACGTAACGAAAGGGCCTGACTAGGCAAACAAAGGAAAGACTGAATCAACGAGAAGAAGCCTGCATCTAAACATGTAGGCTTCTTCTTTTTTACAGATGAAAATAAGGCGATGAGTGCGTACATAACGGGTATAAATTAAAAAGATTCACATTCAGTCCATTTTTCGTGCACGTTTTTCTTGAAAAAAGGTCATAAGTTGAAGATACTGTATATAACTGTGTAAAAGAATTTTTGAAGAAAAAATAGTAAATCTGCTTGAGGTGAAAATGATGAGAAAAGCAAATAAAAGTGAATTTCTGTGGAATACGTTAGACGGCTGGCTTTTTATCCCTAGGAACATTCCTTTACTATTTCTTTTTGTATTTCTCTTAGGGGTTTCTTACCTAGGTTGGGTTAAGCTGTTTCATAAATTCGTTTAGATACACCAACAAGCTGAAACAAAAAATTGTTTCAGCTTGTTGGTGTACTGATTGATTTATTTTATGTATATCTGTACCTTAATTTACCTAAGTTATTCATTCCATCCTTTGCACACATCAACCCATTTTAAGCATTTCGAAAATTCTTCTAGTTCGGGTATTGTTAATTCAATTGCACTATTTCCACTTCCACAGGCAGGGAAAACGGTAACAAAACGTTTCAGAGATTCATCTAGATACACGTGAACACCTTCATTAACGGCAAATGGGCATACTCCGCCTACGGCATGACCAATCAGCGTTTCTACTTCACTTGCTCCAAGCATTTTTGCTTTGGTTCCGAACTCTTCTTTATATTTTCGGTTGTCAATTTTTGCATCTCCCGCTGCCACAATCAATAAAACGGTTCCTTCTGTGTTAAAAGAAAGACTTTTTGCTATTCGTTGCGGCTCGCATTTTAAAGCTTGCGCTGCCAGTTCTACAGTAGCACTGGACTCATCCATTTCAATAATTCGATTCTCCATGTCATATTGTTTAAAATATGCTTTTACTTTTTCAATCGCCATTTTTTATATCCATTCCTTTCATTGAATCTCGCAAATATGTATGATTGCCTTACAGAGGATGTACAGTTTCTCTTTGAAATAAAAAATTCTTATTATTTTGTATATACGGAAATTATACACAACTTCTCAGTTAAAAGCACATATTCGTTTTAATTAAAAAAGTTACGTAGGTAAAGTATTTTTAGCTGATTGAAGCAGGATTACGGAACCCTTTGACGAATGTAACTATGTCGGCTGCGAAAACATAGGCATTAGAACAAAAGATAAATGATGAAATTGAAAAGGCGCAAATGTTCTAGTGAAATGAGGAGAAGGAATGCCAAATTTACACACTATCGTCAGTTTCTTTAGCAGTACATGTATGGCAACGATGAGTATGATTTATTTGTTTTCCCTTGTACCGCGGGCATGGTCTTTTAAATTTCGATTTGGAGCCATGATTGTAGGAATCCCAGTCGGCATTATAATGGGCCAGGTTGCTATGCTGATCGGCTGGCACCATCATTAAAACTTTGAACTTTTTAACAAAAAAGGAGACATGTAAAATGAATATTGTCACATTAAACAACGGCTTAAAAATGCCTCAGCTTGGATTTGGCGTATGGCAAGTAGAAGATAACAAAGCAGCAGCTGCAGTGTCAAAAGCAATTGAAGTTGGATATACCTCTATCGACACAGCTATGATTTATAAAAATGAAGAAGGAGTAGGTCAAGCGATTAAAGAATCTTCTGTTCCTCGGGAAGAGCTGTTTATTACAACAAAAGTTTGGAACAGCGACCAAGGCTATGAAAATGCACTACGTGCGTTTGATGAAAGCCTAGAACGATTAGGACTTGATTATGTGGATTTATATTTGATTCACTGGCCTACTCCTCAATATGATGAGTATGTGGAGACGTATAAAGCATTAGAAAAGCTTTATCACGATGGCAAAGTAAAAGCAATTGGCGTCTGCAACTTTGAAATTGAGCATTTGGAGCGCTTGTTAAATGAATGTGACGTAACGCCTGCTTTAAACCAAATTGAGTGCCATCCGTATCTTGCTCAAAATGAATTAAAAGAGTTTTGCGCCAAACATAATATTTTCGTGGAAGCATGGAGCCCTCTTGATCAAGGAGGAGAAGTGTTACAAGACGAGGTTATTCAAAAAATTGCTGAAGTACATAGCAAAACTCCGGCTCAAGTTGTATTGCGCTGGCACTTACAGAACAACACAATTGTCATTCCTAAGTCAGTTACACCGTCTAGAATAGAAGAAAACTTTAACGTGTTTGATTTTGAACTTACTGCTGATGATATGGCAGAGATTAATGGATTAAACAGCAACCGCCGCAAAGGTCCGCATCCAAGCGACATGAACGTCCGATAACGTTTGAAAAATAAAATTGTGCAGCCGTGAATCATCGCTGCTATAAGAAATAACGATTTTATTTCAGATTATTTAAAATTTTCTTAAATAATAATTGACAAATGATTAATTCAGCGTAATACTTAGTGTAGGTACCCTAGTTGCTTTAAGTTGTACAGCTTAAAGTGTATAGTGATTTAGTCATTTAGCGATTGTATGTATAAGTGAAATACTGATTATTAATAAAAGCCCATAGTGTAAGTAGGTTAGTTTATAGGGGGCTATATCAAAAGGAGCTTGTTTCCTCTTTGATATAGCCCCTTTTTGTGTTCAAAAAGAAAAGGCAGTCTACAGTTTAACAAGGGAGCGGGTATGATGTTTATTCAAATTGATGGAAATTCACTGACGTTCGACCAAATTTACAAAGTTATTTACCAAGGATACTCTGTGAAAATTAGCGATCACGCAGTTGAACATATACAAAAAAGCAGAACGTTAGTTGAAGAGAGCATTACGAACAACAACGTAATTTACGGAGTGAATACGGGATTTGGAAAGTTTAGTGATACGGTTATTTCAAAAACAGACTTAGCCGATCTGCAGATTAACCTGATTCGCAGTCATGCCTGCGGACTAGGAGAGCCATTTTCGTTAGAAGTAAGCAGAGTCATGCTGCTTTTACGAGCGAACGCATTAGCTAAAGGGTATTCCGGAATACGACTGGAAACCTTGCAGCTTCTTATCGATTGCTTAAACCAAAACGTAGTACCGGTTATCCCGAGTCAAGGTTCGCTTGGAGCTAGCGGTGACTTAGCCCCGTTATCACATCTAGCGCTGCTGCTAGTTGGCGAAGGAGAAGCTGTATATAATGGTCAGCGAATGCAAGGAGAAGATGCTTTAAAGCTAGCAGGGCTTGAACCTATACAATTACAGGCAAAAGAAGGGCTAGCTTTGATCAACGGCACTCAGGCAATGACGGCTGTAGGAGTAGTTTCGTACCTTGAAGCTCAAAAGCTCGCTGATCTTGCTGACGGAATTGCAGCACTGACATTAGAAGGTCTGCAAGGTATTGTAGAAGCATTCATGCCTGAGTCACATGCAGTAAGACCTTACCCGGAACAACAGCAGGTAGCTGCCCGAATTCTTTCGTACTTAGAAGGCAGTCAATTAACTACTTCTCAAGGTCAAATAAGAGTGCAAGATGCTTATTCACTGCGCTGCATTCCTCAAGTTCATGGTGCTATTTATCAAGTTTTAAATTATGTAAAAGAAAAGCTGTTAATTGAGATTAATTCAGCAACTGATAACCCGCTCATCTTTGCTGACAGCGGCAAAGTAATTTCTGGAGGGAATTTTCACGGGCAGCCCATTGCGTTTGCTATGGATTTTCTAGGAATTGCAATGGCGGAGCTTGGGAATATTTCTGAACGGCGCATTGAACGAATAGTAAACCCTCAGCTTAGCGGGCTGCCCGCATTTTTAAGTGCAGATCCAGGTCTGGAGTCCGGGCTCATGATTACTCAATACGCTGCGGCTTCATTAGTTTCCGAAAATAAAGTATTAGCGCATCCATCAAGTGTTGATTCTATCCCATCTTCAGCGAATCAAGAAGACCATGTCAGCATGGGAACGACTGCTGCACGTCATGCTTATCAAATTATCCAAAATACAAGAAGAGTTCTATCAATCGAAGCAATT
The DNA here is from genome assembly GCF_038898415.1 of Priestia sp. SB1. Lineage (NCBI taxonomy): Bacteria > Bacillati > Bacillota > Bacilli > Caryophanales > Bacillaceae > Priestia > Priestia sp. SB1. Next base: position 175,563 of record NZ_JBBJSS010000008.1, on the reverse strand, counting down.
TGTGCGGCTCAAGCAGCCGATATTCAAGGAGTGGATAAACTTGCTTCAGAAACAAGAAAAATTTATTCAAGAATTAGAAAAACCGTACCAACCATTATGAAAGATCGAATTTTCTCACGTGATATTGAGGCGTTAGCAGCTGATTTCAAAACTTTTGTGCAAGATACGAATTATGAACTAGCACTGTAATAAAAAGTTAGTTTAACAGTTTTTCATTTTTATAGAGGAGGAAAACGAAATGGAGACAAAACAAAGTGGAATAAAAGCACCTCGTGGAACAGAACTAACGACAAAAGGCTGGGTACAAGAAGCCGCTCTTCGCATGCTTCTAAACAATTTAGATTCCGAAGTAGCAGAGCATCCGGAAAAGTTAGTCGTATACGGAGGGATCGGAAAAGCAGCCCGTAACTGGGAGGCGTTCGATCGTATTGTAGATACGTTAAAAGAATTAGAAGAAGATGAAACGCTTCTCATACAGTCCGGCAAGCCGGTTGCGGTTTTTAAAACGCACAGTGATGCTCCGCGTGTTTTATTAGCAAATTCAAATCTTGTTCCTGCTTTTGCGAATTGGGAGACGTTCCATGAGCTCGATAAAAAAGGGTTAATGATGTACGGGCAAATGACTGCAGGAAGCTGGATTTATATCGGAAGCCAAGGCATTGTTCAAGGAACGTATGAAACATTTGCTGAGTGTGCCAACCAGCATTTTAACGGAACTTTGAAAGGAACCATTACGTTAACAGCTGGATTAGGAGGAATGGGAGGTGCCCAACCACTAGCCGTTACGATGGCAGGCGGCGTTGTCATTGGAATTGATGTTGATCGCACGCGTATTGAAAAACGTATCGAAACAAAGTATTGCGATACGGTAGTCGAAAGTGTAGCTGATGCAATCAAGTTAGCTGAAGATGCAAAAAGATTGGGCAAAGCGCTGTCCATTGGATTAGTTGGAAATGCAGCCGAGATTCTTCCTGAAATGATAAAGCGAGGATTTATCCCAGATATTGTGACAGATCAAACATCGGCACATGATCCGCTTAACGGATATTTGCCGATTGGAGTCAGCTTAGCAGAAGGAGAAAAATTGCGGAATACAAATCCAAATGAATATATAAAACAATCAAAAGCAAGTATGGCTATTCACGTTCAAGCCATGTTAGAGATGCAAAGAAAAGGCGCGGTTGCTTTTGACTATGGCAATAATATTCGCCAAGTGGCGCTCGATGAAGGTGTCGCGAATGCATTTGATTTCCCGGGATTTGTCCCAGCGTACATCCGTCCGCAGTTCTGTGAAGGAAAAGGACCGTTCAGGTGGGTCGCTTTGTCAGGAAACCCAGAAGATATTTATAAAACAGATGAAGTCATTTTACGTGAGTTTTCGGATAATACGCATCTTTGCAACTGGATTAAAATGGCGAGAGAAAAAATTGAGTTTCAAGGGTTGCCGGCGCGTATCTGCTGGCTAGGCTACGGAGAAAGAGCGCGCTTTGGAAAAATTATTAATGACATGGTAGCAAACGGAGAGCTGTCAGCGCCTATCGTTATTGGCAGAGATCATCTAGATGCCGGTTCTGTGGCTTCGCCCAATCGTGAAACTGAAGCAATGAAAGATGGCAGTGATGCAGTAGCAGACTGGCCTATTTTAAATGCATTAGTCAATACGGCAGCAGGCGCAAGCTGGGTATCCGTTCACCACGGAGGAGGAGTAGGTATGGGGTATTCTCTGCACGCTGGAATGGTTGTAGTAGCAGACGGGACAGAAGATGCAGCCAAACGTCTAAAACGTGTTTTAACAACAGACCCTGGCATGGGTGTTGTTCGTCATGTAGACGCCGGCTATGATAAGGCCATTCAAACTGCAAAAGAAAAAGGGATACAAATTCCTGCGTTACATGAATAAAAAAGGAGGGATACGTATGACTATTACGTATATCAAATGCGCTGAACAAGTCATTACGGTTAAAGGCGGAAGTCAGCCTAGACGAGAGGAAGAAATGTCAGCTCTAGGAATCATTGAAAATGGCAGCGTACTCGTGAAAAATGGAAGAATTGTATTTGTTGGACCTGACGTCAAAGCGCAGGAATACCTTGAGCATATCCATGAACCTATTAATATAATTGATGCCGAAGGAAAAATCGTAACGCCTGGGTTAATTGATCCCCACACTCACCTTGTGTTTGGAGGCAGTCGTGAAAAAGAATTAGAAATGCGCTTAAACGGGGCAAAGTATATTGATATTTTAAAAGCGGGAGGAGGAATTTTACAAACAACCGTTAGTACACGACAAGCAACAGAAGAGGAGCTAATCAAGCAATCTACAAAACGTTTAAATAAATTTCTGCAGTACGGAGTTACAACTGTCGAAGCCAAAAGCGGGTACGGTTTAAATCTTAAAGATGAAATCAAACAATTAAAAGTAGCGAAGAAACTGAATGAACAGCATCCAGTAGATGTTGTTTCAACCTTTATGGGAGCTCATGCGGTGCCAGTTGAGTACAAAGGAAATGAAGATGCGTTTGTTCAACACGTTATGGAAGAAATGATACCAATTGTTGCAAAAGAAGAGCTAGCGGAGTTTTGTGATGTATTTTGTGAAGAAGGCGTGTTTACAGTTGAACAGTCAGAGCGTATTTTACAAGCTGGAAAAGCATACGGACTAAAACCTAAAATCCACGCCGATGAAATTGTGTCTTTTGGCGGGGCAGAATTAGCGGCTAAAGTGGGAGCTGTGTCTGCGGATCATTTATTAAAAGCATCCGATCAAGGAATTAAGCAAATGGCTGAAAGCGGAGTTATAGCCGTTCTATTGCCGGGTACTGCATTCTTTTTAATGGAAGAGCCGGCGCGTGCTAGAAAAATGATCGAAGCAGGGGTACCGGTTGCTTTGTCTACAGATCGAAACCCAGGGTCTTCTCCTACGGAATCGCTGCCGTTTATTATGAATTTAGCTTGTTTAACGATGAAAATGACGCCAGCAGAAGTTTTAACAGCCTGTACGATCAACGCGGCTCATGCCATTGGCAAAGAGAATCAAATCGGAAGTATTGAAGTAGGTAAAAAAGCCGATGTAGTGCTATTTGATGCGCCCAATTACCAAACGCTGCAGTATAACTATGCCGTAAATCTTGTAGACACGGTATTAAAAGATGGGAAAGTTGTGGTTGAAGGCGGTGTTTTACATGAACTATCCGTACCCACAGCTTGATCGACCGCCTTTTTGCTGGCAGCGTCAAAGTACTTCTGACCCAAAAGTAAGTGATTGGATTCAGACAGTTGAAGATGGGTGCAACGTCGACTTTACATCGATAGATATTACGGTCTTGGGCGTGCCTCTTTCAAGATCTTCCATTAGCGCTTCTGGAGCCAGTGAGACGCCAATGGCCATGAGGAAGCTTTGGAAATCCTTTAACCCGTATCATATTGAGTATGATACGGATTTGACTTCCTTGTCAGTGTTGGATTTAGGTGACGTCAAACAGCACGTAACGGATATAGAGAAGTCTCATCAGTATATAAAAGAAGCGATGATGTCTATGCGGAAATGTCATCCGCATGCGCTGCCTGTTATGCTCGGAGGAGACCACTCCATTACAGCTATGTTAGTAAAAGGATGGAAAGAGTCACATCCCGAACAGAAAATAGGAATTTTACAGTTTGATACGCACTTTGACTTACGAAGCTTAGAAGACAATGGCCCTTCTAACGGAACACCCATACGAAATTTAATTGAAAGCAACACAATTGATGCAACTCATGTATGGAATATTGGGCTTCACGGGTTTTACAACTCAAAATCGTTAAAGGAATATGCGGATAGCAAAGGCGTTCATTATGTAACGCTACTGCAAGCAAGAAAAGCGGGAGTAACTCATACGGTGAAAGAAGTACTAAAACAGCTGAGCAAAGAAGTAGACATGATCTATTTAACCGTTGATATGGACGTGTTAGATATTGCTTACGCACCTGGAGTTCCAGCAGGAACCACAGGGGGAATGAGAACGGAGGAATTGTTTGAAGCGGTATACACGGCTGGGAGTCATCCGCTTGTTCAAGCAATGGATATCGTTTGTCTAGATCCGCTGCGTGATGTAAAAGAAATAACTGTAAAAGCAGGCGTACATGTATTTTTGAATTTTTTAACGGGAGTTGTAAACAGAAAGTAAGGGAGTATAATTCCTTGCTTTTTTTATCGTTAAATAGCTGCTTACATAGGATTAATAAACTTTTTTTAGAGCAAGATAACATAACTTTAGAAGTGTGTATGGATTTTAGTAAATATATTTTTACTAAAATAAACTATTTATATTGTTTTTATTTAAAATTAGTAATAATATTTTTACTAAAGAAGGTGAGTATCTTATGGAGGAAAAACTGGCTAAGGAATATATCGCTTTAATACCGGTTTTATTTGAAAACTTCAAGAACTTAAACAAGAATGAAGTGAAATTAACACATTTACAAAATCACGTAGTTGAATTCATGTATATGAAAAAAAGAGATTTGAATATTAAGGAAATTAGTAATGGATTAAATATTGCCAAACAACAGTTAACGAATGTTATCAGTGAATTAGAAAATGAAGGATATTTAATCAAAATGCCCGATTCGCGAGACAAGCGTGCAGTTTTAGTCTCATTAACATCTAAGGGAAAAAGTATTCAAGAGGAAAAGTGGAGAGGGATTTATAGTAATTTTCATACAAATCTTGCGAAGTTAAATGAAGAAGAGCAATTAGACCTGCAGTTTGCTCTTCATAAATTAAATGTTTTGTTAAAAAAGATGGAGGGATAAATCATGAGTCAAAGAGAACGAATTTCACTTATTAGTGTAGGCGTTATAGGCGGGACAGTAATGGGAGTAATTTATAAAGATATATCCAACTGTTTGATTACAGGTGTTATTGTTGCTTCAATCATTACTGTAATGCTCAATCAAAAAGCGAAAAAAACAGCTAGATAGTATGAATAAAAGTAAGTCAGCACCACCGAGTTGCGAACTCGACGTTCTGGTGCTGATCTTACCTATCTTCTAGATGAACATTACGAAGCCGAATATGTGTTAAGAGCCTCAATCATTAAATCCCAAAAACCATCTGCATCAAGGATTAAACCAAACTTCGCATTTGCTGTCCTTCCTGTAACTCCAAGCAAATCAACTGAAGTCGTTCCAGCCGTGTATTCTCCGCGTGTTTCTACTACAATATTAACTTCTTTGAGCGTAAATAGTTCTGGAGCTACACAGTAAGCAACGGTCAATACATCGTGAACAGGAGGGCCATTAAATCCAAACGTTTCTTTATAGGCAGATTTAAAAAACGCTAATAATTCACCCACCTTTTTTGCTACGTTATTATCAATGTTCATCACTTGGTTAATAACATTATCTGTTGCAACGGCTTGATGCGTAATATCTAACCCCATTACTACGAGTGAAATACCGCTATCAAACACTTTTTTAGCCGCTTCTGGATCTGCCCAAATGTTGAACTCAGCCGTTGGCGTCCAGTTCCCGAAGGTTCCGCCGCCCATAAGGATAATCTCTTCAATGTTTTCTTTAATTTCTGGAGCTTTTATTAAAGCTAAAGCAATGTTCGTTAAAGGACCGGTAGGCAAAAGCGTAACGGGATCTTCTGACTCTTTGACCATTCGTATAATAGTATCTACTCCGTGTTCTTCGCTCCAGCTGCGAGAGAGAGGAGGGAACTCAGGGCCGTCTAATCCTGAATCCCCGTGTATACTAGGCGCGTTTTCACGTCTGCGCATCATTGGTTCGCTTGCTCCTTTTGAAACAATCACGTTATGTAACGATACTAAATCACACACTTTCAAAGCATTCATCGTCGTTTTTTCAATTTCTGCGTTTCCTGAAACAGTTGTAATCGCTAAAATATCTAATTCCGGTCGTGCGGCAGCCAAAATAATAGCAATAGCATCATCATGACCTGGATCACAGTCCATAATAATCTTTCTTTTTTTCATTATGATCACCTCTATAGAATGGATAAATTGCTGTTAATTTTACATGGATTTTATTTTTTCTAAAATAGCTTCTGTAAACTCCGACGTAGAGGCATGTCCCCCTAAATCTTTCGTTTTCACTTCAGCTTGGAGCGTTTGATAAAATGCGTGTTCTACTGTAGCAGCCACTTCTGTAAGTTTGTGATCAGCATGTTTTTCAGCCAACCATTTCAGTAGCATGGCTGCTGAAGAAATAATACCGGTTGGGTTTGCTATGTTCAAACCTGCGATATCTGGCGCAGAACCATGAGCTGCTTGTGCCATAGCGATATGTTCATTTGCATTAAGAGAAGGGGCTAATCCTAAGCTTCCTACAAGCTCGCCTGCTAAATCTGAAAGAATATCACCGTACATGTTTTCTGTGACAATGACATCAAAATCGGCTGCACGACGTACGAGATGAGCAGCCATGGCATCGATATGGTAGTCGTCCACTTTTACTTCAGGATATTGCTCAGCTATTTCTCGACAAACGTTTAGAAATAGTCCGGTACTTAATCTTAAAACATTTGCTTTATGTACGATTGTTACTTTTTTACGACGCTGCATAGCCAATGCAAAAGCTTCATGTGCAATTCTTTCTACGGCTTTTCGCGTAAATACCCCCGATGTCACCACAACGTCTTTTGTAATCTGCCATTCCCCGTGTCCAGAATACATATTACGATCGGCATAAAATCCTTCTGTATTTTCTCGGACGATCACTAAATCGGCTTCTTTCACGACGCTTTTAATACCTGGCATTGTTTTAGCAGGGCGAATATTCGCGTAAAGATCTAAACTGTGACGAAGCTCTCCGCTAGGATTACGCTTTTCTTTGTGTTCAAGAGGGTAAGCCACAGAATCATGCGGGCCAAGTATCCATCCATGCGTATGTTTTAAAGCATCTATCGTTACTTCTGGAAGAGGATCGTTATATTGTTTAATTCCTTCCCATCCCATAGGCAGATAAATCCATTCCATTTTTACTCCTGCTTTGCAAGAAGCAGTTTTAACTACCTTAACTGCGGCATCGACAATCTCCGGCCCGATGCCATCACCGGCCAATACCCCGAAACGATAAACAGTCATTGTTTTGAACACCCTTTCATTATGCGCAATGCTTTTATAAATAGATTGAAGGTTTATAGTATTAATCTACTTAAAGAAAAGACAATAATAAAATAGTATTTTTTTATGTTTATAGATTAAATTCTTTTATCTTTCTTTTTGCAGCTTTTTAAAAAAGAACTAGCTAATGCTTCGTGCTCCAAATTTTCTATCAACCAACATCTTAATTGGCGGTGTTAATTTTTTAAAAACACCCAATTAACACCTAAAACACGATTTAATTATATCATAATTCAGAAAATTAAACGGTTCTACGTTGGCACGAAAATTGCTTGTACTATATATGAGGAATACAAAAGAAAGGAGCAATATATAGTCGCAGATAAGGAAGCTGCTTTTAAAGAAAGAGAGGTTTGTCTAAAGCTATTATTTCACAATAAAGGGGAGAAGAAGAATGAGTGAACCGCAAAAGGAAATGAGTTCATTAAATCAAGTACGGAAAAAAGAGAGGAAAATAAACGTTTTTGCTTTATTGTTAGGCTTTCTTGTGATTGCTACCATTTTAACGTATATCTTGCCAGCTGGAGAATATGCGCGTGTAGAAGTAGACGGGAGAACAACGGTAGATCCTCAATCGTTTAAATGGATTGATTCTACACCAGTTGGATTCTTTGATATGGTCAAAGCGATACATACAGGAATGGTAGAAGGAGCCGACATTATCTTTTTTGTATTAATTATTGGCGGTTTCTTTGGTGTACTAAGTGCTACGGGTACAGTAGATGTATTAATTACAACGATGGCTAAAAAGCTCGCTACCCGAGAAAAGCTATTAATTCCTGTTATGATGCTATTTTTTGCGGTAGGAGGATCTTTAATGGGAATGGCGGAAGAAACGCTAGCCTATATTCCTCTTTTAATTCCGCTGGCACTTGCTCTTGGGTTCGACGCATTAACAGGGACTGCTATTGTGTTAATTGGAGCATCAGCTGGTTTTACTACGGCCGTTATGAATCCATTTACAGTAGGTGTTGCACAAGGAGTAGCAGAGCTTCCTATGTTTTCTGGAATGGGCTTTCGTCTCATCTTATTCGTAGTTGTTTACGCTGTTTCAGTATGGTTTGTCTACCGATATGCAATGAAAGTGAAAAAAAGTCCTTCGATTGGAACATACGGAAAATACAGCATAACTAATGCAAATAAACTTTTAAACTCCGATGCCAAGCTAACTAGAAAGCATAAATGGATTATGGCAGCATTTCTTGTTAACTATGTAATTCTTGCTTTTGGGGTTATTAAGTATAAGTGGTACATTACTGAAATTGCTTCTCTGTTTGTGATTTTGACAGTTGTGATTGGGATTATTGGAAGACTCTCTGTTGAAAATACGGTTAAGTCGTTTACAAACGGGGCAGCAGCACTGGTTGGAGGAGCGCTTGTTATCGGAGTTTCTCGCGCAGTTCTTGTTGTTTTAAATGAAGGTCATATTGTAGACCCTATGCTTCATCAAGTATCTGGAGCGATTCAACATATTCCGGGATATTTAAGCGTCATCGGAATCTACAACTTCCAAGCGCTGATTCATCTTATTTTAGCATCTGGAACGGGTCATGCGATGCTGACGATGCCAATCATGACGCCGCTTGCAGATTTGCTTGATATTACGCGACAAACGGCAGTATTATCTTTTTCTTTTGCAGACGGCATCGGAAACATTATTTTCCCGACGGCTGGAACATTAATGGCTGGCTTAGCAATTGCGGGAATTTCATGGACAAAGTGGGCAAAATGGGTGTTGCCGTTAGTCCTTATTCAATATGTGATTGGTCTAATAGCCGTTGTGATTGCTTATTTTATCAATTACGGGCCATTTTAAGAGATAGAAAAATGTAATTTGTAAGTTGAGCTTACTAGGAGGAATAGAAGTTGTTAACCTTAATCAAAAACGCAGAAGTATATGCACCACAGCACTTAGGAAAAAAAGATATATTGCTTGCAGACAGCAAAATCATCCTTATAAAAGATTGTATTGATCATGTAAATACGTCCATTCCTATTGATGTTGTAGATGCCGCTAATCACATTATAGCTCCAGGCTTCATTGACTCACATGTTCATATTATTGGCGGAGGAGGAGAAGGTGGATATAAAACACGCACTCCTGAACTAATGTTAACCGATGCAACGACTGCCGGTGTTACAACTATTGTAGGTGTACTTGGAACAGACGGTACAACAAGAAGAATGGAAAACCTTCTGGCCAAAGCAAGAGGGTTAGAAGAAGAAGGGATTAGCTGCTTCATTCACACAGGTTCCTATCAAATACCGGTAAAAACGTTAACTAATAGCATTGAAGAAGATCTTATTTTAATTGATAAAATTATCGGAGTAGGTGAAATTGCCATTTCCGACCACCGTTCTTCTGAACCGACATTTGAAGAACTGGTGAAGGTGGCTTCCGCTGCCCGCAATGGAGGGATTTTATCAGGGAAAGCCGGAATATTAGAGATTCACGTAGGAGACGGAGAACGAAAATTATCTTTATTGAATCAAATCGCAGATAAAACAGACCTGCCAATTCGTCAGTTTCACCCTACACATATTAATAGAAATGAAGAGCTGTTTAAAGAAGGAATTCAATTTGCAAAGCGAGGCGGATATGTAGATTTTACGACTAGCACGATCCCTCACTTTTTAGAAGAAGGCGAAGTTAAGTGCAGCAAAGGGTTACGCATCATGCTGGAAGAGAAAGTGGCGATTGACAGCATTACGTTTTCATCAGATGGAAACGCGAGCCTGCCGTTTTTTGATGATAACGGAGATTATAAAGGTCTTCAAGTTGGAAAAGTGTCTTCTTTATTTCAAGAAGTACGAGATGCAGTATTAGAGGAATCAATACCGTTAGAAACAGCTCTTCAAGTCATTACTTCTAATCCTGCCAAAGTATTAAAACTGTCCAATAAAGGGCATATTCAACCCGGAAAAGATGCAGATTTAGTCCTTTTAGACAAAGAGACGCTAACAATTAAAACGGTTTTTGCTCAAGGTAAAGTAATGGTAAAAGACGGTGTCCCTGTTGTGAAAGGAACGTTTGAATAACAGGTTTTAGATATCATTTATCGAAAGTATCGCGGAAAGGATACGAGCTAATTAGAGAAGGGTATTAAAATTTGCGTGGAAAGGATCTTTCAAATGAAAAAGAAACTGGTTTCATGTCTCATCAGCTTTACATTACTTTCTTCGTTGAGTACACCCCTGCTTGCAAAAGCACAAGAAAATACTGAGGGCATTAAAGGCAGCCTTGTTATTGCGGGCGGAGGTGTAGGAACATCCAATCACGATATATATGAAAAATTTCTCTTGCTTGCTGGGGGAAAAGAAAAAGCCAAAGTAGGGATTATTCCAGCTGCTAGCACAACGCTGCAGTCTTCTGAAAAGTTTAAGGAAGACCTCGTGAAATACGGAGTAAACTCAGATTCTATTCAAATTCTTCCCGTTTCCAATCACGATTTTTCTGACACACAAAAAGATGAATCGACTTGGAAGAATCAAGTGAACGACAAGAAGTTATCCCGTACGATTAAAGGACTAACGGCAGTTTGGTTTGTTGGAGGAGACCAAACAAAAATTGTGGATTCCCTTCGTGAAAATAATGGAAACGATTCTGAAGCGTTAAAAGCTATCTGGGATATATATCGTAAGGGAGCAGTTATCGGAGGTACAAGTGCAGGAGCTGCAATTATGAGTGACGTCATGATTACAGGAGGAGACAGTCTAGGAGCTTTAAAAGAAAGTATAGGAAACAAGGAAAATAAACATGTAAACGAAAACCAACACAATAAGAAAGAATACGAGCCTCTATCAGTTCAAAAAGGGCTGGGATTTTTCCAACACGGCATAATTGATCAGCATATGGATGAACGAGCACGACTTGGGCGACTGGCAGTAGCTGCGTATAATGCTGAACGTGACAAAGAAAAAAACTTTGCATACGGTGTAGACGAAGATACTGCTATGGTCGTTAACAATAAAGATCAAAAGGTTGAAGTCGTTGGAAGAAGCGGAGTAGCTGTATTAGATATGAGCAAAGCTAAGCTTATATCTAAGCAAAAAGTGCGTTCAGGCTTAGAGAACATAAAAGTCAGTTACTTATCTCCTGGAGATAAAATTAACTTTCATTTAAAGTCATTTGAATTTCCAAAAGATAAAGTAGAAACAAAGGGGTTTGAATATAATTCCTTTAACGCGCTGCCTGCTACGGGTGTTTTTACACCCTATGGAAGATTAAAGGCTTATTTATCCTATTCTTTTGTTGACAATAAATCGATGAAATCTGCTAGCAGCTATGTTTATGACAGTAGAGGGTCTGGTTACGAAATTGCTTTCCAAAAGGATAATGACACAAACGGCTACTGGAGATATACTGACGGACAAAAAGATGACTATTCCATTGTAAATGTAAGAATGGATATTACGCCCAAAACCGTCAAATTCCAGCCGGATAAAAAAACTAGTTTAACGTATAAAAAATCTACTTTTTCTTCATCTGAAAGTCCTGCATACGATTCGATCAAAGGTAATCTTTTAATTGCAGGCGGAGCGCTTGGCAGCAGCAATTCAAGCGTGTATAACAAGTTTATTGATCTTGCAGGAGGAAAACAAGCCAAAATAGGAATTGTGCCTGCAGCGAGTACTAAGTTCGATTCCTCTAATCAGTTTAAAGGCGATTTAGTTAAATACGGAGTGAAGGCAGAAAATATAGAAATTTTACCTATTTCAAACCATGACTTTAAAGGAACTTCTGAAAACGAGTCGAGTTGGAAACTAAATATGAACAATGAAAAACTAGCGCAAAAAGTTAAAGGGCTAACAGGCATTTGGTTTGTAGGAGGAGATCAGACGATGATTACGGGCTCTTTGCGTAATGAAAATGGTTCAGACTCAAAAGTCTTACAAGCTATATGGCATACGTATAAAAACGGGGCAGTACTTGGCGGTACGAGTGCGGGAGCGGCAATTATGAGTAATACTATGCTGGCTGGCGGAGATAGCTACGGAGCGCTTTCATACGGATTTACAGACACGTACGATGATATGGCTCAGCAAGAAGGCGGTCCTGCTTATTTGGAAAAAGGCCTTGGTTTTTTTCAATACGGTCTGGTAGATCAGCATTTTGACAACAAAGCAAGACTAGGACGCCTTATTGCAACAGCGTACGAAAAAGGAAATAAAAATCAGCTTGCGTACGGAATCGATGAAGATACAGCTATGGTGGTCAACAATTCAGGAAAACAAATAGAAGTTGTTGGAAGAGGCGGTATTACGTTAGTTGATTTAGCCAAAGTACAGGCAAATGACAAATTTCCGAGTAATTACAAAAATATTCTTATCTCTTGTATTACTCCAGGCGATAAAGTAAATATGACAACAAAAGAAATCGTCATAAACCCAGCTAAAACGTCTACTAGAAAAAATGAATACTACAGTGAAAAGGTTGGACCAAATACAGGTCTTTTCTCTCCACACGGTGTATTAAGAAAGTTTTTAGCTTACGATCTTATTGATAACGCTCAGAGCAAAGAAATAAAGAGCTATGCGTTTAACCAAAACAAAGGATTTGAGCTTACCTTCCGAAAAAGCCCCGAAAGCAATGGGTATTGGGCTTATACAGACGGTCAAAAAGACGATTATTCCATTGTAAAGGTAGCCTTAGATATCAAACCAATAAAAGTAGCTATTAAATAAAAAGAGAACAGACAGTAATTCAATGCATCTAGCACTTTAGCATATTGTGCCTCCACCTATTAAAGCGGAGGCACTTTTTTCTACTTATTTTTATTTACAATAGGGACAAACGTCCGCTAGATGAAATGGAGGGCAACGTATAAAATGATAGGTACAGTATCCCAAGACTAATCTCTGAAGGCAAGCAAATTTAAAGGCCTGTAGAAAGGTGTTCATACGATGAAAAAGAAATTAGTTTTAATAACAGGAAGCAAGCAAACTAGAATCATTTTGCACGATCAATTAAAAGAGCTGCTAGACGATTGCATTTTTATTGAATGCTTTGCGATTGACGAAGAATTACCGGGTGAAATTGATGGCGATGTTGTACTCTACTCATCAGAGAGTATAAAGCACGAAATGAAGGACAGATTAGACGTTCAGCATGCACATGAAATTGTAGGAAATAGAACAATTCACCATAAATATATAAATGAATTGCTGCAAATCCCTGCCCATACAAAAGTATTAATTGTAAATGATGACGATAAAGAAACTCTTAAATTAATAGAATCTCTCTATCAAGTAGGTATTAATCATGTTCAGTTTATTCCTTTTAAAAAGCAAAAGACCTATTACGAAGGTGTGGAAGTTGCTGTTTCTCCAGGTGAGATTCACTTATGTCCGCCATATGTAAAACATGTAATTGATATAGGCGTTAGGCTTTTTGATATGGCGACCATTTTTGAACTTATAAAATCATTTGGTTTTAATCAGTCTAATCATTCAATTATTTGGGATCGCTATTTACGAAATATTATTGAGCTGCAAAAAAAGCTAATAGAAGCAGAAGGGCAAATGAAAGAACTTCACCTCCATGTAAAGAGTGTTGTAAATGTAGTAGAAGATGGGATCCTAGCCGTGGATTTCAATAAAAGAATTACGTTATTTAATAAAAGGTTAGAATCATTGTTTCAGCTATCTTCTTCTGATGTTGTAGATTGTGAAATTCAACATGTCATTTCTAACGAAGGCCTTGTGGAGTTTATTACATCGTCCGACGAGAAAAGTCAGTACTTTAACGTAAACGGATACGAAATGGTTATCTATAAGTCTATGATTCAGGAAAGCAATACTACGGTAGCAACGTTTAAAAGTGTGAATCAAGCTGTTGAAATAGAAGGAAAAGCGCAGTCAGAACTTAGAAAAAACGGCTTTTCTGCTAAGTATAATTATCAAGATATTATCGGAGAACACCCAGCTTTGCTTAAAACGATTGAAATTTCCCGGAAAATGGCGGTTACTGAGTACCCTATTTTAATTCAAGGAGAAACCGGTACAGGAAAAGAGCTGTTTGCTCAGGCTATCCATAATCATTCTACACGTAAAAACGGACCGTTTCTTGCCGTGAATTGCAGTGCCATGACCGATACATTACTAGAAAGTGAGCTGTTTGGGTACGAAGAAGCCAGCTTTACAGGAGCGCAGAAAGGCGGCAAAAAAGGGCTGTTTGAGAGCGCTGATAAAGGTACAATCTTTCTAGATGAAATTGGTGATATCAGCCCGCGTTTACAAACTCAGCTTTTAAGGGTGCTTCAAGAAAAAGAAATTAGGCGGGTAGGAGGTACAAGAGTCATTCCGATTAATGTAAGAATCATAGCAGCCACTCACAACAATTTACTACATAAAATGAAAGAAGGTCTGTTTCGAGAAGATCTGTACTATCGTTTACATGTATTATCTTTAACGATTCCTCCTTTAAGATATAGAAGAACCGATATTCCTTTACTGATTCATCATTTTATTTCTAAATCAAAAACGTGGACGCATATCCATCCAGAAGCGATGAAGCTGCTTATCGAATATGAATGGCTAGGAAACATAAGAGAATTAAAAGGAGTCATCGAGTATTTGCTTACTGTCTGTGATGAAAACGAAGTGAAAGCAAAAGACGTAGAGTATAGGCTTAGTAGTCAAAAGGAGGAGCATACTTTACATGAAATTGAAAATGAATCGGTTGACTTGATCGAACTTCAAGAAAATCACGCTCTGTTAGAAACGATAAAGCAGTGTAATGATACAGGAAAAGCAGCAAGCAGAAAGTGGATTACACAGCATTTAAAAGGCTTTACTCTTACAGAACAGCAGGTGAGAAATCGTTTGGATGTACTAGAAGAAAAAGAGTATATTATAAAACGCAGAGGCAGAGCAGGAACGAAAATAACAGAAAAAGGACTGCATTATCTATATCATTTAAAAACAAAACAGCACTTAGTCAATCCTTAATATACGGAAGAAAGGGAAACTTCACTAATCAAGTTTCCCTTTTCTATAAAATAGTGTCGTCATAGACTTGGCGTTTACGGCTGATTTCCGCCGTAAACTTTTCCTGTAGAAGAAGTAATAACACCGCTGTTTACGTTTAAAGTATAAGCTAATCCTCCAGAACCTGTCCAAGTGGAAAGATTAAAAGTGCTGCCATTAAATAGTTTATAGATAGAAATATTATTAAACGTCAGCGGCTGACCGCTTATACAAGTAGTAGGCGCCTTATTCGTTTTAGCTAGATAAACAGCTGCGTTTGTAGAGCCTGGCTGTGTTACTACTTTAGCTGAACCATCTTTTTCTACTAGAAGCGCTGACTGTTCATTAACAGCAATTCCTTTGGCGCTTGTTCCAGTTTCTTCTCCGTCTTGAATATTACGTGCAAGAAATGTTAAAAAGCGTCCCATTCTATCTCGTTGTTCAAAATGAGTGTCTGTTTGAATGTTATTATTATGCGGGGTTTGAATCAAATAATCTGTAAAAGAAATAAGAGAACTATAGGGATTGTTTAGCGCTGTTTTCGAATCTAAAGTTGTAGAGCCTGCTGAGATAGAGTCATAAACGTGATCACCTTGAATCATGGTGCCGGCACTCGTTCCTCCAAAAGGAATGCCTTGATTAATACGATTATTTAAGGCTGTAAGAGCTGGCGATCCTTTTAAGAAATCTACGTAATCAGCTTGATTGCCTCCAGCAAAAAAGATGCCTTCTGCTTTGTTAATTTTGTCAATTAAAGAAGAGTCTGAACCTGCTCTTATTAAATCATCAACAACAATTGTGCTAACAGAGTTAAGGGGCTTACCTATGCTTTTGGCAAGGTCATAGATATATGAATTATAGGCGTCAGTACCCGTCGCTCTTATAACCAAGAAATCTCCGCCGTTTGCCTTTTGAATCATCCATTTGAATGCTTCATCTACATCGGTGCTTCCGCCCATATAGACTTGTCCGAAGCTTGTACTAGTCGCTTTGTCTGCAGTACTTCCGACTTGATAAAGTGTGTAAGGTGCAGATGCAGCAGAAGCTGAAATGGGCAGTAAAAGAGATGCTGCGAGAACAGCACCAGTAATGACCTGTTTTTTAATACTTTTCTTACGTTTAACTTTTTTCATAAAGTTCTCCTCCTTTAGTAAGTGTTCATAGATGAACATGCAAGTTTTATACCAACTTATTAAACAGCTGAAAAGCTGTGAAAAAAGAGGTCTTTTGAAAAAAACACGGGTGATATAGGTTCTTGATGGGTTCTTATTGAATTGCTTTATAACCAAAAATGACAAGAAGAACTCTAACTTTGATGCCTAATAGTGAAAGGGAAATAGTAAAGGATATATTTTAAAAGTCCATCCTCATTGAAAAATAACCTTTAAAAACTTAAAATTATAATAGAAAGGAAAAACAAGGATAAAAAGAAGAGCTGTTCGCAATAGCGACTTATTTATTAAACAGACCTTCATTCTATCAATGTCTTCATCTCTTAACCGTTTTCCACCAGCATTTCTACGCAGAAAAATTATACATGAGAGGATCTGTCAAAATGAACAAACAGGAAAGTAGCTACAGATGGGTTGTTTTTGGAACCGCTTTATTAGCGTATTATTTGATTGTCAGTCAACGAACAGCCCCTGGACTTATTACAGAACAGTTAATGAAAGATTTTCACGTTTCAGCGTCTGTTATAGGATTAATGACTAGTATACAATTTTTAGCATATGCAGGTCTTCAGATTCCTATTGGTTTACTTTCTGACCGATACGGTCCCAATCGATTTTTGATTATAGGGTCGCTTTTAACGGGGATAGGAAGTCTTATCTACAGCACATCTCCCAACGAGTATGTGTTAATTTTCTCTCGTTTACTAGTCGGTACGGGAGACTCCATGATTTTTGTCAATTTAGTGTTAATTTTAAGTCAGTGGTTTAAGGGAAATGAGTTTGTAAAGCTTTTAGGTTTAATTGGGCTGGTAGGAAGTGTGGGGTCATTATCAGCTACCGTGCCTTTATCTATGTGGATCTCCTTTTCAGGCTGGAGGGTTCCTTTTCTTAGTATAGGTCTAGTTTTAATCGCGGTATCTTATTTGCTTTATGTCGTTTTAGTTATAAAACCTAAACGATTATTTGTAGATGATGCTAAAGCAAATAAAGCCTCTGTTAAGACTCAAGAAAGCGTATGGGCGATCCTAAAAAGGGTAATGACGACTCGTCAAGCATGGGCAACATTTCTTTGTCATTTTGGTGTAGTAGGTACATATATAGGTTTTATTGGCTCTTGGGGAGTTCCTTATGGCATGAATGTGTTTCATTTATCTCGCGCTGATGCAAGTCAGCTTATTATGTATGGTTTGTTTGGCGCTATGATTGGCGGACCTTTAATTAGCTGGATATCAAGCAGGTTAAACTCCATTAAAAAAATCTATTCACTCGTCCATCTTATTGTGGTGCTTAGCTGGACAGGATTATTATTAACGGGAGTGAAACCTTCATTCATGCTAGTCGTTATTTTACTTTTTATCATCGGATTTGGAAACGGAGCAAGCGCTTTGACATTTGCCGTAGTACGTCAATCTTTTTCAGTAAAAGAAGTAGGAGTTGTATCAGGTTTTGCTAATATGGGAGGCTTTTTAAGCGCCGTATTATTACCTAGTATTTTCGGAAATGTCCTTGATTTATTCCCTGAACGCTCGCTGCACGTGGGCTATCATTATGCTTTTATGATTCCCATTTTGTTTTCAATGATGGGGTTGTTAGGTGTCTTACTAATTAAAGAAAAAGGAAAAAAGGAGCAGAAGGTGCTGCATGCTTCTTAATTCACAATGACTGTCGCATTTACAGTACAGAAAAATTCGTATATTTATTATAAGGTTCATTTTTATACTTTCAAGCAGCCAGAAGATAATCGCTTTTATAAGTGGTTATCTTTTTTAGTCTACCCCATTTCTTCAGAGTCATATAAAGCTATACTTCTAAAAACAATAGTATAAATGAGCATTCTACTCCAAATAGATTTTACTCATATCAATAATACAAAAATTTTTATAAGACAGCACGCTATTAGAATTTACTACTTAAATAAAGAGCCACATCGCGAATGGCTTTATCAGTTTCACTTTCTATTAACTCTCTGTCCTTTGTATACGAATATAGAGTATCGCCGTGAAGAAGGTGGTCTGATAAATTCAACAAGCCCACAGCGCGCTTGTTGAATTTATGAGCAATCGCTAAAGTGGTAGCTGTCTCCATATCCACGCCGAGAAAATCTGCAAGTGACCATTCTTTTACCATATTATGCGTCTCCATAAGCATGGCACCCATACTGACCACATGTCCTTTAATATAGCTGTAGCCTTTTTGTTCACAATATCTGCAGGCGGCTTCCACTAGCTCTTTGTCAGCTTCTACAAGCGTTTGGTCTGGTAAATACCAGTGCGATACGCCGTCTTGCATTTGTGCTGCAGATACAATTAAAATATCTCCATATTGTATAGTGGAAGATAAGCCTCCAAAATATCCCGTTTGAATAAATAAGTCGGTTCCGCTGGCGGCAAATTGATGTACGATGTTTGATGCCATTGGACTGCCGTATACATTCGCAAACCCTATATTTCTGTTTTTGAACTTACCTATTACCGTGTTCCATTTAGGCATATGAACATTGGTGGATAAAATCTCTTTCCATAAGCTTAGATTATCTTGGAATTCCCACTCACCATGAATAATAAATGCATTAGGCAGCTCTTTTTCTGATAGCTTTAATACGTTTAGCCAATCTTCTTTTTCAAAATCTCCGTACAGTTTCATATCGTTCTCCTTACTTTTTACATTTAGACTAGTTGGAGAAGAATTCTTCATTTCTATCTTTTATTCCTTTAATTTTTACAACGGACAAATACAAAATAAATGACGGTTCTGATTTAGAAATGAAGAATTGCGTGCTTTTTTGCTTGTTTTTCGACAAATATTTATGACTAAAAAAGGAATTCACTAATAATAAAAGAACTTTTTTACTAACCATTATTTAAATTAGATAAAGCTGTGAGAAAAGATCCGTCCAGTTAATGAATGGATAAGAGGAGGGAATTACAGGTGTCACATCATTTTCCTGTCATTAAAACAAAAAGACTTGTACTAAGGGAAATTGTAGCAGAAGACGCAAGCAATATTTTAAAATACCTATCCGATAAAGAAGTAATGAAGCACTACGGTTTAGAGCCTTTTACAGCGGTTGAAGATGCTTTAAATGAGATTTCATGGTATAAATCAATCTTAAACCAAAGATCTGGAATAAGATGGGGCATTACTCTTAAAGAACAAGACGACATTATTGGCAGCTGCGGGTTTCTTAATCGAGTTCATGACCATTACCGTACGGAAATTGGTTATGAATTAGCCAGAGACTATTGGGGAAATGGAATTGCTAATGAGGCATTCGGCGCGGTCATAAAATATGGGTTTACACATTTTAATTTGCGGAGAATCGAAGCTTTGATAGAGCCTGCTAATGCTGCTTCACAAAAATTAATAAAAAAGCACGGTTTTATAAAAGAAGGCCTATTAAGAAGCTATGAATTTGCGTGTGGAAAATTTGATGATTTGTACATGTACTCTTTATTAAAACAAGATTTTGACAGGCTTCAACCACATGAAGAGAATATCTAGACATAGTTATTAAAAATACGAATAGCACAATGACAGATAAGGGGAAAATGTATGGCCCATTTTAATGTTGATATTGTTCACTATCATCCACAATTTGCTGAGGCAACGGTAAAAATGTGGAGAGATAGTAAAGAAAAAGCGATTGGACAAAAGGAAATGCACAGTTTTGACCGTCATGTTTATTTTTTAGATCATATATTGTCAGCACACTATAAAGTTGAATTAGCGTTAATAGATAAACAAATAGTAGGAATGATTGCTTATAAGGCTGACGAAATTAGCCAGCTGTACATTCATATAGATTATCAAGGGAGAGGAATCGGACAGCGATTGCTTGAAAGAGCCAAAGCAGAATCAAATGGAAAATTAATATTACGTACATTTGAACGAAATAAAAACGCCCAAAGGTTTTACGAGAAACACGGCTTCAGTATTATAAAAAGAGGATGTGAAAACGAAGAAAAATTACCTGATATTACATATGAATGGACAAACAAATGAATCATACGTAATTTTAATAAAGGAGCGGTTAGTGTGAATACGTTAGCACATGAAACATAACAACGCTGCCTGTATGTTCGTGGTCCGCCTTTTACTAGTTTAGGATAGATGATTAATGCTAGCTATAAAAGGAGGAGTTTAATATGATAACGGACAAACATTTTTTAAACGCTGTAAACAATACACATGTTGATTTTACTGAATGGGATTTTTCTATTATTACTCGTACTGGTCGTATGGATAGCGGCATGCTTTCGTGGTCATATGGAAGTGAAGCTTGCCACCTTATTCAAAACTCTAATGCTGCTTTAGATATGGGAACAGGAGGAGGAGAATTTTTATCTTTGTTACAACCTTTTCCTCGCGTTATGTATGCTACCGAAGGATACAAACCTAACGTTCCAATTGCTAAAAAACGATTAGAGCCACTTGGTGTCACAGTTGTTGAACGAAATGAAGACGCAAATTTACCGTTTAAAGATGATACATTTGATTTAATTTTGAACCAACATGAATCTTTTTGTGCTTCGGAAGTAAGAAGGATTTTGTCCAAGGAAGGCACGTTTTTCACTCAGCAAGTGGGAGGGTTAGACTGTTCGCGAATCAATGAGTGTATAGGGGTTCCACTAAATAAAGAGTTTTCTAATTGGAATTTAAAGAAAGCAATAGAAGAGCTTAAACAAAATTCTTTTAACATCATCTTTTGCAAAGAAGAATTTCCTGTGCAGAGATTTTATGATATCGGGGCGCTAGTTTTTTATCTAAAAGCAATTCCTTGGCAAGTTCCTAATTTTGATGTAGAAACATATATCAAAGGGTTGTATAACATACATGGAATTATACAGTCTAAAGGTTTCTTTGATGCAAAACAACATCGTTTTATTATTAAAGCTGAGGCAAAATAAATAGTGTAAACTAATCACATATAAAAATCGGATCTCTAACTGGAGATCCGATTTTTGTATGTGAATGATGATTTTACATAAACGTTCTATTTCAGTTATGTAATGGAGCGTTTATGATCTTTAGTATGATTTTGTGATATACGAGAGTTTGTTAAAATGCAGTCTACTGCTTTTTGAGTAATGGGCATAAAGAAATTAAGCAGCACGCCGCCTAAACACACGGTTAATAACGTTCCAACACCAATTGGTCCGTTTAAAAATATTGCGGCTAGTAAGAATGTGAGGTAAATAAATGTTCTTGAAAGAAATAAATTGGTTTTAGCTAGTTTTTGTATGATTAATGTTAAGCGATCAATTGGAATAGGTGCAAAATTTGTATGTAAATAGGCTGAGGTTCCTACTCCTATAATGATTAAACCGATTCCGAAACAACATACTTTGCTGTACCAACTTTCGAACGTAATCCAATTCTTTAAGAAAAAAAGCCATATATCGATACCAAGACCTGTTATGAATGCCGTTAACAGTCCCAGTATTTCTGGCTTTTGTTTGCTTAAAAGAGAATTACCACAAATTAAAATACAGGCAAGTATAATCTCCCAGCTTCCAACGCTAAAACCTACGTTTAGTGACAGTCCAACCAACAGTGCATCAAAAGGTGAAGCTCCTATGTTAGATTGTATCGTCAAAGCAATTCCAAGAGTTAATAGTAAAATTCCTCCTGTATAAACCACATACTTCACTGTCATCATCCTTTTTGTTATTTTTCGTTGCAAATGCAACTATTTTGAGATACATTAAATGTAGATTATTTTTATTGTATTTGCAACAAAAATATGTATAAAGGAGATATTTTATGAGTGAAATTCTGCGTGAAATTGGCATGATAGCAAGAGCACTGGATTCAATTAGTAATATAGAATTTAAAGAATATGACCTGACAAAAGGGCAGTATTTGTATTTGGTGCGAATATGTGAAAATCCAGGAATCATTCAGGAAAAGTTAGCTGAAATGATAAAAGTAGATCGCACAACAGCGGCTCGGGCTATAAAAAAGCTTGAAATGAATGGTTTTATTGAAAAGAAAGATGATCTCCATAATAAAAAAAATAAAAACCTTTTTCCTACTGAAAAAGGGAAGAACGTATACCCGTTTATAAAAAGAGAAAATGATTATTCGGATAAAGTGGCATTAGAAGGTTTTACCCAGGAAGAAGCAGATACCATTCTTAAGCTAGTTCAAAGAGTAAGAAAAAATATCGAAACAGACTGGGAGTTTGTCAAAAAAGGAAACAAGAGAAATTATTGATGATATAAAGGAGAGGCGCATGTCAGTGATGATGCATATAAAAAAGTGTATTCTTGAAGATGTATATGATCTTCAAGACGTTAGCTATAAAACGTTTTATGAGACATTTAAAGATCAGAATTCACAAGGAAATATGACAGCTTATTTAGAAAAAGCATTTACAATCGAACAGCTAGAAAAAGAACTATCCAATACGTTCTCGCAATTCTTTTTTATGTATGTTAATCATGAAATTGCAGGTTATTTAAAGGTTAATATGAATGACGCTCAGTCTGAAGAGATGGGGGAAGAAGCGCTTGAAATTGAAAGAATTTATATAGGTAACAGCTTTCAAAAACAAGGACTTGGTAAACATTTATTTAATAAAGCAGTAGAGATAGCAACGACATTTAATAAAAAGAAAATTTGGTTAGGCGTATGGGAAAAAAATAAAAATGCGATTGCTTTTTACAAGAAACAGGGATTTGTTCAAATTGGATCTCACTCATTTTATATGGGAGACGAAGAACAAATAGATCTCATCATGGTTAAAACACTTTTTTTATAGTTTTAAAAAATAAGGATTATTCACTAATTTAACTGGTAGAGGATAATCCTTATTGCATACAGAGATTTTATGCTTTTTTTCAAAGCAGATGCTTTTAGGGGAAGTAGTAAGCAAACTAATATGGTTGCTGTGCGAACACATAGGAGAATGAAATTAATGTCACATGCTTACCAAAATGTTGGCTTCTTTCATTTTGGAAATTACATTTTTACTTTAATTCTATTTGAAACAACACAAACTAATTAGACGTATATCGAATTAGAAGGCTTAAAAAATGAACGTTTTTACGTCCACTTTAATAAATAATGGGCCACATCTCTTTCGGATTTAACTCGTATTCTCCATTTTGCCTATACATAAAATGCTGCATAATTAACTCTCTGCGAATCGTTGCATAATCTTCATGATATTTTTTAATATGTTCATTTAATTCTTTTTCTGGATACGTTTTTCCGTGCTGTAAATCACGTATTAAATAGGCTAATATTACGTTCTTTTTCTTTCTTTGACTTGGAATAATTTTTAAAGTACCGTCACTATTTATAAAGTTTTTAACAATAGATAATTTGTCTTTATCCTGTAAATGGTTGTCTTGATTTTCCATCGAATCCTCTCCAATACTTAAAATAGCCTTCGAATTATATTCAAGTCTTTCAAGGTCTAGATAAAAATAAATAATGTTTCCTTGTCTTCTTTGATAAACAATTCCCACATCTCTTAGCTTTGAAATATGATGAGTGATAGTTGAAGGCTGTAACCCCAGTTTGTAAGCAATTGCTTGCCCGTGAAGAGGCCCTTTTTTTAATAGTGAAATAATTCTAATCCTGGTAGGATCACCAACGGCTTTATGATAATTAACCAACTTATCTAATTGCATAGCTTAATACCTTCTCTCTTTAATTCGATATACATCTAATTTGATATTAATCGAATTGGATGTACATGTCAAAAAAATATTTAAAGTGAAGACTTGTCACACTGCATATAAAAAATCGGCTCCGTCTAATCTTTAAAGTGTAAAAAAGATCCTGCTTCTCTATATAATTCAACTATTATTTTCACCTGTTCTTTTTATTAGTAAGAAAAAGTTACCATGTTTTCATCAAATAATACCGGGGAACATATTCAAAAAGATAAATGAATTATTAATGATACATGTATGTAAATAATAAATGAAAAAGGAATGAGTAAATCATGGCAGGAAATTCAAAAGTTTTAATGGTTGTTACAAATGGACATACGATGGAAAATGGAGAGCTTGCTGGAATTTGGCTTACAGAATTCTCTGAAGCATATTTAGAATTTAAAAAAGAAGGATACGAAGTAGTCGTAGCAAGTCCAAAAGGCGGAAAATCGCCTGTGGATCCTAACAGCTTAACAGATGATGTAACGGACGAAGACAAAGAAGCAGGAAAACTTTTAGAGAATACAAAATCATTAGCTGAAGTAAGTTCACAAGAATTTGCAGGTATGTTTGTACCCGGAGGGCACGGAACAATGTTTGACTTTCCAGACGATACGCACTTACATCGTTTGCTAACAGAATTTGCTGAAGACGACAAGCTAATTGCAGCGGTATGCCACGGACCGGCAGCTCTTGTAGGCGGAAAGCTTAAAAATGGTGAGCCGATTGTAAAAGGAAAACGTATTACAGCGTTTACTGATTCAGAAGAGAAAGATACAACGTTAGATAAATACATGCCGTTTCTTCTTGAAACAAAGCTTCGTGAGCTAGGCGCCGAGTTTATTGCAAAAGATAATTGGAGCGATCATATTGAAGTAGACGGAAAGCTTTTAACAGGACAAAATCCGCAGTCTACAATTAGCCTAGCAAAAGAATTTGTGCGTGCTTTAAACGCGTAAAAGTATGTATAGCCTTAATGGGGATGTCTCATGAGTGTTTGAGACATCCCCATTTCTTTAGGGTGAAATAAAATGAGAATCAAGGAAAACAAAAAGGGCGGCTATCTAAATAGCTGCCCTTTTATTTATTAGAAGATTTATTTCTGAAAATGTATGTAGTAATTCCTGTCACAATGATAACAGCCACAATACAAATGATCAGACGAACAATCTGTGTCACAAAAATATTATCTGCAATACTCATGTGTTTCGTTAGAATTAACGTTCCATAAGCAGCTAAAACAGATAAAAACATATTGACGATTCGTTGAGCCATGTTGTCGTTACTCCTTTCGTTCCACTACTTTACACTTTAACATATGTATTCACTGTAAAAAATAGCGAATTACAAGTATGTCAGAAAATCAGCACTCTCGTAAAAGATTCCACACGTAAGGAAGTAGCTGATATCATATTAGTTATGACGACTAAACGCAGTTCAGAGAAGGAAATGAGCTTTCTTTAGTCGAATTTAACATGCTTATATTCTTTTTTAGATAGGTGGGAAAAGCTTGTTTGATAAATTGAAAAAGCTATTTATGGATAAACAGGGTCAGGAAGCAGATGACAAATACATTCTAGTCCCTGAGAGTGAAATAAATGAGAATTTAAAAAGAGAGATAGTGAAGTTGGAAGAAGTAGGAGAGGCATACAGCGAAAGTCTTCAGCACAAATATAGAAATAAATTTGAACATGATGGTAAGCAGAACTTAAAAATATGGGTGTGTCGAGATATTGATGGCGACCAACTACCAAATCTAAGTTCGGAGCAGTGTCTAGAAAAAGAATATCGTTCCCAAGTTGCGATAAACTTTGATGGATTTACAGATGAAGAAGATGCATACGTTCATTACCTTCAATTATGGTATTACTTTGGTGGGTATTTCAAAGGGGCAGGTGCTTTGTATGATTTGTCAAAAAATCATTTAGAAACAGATATTGAAGAAAAGTTAGAAGAATTACTGAAACAGCTATAACCTTTTAGCATAGAGATTATATGTTAGCAGACAGGGTGAAGGAAGATGAGGGGGCGTCCAGAGTTAGAAATAGAAAGGGGAAAAGTTTATAAAACGAAAAAAAATCCTAACGGAACATTTATAGCGCGAATTATTCAAGTACCTAAGGAAGAAAATATGTTAGATTTCATGTTGGAAATCAAACACTTAAGGAAAAAGGAACTTACTTATAAAAATCTATTAGTAACGACTGAAAACTGGTATGATTCTTTTCGTCTTGCTAGAGGAGATCTGAAATGGGTATCTTTGCATACAGTAGCTGTGTGGGACTGGTTGGGACATAAATTAGTTGAGGTAGCAGCCCCAACCGGTAAGGAAAATTATCGTATTTCAGATGACCACTGCTCAGCTTACCGAGAAAAGCAATAATGACGATATAGTAAGGAGAAAACGAATGAAAAAGCATTGCTGCGATTATATGAATTATCATGTGAACTTTACGTGTGATATTCATAGTGATCCATTTGAGTGTCCAGATAATCTTATCTTATTTGATAAAACGAACAAGGAATACGGTTTAATTATCCATGATGGTGGCTCATCCACTATTGGGATTTCATTTTGTCCATGGTGTGGTGCGGAGCTATGAACTAAGAAATGAAGAGGTATCTTTTGCTTAAGAGATCCTCTTCACTCTTGGAATGGGGGATTATACTTGATCTTACGTTATCTAGCTATGTTATCAGGATTGGGAATAGCTTTATTAAACCTTTTTGACCCTTTATATCAAGGGATTACGCGCTGGTTAATGGTTATCTGTGGCTTGTTGATTTTTATTAGCCATTTAAAATTCATCGTAGATAAGAAATCGAAAACAACGGATAATCAAAAGAAGACCTACTGATAAGATTTTCTTTTGATTTAGTCCTGTTGATAAACGGTGTTATGTAAACGAAAAACTTATTGAATATGTAGGAGAGAAATAAAAAAGAAAAATATATGTTATAATAATCATAAATATCCAAAAAAAGGAACTAATTGTTGTGGTCAATCGTAAATTTAATTCTCTATTTATCATCTATCCTATCGTTTTCTTTGTAGTGCGTACTGTTTTTTCTTTTGTGAAAAATAGCGCTGCGGAATCTGTTTATGAGACGTTAGCTATACTTGCCATGTATTACTTTGCAGTTAGTGTTTTCTATTCGATTGACTTATATATGCAAAAGAAAAATAGTTAATAGATTAAAAATGCCGAGAGTCAGAGTAAAAACAAACGATATAAAGGAGTCTAACAGTGCGCATTAAGAATTATTTTTTGTTCGTCTTTCCACTCATTTTACTATTAGTAGCTAGCTGTGATCCATCTTTTACGCCTAAAGAAAAATACTATTCAAGCACCAAAAGCACAAACCTTGAATTAGAAAATGTTAAATCAGTATCAATAGGCAGTTCTAAATATGACGTAGCAAGTTTTTTGAAGAAGAAACCAAAATTTATAGAGGTTACGGAGAAACCGCCGTATACTACCTACATTTACGGAGAAAGTACAGAAAAGTATGATGTTGAATTTAAAATTGTAGATAATAAAGTCAGTAGGTATGACTTTATTATCAGCAAGTATGGTACGGAAAAGGGCATACATACTGGTGACAGCAAAAAAGATGTCATTATGGCATATGGAGAAAATTATTACGAAAGAGAAGATACCGGAGCAACAATAATAGGGTATTTTGATAAAACTCATAAACTCAATATTGAGTTTTCTTTAGATGATAAGGATAAAGTTGGCGGCATTTTGGTTCAAAAAATAAATAATTAAGATGAGTAATAATCATTTATTTGCAAAATGAACTATATTGACTAGTAAATTTCAAATAATAGTAATAGAGGAGAATATACTGATGCTTGGGGAAACATTTACATTATTAAGGCCTATTTATTACCTGATCGCAGTTTTTTCAGCATGCAATTTGGTGTATATAATTTTCTTGAGAAATAAAGTCAAAGCAAGTAGTTATGTAATTAATCGTCAATTCTTTTTTCTTTTTAATAATTGCAGCAGCCTTATTGTTTCAAGAAGGCATCATTGTAGATGAATTTAATCGTTCAGGTGATTCTGTAACCTTTTATTTAACGATGTTATTGGGCTTTTTGTTTATAGCTAGTTTCATTTTTCAAAGAAAGAAAATGAGAGATAAAAATTGAAGTAAATAAATATAATCATGTTTGCTGCAACTTTCAATAGTTGCTCTTTTATGTAAATTGAGTGTTAGGGCTACCAATCTACAATAAATAAAGGGAAAGGATTTTTCTATTGAGCAACTTTATTAAAGTACTACCGTCAACTTTTATACTTCTCTACATAGTATTCTTCTTTTTAAATATTTCGTATCGTTACGGTGTTTCTTATTTATATAGCTTTTTTCTTTTTTTGTTTTTGTCGTTAATATCTGTAGTTTTATGTTTAGTAATATGGTTTAAGAATAAGGAACGTCTTTTTCTATTTTTGATTGTCTTTTCAATCCTCCAACTTATGTTTACTGTTTTTATTTATCTTTTACCAGAAGCAGGAACCAAACCATTGATCTATGAAAAAGTAATTATAAAAGAAGATGTTTTAAATAAATAAGCTTACACAAAAAAACTTCAAGAATGTGTATCTAATATAAGGCTATTAAAGAGATCCCCTTAAATAAACAGGATCTCTTTAATGTAGGTGTTTGTAATAGTAATTATATTAACTAGAGCTGTGTACTTTTTCATTAAAAAGCGTTGTTTCATACTTATTAAAAACAGAAATGTGTACAGTTAGTTGAAGAAAAGAGATCTGTCACTATAGGATTCTTTTCTTTCTTTTAATAAAAAACCATTAATTTATATTTTAACCATAATATGTTATAATATTTTAAAAATGGTGGTGTGACAATGAGCGAAGATAAAGAAACACCTGAAAGAAGAAGAGAGAGATTAAAACACGAAGAGGTAAAAAGAAATCCAGCTGGGAATATGAACGATTCATTTAATAGAAATGAAGCTGGAAACTTATCTGGTTTAGCAGGTAGCTTAGGATGGAAGGGTCTTGGTGTACTTATTACTGTAATGATTATAGGTTTTATCGTTGTGTCACTATTTTTAAAATAATATCAGGTTTATAAATTAAGAGTACTGGAGGCGCTTTTTTGAAAAACTACACAGTGTTTATTGGTAGTTTTATATTGTTGCTATTTGCTTTTCAAATTGTTTCTGGTCTGTTTCTTACACTTACATATGTACCTGAGACTTCACAGCACTTGAGTAGCTCAACGGTCAGTGTTTTTTCTGTTAATTATCCATTTTTAAGTTCGATTACAGCGGCCACTTTTTTATTTATTATTTCAAACAAAGTATGTAAAGTTAAGAAGAGTACCTATAAATAAGTAGGTGCTCTTTTTGTGCTGAGAACAATGATTACTATTTTTAATAAATTACATCTTCCTTTTTATGGTATTGTATATAGATACGTATTAAATACTGTTGAAAGAGGGAGATACTTAATGTTGCAATCACTAATCTTTGATATGGATGGAACGCTGTTTCAAACAGATAAAATTTTAGAATTATCACTTGATGATACCTTTAACCATTTGCGTACACTTAACCAGTGGGATACTAGTACTCCTATTGATAAGTATCGTGAAATCATGGGTGTACCGTTACCCAAAGTATGGGAAGCTTTATTACCTACTCATTCAGATGAAATAAGAAAGTATACGGATGGCCATTTTTTGAAAAGCTTAGTTGAGAATATAAAAAAAGGCAAAGGCGCTTTATACCCCAATGTAAAAGAGGTTTTTAGCTATTTAAAAGAAAATAATTGCTCCATTTACATAGCAAGTAACGGTTTGAAGGAATATTTAGAAGCGATTGTAGACCATTACGATTTGGATAAGTGGGTAACAGAAACATTTAGTATTCAACAAATCCAAACGCTCGATAAAGGAGATTTAGTCAAAACGATTATAAAGAAATACGATGTAAAGCACGCAGCAGTAGTGGGAGACCGTCTATCGGATATTAATGCTGCAAAGGATAATGGTTTAATGGCAGTGGGGTGCAATTTTGATTTTGCTCAAGCAGCTGAGCTTGCGCAGGCTGATGTGGTAATAGATGATTTAATGGAGTTAAAAAGGATTGTATCTAACATAAATAGTAGCTTGTCAGTCTAATAGACCAATCCTCGTACATAACCATTATAGATGGTTAATGTCTCAATTATAGACCTAAATCTACTGAAGTTGAAACATAAGTAATAAGCGGTTCCCCTGTAATTTAAAATGTTTACATAATCTTTTCTTGTCATTAATAAATGGTTTACAATACTGAGCTATGCTTAGGTTAAGATTTCCAAAATAGTTTTATAAGAAGGGAGAGTTTGGATTATGACTTCACATATGATTCGTAAATCTAATAGCGCTCACTTATATGTTAGAGGATACAAAATTAAGTTGACACTCAGCCAGTGGAAGCTTGTAAGCACTCAGAGATAATGGTTAACCCAACTGTAAAAGAGGAAAACCTCCATCTTAATTTAGATGGGGTTTTTTGCATTTCTTTTAGTAACCTTTTAATTGATTAACTATTTAGACTTTATAATAAAAAAGACTAATAAAAGTTAAAAAATGTAATAAAAAAGAGGAATATTATTTAAGTGAAATTAAAATAAAGCACAACTAAATATGCATTTTTTAAATGTTTTACCATTTTTTATTGACCATAAAAATTTAAAAGAATTAAATTAAATATAAAGTAAGTAATTACTTACATTTCTAAAATTAGTTTGTGGGAGGATGAATATTTTTAATGTATAGCTTAAGTTTTCAAAAGGTGGACGGGGCGAATGAACGAGTTGGAGCAAAAGCTTTAAACCTTATAAAAATGAAAAGAAAAAATTTACCGATTCCAGATGGGTTTGTTATTCAAACAGAAGCTTTAAAGCGATATATCGAATGGAACGGGATTGATCGTCAAACGGATAATATACACGAGAGAATTTTACACGGGGAAATTCCTATTGAAATTGAATCAGATCTCATAGAGGCATTTCGAAACCTAAAGTGCTCTTATACATCGGTAGCTGTTCGTTCATCATCTAGTGCTGAAGATTTAGAAGGTGCATCTTTTGCTGGCCAGTATGAAACCTATCTTAATGTGAAAAGCACCGAGGATTTTTTGAGTAAAGTGAAAGCGTGCTGGGCCTCATTTTTTACTGAAAGAGTCGAACAATATACTCAAAATATGTATGCTAATTTTGATGAAATTTCAATGGCAGTTGTTGTTCAAGGGTTAATTCAGTCCGAAGTATCGGGAGTGATATTCAGTCAAAATCCTGTCAATCATAATACAAAAGAAATGATGATTAATGCCAGCTATGGATTAGGAGAAGCCATTGTATCGGGCTTAGTAACACCTGATGTTTACCTAGTTAATAAACAAACTTTTAAAATAGAGAAAGAAAAAGGGCTAAAGGAAGTAAAGATAATTCCACTTGCTGAAGGCGTTGAAGAAATCGAAACAACGGAAGATGAGCAGCAAAGGTTTTGTTTAACAGACGAGAAAATCATTGAATTGGCCGAAATAACAAAAGAAGTAGAAGCTCTTTACCAACATCCCGTAGACATAGAGTTTGGGGTTCAAGACAATCAAGTATATCTATTACAGGCAAGAGCTATTACCACATTAACAGAGGCCAAAGAATTAACTCCTTTCCAAAAAGATATATCTTTAAGTTTCGACGATATGGAAGAGTTTTGGATTTTAAATGACACAAGTTTTTCTCATGCTGTTAGTCCTTTGTACGCTTCATTTATTATTCCGGCATTTTCTGAAGGAACAGCTGCTAGTTTTAAAAAATTAAAGTTTATGTTTAATAGACTTAATTTAAAACTTTATAAAGGTCATATCTATACAAAAATGGAGCCTTTTAAAGGAGATTCTAATAAAAGATTCCAAGAAAATAAAGAATTGATGGAAAGTATTTATCCAATCCTAACAAAACGAATGAATCAAATAATTACGGAACAATTCTTGCCTTACTATAACAAATTAAATAGTTTTACCTATGAAAATCTAACCCTTCAGAGAGGAAAAGAGATTCTTCAAAGTTTAGCTGATTTTTATAAAACGGCATATGATCTGCATTTTGATATTGTTATGCCCCAAATGTCTCTAAATACTATAGTTGAAGAATACTATAAAAACCTTACAAATAAAAAATCCGGACATGATGTTTATGAGCTATTGACCGGAAAAATGAACAAATCGTTGGAAACGGATCAACAGCTTTCTAGACTTGCTTTAACAGTGAAAAGAGATAGTGAACTTACTGAAATTTTTCAAGAAGAATGCACAGAAACTTTATTAAAGAAATTAGAGGGAAATAAAGCAGCAAAAAGCTTTATGGCTGAAGTAGATACTTTTCTAAAACAGTATGGATATCGAAATGTTGTAAGTCATGATTTTGTAGGAGAAACTTGGCTAGAGAATCCTCTTCACGCATTATCGATTATTCAAGGATATGTTAAAGACAATTACAACTTTGATGAGAATTTCAAACAGACGGTCAAGAAACGTGAACAGAACTATAATGAATTCCTGGAACAGATAGCGGATAGCAAACACAAAGAAGAGTTTAAAAAATACTATCAGTGGGCATTAGATGCATCCGTTATAAGAGATGACCATCATTTTTATATCGATGCAATGCTGGATGCAAAAGCACGTTTGTTCCTACTTAAGCTAGGTAATTTACTAGTACATCATCATGTTTTTCTAGTGGAAGAAGATGTTTTCTTCTTATATCTTGATGAGCTAGAGTCTCTTTTAGAAAATCCAGCAGACATGACAAAATTAATCGAGAAACGTAAAAAAGAACACGCAGAACATGAGCAAACGTCTAATTTACCTAGATACTTCGGCGTCCCTGAAGCAGCTCAGCTGAAAGAAGCTGAGAAATATATGGGAGCTATTGAGGAAGATGACGCGAACAGCGAACATTGTATTAAAGGGTTAGCCTCTTCTTCAGGAATCTATACCGGAAAAGTAACAGTCATTTCAAATACGAAAGACTTTTCTAAGCTGGAAAAAGGTGATGTTTTAGTATGTAAGACCACTACTCCACTTTGGACTACTTTATTTCAGACTGCGGGAGCTGTTATCACCGACGCTGGAGGTATTCTTTCTCACTCGGCAATAATTGCACGTGAATATGAAATTCCTGCAGTAGTTGGTACGAAAATAAGTACGGATAAGCTAAAAGATGGCGATATGGTTATGGTCGATGGTACGAATGGAATTGTCACGCTTTTAAATGACTAAGTGATTCTCTTCGCTTCTATTTGACAACAGCTCTTTTTCCTTTATATACTGCCTAATGGAAAGTAAATACTTACATTCAGGAAGCATAAAGGATGATTAACATGAAAAAAGATGAAACAAAAAAGAAGATAACAAAAGCTACAATAGAACTGCTTAAAGAAAAAGGCTATAAAGGTACTACCACTAGAGAAATTGCAGAGCAAGCTGGCGTTAATGAATTGACTGTTTTTCGCCACTTTGGCAATAAAGAAGGCATTATTCAAGCTATTGTCAAAACAACAAGCTTTTCACTTGAGATTTTTGATAAATCAATTGAATGGGAGCTTGAAAAAGATTTGACGAATTTCGGTTATCTGTTACTAAAAGACTTTGATAATAACCGAGACATGATTTCAATTGCTTTAAAAGACCCTTTAATTTTCTCACAGGCGCATCAGGAAATTATAAAAAAAATTAATGATACGAAAAAAATATTAAAAGAATACTTTGAAGAAATGCAAAGGAAAGGATATATCAAAGAATTAGATTGCTGCACACAAGCAGAGATTTTCCTAAGTACGTATTGGGGATATTTTATGTATAAACTAAATTTTGGAGACAAAGCCTTACATGCGGATTATCAAGATATGATAAAAAACAGTATAAACACGTTTATAAAAGGAATTTCTCTCCACTAAAAGGAGGCATTAATGTTTGGGTAAACATAAAGAGCTTATCTTGATTATTTCATTGCTAATTGGGACATTTCTTGTACCAATTAATTCAACCATGATTGCCGTTGCTCTATCAACTATATCAGCTCATTTTAATGAACCACTTGCAAATATTTCGTGGGTAGTAACTATTTATTTGATTGTAATGGCTGTTACTCAGCCTATCGCTGGAAAGCTAGGAGATTTGTACGGAAACAGAAATATCTATTTATGGGGCGTAGTGTTCTTTCTTATAGCATCTTTAGGATGTATATTTTCAACTAATCTCATTTCCCTTATTATTTTTCGATCACTGCAGGCAGTAGGAGGAGCTTTACTCACCCCTAACACGATAGCCATCATTAGATATGTAGTGCCAAAAGAGCGGCTTCCTAAAATTTTAGGTGTATTTGGAATGGGAATGGGATTGGGTGCTGCAATTGGACCATTGCTAGGGTCTGTATTGCTTGAAAACTTCAACTTGGAAGCTATATTCTGGGTGAATGTGCCTTTTCTTTTCTTAGCTTTAATCAGTGGTATAGTTATGATTCCTAAATCTAATGTAAAAAAACAAGCAAGTACTTTAGATATTCAAGGTTCCATCTATTTAGCCATTAGTATTTCCTTATTGATTTTATTAACACACGGTATGGAAATTACTAAGGCTTTAATAATGGGATTAGTATTTGTTTTATCTTCATTCTTGTTTATCAAAAGAGAAAATACGGCAGAAAACCCGATTATCAATTTTTCTTTGTTTAAAAATGCCACCTTTACAAGCGCTAATTTGTCTATTATGCTTAGCAATTTTGTTATGTATGTGATTTTATTAATTATGCCGCTGTTAATGAAGGCTCAATTTCACTTATCTACAGCACAAACGGGTATTGTTTTATCGGTTTTTTCGATTTCAATGTCTTTAAGCGGCTGGATAGGAGGATTGTTAAACAATAAGTTTAGTTCTAAAAAAGTGATTGGCTTTTCTTTTGCTATGATCATTGTCTCTACTATTCTTTTTCTATCTTTAGAGAACGTTGGATCTATTCTTTTTCTTATAGTGGCTTTAATTATTGGAGGTTTTTCGACCGGAATAGGTTTAACAAGCATGCAGGTTGCCTCGCTAGACTCGGTAAGCAAAGAGCAATCTGGTACAGCCTCTGGCATTTATTCAACGTTTCGTTATTTCGGAAGTATTATTTCGTCCACGCTTATTGCTCTTGTTACAAGCTACAACTCCATCTTCATTATTTTAGGGTTATCGGGGGTAGTAGGTATACTAGTAGCTAAAAACATTAAATCTGGTAGCCAAGACATGATAAGCAGCAATAATTCCAGTGCAAAAGCATAGTTGTTTTTTGATAAAGCTTTTGGTTATATATGCGATTTACTAATTAATCAATAAAAAAAGTACTGCTTCTAAAATAGGAGCAGTACTTTTTTTGCTTAAAAACCTTAGAAAAAACAACACACGAATTTACAAACCGACTTGTTTCAAATAAAAAAATTCTAATAATTCAATCTTGTTATTGACGAACTCGCATTTCAGATGTACACTTAAGTCACAAAGCTACTTAGTATACAAGTTACCTAAGTGTACTAAATTATATGTTAATGGATATATCGTTTAGAAAACAGCAAGTCATAAATTAATGAGGTGACTAAAATGAAAGAAATTAGTATTGAAGAATTAAAAGGAAAAGCCATTCAATTAAGAAAAACAGCTCTTACAATGATTTATGGAGCACAATCTGGCCATCCAGGAGGTTCACTTTCTGCAGCTGATATTATGGTAGCGCTTTATTTCAAAGAAATGAATGTTGATCCGCACAATCCTAACTGGGAAGATCGTGATAGATTTGTTCTTTCTAAAGGTCACGTTTGTCCCATTCAATATTCCGCTTTAGCTTTACGAGGATTCGTTCCCTATGAAACGATATACACGCTAAGAGAATACGGTTCTCCGTTTCAAGGGCATCCAGATATGAAAAAGTGTAAAGGTATTGATATTTCAACAGGCTCACTAGGACAAGGACTTTCGTGTGGCGTAGGCATGGCAATTGCAGGGAAACGAGATTTTAAAGACTACCGAGTTTTTTCTTTAGTAGGAGACGGAGAATGTCAAGAAGGACAAATTTGGGAAGCTGCTCAAACAGCAGTTAAGTACCAATTAGATAATTTAATTGTATTTGTAGATAACAACAGACTTCAAATTGATGGATTTTGTGATGAAATTATGCCATTACAAGATTTAGAGAAAAAATTTGATGCGTTTGGTTTTGAAACAAAGCGAATTAATGGACACTCCATGGAAGAGATTGTAGAAACATTGGATGAAGTAAGAGTAGCGAAGAATGGAAGACCAAAATGTATCATCTGTGACACGGTAAAAGGTAAAGGAGTTTCGTTCATGGAGGATGTAGCTGATTGGCACGGAGTTGCTCCTAATGAAGAACAATATCATCAAGCAATGGAAGAAGTAGCAGGAGGTTTAAGATAATGAGCATACTAGAAAAAGATCTTACAGTAAAAAAAGCTACGAGAGAAGCCTTTGGAGATGAAATCGTAAAATTAGGGAAAGAAAATAAAAATATTTATGTCATTGATGTCGATATTGCAAAGTCGTGTAAAACAGTAAACTTTATCAAACAATTACCCGACCAGCATATTAATGTCGGTATTGCAGAGCAAAATGCAGCTGGGTTAGCAGCTGGACTTGCTACGACTGGTAAAATTCCTTTTGTAAGCACTTACGCTGTTTTTGGTTCGTTAAGAATGCTTGAACAAATTAGACAAGAAGTCTGCTACCCTAACTTAAATGTAAAGATTGCTTGTTCACACGGTGGTCTAACGCCAGCTAACGATGGCGGAAGTCATCAGGCTATAGAAGATATGGGTGTATTAAGATCGGTTCCAAATATGACTGTCATTATGGGAGCTGACTATTATTCTACTAGAAAGCTAGTAGAACAAGCTGCGAAAATATACGGACCTGTATATCTTCGTTTTACTCGCGATACGGTTCCCATGATTTACGATGAAAATGAAGAGTTTACAATTGGAAAAGCCAAGAAAATTAAAGAGGGAAGCGATATCGCTATTATTGCCAACGGCGATACAGTACGACTCGCTTTAGAGGCAACGAAAGAATTAGAGAAACAAGGCATATCTGTGAAATTACTAGACATGCATACGATTAAGCCTTTAGATCGAGAAGCAGTGGTTGACTGCTTAAATATTGGAAAAATCATTACGGTTGAAGATCACAATATTTTAAATGGCCTTGGCAGTGCCGTATGTGAAGTAGTTGCGGAAGAAGGAAAAGGTACAGTTCGAAGAATTGGTGTACAGGATCAATTTGGGCAATCTGCGCCTTATGAAAAACTATTAGAGTTAAATGGAATTACTGTAGAAAATATTATCAAAACAGCTAAAGAACTGATTTAAGACTAACTAAATTAAATAGAAGAAGCTAACAAGATGGGGGAAATATAATATGTTTGATTTAAAAGAGAGAGTAGCCATTATTACTGGTAGCGGTTCTAAAAAAGGAATTGGACGTACAATCGCCCTAACACTTGCAGAGCAAGGAGCGGCTGTTGTTATAGCAGATATCAATTTTGATGGTGTACAAGATACAGTCAACGAAATAAAAGAAGCCGGTGGCAAAGCCTTGGGAATAGAGCTAAATGTAACAAGTAAGGATTCTTGCGATGCGATGGTTAAACAAACACTTGAAGAATTCGGCAGAATTGATATTTTAATTAATAATGCAGGGATTTCTCAAAAGGTTACCGTTCAAGATATGACGCTTGAAGACATTACAAAAGTGTTTAACGTCAATATGTTTGGGTTGTTTCTATGTACGCAAGCAGTATTAGAAACAATGAAAGATCAAAAGTATGGTCGAATTATAAGCCTGTCTTCTGTTTCGGCTAAAAGAGGTGGAGGAGTGTTTGGGGGACCTCACTATTCGGCATCTAAGGCAGCAGTATTAGGTTTTTCAAAAAACTTAGCGCGCGAGGTAGCTTTAGATGGCATTACGGTTAACTGTGTAGCTCCCGGACTCGTTAATACAGAAATTTGGAAGTCTCTCCCTGAAGAAGATGCAAAGTCTGTGATTGATAGTATTCCTATGGGTAGACCAGGTGAAGTGAAAGAAATCGCGGCTACAATTGCCTTTTTAGCTTCAGAAGAAGCTTCGTATATTACAGGAGAAGAAATTGATATAAACGGTGGCTCACATATGGATTAATATTCAAGTTCGTTATACAGGCATGCCATTATGGTATGCCTGTATAGCTGTTTATTGATAAAATCATTAGCAAAATGAAAAACTCACTACATAAATAAGGATTTTTTTGTTAGAAGATGCTAGGCTTGTTGCCCCTAAAAATAGAACAGTATATAATAATTATGTCTACTTAATTATGAATAAAATGAGTTAATAATTATAGAGAGAAGTGATTTCCATTAGTTTTAATCCAGTTTCCAATAATAAATTATATATTCAAATTTATAATCAAATTCTTTCTGAAATTCAATCTGGCGCGTTCCAAGTGGGAGATAAACTCCCTGCTGAAAGGGAGCTGTGTGAACAATTCGGTGTAAGTCGAGTGCCTGTTAGACAAGCCCTTAGCGCACTAGAATTGAATGGTTTTATTTATTCTCGTCAAGGAGAAGGTGTATACGTTAAAGAATTTCAAACAGAAGCTGAAAATTCTCAATCCACATTTTTGATGGAATCTGCCTCCCCTGAAGACATTGTTGAAGCAAGAATGAACATAGAACCTCTTATTGTACGCTTTGCAGCTTTGAGAGCTACAGAAGAAGACATTAAGGAACTGCGTGCAACAATTAATAAGATGGAGGAAGAAACGAACGCAGGCGTGTATGTACCAGAAACGGATGAAGCCCTACATAACGGCATAGCCAAGGCCTCGCATAATGATTTATTTATTAGCATTATGGCAGCTATCAGCAATGCAATGAAGCAGCAGGAAATGTGGAAGTTTATAAGAGATCGAACAGTAACGAAACCTGACTATAGAGAAGTTAATTTTAATGAGCATAAATTACTTATTAATGCAATTGAACAGCATAATGAAGAAGAAGCTGTGAGAATTATGAATTTTCACATGCGAAATTTATATGATCGTTATTGGAAAGCCTAATTCCAACTGACTTTCTATCAAAAGCATATTAAATATGAAGTTAAAAGGCAGCTAAAGTGCAGCTGCCTTTTTTGTGTTAAAAAAACCGCATAAAGCAAGCACTTTTCTATAATGTCAAAATACGCATTCTTCTTCTCTTCTAATAAAATTCAGAAAATGTTTAATTTAATAATTATATTGACAATTGTTAGGTATGTAAGTACACTGTTTATATAAGGTAACTTAGTATACAAGTAGCTAAATTAATAAAACGGAGGTAATGTGAATCTTAAAATTCATTATTTTTAAGCTTGATATTTTTTGAAGAGATTAGCAGAGGGGCTCAAAAATGTAAGCGTTTTTTATCGTTACTGTGCATTACAAATATTTTGGATTATTAGTATAGAAAGTAGATTTATAATGCTTTTATATCGCTAGTAAGGTTTTGTTGTACGATATTTTCTAATAGTTCTTACTTTTTTAAATGATAAATAATACAGGGGATACTTCGCTTTTTCATTTTTTACATCTCCATATGAAAGGGATTACAGAAGTAGGAGCTAGATTTACTTAGACTTAGAAATAGATTAATCATCTTTTATATCAACCACTAATTCTTTCTGTCAATTAGCCTAGGGTAAATACTCGGGTCAAAGACCAAAGAACACGAAGAGGAGAAAGATGATAACCCAGGGGAGGAATTATTTTGGATTCAATTAACTTAGAACGTTCAACTACCAAAAAAGTAACGTTGAGGCTCATTCCATTTCTATTTTTATGTTTTACCATATCTATACTTGACCGAGTAAATATTGGGTTTGCTGCATTACAAATGAATGAAGATTTAGGTTTTTCTAATGCTGTTTTTGGATTAGGAGCAGGAATTTTCTTTCTTGGCTATTTCCTTTTAGAGGTACCTGGCAGTGCTATGATGACGAAGGTCGGGGCTAGAAGATGGATTAGTAGAATCATGATTACATGGGCAGTTATTGCTATTTTAATGGCTTTTATCCAAACACCATGGCAGTTTTATACAGCAAGATTTCTTTTAGGAGTTGCTGAAGCTAGCTTTTATCCTTGCATGGTCTTTTATCTAAGTGGTTTTTATCAAACAAAACATCATGCAAAAGCAATTGCCGGATTTATGATTGCGATCCCTGGTGCTAATGCAATAGGATCTCCTCTTTCTACTTACTTATTAGGCATTGACTGGTTAAACATGGCTGGATGGCAATGGCTTTTCGTTTTGGAAGCGATTCCAGCTTTGATTTTAGGTGTGATATGTTTCTTCTATCTTGACGATAAGCTTGAGGATGTCAAATGGCTGACGAACGAGGAGAAGAAATGGTTAATCGACGTTACAACAAAAGAGAAGTTAGAAAAACAGGAAGCCAAACACTATACATTTGCTCAGGCCTTAAAAGATCGTGACGTATTAACCTTATCCCTAGGATACTTTTTCTGGATGGTTGGCTACTATGGCATCGTCATGTTTTTACCGACTATTTCAGAAGGTTTATCTAAAACGACTTCTCTTAGTACACATGCGATGGG
This sequence comes from Priestia sp. SB1, assembly GCF_038898415.1. Taxonomy (NCBI): domain Bacteria; kingdom Bacillati; phylum Bacillota; class Bacilli; order Caryophanales; family Bacillaceae; genus Priestia; species Priestia sp. SB1. The sequence goes on along the minus strand of NZ_JBBJSS010000008.1, from coordinate 134,925 downwards.
CTGGATTTTAGGGTTAATGTATGTTTGTGCAATGGTAACCATGATGTTGGTTAGTAACCACTCTGACAAAAAAAATGAAAGACGTTTTCACGTAGTTGCTTGCTTAGTAACAAGTGGCGTGGCATTAATTATCAGTAGCTACGTTGCAAATACGAACATTGTTTTATCGTTTGTATTCTTGACGATCAGTCTTTGCGGAGCGTTCGGAGCATATTCTCCGTTTTGGGCAATTCCACCATCTTTCTTAACAGAAGCTGCTGCTGCAGGTGCTATTGCTCTTATCAATAGTATTGGTAATCTAGGCGGTTTCTTCGGACCGTATATTGTGGGATACATTAAAGATCTAACAGGATCTTTTAATGCTAGTATGACATTTTTAGGTATTAGCATGTTTGTAGCGTCCTTTATCGTAGCCTTTTTACTAAAACAGTCAGGAAGAGCTATTAAAAAAAACACAGTCGATCGATTAGAAAAAACTAGTTGATTCTTATTTGAAAGAAATGTGTAGTACTAGAAGTGGCCGGCAATTAGTTTCTAAGACTGTCGGTCAACTTTCTTACATGGATAAGAATAACAGGGGTGTATGGCAATGATGAAGCTAGGAGTTTTAACAAGTGGCGGAGACGCTCCAGGAATGAATGCTGCTATTCGAGCAGTAGTAAAAACAGCTGATTATCACAACATGGATGTAATGGGAATCGAGGGTGGTTACCAAGGTTTAACAGAAGGTAAACTTTATAGATTAACCTCTACGGACGTAGACTATATTGCGGATAAAGGAGGGACATTTTTAAAAACCTCCCGGTGCCCAGAATTTACGAAAGAGTCGGGGAGAATAAAAGCTTTAAGTATATTAAAAGATTATGGAATTAATCATTTAGTAGTAATCGGCGGTGAAGGCTCTTTTAAAGGAACACAAAAATTACATCAGTTAGGTGTAAATGTCATTGGTATACCGGCAACGATTGATAATGATTTATCTTACACAGATTATTCACTTGGATTTGATACTACATTAAATACGATATTAGAATGTCTCGGTAAAATTAAGGATACAGATTTATCTCATGAAAAGACTACGATTGTAGAAGTTATGGGGAGATATTGCGGAGATTTAGCCCTGTACTCTGCTTTAGCGGGAGCTGGAGAAATTATCTCGACACCGGAAAGAAAATTAAGTTTTGAAGAGATATGTTCCAAGCTGAACAAGAAAATTAAAAGTGGCAAAAAAGATAACCTAATTCTAATTACTGAAAACATATACGATATTCAAGACCTGAAAAAATATGTTGAGGATCAATTAGATATCAGCGTAAGGACGAGTATATTAGGTTTCATCCAAAGAGGAGGGCAGCCATCCGCATTTGATCGTATCTTAGCAAGTAAAATGGGGATTACAGCAGTAGAACTATTACTTAAAGGGTATTCTGGTAGGGCTGTAGGAATTAAAGAAAATGACTTAATCAATGTAGATATTGAAAAAGTTCATTCGAAGTTATCTAGTAATGATGATAAATACAGCTTACTGGATACCATTCTAGCTTAAGCACATCTTTTCTATCATACAATGGTTTATCAAACTAAAGATAAAACGAATTTGTCTTTAAAGAAATGTATTTGAATACAAACGAATTTTGCTAATAAAAAGGAGGAAATAGCTATGAATAAGCAGGTTAATGTAGAACAGGGAACTATCGTTTGTCAAGTATGTGGGAAAGTTATTGAGAATGTAGACAACTCTGAAGGGGTTAAAACATGGTACGGGAAGTGTTCTGAGGATTGTTCTAGGAAATAACGTATCAGGAAAAGAGACTCAAAAATCATTAGAATTTTAATTAAGACTATAGATGAATGAGGAGAGTAATCTTATGAAAGTTATAATTGCTTCAGATCATGGCGGAATAAACACTTGTAAAGAGATTATCAATCTGCTAGATGAAATGTCCATAATATATGAAGATTTAGGCTGCGAATGCAGCAGTTCAGTCGATTATCCGGACTATGCGATTCCAGTTGCCAAAAGAATAGCGAATGGAGAAGCCGATTTTGGAATTTTAATCTGCGGTACAGGGATTGGGATGAGTATTGCCGCTAACAAAGTAAAAGGAATTCGTTGCGCACTCGTTCATGACGTTTTTTCAGCTAAGATGACACGTGAACACAACGATACGAACATTTTAGCCATGGGGGAACGAGTAATTGGGCCAGGTTTAGCCCGCGAAATCGCGAAGACGTGGTTATCAACTCAATTTGTTGGGGGGCGTCATGAAAATCGCATCTGTAAAATTACAGAATACGAAAATGTATCAGAACCTTCTCTTGAAAGAAAATAAAGACAGAAAAGGCAAGAATCAATCTGATTCTTGCCTTTTCCTATTACTTCACTTACTGATATGATGGTTACAGCTCTTATCAGAATAGCAAAACTAACTATTCCAATTCCCATACCAGTTAACCTTCCGTAAAAGCAGCTTATTATGACAACACTGAGACTAGTTCTTTTGCAATTAAAATGAATGTAATAAAATATGCCTGATTTATTCTTGAGAGCTAAAGAAGTTTGTTTGCTGATGAAGAAATTTGCACGGTTAGTATCTATATATAGGAGGAAGCAAGCATGCAGGGTAAAACGATGATAACAAAAGTTATGGCTTACATAACTAGATTCAATGATCCCTATACAGAGTTACTAGTTTGCGAACATAGAGATTATCCAGAAGCAGGAGTTCAAGTTCCAGCAGGTACTGTAGAAGAGGGAGAAACAATTGAAGAAGCTTTATATAGGGAGGTCAAAGAAGAATCTGGATTAGTGGAGTTTTTATCGGTGAACAAAATAAAAACATACGTCTATCATCATGAAAGTAAAAGTCAGTATCATGAACGACATGTTTTTCATTTAGAAGTTCAAGAAGAAACGGCAGAACGGTGGGAATATAAGGTGAATTCTGAAGGGGAAGATGCAGGATTAATCTTTTTCTATTATTGGGTTCCTGTTGGAGCTGTTCCTAAACTAGCTGCAAATCAAGATGACTGCATTAATCAGTTATTCGTATAGTTTTGAATTTACTCATAAAAGAAACATGCATTTAAACAAAAAATAAAACCGATTTTCATATTATATTAAACCGTCCATAAGGAGAATAGGAAACATGCTTAACCAATTAAAGTTGTGGGCTAAAAAGTTAAAAAAGCAGCTATTTATCTTATACTTAGCTTATAAAGATAACCGAGTATCTTGGTATACCAAAGTATTTACTGCTTGTGTGGTTGCATATGCCTTCAGTCCAATCGATTTCATTCCTGATTTTATACCGGTTTTAGGCTATATTGACGATATAATCATTGTTCCTTTAGGAATTATGCTTGCTTTAAAGATGATACCTAAAAATGTAATAGAGGACTGCACAATAAAAGCAGAAGAGCTCATTCAAAATGAAAAACCTAAAAATTGGGTTGTGGGTTCAATTATTATCATAGTATGGCTACTTATTTTTACGTGGAGCTGTTTTACTGTTTTTAAGTTTTTAAACTGAATGTACTCTTACAAAGAAAAAAATATATTAGGTTTACTATCGATCGTTATGATAAAAAATGGTAAATGATATATACAATTGAAAGGAGTACATTAGAACACATGCAGCAAATTGATATTCAAGAAAAAAATAGACAGAGCTCTCTTTTAATGTATTTCCTCCATATTTATCTTAAAACAGAAACAAAGATTGTACCTTAGCCCATAATTGATAACCATAGGTATCAATTATGGGCTAATTTATCTCTATGCCTTTTGAAGAAATGTTCGTTAATGGTTTTTTTATATAAATTAGATTGATTTACAATTAGAAATAAAGGTTGAAATCAAGCTAATAATCCATTTGTTTAGTACGGTTTTTTTACTATCCACTTTTTAGAGATGTAGTGTAAGAGAAAGCCTCTGTACTGATTTATAATATAGTAGCTAGCAATATAGAGTATACTTCCAAATAAGAAGCTATTAAGAATCATACCTAATAAAAAATTCTTTCCTATTTTTGCTCCTAGTTCTAGTCGATTATCTAAATCTTCATCTGTATTCTGAAGTAAAGTTTGATCAAGATCGATTGGGAATATATATCCTCCAACTACTGTATTCAAGTAAAACATCAACGGAAAGGCCCACATAAAAAACATTCCACCAATGAGTCCTGCTATGCTGTTTCCTTTACATAATTTAGCTAAACCTACGGATAGTATAAGGCCAAATCCAAAGGTAGGAACAAAGTTCACAACAGAACCTAGACTAAAACCTAGCGCAACTTTATGTGAATGATCTTTTAATCGTAATAGTTTAATAAGTAAGTATTTAAATCGGCGCTTCAAACCCGCTATTTTGCTCACATTATTCCCCCTATCCTTTACCATGCAGCCTCTATTTTTCTTTTTTATGTTCACAATTATAAAAAGGTGCTTTATTGTATGAAAGATTTAGCGGTATATACGTAAAGCAGTAAGGTCAAAGAATAGTAACTTTAACCATTATAAGTATATTTATACTTTATATGACAAAACAAATAATTACCTCCTAATAAATCAAGTGATTTTTAGAATTGTCACAAAAAATTCACAAATAGGTTGTTTCTTTTCTATTTCTCCCTGCTAAAATTTTATAGTCAAGAACAAGAAAAATATAACATCGGGGGATATACTTAGTGAAAAAGATAATTTCTTCATTAGCTTTATGCTCATCATTGATTGTTTTACCAACAATAAGCCATGCAGCTTTAGGGGACAAGCTATTAAAAGAAGGTATGACAGATCCAGACATAAAAGAATTACAGGATGTTTTAAGACAGAAGGGTATATTTTCAGCTACTTCGACTGGCTATTTTGGTTCAATTACAAAAGATTCAGTTCTAAGCTTTCAGCGTTCTCATAGTTTAACCGCTGATGGAATGGTGGGACCTAATACATATCAAGCGTTAATAGCTAATTCAACAAGTGCGGTTACAAGCAGTACACTTCTGAAATATGGAATGACTAGTAATGAAGTTGAAAAAGTACAGCAGCTGTTAAAGGAAAAAGGTTACTTTAACGCCACACCAACAGGCTATTTTGGCACAATTACTCAAACTGCCGTTATGGATTTCCAACGGGATCATGGCTTAGCTGTGGATGGAATAGTAGGTCCAGCTACTTTAAATGCCTTAAATAACGCATCTACTAGCGCCACTGGTTCTTCAACTGTTAATAGTTCAACGCAAGCGACAGCTAGTGATATTGTGGCTTATTCTAAAAAATTCATAGGGGTGCCATATGTTTGGGGCGGAACTTCTCCAAATGGTTTCGATTGCAGTGGTTTCATTTATTATGTATTTAAAAATGGAGGTGGAGTAACTGTACCGCGAACAGTAGCCACCTTGTATCAGTCAGGAAAAAGTACATCTACTCCGAATATTGGAGATATTGTATTCTTCGATACTACTGGAGGTCCTTCACACGCTGGAATTTATATTGGAAACGGGCAGTTTATTCATGCTGGAAGTTCAACTGGTGTAACTATTGCATCGTTAAGCAATTCTTACTGGGCACCTCGTTATTTAGGAAGTAAATCTATCCTCTAATAGATTACTAGTAAAAAACACAGCAATTCTAAGCAGCTGCTTGATTATTTATGTAAATAAAGTAAAAAGTCCTGATATATAGTCAGGACTTTTTATTATAGCAGCGAGCAGTGGTGTTAATATGAAGGTTGAGCTTGCTTGAAAGAATTAGAGATATGTGTCTTCTGTAAAAGCTTGTTAATAACAACCACAATAGCTAACATACACCACTTAGCGATTCAAACGTTAAACATTCCTTATATAAGCTTGTTCCACTGACTGGCTTTTATATGTTTGAGTGTATGTGTTAAACATCGAAACATTGGTAAGTATTCCTGCAGCAAGCATTAACAATGTAAGCGAAGAACCTCCAAAGCTTATAAAAGGGAGGGTGACCCCGGTAATAGGAAGAAGACCCGTGACAGCTCCAAGGTTTACAAATACTTGAACAGCCATCATAACGGAAATACCAATAGCTAACAGTGCTCCAAAAGGATCACGACACTTAATAGCTGTTTTTAATCCTTTAAAAATAATAAAAAACAGTAGCCCTAATACAAGAAGTACACCCCAAAATCCCAGCTCTTCTGCGATAATGGCCATAATAAAATCCGTATGTGATTCAGGCAAGTAGCCCGTTTTTTGAATGCCTTGGCCCAGCCCCATACCCAATATTCCTCCATTTCCTATAGCTACATAGGAATTAACAAGTTGATATCCATCGCCTTGTTGATTTTCAAAAGGATGTAAGAATCCAGTAAAACGAGCTAAACGCCCCGGAGAAAACAAAAGGTCCATGTTTCCGGTTACTAATAAAACGGCTAACATAACAAGTGTTCCAATTACGCCTAATAAACTAATTTTTAAAATGGATTTTTTTGAAATGCCTGAACATAACACAATAGCTGCAACTGTTCCTAAAATAAGCAAGGCTCCGCCATAATCAGGCTGCAAAATAATTAAAAAACAAATAAAAAGCACAACCAGCATAGGTGGAAGAATCGACCTTTTTAAATCATTGATATACTCTTGTTTGTTTGCAAAAACAGCAGCTAAATAGATAATGAGCGTTAATTTTGTTATTTCTAACGGCTGAATAGCAATAGGCCCAATTTTAAACCAACTTTGTGCATTACCTGCTGTATGTCCAAAAGCTAAAACTAAAATAAGGAGTGCAACAGCGACACCTAATAAAATTTTCAATACTGCTTTTTCCTGATAAATTTTATACGGAACGATAGCCGCTAATGTGAATATGATAAAGCCTGCTATAAGAGCAAGCTTTTGTTTTTTATAAAAATAATCCCCAGATACACCATAACGACTAATCGCTGTTACCATGCTGGCACTGTAAACCATAATTAAACCGATTAGGCTTAAAACAACTAACGCAGCAATAAATTTGTAATCGTAACACTTTAGAATTTTTTTGAACATAAAAACTCCTCCTAAAAAAACCACCTAATAACGGCTATATACAAGAGAGAAAATAAAAAAATACACATATATTTCAATACTTTCATACGAATCTTTAGGTCTGAATTTATCTCTTTAGCTATTTTTTTACTAGTCATTGTATTACCTCACATCCTGATCAAACATATAAGCCTTTGATCGAAAGCTTATATTTAATACTAGTCCCATCAAAAACATCGTACTCATTAACGCACTTCCTCCGTAGCTTATAAACGGCAGTGGTATTCCCGTTATCGGAAGAAGGCCTATACACATGCCCACATTTTCTAAGACATGAAAGAAAACAATTGAAATAACGCCGGTACAAATGTATGTAGAGAATTGATCTTTCGTCTGAAATGCGACGGTAATAATTTGGTAAATAAGCACCATAAATAAGAAAAGGATAAGGCTAGTTCCTACGAAGCCGTAACTTTCTCCAATTGCACTAAAAATAAAGTCTGAATGTTTTTCAGGAACATATACTGAAAACTTTGATGTATCTCTTCCTGAAATGGATCCTGCACCTATTGCTTTTAACACTTGCATATAGTTGTAAGACAAGCTGTTTGCATAAGATTCCGGATCAAACCACGCATAGATACGATCAAACTGATAGGATTGAACGTGCAAATATTTTTCCAACATTTTTGGGTGGTTCAAAACCATATATAAAATACCTGAAGCGATTCCTATAATAGAAGTAAAGGTAGGAAGAATGAGCTTAAAACTTACCCCTGAAACGAATATCATGACAAAGAATAAAAAGATCATCACAAGTGCCGTTCCTAAATCGGGCTGCTGCATAATAAGAAGAATAGGGACAGCTAACGTAGCTCCTAGCTTTCCAACGAGTAAAACATCGCTTCTTATATCTCTTACGCGAAATTTTTCGTTGTGATTTCGTATCACTTTACTAAATGCTAAGATTAAAGAGATTTTTGTGAATTCCGAAGGTTGTATCGATCCAATACCAGGAAGGACGAACCAGCTTTTTGCACCATTTTTGACAGGAGCAATACTTTGAGGAGAAACGATGAGTAAAATAAGGATAAAAATATTTAGCCCATAAAAGAACCATGTGAATTGGTCCCATTGTTCCTCATCGGGCCTCATGGTGAGGAAGATAATTCCAATACCTACTGCGTACCATTCGACTTGTTTAATTACAAAGTTTGTAGAATACTGTCCTGTTTTTTGCGCGTTATAAATAGCTATACAGCTAATGATAAAAAACAGCAGCAGTGTAAAAGCGAGACCATAATTAAAGCTTTCCGACTTCTTGCGTTCCATCTTTAAAACACCTTTTCTTTATTAAATTTCTATTCCAATCACTGAACATAAGTTTCTCTAATATATGTAGAATTAAAAAAACATCAATAAAATAGATTTCTTCTCATGATTTATCCCAAACCTCCAATCTGTTTTACCTGTATTTTTTATATAAAAGGTCTACCAAGGGATAGCCTGTATAATTAAAAGCGTTTAATAGTCCTAATTTAATGAAAAAGCTATTTTTTGACTTCAACTTATTTTTTTTGTTGAATACTATAAATTTGCCTAAAGGAAACTTTTTGGGCGTAAGAAACCCTTTAAAATAAAATTTTAACTTAGAAGAGACTGAAATGCCTATATACGCTAGCAAATCATATAGTTTAGTTGAATCCTGATTTATTTTTCCTTCAGGAAACAGTTTAACATCAAGGAAAAATATTTGTCTAATAAAAAACTTAGAATCTTACTAAAGATTAAAGTGCACTGGCTCAATGAATATAGAAAGCTATGATGTAGTTAATTCTCTTTTAACTCAAAAAGCTGACCATGATGGTCAGCTTTTTAGGTTAATAAATAAATTATTTTGCTTGCTTCTTGTGTCATCGTGATTTTATCATAGGAAAATGAAAAATAAGTGAAAATATAAATATTAATACAAATAAGTAAAAATATTAAGTTTATAGAAATTTAAGGTGATATATAAAAATATTTAGAAAGAATGTTTGTTAAAGTTTTACCTTTTAACTTTTATATAAAAGCTGTGATTACTTGCAGCGCGCAAAATTTTTTTGAAGATTACCTTTTTATTTTTATGAATATTGAGCTTTATGATACGATATGAAGTGAACTTTTTAAATGAGGGTCTATATGCAAAAAATTAAAGGTAAAAGAGTAAAGATCAGTATATTCATGCTGGGATTAGGGATGATTTTTTTCCTGTTTGCCGGGAAAGAGCTTGTAGTGAACGAAAAGCCTGTAAAATCTGACGTGATTATTGTGTTAAGTGGTGATAATGATCGACTGGAGAAAGGAATTGAATTATATAAAAAAGGATATGCGTCTCATTTGATCCTTTCGAATGGTCAAGAGAATAATTTTTATCATCAAGCCAAAGACTCTGGAATACCAGAGGATTCAATTATATTAGAAAATCACGCTACAAGTACTATGGAAAATGCTAAATTTACAAAAAAGCTAATGATGAACTATCACTTTCAATCCGCTATCGTTGTTTCTTCAAACTACCATATGAAAAGGGTAGAAAAAAACTTTAATAAAGAATTTAAGGATACCAAAATACAATTAACCTATTGCTCTAGTGGAAGTCGTTATTATAATCCACAGAGATGGTGGGAAACTGCTTTAAATAGAAAAGTTACTTACACAGAATACGTCAAACTTATTGGCAATTATTTTGGTTTTAGCGGAAAGAAATCTAAAGAATTATTAAGAGAATTTATTTAACAAAATAGCAAAAAGTCCATAGGGAATGCCTCTATGGACTTTTTGCTATTTGAAATTCCGGCTAGTTTAACATAGTCTTGTAAGCTCATATGAAACGGAATGATAGTGGATTATTTGTTTAACATAAAGGAAAGCACGGTGCCCCATATAAAGATTACTAAATAGAATAACCTTTGCAGCAGACCGGTAGGCATAGGAACAAAAAATACAAGCATAATGAGTAGGAGAATGATTAGTAGGGAAATTAAGCAGCCATAAGTCCAATACTTGCCGCTGCTTAAAGATGATGCATACATCCAAAGACCAGCTAAAACAGTAACCATGCCAAGCTGAGCAAGTATTGAATGCCAAAATAAATGTATATCAGCCGGGATAAAGCCTGAAACAATATTACCTAAAGCTAATATAAGAATAAAAGCTGTTGCTAGTTGGCTTTTTCTCGTTTTCTTTAGGTTTTGTGAAATGTACAAAACACCAATTGAAAGTGTCAATCCGTTTATAATAAACAATACGTTCATCCAGAAATGGTGAGGAGAGCAAATTTCATGAGGTGCAATTGAATAGGTGTAGTTTCCACAAGAAGTTACACCAAGATCACTCATTGCGTGATGTAAAAAACTGTAGGGAGCAGTTGAAGTCAAAATAAAGAAAGGTTCAACTAAAAAATACAAGCAAGTAGCAAACCAGCTTAAAATGCCAACCTTTTTTGATATATACAGAATTATCACCTCTTAAAAAGCGTTATATACGAATTTTATATCCAAATAATGTTAAAAAGAATGCCCTTGAAGCCTATTTTTATGTAGGACTTGGGGTTGATGTGAGGAAGGAGGACAAAGTGTTTAACTTGGAGGTGTTTAGGAAAGCACCTCTTTACTAATGCTTTGTAGCGCTAGAGAGGTCCAAAAGCAGCTTGATTAGAAATGTATAACGCTGATTATACGGCCTGACTTACATGGAGTTTAATGTATCCAAAACGCGGTGGCATTCAAGATGTTTTCTCTAGAATTTAATAATCTGCTGTTTTTTGAATATCTACATCATATTCATGTGCAAATGTTTCTAATTCCTTAAAAACATTTGGTGGATTAAATAATGCTATTCGCATATTCCACCCGTTTTCTACTTTTACTACTGCTAATTTTGATTTCCAACTTAACTGTTTAAATACAATTCGTTTAATGTCCCTTGGTTTAACGGTTTTTGCATATACTTTAAACCATAATATATATATTCTATAGGTTAAAGTATCTCTGTCTATCTGAAATTCATATCGGAGAAAAAGGGAAAGAAACAAACAAAGGATAGCCAAAAGGTGTAAAAAGGCAAGTCCTTTATGTTGAACTGCTTGAATGAGTAATAAAGTATTTAAAAGTAATAAAGGATAAACAACAGTTTTTTGAGCGGTAGCTTTAAATAACATAAAGTCTCCTTCCTTTAGTAAATAAGCCAACTTATTTTTCTTCTATGATATTATTTAGTTATTGATTTAGATTAGATTTATATTGGGAGGTCTTTTATATGTATAATACCATTTCAGATTTTATCAAAGAATGGAACAACGAAGCCATGCTAACTCAAAAAGTTTTGGATAGCTTGACAGATGAGTCGTTGAAACAACAAGTGTACCCTGAAGGGCGTACGTTAGGGAGAATTGCTTGGCATTTTACAACAAACATTCCAGATTACCTAACTGAATTCGGATTAAGCATAGACAGAATTGAAAGTACAGCAAGCGTTCCATCTTCAGCACAGGAAATCGCTATAACTTTTAAAAATGTAAGTTCTCATGCTGCTAAAATTATTGAACAGCAATGGACAGATGAATCTTTAGAACATACACAAGAAGCGTTTGGAAGAACCCAATCAAATGCCACAATCTTAATGGGACTAATCAAACATATTGTTCATCACCGAGGTCAAATTACCATTCTTATGCGTCAAGCAGGCCTAAAACCTGCTGGAGTTTATGGGCCTCCAAAAGAAGATTGGGTTCATTTAGGTGTGGAAAATCCACCGCTTTAATAATATCAGGTAAATAAAAAAGAGGCTGCCTGGAAAATACTATAAAATTATTTTCCAGGCAGCCTTTACGTAAAACCTAATTAATCATTTAGTGCTTACTCTGAAAAAGATTTTGAGTAATGTACAACACCTTGCACATTTTTTAGAGATCCTTCTGTTAACTCTATGGCCATAAAAAATTCTTCAGGCACGTCAAATGGAGCATATATATTCCATGAGCTAGCTGGTTTAAATCCAAACTTAGGATAGTAATCTTTGTGCCCTAAAACAATTACTGAATGATAACCAAGCTCTTTTGCGCGTTTTAACGCAGCGTGTATTAGTTGGCTCCCAGCTCCTTGTTTTTGATACTGAGGTGCAACTGAAACTGGAGCAAGTGCTAAAGAAACGGTAGCGTTATCACCATCTATAATTGTTATTTTAGATAGAAGAATATGGCCTATAATATCTGCTGCATTCGGATTTAATGCGACTAGTGAAAGTTCAGGAATAAATTCATCTGACTTCCTAATTCGTTTCACAAGTAAATGTTCTTTCTTATCGCTGTATTCTTCATTTAAAAAAGCGCTTTTCACAACTTTTTCAGTTTCATTATATTCTTCAGTGAGTTCTTGTTTAATTAAGATATCCATTTAGAGTCTCCTATCAACTTGCTAAATTACCGCTTTTTATACTCCATAAATGGGGCTTCCTTTATGCACACATTCATTAAGGAAGCTTACTCACCCAGCTCTAAGCATAAGTTTAACAAACAAAAACCTCCAAAATTAGTATGTATATATTTTACAGTGTTGTATTTTGTGAGTCCACCTTTAATACATAATATTTGTTTATTGATTATGGTAAAATACACTATATATGTTAAATTGAAGTATGTAAAGAAGGTGTAATGTCTGGTGTTGAAATTATTATTTATAAGTCTAGTAAGCTGTTTAATCATTTATATTGGGAAACGTGTATGGAAAAAAGGTAGTACTAATTTTATTGCTGGATATGGAAAGATATTTACACCTAAGGATGAAAAGCAGCTCGCTAAAGGAATTGGACTTATTATTATGTTGTTTGGCTTTGAAACTATAATATTTCCCATTCTTTCTTTATTTTTTGAAAGGCTTGGCTTTTATTATGGATTGCTGGTTGTATTAAACTTCTTCGCTATATTTGGATTTATGATAAAGGATCAGGTGCAAAGAGAAACCTAAAGGGGGAGAAAACAATCAATAAAAATATTCGGCTTATGATTGGTTTAATCGGCACTATTATCCTGTGTTTTTATGGAATAAGAGGTTTATTCATGCATGAAACAATACCGTTTTCTTCTTATCTCTTTGCGGTAGGTGGAGCTATTTCTACAATTGCTCTTATCTGGGAATTAAAAAAGAAAGATGCAGCTTAAATTGAAAGGAGTGATGATGTGAAAAGACGATGGATTTCCTGGTGGATAGCTAATATAATTTGGATCATACTTTTCGTCGTAGGAACAGCTGTTGTCTGGACAAGAGAAGTGGATGGAGCGGGTGTTACCCAAACACTAGAGCTGAAATTGTTCGCATTTATAGTGTTGCTAATCGCATTTATTTTCCCTTTGATTATTCAAGTTATGTGGCTAATTATTAATTTAAAAACTAGTAAGCATGTACTATAGAAAATAGGAATGATGTTATGAAATAGAAAGGGTGATATGTATGCAAAGTAAAAAGTGCTCTAAATGTGATTCATCTCTAACCAAAGCCCGTATTCAATCATCACCTGGTACGGTAGGTATAAATAAAACACCGAGCAGGGTATTAAATAACGATCACCATTACAGTGAATTAATATTTTATGTTTGTTCAAGCTGCGGTTATGTGGATTTTTATGTGGAGGAGCCTAGAAAGTTTGTTTAATAGAACTTTTAGGATTGTTCGTTTTCGAATACATTATGATACGTCACTGAACTTGGTATATCGCCTAATGTCAATTTTAATTAAAGGGTAGAAAATGATTTCCGGAGGCTATTATGAAGAGAACACTTAGTTTTCTGTTAGTAGTTTATTTAACCGTTCTAACTGCATGTAATCAAGAAAGTACAGGAACGAATACAGAAAGTTCTTCTGCTATCATTGTTGTAGTTGAAAACAAGGAATATAACGGAACAGAAGATAAACTAGATCAAAAGCAGGAAATAGGAGACCAAATAGGAACAATAGAAAAGAAAACCAAAGCAACTAAAATGCCTGCAGGTAATAATCAATCAAACTATTTTACAGTTGGTTCAGAAATCTATTCAGTAAAAGGAACAGAGGATTATATTATAGTTAAAGATAAAGATCATAAAAGTCAGTTAATGAAAAAGGTAGTCCAAAAAAGGTGAGTGTTATCGAATATTGTCAAACAAGATTTTAAGTCTCTTAACGAATATAAATATTATCTTGATACATTCCGCTTTTCCACCAGGAGTATTTGTCTTACCCTTCAATCAACTGCTAGAAAGACCTAAACAAATGAAGTCTGCGTTTAGCTTAATAAAAAAACAAACTACTAATCGCTTGATCAATAGCTCGTTTTTTACTTCATCTAAAATACTTTTGTCTCAACCTCTTTTTTCACCAGAATCTCTACTTCCGACTTTCTTATTCCCGAAAAAGAACTTTCCTGACACTGTTTTTCTGACCCCGAAATAAGTTCAACTAGATAAAAAAATTGTTGATATGTGTAAGTTTTTGATGATAAATCAGTTGAACTGAAGGATTGAAAATCTACCTTTTCTTTTGTATAATAAGTTCAACAGAAGTTCAACTAAAAAAAGAGGTGTATAGAGATGAAAATTTCACGTTTTAATAAAGACTGTGGGAACTCAGTCGATATGAATATCATAGATGGATATCTATTTGATTTCCAAACCAACGTAGTAGAACTCCAAAAAGAAGCTGCTGATTCATTCTTCACAGATGCTGTTACAGCACCAGAGGAATTTAAAAAGCGCATCTTATTATCTACAACCATTGGAGAGGAAGAAAAAGAACGTTATTTCTTAGTGGGTGACATTGCCGCCAGCCAACAATTAGCAAACAATCATATTAATCGTTTACATAATAAAATTACAAGTCATATTCCATACGTAACATTTTTAGCTGCCGTCGCATACTACCACGCGTTACATACAAAAGATCAAAAGGACAACAACATCCAGATTGACTATTTCTCTACAATGTTACCAATTTGGTTACTAAAAAAAGAAAGTACGTTTGGTGAAGCGCAAAAGGCTATGGCAAATCGCTTTGTAGGTGAGCACACTTTTTATATCCATACCCCAGGATTTGAAAAAGAATTAAAAGTATCTGTGGAAGAAAGTGTTTGTTTAAAAGAAGGTGAAATCGCACGTTTTGCGTTAAAGAAAGACCTAACGCTTCAAGACCGTGAAGATGCTAATGAATATGTGGAATGTGAAACCGTAATGATCGATATCGGTGGAGGATCCATTGATGTTGTAATCTTACCTGAAGGGTTGAAGGCTGCGAACAGTCGTGAATCGTTCCAAAGTATCGAGGGTATTCCCTACTTAGCACATATCGATAAGTTACGAAAAGAGAAATTCCCAGAGTTGTTTACCGATTTACGCGCTTTTGATCAATTTATTTTAGATAACTACAGCAAACAAAAGTTTGAACTAAAAAATGAAAACACAGGTGAATCCATTGATTTAACAGCTCAAATCAAATCTTCTCTAAGAGATTATGTAGAGATCTTACTAGCTAAGTTAAATGACGTCGCCCCACCACCAGCAAATAAAATCCGAAAATATGTATATAGTGGCGGTGTCGCTCCTACATTAGAAGTAGCGATTATGAATAGCATGCGTGAAAAAATTGGCGAAGAACGCACAGAGAAATATCATAAAGTGCCTGAGGATAGCCGTCACTTAAATTTATTCGGCTTAGAAATCCGAAGCATGGGGTACCTTCAAAAGAAACAAGCCGAGAAGAAAGCCGTTAAATCCTAACAGCGCAGGTGATAACCATGTCAGAGCGTCAAAACGCCTTTACGATTAAAACTAACCAGTTGAGTGATGAAGTCTATGATATACTTGCAAAATATGCAAAGTCTCGAAAATTAGGGGACTATATTTCATCTCTAATTGTTCGTGACCTTCATAGTTCATCTTCCAATCAAGTAGAAGCAGGACACAGAACAGAAGAACTTCTTGAACATATCAATTCCGAACTACGGGAATTAAAGAAATTAGCTCAGTCCAACGGGTTTGTGAGTAAACAAGAGGAGACAGAAGAGAAGCCTTCAGAAAGCCACCAAACCTTCAAAGAAGGTAAGGTTGCAGATCTAGAGCAATTATCCGGGTCATTAGATGATGATGATTTAGAGGAATATAACGATTTTTAATTTAAAAAGCTATTGGTATGTGGGACGAGACTGTCCCACATACTAGTGGCTTTTTTTGCTTTCAATATGCCTATTCGTTTTTGATACATTATCATATGTACAAAAAACGTGTTAAAACTAAAAAAATGGGAGGAAACAGTTTATTTATGGATAATAATAATTAGCACGAGTACTTTTATTTATTTTAAATTTGCTTTGTCTCAAGAACATTAATAATTAAGTTTAGGTATTCTAAATACCATGTCGAAGCTCAATCACACCATGAAGTGTTATATAGAAGGAATCAGCACAATCATGTACTAGTAAACAAACATGATATGTGAATAGGTAGGGGGATAAATATGAAAAAGTTCTATCTTGGTTTTTCCGTTATTTGTTTGGTGTTTATCATTTCCGCTTGTTCAAAAACGGAATATGTAAACAATGTTGATTACTTAAAATTACAAAAATCGGAGGTAATGTTAACAGATGATAAAAAAATCGTTGGGGAAATGATAGTACCTGATAAAAAGAATAAAAGTAAACGTATCGTTCCAACGGAGTTACACTATACATTCACGATGGAAAATAAGTCTAATAATATTATGGCTCTCTCTGATCCTGTTAAAACAAACATTCGCATAGAACCAGATAAGGAGTTAGTATCAGCTGTAAAAGAAGCAATTGGTTCAAATATTTATAAGATGGATAACAATAAGTTAGGGGTTGGCATGAGTATAGGAGAAATTCCATCTAAAGGAACAAGTAAATTCACTCTTAATTATACGTTAGGAGCAAAGGAAAAAAACAATGAATTACCTCTTTTACCAACTGAAGAAAAACTAAAAAAGCTACAGGCTAATGCATTAAAAGGCACACTCATTATCTCTCAAGACGACAAGGATATTGCGGAGTTTAGGTTAGATTCAAGCCAATAACCATGATTTTAAGTTTAAATAGGTTAATAGCTCGCTAACTCTGTATATCGTCAGCGTTAGCGAGCTATTGTTTTTATATTTATACGCTTGTATGTGGATTTACTTTTTCCAAAAATAAAATTGATTAGCCTTACTTATTTGGTTACGATAAGCGCTCGAATAATTTCATTCCAGTAGTATTTGAAGCTTTTTTCACTTGTTTCTTTTTGCGTGAGGCTAATTGATTCTTTTGTATTTTCTTTTTTTATAGTCATTATGATTTCCCCTTATCTCTTTATATTTAGTATGTTGTGGTTTGATTTACCATATTTTATAATGAAATTAATGATCGTTACAGATGAACATTCCGATTGAATCAATCGGAATATCCGATTATATAGAGGTGAGGAAAATCGAAATAAAACAACTGATTACATTTAAAACAGCTGCAGAAAATTTAAATTTTACCTATACGGCTAAAATTTTAAACTTTGCTCAATCAAGCGTTACCGCTCAAATAAAAGCTCTTGAAAATGAACTTGAAACGCCTTTATTTGAACGTCTCGGAAAGCGCTTGGTTTTAACAGAGGCAGGCAGAGAATTTAAAAGGTACGCCGATAAAATGATTCAACTGACTAAGGAAGCAAAAAATGCTGTAAGTGGAGTGGAGGAACCTGCCGGTACACTTATTATTGGGTCTTCTGAAAGTCAGTGTACATATAGATTGCCTCCAATATTAAAAGAGTTTAAGGATCAATTTCCAAAGGTTAAAATGATTTTTAAGCCTATTTACTCTCAAGCACAAACAAGAGCGCAGCTGCTAGACGGAACTCTTGATATCGCCTTCACAATGGAGCCTATTCAGCATCATGATGCAAATCTACATACGCAATGTCTTGTTGCAGAAAACTTAAAAATTATTGCTTCTCCTCAGCATCCTTTAGCTGATAAAGCGGAAATCTACTTAGAAGATCTTGAGAATGAGACTCTTTTGTATACCGAATCAGGATGTTCATATCGTGTAGTATTGGAAAACTTGTTTCGTGAGGCGGGTATTTGTACATCAACTAAATTTGAATTTGTAAGCGTAGAAGCTATTAAGCAATGCGTTATGCTAGATTTAGGTATTGCCATATTGCCCGAAGTAGTAGTAAGAGGAGAGCTAGAGAACGGCATATTAAAAGAATTGGCTTGTACTAAAGTTGATACGCCTCTTTATACACAAATGTTTTGGCATAAAGATAAATTTATGTCTCTTCCTTTACAATCTTTTATTCAATTGGCTTGTAGTACTTTTGGGTTAAAGTATAAGGGGATTGAAAGTAAGAATCTCTAGGTACATTATGCTGACTAAAGAATTACACAGGATACATAAAATAATCTAATATCTTTCCTAATAAGATAAGAGGTGAAGGAAATCTTCATTTCTTCACTAATATATAGATGAACCTTAATAAACTAGATTTTAATTGGTGAAATCTGAGTTAGGAGTTGAGTTAATTTGAAAATGGGAGTAAATCAAATTGAACTAAATGGTTTAACATTTCAATATCGAGAGTCGGGCGAAGCTTCGGCACCCGCTATTATTGCACTTCACGCTTTGGGAATGAGTGCAGAGTCGTGGGATGAAGTAGCGGCTGTATTAGGAGAGGAATATCGATTTTTAGCTTTAGATCAGCGAGGACACGGTGGAAGTGAAAGAACCGGCACCTATACGTTTGAACTTATGTGTGATGACTTACTTCAGTTCGTAAATGCCATGAATTTGGAGCGCTTTACGTTGATTGGGCATTCTATGGGCGGTACGGTGTCCTATCTTTTTTCTGAAACATTTCCAGAAAGGGTAGATCAATTGATTGTTGAAGACACTCCTCCACCTTTTACAGGAGAAAAGTTCGAAATTCCTGCCAAACCGCCTGGTTCTTTACCTTTTGACTGGGAGGTTGTACCTTCAATCCTTCAACAGTTAAACAACCCCAATCCTAAATGGTGGGGAAGTCTTACAGAGATAATTGCACCTACTCTCATCATAGGAGGAGGATCCAGCCATATCCCTCAAGATAAATTGCAGGAAGTTTCTAAGCGCATTCCAAATTGTAAATTAGTAACGATAAAAGGGGCTGGACATGAGGTGCACGCAGGAAACTTATCCGCTTTTTTAACTGCTGTGAAAAGCTTCCTTGCTTCGTGACTTTCTGGAGCTTTTATTTAATTTGAAAGTTTGGTTAAGTAAATAGAGTTTTTAAAAGTTATTAAACTTTTATAGAAAGGGAGACTATACGTTAGTCTCCCTTTTAACCTGTATATATGTTAATATATAGATTATATGTAATAAAATTCATAATTAAATAATTTTTGTGGAAGATAAATAAATGCTCATCTAATGAGTTATAGAGAGTGCTATAACTCATTAGATGAGCATTTTTGAAAGGAGGAGAGTTTCTTGTTGAAATTTATAGAAAAAGGTTTTTTCTACGGCCTTATTTTAGGAGGATCATTAGGTTTCTTTGTGATTCCATATAAAGAAGTTGAATCAGTCGGTGATGGTGTAACAGAAACAACCTATTTAAACCTTATTGATTTTATTATTCATCTAATTCGCTTTAGTATTGTGATAGCTGTACTGGGGGCGATAATAGGGTTCTTTCTTTATAGGAAAAAGAGCTTGGAGTGATTCACCTAAACTTTTTTTCTACTGATTAATTACCTTATGTTAAAGGATAATAATTAAAAAGGAACGCAAAATATTTTAGTTTGATTTCTTTTGTAGTAATTCCAGTATTTATTATGGAGGGACCTTTATTTTTCACGATTAATTTCGGTGAAAAATAAAAGAAAAAGCACTTATATTGAATATTTGTATGTTAAAATTTGTATGTGGAATGTAAAAACACAATTCGGTTGGTAGTCCGGATGCATTGATATGTATCAATGTCAGTAACCTTCCCCTCCTCGGGATGTCCATCATTTCATAGTATGTTTAGAGGAGGGAATCGTTATGTCATTAACGATTTACCATGATGGTCAGTTTTGGATAGGAATTATTGAAGTTGTAGAAGGCGGTAAATTAAAAGCATTTCGTTATGTATTTGGAGCAGAACCAAAAGATACAGAGATATTAGACTTTATTCATCACAAATTGTTAAATCTGATTAACCAATCGATTCATTCAGGTCTTGATGTGAAAATAAAATCTAATAAAAAGGTCAACCCAAAACGTTTACAGCGCCAAGTAGCAAAAGAAGTAAATAAAATTGGTATTTCTACTAAAGCTCAAGAGGCTATGAAACAAGAGTACGAAGAAAAGAAAAAAAGTAGAAAAAAGAAATCTAAGCAATACCGTGAAGAACTAAAGGAACAAAAATATTTGATGAAGAAACTAAAGGCGAAAGCTAAGCACAAAGGTAAATAGAGTACGAATAAAGAGCCCTATTTACGGCTCTTTATTTGTTGTTATTCCTTTACTATCGGAACATTCTTAAAAAAATGTTCTCGAATAGCTGCCGATTTAACTGTTTTATTTATCTTTTCTTTATTATCATCTATAAATTGCTGTGCTTTTTCTTTATCAAATAATTTATTACTATCCGGTAAAGTTTTAATGTTGCCAGAAATAAACTCTTCCATTTCTTCTCTAGATACTGAGAATTTTTGATTGTCTACTTTAAAACTGTAACCTTGAGCATTAGGCACTAATATTGCTAAATAAATAGCATTGTAAAGAAAGTTTTTCTCCAATGTATTCTTACCGTCAAACCAATATTTTAACGTTTCATCTTCTGAAAGAGAGCCCGCTTTAGTACCATACGTTATTTTTAGCGTTTTATTATGTAAATCAATTTCTTTAAATGTTTCTCCTCCAGGCAAGTCCCTTACGATAGCTACCACGTTAGAATTATTTCCAACATAAGTTCCGCTACGCTCTTTAAGCTTTTTTACATCAACAGTATTAATGCTTGTAACTTCTTCTTTTTGAGAACAGCCGGTTATGCCTACTAGGAGTAATAAGATTAAACAAAAAAATACCTTAAAATATTTCATAAAAAGCCTCCATTTTCTTACTTTAATACCCTTATGTGGATATTTCATGAATTATTAGTGTATCGTAAATAGGCTGTCTTGAAAAGGTGTAGGTCCTTTTGTACAAAATATCCTTTGCTATAGAAAACGTTTTTGTCAACTGCTAGTAGAAGAAAGGAATTTTGAAATATGAAAAGACCCCAAAGCTTTCTTGAAAAAGCGCTTTGAAGTCTTCATTTCTCTTTTTTTACTTTTAAGAGCTAATCCCTACAATTGCTTCGATAATTTGGTCCCAGTCCTCACTATGAACTTCATGTCCTGTACCCTCAAGAGCTATTAATTTAGCATGAGAAATAGCTTTTGCAAGCGCAAGTCCATGTTCATAAGGCAGTGCCGGATCTTTTGTTCCATGAATAATCAGCGTAGGTGTGCTAATTTCACTCGACCTGTCGTAATATTGGCCTCCTCCTTGAAGTAAAGCATGATTAAATCTACTAGGCAGCTGTTTGGACCGGGCAGCTTCTCTTTTTGCTAGCTTATACATTCTTTCCTTTTCATAAGGTTTTGTCCCACTTAACGTTTTCCATCCACCTGCAAGGTAGTGAACGGTTTCCTCTTGATTTGACCAGTCTATGGAAGTGCTTTTTGTATGATAATCAAGTATACGCTGGTCCATTGGAGGCAATTTTTCCGCCTCAGTTCCAAAAATGCTTGATGCAATTAAAGTAAGAGAATCTATGCGTTTTGGATATCTAAGAGCAAGAATCTGACCTATCATCCCGCCCAACGACATTCCAACAATATGAGCTTTTTCTATAGAATAAGCATCTAAAACGCCAATTGCATCATCAGTCATATCCGTTATTGTATAGTTAGAAGTACCCGGCGGATAAGTGGTAGATTGGCCTAAATCACGATGGTCGTAACGAATAACAAATCTCTCCCTTTCAGCGAGGCGAAGACAGAAGTCTTCATCCCACCAATCTAACGAGGACATTGCTCCCATTATTAAAAGAATAGCCGGATTTTTAGGGTTCCCAAAACTTTCTGTGCAAATCTCTACTTTATCTATTTTTAGTATTTGTTCATTCATTTGTGTACCTCCTCTTAAGTGTTAGAGAAATGAAAAGCAGCTCTTTATTCAGTTCTCTAAAATGAGGTTATTTCCTTTTTGAATTTTATTTAGGGAATCGATTATTTCGCCTATCTCTTTACCAAAGAGTGAAATATAACCAAAACTAAGGGGAGAGGACGAGCATAAACTGTTAGAGACCGAGAGTTTACTAGCTGTAATAAGTTCTATATTGACTAGAATAGAGCAGGAAAGTTGAATGCACGTATGGAAGACTAATTAATTATGTGAGGTGAAAACGAGAATGAATGATTACTATGGAGAGCTCTGCACAATGTTGTACGAGGTTGATAAATCCGCTGCAAATAAAAAAGAGCTTGAGTTTTACCTTTCCTTTGTCAAAGGTCAAAATATGAAAGTATTAGAACCGATGTGCGGGAACGGCAGAATGCTTCTTCCATTTATGCAAAAAGGAATTGATATTGAAGGGTTCGATATTTCTAAAGATATGCTTAAAGCATGTGTAGAAAAATCTGAAAGAATAAATCTTAAACCAAATGTATGGTATCAAAACATCGAGGATTTTAAAAGCAACAAAAAGTATGATCTTATTATAATACCTTTTGGTTCCTTTTCTCTGTTAGCAGATGATGTAGCTGTTAAGAGTCTTCAAAATATGAAAGCAGTTTTAAAAGACGATGGTAAAGTACTTTTAACTATTATAAAGAAAAAGAATAAAATTGAAGAACTTTTAGATTGGACTGAAACGAATAGAGTATCTTTCAATAAAGAAACCGTTATTGTTTATAAAAAGAGCTTCTACGATAAAAGAACGAGCTCTTTGAACACGAAGATACGATATGAACTCCTTCAAGGAAATAAGACAAAAAAGGTGGAGATAATGGATTTCCCTCTTCGACTTTATGGCTCAGAAGAATTTGAACGTATCCTTAGCTCTAATGGATTTAACAATCTTACTGTTCATGAAGTAAAAGATGGCTACGGAGAAGGCATGTCATTCTCTGTCTATGAGTGCAGAATATAGACATTGTAATACCATTCAAACTTTGATTACCTTTTCCATTCATTACAACTTGATAGATTAATATACATATACAGGATTGCTGAAATCGTGTGCTATTGGTGAGCATATAAATTCAGCGTTCCCATGAGGAGATGCTTTATGAAGCGATTAATAAATAAAATTGCGATTGTTACTGGTGCTAGTCGGGCAAAAGGTATTGGTACTGAAATATGCAGGGAGTTAGCTAAAGAAGGGGCAGATGTTTTTTTCACTCATTGGTCAAATTATGATCGTTTAATGGATTATTGTAATGAGGATGATTTTAATTGGTCGAAGCATCTGATTGAGGAGATACGCAGTCTAGGAGTACGATGTGAATCGATGGAATTGGATTTATCACAGCCCGATGCATCAAGAAAACTGCTTGATACAGTTCAAACCAAACTGGGTTCTCCATCAATCCTTGTAAATAATGCAACACATTCTGTAGACGTAGATTTTCGTTCGATAGATGCTGATGTTCTCGACGCTCATTATAACGTGAATGTTAGAGGAACATGTCTTTTAACTGTTGAGTTTGCACGTCTAATCGAAGGCAAGCATGGCGGTCGAATTATTAATATGGTATCAGGTCAAGATAAGTCACCTGAGCCTGGCAATTTGGCTTATGTTGCCACCAAAGGTGCCGTTTCTACATTTACTAAATCAGTTGCTATTGAATTAGCACCTCTTAAAATTACTGTTAATGCTGTAGATCCTGGACCAACTAATACTGGGTGGATGAGCAGTAAGTTGAAGGAAGATTTACTGCCGAAGTTCCCAATGGGTCGACTTGGTGAGCCCCGGGATGCCGCAAAATTAGTTGTTTTTTTAGCAAGCGAAGAAGCAGAATGGATTACCGGACAAATTATCCACTCAGACGGTGGCTTTTGGTGATTTAACATAGTAGCGGTCTCCCGCTTTTTTAGCGGATTTTTGTATGAAATAAGCAGTCAAAAAGATCTTCGAATGAAGATTCTTTTTTTTATAATGTAAAGTAACATTAATGGGCTATGAAGGGAAAAGTACGGGCTGTTCTAAATAGATGGTGAAATAAGGTATATCATTATGGTAAATGTTTTATCACTTTCACTTATTAACGACAAATCGGGTATATTCAGGGGGAATATTTATATGTCAGGCTTTAAGGACGAAGAAGTACTAACAGGAGGGAATGTTTCTAACGTTTACCGCTCGGGAAATACCGTACGACGAGAATTAAAATCAGATAGTCATAAATTTCATAAGCTATTAAAGCATTTAGAAAACAAGGGGTTTACTTATGCACCAAAATTTTTAGGCATTGACGAAAAAGGGAGAGAGGTCTTGTCATTTATTGAAGGTGAAGCTGGTAATTATCCCTTGAAGAAATATATGTGGTCCGATGATGTTTTGATAGAAATAGGAAAAATGCTCCGTCTTTATCATGATTCAGTGAGTGATTTTTCATTTGATGACAGCTGGAAATCAATAGATAACACGCCTAAACCATTTGAAATACTATGTCATAATGATTTTGCTATATACAACATTATTTTTAATGATGAGAGACCAATAGGAATTATTGATTTTGATGTTGCTGCACCTGGGCCAAGACTTTGGGACATTGCTTATACTCTTTATACGTGCGTCCCTTTGAGTAGATTTTATCTTTCTGAAACAGGTGAGAAAATTCATTATAATTCATCACAGCATGCTCAAGATAGAAAGCGAAGAGTGAAATTATTTTTTGAATCTTATGGCGAAGAATTACAAGAAGGTTATTTGGAAATGGTATTGCTGCGATTAGAGGGGTTATGTAAAACAATTACAAGAAAAGCTAGTGAAGGTGATATTGCGTTTCAAAAAATGATAGACGAAGGGCATCTTGAGCATTATCAAAACGATATCAAATTCATTTATGAACATACAAAAGAATGGATTTAATTTTAATAGAGGAGCCCTTGTCATGCGAATTATTAATATTAGAGAACAGGTAGAGTACAAAGACAAAGCTATTGAATATACTCAGCGTAAGTGGGCGAGTAAAGAGAATTTAAAGCTTTACGAAGACTGTATTATACATAGCTTAAACACAAATAGTTGTCTTCCAGTCTGGTACCTGTTAGAAGACGAAGGAGGAATTATCGGCTGCGCAGGGCTTATCACCAACGATTTTATAAGTCGAATGGATTTATGGCCCTGGGTGTGTTCTCTTTACATTGAAGAAAGTTATCGAGGTAAATCCTTAGGTGAGCAACTTCTTTTAAAGCTGAAAGAAGATACGAAAAATGCCGGATTTGATAATCTTTATTTATGCACCGACTACGTTGGATACTATGAAAAGTATGACTTTTCATATATAGGCGATGGTTATCATCCGTGGGGGAGTAGTTCAAGAATCTATAGGGCTAATTTAATAGGTTAACTATCAATTTTTTTATAAAATGTTTTTAGCTGTTTCAATCAGTGAATAGCGGGTATAAGTTGATTATACAAGCGTAGCCCCCCAGGAACATGCATGTATATTTCTTTTTCTTACTTACCCTGTTGAATCCTCTTTTTCATGGAGGATTCTTTTTTATGTCTAAAAGAAGACTTCTCAGACTATATACATCAAACACCTTAAACATCCCTTATGTATTTTATACTCACTGAATTTAGGTCACGTTACAAGATGAAAGAGATTCAGAGGTCTCATGGGACTGTGGATAAATGTAAGAAACCTTGCAGAAATACTAAAGACAGGTATAGCCAAATTTTTATTTTATAAAATTTTTTTATACTTTTACGCGTTTTGCTTATACCAATTTTTGCTTTCTTCATAGTATGTACTATAAGTGTATAAGGAGGTGGAGTTATGCCAGGACGTCGTAGTGGGGATCGTCGTACATCTCAATCTCAATCTCGTTCTATAGTAGATAATTTTCGAAGAGGAGATAAAATTCAAGTTTTTTCTGCTGGAAGACAGCTTGATGGAAATGGTACGTTTATTCGAGCAGAAGGCGGATTTTTAGTATGGGAAGATAATTCAGGTAATAGAAATACGACTAGTTTAGAAAGTATCAGCGTTCGCAGATTAAGAAAACGTAATTGCTAATAATTTGGACAGGCTCTGATTTTATATAAATAAAAAACACCTTCAAGCTGATAACTGGGTATGAGGTACCGAGCAATCACTTGGAGGTGTTTTTTCTCATAGGAAACATCAGAAATAAGTTTTTTGACAGTATCACTTATAGATTAATACCTTTCATAAGACGGAAGGTTTCAAGAAGCAAAACGTTTAACCCTAGCCATACTCCTCCAAATACATATCCTGCTGCAATGTCACTGGGGTATTGTATGCTCAGATACAAACGACTAATGGCAATAAGCAATAAAATAAGAATGGCCACTATTGGTGCTACTGTAGGAACCCACAATCTTTTAGAGTGTCGAACCAGCATAAATACAGCAAACCCATAAATAACAAAAGCCAGTAAAGACTGCTCGCTTGGAAAGGTGTATGAAAGCTGTTCTATCAACGATTTTCTAATAGGGGAGAAATGATGGAACATTCGTCTCAGGCTTTCTTCGTATAGCTCGCCGCCGCCTGCAACAACTACCAGAGATAATAATTCAATTTTTTTATCTCTGCCTTTCCATAAAATCCATACAAGTGTAAAGAAAATCAATGTTGCCAGAGCTTCCCTAGATCCTAGCATGAAAAACACCCGCATTGGTACATTCCAATCTTTATTAAAAAGAGCTGTTATTAATAAACTCGTTATTTTGTTAAAATCTCCAAACTCGTTTGCGATAAAGTCTTGCGTCATTCCAATCATAAGCAGAATAAACCCTAATGTAACTAATGCTGTAAATATAAAAACAAGACCCGCCCGTTTCCGCGTATGAAATGCGTTTACTATCCACTTGAGGCAATTAATTGCTATCTTTTTAATCGTTACTTTGAACTTTTTATAAATGTAAATAGCTGCGAACAAACTTACAGCTACAATCAGCCCAATGACAAAATACTTCTTAATAGAATGATGAAACTGTTCCCACTGAGGTCCTAATAACTTTCCTAAAGTAATAAATGTGGTAACCCAAAGAAATGATCCACTATAGGCATACAGTGCATACGTACGAAAGGGAAGCCGAGTAATTCCTGAAAAATATCCTGTAATATGTCTAATAACTGGGAGGAAATAAGCAATAATCAACAGCTTGTTTCCATGTACACCAAACCATTTTGACATTCTTTCAATTCGCTCTGGCCCCATATGAAGGGTTTTTCCGTATTTATCAAAAAAGGGAGTCCCTAACCTATAACCTACCCCGTAGGCTATGGTCATTCCAACCATACTTCCCATACCAGCCACCAAGATACTTCCCACCCAGCTCAAATGTCCTTGAAAAGCAAGAACCCCAGCGTAGCCCATGAGCAGCTCCCCTGGAAGAGGAAGTGCAAGAAGTTCCAGCATCAATGCTAGAAACAGCACGATATATCCGTATTGATTTATATAAGATGTGATAAAATCCATGGTTTGTCCTTCTTTCATAGTATGTATACATCTAAAGCACAGTCGGTAAGGCGAATATGCTTACATGCGATTGAAATACAAAGGTGAAAAGATTAATTTCATCTTTGTATTTCTTTTAATGTAGCACTATTTATTAAAAAAACTGGATTTTTCATTAATTTTTAATGTTATTTTTAGCCTATTTTTAATTACAAAACGTAGACTGAAAATGTGCTATTTGAAAGCTCAACTTAAGACTGTTTGTTTTTCTAATAAATAGTGTAAGGAGTTCCTAACCAATCTATGTAACGAAAAAGAAGAAAAGATATACCCTACAAATCGATTAAAAAGGGGAACTACCCATTATTACTTTTTTATCAGCAGAGCAATTCTTTAATCGCCTAAACAAAAGAACAAAAAGATGTGCTGAAAAGTCTAAGTTTTACCCCACAGCACAAGCATACAAATTACAAGGAGGGAAAAGTCATGAATAACCGTGAACGGGATAAATACTTAATTCTTTCCGCTACGTTTGGAGAAGGACATAAACAAGTGGCAAATGCGATAAGTGAAGCAGTAAGTAATGTCGTTGCTGATGCTGAGCCTATTACCATTGATATCATGGAGTGGGTTCATCCCAACCTTTATCCAATCAGCCATTATATTTATAAAAAAGGAATTAAGAAGTTTCCACAAGTGTATAGCTTTTTGTATGAAAAAACTCGTGTGAAAAATTCTTTTTCCGTTAAGCTAAATTCGATCTTTTTATCGGGTATGGAAACCGTGCTTAAAATCATACAGGAAATAAAGCCGAAAGTAGTGGTTAGTACCTACCCATTTGCCGCGGGAATTATATCAAAATTAAAAGAGCAAGGGTTAATTGATATTCCAGCGGTAACCATCATCACAGATTATACGGATCATTCTTATTGGATTCATTCCTCTACAGATCAATATGTGGTAGGGTCTGCTCGATTGCGTGATCAATTAATTGCGTTAGGGGTAGAGGCAGATAAAATTAAAAACACTGGAATACCTGTACGGAAAAGATTTATGGATGTTCTTCCAAAGGATCTTCTCTTAGAAAAATATATGATTAATCCCAATATATTCACCCTGCTCATCATGGGAGGGGGCGACGGATTTTTTGGGAAAGGACTTTCAACCTTTAAGGCCTTAGAATTCATTTCTACACCGATGCAACTTTTTATAGTATGCGGTAAAAACAAGAAGTTAAAAACACAATTAGAGTCGGAATTAAAAGACTCGAAGCATGACGTGAGAATTTTGGGATATTGTGAAAAGGTTGAAGAATTAATGGCTATTTCAGATTTAATGATCAGCAAGCCAGGGGGAGTGACAACGTCTGAGGCAATGGCGATGGATTTACCCATATTAATTTACCATTCGTTACCGGGACAAGAAGAAGACAATGCAGAGTATTTATGTCGTTCAGGATTCGCACTTTCTGTAAAAACAGAAGAAGAGTTGGTTGCGAGGGTCGAAAATCTGGTTCATGATTCAGCACCTTTAAAATGGATGAAACAAAGAATAAAAAAATACCAAACTAAAACGTCATCCATAGACGCTCTCCATGTCATTGTCGAAGCAGCAAGACATAGTCCATTACTCAACGTAAATGATAGAACAATACAAAAGCAAAAGGAGATAGAGGTGAGTATATAATATGGAGTTCATGATTTCTGCTATTATTTTTTTAATTTTATTATACACCGTTATTCCGTATTTCCTATCACGTGGTCTAGGAGTAAACGTAGTTAAAAGGGGAAGGGATTTATCGAAAATTGCTTTTACGTTTGATGATGGTCCGAACCCTATTTATACGCCGATACTTCTTGATTTATTGAAGAAAAATGAGGTGAAGGCAACCTTTTTTGTGGTCGGTACCAAAGCAGAAAAGTACCCTGAACTGATTCAGCGAATGCATAATGAAGGCCACTTAATCGGAATTCATAACTACGTACATCACTCCAACTGGTTTATGTCGCCTTGGAAAGTTCAAAAAGGACTGAAGGATACAGCCAAGGTGATTGAAGCTATCACGGGAGTCGAGCCTATATATTATCGCCCGCCTTGGGGAATGCTTAATCTTTTCGATTTTATCAAAAGAGGTAAATATAAGATTATTCTATGGTCAATCATGGCGGAAGATTGGCGAACCTCTGGCGGAAGCGAAAAGATTAAACAGCGCCTAGCAAATATAAAAGGTGGGGACGTAATTTTGCTGCACGACTGCGGTGATACGCTAGGGGCGGAATCTGAAGCTCCAAGAAATACAATTAATGCGTTAAGAGATGTGTTAAAAACAGTGAAAACGAAAGGATTCACTTGTGTCCGTGTTGATGAATTGGTAGAGAAGCTATAAGTAGTAAGAGAACTATATTTATTAAAGCTCACAAATGACATTTTAATTCTTGTCATTACCCTAACTAAATATCTTCTCTGTTATAAAAAGAACCTCTATTTTAAAGAGGTTCTTTTTTATAGTCAGTAAAAATATATGGTAATATAATCATATATTGGCTATATTTATAATTTCGTGATTTTTAAATTCTGTGTTGAATCAGCAGTCAATCTAAACGACATCTATAGAAGTAGGGTAGTTCTTGAAAAAAGTTATTTTGAAATTCTTGATATATTTTTTAATTTTCTTTGGAGGAAACGTAATAATTAATATGCTGTTTACCTCTAATTTTGATCTTTTAACAGCATTTTCAACCGCTTTTGGAGTTTCTTTTGGAAATGCTATCTTTGGGTATTGTACACATAAAGGAGGCAAGGAAGCATAAGATGCTGTGTTTTTGACCTACTACATAAAAGATTTTATGAGAAACGTAAATATCATAGTATTAAATTATAAAAATGTTGAGGTTTGAGATGGGGAATTTGTTGAATTACATTTATTTTTTTATGGCCATTTTAATTGGCTTGTACTTTTTTATCACCAATAAGCACTCTAGAAAGCCACTATTCATGTTGTTACTATCGATGCTTTTATTTTATAGCAGCGCGTATTCTTTTTACTATAAGACTTACCCAATTAACTTACTCAGTACATCATCAATACTTGTGTTTTGGTGGATCATTCTTTTATTACTAAGAGAGATTTATTCTAGAGAAGAAAATATTTTATGGAGTCTTTGTTTAATCTATGTAGCGCTATACCACTTTTTGCATTATTTTTTTGATTCATTGGCTCAAAAGAACTTTTGGTATGGGTCTATTTTTTATGTTTATACAAATGTAGGATTACTTCTGCTTGGCTTGTACTACTTCGTGAGAATCTATAAAAATAGAGCCGTGCATTAAAATAAATAAAGCTCCTTGTAGGTGAATTTTTAAAATTCTTGTTACGTTAAATTTTTTATAACAGATTGCTTTGCAGAAGATCAATTATTTTTCATTATTCAATAAATAGTATTAAATCTCATGGACGCCTTGTATATTTTTATATTATTTACCGCAATTTAAAAGAAAAAGGTGAGGCTGATATAATGGCTAAAATAATTTCATCCTTATGTATTTTGCTGGGGGCTTATGCTCTTATTGTATTCATCGACGTTTTTCAGGGAAACTATATGTTTCAATCGTTTTATAACCTAAAACAATATTTTGTAATTGCACGTGGAGAAGATTATTTTTTGATTGTTTTATTTGCTTTGTTGTTCGTTACTGTTAGCATTTTTCCTGTTTTAAAAAAACAATAGCCTCCCTTGTCATGAAAGGGTAGGCTTTATTTTTTGCTTAATATATGCTGTAATCAGCAATAGTATAGGAATTGC
The DNA here is from genome assembly GCF_038898415.1 of Priestia sp. SB1. Lineage (NCBI taxonomy): Bacteria > Bacillati > Bacillota > Bacilli > Caryophanales > Bacillaceae > Priestia > Priestia sp. SB1. Next base: position 103,409 of record NZ_JBBJSS010000008.1, on the reverse strand, counting down.
TATATGAAAAGGGAGGTGTAATAAATAAGGAACAACTTTGAGCCCTTCATTTATATGAGCTTGGTAGCTAGGAGCAATCATCAGTGAGGAGAAAAAAATAACACCACCAATTAGATAAATGTTTGTAACAGAAGGTTTCATACGAAACAAATCAGTTGCCCCAATCACGGCACAAAAGAAATAGATGGATATTTTAACAAAACCTAAAATGACCATGAGAATAAGAATAAAGGTATCCAGCCTTTGAATAAAACTGGCTATGTTAATGTAACTCACAGCTGTAAGAGCTGGGAAAGAAGATCTTAAAACAGTCTCTGGTCCGAGTACACATAAAAGAATAATTGAATTAATGGTTAAGACAATCCCTCCTATTATAATGGCGGATAGTCCAATTGTTGCAGCCTGACTTTTTTTATTCAAATAAGGAAGAAGCATAGTAAAGGTAATCAATTCTCCGAAAGGGACAGTAATGCCAAGAGGGACTAACTCTTTCCCTATGTTTCCCCATCCATTTGCTAATACGGGTTGAAGGTTTTCCACTTTGATATAACCTCCTACTACATACAAAACATTTAATATAAAAAGAGTCAGTAAAATAACAACAAAACATAAGCATGTAACTCGTGCGAATGCTTCTATTCCCAAGTGAATACTATAAATTAACACAAAGGTCATGCATATGCCGAGCGTAATAATCGATGTAACATAGTAAGAAGAGCTAATTAGTAATTCTTCAAAATCACGTAGTACTCTAGAAGCAATATAAACAAAATATATAATATAACAAAAGCTGATAGCACTGCCTACGTATTTACCCCAGATTTTAATAAGATAGCCGGTTAAAGGCATATTAGGGTATCTCTTATATAAGGAGATATAGACTAAATACAGTGCACATCCAAAAATAGTAGCCAAAAAGGGAACGATCCATGCATCTTGCTTAGCAGCCTTTCCTATATCTAAAAGCAACGTACTGCCTAATATAAAGATAAACATCATACAAAATAATTGAAACCCATCGATTTTTATTTTAGTCAATGCTTTTTCAGCTCCTCATCTAATTTACCTCATAAGGATTTGTACGCATTCCGGTATTTACGATAGTGACGTTCACATTCATCGATACCTTCGCACTTGAAAATAGACTCTCCCAATTCTGTTTATGCTGACGCCAATAACTAGGGTTGGTTCGAGATAAGCTATCACCAAAGCCAAATATATCTGCCTTTTCTTTTTGTGCGATGCTAATAGTTTTTGTAATTTCCTTTTGTAGTTCATTTTGGACTTCTTTTTCCAACTCTTTTAATACCTTAGGGTTGCTTAAATCTTTTTGGCATGATGTTTCCGTAATTTCTCCCATCACATTCAGATCTGTATGAATAAAAGGTTGTCCACGGCGGATTTTTGTTTTTATTTCACTTTTTATTCCAGTCGCTGTAACTGTGATATTCTCATTTATATTACAAGGGAAAACAAGAGCTGTGCTCTTCACTTCAGACGTAACAAGTTGAACAGATCGAGCTTCATCCCCATCCAGCCATCGAACTAATTTTCCTTTTCTAAACATAGCTAATCCTTTTACCTGCATAGCACTTGGGCTGGTATTCTCTAAATTGCCTGCTTCTTCTGACTGCTGAGAGGGTTTGTTAATATTGATTCCAGGAAGAGATAGATCTTTTCCCTCACTCAAAAGCATAGAAATAACTTCATATGCTTGTACATTACTAACTATTCCATACATTTTTTGATTGTTCTGGGTTGTACTTAGGATACTTTTGACTGGAGTAACCTCAAAAGGTTCAATCACACCAAGCAATTTCTCAGCAGTTCCATCACGCGCAATAAAAACTGGAATACTTGTACGAGCTTGTTTGCCTCGATCCAAGGCATCAAATAATAAGCTAAGACCATTTCTTGCTAACTTTTCACCTACGACGATAAGCGAAAGATGAGAAGTAATATGTTCTCTTGGAATGACGACAGAGGCTTTTTTTAATGCTTCCACTAACGATTTGGCAGTTACTGTGTAGTTAATGACAGGAAGACCCTGTCCTCCCGACGAACTGCCTTGTGACAAACCACTTGGGTTAATAATCTGATAGGTTACTTTATAGGGTTCTTCCGAATTTTTATTCTCATCAATTCCCAGTCCTATAATGACTCCTATTTGGTTCAATTCTCGATAATTCGAACACCCTGAAACAAATAAACAAAGGGCAGTAATCCATAAAAGTGAAAGGTAACTTTTCATTTTTCATCCTCATTCATCTTTATGTGGCTTCTATTTATTTTGTTGTTTTCTTAAAAGAGATGGTAAAGAGAATCGAGCTAAAGTATCCTTTTGCTCTTTAAAATCAAAGGGGGCAAAAGGTGAAAAGTAGGGGACACCGAAAGATCTTAGACTACTTATATGAAGCCATATACATAAGGTCATAAGCAAAATTCCATATAAGCCAATAAATGCTGAAATTAGAATCAAGATAAATCGAAAACCCCGGGCCGCATTGACAATGCTAGTAGATGGCAGTGTAAAATTGCTGATGGCAGAAATAGCAACAATGATCACAACAGCCGCTGATACAAAACCTGCTTCTACAGCTGCTTGTCCTAAAATCAGTGCTCCTACAATGGAGACTGCTGGTCCGATTGCTCTAGGCATTCGGATTCCTGCCTCTCGCAACATCTCAAAAGCTAGTTCCATCACTACTATTTCTACAATTGCTGGAAAAGGAACTCGTTCTCTTTGAGCCATTAAGCTGACCATTAATGTGTTTGGAATAAGTCCCTGATGATGCGTAATCAATGCTAAATAGATAGCAGACGCATACATAGAAAGAAAAAAAGAACCAAATCTCAAGATCCTTAAAAAGGAAGCAATATAATAATTTTGATAATAATCTTCGGGAGACTGAAAAAATTGAGAAAAAATAGCGGGTGCAATTAAAACAAAAGGTGTTCCTTGTACAATAATAGCAATTCGTCCCTCTAATAAATTTCCTACAACGGCATCAGGTCGTTCTGTATTTAATAGAAGTGGAAAAATAGTGGTCCTATCATCCCGGATAAATTCTTCAATATAGTTCGACTCAAGGATCCCATCTACCTCAATCCCTTTTAAACGTTCTTTGATTTCTTCTACAATACGTTCATCTGCATTTCCTTGAATATACATGATTCCTATATCTGTGTGAGTTACGCTTCCAATTTTCATGCTGTCTAAACGTAAATTAGAATCCTGAATTCTAGCTCGTATTAAAGAAGTATTCGTCCTTAAATTCTCTGTGAAACTATCTTTAGGTCCTCTAACAACCGTTTGACTGGTTGGTTCTGTTACTGCTCGGGACTGAAGTTTTTTTGTATTGCCAATGAAAATTTTAGAACTTCCATTCATTAGTATGACCGTATCACCAGTTAAAACTGCTGACACAAATTCATGCCAATTCTCTTTTATAGTCAATTGAGATACAGTCAACATCTGAGGTATTTGTTCTTCTATCTCTTCAACGGTTACTACTTGATTACTTTCTTTAAACCACTGAATAAGAGGAGTCATGATATTCTCATTTATAATGTTTTCATCTGCTAATCCGTCAAGGTGAATAACGGCTGCTTTTAACGTGTTTTGATGCGGAGACTCAACCATTCGAAACGACACATCAGAACTATTTCCTAATTCGTTCAATAGCCTCTCTATATTTTTATTTACATCATCATATAAGGAAGTTGCTGAACAAGCTGTTGTCTTTTTTTTATTAGGGCTTTTCAGAAGATATCTTTGTCGCACGTTTTACCACCTTTTATATGAGTGAATATTTGTTATACAACGAGTAACGTTATCATTCCTATAAAATGTAAAAAATATGCACGTGAGGAAAATACATAAAATAAAATGCTAGTATTACTTTATATCCAGTGACAAATCAGAAGATATTGTTTTAAGAATTAAGTAATTGGAGAGAAAAGCACATCGTATTTCTCTGTATATCTGATGTTTTTATTGTCGATATCGTACATTATGATAACTAAAAATGAAGTGAATATTCAAATTGGTTGATTCCAAAATTCCCAATGCAAAAGAATAAAAAGCCCTCTCTTAAATATAAGTGCTTAGAGATTGGGCTTTTGTATAGGAATATGTTCAGCATTATAAGTGAATTTCTACTTGCAATGCTTTTCTTTTTTATGCCTTAACGATCTGTTTTTTCACAGGAATGTAGATGTCGATCTCTTTGTTTTCTGAACCATAGCATCTCTTATCATACAGTTCAAACTCCATTGATCCGTAGTGCTCATAACCCGATTCAGGGAACCATTCTGTAAAAACATAATTCCACGTGGACTGAATGGAAGAAGTAAAAGATTCTTCATATGATTTTGGTGTAGTAAATACGGCATATTCTAGTTCAGGGAAGCTTTTGTAAACTGTTCCTTCAGGTGCTGGAGTGTCTTTCTCAACTTCCATACCAATTACATAAACAAACTCACCCGTTTCAGGATTAAAGTCAGTGCAAATACCAAGCTCCACGTTTTTGTTTATAGGATGGGGTATTCTAGAGCCTAATCCATTTTGCATGTACTGTTGCCAAAATTCAGGAATGTCTTTATTATTCTGGCCACCCTCGTTCTTTGTTTTTAGCTCATATCCAATGACATAAAAAGCAGGTTTAGTGACTAGTTTTGGTTCCATCTTATTTCCTCCTGACAAAATTGCAGTATTTAGGTAGGCTTTTCCTCGCAGCGGTCCAGATATTCTTCTTGCGTTACGGTATTGTTTCGGTGAAACATCATAAAATTTTTTGAACGCTCTGTTAAAAGACTCTTGATAGTGGAAACCAACATCAAGTGCGATATCAATGACTTTTTCATCTGTGAAAAATAAGCGTTCTGCTGCGCGCGTAAGTCTTCGTTTCCTCACATAATCCATCACTGATTCTCCAACTATGGCTTGGAAGACACGGTGATAATGAAAAGGAGAAAAACAGGCAATTTCTGCTAACTTTTCTAAAGTGATTTGTGTCTCCAAATTCTCCTCAATGTAATCCAGCGTTCTCTGTATACAAGTTACATAATTCATTTACATTCACCTACCTTACGTTCACTATAACAGCAAACAAATCTTTGTTCTTAACATTTTTTGCTATATTTAATTAGGTGAGGGGACTTTTCCAATATACGCCTCTAGATGTATAGTCCTAAGAGGATTTTTATGTTAAAATTTTCTATGTAAATTAATGGAAAAAATACATTGTTAAAGGGAGCGTTTGAATTGAAAAAACTTTGTTTTAGCTTAATAATTATTTTTTTATTAGGCGCTTGTTCTTACCAGGAAAGTACAAAAGAAGCTAGTGGAAAAATTGTATTACCAACTTCCATATTTAGTTCATCGAAAAATAATGCCTTAATTGATGAAAAAGAAATGAAAAAAAGTATAAAGACATACTTAGACACTAACGAGGATCTATCCAATACCGGTGATCAATTTGAAGAAATTATGGAGTCCGATCAAAAATTAAATAAAGCTCAAGCGAAAAAATTTGAACAGTTAAAAGACCTATTGAAAGCAAATGATCATAACTTTTCCACCTATATTTCGCACAATACTTTACCAGAAGGATATAAAAAAGATTCAGAGAGAATTAGCCGCTATATTATGGATTCCAATCAAATTTTGGATGAACTGGATCAAGCAATCGATGACCTGGTTGAGCATATGAGTGAAGGAGATTTTTCTGAAACAGAAATTGAGTCACTTATGAATAAAAATAAAAGTGTAAATGGAAGAGAGCAGAAAAAGATAGAGAGTTTCCTAGATGACAAAAATATTGATACAAAAGCTTTTGGACGAAAGAGTTAAAACATTTTAATAGATTTTCTTTGGTTAGGGGGAGTTTACTATTGGAATAGTTAAGTCTACAAACAAACTTGCATTTTCTATTATCTATTTAGTCTTCGGTACAGCTTTGGGGATAGCAACCAAATATTTAGATACTGTTGCAGGTGTTGATGGAAGTTGGCGGATGAACATCCTGCCATATTTTGGAGGTTTGTGTTCGAGGACAGGGATTTGGGTACTGATTGCTACCCTTATAGCTGCGTATAGTAAAACCCAAATTAGTGCGGCTCTTAATACATTCATGTTCTTTATAGGAATGCTAACAGGCTATTATATATATTCCGCCTTTTTATTTGGGTTTTTTCCAACTAGTTATTTTTTACTGTGGGGAAGTATCGCACTAGCGTCTCCGTTTCTAGCAGCTATTGTATGGATGGCTAAAAATAATTTACGTCTAGCTTGGATATTACCAGCTTTGCCTATGGGGTTATTGTTAAGTCTTTCTTTAGCGGTTGGAATATTTTGTATACATGTAAACTATATTGAAGAATTCATTATGTATGCTGTTTTATGCGTAGTCTTTTACAAAACTCCAAAGCAGCTAGCGGCAACAATTGCTGTTTCGTTTATTATTTCGTTTATTATCAAACAAGTAAGTCCCTTTCACTTTTGATTTAGATTAAGATTTTTGTTTTTTAATGAACGTTTACTATGGGAAAAGAAGATTTTGGTAACTAACTATACATACAATTTAAAGTGTTTTTTACATATATATTCTTTAAAATACAGTAATCAGGAAACTTTTAGAGGAGTAATTCGTATAAAAGGTAGGAGGTGATGGATATTAACACTGAAAAACGTCTGGATGAAATTGAAAGAAAATTAGATGATTTACATAATAAGATAAGTAATCAAGAAAATAGAGCAAAGTATAAACCTATCTTTACAGTTGTATTCATTCTATCTGCAATTCTCATATTTTTTGTGCTGATAGGTGTTGTAAGCTTTTTTACAGGTTAATTTTTTTACTAGTCTCTCAGAATTATTTCTGGGAGACCTTTCATTGTTTAAACTAACAACAATTTGTTTTGTATAGAATATGCCTGAGGATAAAAGGGGATAAAATTATAATAGAAAGTGAAAAGAAACGTTCCGCATTTAGCGCATCTTTCAAAATCTACGAACAGTTTTTAAAAAAGATCTTACATATGTTCTTTACTAGATAATATTCTACGCTACGTTAAATAAAAATATATAGTTTAATACAATATAAGTTAGTAAAAATGACATTATGCTGTTTACATGGAGGACGAGGATGAGAAAGTTTTGTATTGCTTTATTTAGTCTTTTCTTTTTTGTTTTATTAGTTGGATGTCAAAGTAAAGCTGGGGATCCTTTAGAGTTTTCAGGTGAAACTCAAAGCTGGTCAGCTACTATTACGTTATATCCCGTTGAAAATAGTAAAGAAACAGCTCAAATTAACTTAAATTATCTAGGTGGTAAGGTAGAAAACGTAGGGGATTTTGGAATTAATTTAGACACTTCAAATAATCAAAATGGAATTGCAGTGAGAGACGCAAGGTTAAATGAAGAAGGGAATTTTAAAGAGAAAGTAAAGGTTGACGCTAGTGAAGGTATAATGAAATCTAAACATTTGATTTTAACTGTTAAATGGAATGACAAATCAGAAGATGTTGCTTTAAAAGGTAAGTAATTCGAGAGAAAAAGCACCCCATACTCATCTATATCAAGTATTCCCCCAGGTCTTCAGAGTAGGGGCACTATACGAACATTTTTAAAAATCTAATAGAGGATTATTAATGCTCACTTTCGTCTATTTCGTCTTATTTTCACGTAAGTAGTTGGTGATGTACCAATGACGTTCCCGCATGAATCTAATGCTTTGACTTGAAAATAAGGACCACCTGCCTCAGCATGAATATCTGTTTCAAATCCAGTACGAGGGGTACTAAATACCACTACTGACAATTTAAAAGGTGTTGGTCCCGCCAGTACCTGCCAAGCGACTGTTTCTGTTGAACCATTCCATGATGCGTAAACTGTAGCTTCACCGTCGGGCAATAAGTCTACAGTTATGCTAGGCGGATAAAGTGGGAGACCTACCCACTTATTTTTAAAGGCTCGATACGAAAGATTCTGATTTGGATACTGCATATCATATAACAAGTTAAATGAAGGGTTTCTCCGCGTATTGCCAGCGTTCCTAAATTCCGAAAGGTACGGTTCTTGTCCCCACCCAATGAGTTGATTTCCATTGGAAAGCTTTTGCGCATTTCCTTGACTTGGAACATATAAAGCGGGGTCATGATAATATGTTCGATTTACATTTGCAACCTTGTGGTTATAATCTAAGTGAAGAATTAAACCACGCGCTTGCCCTTGAGGTGGAGAATCAGGAGAAGCACAGCAGGCATTGTCAAACAAGCTTATCCTGTTTTCGGACCTGTAGCGCGCATCATGCTGCCAAGAAAATTTAGCGTTCGGTCCAAGCCTAAAATCACTTTGCTTTCCACCAAGTTGCCAAATTACCTTTCCCGTTTCTTTGTCAATATTATAAATAGCCCACATACTACGCATGCTCACTAAAAGTGTATTGTTTGGACCTTCTTCGACTGAATTTACGTGGTAACAATCCCATATATTATTAGAGCTTGTTGCGGATGAAGCAGGTACCATCGAATCAGCTGGATTAATATGTTTAAGTACATCCCAAAAGAAAAGAAGCTCTCCCGTCTCAATGTCTACTTCTTGAATAGAGTAATTACTAAAATACCCGTTTGAGGGTCCTCCATACTTAGATAAATCTGCGGGTATTTGTTTTACGGCTGTAAACAAAGCCGTATTCCGTTTGGTGATTGTAAACTCGTGCAAATCAGAGGTAAACCCTTTTTTAGCAAATAACTTTTTAATGACCTCATAATGCTGATTGATAATTTGAAAATAAGCACCAGGCTCAGGTTCACCTACTGGAAGGTTAGGGTTTGAAGTTTGAGTGCCAGAAATTGTCCCTTGCCACATCGTAAGAACAGGGTTCCCGCAGTATATTTGTACTCGAAAGTCTGTATTTTGGATATACCTACTAGCAAGCGGTCTAAACCACACTGGATTACCCGTCTGATCCATAATTAGTGCGCCGGTCTGTCCAATCATCGCTGCTCCATATACCGTATAAGGTGCAACAAATAATAGGCCGGGAGCTGTTCCAGGCTTATTAGTATTAATGGTAACCTTCATGGGATGTAAATTAGGAGCTGAAACAAAATTCCATACTTGCGGGTTTGGATGATCAGTGGATGATTGTGAATTGAAATTATCCATTCTCACTCTCATCTCCTCTAACTTTTATTAGTAAACACTGTCTCTTGAGCTATTAATATGTCATTCGCTTCAAAATATGTACATGCATTTTAGGTTTACTGGTGTCTTTTGTTTATTTGAAACGGTTATATGTAAGGTAGATAAAATAAATATAAAAAACAAGCTCTTAGCAGATAAGAGCTCGTTTTTCTTGTTCATATACGATTATATATTATCAATACAGCAATACTTTAATTGTGTTTAAAGTTGAAAACCATGCAAAAGAAAAGCAAATTTTTGTGCATATATTATTCGTCAAGATTTAAAAAGATGATTAAGCTTTGTCTTTATGTAAGCTGAAATTTTCATCTTTTTCTTGAAAAAATTCTATAAAAGGTAAAAACTAAAGCCTATCGCAATGTAGGTACCAACAAGTAAAACACCTTCGAACCAGTTGGAATCACCGTCGTTCACAACGGTCACCGTCATGAGAGCGGCAAGGATCATCGCAATCATTTCTGCTGTATTAAATACAAGAGGCAAGAAATCATACAAGTATGAGAACAGAACAAGTATAGGAGCAACAAACATGGCCGTTTGGACGGTTGAACCGATGGAGATCTCCACCATTACGTCCATTCTGTTATTATAGGCCATGGCAATTGCTGACACGTACTCTGCAGCACTTCCCACTATGGCCACAACAATAATTCCAATAAAAACGTGACTCCAGCCTAAGGCATCACCTACTGGCTCAATGGTGCCAACAAGTTTTTCACTAATATAAGCTAATACAGTTGTGGCCAGTCCAAGCACAACGATTGCTTTCTTTTTTCCCCATTCTGGTTCCTCTCCATTTTCTTCTGCGTTTCCAGTAAAAATCCCTTTATGTGTGACAAGTTTAAAAAGAAGAGCAAGCAGGTAAATGGTCAGCATCACAATAGCAAAAGAAGTGGATAGAACCTGCATATCTTTATCATCCAAGCGTTTTGCAAAGATAAATGGCAATACAAAAGTTACGATAATAGCAAACATTAAGAGGGAGGTATTATGTCGTGTTTTAAACACACTAAATTTTTGCTTTTTAAATCGAATACCTCCAACAATCATGGATATTCCACTGGCAAAAAGAAGATTAACAAGAACTGCTCCCGTAATGGAGGAAATGACGATTGTATTTAATCCTTTACTTAATGCAAAAAATGAAATAATAATTTCCGCAGCGTTGCCAAACGTAGCGTTCAGTAATCCGCCTGCTGTTGGACCTACTACAACGCTAAGGCTTTCAGTGGAACGTCTAATGTAATTAGCCAAACTAATTAATGTCACGCAATAAATAAAAAACATGAAAATATAATTCCAATTAAAAATGCTGCCAATAATTGAAAGAGGTACACCAATAATCATAAAAATAAAAAAGACTTTATTCATATTTTCCTCCATGGTCATTAATAGATCCTATAGCAAGAAGAGAAGCTCTATATTATCTTAGCGTTTTTATTAATATAACTCTTAAGACTTTTGTTATTCACATGGAGAGTGCAACTAGCAATTAACTTCACGCATACAAAGGGAACATACTTAATAGCTGATACAAAAGGGGGCTAAAGTTAAAAAAAGAAAAGAATCGTACAAGATAAAGCGTTATGAACTCCTCAGCATAAGCTTCAAAGTATACTGAATAGTCTTTTCTGAATAACTAATATGTATCTTTTACATGTTCAAAAGATATGAATTTTTCAAACGTCTATAATTGACGTTTGCGTTAACGTTAATCGTGGGTAATGTAGTTTATAGAGTTAAAAATAATTAGAATGAAGCACCATTTAAATATGATTCAAACTGGTCATTATCATTAAAGGAGAGAGCTATCATGTATACACTTGGAGAACTATTAGAGCAAAGAGCTAAACAATCTGCTGAAAAAGAGGCTTTAATTTGGAGTACATCTTTCCATACATTTAAAGAATATAATGAACGTGTCAATCAGCTGGCTCATTACCTGTTAAGCCATAATGTTAAAAAAGGAGATCGAATTGCAATTCTATGTCAAAATAATCATCCGTTTCCTACCATTCTGCTAGCTGCATTAAGAATTGGAGCCGTAGCGGTTCCTATTAGCTGGCAGCTGACGAAGTACGAAATTATCGATATTTTAGACAGTGCACAACCTAAAGTTATTTTCTACGACCAAAAATTTCATGAGGTTATTCCTTTTGATTCTGAACTATTAAATGACGTTATTACTTTACAAGTAGGAAGAGAAAATAGTGTGGAGACAGTTGAAGAATATAATGACATTTTTTCTGCGTATTCTATACTAAACCCAAATGTACAGGTCTCTCAAGATGACATTGCGATGCTTCTTTTTACTTCTGGAACAACTGGCAATGCAAAGGGCTGTATGATTGAGCATGGTCACGTGTATTCTTATATACAACCATCGAGTCAACGAATAGACTATGAAGAGGATGGTCGATTTCTTGCCTCGCATCCTTTTTATCATATGAGTTCTATTAACAATATTTTAAAATCTGTTTCCAACGGAATGGGGTTATTTCTGTTGTCAGATCCTACACCGGAAATCATTTGGGAAACGATTGAAACTCATAAGATCACTATGATGCTAGCGTTTCCTTCTATGTATATGCAAATGCTCGAAGTAGTGAAAAATGCAGGGTCAAAGAAATCTTCACTAAAGGTTGCTATTGCCGGAGGGGCAAAAGTTCCTGCTTATCTTATTAAGGAGTATGAAAAGTTAGGCATTAGAATGATCCAAGGGTATGGAAGTACAGAAGCATGGACAGTGAGTGTATGGACACCGGATATGGGAAATGAAAAAATTGAATCGGCGGGTAAGCCTCTTTCCGGTGTAGAAGTAAAAATTATTGATCCCGAATCAGGAAAAGAAGTAAAAACAGGAGAAGTTGGAGAAATTATTATAAAAAGCCCCTACTGCTTCAAAGGCTATTGGCATAATCAAGAGGCAACTGAAAAAGTGCTTCGAAACGGTTGGTTCTATATGGGGGACGCTGGAAAGATAGATCAAGACGGTTTTTTATATATTATGGGACGCTATAAAGACGTTATTGTATATGGCGGCGATAATATCTATCCTGATCAGGTCGAAGAAATCATTGAGCAAATAGGTACGGTTATAGAAGCTGCTGTAGTAGGCGTAGAAGATCCTGTTTATGGAGAAAAACCTAGAGCTTATGTAGTAAAGGATCCTCATTCTTCCTTAACAAAAGAAGATATTCTAAATTATTGTAGAGAACGATTGGCAAGTTACAAAGTTCCGGAAGTTTATTTTATTGATCAACTCCCTAAAAACCAGCTCGGTAAAGTGTTAAAAAGAGAACTAAAATGAAGAGGGTTAAAAGCGCGGGCTGAATGCAGCCCGCGCTTTTATAATTTAATAGAAGCGAAATCATTTTAACGCAAAAATGTTAAGTAGAAAGTTTCCTGATATCAGAGTAACAAATACAAAGTGTATTTTCATATTCAGATTCGTATCCTGTAAATACGAGATTTCTTTCTTTATCATCGTAGTGAAATCCGAATTTCTTTAAATCATCTTTCAAGATATCTTCACTAATTTTAATGGAAGAAGCAATATCTTCATAAGAAGCACCATTGTTTAGCTTTTGAACAATCTCACCTATTAACAAGTTACGACCTCCAGTAGCATATGTTTCTTCAGTAATAATTTATCCTAAATAGCTGTTTTTATGAAAGTTGTGCGGAAAGCTATTTTAGATTACTGAAATTTGCACCGTGTACTTCATTTTCAAACCAGTGAATTAATTAGGTTTTGATAGTCACTAAAATTATATAGTTTTTTAAAGGAGTGATTTTTTTATGGGATTTTATGCTAAAATAATGTAAAATCCGCATAACTTTACATGTAAAAGTAACTGTTGAGTGCTAACGAATTAATACATAATAATTGGTATCAAAAACATGATATAAAGTTTGTTTATCTACTTCAGATAATCAGTTTCCTAATTTGCAAAGGTTAATATCATATCAAGTGAAAGAGTAATAAAAGCATTCCTTAAATAAATTTCAACTAAATAGTATTGAAAACGAGTAATTTTTAATAAAACTTTTAGCTTAATAGATACTAAGAAACAGGAGAGAGAAAGATGAATTTTTTATTTGATTTCGTTAGACAATTCTCGAACGAATTAGCAAACCTGGCTGAGCGTATAGAAGATAATTTGTTTAACGATCCCCATGCCTCATTGATACAGGCCCGTTTATATAGTGAGCACCTTGTGAAGTTAATCAGTAAGGAAGAAGAACTTGAGGAGCTATATGCCCCTAAGCATGCTGAGAGAATACATAAATTATATCGTCAAAATGCGATTGAAGAAGATATTTATCTAAAATTAGAGTGGATTCGAAAGAAGGGAAATAAAGCTGTACATGACGTGAAGGAAGTAGAGACTGCCGATGTGCTGCAGACTCATAAGTTTTTATTTGAAATAAGCGTTTGGTATATGCAGCTGTATGTGACGTACGAGTTTAAAGCTCCGGCGTATAAACTTCCTATTGCCTCAGAAACAAATAACGATCAAGATAAAACACTTAAACTATATCTAGATCAAAAGATTGATGATATGAGGTTAGAGATTCAAAAACAATTTGATGATATGAGGTTAGAAAAGGAAGAAGTAAAAAATGTAGCGAAACTAAAGTTTTCCGCCACTAACGAGGCAATGCTATCTCCCATGAATGCTCATCTTCAATTTAAAAATGAAAAGATTTTTATACCTAGCGAACTAGCGGATATGCCTATCACTACGCTTCCTGTAAATGGATGTAAGTATCTATTGAGTGAGTTTTCACGTGTAGGAATTACTTCTCTAAATAAAATTAACGAGCCGATCGATGAGCTGCATATGAAATTAAATGGTATTGGTACCCAAGGTATGGAAAAGTTTTGGGAACAAATTAATAGTATTGAAAGTGTAGTACGTATGAATATGTCAGAAACCCACCACACTGAAGTTAAAATCATTACGATAAGCGAAAAAGTTGATAAAATCTTTGATAAACATAAATTTAAATTGAATCACCCAACAAAAAAGGCTATAGAATTTGAACACAGAATTACTAAAGAGATTGTATATTTACTACCTAATAAGCTAACAACGATTGTTCTACACCCAGATACAGCTAAGGAAAAGTTTGAAATTCCTGACAAACCGAGTCACAATACGGCATTAAGAAGCTTTCCGAAAGCGATAAACAAGGGGAAAACACCAACTAATTTTGGCTACTCTTTTAAATTTCAAAGCGAAGAAGCACTAGATGATTTTTTATATAAGCTAACTAATGCATAGAGTTAGGTAGTAATATGACTAAGCGAGTTCGCTAAATGGAAAGGGTTCTTAACCCTTTCAAAATTATACGGAGCCTTGTGAAAGCTTTTTTATTGAGGTTACATTTATAGAAGAAATAAGGTGCTTAAAATAAAATGGATTTCTCTCTTTTTTATTATCATAAATATGTTCTTGTTCCCTTTGCCCCTCCTAACCTCATTTTAAATTTATTTGGGAGCGAAAGGGACACATAGCAGATAATAAATGAAAAGACATCCTATATGTATGATGAATAAAAAAGCAACCAACTATTTGGTTGCTTTTTTCCGAAAGTTAGACAAATATAGTTGTATTTACCTAGTTAGTTTCAAAAATTGCATTTGAAATTTCACTCTAGGTTTTTAATCTCTTAAATAACCAATAATTCCACCAAAGACTCCTATCGCAAGCGAAATGGGGATAGCTGCTATTCCACCATATGCCACTGCAAATCCTAATCCATCGCCATCTGAAGGATTGGTTATATGATTTCCTTGTATGGTCACCCAAATGAGTAGAGCGCCAACCATTACAACAAAAGAAATGATAGTAGTCAGTAAAAATGCGCTAAAAGCTTTAATCATAAATTCTCCTTCACCCTCACAATATACAATATTTGTTATTCTTCTTATTATAGTAATGATAACCAATAAAAACCAGAGGATTTTATTTGAGGAGTTATCGTAGTGGGAGATGGAACAGACTAAGTTACCTAATTGATGGGCAATTCGTATAAAGTTAGTGTAGAGATAAATGATTGAAAAAATGTTTGCTAGAAAGGTTGATAGTATGGAGAAGATAAGTTACGTATCTTTATGGGTTGGTAAATTTTTGTCTATTGAAGAGCTAGAAAATTATCTTTTGATTGGTTACACGGAAGACGGAGATGCTATACCTTCACAATTTGAAAAGGACTTTAACGTTGAGTACTTTGACGAAGATTTCAGTGAAGCTCACTATGAGAATGATGAGGTTCATAAATTTTCACAATTACTAGAAAGTTGTTCGTACAACGATGTAGTTATTCCTAACTTTGTTGAAAAATTTGGAGAAAACTTACCTACTAGTGCTAACAGTATGATTTTACTTTACGATTTTGAATATAACAAAAGCGGGACTCACCACAAAACTCATCCCGTTAAATATGTAGGAAGTGTTCGATATGAATAGTTTAGTAAAATGTTTGTAGCTTGTTTATACAATAAATGTATGCATCTATAAAGATTATAAAAAGTAAGAGTTATGAGGAGGGGACGAGCTTGGAAGTAACACATTCGGTTATTATGAAGTCTGTAAAATGGGGAGTTATTGCCAATGCGATATGTGGAACGGCATTTGGTATTTTATATCTACTGGGAATCATAAATGTTAGCTTGTAAGAATTATAACAACTCAGCATGGTGATAAAAAACAATAAATAAAGAACTTTATGTATGGAAAATTCACAAATTCAACCGACCCTAATATTAGCCATGGGCTGGTTGAATTATTTGGCTGCTTTTTTATGATAGTTGCTAGCTTCTTATTTCTGCATTCAAAGAAGCTATATAGGAACTTCCCTATATAGCTTCTTTGTTTAACTACTTATTTCTCTTTTTCTAGTGCCATTTTAACTTTACTTGGCCAAAAAGCAAACTTTCCTAAAACCGTCGTAATTGAAGGTACAAGGAATGGTCGCACAATAAATGTATCTAACAGAACACCTAAAGCCGTGATAATTCCAAACTGAACCAGAACTTGAATAGGCAGTGTTGCTAGAACCGCGAATGTAGCAGCTAAAATAATTCCAGCTGATGTGATAACACCGCTTGTTTCACTTACGCCTTCTTTAATCGCTTGTTTTAACGGCATGTATTTCTTTTTCTGCCAGATGCTTGAGATCATAAAAATATTATAATCCTCACCAAGCGCCACTAAGAATACAAATGCGTATAAAGGAATCGCTCCTTGGATAGCATCTGCTCCCATGATATTGTGGATGATGAGCCAGCCTAAGCCTAAAGCTGCACTGTAAGAGAGGATAACAGTTCCCACTAAATAAAGCATAGCTACAATAGAACGCAAGTAAGCCACTAGCAGCAGCGATATAAAAATAATAATTAAGGGGACAATAATACTGTTGTCTTTATCACTAACAGTCATCGTGTCATATTGCGTCGCTGTTTGACCGCCAATCCATACTTTGGATTTTACTGAGGAAACTCCGGACTGTGACAGTGCCTTTTCGGCTGCATCTTTCAAGTCTGGAATAGCCTCCATAGCTGTTATACTATATGGATTTACATTAAACGTGACGTCATATACCTTTAAATCCTTATTACTTTTACCGCTTTGAGGTGCAGAAACGGTACTAATCAGATCGTTTTTCTTTAACTCTTTTTCTAGATCTACCGATTTTCCTTCTGTATCAATTACTACTTGTGCTGGTGCTAGTTCACCAGGAGAGTAAGCGTCAGAGATAATGGTAAATCCTTCACGAGAAGGCATATCTTCAGGGAAAGAAGACAATAAATCATACGTGTACTTGATTTGACTAGAGTATATGGATAAAGCTCCAAAAAAGACTAGACAAGCTACAATGATTGTCCATGGTTTAGTCGTAACCACATTACCAATCCAATTCCCGAAACGGTTTTTCTCTTTTCGGTCACGCACCGGTTTTCCTTTCTTTTTCGCCAATTCTTCTTCCATTTCAGGAGTGCGAGGAACAAAAGGATAAAAAGAACCTCTTCCCATAACTGCAAGCAGGGCAGGAATAAGAGTTAAGCTCGCTAATCCCATAATAAGAATAGATAAACTAAACGGGATTGCAAAACGGTGGTAAGCACCGTATTTTGCTACGATTAAAGCTAAAAGAGAGATGACAACCGTAAAGCCACTCATCGCTATAGCACCTGAAGCACCTTTAAAGGCGTTGATAAGTGCTTGTCTCTTATCTTTTACTTTGCGAAGCTCATCGCGATAATGAGAAATTAAAAATAAACAATAGTCTGTTCCGGCTCCAAATAACAAGACCGTCATAATGGATATGGACTGTGAATCGACCGTAATCCATCCTTTATCTGCTAAAATACCGAGAATGGGACTCAGAACCCCATAGGCAAAACCTACACCAATTAAAGGAATAATCGCTAAAATTGGGGAACGATAAATGACAAGAAGTAAAATTAAGACTAATAAAACTGTTGCAATTAGTAACGAAACGTCTGCTCCTTCAAATAAGCTCGTTGCATCTACTTGAATTCCTACAGGACCGGTAACGCGTGTGCTTAATTTATCTTTTTCATCTATATCCGTCGCAAAAGAATCGTATGAAACGTTTTCTTTTACTTGTTTTTTAATCGTATCTAGATTTTTTTCTAGTACATCCGTCTCAGCGTTTTCTTTAAAGAAAATAGGCTGTACAAGCGTGGTACCATCTTTTGATATCATTTTTTGTAAAGCTGCTAACGGTAATTTATGCAAAGGCGGTGTAGACGTTTGTTCTTCTAATGGTTTCTTTTCTAAATCCGCCGCCATTTGCTGAATAGACTTTAGATCATCGTTGTTCAAACCTGATTCTTTGTGCCATGTAAGTAAGGCAGGAACCCCTGATGAGTTAGGGAATTCTTTCTTTATGAGATTTTCAGCTTCTACGGAAGGTGAATTCTCACTTAAGTTGGATGCATTGTTCACTTCCGTTTTATTAACGGCAGGCCAAGCAATTGTTAGAACTGCAGTGGCCAAAATCCATACGGTAATAACAACCCATCGACTCACTTTCCCAGTCATAAATCGGCTGAATGTTGCTAAAGGTGATTCTTTCATTAATTCTCCCTCATTTCCAAATCTGTTTGTTTCTATTACAATATATATAGAACCTTCAATAATTATATATACCAGAAGGTTAATTAATCAACTAGTTTAAATGTGGCAATTTCTTGAACTAGAAGGAGGCCCTCTTATGAATACTGATAAGACACCAAAAAAAAAGCCTGGCAGACCTAGAATAACAACTGAAAATAATATAACAAGAGAGCAAATTTTAAAGACTGCTGCCCATTTATTTATGGCATATGGATATGAAAGAGTATCAATGGAGCAAGTAGCTGAGGCTAGCGATGTGACTAAGGCTAGTGTTTACTACTACTTTAAAAATAAGGCCACTTTATTTACCGTTTCGGTATCAAGCATGTTCCAACGTATTACAAAACAGACAGAGAAATTATTACAAAATTCCAAAGGGCTGAAACATAGATTATACGAGGTAACATTGGATCACTTAAAGAGACCACATATTGATTTTGAAACATTATTGCAGGAAGCTACTTCTTCGCTTACAGAAGATCATATTCATGAAATTCGTGAAGCAGAGAAAGCCATACATCAGGCATTGGAGAACGTATTCAAACAAGCTGCAAACAGCGGTGAAATTGTCGTAACAAGCCCTCGCTTGCTTGCGCATACATTTTCTATGGTCACAATGATTCGGAATAAAAAAGAATTAATAACTGAATTAGGAGGCCCTGAAAAAACGGCTCAGGCTCTAGTAGATCTTTTTTGGGTAGGGATTAGTCCTAATTGAACTGTTTTATTGCATGGTGCAAAGAAGAAATAAAGAACGGCTAAAAAATATTCATCAATATTTTTTAGCCGTTCTTTTCATTGGTCGCAAGCACTTTGTAAAAAAAATCCTGAAATAATAGCCATTACCTATTAACCATCCAACTTATAGAGATGTTGGCCCGAAGTTTTCATTAATCATGTAAAAAAGCGAAGTTATATGATAAAAAACGTAAAAATTTAATAATTTGGTTTTTATTTGTATTTAAAGCAGTATTTGATGGAAGGTTAGTGTTAAAATAATGAAAATCCTATCTTTTAGGGTTGCCTTTAGCATATATGGTTATTCTATTGTAAACAAAACCTTTAGCATAGCAGCTTACATTTTGGAAAGGGGAGAAGCGGATGGAATCTATTTGGTTCGAATACGTATGGGCACTATTGATTCTAATTGGATTAGAAGGATTATTATCAGCTGACAACGCTCTTGTACTGGCAGTTATAGCCAAACATTTACCCGAGGATCAGAAAAAAAGAGCGATCAATTACGGAATTCTGATGGCATTCATTTTTCGATTTGCAGCTCTTTTTGCTATTTCATTTATTGCCAACGTCTGGTGGATACAAGCGGTAGGAGCAGTTTATCTTCTTTATTTGGGTTTGAAGCATATTATTCAGGCAAGGTTTGGGAAGCATAATGAGAATATTCATAATGATGATGAAAAGGAGTCTGCTGGAAAGGGGTTCTGGCCGACAGTAGGGAAAATTGCGTTAGCTGACCTTGCTTTTGCCATTGATTCTATTTTAGCGGCGGTAGCCATAGCTCTTGGACTTCCGGATTCACAATTTGGAGAAATCGGCGGGATGGATGGAGGACAGTTTGCAGTTGTAGTTCTTGGAGGGATTGCAGGTCTTATCTTAATCAAGTTTGCAGCAACCTGGTTTGTAAAACTCCTTGAAAAGCGACCTGCCTTAGAAACTACAGCATATGCAATTGTTGCCTGGGTCGGTGTGAAACTTGCGGTTATTACTTTTGCGCATAAAGATATCGGGGTCTTAGATTCTCATTTCCCTCATAGCACCACTTGGACCCTGATTTTCTATGGAGTATTAGTTGGTATCGCGCTATTGGGTTGGTTTGCACCGGGCAATAAGTCATCAGAAAAGCCATCGGTTTAAAAAATAATAAATTGCCATACGTAACCCTAAATTAGACTTCTATTAGAGATTATCATTTTTTATTATTCTATAAACAATACGCATCCTAAATTATCAACCATCCTTACTTTTTTCATCCAAGCGGAGCCTCATTTTTAATATTTAAAAGCATGTTTAGATTCTATAGAAAGAGTGAGGTTTGTTGATTCATGCCTAACTATCAAGTACGTTAATTCAAGCAGGTGTAACGTACTTTTTAATTGAAGCTATTGTGTAGACGAACCTAGTTATCTTGTTTGTTATTTTTGTTCCTTAAAGAAGACCAAATCATTAACGATTTGGTCTTCTTTTTTCTAGTAGAGAGAATGGTTTAGAGGAGTAAATTCGTTTGTGCTAATTATAATATCTCTATTTTCATTTCTGAAGTTTTAAAAAATAACGAATACTTGTTTAAATGGAAATGATTTGGGAATATAATTCACAAGTCAAAAAAATGAAAAGGAGGATGCAAACATGGCAAAGGGACTAGCTATGCACGAAACGTTAGAAGTTCACGAAATCTTAACGCTTAAAACATCATGTGTAACAAAAGGAACAGCGATGTTGGAATTGGTAGAGGATGAGGAATTAAAAAAGATTCTTGAAGAAGATGTTCAAACATCTACTGAAGCGATTAAAGAATTGAAAAAAATCTTAAAGAAAGCTCAATAAATAGGAGGGGTAGAAAAATGGCCACTAAAAGTACTCTTACTAAAACGTTAGATGATCTTGCTATTGCGACTGATTTATTATTATCAGCTAAGAGTGGTGTACGAACATATGCTGTAGCGCTTACGGAAACAGCGACACCCGAAGTTCGAAAGGTATTAAAAAAGCAATTAGATGAAACCATCGAGCTTCATGAAAAGATTGCTCAATATATGATTGATAATAAAATGTATCATGCCTATGATATAGAAGAACAAGTAAATCACGATTTAGAAAAGGCAGATAAAGCTTTAGGTTTAGCGAAAGGTTAACTAAAATTCCCCCTCTGACAATAGAGGGGGAATTTTTTCAAGGTTACATAAAAAGTACTCTTTCGATATTTCTACAAAGGAAAAGAAGTCTATATTTTATTCTCTTATAAATAGATAATTCAACTCATTTTATACAATATTTAGATAATATTATATAGTCTTTTATCCCATATCCGAATAAATTGGTTTTAATTGGATGATGTAGGATACACCTATTAGTAGAACGACATATTCTATGGGGATAGAGGAGGAGAAAATAGTGAAGGAAATTAAAGTAGCAGAAAATAGTGGTCAGGCAAATAAGTTTATTGAAGAGTTCTTTGCCAACGGGTTTAGTAAAAGTGAAATTTATTTATTAACCTATAATAAAGAGCGCTCGGAATATTTAACAAATACAACAAATACAAAAGAATATCGAGCTTCTGAACAAGGAGTTTTTGAATCTGCAGTTAACAAGTTATTTTCTCGTGAAGATGAACTTCATTCTAAAATGGCCTCGTTAGGTTTAACCCAAGAGGAAGCTAAACAATGTGTCGGTGAAATGAAACAAGAACGTATAATCATTATTGCAAAAAAAGGTATGTAATGGTTTTTCCTTGCAATAACCTTCGAAGAAACTCAGTGATCGAGAAGTATTAGTAAATCTTACTAGCATGCTGCTTTATATATAATATTGTTCTTCTGTACAAATGTTTTATGAATCGGAAAGATACTGAACTGAAAGTATTTTACTAGAGTCGTTTACTACTCTCATATGGAGGTGAAAGGGGAATGATTCAATTTCTTGGTATCCACATAGGGACGCTATATTTTCCTACAAGTATCCTTCTAATTACTTTATTAGTTTTATTAGGTTTTATTATCTATTTTCTTAGTAGAAAAAAAAGAAATAGAGATCAAACGATTCATTCAAATGAGAATAGAGTAAAAGGGAAAAGAGGAAAAGACAAAGCTCTGTAAATAATCTAAAAGAAGAATTCATCTATTTCGTCATCAAAAAGAATTGCAGTATAAAGTGAAAATAAATTATCCTAATCCTACAGTTCCTGATACAGCCTTACATTATGATTTAACTTGTGAGAAAGTATGATTTAAATAAATGCAGAGAAGGCCCTTGAATTCATTTCCAGGGGCCATTTTTATTTTTAGTATGTTTTTTTAGATCTTAAACAAGCAATTGAACCCTTGATAAATATGAAATAGTAGTCTAACCTTTATGTTAAGGAGTGAAAATTATGAATGAAAACATTTCGGGTATCGATTATCAGGAAGTCATTGAATATGCGCTAGATCCACTTATTATTCATTCAAATCATCAGATTATATATGTTAACCACGCGGCTGAACATTTTTTTAGAGGAAAAAGGGAAGATATCATAGGTGCAAGCCCTTTAGATATATTTCAAGAAACATCTAAAGCAGCAATAAAGAAAAGAATCCAATCTGCCTATGAGCGCCCAGCAGAGCTCATTGAGGAAACCATATTTAGAATGGATGGAACAACTGTTAATGTTGAATTATATTGTCATCCCTTGCTGCTAGGAGATAAAAAAGTAATCCAAACCTATGTGAGAGATATTACGGTAAAAAAAGAGAGTGAAATAAGACAAAAAGAAATAATAAAGCAAATAAATGAACTGTCTACAACCCTTGTTCCTCTTTTAGAGGGAATCGCTGTACTTCCCTTGGTAGGATCTATAGATGAGGAAAGAGCACACCAACTTTTAATGGCGGTTCCAGTAAAAGTGCAGACACAAAATATACATTGTTTAATTATAGATTTTTCAGGTATTTATACACTGGATTCAATTGTAACGGAGCATCTTTTTAAAATTAATAGCGTTATGTCACTACTTGGAGTGCAATGTATCTTAACAGGATTAAGACCAGAATTATCTCGCTCTGCTGTACAGCTAGGTATTAATTTAGCTTCTACCCCGACAATGGCCACTGTAAAAAATGCGCTTCATTTTTTAGGAATTACTTTTAGTAAACAACCGTTAAAATGAAAATACCTAAAGCAACTTTTACGTTTTTAAAGATACATATGATATGAATCTTTAGGTGGTGCTAAACCTTTCAGAGGAAGTTTCTAATTAAAGAAATAGTGGCATCGTCTTTACGGTTTCGTGCTGTTTTAAATATTTTTAGATGTTTTTTTAAAATTAGATTTGTATCTTGTATACATCAGAAAAACAAAAGAAACTCCTGAACATATACCAGGAGTTTCTTTTGTTTAAAATAACATATTGTGCAATCGTAAGTTTGTTAAATAAAAGATAGAAGAATCATTGAATTGCCTTCTTCAGTTTAAGATCTTGTATAAAGCTTCAGAAGCGTTATCTATATCATAATCGTTATAATTTAAGGTTTTTTGATCCGTAAATGTAGTGATTTGAAAAATCTTAGATGTTTTACAATAGGACAGTTCCATCACTTGAGGAATGGTATGAGTAATAGCGCTATCCTTATATTGAACAAGAGTATTAAGCGTTTTTTTTATTTCAAGTATATTCATAAAAGTACCTCTTTCCATTATAAGGAAACTCAGGGTACAAAGAGACCATATAATTTAAATTTTATGTTCTTTCTCTATTGTAACATATGCCCGCATAGAAAAATACCTGCCGAGAACAGACAATATGGTAGCTGCAGAGGTAGATTATCAATCTATTTTATTGCTTTATAAACAACCGGTGAGGAAAGTTTAATCAATGTAGACGGCTCTCCAAAAGCCATAGATTCATCAATAAATGTTTCAAGAGATTGAACGGAATTAGTTAAAACTTTTACTAGATAGTTGTATTGACCCGCCAAACGATGACATTCGATAACCTCAGGGTGTTCTTTACAATATTCTACGAATTGCTTGCATTTTGTATTGCTGTATAAAATAAAAGCAGTTACAGGTTTGTTGAAATTTTCAGGGTTAATTATTGCTCTATATCCATCTATTATGTTTTTCTCTTCAAGTTTTTTTACTCTTTCATTAACAGCAGGGGTAGATAAGCCAACCAGCTTTCCCAACTGTGTAAAAGACAAACGAGCATTCTCTTGTAGATATAGTAATATATTTTTATCAATTTCATCCATAAAACATACCTCGCTTTAAATTATAAATTAAAATAATGAATTTTCCGTCAATATTAAAGCTATTAATTAGTAATACAATAAAATAGATATGTGAAAATAGAAATTTATACAATACAATTTAATTATATCAAAAGGAGGGATTTAATGGCTTTAGAAATGAGAAATACATGCGAAAAGTGCAATAAGAAACTCCATAATAGCTCTGTCGCTTATATCTGTACTCATGAATGTACATTCTGTGATAAATGTAGTGAAAACGCGATTTATATTTGTCCTAACTGTGGAGGAGAACTAGTTAAAAGACCAAGGGGCAAAGAACATTCGCTAAGTTGCTCATTAAATTTCGCATAAATTTAGACACAACACTGTATAGATAGTGCAGTCAGAACAGCTACAATCAATGGGATGGTTTGACATTAGTGGGTGATGGACATTCAACAACGGATAGTAATGGTTTAAGTGCTGAACAAATCATAAAGCATTATAGTAAAACTTTACATGGTCATTACAACGTTGAACACTTTTCGATTGTCAGAAATGCAGAGGAAGAATTGTTTCATCCCATACATTATTCATAAAGATAAGAGTACACAACTAAAATAAAGCTCTAAAAGTGTTTAATCGACGCTTTTTAGAGCTTTATTTCTGCATTATGTCTCAATCTAAGCAGGAAAGCCTCCCGTTGGCGGTGGCCATGCTCCGTTTAATCTTCTCATAATGACAATTTCACCGAGATGATAGCTGTTGTGAGAAGCAATATTACGCAGTAATCCCCCTGGGGTTTCACTTGGCCAAGCATCCAGAGGTTCTTCGATTGATAATGTCTCAGCTAAGTGACAAGCTTCGTCAATTCCATCACAAAAATGCTGGATCGTCTTTTCCCATTCTTCCTCATCAACCGGAGCAGGATGTTCAGGCCAGCTTTCACTTACACTTTTCGGTCTCTCAGGGTTTTCTCCTTTAGCAAGAGCAAGTAAAAAGTCTTGCCAATAGCTCATATGCTTCACTAATTGATAAATAGAGTAAGGTAATTCCTTTTGTTTATGTGAAGCAAGTTCCATATTAATGTCGGTTATTGCATTAATTGTTGGAAGATGACCTCTTTCACCTCTGAGTGATTTGATAAGTGCATCACGAAATGCTGTATTTGTTTGTGTCATGTTTTTCAGCCTTTCTTTTTCAAAGTACTAATCTTTCAACAGTCTAACACAAATCAGTTTAATATATGTACTTCTGCGATTAACGATTTACTATAACAGTGCAACTAAAGTAAATAGTATCCATCACAATTTTTTGTTTGTAAGTCACCTTTATATGCCGAAATATGGTTTAATGTAAAATATATGTAAAAAACGCAGCGAATCTTTGATTAAATACAGAACTTTTCCTCTTTTTTTAAAAGCGTATCGTTCGCTACGCTTTTTACAATTCATTTAATCTTCAATGGTTATTTCAACTATATAGAGATTTCCTTGATATGAAATAGAGAACGAACGAATAATGGTCGTGACAGTTGTGCCTTCTATCTCTTCCCCAGATGGACTGGTAAGCCAATATGCGCCTTGTCGTCCTCTACGTATACCGAAATACTCATAACACATAGGTCTGAAAACAGTATAATGCGACTTTCAAGCAAAGAATCGTATTCAACTATGTAATAGTCGAGTGTCTCATTAAGTGTGTCGTAGTCTAAATTATCTTGACTAAGGATTTTATCCAATTCAAGTGCAAGTGGTTTTTCAATACTAATATTTATTTGTTCTGTGCGCATATAAACCGCTCCTTAAAAAGAGTATCGACAAGTATAAGTGTATGTTTACATAATACCTACACTTTACTATTTGTAAGTAAAGAAAAAACATGAGGTGAAAGTATGAATTGGACTGAACAACAAAAAAACGTATTTAACACATATGTACCGAATGGCGACTAGATAAGTTTTATGGCCCATTTGGGGATTTCACAAGAAGAAGTAATGTTAGTTATTCTAGATGAAGAAATGACAATTGAACAATACTGTCAACATGGACCACCAGAAGCAGCAAAAGAAGTGTTGACATACTACAAGGAAAACGGAGCTCTCGTGTCCTTCGACCAAGAAGGTTTGTCTATTAAAGGAGATAAAACCATTCCTCCATTTCGCTCAACGGAAAGAAAATCACCCAGTTTTCGTTAAAGGAACGAGGGTTCATTTGTCAATTAGCGCATCAATATTTGGAAACCCATGAGTTAACGGCAGAAGACATTAAACATATCTTAGAGATTTAAATTGAATTAATCTATGTTCTAAATAAACTATTTAAAATAAAATAATCAGCTAAATGATCACAAATCGTTTACCTCATATTGTATATATTGTAAAATCCAGTTAAGTTTTGACGTGAGTGAGGTGTTCTATGATCTTTCTAAGTCTTACCTTCCCGTTGTTCCTGGGTTTGTTGTATATTGCGTTTGCTACGTTTTTAAGAAAACTACATAATAAAGAAAATACAACGGGTGTTATCGTATACGGAGCAATTATTTCCGTTATTTTAGGTAGTTATGTTATCATGTTGTTTACCTAAAATTAAATAAAATATATGTGCGTTTCATATAAAAAGCCGCTATCTCAAGTATAGAGTTAGTGGCTTTTTTAATTATTTATATGCCGATTTAATTGTATCTAAATAAAAATAATCAGCATCTGCCTCATCTTGAACAACCATTAATTGATAGAGATGGTCAGGCTTATCTGGAATATTAAAAACAATGTTTAAATCAAGTGGTTTGTCTTCTAGTTTCATGTTTGGATAATTTGTTGTAAAAAGCGTATATCCCTCTTTTGTATAAGCCTCTCTAGTAGCTGGTTCATAGGTCTTACTGTCTGTTACGTCTTCTAATGTAAAGTGAAGGTCTTTTAGCGATACAGAATTTCCTTCTTCAAACGTATTTTCTAAACGTACAGATACATTCATAAATGTTGAAGTTCCGTTAATGCTATCGATATCATCCACGTAAGATGCGCTGTTGGTTGAAATATAGTATTTATGGTGTTTAGATTTTTCATGATAAGATAGGCTGCCTTCTGCCGGTCTAACGTTTGTTGCGTGCTCAAGGCTAGCGGTATGTTTTGGGGCAGGTGCTTCTACGGTTACTTCGTTTTCTTTCTTTCCACTTTCGCAAGCAGCAAGGCCAGAGACTAAAACGGCACACATGATGCTTGTTTTTGTTAATTTATTCATTATACTCCTCCAAGATAGATGATAGTGTTTATGTTACATGGAATATATATGGGAATCAAGGAAAAATGTGAAAGATAGTTACAGAGGTAAGGAGTTTAAATGTTCTAGGATGCTTCCAATTTGGAGAAAAAAGAAATAAGGAGAGTGCAGAAGTTGGGGTGAAGGTAAGAAAAGCTGATTCATCTTTACCGATGAACAGTCTTTTTTTGCAACCAGTCTGATGTTATGGGAGATGTCCCTTATAGTATGAAGTAAGACTCAACAGGTAACACATAATGTTTCAATTGGTTATAAAAAGGATGGTGTTCAGGATGAAAAAACGAATAAAGATGTTAATTTCTATTGGAATTGCAGCGTCTTTGATTATTATTTCGTCTCAATCGAAAGTGCATGCTAGTACTCCGATTGGTACGGTTCAGGTTAAAGCTCATTCGTTATATCTTCGAGCAGGAAATAGTTTTAATGCAAATGGAATTATATCATATGCTAAATGTTTCTTAGGGATGCGATATATCTGGGCATCTGCAAATCCTCTTTATGGTAGATTTGATTGTTCAGAGGGAATATAGTGAAATTCAGAAGTGACGGTACCTTTATATTTTTCGTAATAAACTAATCGAATGTCCATAAAACCAACCTTTCGTAGGGTAAAGCACAAATAAACTATCTGGAAGAAGTAAAACTATTATATAGTTGATGATAACAACAATAAACACCAAATGAGGTGATACGATGAAAAAAGAAGAAAAAGTGGAAGCAGAAGAAGTATTGTGCCGGTTGTTTAAAGGTGGAAAAATTAAGCACGTTGGAGATGGAATACGTTCTGATTATTTTAGACTCAAAATACAAGCTGCTGATGGTCAACCACTTGTTATTACTGCGGAAAACAAGTGGGCTGTTTCACCTATACGTTCCTTTTTTTCACTTATTGCCAAACAAGAGGAAATCACAGACATATTCTTAGGGGAACAAGAACCTCATTTAACGTTACAGTTTACAAGCGGTGTGCTCTTAACAATCTTTGGAGTAGATAACCTCTATGAAAGTTGGCAAGCCGGTACAGATTCACAAGATTGGTTAGTCGTTGCATGTCCAGGTGGAGAAGTGGCAGTTTGGTCTCCAGAGAATGAAGAAAATATATAACAGTAGGGGGTGTCGGCAATGAGCAATATATACGAACAATTAGATGAATTGCAGGAACAGCTACAACATTATGCTCTTAATAGAATTGAAGAGTATTATTACACCAGATGTTGTGAAGTAGCCGGAACCGAGGTTACTTAAGGGCCTTATTTATCTTATTTTTATTAGAAAGCTTTCAGTATAATAACCCCTGTAATAATAAGAGTAACGGAGATAATCTTTCTTTTGTTTTTTGATTCTTTAAATATATAAATACCTAACAGCGTTGTACTAGCAATCGTTAGCCCTGCCCATATAGCAAAAACAATACCCATTTCAAAATAGTGTGTTGTTAGAGAAATGAAATAAATACAGGCAATGAACAATAAGAATGCACCTATCGTGGGAAAAGTTTGTTTAAAGCCTTTAGATAGTTTTACACACATTTGCCCTGCAATGCCTAAAACTAAGCCAATCGTTAAAAATACGTATCCCATTACGCTGCCCTTCTTTCTTTAGAACTTCCTTTAATGTTAAGAGAAACTGCACCAATTACGATAAGAGAAACTCCTAAGATTTTAGATAAGGAAATAGTTTCATCAAAAAAAATAATACCTGTGACAACAACAAGTACGGTTGCACCTCCTGCATATAAAGCACTTGCTACTCCTACTTCACCTTTAGCGTTAAGGAGCATATAAGCAGCAATCGAAGAACAATAAAATAGTATGGCAAAAACAGTCGGAACAAAGTTTGTGAATCCATTTGTAAGATTAAGAAAAAATACTGCGATTACCTCCAAGATGATGGCAAGAAACAATAGTAAATAAAACAATCAGATTTCCTCCTTTTAGTCACCTCATTTTAAGAACTTTACGTAATGGCTACTAAATAATTGCAGTAGCACTCGGATGTCATTATTTTATCTAGAGCTTGATATCTTGTAAAATAATGATAAATGATTATAGATATCATTATCATTAATACCTAAATGAATGAACGTAAGTAGAAAGAAGGATGTTTATGAAAGTAGAAGATATACGTATATTTATGGCTGTGGCAGAATACGGCAGTGTAAGTCTTGCTGCTGATAAGCTAGGTTATGTCCAACCAAATGTAACAGCACGTATTCGATCTCTTGAACGAAAAATTGGACACCCATTGTTTCATCGTCACAGACGCGGAATGACATTAAATGTAGAAGGTCGAAAACTTTTAACGTACGGAGAACAAATGATGAGGCTAATGGATGAAATACAGAAAGCATTTCAAGATGAGCGTAACCTTGTTGGATCATTATGTATTGGATTAGTTGAAACGGTAGTAGGGTTTCCTGAAATCATTTCTTCCTATCATAATAAGCACAAAAATGTGGATATTTCTCTAGTATCAGGAGTAAGTACACAATTAATAGAGAAAGTTCTTAAGTTCCAGCTAGACGGGGCATTTGTAGCAGAACCAGTAAATGTGTCAACGCTTGATCAAATTCCGGCTTTTGATGAAGAAATTGTACTTGTATGCAGTGCAAATGAAAAAGGGAAGAAGCAGATTCAGTCTGCCAGAGAGTTACTGCACCTACCATTCATTTTATTTAATGAAGGCTGCCAATATAGAGAAAGACTACAGCAATGGTTAAAAGAAGAACAGATCGTATCCCCGAAAATTATGGAATTTGCTACACTCGAAACGATTATGGGGACAGTAGTTTCTGGTCTTGGTGTGACACTTATAGCCCGGTCATTAGCGGAGAGATATGAGAGGGAAGGGTTAGTACAGCTCTTTTCAATACCTGAACCTTACAGAAACCTTAGGATTGTATATGTTCGTCGTTCCGACTCCTATCTAGGAGTAACTGAGCGTGAATTTACAAAGACAATCAGCGAAGTAAGAGAAAGGAAAAATCAGAAATAATCAGACTGTTTTTCGTAAAGATCTTTTTTATTTAGCCTATGTTTAGGATGAATATACCAAGTGCTAATTTGAGCAGTAAAAGTGAGCTTTTTAATATCTAAAGAGGATTACACTGCTTAACTTTTTATATGGTATACATCCAAGAAACGTGTAAAGGAGCAGCTGCAGTGAAGATAGAGGACAAAAAATTTACGGAACGAGTACTGAAGCACTTACTTATTAGCAGTCAAATAGATGGCGTGAAATGTGGGCTTAATAGCTCTGTAACTCTATTGTATTTTACTAACTATAATAAAAAAGATGATAGTGATTTTGTATTGAATATCGAAACAACTTGGACTGTATATCCTGAAGCCCGCGATACATACCCATCATCAGAGGATGCAGTGCCTTTCCATACAGAAGAGCAATATTTTAAGCATATTTGGGATATCAGGAGACAAAAAGTAGTAAATGTTCAGCTGGATGCCGTATCGCCTCATCTTATCATTTCTCTAGAATCGGGGAGAGTATTATTTGTGAACGGTCATGATCCTAACTATGAATGCTGGCAATTAGGAGACCCTTTTGCAGGAAGTGATTGGGTTTTAGTTGCAACTCCGGGGGATGACATAGCTGTTTGGTGTCCTGAGGAGTTTGAATGAGCGTTATGTTAACTATTCTTACATATTGTATACAGAAAAATTACTAAGGGAAATGTTAAAATAAAACTAAAATATGGAGGGGAATTCATGAATACGATCCTAGAGAGCTTTTATGACTTAAAGGAAATACTGAGTTCTTTTAATAATCTTCATGAAAAGTACAATTGGCTGTTGACTGATTTAGATGGATCTTTTCCAGATAAGTACCTTGATTACTTTACTGACTACAGAATTTACAACAATGGAACGAGCCGCAATACATATTGGATTACAGGTGAAAAGCTCACAAAGCTTGCTAATAAAGAGGACATCTATTTTATATGGGGAGTTTTTTCTGCCTTTGATAAGAAAGAAACTATAAATTTAGATATGCTTAAAGAAGAGCCTTATGCTGATGGTAATCCGGGTTTTTGGATTGAAACACCGACAATTCAGCACCCTAAAGCAATTATAGAATTAGTTTTTTGGGACTCATCTTTAATTTTACTTTTGAGCAAGGACGAAGAAATATCTAGGAATTTTAGAAACAAGTTTGCAAAATGGAAAGACCTAGACAAGTATAATAACGAATAGTTTCATGACGTACATGTACTATCGGAAGATTAACTAACTAGAGGTAGGAGGGGAAAGTTGATGATTGATAATAGGCTACGAAAGATAAAGAATCATGAAACCGATGATTCTTTATCTGAGCTTACGGATACGGAAGTTTTATTAAATTTTCAGCGTGCCATTACCAGCTTATATCCCCATCTAATACGCATACATGCTCATGCTTATGAATCATGGGATGATATTGTCATCCCTTTATTTTATGAAATGGTTTATAAAACTTTTTCGTTCAAATATGGCGTTGAGATTATGGCAGATGAAGCACACCCTTTTTTGTTTACTTTAAGGTGTTACGAAGGCATTCATCATATCCAATGCCTTCCCAAAGCGTCATCGTTTCAAGGGATACTGAATAATGAAAAATTTGGTGTTAGCAAAGAGAACGTGGAAGGGAAAAAGCTTATTTTTAAGTCTTTTGGCGATAGTATTAATTGTTTAACAATGGGTCTAGATAGTCAGGGTCCTCAGGCTGTTCATTTTAATCTGGTTGAGGTAGATGTAGTATGTGCTCAGTCTAATAAACGCATTGGGATTGACGGGTGTACTACATTTTTTATTCATAAAGACGATGTAGAATTTGAATTTGTCGCTGAGACTTTTAACCAGAAGTTGCAAAAATAAAAAGGTAATTAACCTTACTGCCATAAACAAAATAGATTAATACATTCTAATTGTTTAGTTACTTACAAAGAAAGCTTTAGCTGCAAATAAAAAGAGAAAAGCATGAGAAAAGCAACTATATCAAAATTAGACAAATTAGTGGGCTTAAATGTAAGATGCGCGGGGAGAGCCTCAAATTTGTTTTGGCTAGGATTTGGAGAAAAAATTTTAGTAACCAGAAGGGGGAAAACGGAAGAGGTAGCTGAATACGCTTTACATATTCAATGTTCATGGCGTATTGTCAAAGGTAATAAAATTGTAGTAGCCTCACGGGATTTCTATTCTCCAAGAACAGGATTGGATGATGAAAATGAGTACTTTGAATGGGATGTCCAAGGAAATAATCGATTCGATGAACGAATTGAATCTTTTATAGAAGGTATAAACGAACACACGATTGTTGAAAGAGTTGACTCGGATGAAGTAGGAGGGCTAAAGGTCTTTTTATCTCAAGGTTATTTAGTGGAGGTTTTCCGGATACGTCAGAAGACGATGAGTATAGTGAGTTCTGGAGACTTTTCAACCGAAAGGAAGACAGCCCTCACTTTGTTGTCACAGGAAAAGGTATTGAAAACGAGTAATCGTATAATTAAAGAAACGGAAAAAGCACAAACCCGTTGGAACCAAACGTTTTTGTGCTTTTTTCTTATTTTATAGTTGAGTTACATATAATCATAAGCGGAATCATCAAAATAGAGCCAGTGATAATATTCAACCTGCGGATCTGTCATTTTTAAAACTTCTTCTTCATTGAATTTTTTATACTCAACTAATTTTTGTACTTTAGAATTTCTTTCCACTTGGCTCATTTTAAATCCTCCTTATAGTTTGAAAAGTAACAATGTATTTAAATTTAGAAAGCGTTTTCTTTTTTTCTTATTTTTATTATATATCTCAATATGAGATTAAAACAATATCAATTATAGATGATTTTTCAAAAAACAATATAGAAATGGTATTATGGCGTCGGATTGGGACAACAAGGCTTCTGCAATCGAAATTAAATAATAGGTGATTGCCAACGGCCAGGTTAAAAATTTTTGTTCGTATCGTTGCTTAATTCCTAAAAAAAATTATGATAACTAGCTCTATAAACTAAAAATAAAGCTAGCTGGGTTAAGCTAGCTTTATTTTTTTATGTTGTTTTGCAGAGTGATAAATTTTCAACTGTCGTTCACTTTGGTATAAAAACTCTTTATCAATTTCATCATGTTACGCCCCGAAGTTCTTGACATTGGATGATGATCTTCATCATCACGTGTACTCAGGTACCAGCTTCCCTTGTCATCTTCATTTAATCTATATACCTTATTGGTTCTACTATCTGTATAAAAGTTTCCATCCTTCAGTCTCAAACAATCCCCCCTCTACCACGTATCTATCCTGTATTATGCCCAAGATATCAATTTTATGAAAAATTTTATATACACAAAAACAGCAGGTTTCTTAATACGCTTATTATTGTGTATGTAATCTACAGAGGTGCAAAAAAGGATAAAGGCTATGAGTGAGAAAATATTTAGTAATGGAGAAATAGTAACTATAAGAGTATCGAATGAATCAGTAACAATCTTAAAAAATCATTATGTAAAAAACATGAAAAGATACTCTTATACAGTCGACAAATATCCAAGTACCTTTTTCTTTGAAGAAGAATTAAAAAAACACGAACTATAATTATTGATAAATAAGTTTTGATATAAAAATCTTTTTAAATAAAAACAGACTCTGAAAATAGAGTCTGCTTTTTAGTATGGTTTTTATGCTTTATTTACGTTTGTCGCTTGTGGTCCGCGTTGCCCCTGTTCGATATCAAAAGTTACTTCTTGACCTTCATCCAAGGATTTAAAGCCTTCACCTTGAATAGCTGAGAAGTGAACAAATACATCTTCTCCACCTTCACGCTCAATAAATCCAAAACCTTTGTCAGCATTAAACCATTTCACTTTACCGTGTTCCATTTTTTGTTGCCTCCTAGAATGTAGAAAATAAACCAGATTATCATTAAATCTAGCTTATTTATTATATTATCCCAATAGAGACATCTTAAACTTAAATTAATGTGATCTTTCTAACTTTCTTTATCAATACTCACTTCACTAAAAAGGTGATTGGGGTATGACGATTTACATCATAATGAGGTTCATATGCAAAAACATCAAAATATTTATAAGTGATCTTCTAAACATCGAAATGATAGAAGTCAAAGATCAACCAATGCCCACATACTCAGTATGGGCATTTTATTCATAAATATGAACTAAATTAGATGAGAGAGCACACGGGGACCCGTCTGCCCAAAAGAAAGGGAAGTTCACTCAAAATCTTTTTGAATAGTGGTGTAAAAATAGATTCTATTAGATAAGAATCTATGTACCTTTTCATATAAACCCAACCTTCGCATGAAGCATCCTTAAACATGTTTACAAATAAAAAATGACGCCGTTGGAGGCGCCATTTTTTATAGAATAGAGAAGGACACACCCTATGCACGGGCGGTACTCTTAACAAATCGTCTTGATTTGATAATACCCAGTGTTTAAATTTAATAAACCTTTTTTTGGTATGACGATTTATGCAGAATATCTACATGTACCTTTTATACGAGTATTCGGCTTATTATTTGTATATGGGATTTTTTGCATTCCTTAAAATGTTACTTTCTAATAATAATTCCTTATAGAGTATTGTCACACTCCCAATCAGTTCACGCGGATGAAAGGTTGACTCATCCAATTATTTATGCATTATCTAAAAAATGTATTTAACATAAGAACCTAATGGTAACACTATAAACAATAGTTAGTGAGTATGATTTCATTCCATATATTTAGGGTTTCGGTTAGTTAAAACGAGAAAAGACGAGATAAGAATTAATGAGCTATTTCTTTCACATAAGCTTGTCAGAATACTATCTAAAGAGAGGTCGAACAATATGAAAGTGACGGATACACTTGTTCAATGTTTAGAAAATGAGGGAGTTGAATATATTTTCGGAATACCTGGTAAAGAGACGTTGGATTTTATTGATTCTTTATCCAACTCTAAACAGATTCAATTCGTGAATGTGCGGCATGAACAAGGAGCTGCTTTCATGGCAGATGTATACGGAAGGTTAACAAACAAAGTAGGGGTATGTTTATCAACATTAGGACCAGGAGCTACTAATTTATTGACAGGTATATCTAGTGCAAAGCTAGACCACTCTCCTGTTGTAGCATTAACGGGACAGGCTGTTTTGGGGAGACAACATAAAGAGTCACATCAATATATGGACATTATTAAAATGGTAGAACCAGCAACGAAGTGGCGTGTTCAGATAAAAGATGCACAAACGCTTCCTGAGATTATTCGAAAAGCATTTAAAATTGCACAAATGGAAAAGCCAGGACCCATAGTAGTAGAATTGCCAGAAGACTTAGCAACTCAAATCGTTCCCATCAAACCTATTTCACCTACATCTATACCCGTAAGTATACCTATCATGGAGTCAATTCAGGCTGCCAATACTCTTATTTGGCAGTATGGGAGACCTTTTGTTATTATCGGTAACGGCGTTGTTAGACAGGAAGCCGTGGATGAGCTTCAACTATTTATTGAACGTCTTCAATCACCGGTTACCCATAGTTATATGGCTAAAGGTGTGTTATCTAAAGATCATCCACAAAATTTCTTTACGTTTGGATTTAATGAGAAAGATGAAGTGCTCGCAGGCTTAAAGGAAGCTGATCTGCTTATTGTAATTGGGTTTGATTTTGTCGAGAAGCTACCCAAAGAATGGAACACGGAAAAAACACCAATTTTACATATAGATACCTTACCAGCAGAAATAGATGAATATTATCCTGTAGAAGCTGAATTGGTTGGAGATATAAAGCAGACTTTACGGGTATTCAATCAGCTCGATATTCCTTCTAAACCGTGGATTCCTTCTGGTAATCTCCAGAAACAAATTAAGCAATCCTATCATATTGAAGAGAAAAAGATAGACAGCAATTTACTGCCTTTAACAATCGAGAATATCTTGCATAGTATCGATAAGCTCTCTTCAGAGGAAACAATTGTGATTTCAGATGTGGGAGCTCATAAAGTATCTATAGCTCGAACTTATCAACCCAAAAACGCTAACAAGTTCATTATATCAAATGGTCTAGCTTCCATGGGTATTGCTTTACCAGGCTCAATTGGAGCTAAACTAGCCTGCCCTAATGATTCAGTTATTTGTATTACTGGAGATGGAGGAGCTTTAATGAATTTTGCA
This sequence comes from Priestia sp. SB1, assembly GCF_038898415.1. NCBI lineage: Bacteria > Bacillati > Bacillota > Bacilli > Caryophanales > Bacillaceae > Priestia > Priestia sp. SB1. The sequence goes on along the minus strand of NZ_JBBJSS010000008.1, from coordinate 66,646 downwards.
GAAATAGAGACGGCAAAGCGCTTAGGGCTTTCATTCATGATTATTGTCTTAAACGACTCTACATTAAAAATAGAGCAGGAAATGATGAACAAAAAGTTTGGTAAGAGCTATGGAGTAACTTTTACAAACCCAAATTTTGTCCAATTGGCAGCTAGCTTTGGAATTAAAGGAGAACGGGCAAATAGTTTAGTCGAATTTGAAAATATAATAAAAAGAGCCTTAAAAAATGCAGATGAGATTATCCTAATTGACGTTCATCTAAAAAGCTGATTGCGATTTCTCCATTATTTTAACGAGTTATCTCTGTTAAGAGATTAATCTGTAGATTCACTAGGAAATAAATGTTTTTAATTTTTTTAAATAAGCTAAGCTGAGCTCAACCCAAATCCAACTATAAAGGAAAGTAAATACAAAAATTAAACCAGTAGTAGAAAGAGAAAAATTATTGGAGATCACGGGACCTAGCACTGGGAATTTGAAGATGCACAATAAGGTAATAATCCCAACAGTTAATGAGGTGGCACCACTTATAATAATGTACAATCTCTTTTTAAAAAAGTAAAAAGCAGCTCCTATGCCTATTCCCAGTATTCCTGTTGTAAAAGGAAAAATAATAAGTTCACTTGGCTGGATAATCAGAAGAAGCAGGTTTGTTAGTATATAGATAATAAACCCTAGAGGGAGCGAAAGTACAAAACAAAAAAGAATGGGTGCAGTAGATAATGGACTAATGAACATTCCTATTCCTGGTAAGAAACCTCCTGCTGATTGAAAAAGGGCTGCTATGCTGGCGAAAAGAGCGCCTGATACAAGCTGCTTAGTTTTAGATAATCTATTAAAAAGAAGCTGCGCAGATTTTACTTCATTTGAAAGAGACTTTAAAAAGTACATGAATTTCACCTCGGTTAACTGTTTTTACATTATAAGGGGGTAAAGATCCATTTGGACCACTGCCCGATATATCAACTCTTACATGTAATATATAAAGAAATTAAGAGGGAGCACTAATAAGTCGCATTTATTTTTACAGAAATAGGTCGTATCCGTTAAGATAAGTTTCTTTATCTTTTTAAAGGTATGTACTGTAGCCCATAAAATGAATCTTTTATGGGCTTTATTGATTAAAGGCTTTTTTATTTTATAGAAAGTTCATTTGCTCATTCCTATAAAATAGCTACTGAAAAAATTAAGCTATAATTTTTTTGGGGGAAATCAATGCTTAGTCAAATTTTATAAATGTAAATCATGGAACAATTTCAAAAACAGTACCTTGATTAAAGTCAGACACTTTCATAGAGCCATAAACTCCTAAATAAAGCCTCGTTTGTTCCAGGTTCGTTCCCAAACTAACGTAGTAAGCTGATTGAGAACCAAAATTATAATCAATTTCCACAACCCTAAAATCATTTATCTTACAATCTGTACCTGCCTTGGTATAAGCTAAAACTCCTCTAACTGGAGATTGAGATTCTTTAACCTGGGCAATATCCGTAAACATAACGCTTCCTGTTAAGCTAGGGATTTTATTTCCCATATATGGCTGAACTCCTGTAAGGGAGGTCCCTCCAAATTTGTTTGGACGGGGATCTTTGTGAAAATAACTAGTTAAAGGCTGAAGACGTCTCGCTGAAGTTTTTACTGCTTCATTGTAATAAGCAATTATTTTCTCATCCAAGGCCGGATTTTCAGAACACCTTTTTATAAATGAAGTTGGAAAATCTCCTTCCCACCCCCGCCAGCCAAGGTTAATAAATCCTTCGTGACTGAGTTTAGCTCTCATTAAAGAAGCTTGAACAAGTTGAGAAACAGGTATTGGCCTATAATGAACAAATGAAAAAATCGACTCTACCACGTCTTGTCCAACATTTCCCACATATTTGATGTACTGATTATAAAATTTTTGAAATGAAATGCCGGTTATATTGCGAACTCCTTTGGCAATGAGCGCAAGGGTTTCCTGAATAGGTGAGGGGAGTTCACTAAAACGTGTGACTGCGGGTGGATTATGGATGAATGTATTCTTACTTACATCAATTTCAATTATTTTTCCGTAAATCTCCATATCATCCTGACTTAAATTAAAGGGGTCATATCCTGATCCGCCATCTCCAATTGTTAAGATAAGTTTTCCAGTTTCAGGTGAAAAGTTTAAGCTGTTAACACCATTATGATTAAAAAATGGTCTTCTTAAGTTAAGTAACGTCCGTCTTTTTTGAGGCTGAGCATTTGGTTGGAAAATCCATTCTTCCACTGTATCAATATGGTCATATTTAGTTTCTCTATTTATCCACTTTAGGTTTGAAGTTTTAGGATCACACGGGTTAGGCTTAAAATGTTCAGAAAGTGCACCTGGTCCTTGTGTTCCAGCTACTGAGTAATGAAGATAAAACAGACCGTTATAATGAAATTCTGGATGAAACGCTAGCCCCAGCAATCCCCGTTCATCATATCCCCCACGAGAAACACCTGGTTCAGACGTACCCAATTTTATGATTTGTGAGCCAATATCTAAAAAAGTCCGTATAGCTCCATTCCTTATGTAAAAGATCTCTCCTACTTGGGTTGCAATAAATAAGCTTTCAATTGAGTCACCGGGAAGTATAGCTGTTTTCAAAACGGTAGGTAAATTTATCTTACTAATAATAGGCCGTAAACTAACCTTAGCTTTTATCAACTAACTTGACACTCCTTTTCAATGTTTTCTCTTATAAGAATATGATTGAAACTGTTCTATTAGTATCAATACTATTTTATAAAGTGCTGCAATTTAATTGAGAGACCTAATCGAGAAGCTTCTTTCATAAAACTTATTTATTCCTGGGTACGCCTGCTATTTTCTTCTCTTAGTACTCACGATTCTCCTAACTATTTGTAGTTTCCAGAAATTGCGACTAAGGAAAAAAATACTTAATTTACAAAAAATATTAATATTATTTTATGAATTGGAAAAGAATATGGCTTAGGAAAGGAGTGATTGCAAATGTCTATGAAAAAGTGGATAACGGGATGGGTCATTTTGTTTGCGATGCTTATCGGTGTGATAAATTCAGGGGCACTCGGCGTTTTGGCTGAATCGGACATGGTAAGACAAAAAGCCATGGAGGTTCAGTTGAACGATGATTACTTTAATCCAGAAACCATCACTATCCCAAGTGGAAAAACGATAACATTGATATTGAAAAATAAAGGTCAGAAAGAGCATACCTTCACAGTGGAAAAACTCGGAATCGATGCTGAAGTCCAGCCTGGAAAAGAAAAAACCATTACCGTGAAACCACAAAATTCCGGTACGTATGAACTGATATGTAGGTATCATTTCAATAGTGGGATGGTAGGGAAAGTGATAGTCAAATAACAAGCAGGGCCAATCGGTCTCTGCTTTTTGAAGTGAATATAGCATACTTTCTTAGTTAACATAATAGATTTTAAAGGTGCAAATAAATCATTCACAAGTTCAAAAAAGTAATAAATATTAATTTGAAATATATACTAAATGAAGAAAAGGCACAGGAAAGTATAGAATAAAAACAGCATGTATATCCACATTATGAAAAAACGTATCCTTAATGCGCGATGAACATTGTTTAATTAAAAGGAGGAGTTTTATATGAGTGATAATCAATCAAATGATTTAGAACAGGTATCAGAGGAATTAGCTGATCTTGAGAAAGAGTTTGCAACAAAGCCTTCTGATCCTTATCCCCATAAGTATTATACTGGAGACACTTCTATAGTTTCTAATGCTGTGCCAGGAAACGATAAAGAATAAAAATTTCCCCTTATCTATTAATAGATAAGGAGAAATTTAGAGCATATAAGCTTAAGCACTGTATTTTTCCAGAACCAAAATACATCTCATAAAAAGACAGTTATATTTCATTTATTATTTTAAATCAAAAGTATTCGCTTTCATTTTTTGCTTTTCCGAAATCATTTGATAGGTTATAATAAATATCTACAAAAATATTAAATGATATGTAAGTAACAAGCAATTACACCCTTAATATTTAACTAAACAGAAAAACTCCCTTAAGGTATTAGGGGAGTTTTTCTGTTTTTATGTACACTATATAAGGGTAATTTACCATAATAATAGGACAAACTCATTTTTCAACTCTAACTAATGTTTTTTCTGGCATATCAATATCGTCAATGTCAAAGTAATGGATGTTTAACGTTAATTTCCTCTCTGGTTCTTTAGCTTCTTCTCCTACCCAACAACTATACAATTCAAAAAAGTCTCCCGATTTAAGATAGCGGTCCATCAATTTGCATAGTGCAATTAGTTTCTCTTTTGATTCTTTGCGCCTGCTCTTATTCATATATTCCGTAATCTCAATTCCCCAATCACTTGCAACTTCATAAACATAAAGGGTAGTAAATTGGTGTTTCTTTATGTTCAATCGATTTCTTTCATCTGAAAAGCAACTCCCAATAGTAACTAAATCATCTAATTCCTTATTAATAGGTAATTCTACGTTCGAACCTATATAAGTAGCTAAACTCATTTGTATTCACTCCGTTCCTCATCTAAATAACCCGTTAAGTTTTGTGGAACTAACCTAGGTTGTTAACATCCTGTTATCAAAAAGGTGTTTCACTAAACTCTATTACAAATACTCGAGTTTTATTCAAGGTTTACTATTATTCTACTGAACATATGAATAGGCTGCGAAATGTTTATATACCTGTAAATGGGGGATTTACCATATAAGAACATTGATACCTAATTGGAAGGAGAATGAAAAATGAACAATAATACTGAAACCGTTGAAAATAAAGTAGAGGATAAACTAAATGAAATGAGTCAAGAGAAGAAAGACAACATCCTTTCTAGTTTTAACGAATTTAAAAGTTACTTAGGAGATAAAGTCACAAAAGGTGAGAAACTAGGGTTAAATGATAATCAATTAGCTCTAGCAGCTAAAAAAATAGCTGACTATCTCGCAACCCATGAGGAGCCACAAAATGAAGAGCAATACTTGTTACATGAGTTATGGAAAGTTGGAAACGAGGAAGAACAACATCATCTTGCTCATATGCTTGTTAAATTAGTCAAAGAATAATCTAAATCGATTATAGATTGCGTTTTGCCACTATTTAATAGAGGTTCAAGTGAATTCAATCCACATAGCAAAGAGCCACTTGCGTAAAATAAGTGGCTCTTTTTTTTCTTTCATGCTGCACCTCTTTTTATTTTTTAGTAGGTCCCTGCGATGCATCAATTAAAAGATAAAGCTATATTTCCCCAACAATAATTTGACTACATACTATAACTCACTTCATTGAAAACATCAGTACGAATCCAACGGATTCGTATTTTTCGGTGACATTCAAAATACGTACCAAGCAATAGAAAGAAGAGGTTTTGAACGTTTATAATTCGGTTAAACATGAAGTAACAAATTATTTTTTATTTATTCTGCATATTTAAATTATTCGTTCGTAATGGTACAATAAAATGATGGAAAGAAGATATGATGCTTCTTTCTTAATAAAGGATGAAGAAATATGGATATTAAGGCTCAGCAAACAAAATTGGCGAATAACTTGGGCAAATTGTTACGAGATAACTTTGGAAAAGGCCCCGAGGCTGTTCATGTTACGATTTATGAACCTTATGTTGTTATTTATGTCAGTGGCTTTGTATCGCCGATGGAACAAGTACTGTTAAACCAGAATGAAGAACTTCAGGTTATGACTACAAGAGAGCTTTTGGTAAAGACTCTTGAACCTCAAATCACTGGTCAAATTAAAGGGATTACAGACCTTGACATCCAGCACTTATATTATGATTGGAATTTAGATCATCACTCCGGAATTTTTGTGGGAGTTTGTCTGGACGATTTGAAAGCCGATTTGACTGAGGGTGACCCTTACCCAGGAAAACAAGCAATTCATGATCGGATTATAAAGATGAGTGAAATTGCACAAAAAGGGCCTGAGAAAATCTCTTCGTATAAATTAAGTGATCGTACATTGGTCATCGTAAGAGAAGGAATACTGGTGGCTATTGAAAAGCAGCTAATTTCGTTGGGTTTTGATGACACCTTACGCATCTCTAAACGCCCTTTGGAAAAAGGAATCTTACGACAAAACGATGACTATGATGAGATATTAAATGCAGACATTCTTGATATTTTTGTGGATTGGGATTTTGAAAAGGATAATAGCATTATTACTCTTATCTTAAAACCAAAAAATTAATAAGGCAGTAATGAATTGGACACATTGTGCCAAACATAAGCCGAGGAAGAAAAGCTCATACCTTTTCTTTTTCGGCTTATTTTTGTTGTTTCAAAAGAGTAAGTCCTTTTGTAACGGAATAATTCCCTAAAATAGCATCTGAAAATAGGATGTGCCAACAGAAAGGATTTGGTCGGTATGGCTGATAATCATGAGATTGTATTGTTTATAAAAGAGCTTCGTCGATTGTTGCAGGATTACCAAAAGTATGACAATGAATTTTACAAAGAAGAAATTAGCAAGGATATAATACTTTTAAGTACCATTATCTACGGAAGTAAAATTGGAATTTTAAATAAAAGAAGAATCTTTAAACATAGAAAATACAAAGGTAAACAGAAACCAATCTATTAAAAATGTACTAGTATGACTAGTTTACATTTTATAGAAAGTGAATTCTTATTACCTAAAATGATCTTATGATGAAGAAGGAGTTTTCATAAAACATCACGAATAGTATACCTTATGAAACTAGAAACTAGGTGCACCATCTATGGATAAAACGAAACTGGAAAAAGAATTAAGTAGTTATATGGGAAGGTTACTTCGTGAAAACTTTGGAAGAGGTCCTGGAGGTGTATTCACCGTCATTTCTCCTCCTTTTATAACCGTTTATTTTAAAGCCTTTTTATTACCTTTAGAAAAGGCTTTGCTAGACAAGGGACAAGTTATCTATGTTCAAAAAACACGTGATTTGTTGATGGAGACTTTAATTGAAGAGATAAAAGGATATATCCAATTAAATATACATTTAGATATTGAAGAATTTTATTATGATTGGAATTTAGAGCTGCAGTCTGGCATGTTTATCATGATCCATTCTGATAAAAATAACATAGTCAACCATTCCTATAAAAATCAGAAATTGCTGCATAAAGAAGTTGAGGAAGTGACTCAAAAAGCAGAAAAACTTCCTCAAGATGTTTCTTCTTATTTATTAGATCAGAGAACACTCCTTATAATCAGGGAAGGTATTATGGTAAATGTAGAGAAAGAATTAGTTCAATTAGGGTTTGAAGAAAACCTTACATTGGCTAAAAGAAATCTCGAAAAAAGGCTACTCCATGAGCATAGCCAATCATTAGAAGTAATTTTAGATTCAAAGGTAACAGATATACTAGTCGCATGGGATTTTCATAAAGATAAAAGTACAATTCTTCTGATTTTAAACCCAACTTCATAACGGCACTGATAAGCTAGGCACTGAACTAGATGTAGGCCAAAAAGAAAGGTTATCTAACCTTTCTTTTTGGCCTATTGTTTTTCCTCTCCTATTAAAATAAAGAAAGTGGTGATAATGATGCTATTTCAATCGGATGAAGGAAAGGAACCTTTAACTGTTGAGATACACACTGAAGTGGATATAGTAGAAGCGCGTCAGAAAGGACGGATGTTCTCTAACTGCTTAGGCTTCAGCACACTTGATCAAGCCCGAATTATTACGACTATTTCAGAATTGTCCAGAAATATATATAAATATGCCACGACGGGAAAAATTATAATGGAAATAATAGAGAATCAACTTGAAATAGGACTCAAAATAATAGCTATAGATAAAGGACCAGGCATTAAAAATATTCAACAAGCGCTAGAAAGTGGCTATACAACGTCAGGGGGATTAGGCGTTGGTTTATCAGGGGTAAAAAAATTAATGGACGAATTCACCATATCATCTCAAGAAGATTATGGCGTTAACATCGAGGTTATAAAATGGAAAAAAAGAAATAAATAAAAGAAACACAAGGTAAAAGGTTAAGAAAGAACTGACTTCCTCTTTACAAAAAACTCCTTTATTAAATAGGAGATAGCTTCTAAAAATATCATCCCCTGATGATCCTGCTCTAGGATACGGTTAAGATATTTCACATGCTTGAGTTGGTGCCTTCAGCATGTGCTTCTCCTCTATTAACTCTTAGCCGTAGGACAAAAATTTTTCTCTGCAGTAATCACAAGAAGCTTAGAAACATGAGAAAAAGGTGTGGGAAATTATGAACAATTCCATTTAATCTTTAAATGGAAGGAGCAAGCTCTCATGATAGAGAGCTTGCTCTTTTTATTTCTTAATATAATCCTATCTGACAAAAAACAGCCTGTTTCAAGTACACCAAAAACATACATTTATGATACATAGATTTTGAGATCATTTCTGGAACATTTCTACCCGTATTAGGGGCGCCATAGAGGGGGAGTGTGTAAAGAAGTTACCCCTTACTTAACTCAGTTATATAAACAAACAATCCTCATATACATTTATTGAATGGCTTCTTTAAACTTATCACGAAATAAAACATAATTCGATAAAGAGTACATAGGAGGAGAAAACATGTTTGTTTATATAGTTCAACCTGGTGATACGTTGTCTTCAATAAGCAGCAGATATGATTATCCCATTGCACAGCTCAGAAGTGTAAATGGGTTAGAAGAAACGAATATTGTTCCAGGTCAGGCCTTACTTATAGCTTCTTATGTATACACAGTTCAACCTGGTGATACAATGAGCAGCATTGCTAAAAAAGCTTATGTATCCTTAGAAGAATTAAAAAGGGTTAATTCTTCAGTTCATTATAATTATTTGCAGGTGGGAATGAAAATAAAAATCCCTAATATATCCAACTACATTGCAGGTACACTGCAATACTATGCTGTTCGAAATCCAGAATTAGATCGCAATTTAATTACTGATTTTGCAACTTATTCCTCGTCCATTTCTATTTTTGAATATCATTTTGGCAGCAATGGAGATATTATAAATAATTTAAACGATTTAGTAGCGATTGAAACGACTTGGAAAAACCGAGTTACACCGTTAGTTACGATTACTAATCTAACTTCTGAAGGATTTAGTTCTGATCTTGCCCATCAAGTTTTAAATAATCCTCAGGCAAGAAACAATCTTGTTAATAATATTTTTTATTTAGTATCTAGAAAAGGATACGGAGGGGTGAATATTGATTTTGAACGTGTAAAGGCCGAGGATAGAGATCTTTTTACAGGATTTTTACGTCAGTTGGGTGAACGTTTAAAACCTGCAGGGTACGTGTTGACCATAGCGGTTCCAGCCAAGACAAGCGAAGATATTCCTTGGTTAAAAGGGTATGATTACGGGGGAATAGGTGCAGTTGTTAACTATATGTTCATTATGGCATATGATTGGCATCATGCAGGCAGCGAACCAGGGCCTGTTGCACCTATTACTGAAGTACAAAGAACAATAGAATTCGCGATAAAAAGTATTCCTCGAAGAAAACTTATCATTGGAGTCCCGTTGTATGGATATAACTGGTCAATTCCTTACAGGCCTGGGACAGTAGCATCTGCTATATCAAATCAAAATGCGATTAAAACAGCGATGAGATATCAGTCGCCCATCCAATATTCAAAGGAGTACAAATCCCCATTTTTTCGATATAAAGATCAAGCGGGGCAGATGCATGAAGTATGGTTTGAAGATGTAAGAAGCATGAGTGAAAAAATGGTGTTAGTTCGTCAATTCGGCTTGCAAGCAATAGGAGCTTGGCAATTAACACTTGGATTTACGCCAGGGCCTTGGCTTTTAAAGAAATTTTTCACTATTAGAACGGTATAAATAGCAGTAGTCATTATGGATCAATCCAGAAAATTTCATGTATAGTAAATTATAAGAGGGTGGGGGGTTCTTCTATGGCAAAAAGGATAGATGTCTCAATAAAGCAGCATCAATTAAAACTATATGATGGAGCTAAATTAGTAAAGACATATCCTATTGCTGTAGGGAAAATGATTACTCCAACTCCAACTGGAAAATTTAAAATCATTAATAAAGATACGACCCCTCCAGCTGTATTTGGCCCCTTATGGATGGGACTGTCAAAGCCTACATATGGAATACACGGGACCAATGATCCAGCTTCTATTGGCAGAGATATGTCACATGGATGTGTCAGAATGGATAATGAAGATATTCTAGAACTTTCCTCTGCAGTTCCTATTGGAACGCCGGTTTATATACATAAATAATAGTTTAAGAAGAGCACGACTGTTTACATTTAGTTAATTGTCGAGATCGAGGGTATCAAAGTTTAAGGATATGCTATACAATCATGGGCTTTTTGTACGAAAACAAAAAAATACCCCGATTAACAGAGGTACTTTTAGCATTTTAACTTATTTTGATGCTGGAGACGTAGTAACTTCTGGAGACGTTACTTTGTCATAAAAATCTACGAATTTGTCACGATCCTCGCTATCACGGTAAGCCATAGCAACACGTGGATGTTCATTCAGCACACCAGAAATCATGTAAGGAATGATATAGCCCCATTCCCACTTTTGACGCATTTCAAGCATATGCTTTTCAATTACGCCAAGAATCGGCTTCATCTCATAGCTTGGTTTTGGTATGTAGCTAACAAGCAGCTCTGTGTTACAGTTACCAGCTGCACGGCCCATACCATAAACAGATGAATCAAGGAATGTAACGCCATTACGCATCGCAGTTAATGTATTAGCAAAAGCTAGTTGCATGTTGTTATGCGTATGGATCCCAAGCTGCTTGCTAGGAATCATGGCTTGGAACTTTTTCACTTGATGCTCGATATCGGCAGGGTCTAGGCTTCCAAAGGAGTCAACAATATACACAACATCTACGGGGCTTTTCTTTACCATTTCAAATGCTTCAATAAGCTGATTTTCCGGTACGCTAGATAGTGCCATAATGTTAAGTGAAGTCTCATAGCCTAAATCGTGGAACATTTTTATAAGCTCTAAGCCTTTATCTACTTCGCGAATATAGCATGCCACTCGAATCATATCTAACATACTTTGTTCACGCGGCAGGATGTCATTCGAATCTACACGCCCGATATCTACTAAAGCAGATAGCTTCGTGAACTTTTTCTCAGGGATAATTTCTTTGAGAAAGTTATCGTCAAGAAATCTCCATGGGTTGGGCTCAGTTGCTTGAAGAAGCTTAGGTGAATTTTTATAACCGATCTCCATATATTCAACGCCGGCTGCGCTTAGGCCGTTATATAAGTCTTGCACAAATTCAACGCTAAAATCCCAATTATTAATTAAACCTCCGTCACGAATGGTACAGTCTATAATTTTGCTATTATGTTCCATGGTATTTATTTCCTCCTATGTCGTCTATTTATGTATTTTTTTAAACTTTATCGCTTTTATGCTTTTAAGCACTAAACTCTCCTATTGTGTTTATACCATGACTGATTCAAAGGCGTCAATGTATTTTCTAAATGTGTCTATGCTTTACTGTATTCCATGGGTAGAAGATGCTTTATCTTTTCATCCGCTTGATGCTCTTAAAACAACACCAAGTTCAGCACTACAACCCCTAGTATATACAAACACACCCTTTATTACATCACTACTTACTGCAATAAAGGGTGTTTTTTAATTGAAACCGTTTATTAAGGAGAGGAACTGCCATTAGTATCTAGTATAGGTTTAGATTTCTCTATAATTAATCCATAAATTTGGAAAGATATTTAAAACCTGAGAAATAAAAGACTTTTTCACATTAACAGTTGTATACGAAGTATTAGCTGTTACTTAATCATTTTAATTTACTGGTCTTTACATCGTCCAAAACGTAAGAAATGATAAGAGTATAGAGGTAATAAACATCGCAATCAACGGCTTTAATGCTTTTGTTCGAAGAGCCTTCATACTTACATTTAACCCTAAGCCGACCATAGCCATTGTTAAAAGAAACGTGGTTAGAGTTGAAATATCATTCATAATCGTTTTAGGTATGATAAGGTGCTTGCCTACGACATAACTTCCAAAAATACTCATGATGATAAAACCTATTAAAAACCAAGGAAATTCAATCTTCGTATCCTTTTCCATTTTTCCTGTTCGCTTCATCCAGTACATTAAGATAAAGCTTAATGGCACAAGTAAAAGCACTCTGCCTAACTTAGCCAACAGGCCAATAGCTAGGGCGTCGCGTCCAGCTGGTGCTGCAGCTAGAGCTACATGGGCAATTTCATGGAGGCCAACGCCTGACCAAATTCCATATTGTATATTTGTTAAATGTATATAAGGTCTTAAAATGGTATATCCAATTGCAAATAGAGTTCCCACTAAAGCGATAACACCAGCTCCGATAGCTGTATCTTCTTCTTTTGCTTTTACAATCGGAGAAACAGCTGCAATAGCTGCCGCACCGCATATTCCTGTTCCTATTCCTAAAAGAAGAGATAAACCACGATCAGCCTTCATCCATTTGGCTAGAAGAATTGTTAAAACAATCGCAAATACAGCCGTTCCCACATCGCGAAGTAGCATTCCTAGCCCTTGATGAATAACAACATCAATATTAAGTTTTAGTCCATATAAAACAATCGCATAACGTAACAGCTTTTTACAAGAGAACTCAATTCCAAACCTTATTTTTTCGGGGTATCCCCAAATTTGACGATAGATTACTGCCATTATAATTGAACAGGCTAGTGGACCGATATGATTAAATCTCGGGACTTTCGCTAATCCATAAGCAAGTAAAGCAAAAAGAAAAGTAAAAGCAATTCCTCCGGCCCATAAAGAAACATTAGATGACGTCCGGGCATTTGTTCGTAAGAATACAGTCCGCTTTTGGGCTTTATTTATATTTATCATACATTTCATCTCCAATATGAATTCTTATCAAGCACGGCTTCACACAAGAAGTGTATAATTTAACTATAAAAGACATTTTATTATTAGTAAAATATAGATAAATCATTATTAAGATTAAAAATATTAATAAACGAAACAAAAAAAGAGCAAGTTGATCTTCAGAGTTACTGAAAATCAATTTGCTCCTTTTGTATGTTTTTATCCTTTAATTCTTTAAAAAATCATTCATACAAAAACATATGTGCTTATGAGAGAGATACAGTCTTACTAGTTGCTAAGCCTTTTTTACGTCTATACCATAGCACGATCAAACTGCCTAGCACGCAAAGGAAAGAAACGAGCTGAGCTATTCTGATATGAGAAGTTAGCATTAAGCTATCTGTACGCAATCCCTCTATAAAAAATCGTCCTATCGAATACCATAGTAGGTAAGTAAGAAAGACTTCGCCTCTTTTTAACAAAGATTTTCTTAGTACGATCAAGACAAGAACACCTATTATGTTCCAAAGGGATTCATAAAGGAATGTAGGATGATAATAAGTTCCATTGATATACATTTGATTAACAATAAAATCAGGTAAATGTAAAGTTTCTAAAAACTGACGTGTAACAGGTCCGCCATGTGCTTCTTGATTCATAAAGTTTCCCCACCGGCCAATAGCTTGGCCTAATAATAAGCTAGGAGCTAAAACATCAGCCATTTTCCAAAAAGAAAGATTCTTTTTTCTGCAAAACCATATAGCTGTTAATACAGATCCAATAATTCCACCGTGAATAGCTATGCCTCCATGCCAAATTGCTATAATTTCGCCTGGGTGGTCTTTATAGTAACTCCATTCAAAAAGTACGTAGTAAATTCGAGCAGTAACGATAGCAATGGGTAGTGCTAGCAGAAGTAAATCAGAGATGGTTTCTGAAGAGATACCTCGTTTCTTTCCTTCTTTCGAGGCTAACAAAAAGCCTAAAAAAGCTCCTATCCCTATAATAATTCCATACCAATGGACCTCAAGTGGACCAAGGTGGAAGGCGATAGGGTTTAAAGGTTGTGTGTGTTGGTTCATGTTTTTTCTCCTTTACTTCATATCGGTTTTCTTACATTTTTTTAGAGTGATATTAAATTAGAGTGCCTTTTTAGTATATCTAATTAGATATAGAAAGGACAACTTTTGCTTACGAAAGGCCACTATTTCTTTGCCTGCTTTAGTGTAACAGAATAGTCAAAATTAAAATAAACAGTACATTGACATAATTACCAAAATATACTATTATTTTAGACAATATATTGTCTAAAATGGAGGGTTAATATGGATATTTATAAAGATCTTTTTTTAATGCAGCAAACTTACGCTACCTTATTTTCTCTGGCAAATAAAGTCCAGGTGAAAGGAGATCAGTCTCTTGAGCTCTTAACATCAAGACAGCATATGGCGATGGTGGCAATTGCTCATTTACCTGAAGATGAAACAACGTTAAATAATATTGCTAGAAAATTAGGAACCACAAAACAAAGCGTCAAGCAGTTAATTACCATTATGGAAAAGAAGGGGTATGTTGACGTGGTTCCTAGCAGTAAAGATAAACGTGCAGTTAACGTGAAAATCACAAAAGAGGGAAAAGAGGCGCTGCTTGTTGTTTCAGAAAAAGGAATTTTCTTTTTGGAAGACCTTTTTAAAAAGTTTTCAACCGAAGAGTTGGAAATAATGTGGAAGCTTTTAAAGAAACTTTATAGCTTTGACGGGGAAGAACATGATGGATTTGAAGAAGAAGGCAACATCAAAATGGATGAAGATCACAATGAATTACAGTTGAGAGTGATAAGGGAGCTTGAAAGTCGAAGAGTTCAAGCAATTGATAATATAAAAAAGAACTTATAAAAATAAATTTGATAGGCTACTTTACTTTGAAGCATATCGATCCTTTTAATGATTTTCGAAATAAAGGATAAGGGAGAGCACTCATTATGTTTGAAATCAGTGATGAAACAGTACGATTAATTAACAAGACCTGTAGAGGAAAAAAGAATTTGAAATTAACCGTTGGCTATTTAACGGACAACCAATATGTTATCAAAATTTATAATGAAAGCGGTGAAATTGACTCATCCGAAAAATACCATTATGAAATTGGTTCTATTACTAAGACTTTTACTATATCGCTGCTATCAAAATACATATCTGAAAACAAGTTGACACTAAACGATTCTATACGAAAGTACATAAAAGAACTTAAGGAAGACACGTATTATCCTACATTGCTCCGCCTCGCTACTCACTCTTCTGGATATTCAGGAAGCTTACCTTTAAATAAACGGGAATATTTTAAAATAATTTTTAATTTGATTTTTGGCGGAAGTGATTTGAATAAAAATAATCCGTTACATATGGATTTTAACAAAATGAAGATGCTGATTGAAAAAAGTAAATTAAAAGAAGTAGATTATTCATGGAAGTATTCCAATTTCGGTATATCCCTTATTGGATACGTGTTGGGAATGATATCGGGGAAGGGGTATTGGGATACTATGAATGACTTTCTTCTTAATGAGCTTGGACTAAAGGATACTTGTTTAGGCGCTTCAAACAATAATCTACATGGCTATGACCGCAAAAATAATGATTGTGGCAACTGGCAGTGGGACAAGGGGAATTTTATATCACCTGCGGGCGCAGTATCCTCAACCGCTGATGATTTACTTAAATACGCAAAAATAAATATGGATGAAGATAACCCATATCTGTCTTTTTGTTATAAAAAATACGCCAATGGAACAAAGAAGTTTGATATGGGTCTTGGATGGTTGCTTTTAAAGAAAAACAATAATGTGATATTGCACGGCGGTGGAACAGGATGCTTCAGCTCATTTTTAGGGATTGATAAAGAAAAGAAAGTTGCTTCCGTCGTTTTAGCTAATTATAGACTAAGTAGAAATAAGGATGAACATATAGGAATGTCTTTATTAGAAAGCCTCCAAAATTCAAAAGATATATAAGGATGGAAGACAATTTGAAAGACTGTCGCCGAATATGACCGACCTTCAAGAAGCATAGAATATGCTTCTTTTTTTGAGGAAACCGTGCTATTATCATTAAGGTTTGTAAGGAACCGAAGATTTTTGTCTTTCCGTACATTTTTTTGGTATAGTGTTAGAAATAAGGAGTGGGTAAGTTGGTTTTCACTGAATTTTTCCAGCAGTTTCCCGTAAAGGTTTTAACGGTAGGGCTGCTGATTGTACTTATCGTTTATTTTATTCGCAAATTCATTAAGCTTTTCTTTGATAAAACGAGCTTTTTAGATGAAAAACGAGAAGAGACGCTCATGCACTTTTCTAATCAGGTCACAAGAGTATTGGGGCTGGCTTTTTTCTTTATTTATGTGCTTAGCCATTTCTTTGACTTCGGAAAGATTCTCACTAGTTCGGTAGTGTTAGCCAGTGCCCTGGCAATAATCCTCCAGCATATCATCCGTGATTATATAATGGGACTGACTTACTTGTTTGAACGCCAGATCCACCACGGAGATTATGTTATTCTCAACGGAAACCGTCAAGGGAAAATAGAAGAAATTACGATGCGTTACTTAAAGATTCGTCAATATGACGGCTACCTCTATACCGTCTCATATAGCAACATTACGGAACTTCAGAACGGAACCCGAGGAAGACGCCGGGTAAATGAAAGTCTTATTCTCAACTATAGGCAAAACCCGGACGATGCCTTCAAAGTAATGGAGCAGGTAGCACAAACATGTAACGAGAAATATGGTCAATATTTGTTAAAAGATGTGAATGGAATTCCTATAGAGAGCTTTCAATTCAATCAAATTACTGAACTGAACGTAGGTTTTAAAGGTCACCAATATTCATTATCAGGACTTGTAAAGGAAGCTGATTTTGTAGAAGCGAGCCAAAAGGTACGATATGAACTCGCAATGGCTGCCTACAAAAATGACCTTATGATGGCTGAAAGCTTCGAGACAAGCCATTAAAAATAAAACTCGTACCTTGTTTATATACAAACTTTTATATTTAAGATATAAACACCCTTTTGATTTTTCAAAAGGGTGTTTTTTATTTTTAAAAATATCTATTAAGTACTTCTCTAGTACAGATTAATTATCTGAAACAGAACAAATTAATTAGTACATCTAAATTATTCTTCTAGTGACATGGTAAAATTAAACAAAGTACGTAAAAAGGTAAAGGGGGATTAACTATGACGCAAAAATCTAATTATACAAAAATCAACTCCGAAATGTGGGATGAATGGGCTTCAGCTGGAGGAGAATGGTCATTAGCTATTAATCATCAAGATTTTGTAGATGCAACTCAAGGTAATTTTGATATCTACTTAACACCTTGTAAGCCTGTTCCGCATAACTGGTTTATTCCATTTAAAAAAGCGAAAATATTGGGACTTGCTAGCGGAGGAGGACAGCAGTGCCCAGTCTTTGCAGCCCAACATGCGGAAGTTACGGTTTTTGACTACTCTGATAAGCAATTAGAATTAGAAAAAATGGTGTCCACTAGAGAAGGCTACTCTATTGACTTAGTTAAAGGGGATATGAGTAAGACATTTCCATTTGAAGATGAGACGTTCGATATGATTTTTAACCCTGTATCAAACTGCTATGTTCAAGATGTTGAACACGTTTGGCAAGAATGTTTTAGAGTTCTTAAAAAAGGTGGCGTCCTGCTATCTGGCTTTGCAAATCCTGCTCTTTATTTATTTGGAGAAGATGAGAAAGCATTACAAGTGGTTAATAAATTACCTTATGATGGAACTAAAAACACAGTAGAAAATGATGAAGAACTTATAAAAAATGGCGGTGTACAGTTTAGCCATTCATTAGAAACTCAAATTGGCGGACAGCTAAAAGCTGGATTCACCTTACAAGATCTTTATGAAGATCATCACCACAAGGGAAAAATCACCAAATATATGCCTTGTTATATTGCGACTAAATCTATTAAATAATAGTTGATTATCATGTTGAATAAGCTACCGCAACTTTTTCCAATTAGGCGATACCGTAGATTATGATGGTATTACGTATGGAGTCTGGATATTTGAAGAAGGAACATTTATTAATGAAGGTGATGGAGGTTATGATAACTGGGCCTTTAGAGGTTGGTTTGAACGCACAGGAGATGACGAGAAAACAGTCAATTTTCATAGACCTTAACTAAAGATAACATAAGACTCCCATCAGGGAAGAGCATATGAAGAGCCTTTACCGCCATGGTAAGGGCTCTTTTCAATATTTGAAAGCCTGAGACCGGATGTTTATAAGCATGCAGAATAGAAATTTGTATATCATCTACAGCTTAAAAAGAGAAAAGCTCCTGTTGCGTCTGAGCAGGAAGCTTATACTAATTCAACCTTAGTTTTTATTTTTGGTTTGTAAATATTCTTTTTGAAACATACACATTCTTATAGCGTTATGATAGCTTCCATCGACAAAAAATTCATCTTTTAACTCACCTTCAATAGAAAAACCGACCTTCTTATAGATATGAATTGCTTTTTCGTTTTCCTTGTCTACAATTAAGTAAAGTTTATGCATATTCAATACCGAAAAGGCATAATTCATTGCTAGATTTGTGGCAACCATGGCGTAACCATGACCTTGATATGTAGGGTCAATGATAATTTGAAACTCTGCTCTACGATGAATATAATCAATTTCGACCAATTCCACTAATCCAAGCATATCCCCGTCCTTTTCTAGTATGAACCGACGCTCACCTTGATCGTGAATATGTTTATCATATAAGTCCTGTAGCTCTACAAAAGCTTCATAAGGCTCTTCAAACCAATAAGACATAATATTTGCATCATTATTGAGTTCATGGACAAATTTTAAATCTTCTCTTTCCAAAGGACGTAACTTAAGTTCCTTATTCATTTCTCAAACCTCCATATTCTAGCATTACTTTAGCACTTTCCGTTTTAAATGTAAAAGTTGCTGTAGTTTTAAAAAATAACAAGACATAGTGCGATGTTTTACATATTTATTAAAAGAGCAATAGTATAATTTAAACATCTTGTAAGTGAAACTCATTAACTTTAAGGAGTATCTTATGAAAAAAGTAGTTGGTATTTTTCTTATTTTACTGTGTTGTATAAACCAAAGGGTTGAGGCAGCTAATCAGCCTTCAGTAGAACCTATACATCATGAGATCTACGTTTCTCCTACAGGGGACGACAAAAACTTAGGTACTAAAAGCAAACCTTTTAGAACATTAAGAAAGGCAAGTGAAGCAGCTCCACCCGGAACTACGGTTTACATCAGAGGTGGCATTTATTACGAACAATTAATTATTAGCCGTTCAGGTACTAAACAAGAGCCTATTATTTTCAGGAACTATAAAAGTGAAAAGCCCCTTATTAGTGGAGAAAAAATAAAGCAGTCTACACAAATAGACTGCTTCTTAATTAATTATTTACCTGTTTCGGCAAAACGCTGAATACGCTCACCAATTTCATCACGGACACGTTGAAAGAATGCCCATTTCTCTTCATCTGTTCCTTCTGCTTTTGCAGGATCATCAAATCCCCAGTGTTCACGCTTCACATGAGGAGGTGTTACGGGGCAATGATCAGCTGCATGGCCACATAATGTAACCACTAAATCTGCATTATTTAAAATTTCAGGATCAATAATATCAGATGTTTGGTTTGAAATATCAACACCAGCTTCTTTCATTGCTTTTACAGCGTTAGGATTTAATCCATGAGCTTCTAATCCCGCACTGCGTACATCCCATTCATTGTTATTTAGATATTTTTTTGCCCATCCTTCAGCCATTTGGCTACGGCAAGAGTTACCTGTACATAAGAAATAAAGTGTTTTTTTAGACATGTGTAAAATCTCCTTTATGATGTGTTAAGAAATAATTGATAACCAAATATATAAACCAACAAGTGTAATAAACAATGTTGGGATGGTTAAGATAATACCTGTTTTAAAATAAGTTCCCCAAGAAATCTTAACTCCTTTTGTCGAGAGAACATGAAGCCATAAGAGCGTCGCTAGAGAGCCAATAGGTGTAATCTTTGGTCCTAAATCCGAACCAATGACATTTGCATAAATCAGAGCTTCTTTAATCGTACCTGTTGCAGAAGTTGCATCAATGGCCAAAGCATCAATCATCACGGTTGGCATGTTGTTCATAGTCGATGAGAGAATGGCTGCAATAAATCCCATACCAATGGTTGCTGCAAATAATCCTTGATCAGCGGTTGTTTGAATAAGGCTTGCTAGCACTTCACTTAGCCCCACATTGCGTAATCCATACACAACAACATACATACCAATCGAAAAGAAAACAATCGCCCACGGAGCTCCTGCTAACACTTTTCTCGTGTGAACAGCCGGGCTTTTTCTTGCTATTCCTAAGAATAAAATGGCAATAATACCTGCGATAATAGAAACTGGAACATTGAAGAACTCACCAATAAAGTAACCAAGAACTAAAATAAATAAAACGATTCCTGATAAACGGAACATTTTCATGTCTTTAATGGCCTCAACAGGTTTCTGTAAATCATCTAGATTGTATTTCTTAGGGATGCTTTTACGAAAATACAAATACAAGACAGTAATACTTGCCAAAAGTGAAAATAAATCTGGCACAATCATGCGTGAGGCAAATTCAGAAAAACGAATACCAAAGAAATCAGCTGATACAATGTTGACCAAGTTACTTACTACAAGAGGTAACGATGTTGTATCCGCAATGAATCCACTGGCGATAATAAAAGGAAAGACCATTTTATCTTCAAATTTGAGTGCCCGCACCATAGCAAGTACGATAGGTGTTAGAATTAAGGCTGCCCCATCATTTGCGAATAATGCGGCTACTACAGCTCCTAGGAGGGATACATATACAAACATGCGAACGCCATTTCCTCCTGCAGCACGCGCCATATGTAACGCTGCCCACTCAAAAAATCCAATTTCATCTAAAATTAAAGAAATAATAATAACTGCAATAAACGTTAACGTTGCGTTCCATACAATTTGAGTTACATCCAGCACGTCATGGAAATCAACCACACCTGCTAAAAGAGCTATTACTGCGCCTCCACACGCTGACCAACCAATAGACAAGTTCTTTGGCTGCCAAATGACAAAAATCAATGTCACTAAGAAGATGAGGGAGGCTACTATAACTGATACCACTTTACAAACCTCCTACTATTAGCAACAACTAATGCGTAATCCTTGTTTTTCTAGTTCTTTTAATCGTCCATCTTCGCTTGGTAAAGATTCAAGTATATTAAGGACAAACTGATAATAGCCGGTTTCTTTATTTAATGAATAGAAAATCCAATGTCCTTGTCGTCTTTCCTTTACAAGTTCGATATCTCTTAATTTACGCAAGTGTTGGCTAATAGCCGGTTGACTTGCTTTATAAATTTCAACTAGCTCACAAACACAGCACTCGTTATTTTGGAGCAGTTTCATCATAGATAATCTTGTCTTATCGCCAAGCAGCTTCAGTATCTGTGCTGCTTTCTCCATTTCTATTTGTACTTTTACATCCAATCCAACTCACCTCCTTATTTTCAAATATAATTATATAAGTATTTTATTATACATTCAACAAAAATATACACTACTATTAAACAAAAAAATTTGATTAATGTCTTGATTTATCTAAATTTTCCAGATATGATGAATACATCAAAAAAAATTGATTTATAAAAGTGAGAGTGAAAGCAGTGAGAGTCAACAACTCTGGAAACTTATCGGTTACGTACTTTCGAGCCTATTTTCATTTAGTTATGAACACTCAAGGGATGAACTATAAGGAAGCACAAAGTCTAATCTTTCAGCGTTTTTTTCATCAAGATCCTACGTTAAGAGGGGAAACTACATACAGTAACTTTAAAAAAGCTACCGAGAGCTTCGAACTTTAAATCAAAAAAAATTGATGAAGGAGAATGACAATGGAAACAGTCAAGGAAGGAAAGCACCCATTTAAACAGTACGAACAAAAATTTAAAGCTCTTGCTGATCAAAAGAGATTAGAAATTATGTATGAGCTCTGCCAGCGAGGACAGACATGCGTATGTGATCTAACTGAATTCTTTGGGATGTCTCAATCTAAACTTTCCTACCACTTAAAGATTTTATTAGAAGCAAACCTCATCACAAAAGAAACAAAAGGGACATGGAGTTATTACGATTTAAATGATAAAGAGGTGAACCATCTCTTATCAGAAGAACTATGCTGCTTGTTTAGAAAAGATACAAGTAAAAGCGGCCCATGTTCTTAATTTACTACATTCCAAATAATATTATTTAGCATGCGAAGGAGGAAGTGTGAATGAAATATGTTCATGTAGGAATTAATGTAACGAATCTAGAGGCGTCCATTAAGTTTTATCAAAAGGTATTTGGCGTTCAACCTGTGAAAACGAAAATAGATTATGCTAAATTCTTGTTAGATGAACCCGGATTAAATTTCACCTTGAACGTACGTGACGATGTAAAAGGTAATCAAGTGAATCATTTCGGCTTCCAAGTAGAAACTCCTGAGGAGATTCATTCTCATAAATCACGACTAGAAAAAGAGGGATTCTTTGCTCGGGAAGAAATAGATACGACCTGCTGCTATGCTGTGCAAGATAAGTTTTGGGTAACAGATCCTGACGGGAACGAGTGGGAGTTTTTTTTTACGAAATCTGATAGTGAGGTTCATAAGACTGAGGATAGCGTTGGGGTGAATGAAAAGTCACCTGCCAGCAACTCATGTTGCTGATGCTTAAATGACAAAAAAGACAGGAAGAAGTAGACTCTTTCTGTCTTTTTTATTTAGCATAAAATCGATTATGTTTAGTGGAGTTTTCTTACTAAGACAGCTAACTGTAAACAAGAAAATCTCGTGATGTACGTCCTTTAACTCGACTAAACAGTTATTTTGTTTCTGTATGAGAAATATTCCAAGGGTCAACAAACATCATTCTTTCTTCTTTAATTGAATCTCTCTTACCTTTTGACGAAGATGATCTGGCCACCACGCTCCACAATCATCAGATACAATGCAAGCAGCGCATGTTTTGAAATCATAAACCATCATCTCCTTGATTGGGGGAGAGTAGAGATGAAGAGTAACTAGACCCGCGCCTTCAGCACTCTTCATCTTGTGCACACCTTTCTTGGGAGCAAAAAAAAGCTTACCTTTTCCCTGATGCTGAGAAAACAGCTCTTCTGGCATTTGGTTTTCTTTAACTTCGTAAACCGTATTTATAGTTGTACCATTTACTACTTGAATCCATCCATGCGAATGACCGTGATCGTGAGGAGCACACTCTATTGCTGACCAATTCATAACAAGTAATTCCACTTCGTCATTTTGATAGAGAAGCTTTCTATAGTATGGCTTGTCTTTTGCTGACTGCAATAGTGGTTTTAAATCATTAAAGTTTATATCTAAAGCCAAAAGAGCCTCTCTCAGTTCCAATTTGGTAGGGGAGTCCAAGTTATCTAAAATATGCTTTACCTGTTCAATTAAGCTCATACACGCATTACCTCCTTATGAGCAGCACAAATTTTTGGTTTTTCTGCATAGCTACAATTTTTTGTTTCTCCACGGCAAGTACCTTAAAAAAGTTAGTAGTCTTCCATTGGCTACAATCACTCCCACTATAATTATGACTCCTCCTAATATGCTGACGGGAATAATCTTTTCTCGTAACAGTAAAACAGCTGTTATCAATGTCGCTACTGGTTCTAAATAAAGGAACAGAGATACCTGGGACGCCTCTAAAACCTCTAATGCCTTTGCCCAGTACCAATAGGCAACACCTGAAACGAATACACCGAGAAATAATAAATGAGCCCACTCCACGCTTGTTAAAAAAGGCATGATCTCCCAGCCTTTATTTCTTACGAGAAAAGGAGTCGTTAGAGTAAATCCTATTAAACACATATAAAACGTAACAACAAGAGAGGGAAGTTGGATATCCAGCTTTTTTAATAGGACAGAATAGATTGCCCAGTTTAACGTACTTAAAATCATTAACAGGTAACCGATATTAACCGGAAGCTGAAGTGAATGCTGATTGCTAGAAGTGGTCACCAGTAGAACGCCAATAATAGCTACAATAATCCCTGATGCTTTTAATAACGTCATCTTTTCATGCAAAAAAAATACGGAGAGAATGACCGTAAATACAGGAGAAAACGAAATAATCCACCCTGCTGCAGAAGCATTTATTGTGAGAAGTGCTGTTGCCTGAATAACTTGATGAATGAATACTCCAAGGATACCTAACACAATCAAATGAGGAATATACTTAAGCGGAATGTTTAATGGATATCTCTTTAGCACTAATAATACCAATAAAAAAAGTGCCCCAATTCCAAAACGAAGAACAAGGAGTGTGTATGGATCTAGTTTATCTAAAACAGCTTTGGTAGAGACAAAGGAAATTCCCCAAAAACTAATAGACATTATTGCATAGAACGAGGCAGCAAATTTAACCTTTGACGCAATCATAGGATCAATTTCCTTTCAACAATAAAGGTATCTTTTATTAACTAACATATGCCTTTTCGAAAGGAAAATGAAAAAAATCATGCCATTCTAAAAAAAATAGTAGAAACTTTAGTATTTGTATCGTTATCACTATTTCTTAATCTTCATTAAAATAGCTATAGATGTTTATGTATAGAAAACTAAATTTGGGAGTTTATAGCCATGTATAGGCTAAATTCTAAAGAGTCTGTTACCAAAAATAAAAATGCCAACTCTCCTTAATTATTGAGACTCTTTTATTCCTTCTTCCTGCTTGCTTATATAAGCATTGCCCCATTTCTCTAAAGATTTAAGTATTGGGATAAAACTTTCTCCAAGCTCTGTTAAATAATATAAAACTCTTTTAGGGTTATCGTTTGTTTCTTCTCTTTCTATTAATCCGTCTTTTTCCATATCGCGAAGCTGGAGTGTAAGGATGCGCTGAGTAATACCCGGTATTTCACGGCGCATTGCATTATAATACATAGGTGACTTTGATAACAAAGACAAAATAATGCCTTTCCATTTACCGCCCATAATATGCATCGCTAATTCAATTGGACAGGCTTGCTTTACAGTTAACGTACAAGGGCCGTATTGATCACTTTTAAACTCTGACATTTCCTCACCTCAATGGGGAGTAACAAATTTGTGCCTTCTTGTTACTCCTATTTTTTCTGACTACACTTATGATATCAAATAAATCAGAAGAAGGTGTATGAATTGGAATTGGTTCAAATATCTGAACATGTTTATAGGCTCACTTATGAAACCGTCGTTGGTATCCGAGTTAAGATCAATACATGGTACATAGTGGATGGTGAGGATGTTTATCTCATCGATACCGGAATGGAAGACTATGCATATGCGCAGTTGAATGCAGCAAAATCTTTAGGTATTCCCAAGAGTATCTTGCTGACACATGGCCATTTGGATCACATTAATGGTGCCAAGTATTTAAAAGATCATTTAAATATTCCTATTTACGCACACGAAATTGAAACGCCTTTTATCAATGGCGAAAAACCGTATCCAAACAAGGCAGAAAAAGAAACAACAGGTGTAGAACATCAAGTTGAAGGTTTAAGTGACAATATCATTAAAACGTTACCCGTAGACGTATATCTAACACCCGGCCATACCCCAGGACATGTCATATACCATCATAAAGATGACAATGTGCTGCTAACTGGAGACTTATTTTTTTCTAATGCTGAATCCTTACATCCACCGATTCGAAAGTTCACAGTTGATATGGATGAAAATATTAATAGCGGGCGAATTATAGATAAAATTAAACCCTCTATTATTTCTTCTTCACATGGCGAAGATGTCAAATACAGCAATGATTTATATTCTATTTATAAATTTATCTATGAATAAGAGGGAAAAACATGAAAATACAATTATTTCAAATGGAGATTATTGAAGGAGAAGTTAAGCAAAACGAAAACCGTATTGTATCCTTATTTGCAGAAAAGCTGGATATAGATACGGAAATTGTTGTAATACCTGAAATGTGGAACACTGGTTATGATTTAAAAAATGTAGCACAAAAAGCTGATATTGACTTACAGAGGGCTTTTCCTTTTATCCAAAGTTTAGCAACCGAGCATCAGGTGAATATCATTGCAGGTTCAGTCTCAAATAAAAGGAATAAAAACATTTATAATACGGCCTTTGCGGTATCAAAAACAGGGGAGCTACTCTACCAAAAAGATAAGATACATCTCGTGCCGATGTTAGATGAACATCATTATTTAACAGGTGGAGATGAAGTACCGGAAGTATTCAAAATTAACGGTATCAAAACTAGTCAAATTATATGTTACGATTTACGTTTTCCAGAAATCACACGCTTTCCGGCTTCTCAAGGTGCAAAAATTGTATTCTACGTTGCACAATGGACTATTAAAAATATAGACCATTGGAAAACACTATTGAAAGCACGAGCTATAGAAAATGGTGTATACGTCATTGCATGTAACAGCGTGGGGAATGTGAATCATAAAAATCATGTCGGCAACACATACGCTGGACATTCAATGGTCATCGATCCAAATGGAAACATTATAGAAGAGGGGAGAGACAAAGAAGAAATCATAACAGCAGAAATCCATATACAGAAAGTTACAGAACAACAAAAAAACATCCCAATATTTGAAGGCCTGAGACCCAATGTTTATAAGCGTGCGGAATAGAGATTTATATATTATTTATAGCGTAAAGGCCAGCACATGACTGTGTCTCATTGCTTTTCCATACTGAAAAGCACCCTTTTTAGAATACTAGTATCAGTATGGAAAAGTTATATGTTTCTTACGTCAGGACTGAAAACTCTACATCTTTTCTTGATAATATTTCCGATAGACGTTAGGAGTTATATTTTCATATTTTTTAAATGTCTTGATGTAATATCCAGGATCATTAAAACCTAATTCATCGCTAATCTGTGCAATAGACAAATCCGTTTCTTCTAATAATTGCTTGGACCACTCTATTTTTTTGAGCGAAATAAAAACAGAAAAATTCATACCCGTTTCCTTGGTAAATATACGGCTGAAATAACCTGTGCTAATGTGAC
Organism: Priestia sp. SB1; assembly: GCF_038898415.1. Taxonomy (NCBI): domain Bacteria; kingdom Bacillati; phylum Bacillota; class Bacilli; order Caryophanales; family Bacillaceae; genus Priestia; species Priestia sp. SB1. The sequence goes on along the minus strand of NZ_JBBJSS010000008.1, from coordinate 39,668 downwards.
ATAAATCAGCCATCTTTTGCTGAGATATTTTTTCTCTTTTATGTTTATAAATGTAGTCAAAGGCTGGCTGTAATACTTTGTTTTTACAAACTAAGTGATCGTTAATAGACGTTTTTACATAAGCATTAGTAACTGTGTTGGCTAATTCCTTTTTTATATTTTGAATATTATCTAGAGAATAACCGTAAGAAATATCTTCAGTAGAAAGGTCCTCTTTTACTGGAGCCATCTTTTCATATACTTCTAAAATTAAGTTTTTATTCATAGCTTCCTCTACAATGTAGTTACAAAGCCTATATAACATTTGAGCAGCTTCGTTAATTTCTGTATAGGATAGAGTAGGAATAGAATCATATAGATGCTGTATTTCTTCATTATTATTTAACTTCTGTTCAAATCCTTTCGATGGAACAGTAAGCATTTGTTCTAATTGAGGATGTTTGTCACCATCCTCAATTTTTACTTCTCCCGCCATGATAGCGCCTACATATTTATCATCAATTATAATGGGAATGGCAATATCGACAATATTCCAGTGGCATAAATAGATATAAGGAGCATTGGTTCTAACTGCCTCTAATCCTCCCCGCGCATCGCACTTTTCACAAAGTTTTGCTGTAGTAGGATCTTTACGCATAGTCTCACAAAACGGACGTACACCACTGTGTTGAGAAATGGGCACTCCTTTATAGTTAACAGTGACAATCGCTAGTTTTGTAACAAGCGCAAGTGAATCTTGAAGATTTCGCCATTTTTTTAAATCTAGTATTTTATCTAAATTCATGTAAGTAGTTTTCAATGATGTTTTTATCTCCCTTGCTTCTACTTCCCTTGTGGTAGTTTGGATTACCTACTTGAGAATACCTTTATTTTATTCCTGAGTTTGTAAAATAAAAGAGTGTTAAGTGATAAAGGTAACCTCTTTTCAACGTGAACCTAGTAGTATTTTCACCTGAAATAATGTCATAATAATACCATATTAAATGAAGAGAGCAAAAAAATACGATAAAAAGTTGTAAAAACTCGTCATTTAAGACTAATGTAATCTTACACAAAAGATAGTAAAATTCCGATTGTAAGGGATTACAAAGTTAATTAGGAGGTTTTATTTATGAGAAAAGCATTTATTAGTCCTTCAAAATACATTCAAGGTGAAGATGAGATTTTAAATTTAGGTTATTTTGTGAAAACATTTGGTACCTCTGCACTTTTAATAGCACATCCTGAAGACATTAAACGTGTACAAGGCAAATTAGATGCAACAGCAGAAAAATATGGTATTACATTTTTTGAAGGCGGATTCAATGGCGAATGTTCAAGACCAGAAATTTCTAGATTGCAGGAAATAGCAAAAGAAAACAACTGTGATTGTACAATTGGTTTAGGTGGCGGTAAGGCAATTGATACGGCAAAATGTGTAGCAGAGGGAGAAGGGTTAATTATCGTCCCAACAATTGCTGCTACGGATGCACCTACAAGTCATTCCGCAGTTATCTATACACCAGAGGGTGCTTTTGATGATTACGCATACTTTAAGCAAAGCCCAAGTGTTGTATTAATTGATACAACAGTCATTGCTAATGCACCTACTAGATTCTTAGTATCTGGTATGGGGGATGCGTTATCTACTTATTTCGAAGCAAGAGCAACAGCACGTTCTTTCTCTAATGTAAATGCTGGATTACCTTGTGGAGTGCGTGAGGACGTATGTGCACCAGCAAAAGGTACAAATGCAGCGCTAGTTTTAGCAGAACATTGCTACAACACTCTATTAGAGGACGGAGTTAAAGCAAAAGCAGCAAGCGATCATAATGTTGTTACTCCAGCCTTAGAAAACATTATTGAAGCCAATATCTTATTATCAGGATTAGGGTTTGAAAGTGGTGGATTAGCTGGAGCACATGCCATTCATGATGGGCTTACTCTTTTAGAAAGTGCGCACCACTACTTCCACGGTGAAAAAGTAGCTTTTGGTACATTAGCACAATTGGTATTGGAAAATGCGCCAACTGAGGAAATAGAAGAAGTGTTAGATTTCTGTTTAGCAGTAGGACTCCCAGTTTGTCTTGCTGATATTGGAGTAGAACAAATTACACAAGAAGAGTTAATGGAAGTAGCTAACAAAGCTTGTATTCCAGAGGAATCTATTTATTCTATGCCATTCCCTGTTACTCCAGAGTCAGTAGCTGCAGCTATCCTTGCAGCAGATCAAATTGGAAATGATTATAAGAAGAGGTTGATATAAGATGAAAAAAATTATTAATAAACCAGAAGATGTCGTACTTGAGATGTGTAAAGGGATGGTTCTAGCACATCAGGAACTGAGTTTAATTGAAAAATATAAAATCATTAAAAAAGAACAAATTAACAAAAATAAAGTAAGCATAATTAGCGGGGGCGGCAGTGGACATGAACCTGCTCATGCTGGGTATGTCGGGAAGGGTATGTTAGATGCAGCAGTTTGTGGTGATGTATTTGCCTCACCTTCTCAAATACAGATTTATCAAGCCATTAAAGAAACTGCTAGCGATAAGGGAACTTTACTCGTGATTAAGAACTACAGTGGTGACATGATGAATTTCAAGAATGCTGCTTATCTAGCTGAAGAAGATGGAATTCAAGTGGATTATGTAAAAGTAGATGATGATATCGCTGTACAGGACAGTTTATATACAGTTGGAAGACGTGGAGTGGCTGGTACTGTTCTTGTCCATAAAATAGCAGGTGCTGCAGCAGAACGCGGATATGATCTATCAAAAGTGAAAGAGGCAGCAGAAAGCGCTATTGCGAATGTTAAAAGCATTGGTATTGGATTAACTTCTTGTACAGTTCCCGCTAAAGGAACTCCTACTTTCGAGATTGCAGAAGATGAGATGGAATTTGGCGTTGGCATTCATGGAGAACCTGGTATCCGTCGTGAAAAAATTGTTTCAGCAGACGAACTTGCAGAGCGCATGGTAACGGCATTATTAAAAGAAATAGGGATAGAAGATGGAAAAGGAGAAGTGGCTGTCCTAATTAATGGATTTGGAAGCACACCTCTTCAAGAACTGTATTTATTAAATCATTCTGTCATTCGTGAATTGTCACGTAGAAAAGTAACGATTGCAAGAACGTTTGTCGGAAACTATATGACAGCCATTGATATGGCCGGTGCTTCTATTTCGATTATGAAATTAGATGAAAACTTAAAGAGTCTCCTATCTGAAGAGTGCGATACTCCTGCGTTAAAAATCAAAGGTGAAGTACCAGCTGTCACTTATGATGAAATCATCGGTAGCGTAGAGGCCCCGAAAGTGTCTTATGAGGTGCAAACCAACAAAGAATATTCCGTAGTAACGGAAAATCGATTGACGTTGAATAATATTATTTTTATGGTAGACCAAATGAGTGAATGTATTATTAGAAATGAAATACCGTTTTGTGAATTAGATTCCCATGCTGGTGACGGAGACTTTGGTATGAGTGTTGCTAAAGGGTTCAAACAGTTGAAAGCTGAATGGCACGAAATTCTAGAAAATAAATCAAATGATATTGGCAACTTCTTAGAGGCTTGTTCCATCGTTATCATGGAGCATTGTGGCGGGGCATCAGGTCCTATTTGGGGATCAGCATTTCGTGCGGCTGGAAAGAACACCGAATCTAAAACCGAACTGACTTTAACAGAATTTGCTGAAATGATCCAAGCGTCTGTAAAAGGCATTCAAGCAACAGGAGAACGTTCTTTTGGACGTGGAGCTGTTGTAGGAGATAAAACTTTAATCGATGCTTTAGTACCTTATGCAGATACGTTAACATCAAGTGCTGCTGAGGATGAAAGATTGAAACATGCTCTTGTCAAAGCAGCAGAAGCTGCTGTTGAAGGAGCAAAATCAACTGAACAGATTGTTGCACGTATGGGGCGTGCTGGTACGGTTGGAGAAAGAAGCCTTGGTTATCCGGACGCAGGTGCACATGGATTAGGTGTAATTTTTACTGAAGTAGCTCAAGTAATGCAAGAAAAACAGTAAAATTTGGTATTATCTCCTCTAAGTATAGTGTAAAGAAATTACTCTTTGAGAGTGAGGGTTACACTATATTTGGAGGGGGATTTTTTTATGGGGCACAACAACAAGTTTTTGCAACCGAGTTTAATTTAGATGTAGTAAAAATGCACAATAACCAATAGTATTTCAAGGATAAAAAAGAAAAACATAAAGTGAACGAGCCCTTGATTATCAAGGGCTCGTTTTTAGCATGTCTCCCGGAATAATGTATACAAGAGAATGAATTGTTTTTTGTTCCTATAATAAGGATTATTTTATAAATTAAAATTTCAATAACTATAAATATTAAAAGCATAAACCTACTTTTTACAAAAAAGATATTTCTTTGGCTGGTTTGTACAAAACTTTCTCCTTTACAACTAGATGCGTTTATTGTATGATTACAAAATAGGAACATTCGTTCGATATTAAGGGTTTAGAGATAAATAAAGGAACAATAGAATAAACCAAGACAGTTAAACACAAAATTTTCTCGCACGGAGCAAAAACATTTGAGCCAATCCTTATTATTTATCCATATACATTGTCGTTTACTGTAAACGTACTAACAATCGGAGGTTTTAAATTATGAATGATAAACAAGCAGCACTAGATATGGCTCTAAAACAAATTGAAAAACAATTCGGTACAGGATCAATTATTAAGATGGGGGAAGGCACACATACAAAAGTTGAGGCATCTAGCTCAGGTTCATTAGCTTTAGATATCGCTCTTGGAATTAATGGTTATCCAAAAGGAAGAATCATGGAAGTGTACGGACCCGAAAGCTCAGGTAAAACAACAGTTTCCTTACATGCGATTGCAGAAGTACAAAAAAATGGAGGTCGAGCTGCCTTTATTGATGCTGAACACGCACTTGATCCAGTTTACGCAAGAAAACTAGGTGTAGATATTGATGAGTTACTGTTATCTCAACCAGATACTGGTGAGCAGGCACTTGAAATTGCTGAAGCATTAGTTAGAAGTGGTGCTGTAGATATTATTGTTGTTGACTCAGTAGCAGCATTAGTTCCGCAAAAAGAAATTGAAGGGGAAATGGGAGATTCTCATGTAGGTCTACAAGCTCGCTTGATGTCTCAAGCCCTTCGTAAACTATCTGGAGCAATTAATAAGTCTAAAACCATTGCTATCTTCATCAATCAAATCAGGGAGAAAGTAGGCGTTATGTTTGGAAATCCGGAAACAACGCCAGGTGGAAGAGCACTAAAATTCTATTCTTCCGTTCGCCTTGAGGTTCGCCGCGCTGAACAACTTAAACTGGGAAATGACATAGTTGGTAACAAAACAAGAATTAAAGTAGTCAAAAATAAGATGGCACCTCCTTTCCGCATTGCTGAAGTAGATATTATGTATGGAGAAGGTATCTCAAGAGAAGGAGAAATCTTAGATATTGGTTCTGAAGTAGATATTGTTCAAAAGTCTGGATCTTGGTTTTCTTATAATGGGGAACGTTTAGGGCAGGGACGAGAAAACGCTAAGGTTTTCTTAAAAGAAAACCCTGAAATCAGAGAAGAAATTAGAAAAAACATTATCGATTTTAAATATGGTAATACTGACAACGATAATGATATTGATAACGATAACGATAGTGAAAACGAAAGCTAATAAAAGCTTAAAATGCCTTTCCCGGCAGCTTCAAGCCCATCCATTTCACTGATTTCACTTCATTATTTTGGTCATTTTATGCGATTTATAGTAGCCAGCAGGGAGCTGATATTGTCTTAATTCAAAAGGAGCTTGGCCACAGTGATCGTAAAATAACGGAACGTTATCTAGAAAAGGTTTTTCAGAGAAAACAAAAAATTGGGCTACTGTGGAAGGAACAAGATTTCTAATTGAGATACTGTTGTCTAAAGCGCTATACTAGACTTTTTATTGCAATCTCTTTAAACAGAAAAATTCTTATAGCAAACAAACAGAACCCTATTTAATTAAATAGGGTTCTGTTTAATTAGATCAAGGTCTATGGAAGTTGACCGTTTTCTCATCGTCCCCCGTGCGTTCAAACCAACCTCTAAAGGCCCAGTTATCATAACCTCCATCACCTTCATTAATAAACGTTCCTTCTTCAAATATCCAGACCCCGAACGTTATACCATCATAATCTACCGTATCAAAATATTGAACACCTTGTAACTGGTCGGAATTATAACCTTGACTTAAATTCATTACTATCACATTATACTGCTGACCCGATTCAAAGAAAGCTTTTTCCATCGCTCCCTTAACAAAACCACTTCGATTGTCGGCAGTTTTAGCCGCATCTGCAATCGCTTGTCCTATGGCTACTGGATCAATCGCTACGTCTCCTCCAACTTCTGCAGCTTCTGCGGAGCCAGCAGAACCTCCTAAATTCGGTAGAGCTAATGGCGTCGCTAACATAGCTAAACCTACAGCAGAAGCTACAACAGCTTGTTTCGCTCTTCTCATTTGATCTCCTCCTATTTTAGTTGATTCTTAGAACAAATACCCTTTTTATGAATATTAAAACAAAAATTCCATAATTAAGTATATATAGGGGGCAAAAAAGTAAAATAAAGGTTTGAAAAAACCTGAAAATAATCTCGATCTATTGAAGATTCAGATAGGTTAAACGTACATTTCAGTAAAGACTTTTATAAAACGTCACTTACTTATTTGTTACTGAGTTGCTCTGCCAAACCGATTAAAAGTCCTTCTACTCCACGAATGTAGCAGAGGCGATACGAGTCCTCGTACTGAACCACTTCGCCAACGAGCTGAGCGCCATATCTAGTAAGTCTGGATACCATTTCGTCAATGTGTTCAACAGTGAACATGACGCGTAGATAGCCGAGAGCGTTTACAGGAGCATTCCGGTGATCTGATATAGTAGGTGGGCTGAGAAATCGCGAAAGTTCAATCCGACTGTGACCATCCGGGGTGACCATCATCGCAATCTCTACACGCTGAGAACCCAATCCCGTTACGCGGCCACCCCATTGACCTTCGACGGTGGCCCACCCTTCGAGACTCAAGCCAATCTCCTTAAAGAAAGAAATTGCGTCATCAAGGGATTCTACAACGATGCTGACATTGTCCATTCTTAGTAGGTTGTTTTTTTCCATAGTTTTATCTCCTTATGTGTAAAATTTTATTATCTGTCCATTTTCATAATCATTCTATTTAAAAGTTACAAATCCCTTTCAAACAAAACATTCCTATCCTGTCACTAGGCCATATTTGTTGTATACTTTATATTTTTTGTAGAAAAATGATCTATTTGTCATTAATACACGAAGTACTTTATCATTTACTTAACTAATTAATGAAAAAATGGGTGTAATAATAATTCTAAAGAGTGTATAGTAAAGAATAATTTTTCATTATATGTCTGAGAGGTGGGATTGTTATGGAAAAGCTAGAATATGAATGGGTAAAACAAGCACGACAAACTTTATTAGAGCAGTGTAGAGAATTGAGTGAAGGTGACTTGACGAAAGAGTTTGCATTTGGTTTTCAAAATATTAGAGATTCTCTAGTTCATGTGGCAGGTTGCTACCATGCTTGGTTAGGTTCTTTTGTGCTTTCAGAAACATCATCACCACTATTCACAAAAGAAGTAATTAATACTATGAAAATAGACGATATTCAGCATTATTTTCAACAGGCTGATAGATATGTAGAAAAAGTATTGGAGCAATTCACAGATAGATTTGATGAGTCTATCGAAAAAGAACTTGCTTGGAGAGCAAACAGTGGTTTTGTAAGAAAGACACCTCGTCAATTGCTTACCCATTCAATTACTCACGAATCACATCATAAAGGACAAATTGTAGTTATGTTACGTCTATTAGGGCATACACCTAAAAATACGGACATATTGGGATTACCTGAAAAAGAACCTTTCAAATAATAAATTAAGAAATGTTGTTACGCTATCCACTAAATTATTGTTGTTGTCTTTTCAGAGAAATAAACCCATAAATATAAGTTGGAGGGTTTTAATGAAAAAAATATTTCTTCTAATGGACTCTGAGGAAAAGGTATCTTCTTATTTCATCTAGATAACGGAATGAGCGTTAAATTCAGTGGTATTTAGCAATATCGATTTGGTAAAATTTGTAAAAAACTATTTTGTCGTCACTAAGTGTAAATAGTAAAAAATAAATAATAAATAAAATACTTTATCAATTACTTAACTAAAAAAACTTAAGTAAGGTTGCTTTTTAAAAACAGAGTCATCACAATGTTTATTTTTAAAGTTATATGTATATGAATCTACAAATCTGGCCAGACTAATAACGTATTCCCAACAGAACAACCTACTGTATAGGAGCAGTAGGTTGTTCTGTTTTATAAATTATATACCTAGTTACCATCAACCAGCTTATTAGAATAAAAAGGCATCTATCTATATAGTCGTCCTTTTTTATTTTACTGGCTTGCTTATTTTATTAAAAGAACCACATAACTTATAACTGTTCCAAACATATTAAATAGAACATCGCCTATATCTAAGCTACGTCCCATGAAATATTGAATAAATTCAATTAAACATGTAACAGATAAATCTAAGATTGTTACTTTTTTTACTTAACGAAACTTTCTTGATAGGGGTTTATTTTTATAGAATCCTTCAAAAAGGTTGCTATAGACCCACTTGAACTTGCTTTGTTAGGATAAAAGAGAGAAAACATTATGGAGTCCCGTAGTAGATATCTCCATTCTCGCAAATTCCATCTTGGGAGTAGACGCTGCTCATAATATAACAGCTAAAGTAGAGAATACATTAGCATAAGAACACAGTATAGAGGGTGCTAACTTATATGTGGAAACAAGCCAAATAGTAAACATGCCAATTAAAACGAATACATAAAGGGAAGGAATTAATCATATGGAATTAGGATATAAGAAAAACATACAGCTTAAAGATAGAGATTTAAAGTATAAAATAAAAGATAGTGAGGAAACAATTGAATTGATTGTTTTTATTGCACTTTTAAGTGTGATTTTTATTATTAATACTTTCTTTAAATTCTTCTAGTCTTTTTTACATGTGATTGTATGAAAAGATATAGTATGTATGTCTGGACGTGCATATTATAGTAAAAAGCCACCTTTACTTCAAATACTAGATGGCTTTTTATTTTATTAACGATAATAATTTCTTTAACACTCTGCAATAGATTTGAATATTTTGTTCGTGAAAATATATCTTTTTAAAAACACAAAAACTCATTCATAATGTAAGAAAGAGCTGGGAAATAATAATTCGTAAAAATGAGTCATGATTTTTTTGTCTGTTGACCTATACATTTAGTTTATTATCGACAGCAATATTCTTCAGGGTTTACACATATAAAAACACCAAATTGTATTAGTAATGACCTTCACGTTTGGTGGTAGAGCAAATAGCTGAATCATCATGAGGGTGCTCTTCGTTTTCTAACTGGATAGTCGCATGCTCAATTTCTTGATGTTGAAGTTTGGATTCAATTTCTCTTAATATGACCTGACTTTCCAGGAAACTTATTTGATTATTTAACACCACATGACAGGATAATGCATTTTTCCCACTAGTTATACTCCAAACATGTAAATCGTGGACATTTAGTACACCTTTAACTGCATGAATTGTTTCCATTACTTTTTCTAAAGAGATTCCTTTCGGTGTACCTTCCATTAAAATTCCTATTGTCTGCTTTACAATTTTCCATGCGCCCAAAGCAATTAAGAATGCAATAAGAACACTTAGGATTGGATCTACGATATTCCAGCCAGTGAATAGGATAATAAGTCCTCCGATAATAACTCCTGCCGAAGCCATTGCATCCCCAATCATATGAAGTACGGCGCTTTTCACATTGATGTTGTCTTCCTTCCTTAAGCCAAGACCTAAGTAAAGGTTCATGGCTAAACCAACAGATGCACTAATGAACATCCATGTACTTCCCACTGGTTGGGGATCCTTAAAGCGATCAATCGCTTCGTATAGTATGACAACAGCAATAACAATTAACGTCATGGCATTAATAAAAGCAGCTAGTATCCCTGAACGGTGATACCCGTAAGTGAAATTTTCCGAAGCTGGCTTTTGGGCTTGGTGCATAGCAAACCACGATAGCCCTATGGCTGCAATATCTGTAAGTACATGTCCAGCATCAGAAAGTAGGGCTAAGCTGTGTGAAATGAATCCTCCAATTAATTCGACTACCAGGATAATTAAAGTAAGAAAAAATGCTAATTTCATTTTCCCAATCGGAGCATGGGAGTGAAATACATCTCCGTGGTCGTGATTGTGGTTGTTTCCCATAAAAATCTCTCCTTGCTGCAAAAACATGATCATTGTTTGAAAAAACGTTATTTCTCTTGTTCTGGATTTCACTAAAAGTAGTTTATTCAAAAAACTCAATGGGTGGATCTTTAAATCCCCGAAAGCCTTATATACTAAAGATTCCTTTTAAGACAGTAGATACAGAATGTTAATTCTTTTATGATGGGATGGTGCTTTTAAGTTCTGGGAAACCCTAACAGAAGCTTCATCATTTAAAGATTTAATTTGACCATTTGTTTTAGTATTTTCAACTTCATCAAAAATCATTTATGTCACTCAAAAGCTGTTTCCAAATCAATCTCATACTTCTTTTTAACAAATCAGAAAAAAATCGGATCACGACTTTTGAATTTCTTATGTAATATGATTAATCTTATAAGAATAAAAAAAGAGACCTTATAAATTAAGATCTCTAAAATTTTCTATATAAGTTTAATGACTATGAAATAGTGAAAGGGAATAGTGATAAATATAAATAATTAGTACTCCTAGCGATATTAATAGCCATACATGTAGGTTTCTGAAGTGACTAATGGCCTTTCCTATTATTTCATGAAAAATAACAAAAGATAGGGTGCCAATTGCTCCTCCGGTAGATAAGGCTTGTATTTTAAGCGAGGAAGCTTGTACATTTTCTCCAAGTAATAGACTCCCACCCAAAGATAGTGATAGAAGGACTATAATGAATAAAAAGAAGACGTTAGGTATTTTTGCTATGGAGAGCACCGTCATCAGGGCCATACCCTCTGGAATTTGGTGTAAGAGGGTAGCTACGAATACGGAAGTTGACTGATGTAGATCTGTTATCCCAAAGGTAATTCCTGTAATAATATTATGAAAAAAGATTGCAGCCGTTAATAAAATAAGTGACTGAAAAGGTGAAATTGCACTATTTGTTTTATGCAAAAAGAGGTCAATGCATAGCATAACGATATATCCTGCTACGATGCCTAATAGAACGCCTTTTAAATCATACAGATGCGATGTGGAAGGAAGGATATCAAAAAATAACAACCCTAATAAGATTCCTCCACATATCGCATACATAAACTGAATTCTACCTCGTGACAGGTGACTAACTAATTTAAGAAGTCCTCCACCTACTAATAAACCCATTAAAGAACCTAAAGTAAATAAGGTATTTATTTCTATATGCATAATTGCTACTTCCTTTCGGCTATATGTTTTTTTTCAACTAACCTATTCAAAGGAAGGGCAATCATACCTATGTTTTATAAATGGTTAAAAAAATAAAATTACATGATATTAACTTGGGAGTGATTTTTAGGTGAATCACTAATAAAAACGGACATACTAACGTTATCTAAAGAAGAGGTGTTACTATGGAATCTCCTTTTGAAATGATAACCAACGTGGACAAGGTCGAAAATGCTTATTATATCGAAGTGAAGCCAGGTGAGTACAATGCAAAGTATTGGAATAAAGAATCGGTCTATTTTGCTGATGAAGCTTTTGCTTATTTCTACACCACGATTTGCAAGTATGTGCCACAGTATCAACCTACCCAAGTGACAGAAATCAAAGCAGAAACATGGCTGAGAATCAGTAATCAGCTGCAAGAACTCGCGTATTTTTTGAGCACCAACCCGCCTATGATTAAACTAAAGAAATGGATTGATTTTAGCAAAGTGGAGGAAACGTACAAACAGTTTGATCATCACAAAAACCAGTACATTCGTGAGTTAATTAACATGATTAACGAATTTACAGTGTGGATAACAAAGGTATGTCAAACACACTCGTATATCACCATTTTGGGCACTTAATGGGAATTGACATTGCTTATTGTAATCTATAAGCTATGCAGAAAGTGAAAGAATTTCTCAAAACGAATATGGCATATTGGATGGAAACCTGAAAAAGAAAACGCGTTAGGTTTCTAGGGACTGGATAATGTCAAATTAATTGGAACTTTTTTATCGACAGCAAGGCACTTTATAATATCTTCAAGCGGTGTATAGTGAAAATTTCACTATATGTCTCAGAGTTGAGATTCTAATGAAACAGTTAGAATCTGAAATGCTGATTATGTTAACTGGGTTTGTATATGTGGTATACATAAGCGCTTAACTTGTTTAATCCCAGACTTTAGGACGATCAACTCCCATTGTTCTTAAATACTGTAAGAGTTGTCCTGCGTGTACGGACTCATGATAACCTATACGCAATAACATATCACCTAAAGAACGAATATAGCCTACATCTGAACGATCTATTTGAATATATGTTAAATCCTCATCTGAAAAGGTACTTATCATCTCTAGAAATTGTTGATGGTATATGTCTGCAAATTCCAATTCACTTTTTACACAAATCAATGGTTTTTTTTCAAAAGGAGAGTCAAATTCTTTTAAGCTACCCCTATTTTTAATAGCTAGATGATAATAATATTCTGACTCTAAGACATGTCGAACCATCTCTATGCATGTCATGGCTTCTTTATCTGGCTTCCAATCCAATTCAGTTTGAGGAATTGCTTCCCATATCTTTATGCTTCTTCTTCTAATCTCTTTTATGTTTAATAATATGATTTCGGTTGTGCTCATGCTTTCTTCCCCCTTTTTATCTTCTTAGATAATTTTACCAAATCAAAAAGAGAAACATCTAATTATTTCAAATGTTTATGGTTCTTATAATAGGTTTTATGTTAATTAACTCGGCATATTGTATTCATTAATTTATCTTCTCTTATAGTGTGTTAAAATGTAATTATAAGGAAAAAGGGGATGTTTATATGTTTACAGTGGGAATTGACGTTAAGAAAACAGAAAAAGAATTAATCATAAAATGGCAACTTGCTAAATTTAATATTGCACTAGAAGATATTATTGAGATTACGGAAGACGATACGTATGGAGGTAAAGCAGTTGATGCAATCCGCATAGGTCCTCCATATGGAACAACTGATCGAATTTTTATTAAAACTAAGAAGCAAAATTACATACTTTTCACTACAAACAGGGCGACAATCATAAACAGAATAAACTCATAATCGATAGTTTTTATGTATACATAATGGCCATATCTAACCACAGATGTGGCTATTAATATTTAGCTTCACTACCAATAAAGTCCATTATATTAATTACAAATCAAATATCTTATGTATTTTTATTTACTTTTAAATACTTTGTAAAGTAAGCAGCGAGTAATAGTAACATCATATTAACAACCCAACTTATTGTACCGTTATAATTTAGCCACATCGATAAAAAACAATTAATGGATATGATATAAAAACATAAACTGGAGAGAATTTCTTTAGGTTGAAAACCTACTTTTTTATTCTAGCTCTTAAAATGAAAAAGTAGAGCACAGTTGTTAGTACTAAAAGCGGTATTACTACATGTAACAAATAAAATACACTCCTATTTCTTTATTAATCCTTTAAAGGGTCATTTTACCATATAGTTGAATCTGCGCCAATAACGTGGTTTATAAAAACTAGAGGTATAAAAAAATTAAATAGAACTTAAAAACAAAAGAACCTACCTTTTGGGAGAGGGGGGAACTTCTTTTGCTCATTAAATAGGAACCCTAGACAGTTGTCTCAGTGTTAACACCTGTCTTCTGTTAATATTCAATACAAAAATGGTTACAGTATTAATTGTTTACAATTGGAAAATAAAACATAATTTATTCTAATTACTAAAAATCACAATGTTATAATAAAATGGGTTTGAAAATATTTAACAACTAAGAGGGGATAAACATGATATTTCTTACTCTGTTTTTACTATTAATTATTGTAGGGTATCCAGTATGGGACTATTTTTATTTAAAGAAAATAAAAAGCAATCAACTAAACAAATGGAGAATGTACGGGGAAATTGTTATTACTCAATGGATATTGGTCATCATATTTCTAGTCTATTGGTTTTTGACTAAACACACGTTTAACAACTTATTTTCTATTAAAAAACCTTTATTTTCTTTAGATAAAGATTTTTTACTGTCTGCGGGAGTGGGGGCAGGAATTAGTATTATAATGATTGTTTTTATGATTTCCTTTTCCAAAAATGCTAGAGAGAAAATTTCCGAAGGATTAAGTGATGAGAGTATTCAATTTCTGTTGCCATCAAACTTCAAGGAAAGGCTGTTTTTTCTTTTGGTAGCAGTTACAGCAGGAGTTTGCGAAGAGATTATTTTTCGTGGCGCAATGTTTCATTATTTCGACCACCTCCCTTTTCATTTATCTACCGTTGCAATTGGAATTATTTCAAGTCTGTTATTTGGAATTGTTCACCTATACCAAGGCTGGAAAGGGGTACTATTCACTTCCTATTTAGGTGGCATTATGTTTTTTCTTCTTGTGGGGACAGGCTCTTTGTGGGTTCCTATCGCACTACATTTCATTATTGATTCGAAGTTTGTCTTTTTGCCTAATAAAAAGAGACCTTCAAGTGTAATTAAAGAAAATTAAATCACTATTATCAAGAGATACTTGAATAAATTATTATTCAGGTGTTTTTTTTATTACTATTCATTTCTACCTTTAAATTGAGTATTGAAGTTTCATAAAATTTCCTTTTTAATGTGTTCTGAGAACAGAATTTATAAAGAGAGCTTTTTATATCGTATATAAAGAATTCACTTAGAAAAATGTTAAAATAAAATCAAAAACCACGGAGAAAAATATATGAACCATGATATTCTACACTCATTTTTAGAAAAACATTTTGAAAGACTAATATTAGGCCCTTCTCTATTTTATTCATGGAAAAATAGCATTCGTTTTGAAATATCGGATCCTTTGATACCTTATTATAAGAAGGAACATTTAGAGCAAGCATTTTATCGTTCAATCCGATTATTTGAAGCAGTATTTGAGGAAGAAGATGAGATTCTTCTTGTTACGGATGTACACTCCATAAAAAAAGATATCTTCCTCCAAAAAAGACCTTTAAACGTATATTTAAAATACATAAAAAATAAGGAAAAGCTATATCAATTAAGTCATCATCCTTTACCTAGTGTATTTGATGAGGCAGATGATCAATCTGTCACTCATCGATTTGCACTTTCTTGTAAGAAACCAGAACTAAAATATGTACAACTCTTAAAAGCTATTTGTTATGAAGACTTTGATCATCCATCTAGCATACTTAAAAACAACCCACAAAGTGGTTATGATATTTATTTTGTTAATCTTTCTAAAGAAATCATTTTTCATTTGTATGATGATCGAGGTTGTGATTTATTAGCCTCTAATAAAGAATCTATAAAGTTTCTTTATGAAGAATATAATTATTGGATTTTAGATTATGACCGGGAAGAAATAGATCTTTTATTTAAATAAAAACATTATTAAATGCAGAGTCACTGAACGAAAGGTTACTATATATGCGTAACAAAGGATCTGTTCTAATAAAAAATGACAACCAACTAAACCATGCAGAATTAGCACAAATAGCATATTGGAAACCAATTACTGTAGGGGAAGTTCTTTATAACTACTGGGATTAAATTTTCACTAATAAGAAAAGAATGGAGATATAACGATGGATTCAAGAAAAGCTATGTTGATGGAAATGCAGAAACTTATACATGAATATTCGCAAATGGGTAACCAACTAACTAATATTAATAAAGAACTCGTTTGGCAGGAACTAAACTTAACAGATGAAGAAGCCCTAAGTTTAAGTAGCGAAAATTTATCGCCAGCATCAATAAAAGCAATTGAAAAAATAGTTAAGGATAATATGATGGGCTTATTTCATGATTTTATGTGTTTAGTAGATGGCGTTTCAGATCCGAATGAAATTGAAATTGATAACGATGGAGTCTGGCTAGGTCTTTAAATAAAACCAAAGCACTTATTACCTGAACAAGAATTGGAAGATGAACATAGTGAATTAATGCTACATGACGAGGTTTATGATAGTTATTGGAACTGGAAAGACCAATTCGGGGAAAATGATGATAAAAACGGATAATACATTACTTAAACATCTACTTATGACCACTTCTGTTATGACCCTTATGATGTTTTTAACGATTGTTCTCCTCCCCGAGATATGGCATCTATCTAAAAATTATATGATCGCGATAGGAATTTATTGGGATAGGGGGAATACGTTATTAGTCTGACCAGATTTTTAGATTCATATACATATAGCTTTAAAAATAAATATTGTGATTAAATCTCCGAGTGTAAAATAACCTCATCTTCGTTCTATTATTAGTTAAGTAAACATTAAAGTATTTTAGTTATTATTAAAGTTTTATTATTTACACTTAGTGACGACAAATATGAACTTTTTATACAATGTGTGTAATAGTTAACGATATTTTTAATAAAATACGTTAGATGTTACTTCTATAGAAAAGGGGTCGCAGGAAGAAGAGTTTTTTACTTTATGCATATTTTTATACATCGTTGATTTAACAAGGTTTCTCTTTGAGACAGAGCTTAGAAAAGTGTATAAAAAGCGCACCTTCTGTATGTGGTTTTATTTATTTGTTTGAAAATTCAATAAGTTACCACTATATTTTGTTTACATAATCCTAGTATAATGAGAGAGCGAGAAGAAAGAAGGGATTATGTGTTGAAAAGTAAAATGAATCAGTTGTTTGCAGAACAAAAGAGTATTCATATACTGTATTCCTACGACCAGCAAGAAAATTATATACGACAAGTTGTAAGTTATATCCAAGAGGGGATTTTTGCTGGAGATTGCATTCTTCTTATTGAAAATGACCGTTTTTATCCTTTTATTCATGATCATTTGAAAATACTATTGACCACAGATCAAATGAAAATGATACATCGTATAAACAACTTTGATTTCTATTATTCAAGTGGTAGCTATCACCCTCCCGCCATTCTTAATTATTTTAATAAGAGCGTTCAGCCCTACTTAGAAAATAAAATTTCTTTCAGGTCATGGGCACATGTAGAATGGAGCACAATGGAAGATCCTTTACATCTAATCGAAGATTTTGAAAGAATAGTGGATAGTGCGGTGAATAAACTCTCATTCCCATTGATTTGTGCATACAAAGGAGAGAGAATGCCAGAGTATCTCAAAACTATTCTGATGGAAACACACCCTTATGTTCTCATTGAAGGTGATTTAATTACGTCTAAACAATACCGGCCATTAACTGATTTGGAATAAAGATAAAAAACGCTTAATCGATCATACTAAGCGTTTTTTATTTTTAAAGAAATCAATGGCTCCTTTTCATCCATTCAGTTTATTTACCACTATAAGCTCTTTCCTCGTATTCTTATGTCTCTTCAGGTTAGTTTTTCTATTTCGAGGTAGCTCTTTTTATTGTAAAGAAAGTCCGGTTTAATTATTTAGTTAACCTAATGGAAATCATAAATACAAAGAATAGAAAAGCATCATTCTCTTATACAGCCCTCATAAAAATACCGGTTTTGATAGGCGAAAATGTGGAATATCAAATGTAAGATTATTTTAAGAGGAAAGGGAGACAGGTATGTTTGGATGGAGTGATATGCCGAAACTATTATTTTCTTTTTTGATTGTCATTCCACTTGTGTCTGTTATTCACCAACTGGGGCACTCACTTATGGCTATCATTCTAGGAGGAAAGGTCGATTTTACCATTGGACAGGGGAGAACGATTTTTAGGTGGAAGAAAATTAAAATAAAATCTATTTATTTTTTGCACTCCTTTTGTATTTACGAAAAATTAAAGTATGATAACCGTTTTACTCATGCTTGTGTTTATGCTGGAGGTACCGTAGCTAATGTAGCGTCTATCCTTCTTGTGTATGGTTTAATTATGTTGGGTGTTCTCTCAAAGAATCTCTTTTCTTACCAATTTGTTTATTTCTCTATTTATTATATTGTTTTCTCGCTCTTACCCTTTGAATATTCAGAAACGAGTTTAAGTGATGGGCGAGCTATCTATGATGCATTAAGATATGGAAAGATAACGTGTAATCCGGATTAACAAAGGAAAGAAAAATGGCTAATTAAAACTGGACGTCCACAATGCGTATTAACGCGGCAACGGTACTGAAATAGATACTGATTAGTAATCAAGTCGTAATTCTTTAGATACTATGATGTAGCTACTGCAGTAAATTTACCTGTCTACTCAAAAAACAACAAGGAGCTCTTACTGCAGTAAGTAAGGCGTAGATGGTTATATACGAGAAAAACTCTGATCAGGAAAAAAATAACAAGATTAATGAGTTTTAGTGAGGGGTAAAGTTAACTAAATAATTTAAAAGGAGGGAAGTAGTAATGGAGATTCTATGGATGCTAATTGTAGGTGGAATTATCGGGTGGCTCGCCGGTTTAATTACGGGACACGACGTTCCTGGAGGTATTATTGGTAATATTATCGCTGGCTTTATTGGTTCTTGGTTGGGCGGCCTTATCTTGGGAAGTTGGGGGCCAGTCATTGGCGGTTTTGCAATTATCCCAGCAATTATTGGATCAATCATTTTAGTATTAATTGTAAGCTTTCTTTTAAGAAAAATGGGTCAAAAAAAGAATCATGGTCATCATGTATAAAAATTGAAAAAACTTAAATTGGAGTGATTAAAAATGAGAGAAGAAAATAATTCTATGCTATATGATTTTGTTGAAGGTAATCAATTTGAACTAGATTCTTATCTTACTTATTTATTCGATCAAATTAATAATGATAGCGAAATTCTGTCAGAAGATTAATGAGATTACAGATATTTTATTATAAAGAAACAGACAAAAAAACAATAAATCAAAATATAGTATAAGCGACCTTAGTAACTTTGTTTACAGTATATAGGGTCGCTTATTATTATGGAAAATATTTAAAAATAAAGTGCAGATATGCTTCATTACTGCAGTAGGTCAGGCGTAAACGGCCCTAGAATCTGCGCTTTTTTATAGGTTAGGGATTAGCTTCCTCACTTAAACTGAAGTATCTATTACTCAACCTTATTAAACATAAACAAAAGGCCCCTTTAAATTCTGAAGGGCCTGGTTATCATATATTTATATACTCTTCTTCATGCCACATTCTCTACATTCATGTAAGAAAACGCCACCTTTTACGGAGCTTTTGAAGTAAGCTGAGTTACAGTGATCGCAACGGCCACTAACCTTATTCGGAAATTCCACATAGTCATACACTTTATCAAAATCGATTTCTTGCTCTTTTATTTCTTCCAGGTTGATCATTCTTTTCTATTTGACTTTTATTAGACTAACACAATTAGGTCTATATAAAAGGTGTATGTTAAAATTACTTTGTTTTTTCCATAACAGTTCGTCGTTATTAAAATATTATTTACTTCTATGAGACCTGTCTAAATAAAATGTACGCGAAATGAATAATAATTTTCTTGATTTATCTGTCGTATATAAATATAATGTAACTGAAGTACGCAAAAAGAGAACATGAAATTAAAAATATACTTTTCGTTATTATCATTTTTTTGATTCCATTCATTACCTATATACAAGAAACGCATGTTTATTATAATGAGATTACAGTATGAAGAGGCTGAAGGAGATACCCCAACTTAATGCTGTAGTTTAGTTAATTAAGTTACACTTGAAATAAATCCTAAATTCCTTTAGCTTTCAGAGAAGATATATGTAGTTACTACGATTGAAATTTTTGAAAGCGATATCATTTAATTTGAAGAAAAACATTTTAAGAGATTTAATTATTTTAACAAGTTATAGAGATATCTAATGTTATGATTTCCTTATCTCTAAATAAAAGAAGAAGATATTTCTTTATCTGAAATGAAGGGATAATAGATTAAGGTACTCTTGTCTAACATTCATATAAATCTAGTAACAGTCACTTCTAGGTTTATATGAATGTTAGACAATAAACAGGATTTCAAAAGGTTAAAAGGATAATAGAAAATCTCTTTATAAATGATACTATATGCTCAGGTATATAAGGTGAGCCGAAAAAGTGTATTTTACATTAAAGATTTTGAAAACGCTTTACTGAAGGGGGGAGTTAATTTCAAATTATATGATTACCATTTATTTTAAAGATTATTTACATATTGGACTTATTTTTAATTATTGTCTTTTTTTATAGACGCTAGCCTATGCATAGGCTCTCTTTAAGTGTTTTAATGAACTGTAAATTGAAAGGGGTTACAACTATGAAGAAATTGGGATTAGCTACACAAATATTTATTGGACTTGCGTTCGGGATTGCTATAGGCGCTATTTTTTATGGAAATAATACAGCGATGGCCACTCTTCAACCTTTAGGAGATATTTTTCTTCACCTAATCAAAATGATTGTTATTCCTATCGTTGTATCTGCACTAATCGTATCTATAGCTGGTGTAGGTGATATTAAAAAGCTAGGAAGACTAGGTGGAAAAACCATTCTTTATTTTGAAATTGTTACTACGATTGCATTAGCAGTGGGCTTATTAGCCGCAAATTTATTCCACCCAGGTAGTGGTATAGATATGGGAAACCTTGAGAAAGGTGACATATCCAAATATGAAGAAACATCTAAAACAACTGAGAGTGCAGGTGTAGCAGCTCAAATCGTTCATATTATCCCAACTAATATATTCCAATCATTAACTGAAGGAAATTTATTAGCGATTATCTTTTTCTCAGTCTTATTTGGTCTAGGAGTTGCAGCAATTGGGGAAAAAGGTAAACCAGTTTTAAACTTTTTTGAAGGCGTACTAGAATCCATGTTTTGGATGACAAACTTAGTTATGAAATTTGCTCCATTTGGGGTATTTGCTTTAATTGGTTTGAATGTCGCGAAGTTTGGAATCGGTTCATTGATTCCTTTAGGAAAGTTAGTACTCGTTATATATCTGACCATGATTTTCTTTGTTTTTGTAGTATTAGGTATTATTGCAAAGATGGCTGGAACTAATGTTTTAGTCCTTATAAAAATCTTAAAAGATGAGTTGATTTTAGCGTTTACAACCGCAAGCTCTGAAGCAGTATTGCCAAGGTTAATGACTAAAATGGAGAACTTTGGTTGTCCGAAAGCTGTCACATCATTTGTTATTCCGACAGGATATACCTTTAACCTTGATGGATCATCCATTTACCAAGCCATTGCTGCCCTTTTCATTGCACAAATGTATGGGATTCATTTATCTTTCGTAGAACAAATTACACTTTTACTTGTGTTGATGTTGACTTCTAAGGGAATGGCAGGAGTTGCGGGCGCCTCATTTGTTGTTGTATTAACAACATTGGGATCAATGGGATTACCTCTAGAAGGTATGGCATTCATTGCTGGTATTGATCGTATTTTAGATATGCTTCGTACATCTGTCAACGTAGTAGGTAACGCATTAGCTGCTATTGTGATGTCTAAGTGGGAAGGCGGATTCGACAAAGAAAAAGCAAAGCATTATACAGATTCTATTAGAAAATCGGACGTAGCATAAAAAAATTTCTTTTTATGTAAAGAAGGAGATCAATGTTATGACAAATATAGAAATACCAGAAAAACAAAATGTAAGAATTGAAAAAGATTTCCTAGGAACAAAAGAAGTTCCTAATTATGCTTATTATGGGATTCAAACTTTACGTGCAGTTGAAAACTTCCCAATAACAGGATATCAAATTCACCCAGAACTTATTAAAGCATTAGGGATCGTTAAAAAGGCTGCTGCTCTTGCTAACATGGAAACAAAAAGGTTATATGATGGGTTAGGTAATGCAATTATTGAAGCAGCAGACGAGGTTATTGAAGGGAAAAGAAACAATCAATTTATTGTTGATCCAATACAGGGCGGTGCGGGGACCTCAATGAATATGAATGCAAATGAGGTTATTGCAAATAGAGCTTTAGAGTTACTTGGTCACAAGAAAGGTTCTTATTCCGATTTAAGCCCTAATAGTCATGTAAACATGTCACAATCAACAAACGACGTATTCCCAACTGCTATCCATATTGCAACGCTTAATCTGTTAAATAAGTTACTGAAAACAATGAATTATATGTACAGTGTATTTCAGAAAAAGGCAGAACAATTTGATTCTATTATAAAGATGGGACGTACTCATCTACAGGATGCGGTTCCAATCCGTCTTGGTCAAGAATTTGAATCATATAGTCGTGTTCTTGAGCGCGATATGAAACGTATTAAGCAATCTTATGGACATTTATATGAGGTTAATATGGGAGCAACTGCAGTTGGAACGGGTTTAAATGCAGATCCACGTTATATCGAAAATGTTGTAAGATATCTAGCAAATATTAGTGGTTTACCACTTAAGAAGGCCAATCATCTTGTAGACGCGACTCAAAATACAGACGCTTATACAGAAGTCTCCGCTAGCTTAAAAGTTTGCATGATTAATATGTCTAAAATTGCGAATGATATCCGATTAATGGCGTCGGGTCCTCGTGCAGGATTAGCTGAACTTATATTACCAGCTCGTCAACCTGGTTCATCTATTATGCCTGGAAAGGTCAATCCCGTCATGCCTGAAATGATTAATCAAGTAGCTTTTCAAGTTATAGGTAATGATCATACAATTTGCCTGGCATCGGAAGCAGGTCAGCTTGAACTAAATGTGATGGAGCCTGTTCTTGTATTTAACTTGCTTCAGTCAATCAGTATTATGAATAACGCATTCCACGTCTTCACAGACCATTGTCTAAGAGGCATTGAAGCAAATGAGGGACGTTTAAAAGAGTATGTAGAAAAAAGTGTAGGGATTATTACAGCCGTAAATCCACATATCGGATATGAAGTAGCAGCACGAATTGCTAGAGAGGCTATTTTAAATGGAAAGTGGGTACGAGAACTATGTTTGCAATATGACGTATTGACTGAGGAGGAGCTTGAGTTAATTTTAAATCCCTATGAAATGACGAACCCAGGCATATCTGGCAGCTCTCTTTTTGACAGAAATTAATTTTTAACAGCTTGCTCCATATTAAGTTTATCGTATAAGCCACCTACTTGGGATATCCCTAGGTGGCTTATTTTCGGTATAAACGTCTAAAAATACCACATGCCATTCAAACCAGGCTATTTTTTATAGTCCAAGTACTACCTAAATGCTTTTCTTCATGGCACACTCTCGACGTTCACGTAGACGAATTCAACTTTTTATAGAACTTTTGAAGTAAGATAAATTGCAGTTATCGCATTGGACATTAACTTTATTCGGAAATTCAGCATAGTCGTAAACTTTATCAAGGATGATTTTTTGCTACTCTTTCTCTTCTATAAAGTAAAAAAGCAGTCCTTGAGTAGTTAAAGAACTGCTTTTTTACTTTATTCTATAACGAAGCTAACTCTTTCTTCTTCGTTCTCATGTGAAAAATAATTTCAAATCTGTATAGCAGAAAGGAATTTATAGAAAAGCTGTTAGGATTTATTTCCTTTAAATATGATCTTTCTTTTCTCCTGTTTAATCCGTTTTAACCGTAGTTCTATCTTTTTATCTAACGCTCTATATAGTATTTCGCTAGTTGCACATATCAAAAATAAGATTAGAGTAATAATTGCAGCCTGTGGTACATGAAAATAGAAACAAAGTACGACTACAAGTAGGGACATGGCGTAAATAGAGTTGGTTACCCATCTTCTACTTCTATGAGCTTCTAGGTTTCTCTCAAGTAATTCTTTTTGCCCTTCTTCTTTTTTTGTATCTTTTAAATGATGGTATGTAGAATTCATCGCTTTTTCTCCCCCATAAAAACTAATTGTAAATTATCTCTGTATTAAATATCCTATATGTTTCAATTAAGGAAAAATATGAGGTTTTTCCTTTTTTACATTATATACGAACAGATGTTCTTTTTCGATAAAAACTCTAAAGTTTTCCCGAATATGGATATCGCCTCTACTTCATCTTTCTACATTTTATAATGTAGGGGTCATTTACATAGTCATCCTTATTAAGCTTTAAATAAAAACCCACTGGGTGGATAGGCTACACTCAGTTGGACAGAATTTTTAAGGTCAAGTAGACTACAGATAACATACTAAAGGAGCATCTACAATGACCAGAAGAGAACGTCGAACATTTACAAAGAAATTTAAACAACAGATGGTGCAGCTGTATCAGAACGGAAAACCAAGAAAAGAGATCATTCATGAATATGACTTGACTCCTTCGACTTTAGATAAGTGGATAGAGCAAAGTCAAACATCTGGTTCGTTTAACGAAAAAGATAACCTGACCGAGGAACAAAAAGAACTGATGGAGCTTCGCAAACGAAATAAACAATTAGAAATGGAGAATGATATTTTAAAGCAAGCCGCGCTGATACTAGGACGAAAGTAAAAGTGATTAAAAATAACCAACACAAATACTCGATATCAGCAATGTGCAAAGTCCTACAACTCCCGAGAAGTACGTATTATTATGAAGCGAAGGAGCGTCCGACGGAAGATGACGTTACCTCTGCCATCATAGACATTTCCCATGCCAATCGTCAGGTTTATGTGACACACAAAATTAAGTATGAGTTAAAGAAACAAGGGAAAGTTGTCTCAAGACGCCGCATTAGCCGCATCATGAAAGAGCAAGGTTTAGTTTCTATCTACACAGTCGCTCAGTTTAAACCATGTTCTACTGAACCAAATGAATCCGAACAAAAAAACAAATGGAACCGACGGTTCAAGCAAGAGAGAGTGTTGTCCGTTGTCGTCAGTGATCTCACGTATGTAAGAGTAGATAAAAAATGGTCTTACATATGTGTATTTGTCGATCTCTTTAATCGAGAAATCATTGGTTATAGTGTAGGCGCCAATAAGGATGCCCTCTTGGTTTATCGAGCGTTTGCATCCATAAAAGCAAATCTTCATCAAATTCAGCTCTTCCATACGGACCGAGGGAATGAATTTAAAAATAACCTCATAGATAAAGCACTAGAGACATTTACAATCGGAAGATCGTTAAGCATGAAACGTTGTCCATATGACAATGCGGTCGCTGAAGCCACCTTTAAAATCATTAAAACGGAATTTGTGAACGGGCGAAATTTCGCTAGTCTAGAAGAATTAACAAGGGAATTACAAGACTATGTCCATTGGTTTAATCACTTGCGTATCCACGGAACCCTTGATTATATGAGTCCTATTCAATACAAAATGAAACACCTTAAAAAAACTGTCTAGTTTAGTTTTAACATACCAATGGCAACAGATTAAAAGAAAAATGATGTTAATTTTCATTAGAGCATTTAAAAGAGCCTAGTAGGGGTCCTTCTCTATTTAACTTATTCGAGTATTTAAACGGTAAAGAAAACCGATTTTACCATTAAATACTAAAAGGTAGTATAATTACATTGTATTTCTGGTGAATCTAAAGGAGATAATAAGATGAAAAAAAACAACTTAAATCATGGCATTATAATTTTATTAGAGTTTTATCCTACGTGGTTAGCATTAACACGTGAAAAAAGAAGAGAGCTTGCGGAAGATTTATATTCAATAATTGAAAAGTACAATGAGAATGTTAAAGTGAAATTCTTTGACGCGGATGCGTTTGGAGACGGTACTTATACCGATTTCATCTTTTGTGAAACATCAGACTTAAAAATGTATCATTTTATGTGGGAAGAAATCCGTGATACATATGCTTATTCCAATGGCTACTTTAAAATAAAAAAAGTGATAATGGGATTACAGAATGCCTACCAAAAATTCGAGGAAGAATCCTTAGAAATGAGGCCTGAACACAGATAGAACCTTATTGTAATAAGAGAGAAATCGAGTGTTTTAGGCTTTCTTCATTTATTTAGCAGCATATTTGCTCCAACAACAAAAGCAGTGTAATTTCAATCGTGAAATACACTGCTTTTATACGCACATTTTCTTGTAGTGATCCCCAAAAACAGAATATCCTATTTTTTAGATACAACATTTACAGATTCCATGAAGGGCTTCACTAAGCGTATACAGCTTGTATTAACGCAGTAACGTTACTGAAATAGGTGATGAAGTTAAGATTCTTTAGATACTATGTAGCTACTGCAGTAATCTTGTCTGTCTAATCGGAAAAGAACAAAGAACCCTTACCGCAGTAGGTAAGAGTTAGCCAATTATGTAAGAAGGAATGAGTTTTTATATGCTGTATCTATTCCTAATAGTCCACCTTTTGCATAAAGTAAATGAGAGTTCAGAAGCTTCCCTAACTATTGAAGATAAATGTGATATTTTAGTGAGCTCTTGAAGTAAGCTGACTTGCAGTGATTGCAACAGCTCCTAATCTTATACAGAAATTCAGCATACTTCTCTTATTTCAGATCAAAATATTTCCAAAATTAAACTAGTTGATTAATTAACCTTCTGGTATATATAATTAAATATATAGTGCTACTTAACTTGTAAGGTTTCACCTAACTCTCACTAAGTCCTTAGAATAAAAACATAAATAGAAATGGGAATTAGTTGTAAAAATTCAAAGGAGTACGAAAGGGGATACATCTATGAAGAAAAAAGTGACGTATTTTTTCATTGGTCTCGTTGCAATGATCATGGTAGGTTTTCTTGGTTTCTTTACATGGTCACAACAAACGTATGAACCATCTCAAAAACTTTATACACTTGTGAATAAAAAGGACATTAAGTATGAAAACGATTGGATTATTTTTAACTCGAAAAATAATAATCAAGTGGGAATTGTGTTGTATCCTGGAGCAAAAGTAGAACCGGAAGCGTACAGCTATTACGGTAAACAATTAGCAAAACAAGGTTATTTAGTGGCTATACCTAATGTGAATTTTAACTTTGCATTATTTGACTCTAATAAAGCACAGGAGATAATAGATGCTCACTCCTCTGTCCAAAAATGGGTTGTAGGTGGTCATTCCTTAGGCGGGGTTACTGCATCTAAATTTGCTTATAATCATCCTAAAGAAATTGATGGTGTGTTCTTGTTAGGTTCTTATCCAGATGAAGGAACTGATTTCTCAAATAAGAATCTTCCTATGCTTTCAATTTATGGTGAAAAAGATGGTTTATCAACCGTAGAAAAAATTGAAGATACAAAGCATTTATTGTCCCAACAAACAACCATGCATGAAATAAAAGGTGGTAATCATGGTCAATTTGGCATTTATGGAGCACAGAAAGGTGACTCTAAATCATCTATATCTGTAAAGAAACAACAGAACGAAATGGTTCGTGTTACTTCAACATGGTTAAAAGAAAATATTAACTAATTAATGGTTTGTTATAAGAGAATTTTGTTGAAGGGTGACTTTTATGAATTCAATAGATCTTTTAATCAAAGCCTTAAGAGCAAAAAACATTCCAGTTCAAAAGGTAAAAGTAAAAAATAATACGCGCAAGGAGTGGAAAAGTTGCCAATTGCTAAATGAACAAAAGCAACTTTGGGATGGGACACTAAAATAAATTATAAGACTTAGCTTTTAGTTTCGACTTAAATAATCAAGGAGAAAAAAATGATTGATACAATACTCTATTTTCTGTTTAGTATTTGCTATTTAACGTTGCTGATTTTAAGCATAAAGCTTATTAAAAAAAGAAATGTATCCTTTTATATGGTATTTCTACCTCTTGTAATAGTTGGTTTGATTTACGATAATATCATTATTTTTGTGGGATCATTTATTGGGGAAGGTAATGTACTCCTTCTTCTTAGTATGTTTCGCTTTTGGTTCCATGCTTTATTCACGCCTACTCTTTTACTTTTTGCTTATGGAGTAGCTAAACAATCTAACCTTCAATGGGTTAACAAATTTATATTCAAAATCATCTTCCTAATGAGTACACTTGCTCTTATTAGTTATGAGATTATAGAAGCGATTAATAAAAATCCGGAGATATTACGCGAGTATGGCATTGTTCGATATACTCTTGTAGGAGCCTCTGGTCCACCTTTAATGGTTATTATTGTGGCATTCATTTTACTTGTTGTTGGAGTTTCTCTCTATCGCGAAACACGATGGAAGATAATGATGATTGGAGTAGCTCTTATGGTTGCAGGAAGTGCTATACCCATTAACCTTCCAAGTACAGCTATAATAAATATCTTTGAGCTATTCTTTATTTGTTCTTTATTTTTAACTCAGCGTTATGTTACTTTTTCAATACATGATAAAGATTAAATTGATGTCTTTTATTCTTATGAGATGCTTCATTTAACAAAATCTTTATTTTAAAATGTAAGTATATATGTCTAATTTTAATAAGGAAAAAGAAGAATGGATACCCATTCTTCCTTCAGCCATCATTATAAAATTGTCTTAGAAACGTCCCCCTGCCAAGTGGTTGTTCAGTCATTTGTACAAAACGTTTTGTGATTTCGCCACCTATTGATTCGTTTGCAGGTGCAGTTGTATTAGCACCAAGGTTTACACCAAATTCGCTCGCCATTTCATATTTCATTTGATCGATTGCTTGTTCAGCACCGTATACTAATAATTCGTTGTTGTTGCTGCTTTTGTTGTTTGCCATGTAGGAGAAAAAGGATGATAAACAAGAATATCAAGTAAGCAGGAAGAACACCGTAGATTGCCAGCCTCTTGTTTGCATCCGTAGTAAGACGAGAATACATTAAACAGATAGATAAGTTATGCTACAATAGAGATGGGAATAATACGTGAATCATCTAATGTATTCCACGTAGCGAAAAGCCACTTGTAGTATACAAGTGGCTTTTACTTATTAGAAATCTATATACTTTTATTTACATTGATTAATTAAAGATTGAAAAAATACATATAGACGAGGTGTGAAAAATGATTCATCTATATACGACAACCAGCTGTATTTCTTGTCGAAAAGCAAAGGCTTGGCTTGAGAAACATCAAATTGATTATATTGAGAGAAATTTATCGTATGAACCTATTACAGAAGATGAAATTAAGACTATTCTTAGTATGACAG
This sequence comes from Priestia sp. SB1, assembly GCF_038898415.1. Taxonomy (NCBI): domain Bacteria; kingdom Bacillati; phylum Bacillota; class Bacilli; order Caryophanales; family Bacillaceae; genus Priestia; species Priestia sp. SB1. The sequence goes on along the minus strand of NZ_JBBJSS010000008.1, from coordinate 10,501 downwards.
AAAAGGGTACAGATGAAATTATTTCTACAAGATCATAAAATAATGCAAATTGGATATAAAGAAGAAGAGATAAGAGCTTTTATTCCTCGGAAACTTCGTTCTCTCACGATGACAGAACAGGCAGTAATAGGTGATTATTAGAGGGTAAAAGAGGAGCGATTAACGGATGCCTTACGTTTTAAAGTAGTTTGTAATACAAGGTCTCGTCAGTGTAATAGAGTAAATATTTCTAATTCTAAAAATGAGTCAACACAACTACATTTACATTTACATTTACATAATTAGGAGAAGGGTAAAAATCACTCTCCTTTTACTATATAAGCTCTATACTTAGATGCTCTTCTTCATGCTGCAATCTCGACATTCACGTAAGAAAATGCCACCTTTTACCGAACTTTTGAAGTAAGCTGAGCTGCAGTTGTCGCACCTACCACTGACCTTATTATCAAGACTTAAGTTGAAAAAAGATAGATAAATAAAAGGTTTTTATATATTTTATACGACTAATATGTAATGTCTCTTTTTATTCAACTCATGAATCTAGTACAATGATGATAAGCATAAATTAACCGTTTAGTAGCGTTTTTAAGGCTTTATCAATTTCTCTTCTCAAGTAGCGAACTTACTAAAAAATTCTAGAGCAAGTATTCTCCGAACAGACCAAAGTGATACAATTATTATCACTGGTGATCGAACATCTTATTCTGTTAAAAAATCGAGGTAATTATGAAAAAGATAAAAGGTATTATTGATCGGTTTGAAGAGGGATTTGCTGTTGTGGAAATCAGAGGCGAGACAAAGGACTACCCTAAAGATATCTTCCCTCGAGATACACAAGTTGGGGACGTGGTTTATATCATCGGAGACAAAGTTGAGGTTGATAAAAGCGAAACGAAAAAACTCTCAAAAGAAATTGAAGACCTAATAAATGAGGTTTGGGAAGATTAAACGCTCTTACTAATTGTATACAAAGTTATATAGATATCATGTGATTCAAAAAGCCGAGAGTTACCGTTTCGGCTTTTTTGTTATGACATATTACGGGAACTGTTTATTTACATAAAACCATTTAAGGCTTGAGATTTAAGTACATCATACATTCTTTTGGAAATAAAAAAACATTAAGTCAATTAGTTAGGGATATATTTTAGGAACTGATAAATCTATCTCCGTACTTATTGGATTTATCTCACTCTTGCTTTAGTAATGTTATTAATAGTAATATTATAACTATGAAAAATAAAATTAAAAAATCACCTCTTGCTTTAGCTATACTTTGTCTCCTCGTTGAAGAGCCTATGCATCCATATCGTATGCAACAGCTTATTAAAGAGAGAGGAAAGGATGAAGTTATTAACGTTCGTTATCGAAATAGCATCTATCAAACCATTGATCGTTTGCATCGCGATAGAGCGATTGTCATTCAAGAGAAAAAGCAGAACGAAGGGAGACCAGATTTAATTGTTTATGAAGTAACAGAAGAAGGGAGAGAAGCTGCGTACGAGTGGATAAGAGAAATGCTTTCTACACCCAAACAGGAATTCTTAGAATTTCCAGCTGCTATTTCTTTCCTCCCTCTTTTAACACCTGAAGACGTGAAAGAGCAACTTCAAAAAAGAGTGCTGGCTTTAGAGCAAACATTAGCTTACGTAGAAAAACAGATGGAAATAGCGACAAGTAGGGGGATTCCACGCTTATTCTTACTTGAGGTGGAATATCAGAGAACTATGTCACTAGCTGAGTTAGAATGGATCCAATCTACCATCGACGATATTCAAGATGAAAAATTAAAATGGGATTGGGAATGGTTACGCGAGATATCGTTATATCTTAATTCTAAAGAAGAACCAGTGGACTAGCCCTGGCTGGTGCTTGTTCAGTTATTTAGAATTTACACACTTTCAGAATTTATTGTGTTACAAAAGGAGAAAAATGATTAAATATGAATGCAAAACAAGGTAATTTAAAGCTAGTGCTGGCAGGTCTTTTGCTAGCAATTTTAATGGCGTCTATGGACAACACCATTGTCGCTACTGCTATGGGAACTATAGTTGGAGAGCTTGGTGGGCTCGATAAATTTGTCTGGGTTACATCAGCTTATATGGTAGCCGAAATGGCGGGAATGCCCATATTCGGTAAGCTCTCAGATATGTTTGGACGTAAGTTGTTTTTTATTTTTGGACTAATCGTCTTTTTAATTGGATCCATTTTGTGTGGTACAGCAGAAAGTATTATCCAACTCAGTATTTACCGAGCAATTCAAGGAATTGGCGGCGGAGCACTTATCCCCATTGCTTTTACTATTATGTTTGATACGGTTCCTGTTGAGAAACGTGGTAAACTAGGCGGTTTATTTGGAGCAGTTTTTGGTTTGTCGAGTATTTTTGGGCCTTTGTTAGGTGCTTATATTACAGATTACATCAACTGGCACTGGGTATTTTATGTAAATATTCCTTTGGGACTTCTAGCATTAGCATTTATCGTATTTTTCTACAAGGAATCACCAGTGCATACCAAACAAAAAATTGATTGGTGGGGTGCTGTAACTCTGGTTGGCTCTATTGTCAGCTTAATGTTTGCCTTAGAGCTTGGCGGTAATAAATATGAGTGGAGTTCTGGAGAAATCTTAAGTTTATTCATTGCTTTTGTCGTATTATTTGTTGCTTTTATTTTAATTGAAAGAAAAGTAAAAGATCCTATTATATCTTTTCGAATGTTCAAAGTTCGTTTATTTACTACAAGTAACCTCTTGGGTCTTTTTAGTGGGATGGCATTCATCACGGCTTCAGTTTATATCCCTATCTATATCCAAGGTGTGCTTGGAGGAACAGCTACTAACTCAGGTCTTGTATTGCTTCCGATGATGTTAGGCTCTGTCGTTTCAGCCACAACCGGTGGTTTTCTAATGAATAAATTAAGCTATCGTAGCATTATGATTGTCGTTACAATTATTCTAGGAGCAGGTGTATTCTTACTAACAACGTTGAGTCCTGATACAAGTCGTTTCTTGGTTACAATCTATATGATTCTTACAGGACTAGGAATTGGAGCAACATTCTCTGTTCTTAGTAACGCAGCAATTCATCATTTTGAGCCGGCACAAAGAGGATCCGTTAACTCAACCGTTTCTTTTATTCGCTCATTAGGCATGACGCTTGGTATTACCATTTTTGGAATCATTCAACGGGACGAATTTTCTTCTAAACTTAAGGAGATTTTTGCAGGACAAGATCAAATGGTCAACAACCCAACATTTAACGATCCTCGCGTAATTCTTGCGCCTGAGGCTCGTGCTCATATCCCAGCACCTGTGTTAGATAAAATTGTAGGAGTTCTTTCTTCTTCTATCGCCCATACATTTATGTGGGCGCTCATTCCTACCGTGCTTGCATTTGTGGCCGCACTAATAATGAGCAAAGAACAACTAAAAACATCTCTGGAAAATGAAATGTCGAATAAAAAAATGAAAATAAACAATTAAAGTAATTCAGTTATAATAAGAGTTAATAACTTTATAGATATTCATAATAAAAAAGAAGTTATCCCTTGATAACTTCTTTTTTATTTTAATATGCATGTGTAATCAATATCACAAGGAATAGTAGAGACCAAGCAGTTCCAAGAATCATGAATGAGACCCGCGTGAGTTTTTCTGCTGACACCTTTCTACATAAAAACAGCTTATATGGTTAAAGTAATAAAAACTAAAAGAAGGGTGTTTAAATCTATGCCTTCGTTTTTTAAAGATCGTAAACAAAAAAAGAAACGAACACAGGATAAAGAGAACCAAGATACTAATCATCAAGAAGAATTGATACAAATTTCTTTGTCAGACAATCTCAACATAATCAAACAAAAAACTGGAAATAGTTCAGATGTCGTCATTCGAGAGATAAAAATAGGAGAAAATTATAACATGAGAACGGCAATTGTCTATATAGAAGGAATTGTAGACAATCAATCGATTCAAGAGTACATTTTGCAATCTATCATGAAAGATAATAATAAGAACGAAATAAATCGATACAATGTGATAGATTTGTTTTCTAAAGATATAATGACGATTGGAAACATATCTCCCATCACTAATTTTGATGATTTATTTGGAGCTTTAATGGCAGGAGATACTCTTATCTTAGTGGATGGAGTAGAACAAGCGTTAAGTGCTAGTACAGCAGGCGGTGAGAAACGTTCTATTGCGGAATCTACTACCGAGATGGTTGTGCGAGGACCAAAAGGAGCGTTTACAGAGTCCCTGGGAACAAATACAGCTATGGTACGTCGCATCATTAAGACTCCCGATTTATGGATGGAATCTATAAAAGTTGGACGTGTAACAAAGACAGATGTAACGTTCATGTACATACATGGCATTGCCAATGATAAAGTTGTTAATGAAGTTCGTGAGCGATTAGAACGAATTGACATTGATAGCATCTTGGAGTCAGGTTATATTGAACAATTGATAGAGGATCAAACAGCTACTCCTTTTCCAACTGTATACAATACGGAAAGACCTGACGTTGTAGCAGGAAATCTGTTAGAAGGACGCATTGCTATATTTGTGGATGGAACCCCTTTTGTACTTATTGCACCAGCTGTGTTTATACAGTTTTTCCAATCGGCTGAAGATTATTATGCGCGTTTTGATATTGCGACTTCTATTCGTCTTTTGCGTATTTTGATGTTTATGATTTCGCTAATTGCGCCAGCTACATACGTGGCAGTTACAACTTTTCATCAAGAAATGGTACCAACAACTCTTATTGTCGCAATCGCAGCACAAAGAGAGGCCGTTCCCTTTCCAGCCTTCGTAGAAGCTTTACTAATGGAATTAACCTTTGAGATTTTACGAGAAGCAGGTATACGTTTGCCAAAAGCCATTGGTTCAGCCGTCTCGATTGTTGGAGCTCTCGTAATTGGTCAAGCAGCTGTTCAAGCAAGTATTGTGTCCCCCGCAATGGTCATTATTGTATCGATTACAGCCATTGCAAGTTTTGCTACACCTTCTTTTAATATGGCCATTTCAGCTCGCTTAATTCGTTTTTTATTTATGATTGGTGCAGCAACATTTGGTTTCTATGGTATTATTTTATGTCTTCTACTGATCGTTGTACATTTGTCTAGCTTACGGTCGTTTGGAATTCCTTATATGTCTCCATTTGCTCCCTTTATCCCCGTTGACAATGGTGACACTGTTGTAAGGCTACCATGGTGGACGTTGAGACAGAGACCTCGATTAGTTACTTCTAACACGATTCGGGAAGCTGAAGATCAACAGCCACGTCCTCCTGCATCTCGTAATATGGTAAATCGTGATTTTGAAGAGGGTGACAACAATGAAGCGTAGAGCAATTTTTCTATTATTGATAGCGACAATGACACTATTTCTTACAAGTTGTTGGAGTAAAAAAGAATTAACAGACCTTGCTATTGTCGCAGCTCTGGGCATTGATAAAACAAAAGATGGAAGATATCACATAACGCTTCAAATTATTAATCCTGGTAACGTTGCAGGAGGAATGCAAGGAGGAGGTGGAGGCACACAAAGCCCTCCTATTACAATCTATTCAGCTTCAGGGGATAATTTAGTCGAAGCAAGTAGACGAGCTTCCGGACGAATCTCTCGACGATTATATTATGCCCATACAAATTTGGTTGTAGTTGGAGAGAAATTAGCCAAAGAAGAAGGGCTAAATACCTTAATTGATGGTCTAGATCGAGATCCAGAGTTTCGGAATACATCAACAATTGTGATTGCTAATCATTCTTCTGCAGCTGATATTGTAAAAACGCTAACTCCCGTTGATAAGATTCCAGCAAACAAAATACTGAAAACCTTAGAATTTACACAAAGAAAATGGGGAGAGAATTTAAAAACATCCCTCCAAGAGGTGATGAAGAGCCTTGAATCTTCTGGAAGAGGAACCGTTGTATCAGGTTTTCGTCTAGTGGGTAATCCTCAGGAAGCACAAAAGCTAGATAACCTTCAGGAAAGTGCACCAGAAGCAACACTTCAAGCTTCTGGTATTGCAGTATTAAAAGAGGGAAAACTAGTCGATTGGTTATATGGAAAACCAGCACTAGGAACAGTATGGCTCCTTGATAAAGTTCAAGGTACTGATGTTGATATTGATTGGGAAGGAAAGAAACAAGCCATTGCTTACCAAACTGTAAGACAAAAAACAATTGTCACTGGGCAAGTAAAGAATGGCCAACCGCATATTTCTGTTCATACACGTGTTGAAGGAGATATTGGTGATATGGAGGTACCTGTTGATATTACGAATCCAGAGATCATCACAAAGATGGAACAATCCGTAAGGCAAAAGATTAAAAAAGACTTAAAGATGGCTATTAGACGAGCACAAAAAAACAGAACAGATATTCTAGGATTTGGCGAGGTAATTCATCGTACTAGACCGAATCAATTTAAAAAACTAGAATCAGAATGGAATGATGTGTATTTTCCAAAAATAGATGTGGATATTACAGTGGAGGCCTATATACGTCGAGCTGGTTTGCGAAATAAATCTTTCCTTTCAGGAGTAAAAGAAAATCAAAAGTAAAGAAAGGGAGGTGCCATTCAACTCTTTATTTTAATGGACCTATACCAACTAGGAAGTGATTTAATGGTACCTCTTGTTATCGTGATTTTTGTCATTCTTCTTTTGATAGATTTTTAAAAAAAGGAATGATATGGAGATAAAGTACGTTTAATTAGCTAAAAAAAGTATTTTTAGACTGTTGTTACTTTTATAAGAAATTCATTATCTATTGCAAAAAAATCCAAAAACAAAGGAAAATGGAAAGGAGGAGAACTAGATGGAAAAAGCTAAAATTAGTGCTAGTCAGCTTTTTATATTAATGATCTTATTTGAACTAGGCAGCGCTTTGTTAGTTCCTCTTGCAATTGATGCGAAACAAGATGCATGGCTTGCAATTCTACTTGGAATGTTGGTCAGCTTTGTTTTACTGCTGGTCTACCACAGGCTTTACCTCTATTACCCAGATATTTTGCCCACTCAATACATGCAAAAAATTTTAGGTAAAGTATTAGGCAGCATATTAGCCTTTGTTTACATTCTTTACTTTATGTACGACGCTTCAAGGGTTTTGCGTGATTTTGGTGAAATGCTGTTGACTTTTGCCTATCCAGATACACCTTTATTTATCGCGAACGCCCTATTAATTCTTGTCATCATTTATACCGTTAGAAAAGGCATTGAGGTCATTGCTCGATCAGGAGAGCTACTTTTTATATTTATGTATGTTCTTGCAATTGGTGGATTCATTCTAATTGTATCTTCTGGATTAATTGATTTTAAAAATTTACAGCCTATTTTGGAAAATGGGTTATCACCGGTCTTAAAAGTGGTATTTACGCAAACTTTATATTTCCCATTTACTGAAGTTATTGTAATTACGATGATTTTGCCTTATTTGAACAATCCTAAGAAGGCAAAAGTGACTATGTTATGTGCAACCGGGTTAAGTGGAATTAATTTGGTTATTACGATGCTCATTAATATTAGTGTGCTCGGTGTTAATCTAACTGCACGTTCCCAATTCCCTCTTCTTAGTACAGTTGAAAGTATCCAGGTGGCCGATTTCTTAGAACGACTTGATGTATTTTTTATGCTTGGTTTAATTATCACTATTTTCTTTAAAATCTGCTTGTTATTTTATGCAGCTGTAATAGGAGCAGCTAATTTATTTCATGTGAAGTCGCCATCAAGGTTATCGTACCCATTTGGGCTAATCATTCTCTTTTTGTCAATTACTATTGCTAGCAATGTTCAAGAACATAACTATGAAGGACTAAAGATGGCAATGTTTGTTGTTCATATTCCTCTCGTAGCAATTATTCCGGTTCTGCTTTTTCTAGTTGCATTCTTGAAAAATAGAAAGAAGCAGAAAGCATAACAGGTTTGTTTACTAATTTTCAGGATAATAAAAAATTCAAACGCCACTAATAATTACGAAACATTAGTTATAAGCGCGAATTCCAATCATGAGAGGTGTTTTTTCTGTATACGTGGTTCTATGATCATTTTATCAATACGATCCTCTTTCCCCTTACATGCATTGTCACAGTATCTATTGCGCTAAGTGTATATGCATACTTTCAATTAAGAAAAAACTAACTATCTTAAGACTCCTTATTTAAAAAATATTCTATCTGCCATTAGTTATTAGTCCCCTGCAAAATACCTTTAAGCTGGCATCAAGACATGTAGGTATACTAGTGTAAACATGTCTTAGAAAACTTGATACTTGTTGACTATAAGTAAATGATAAGACACTTCTTTTTTCTACTTGGTACAATGTAGCTTACAGCGTAAAAAACACTAGCTTAAGGCTAGTGTTTTTTATCTATAAATAGTTACTTATCCAAATCCTATCCGAAGAACGAAAAACCAACGTATAAAACCACAGAAATACCTGCAGCTATCAGTGCTGGAACAAGTTTTGAACGAGCATATTTAACTACATCTATTCCTAAAACTGTACAGGTTGTCACGGTGTTGTCGCTGAGAGGGGACGCAAATGCTCCAAATGTACCACTAGCAAAGACAGCACCAATTGCCATTAAAATGCTTGTATGCGATTGGGTTGCTAATGTTACGCCGAGAGGCATTAAAAGTCCCCATGTTCCCCACGATGAGCCAATAAAATAGGAAATCACGGCTCCTAAGATGAAAAGTGATGGAGCAATAAACATATGAGATATCCAAGGTGTTAAATGAGAAGTAATGTACTTGGAAAATCCTAGATCTTCCGAAACAGCTGTTACAGCCCAAATAAGTGCTAACATAATGATAACGTTAACCAATTCGTTTCCACCCTTCACAAAATGGGTAACAAGGGTGCTAACTGGAAATCGCTGAAAGATAAAAATAGCAAATGCTATGATAATAGCGATTAATAACGAAGTTAACATGACTCCTAACATATCGCTCTTTATAAACGCATTAAAAAAGCCATTTGCTTTGGAATGACCATCCCACCAGCTGAGAAACAGAGTTAACAATAAAAATAAAGCTATAGGGACAATTAAATTCCACGGACGTATTGGCGTATCCTTAATATAGGCACGGTGAGCTGCATCTAAATCTTCTTGCTGATCCGCATGGTTTGGAGTGTTTCGATCAAACATTCCCGTCCTTTCCCCATGAATATCTGGTTCATCAACGATTGTTCCTGCCTCCATGTTAAATGAACTCTTTAAATTGCTTCTTTTAGCATTAAAAACAGTCGTGTGTGGTGGTTTATGTTTTGTATTTTCATTTTGATTAAAAGATTTTGCTTGATGATTCTTTTGGGCGTTCTCCATATGTTCGTCTTCGTTTTCTTTCTCTTTTTTGAAAAAACTGTAATATACGCCCACTAAGATAATGACAATGGAGAAAAAATTAAAAGGTATACTCTTTACATAAACCATGTAAGCTGATTCATGGATTCCAGATGTTTTGAGGGATTGGCCAATAATGGATACCATGTACCCTACAAAAGCCGTTGCAACTGGAATCAAAGCAATAGCTGGGTTTGCGGTAAATTCAATTGCATAAGCGATTCTCTTTTTAGACATACCAAGACGTTTACTTAATGCTTTCATAATCGGAGCAATCGTTACGATACGAAAATCAGGCTCGCTGAATGTACCAAGAGTGGAAACCCATGCAAGGATCATGGCACTCTTTTTTGTTTTTACCTTTTTACTAATTAAATGAACAAATCCTTTAATTCCTCCGGTTAATTTTATAATCCCTACTAGCCCAGCGAATGCATATAGAAAAACAATAATTCGAATATTATTTGTGACAACAATATTGTTAATTAAGTATTTAATTACGTGTTCAGCCCCACCTAATATGTCCGGATAAAGGAGATAGCTCCCAACTAACAGCCCCACAAATAAACCAGACTGTACTTGTTTGGTCAATATTGAAATTGGAATTACGAGAATAAATGGAATTAGGCACGCCCAAGTTCCTGCCATAAAAACAACACCTCTTTCAAACACTTTTTTTATTCTTTTTGAAAAGAGGGTATCTTATGCATTTGAGCAATATCCTTCGAACAAACTACTTAAGAAGCATTGTAGCTCCACTTACAACCTAACGTACTTGTAGACATAGCTACCTTTATGAAAGGTAGCTTTTCATTTTTTAATAAATTGTCATACGTTCTAAAGGGCAAACATACTATTAAAAAATGAACTCAACACACCTTTCTATGAATTGAGCTAGTAAATGCCCCTAAATTAGACCGTTTAGGGGCATTTACTTTTATATGGGTATGAAAATATTTTAACCGGACCAAAATAGAAAGGACGCTGTGAAGCGTCAGTTTGGTAATTCTCACTGTTGCAAATTGAAAATCGTGAACCAGAAAAAACTACTTGAAAAATCAACTGAACAATTTGAACTGAACCCAAAAAGTTAGACACGTTATTTAGGCAGCTAATGAGGATTGAATTCTGTATTCTACAGGGGTC
>NZ_JBBJSS010000007.1:0-373439 GCF_038898415.1 Priestia sp. SB1 | reverse complement strand
TCCTGAGCCAGGATCAAACTCTCCGAAGAAATGTTTGACTTGCTCATTTTAAAAAATAAAAATTAACGTTGACGTTTACTATTTCGTTCAGTTTTCAAAGAACTCTTGTCTTAAAGCGACTCCTACATAATAACACTTTATAAGAATCATTGTCAACACTTTTATATAACTTTTTTTAAAACTACTAAAAAACTTATATGTGTTTTGCTGACTTTTTATATATTACCAAAATAAAAAGCCTATGGCAAGGTTTTTTACATAAAAAAAAGCCCCTGCTTTTTCAGGGGCTTTTTTTATTCTTCCGTTTCTTCAGCTTCAATTATTATATCTGTCTCTTCATGTTCATCTAATTCATCTAATACTTCGTCTTCATCTTCTGAAGTTTGTACTTTTGCAACCGTTGAAACAAACTCTTCGTCTCCTAAACGGATGACTTTGACACCTTGTGTGTTACGGCCCATTTGTGAAATATCTGAAACAGAAACACGGATAAGAACGCCGCTTACTGTGATAAGCATAATATCTTCTTCTTGAGATACGCATTTCAGTGCGACAACATCACCATTTTTATCAGTGATATTACATGTTCTTAAACCTTTACCGCCTCTTGTTTGTACACGATATTCCTCAATCGGCGTACGTTTTCCGTAACCATTTTTCGTAATGATCAAGATATCTGATTGTTCTTCGAGAATCTCCATACCGATTACTTCATCTTCTGAATCGAGAGTAATCCCTTTAACTCCAGTAGCTGTACGTCCCATTGAACGAACATCATTTTCATTAAAACGAATTAACATACCCTTCTTCGTTCCAATAACCATATCGCGCTTACCATCTGTCAATTTAACAGAAATCAATTCATCTTCTTCTCTTAAATTCAAGGCGATAAGTCCGCTATTTCGAATGTTCTCAAAAGAAGATAAAGGTGTACGCTTAGAAATTCCTTGTTTTGTAGTAAAGAATAGATACCAATCGTCTACAAATTCATCGACGCGAATGATGGCATTTACCCATTCACCTTTGTCTACTTCTAATAAGTTAATAATAGGTATCCCTTTAGCTGTTCTTCCATACTCTGGAATTTCGTATCCTTTCGTACGGTAAACTTTTCCCTTATTTGTAAAGAAGAGAATCGTATCATGAGTAGACGTTGTTAGAAGATGTTCAACGAAATCATCTTCGTTTGTATTCATTCCTTGAATACCTCTTCCGCCTCTTCGCTGACTCTTATACGTAGAAACAGGCAAACGTTTAATATAGCCGTTGTGCGTTAAGCTAATAACAATATCTTGGCGAGGAATCAGATCCTCGTCTTCGATAATTTCAGCTCCTCCGCTTACGATTTCTGTTCGACGGCCGTCATTGAATCTTTCTTTTACTTCTATTAGTTCTTCTCTAATAATTTCTAATACTTTTTCTTCATCTGCTAAAATAGCTTTTAATTCAGCAATTAGCGCTAATAAAGATTGATATTCCGCTTCAATCTTCTCTCGCTCTAATCCTGTTAAACGCTGCAGGCGCATATCCAAAATAGCTTGCGCTTGTTTTTCAGATAACGAAAACTGCGTCATTAATCCTTCACGTGCAATATCTGTTGTTTGAGAACCTCTAATTAAAGCAATAACAGCATCTAAATTATCAAGAGCAATCTTTAAACCTTCTAAAATATGCGCACGTGCTTCGGCTTTTCGAAGTTCAAATTCAGTACGACGACGAATCACCACTACCTGATGGTCTAAATAGTACTGTAGACATTGCTTTAAGTTCAATACTTTTGGCTGTCCATCTACTAATGCAAGAGTATTAATACCAAAACTTGTTTGAAGAGATGTCTGCTTATATAAGTTATTTAATAAAACATTTGCATTTGCATCACGTCTTACTTCAATAACAATACGCATACCCGAACGGTCAGACTCATCTCGTAAGTCCGTAATTCCATCAATCTTCTTATCACGAGCTAGCTCGGCAATTTTTTCAATTAGCTTTGCTTTATTTACTTGGTATGGAAGTTCATGAACAATAATAGTTTGTTTACCATTGTTTTGTTCTTCAATTTCTACTTTTGCGCGAACAATAATAGAACCTTTCCCAGTTTCATAAGCTTTACGAATCCCGCTGCGGCCAAGAATTTGTCCTGCAGTTGGGAAATCCGGTCCTGGAATAATCTCCATTAACTCTGCAATTGTGATATCAGGGTCTTGACTTACAGCTAAAACGCCGTCAATGACTTCCCCTAACTGATGCGGAGGAATATTTGTCGCCATACCTACCGCAATTCCGGCTGAACCGTTTACAAGTAAATTTGGAAATCTAGCAGGTAATACAATTGGTTCACGTTCAGAACCGTCATAGTTATCTTGATAATCAATTGTATCTTTATTGATGTCACGTAACAGTTCCATCGAAACTTTTGACATTCTTGCTTCTGTATAACGCATAGCTGCTGCTGCATCTCCATCAACAGATCCAAAGTTTCCATGACCGTCAATTAGCATATAACGATAGCTAAAATCTTGTGCCATACGAACCATTGTTTCATATACAGCTGAGTCACCGTGTGGGTGATACTTACCAATTACTTCTCCTACGATACGAGCTGATTTTTTATATGGCTTATCCGATCCCATACCTAAATCATTCATTGCATATAAAATACGACGGTGCACGGGCTTAAGTCCGTCTCTTACATCTGGTAAAGCACGCGATACAATTACGCTCATTGCATAATCTAAAAAGGATGCGCGCATTTCTTGACTAATATTTACTTCTCTTATTTGAGAGTTTGGTTTATCTGACATCGATAAGAACCTCCTTCGCGAAGTTCAGTATAGTAATTCATATATATGTAAACGCAGGATAGAACCTATCTCTATCCTGACGTTTATATACCCTTTATAAAAAATATAAAGGGTATTACCGTTCATTTAAATATCGAGATTTTTTACGTACTGAGCATTTTCTTCGATGAAATTACGGCGCGGTTCTACTTTGTCGCCCATTAAAATTTCAAATGTCTCATCAGCTTCAATTGCATCTTGCAAGTTCACCTGAAGAAGGGTACGGAATTCTGGATCCATTGTTGTTTCCCATAATTGTTCAGGATTCATCTCTCCTAAACCTTTGTAACGCTGAAGGTTTGGTTTTGCGCCTTCAGGGAAAGAAGCTAATACCTCTTCTAATTGACGATCGTTGTACGCGTACTCTACTTTTTTACCTTGTGAAACTTTGTAAAGCGGCGGCTGGGCAATGTACACATATCCGTGCTCAATAATCTGTCTCATATAGCGATAGAAGAACGTTAGAAGAAGCGTACGAATATGCGCACCATCTACGTCTGCATCTGTCATAATCACAATTTTATGGTAGCGGGCTTTCGAAATATCAAAATCGTCACCAATACCCGTTCCTAGAGCGGTAATGATTGTACGAATTTCGTTATTAGATAAAATTTTATCTAAACGCGCTTTCTCTACGTTGATAATTTTACCGCGCAAAGGCAAAATAGCTTGGAAATGGCGGCTTCTTCCCTGCTTAGCTGAACCTCCGGCAGAGTCACCCTCTACTACATAGAGTTCGCTAATAGAAGGATCTTTTGATGAACAATCTGCTAATTTACCCGGTAAGTTTGAAATTTCAAGCGCGCTTTTACGTCTTGTAAGCTCACGAGCTTTTTTAGCTGCCATTCTTGCTCTTGCAGCCATTAAACCTTTTTCAATTACCTTTTTCGCCACAATAGGGTTCTCTAGCAAGTAAGTTTCTAAGTGTTCTGCAAACACAGAGTCAGTAATTGTTCTTGCTTCACTATTTCCCAGCTTTGTTTTTGTTTGTCCTTCAAACTGCGGATCTGGGTGCTTAATAGAGATAATAGCTGTAATTCCTTCACGAACATCTTCACCCGTTAAATTGGCGTCACTATCTTTAAATACGCTGTTTTTACGTGCATAGTCGTTAATTACACGCGTTAACGCTGTTTTAAATCCTGCTTCGTGCGTTCCACCTTCATATGTGTGAATGTTGTTTGCGAAAGAATATAAATTACTTGTGTAGCTATCGTTATATTGAATAGCAATTTCTACAGAAATGTTGTCTCGATTACCTTCAATATAGATCGGCTCTTCGTGAATCACTTCTTTCGAACGGTTTAAGTGTTCAACGTAAGACTTAATTCCGCCTTCGTAATGGTATTCACGTCTTTTATCTTCTTCACGTTTGTCTTCAATCGTAATTTTAATGCCGCGGTTTAAGAAAGCTAACTCACGCAGACGATTAGCTAACGTATCAAAATCGTATTCAAGCGTTTCTGTAAAAATTTCACCGTCTGGATGGAATTGAATAACAGTACCTGTTTTATCTGTTTCTCCAACTACTTTTAAGTCAGCAGCCGGTACACCTCGTTCATATTTTTGATAATGAACTTTACCGTCACGATGTACGTGTACTTCCAAAGAGGTAGAAAGTGCGTTAACAACTGAGGCACCTACACCGTGTAATCCACCAGATACTTTATAGCCGCCGCCGCCAAATTTACCTCCGGCATGAAGAACCGTTAAGATAACTTCAACAGCAGGTCTGCCCATTTTTTCTTGAATACCAACTGGAATTCCACGACCGTTATCTTTGACTGTAATACTATTATCCTTTTCGATAATAACATTAATTTCATCGCAATAGCCGGCCAGCGCTTCATCAATACTATTATCTACAATTTCCCATACAAGATGATGTAAACCCTTTGCGCTCGTCGATCCAATATACATCCCCGGACGTTTACGAACAGCTTCTAATCCTTCTAATACTTGTATCTGATCAGCTTCATATGCTTGTACTTCTTTTTGTTCCATCGTCAAATGTATCACCTACACTTTTTTTTAACAGCAAACTGCTGTATTTATCATTTTGTATTATGTTTTTCGAATATTATGTGGAAATAATACGGAGCCTTTAATGTATTTGCCATTTGTTTACTTATGCACAAAATTTTCATAATCGAGGGTACGAGTTGAAATATATAGACTTAAAACTATAATGATATCATATTTCAGTTAGATTGCCTTGTGAAAAGTTTTTAGACAGATCAATTGCTATTTGACCTTTTGAATTTGGCCAGCTTCTACATGATATGTAGCGGCTTTTTCTAAGGTCTCGTGATGAATTCCTTCAATGCTCGTTGTCGTTACAAACGTCTGAACTTTTCCTTGGATGGTATTTAGCAAGTGTGATTGACGAAAATCATCTAATTCAGACAATACGTCATCTAAAAGCAAAATTGGATATTCACCTACTTCTTGATGAATTAACTCAATTTCAGCAAGCTTTAACGATAAAGCAGTCGTCCGCTGTTGCCCTTGTGAACCAAATGTTTGAACGTCTTTTTCATTAACGTAGAAAAGAAGATCATCACGGTGTGGTCCTGCTAAGGTGACACCTCTATCAATTTCTCTACTTTTTATTTTATCAAACTTTTGATGATATGCTTCTAACATTTTCGACAAATCTGCATCTTCTGATACATCAATTGAATTCTTATACTCAATTTTTAATGTTTCTAAGTCTCGACTGATCCCTTTATGAATAGGCTCTGCCCACTGTTGGAGTAACTGTAAAAACTCAAAACGTTTTTTTAAGATTTTCGCTGCCATTTCACTTAACTGTAACGTAAGTACGTCTAAAAGTGAAAGATCCGTTTGTTTTTTTGTCTGCAGCTGCTTCAAATATTGATTTCTTTGCTGCAAAATCTTTTGATACCTGCTTAGATCATGCATGTAAACAGGCGAAACTTGACCAATTTCCATATCGATAAATTTGCGCCTAACTTGCGGACTCCCTTTAACTAGGTTCAAATCCTCCGGAGCAAACATGACAGTGTTAATTGACCCTATATATTGACTGAGTTTTTTCTGCTCAATGTGATTATATTTTGCTTTTTTCCCTTTTGTTGAGATGACTAAATCCAGTGTAACGGGCCCTCTATGCTTTTCTACAATGCCCGATAGCTTTGCATACTCACAGTCCCATTTAATTAATTCTTTATCGTTGGACGTACGATGAGATTTAGCCATAGATAATACGAAGATCGATTCCATCACGTTTGTTTTACCCTGTGCGTTTTCACCCAAAATGACGTTTACTTTATTTTCAAAGGGAATCGTTGTCTTCGTATAGTTTCGGTAATTTGTTAAAGTAATTTCTTTAATATACAAACGTTTCACCAACTTTAAGTAATAACAACAAATGATCCTGCAGCCGGTATATCTACTTCGTCATTTGCATATAATTTACGTCCGCGGCGCTCTTCTAGCTCCCCGTTCACATATACTTCGTGCTCACTTAAAAACCATTTTACCATTCCACCTGTTTGAATGACGTCTGCTAGTTTTAAAAACTGGCCAAGCGTAATGTATTCAGTTGAAATTTTAACCTCTGTTTTCATGCGACTCTCTCACTTTCTAATGATGTATCTCTATTTTACTAAATAATTCTTCTTGAGAAAAGAAAGCTACTAGTACGGCATGCTAGTAGCTTTCTGAGATTTAATATGTTCGCACTGGTAAAATCAGCTGCAGCATTGAATCATCCTCTAATGTTCGAATGACAAATGGACGCATCGCACCAGTGAAGTTAATTTTGATATCTGTTCCTTCGAGCGCTTTTAATGCGTCTAACATATATTTTGCGCTAAAAGAAATTTTTAATTCTTCTCCTGAGATAGACTGACTTTGTACCTCTTCAATGACTTTTCCGATTTCAGGAGAGTTAGAAGAAATTTCAACAATTCCTTCATCTAGCGTAGATAGTTTTACTACGTTGTTTCTTCCTTCACGAGCTAATAAAGAAGCACGGTCAATCGATTGTAAAAATTCTTTTACGTTCAATATAACATCCGTTTTACTATCGGCTGGGATCAATCTTGAAGTGTCAGGATAATTTCCGTCCAGTAATCTTGAGAAAAATAGTAAGTGTTTTGTTTTGAATAATACTTGATTTTCCGTGATAACGATGTCTACTAATTCATGAGAATCATCAAGGATCTTACTGAATTCACTTAAACTTTTACCTGGAATAACCACATTATACGTTGCTTCATTTCCAGTTTCAATGGTCGCTTTTCGCAAAGCTAGACGATGACTGTCAGTGGCAATACACGTTAATTCTTTGCCGTCGACTTTCCAGTTTACACCTGTCAAGATAGGTCGTGTTTCTGAGGTGGACACTGCAAAGACAGTTTGTCGAATCATGTTTTTTAATAAGTCTGTCGGTAATCTAAACATGTTGTTTTCTTCGATCTGTGGCAAATGAGGATACTCTTCTGCATCTAAACCATTTAAGTTAAATTCAGCTTTTCCTGAACGAATGATTGTTAAAAAGTGACTTTGGACGTCCAATTCTACGATGTCTTTAGGAAGCTTTTTGACGATTTCACTAAAGAAACGAGCTGGGAGAACAACGCTTCCTGGTTTTTGGATATCAACAATCTCTTTTCCTTCTTCCTCGTTTGGAATAAACGATTCAATAGAGATATCAGAATCACTTCCGGTTAAAGTAACACCTTCTTCAGTCGCTACAATTTTAATCCCTGTTAAAATTGGAATTGTTGTTCTAGAAGATACAGCTTTCATAACGTCTTGAACGCTTTGAACTAGGTAGTCTTTCTGTATGATAAATTTCATAATAATTAATCCTCCTTAAAAGTAGGTTTAAAAGCTTATTATTTATTATATTTTAAGATAGTAGTAGTAATAGGGGCTGTGGAAATGTGGATAACCCCTAAAAACGTGAGAACACAGCCTATCCACATGTGGACAGACTGTGTACAATCCTAACTCACTTATACACAAAATACAAGTAAAAAAAGCCTATATTTTTAGTGATTCACTTATTTCTTTAATTTGTTTTTGTAGGTCAGTATCTGTTTGAACAAGTTTTGAGATTTTTTCATGAGCATGGATGACCGTAGTATGGTCTCGCCCGCCAAACTCTTCTCCAATTTTAGGAAGCGAAAAATCCGTTAGTTCGCGAGAAAGGTACATGGCAATTTGTCGAGGAAACGCTACTGACTTTGTACGTTTCTTCGCTTTGAAATCATCTAATTTTATATTAAATTCTTGTCCAACAATCTGTTGAATATCTTGAATCGTAATAACCCTAGGTTTTGAACTAGGAATGATATCTTTTAATGCTTCTGCTGCTAAGTCAGCGTTTATATCTTTATTAATTAGTGAAGAATAAGCTACTACGCGAATAAGTGCTCCTTCTAATTCTCTGATATTTGAATCAATCTGATTGGCGATATAAAGCATAACTTCATTTGGAATAACTAAGCCGTCCGCTTTTGCTTTTTTACGCAAAATAGCAATTCGTGTTTCCAAATCTGGTGGTGTGATGTCTGTAATAAGGCCCCATTCAAAGCGAGAACGAAGTCGATCTTCAAGTGTAGGAATTTCTTTTGGCGGTCGATCACTTGAGATGACAATCTGCTTGCTTTCTTCATGAAGCGTATTAAACGTATGGAAAAATTCTTCTTGTGTCTGCTCTTTACCCGCTAAGAATTGAATATCATCAATCAGTAAAACATCTACATTGCGGTATTTGTTGCGGAATTCTACTGCTTTATTGTCACGAATAGAGTTAATAAACTCATTTGTGAATTTTTCAGATGATAAGTACACGACTTTAGCAGCAGGATTATGATCTAACACATAGTGGCCTATTGCGTGCATTAAGTGTGTTTTACCTAATCCTACTCCCCCGTAAATAAAAAGCGGATTATAGGCTTTAGCCGGCGCCTCTGCTACTGCTAAAGAAGCTGCATGGGCAAAACGATTCCCAGATCCGATAACAAATGTATCAAAGGTATACTTCGAATTTAGCATACTTTGAGGGAATTCTGCTCCTTCGTCTTTATTGACTTTCTTTTTAGGAGTTTGAATATCGAATTCTTCCTCGGCCTGGTTAGGAGGAATAATAAATTTCACATCTAACTCTTCCCCCGTAAGGTCGTAAAGTGTTTCAGCAATTAAATTAGAATACCTAGATTCTAACCAGTCCCGTGCAAAATCATTAGGTGCAGTAATAATGAGCGTGTCTCCTTGCAAAGCATGAGCTTTTGTCGATTTGAGCCAGGTTTCAAAACTAGGTTTGCTTAATTTTTTTTCAATTTGATCTAAAGCTCTGTTCCATAAATCATGAATGTTTTCCAACGAGTAACCCCTCCTTTTTCTAGTTTTCATGCGCTTTGTACAACCCTTGTACAACCTGTACAAAACCTTATGCATAAAAAATTTATATTTATACAATTGCTATTATGTGGGTAAATATATATTATAGAAGAAAGCCGACTATTCGACAGATTCCACATGGTGTGGATAACTTTATACAGTGATAGTGGAAATGATGTCCACAAGTTGTCCACAGTTTGTGGATAAAAACCAACTGTGGAAAAGTAATTAAGAGTGAAAACAAAAATATAATATCAAAGAATTCGGCATGATGCAATGAATTTTCGAAACTTATCCACAATCACTACACCTTGTGGAGAAAAGTTTTCCACAACACAAGATAGTGTGCATGAGTTGTCGATAAGAAATGGAAAAGTAGAAAAATGTCGAAAAAACTTATCCACAAAGGTTTAAGAGAAGAATTTGAATAAAAAAGAGGCTTTTTATAACATTTATTGTTGTAGTTTTGTTCAGTAACGATGCGATCGCAGCTGGTAGAGAAAGAAAAAGAGATGAAAAGGAAAAATTTTTTCTTTAATAAATCAATGAATTTTATTGATTAGGTATAGACAATTGGGTTATAAAGATATTAGAATGAAGAAGATTGAGTAAAACAGATAATGAAACCAAGAGATTGAAAATTTTATTTTTTAAATAACATTGACATCTTCTTAGTCTTTTCATTATAATTGCAAGGACTGTCTTTTTCAGTTATTCCTCGAGGAGGTGTTTATAGATGAAAAGAACTTACCAACCAAACAAACGTAAGCACAGTAAAGTACACGGTTTCCGCGCTCGTATGAGCTCAGCGAATGGACGTAAAGTTTTAGCTCGTCGTCGTCGTAAAGGAAGAAAAGTATTATCAGCATAATAGACCACTGACGCCAGTGGTCTTTTTTCGCTTTCTAAGGCTAAAATCACCTCTGTTCCTGTAGGGACTACATAAAAGCATGACCTGAAAAAGGGCAGGAGTTGTTAAAAATGAAAAAAAGATATCGTATAAAAAAGAATGATGAATTTCAAACCGTTTTTAAAAAGGGCAAGTCCGTAGCGAATCGCCAATTTGTCTTGTATGTTCTAGACAAACCGGATCAAGAACATTTCCGCGTAGGATTCTCCGTGGGCAAAAAGATTGGAAATGCCGTGACTCGTAATCGAGTTAAGCGCCTTGCTAAACAAATTATGTTTGAATTCACACCGTATTTAAAGCAAGACAAAGATTATATTGTAATTGCAAGGCAGCCTGCTGCAACAATGAGCTATGAAGAAATTAAAAGCAGTTTGCAGCATGTCTTTAAGCGTGGCAAATTACTTACACATAGACAAAACGATTAATAAACAATAGAAGAAAAGCCTTTAATAGCTGTTGTTTTTCTACCGCATCCTTATATAATGGATTTTGACGCACTTTCAGAATTGAAAGGTGAACATGTAGAAGGAGGAAAAACAGGTGAAGAAGAAGTTGTTTTTAGGGATAACGCTTATCTTTCTATTAACTGTTTTAGCGGGTTGTACGGAAATGAACCAACCTATTACAGATGATAGTAAAGGTTTTTGGAATGAGTATGTTGTGTATCCGCTGTCATTAGTCATTACGTATCTGGCGGAGGTATTTAAAAGCTATGGAGTTGCGATCATCGTTGTCACGATCCTGATTCGCTTACTTATTCTACCGCTTATGATCAAACAGATGAGAAACACGAAAGCAATGCAGATGCTTCAGCCCGAAATGCAGAAGTTAAAGGAGAAGTACAGTTCAAAAGATGCCCAGACGCAGCAGCAATTGCAGAAAGAAACGATGGCATTATTCCAAACTTACGGAGTAAATCCTTTAGCTGGGTGCTTCCCAATTCTAATTCAAATGCCCATTCTTATTGGGATTTTCCACGCGATTACACGAACTTCGGAAATCGCAAACAACAGCTTTTTATGGTTTGATTTAGGTGCGCGTGATCCGCTATTTATCTTACCAATTGTCGCAGGAATCACAACGTTTATTCAGCAAAAGATGATGATGGCCGGAAATGTAAATCAAAATCCTCAAATGGCTATGATGCTTTGGATTATGCCGATCATGATTGTGGTTTTTGCAATCAATTTTCCAGCCGCCTTATCTCTTTATTGGGTAGTGGGAAATCTATTTATGATTATTCAAACCTACTTCATTAAAGGGCCAGACTTAAAACAAGCGAATATTGAAGGGGTTAAAAAATGAACGAAATCACAATTACGGCCCAGACGATTGAAGCTGCTGTTCAAGAAGCATTAAATGCTTTAGAAGTAGAGCGAAATCAAACAAATGTAGAAATAATTGAACCAGGTAAAAAAGGATTTTTAGGAATCTTTAAGGGAAAACCGGCAGTTGTAAAAGTTACAAAAATAGTTGACCCTGTAGAGGAAGCGGTTCATTTTATTACAAATGTTAGCCGTGAAATGGGGATTTCGATTCATACGAACGTCAAAAAAACCTCCAGAAACTGCATAATTGAGATTAGTAGCGATTCAGCGGGAATGTTGATTGGAAAACATGGACAAACCCTCAATGCGCTCCAGCTTCTCACACAATTGGTAGCTAATCGATACAGTCAGCAATTTTTAAATGTTGTCTTAAATCCAGAAGGCTACCGGGAAAAACGAAAAGAAATGGTCGAAAAACTGGCATTAAAAATAGCTAATCAGGCGATTAAAACGAATCGATCTGTTCAACTAGAACCAATGCCTTCCCATGAAAGAAAAATGATTCACCAAGCGTTAGCTAAAAATTCTTTAGTTGAGACACAATCCGTTGGCAAAGAACCCAAAAGAAGTATTTTGGTTCAGCCAGTTGCCAAAAAGCACTAGCAAAATAAGCTAGTGCTTTTTTATATGCTTATTTTATCGATCCAGCGTTCAAAAAAATCAAGATGCATACGTTGTTATTCACATGTGGATAAGTTAAAATAGTACATACTGCCTGTTTTTCTTGCTGTGCATAACAGAAGAACGTTAGAGATGTTCCAAATCGGTGAATTGTGGTATTCTATTTATTTGGTTCATACAAATCACGGGCCTTAAAATAGATGTTTTTGTTCGTAGAAAATTGTTAACGATGATAGTATATAACATCGTTTAAAATAAAAGGTTTATAAAATGAAATGAGGTGAAGTTGGTGCTAGATTTTGATACAATTGCGGCCATTTCTACACCAATGGGAGAAGGAGCTATTGCCATCGTCCGCCTGAGTGGTGAAGAAGCAATTACGATTGCAGATCGTATCTTTAAAAGCGTTTCGAATAAACGATTAACAGACGTAGCTTCTCATACTATTCACTACGGTCATATCGTAGATCCCAAGACGGAGCAAGTCGTTGAAGAAGTGATGCTTTCCATTATGAAAGGTCCTAAGACATTTACTAGAGAAGACATTATTGAAATTAACTGTCACGGAGGAATTGTATCCGTTAATCGTGTGCTGCAGTTAGTTATTGCAAATGGTGCTCGTTTAGCCGAGCCAGGTGAGTTTACAAAACGAGCATTTTTAAATGGTCGAGTAGACTTATCACAAGCAGAAGCTGTAATGGATTTAATTCGTGCCAAAACAGATAAAGCGATGAATATGGCAATTGGCCAAATGGAAGGGCGTTTGTCCAAGCTAGTACGTCATTTACGCCAGGAAATTCTCGAAACACTTGCCCATGTAGAAGTGAACATTGACTATCCAGAATATGACGATGTAGAGGAAATGACTCACCAAGTGTTGATCGAAAAAGCTTCAAATGTACGCCAAGAAATTGATAAGCTTCTTCAAACCTCTCATCAAGGGAAAATTTTAAGAGAAGGATTAGCTACGGTTATTATTGGACGTCCTAATGTAGGGAAATCTTCTCTTCTAAATAGTTTAGTGCAAGATGCAAAGGCTATTGTCACAGACATTCCTGGAACGACGCGAGATGTGATTGAAGAGTACGTTAATGTGCGAGGAGTTCCTCTACGATTAGTTGATACAGCTGGAATTCGTGAAACAGAAGATATTGTAGAACGAATTGGTGTGGAACGCTCCCGTCAGTATTTGAAAGAAGCGGATTTAATTTTGCTTGTGTTGAATTTCAATGAAGAATTAACGGACGAAGATAAAAAGCTATTTGAAGCTGTAGAAGGCATGGACGTTATTGTCATTGTGAATAAAACAGATCTTGAGCAAAAAATTAATCTAGAGGAAGTGCAGCTATTTGCTGGTGATCATCCAGTAGTGACGACTTCGCTTCTTCAAGAACAAGGAGTGGATCAGCTTGAAGAAGCAATCGCAGCTCTTTTCTTTGAAGGAACAATTGAATCTCAAGATTTAACATATTTATCTAATACGAGACATATTGCGCTTTTAACGCAAGCAAGAGGAGCTATCGATGAGGCCATCACAGGTATTGAAAGTGGTGTTCCAATCGATATTGTCCAAATTGATTTAACAAGAACGTGGGAACTATTAGGTGAAATTATTGGTGATGCTGTTCACGAAAGCTTAATTGATCAGTTGTTCTCTCAATTCTGTTTAGGAAAATAGATTATTAAAGGAGGCTACTATTATGCAATATGAAGGTGGACAATATGATGTTATTGTCATTGGAGCAGGTCATGCAGGATGTGAAGCGGCGCTTGCTTCTGCGCGTATGGGTGCTAAAACGTTAACGTTGACCATCAACTTAGACATGGTGGCGTTTATGCCCTGCAATCCTTCTGTAGGTGGTCCTGCAAAAGGTATTGTCGTACGTGAAATTGATGCTCTTGGCGGAGAAATGGGTAGAAATATCGATAAAACTCATATTCAAATGAGAATGTTAAACACAGGAAAAGGTCCGGCTGTTCGAGCACTTAGAGCTCAAGCAGATAAATTTGCTTATCAGCATGAAATGAAAAAAACGTTAGAAAATGAAGAAAACTTAACCCTTATGCAAGGCATGGTAGAACAGTTAATCGTAGAAGACGGTGTATGTACAGGTGTTGTCACTCAAACGGGAGCTGTGTATAAAGCTAAAACAGTTGTTATTACGACAGGAACATTCTTACGCGGGGAAATTATTTTAGGTGAACTAAAATACTCAAGCGGTCCTAACAATCAACAACCGGCTATTAAGCTTTCTGAACACTTAGAGGAGTTAGGACTGGACATGGTCCGTTTTAAAACAGGAACTCCACCTCGTGTTAATAGCTCAACTATCGATTACAGCAAAACGGAGATTCAGCCTGGGGATGATGTGCCTCGTGCTTTCTCATATGAAACAACACAGTACATTACAGATCAATTGCCTTGCTGGTTAACATATACAAGTGAACAAACGCATCAAATTATTGATGACAACCTCCACTTATCCCCTATGTATTCTGGGATGATCAAAGGTACTGGACCACGCTACTGTCCATCTATTGAAGATAAGGTTGTGCGCTTTAATGATAAACCGCGTCACCAAATTTTCTTAGAGCCAGAAGGACGAAATACGCAAGAAGTATATGTTCAAGGACTATCAACAAGCCTTCCTGAGCACGTACAGCGTCAAATGCTTGCAACAATTCCTGGCCTTGAAAAAGTCCAAATGATGCGTGCGGGCTATGCTATTGAATATGATGCAATTGTTCCGACTCAGTTATGGCCAACGCTGGAAACGAAGAAAATTAAAAATCTTTATACGGCTGGACAAATTAACGGAACGTCTGGTTATGAAGAAGCTGCAGGCCAAGGTCTTCTTGCCGGAATTAACGCGGGAAGAAGAGCGCTGGAACAAGAAGAAGTCATCTTAGGACGTTCTGATGCTTACATCGGTGTATTGGTGGATGATTTAGTAACAAAAGGAACAAATGAACCGTATCGTCTGCTAACATCGCGTGCAGAATATCGTTTATTGCTTCGTCACGACAACGCTGATTTACGCCTCACTGAAATTGGTCGTGAACTAGGATTAATCAGCGATGAGCGCTATGCTAAATTTGAACAAAAGAAAGCGGAAATCGAGCAAGAGAAGAAACGTCTTTTCTCTTTTATTATTAAGCCGAATGAAGCTGTTCAACAACTGATTAAAGAAGCTGGCGGCAGCGAATTAAAAGATGGCATTCGTGCGACAGATTTACTTCGCCGCCCTGAAATGACGTATACTCATATTCATCAATTAGCACCAGCGGATGAGACGGTAGATCCTGAAGTAGCTGAACAAGTAGAAATTCAGGTGAAATACGAAGGATATATTCAGAAATCACTTCAACAAGTTGAACGCTTGAAGAAATTAGAAAACAAAAAGATTCCTGATTATATCGATTATGATGCAATTAACGGTTTAGCTACAGAAGCCCGTCAAAAATTAAACCAAGTGCGTCCACTAACGGTAGCGCAAGCTTCACGTATTTCTGGAGTCAACCCAGCTGATATTTCAATCTTGCTTGTTTATATTGAACAAGGGCGCATCGCTAAAGTATCAAATGATTAAAACTCTTAGGCGCGAAGAAAGGGAAACTCAATGAATATTCAACAGTTTCAACAGCTATTAGAAGAAAAGGGAATTTCTCTTTCTTCTAAACAGCTGAATCAATTTGAAAAGTATTATCAAGTTTTAGTGGAATGGAACGAAAAAATGAATTTAACTGCTATCACTGATCACGGTGAAGTGTATGAAAAGCATTTTTACGATTCTATTTCAGCTGCTTTTTTTCAAGACTTTACAGAAATTGAATCCATGTGTGATGTAGGGGCAGGAGCAGGATTTCCAAGTATTCCGATCAAAATTTGTTTCCCGCATTTGCATGTAACCATTGTTGACTCGTTACAAAAGCGTATTACGTTTTTGACGCATCTTGTAAATGAGCTTGAACTAGACAATGTCACACTATGTCATGATCGAGCTGAAACATTTGGTAAAAAAGAAACGATTCGCGAGTCATTCGATCTTGTAACAGCAAGAGCCGTGGCACGTATCTCGGTTCTTAATGAATTTTGCTTACCGCTTGTTAAAGAACAAGGACGCTTTTTAGCAATGAAAGGTGCTTCTGCCCCTGAGGAATTAAAAAATGGGGAAAAATCATTTCAAGTATTAGGTGGAAAAGTGAAGTCGATTGAACATTTCCAATTGCCTTTGGAGCAAAGTGAACGTTACATTATTTTAATAGATAAAATAAAGAAAACGCCTAAAAAATATCCTAGAAAACCTGGTACCCCAGTTAAGCTTCCATTAGAGTAGGCGGTAAATAGATAGAGAAGAAAATGTTTCATATGAAACATTTTCTTCTCTATATTTTCTGTTTAGAAAGCAGGATATGATTAAAAAACATCGAATTAGTTTAAGGCGGGATTTTCCTGAAGGTGGTGTGGGACTATGAAATCTGCTTTTTCACGTTTTTTTAATTTAAAAGAAAAAGATGAGGATATTCATGTAGAGATTGAAACTGTCCAAGATGAAAATGTCGAAAAAGTTTTAAGAGATGAAGTAAAACAAATTAGGGTTTCAAGTATTATTCCGAATCGTTATCAGCCGCGTACTGTGTTTAATGAAGCAAAAATTGAAGAGCTAGCTCTTACTATTCATACACACGGTATTATTCAACCTATTGTGGTTCGACCGACTGAGGGCGAAGAATACGAATTAATTGCTGGAGAACGACGGTGGAGAGCTGTACAAAGCTTAGGATGGGATACGGTTCCTGCAATTGTGAAACATTTTAATGATACAGAAACGGCCTCTGTGGCTTTAATAGAAAACTTACAACGTGAAGAGCTAACGGCTGTCGAAGAAGCACTAGCCTACGCAAAGTTAATTGAGTTACATAATCTTACCCAAGAGGCATTAGCTCAACGTTTAGGAAAAGGCCAATCCACAATTGCAAACAAGCTTCGTTTGTTAAAGCTTCCTGTTGAAATACAAGAAGCAATCAAACAAAAATTGATTACAGAGCGACATGCGAGAGCGCTCATTCCCCTCAAAAATCAAGAAAAACAACTTCAAGTATTAGCTGAGATTATTGAAAAACAATTAAATGTAAAACAAACGGAAGATCGAGTAGTTAAATTGTTAGAAACGCAGGTTAAAAAGCCAAAAGCAAAAAGAAAAGCGTTTAGTAAAGATACGCGTATCGCAATGAATACAATCCGTCAATCGTTGACAATGGTTAGTGACAGCGGTATCTCATTAAACACAGAAGAAGAAGAGTTTGATGAATATTTTCAGTTTACTATTAAGATTCCGAAAAAATAAAGAAATAGCCCTCATCTTTTTTTGATGAGGCTTTTTTATCAAAGTTTTTCGTCAGAAAATTCAATGAACAATAAAACTGTCTGGACAAATGGGATGGAAATGAAAGTAGGTGACAACATGGGGAAAATTGTGGCAGTTGCGAATCAAAAAGGCGGGGTTGGAAAAACAACAACCGCTGTTAATTTAGGCGCTTGTTTAGCTGAACAAGGAAAAAAGGTTCTACTTGTAGACGGAGATCCACAGGGTAACGCTACGAGTGGAGTTGGCATAGATAAAGCAGATGTAGATGAATGTATTTACAATGTAGTAGTGGAAGATATGGAAGCCAAAAACGTTGTGCGTTCAACAGCCGTCGAAAATTTATCAATCATTCCCGCGACCATTCAATTAGCTGGTGCAGAAATTGAATTAGTGTCGACTATTTCACGTGAAGTTCGACTTAAGAGAGCTTTAGAAACGGTGAAAGATCACTTTGATTATGTTATTATTGATTGTCCCCCTTCTCTTGGTTTACTGACATTAAATGCGTTAACTGCAGCTGATTCTGTTTTAATACCTGTACAGTGTGAATATTATGCGCTTGAAGGATTAAGTCAATTGCTAAATACCGTTAGATTAGTCCAAAAACATTTGAATAATCAACTGCGTATCGAAGGTGTATTGCTTACTATGCTTGACGCACGCACAAATTTGGGACTCCAGGTAACAGCAGAAGTGAAGAAGTACTTTCAGGATCGGGTTTATCAAACGATTATTCCTCGAAATGTTCGTTTGAGCGAAGCACCTAGTCATGGTGAACCAATTATCTTATATGATGCAAGATCTAGAGGGGCCGCAGTTTATACGGAACTTGCAAAGGAAGTGATTTATAATGGCGAAAGGATTAGGGAAAGGAATTAATGCCTTATTTTCAGGCTTAGATGCACAGGCTGATGATTCAATTCAGGAAGTTGCTATTCACGAACTTAGACCCAACCCCTATCAACCACGTAAAACGTTTAATAAAGAAGCAATTAATGAGTTAAAGCAATCCATTTTACATCATGGCATCTTACAGCCTATTGTAGCTCGCAAAAGCATTAAAGGCTATGAAATCTTAGCGGGTGAAAGACGATTTAGAGCTGCTAAAGAAGCTGACCTTGCTACTGTTCCTGTCATTATAAAAGACTTTTCAGAAAAGCAAATGATGGAACTAGCTTTGTTGGAGAATTTACAGCGTGAAGATTTGACGCCAATTGAAGAAGCAACGGCTTATCAATTGCTTATGGATAAGCTCGATATGACACAGGAGCAACTTGCTACACGACTAGGAAAAAGCCGACCTCATATTGCTAACTATGTTCGCCTCTTGCAACTGCCTGAGGAAATTCAAACCCTCATTTCTACTAATGAATTGTCTATGGGACACGGGCGTACGCTAGTCGGTTTAAAAAATAAAGCTCTTCTACCTAAAGTAGTTGAAAAAATACGCAAGGAACAATTAAATGTCAGACAGCTAGAGGCTTATATTGCTCACTTAAATAAAGCCGTTCCACGTGAAACATCAAAAACCAAAAAAGATAAAGATTTATTCATAAAACAAAGTGAAACACAGCTCCGTGAGCGCTTTGGTACCTCTGTTCATATTACACAAAGCAAGAAAAAAGGAAAAATTGAAATCGAATTTTTCTCTAAAGAAGATTTAAACCGTCTTCTTGAATTATTTAATGATCTTTCTCAGACCAATAAATCTTCTGTATAAAAAAGGTTGTCCTAGTTTTAGGACAACCTTTTTTATTGTTTATAGTGTCTTACAGTTTGGTAAACCGGAGAAGCATTAAACTCTTTCTCTCGTTCGTTGTGTACAGTCTCAATACTTTTCGCAATTAAATCGGCAATGCACATAACAAGATGAAGCCTCGTATTTTGCAAGACGAAAAACTCCATAAATCCGCTCACGTTGACAACCCCTGTTATATGAATATCCCCGACTGGCGGCAATTCTTTATTAACCCCTGCTCCTGGTTTAACGGGTCCTATTCCAAGTGATGCAGAGCCTACGCTTTTCATACGACCTAAACAAGCATCAATTCCAATAATAAAAGGATTCGGGAAAAGCTTTTGAATATGTTTTAACGTTTCTTTCAAATTAACAGCATGAACAGGCTCTTCTAACGTTCCAAAAATATGAAAAGATGAAACCTTTTTTTCATTCAGTTTCGTTCCGACTAATGGACCCAATGAGTCCCCAGTTGAACGGTCCGTTCCAATACATACAAAAACAATTGGTCTGTCTTTCTGTGCTGGAAGTAAAGATAGTAACTGTGTACTCAGCTTCTTTATAGCAGATTCTTCATCATGAAATACGCGGGTTGAATGTTGTGTCTTCTCAAAGAAGGGAGATTTTAAATTCATAGGGTCCACTCCTTATACATAATAGTAACAGTATACGAAGATTTTGAAGATTCTATACATATATTTCATAGATTGGGGGAAAATCGATGTGGAGAGCAGGATGTAAATGGATATTCTTAATTATGGGAACCATGATAGGCGCTGGATATGCTTCAGGGAGAGAGCTATGGCAGTTTTTTGGCGAAGAAAGCGGACTTGCTATTTTTCTATTTTCTATTATTTTTGCGATTTCTTGCAATGTGATTATGCAAATCAGCTATCGCTATCGAACCAATCAATTTTACCCAGTACTAATTGAATTAATAGGAAAGAAATGGGCTGCAGCCTACGACGTTTTAATCGTTTTTTATTTGTTTACGACGACGGTGATTATGATTGCAGGAGGCGGGGCGACATTAGAAATGTGGCATGTTCCTTACTGGTGGGGAATTGGTGCTCTTAGTGCGTTGATTGTCTTTGTTTTTTCAAGAGGATTAAGTGGACTGCTTTCTATCAATTCTTTCGTTATGCCAATCTTAATGATTGGACTAGCTGGCGTACTTCTTACATTTGTTTTACGTCATCCTGGAGTAACTAATTGGCATCTTCAGCATAATTGGCCTGCTGCTTTTACCTTTACGGCTTTGAATATTCTTCCTCTCGTCGCGGTATTATCTACAATTGGAAAGGAAATTAAAAGCAAAAAAGAGATTTATATTGCAAGTGTTGGCAGTGGTTTTTTATTAGGAGGTCTCTCCTTTATTTATAATGAATCACTTATTCAAGTTTCAGGGCTTCTTTCCTCTTATGAAATTCCATTATTCGCTATTCTTAAAGAGTTTCCTTATATGATGACGTTTTTAATGAGCATTGTTTTGCTTATCGCAATTTATACGACAGCCGTTTCGGGAATTTTAGGATTGACCGCTCGTTTTCATACTGAAAAGGTGCAATCTCTTTGGAAACTGGCAGCCTGCTGGCTACTTTTAATGATTCCCTTTACAAAGGTAGGGTTTTCTACTTTGATTGCCGTTTTGTATCCAATGTATGGAATCGTCAATTTATTTCTAGTAACAGCCGTTCTGTTGTATCCATTTCGAAATCGCTACAAAAGTTCGTAGAAACTTGCTACAATAGGTTAAAACTTTCTCATATGCAGATTATGTTATGTTAGGAGCTACATGTAGTATGAATTCGTTGAAGTCGGTTTTTAAGAACGTGTTTGAGCCATTTTTTCAAGAAGAAACGTGGGCACATATTGGAGAGGGATTTATAAAAATTCTGTTGATTCTACTTATTTCCATGTTTTTAATTCGGATTGGAAAGAAAGCGTTAAATAAATTTGTAGAGGTTCGCACAAATAGCCCTCTGCGTATTTCTGAGCGACGAGAAGCTACGATGGTCCGTTTGCTTCAAAATATTTTTTCTTATGCCATTTATTTCGTTGCGGGAGTTATGATTTTAGAAACGTTATCTGTAGATGTCCGTGGATTGCTAGCGGGGGCTGGAATCGTAGGGCTCGCAGTAGGGTTTGGTGCTCAAAACTTAGTGAAAGACATTATCACGGGATTTTTTATTATCTTTGAAGATCAGTTCTCCGTTGGGGATTATGTTCGAGTAGGAACATTCGAGGGAACTGTGGAAGAAATTGGGTTGCGCACCACGAAGATTAAGAGTTGGACAGGCGAAATTAATATTTTGCCTAATGGCAGTATTGTGGAGGTCACTAATTTTTCGTTACATAACAGCGTAGCTTTCGTTGATGTAAGCATTTCTTATGAAGAAAACATACAAAAAGCAGAACAAGTGATTTTAGACCTGTTAGAAGAATTGCCAAGTCGCTATGAAGATATGGTGAAAACGCCTGAACTGCTGGGGGTTCAAAATATCCATGCAACTGAAGTTACAATGAGGATTACAAGCGAAGTAAAGCCAATGAGACATTTCCATATTTCTCGTATGATTCGTAAAGAAGTGCGTACAAGGCTAAATGAACATGGAATTGAAGTTCCATTTCCACGTATGGTTATGTATAATCGTACAGAAGAAGCACAGCATTCGTCGACGTTGAAAGGGACATAAGGAGGAGAGAGCTGATGACGGAAAAAGAATTTGGTTTAAATGACGTTGTGGAAATGAAAAAACCTCATCCTTGCGGTACAAATGAATGGAAAATCATTCGAATGGGAATGGATATCCGTATTAAATGTGAAGGCTGCGGCCATAGCGTAATGATTCCAAGACGTGATTTTGCACGTAAAATGAAAAAAATTCTTGTAAAGCATGAGGAATAACCTCATGCATTTTCTATGTTTATGCCTTATACTGTAAGGTGGGACAAAATGAGGCACCTTAACCCCATGCGGTTAAAGGTTCTTTATCAAACTTGTATTTCAAAAGTTGACTCACTATAATTGTGACAGGTTAACTTGTTTCGGATATATAAAGAGGAGTGAATAAATATATGGCTTTAACAGCTGGAATTGTTGGTCTTCCTAACGTTGGAAAATCAACATTATTTAATGCAATTACACAAGCGGGCGCAGAATCTGCGAACTACCCTTTCTGTACGATTGATCCTAACGTAGGTATCGTAGAAGTACCTGATCATCGTCTTCAAAAACTTACAGAGCTTGTAAAACCTAAAAAAACAATCCCAACAGCATTTGAATTCACAGATATCGCTGGAATCGTAAAAGGTGCTAGTAAAGGTGAAGGATTGGGAAATAAATTCTTATCTCATATTCGAGAAGTAGATGCGATTTGTCACGTTGTGCGTTGTTTTGAAGATGAAAACATCACGCACGTTTCAGGAAAAGTAGATCCTATCTCAGATATTGAAACAATTAATTTAGAGTTGATTTTAGCAGATTTAGAAACGGTAGAGAAACGTATTGGCCGTGTTCAAAAAATGGCTAAACAAAAAGACAAAGAAGCAATGTATGAATACGAAATTCTAGAGAAACTAAAGAATGCATTTGAAAGTGATCAGCCAGCTCGTGCTGTATCATTTACAGAAGAACAAATGAAATTAGTAAAACAATTTCACTTGCTAACGATTAAGCCTATTCTTTATGTAGCAAACGTTGCTGAAGATGAAGTAGCCGATGCATCTGCTAACGAATATGTAGCAAAAGTGCGTGAGTATGCGGCAAGCGAAGGTGCAGAAGTAATTGTTGTTTGCGCACGCATTGAATCTGAAATTGCTGAACTTGAAGGAGAAGAAAAAGCAATGTTCCTTGAAGAACTAGGCATTGAACAGTCAGGTCTAGATCAGCTTGTACGTGCAGCGTACGATTTACTTGGATTAGCTACGTACTTTACAGCTGGTGAGCAAGAAGTACGCGCGTGGACGTTTACACAAGGTATGAAAGCTCCTGAGTGTGCAGGTATTATTCATACAGATTTTGAACGTGGATTTATTCGTGCAGAAACGGTGTCATACGAGGATTTATTAGCTGCCAAAACAATGGGAGCAGCTCGTGAAGCTGGAAAAGTACGTTTAGAAGGAAAAGAATACATCGTAAAAGACGGAGACGTTATGCATTTCCGCTTTAACGTATAAGATTAAAAGCCGAAAGAAGATATCTTCTTTCGGCTTTTATCGTTGGCGAAAATATTAGCTTATATTTACGAAACAGCCCGCAATGCATATTGCTTTGCCTAGGGTAGTGTGCTATAATTTTAATTCGTGAGTAATATTTTATTGCTCCTTGCCCGTTTCGGGCCGTTAGACCAAAAGGAGGTGACAGTGATGAGAAAGTATGAAGTAATGTACATCATCCGTCCAAGCATTGATGACGAAGCAAAGAAAGCATTAGTTGAGCGCTTCAACGGCGTATTAACTGATAATGGTGCTGAAATCGCAAATGTTAAAGAATGGGGTAAACGTCGTTTAGCATACGAAATCAATGATTTCCGTGACGGTTACTACATGATTCTTGACGTGGCGGCTACTTCAGAAGCAGTTTCTGAATTTGATCGTCTTGCGAAAATCAACGAAGACATTATCCGTCATATCGTTGTTAAACAAGAAGCATAATTAAACGTTTAAATAAATGGGTTTTATTTCCTTAAGGAGTGGTTCTGATGATGAATCGCGTAATTCTCGTAGGACGCTTAACCAAAGATCCTGAATTACGTTATACCCCGAGTGGAGCAGCGGTTGCAACATTCACTTTAGCGGTAAACCGCACATTTACAAATCAGCAAGGTGAACGTGAAGCTGACTTCATCAACTGTGTTGTATGGCGTCGTCAGGCTGAAAATGCAGCCAATTTCCTTAAAAAAGGAAGTTTAGCTGGTGTTGATGGTCGACTACAATCTCGCAGTTACGAAGGACAAGACGGTCGTCGTGTATACGTAACGGAAGTTGTAGCGGAAAGTGTGCAATTTTTAGAGCCGAAAAGTGGCGGTGGGGATACGCAACGCAGTAACTTTGCTAACACTGGAGGATCTGGACAAGGCTCTCCATTTGGAGATAATCAGAACCGTAACTCAGGTAATCAAGGTTATACTCGCGTTGATGATGATCCATTTGCAAATAATGGCGAGACAATTGACATTTCTGATGACGATTTACCGTTTTAATTCGCAGTAGATTATCCGGAGTATAAAATTTTATAGAAATTTTTAAGCGGAAGGAGGCGTATCAAAATGGCAGGTGGACGTAAAGGTGGACGCAACAGACGTCGTAAAGTTTGTTTCTTCACAGCAAACGGCATCACTCACATCGATTACAAAGATGTAGATATGCTTAAAAAATTCGTTTCAGAGCGTGGTAAAATTTTACCTCGTCGTGTAACTGGAACAAGCGCTAAATACCAACGTAAATTAACGATCGCTATCAAACGCGCTCGTCAAATGGCATTATTACCATATGTTTCTGGTGAATAATGAACGGTATAAAAAGAGGCAGTAAGGATTCCCTTACTGCCTCTTTTTACATTACATAGGTGCTCTTTTGTCAAATAGTTGCTTCTTATGAACTGAATCGATAAAATAAATAATAGTCTATATCAACGAGGTGAAGTTGTGAAAGGAATTCGATATATTACAGAAGGAGCAGCTCTTTTAGCGCTGTTTGTAGCGCTGTTGCTTTTTTCACTATACATACCTGTTGTGGGAACCATTTTTCAACTAGCGCTAGCTGTTCCATTTATTGTGTATACCGTTCGTCATGGGTGGAAAAAGGCAATATTATTTTTAGTAGTAGGGTTGTTATTGACTTTGTTATTTGGAAATGTATTGACTCTTCCTTTTACACTTGTATTTGGTATTGGTGGATTAGCAATAGGAATGCTTTACCGACAAAAACAAAAAAGGTATACCATTTTACTAGGCGGCACGGTTGCATTTAGTTTAGGTTTACTTTTATTGTTCGTAGGAGCAAATGTCATTTTTAATGTTAATTTAATGGAGCAAATAAATAATGCTTTAGATCAATCGATTAATCAAAGTATTGAAATGATGAAAAGTTTAGGACAAGACGTTAAGGAATCTCAAATTGACCAAATGAGAGATGCATTTGATATGTTTAAAAATCTGCTGCCTCTATTAATTGTTATGGGTGGAGTTATTCTAGCCTTTTTCTCTCAGCTTATTGCTACGCCTATTCTTAAAAGAACAGGTTATGAGGTGCAAGCATTCCCGCCTTTTCGTGAATTTAAACTTCCTAAAAGTATTCTATGGTATTATTTGATTGCATTAATCTTATCTTTCCCATCTTTTAATATTGAACAAGGTACATTTATGTACGTAGCTATTATCAACATCGTGATGGGACTGCAAATGCTAGTCGTGTTACAAGGGATCTCTTTTATTTTCTATTTCTCACATCAAAAAGGGTATGCCAAAGCAATTCCAATTGTTGTAACAATTTTAGCATTAATTATTCCAATTATCCTTCAAATTGTGCGCATCTTAGGTATAATTGATTTAGGATTTAATTTAAGAAAACAATTAGACACAAAAAAGTAGATATTGTGGAACTTAAAAAAGTAGGAGCTGAAATGGATGCCTGTCTTTACAAAAAAGAACGTCATTCGCTATCCATTTTACTCATTGTATAGTATAGCCCTGATTTTAGTAGGTATCGTGACCTATCATAATTGGATCATAGGAATGATAGGCTTTATATTACTATTAGCCTGTCTTTTTCTATACATGAGAATGGAGCGAATGCTGTCCGATGAGTTTGAAACCTATATTTCAATGCTGTCTCATCGGTTGAAAAAAGTAGGCGAAGAGGCATTAATGGAAATGCCGATTGGGATTATGCTATTTAATGATGAATATCAAATTGAATGGACCAATCCTTTTCTAGCATCTTGTCTGGGTGAAGACACACTGGTGGGAAGATCATTATACGATGTGGCAGAGAGTATTATTCCACTGATCAAACAAGAAGTGGAAACAGAAGTTGTCACGTTGCATGATCGGAAATTCAAAGTGGTGATTAAACGAGACGAGCGCTTACTGTACTTCTTTGATATTACAGAGCAAATAGAAATCGAAAAATTGTATGAGGAAGAACGAACAAGTTTAGGCATTATCTTTTTAGATAATTATGATGAACTAACGCAAGGAATGGATGATCAAGTTAAAAGTAACTTGAATAGCCAAGTAACTTCTATGTTAAATAGTTGGGCTCAAGAATACGGTATTTTTATTAAACGTACGTCTTCTGAGAAATTTATTGCGATTATGAATGAACAAATCTTAATTCATTTAGAGCGAAGCAAATTTTCTATCTTAGACCAAGTTCGAGAAGAGACGTCTAAACAAAATATACCGCTTACATTGAGCATTGGTATCGGAGCTGGTGCTGCTGATTTACCTGAGCTGGGTGCTTTAGCTCAATCTAGCTTGGATTTGGCCTTAGGCCGAGGTGGAGATCAAGTAGCGATTAAACAGCCGAATGGAAAAGTGAAATTCTTTGGCGGCAAGACTAATCCAATGGAAAAACGGACGCGCGTGCGTGCCAGAGTTATTTCTCACGCGTTAAAAGAGCTCATTACAGAGAGTGGAAAAGTGATTATCATGGGTCATAAGTATCCGGATATGGATGCTGTAGGAGCTGCTATTGGGATATTAAAAGTAGCGCAAGTAAATCAGAAAGACGGTTTTATCGTATTAGATCCTGATCATATTGATACAGGTGTTCAGCGAATGCTAGAAGAGATTAAAAAGAAAGAAGGCCTGTGGGAACGATTTATTACGCCTGAAGAAGCCTTAAATCTTGTGAGTGATGATACTCTTTTAGTAGTAGTAGATACGCATAAGCCGTCGCTCGTTATTGAAGAAAGGTTATTAAATCGTATTGAAAATGTCGTGGTCATTGATCATCATAGACGAGGAGAAGACTTTATCGAAGACCCTCTTCTTGTCTATATGGAGCCATATGCTTCCTCGACAGCAGAACTCGTTACTGAGCTTCTTGAATACCAGCCAAAACGATTTAAAATTGATATGCTAGAAGCAACAGCACTTTTAGCCGGTATTATTGTCGATACAAAAAGCTTTACATTACGCACGGGATCTCGTACGTTTGATGCAGCGTCCTTTTTACGTTCTCAAGGCGCAGATACGGTTCTTGTTCAAAAGTTTTTAAAAGAAGATATTACGCAATATGTACAGCGAGCACGCTTTATTGAACATGCAGAGATTTATACAGCAGGTATTGCCATTTCACGCGCTGAACCGAACAAAATGTATGATCAAGTGTTAATCGCGCAAGCTGCAGATACGCTGCTTTCAATCAGCGGAGTGGTTGCTTCGTTTGTTATTTCTAAGCGACGGGATAATCTAATTGGCATTAGTGCTAGATCGCTTGGAGATATCAATGTACAAGTTATTATGGAAAGTCTCCAAGGCGGAGGCCACTTAACGAATGCTGCTACTCAGCTTCAAGACATTAGTTTGGATGAAGCTGAAGAAAGGCTTAAACAAGCAATTGATGAGTACTTAGATGGAGGTAAAAAATCATGAAAGTAATTTTCTTAAAAGATGTAAAAGGAAAAGGCAAAAAAGGTGAAGTGAAAAATGTTTCAGACGGTTATGCACATAACTTCTTATTAAAGAATGGTTATGCTGTTGAAGCTACAGGCGGTAATGTGAAGGTATTAGAAGCACAAAAAAATAGAGAGCAAAAAGATGCAGCTGCAGAACTTCAAGCAAACAAAGAGTTAAAAGCAACTCTTGAAGAACTAACAGTTGAATTAACAGCAAAATCTGGTGAAGGTGGCCGTTTATTCGGTTCTATCACAAGCAAACAAATTGCTGAAGAATTAAAGAAAAAACACAAAATTAAAGTAGATAAGCGTAAAATTGAATTAAATGATGCCATTCGCGCATTAGGCTACACAAATGTACCGGTTAAATTACATCCGGAAGTAACGGCTACTGTAAAGGTACACGTGACTGAACAAAAATAAACGTACGATTGAGAAATAAGTAAATAATATAAAGGGTTGGCGCGGACTTGTATTTGTTCGCGCCAACATTTATGATGAAAGAAAATACTGAAAGAATATAAGAGGGGCATAGAAATATGAGTGATCTTTTTGCTGATCGTCTTCCGCCTCAGAATATTGAAGCAGAGCAAGCGCTATTAGGGGCCATTTTCTTAGAGCCTTCTTCTTTAACCTTAGCATCTGAACTGCTGATACCTGAAGATTTTTATCGGGCATCGCACCAGAAAATCTTTACATGTATGCTGAAACTTTCTGACCAAGGTGAACCGGTTGATTTGGTAACGGTAACGTCTGAATTAGCTGACCAAAAAATCCTAGAAGAAGTTGGCGGCGTATCGTATTTAAGTGATTTAGCTAACTCTGTTCCAACGGCTGCAAACGTAGAGTATTACGGTAAAATCGTAGAAGAAAAGTCGATTTTACGCCGTCTAATTCGTACTGCAACGCATATTGCTTCAGAAGGATATGCAAGGGAAGACGAAGTGGAAGTTTTATTAAATGAAGCGGAAAAAAACATTTTAGAAGTAGCACAGCGTAAAAACAGCGGTGTGTTTCAAAATATCAAAGATGTACTTGTACAAACGTACGATGATATCGAAGTTCTTCACAATCGAAAAGGTGACATTACAGGTATCCCAACTGGGTTTAGTGATTTAGATAGAATGACAGCAGGGTTCCAGCGAAATGATTTAATCATTGTAGCGGCGCGTCCATCGGTAGGTAAAACGGCTTTTGCCTTAAATATTGCGCAAAACGTTGCAACGAAAACGGATGAGAACGTAGCAATATTCAGTTTAGAGATGGGTGCTCAGCAGCTTGTTATGAGGATGCTGTGTGCCGAAGGAAATATTGATGCACAAAGGCTGCGTACAGGCTCGCTTACAGCCGATGACTGGGGAAAGCTCACGATGGCAATGGGATCTTTGTCCAATGCAGGGATTTATATTGATGATACACCGGGTATTCGAGTAGGTGAAATTCGTTCTAAGTGTCGTCGCTTGAAACAAGAAGGCGGACTTGGGATGATTTTAATTGACTACTTACAGCTTATTCAAGGTAATGGACGAAGCGGAGAAAACCGACAACAGGAAGTATCTGAAATTTCGCGTGCGTTAAAAGCTTTAGCCCGTGAATTAGAAGTTCCTGTTATCGCCTTATCACAGCTTTCCCGTGGCGTAGAGCAGAGACAAGATAAGCGACCGATGATGTCTGATATCCGTGAATCCGGAAGTATTGAGCAGGATGCCGATATCGTAGCTTTCTTATATCGTGAAGACTATTATGAAAAAGACACAGAAAATCAAAATATTATCGAGATTATTATAGCCAAGCAGCGTAACGGTCCAGTTGGAACCGTACAGCTTGCCTTTGTAAAAGAATACAATAAATTCGTTAATCTCGAGCGGCGCTTTGATGACGCAGGAGTGCCGCCTGGTGCATAAAACCTCTCAATATGAGAGGTTTTATTTTATTGTTATCGCATTCGTTCCGCAAAATACGATATATTTGTAATAACTTTTGTTAAATCGTTCGGATTTAATTGACTTTAGTGTGATAAATTGATACACTTATCCATGGTTAAATTATGTCGTAGTGAGCTGTTGCTTACTAAGCGGAGGTGCTTAAGATATGTCTTCAGTCGTTGTAGTAGGAACACAATGGGGAGATGAAGGAAAAGGGAAGATTACAGACTTCCTATCAGAAAATGCAGAAGTGATTGCACGTTACCAAGGTGGGAACAATGCAGGTCACACAATTAAGTTTAATGGTGAAACTTATAAGTTACATTTAATTCCTTCAGGTATTTTTTATAATGACAAAACGTGTGTAATTGGAAACGGTATGGTTGTTGATCCAAAAGCACTTGTTCAAGAATTAAAATACTTACATGATCGCGGTGTAACAACAGAAAACTTACGTATTAGTAACCGAGCTCATGTGATTCTTCCATATCATTTAAAATTAGATGAAGTTGAAGAAGAACGTAAAGGTGAAAATAAGATTGGTACAACGAAAAAAGGTATTGGACCAGCTTATATGGATAAAGCAGCACGTGTTGGTATTCGAATTGCCGATTTACTAGACCGTGAAGTATTTGAAGCAAAATTAACACAAAACTTAGCTGAAAAGAATCGCCTTCTTGAAAAAATGTATGAAGTAGAAGGCTTTACATTAGAAGAAATTTTAGATGAGTACTATGAGTATGGTCAACAAGTTGCAAAATATGTTGTTGATACATCAGTAGTATTAAATGATGCGTTAGACGAAGGACGTCGTGTACTATTTGAAGGCGCACAAGGTGTTATGTTAGATATCGACCAAGGAACATATCCATTTGTTACATCTTCAAACCCAGTAGCGGGTGGAGTAACAATTGGTTCTGGTGTAGGTCCATCTAAAATCAAACACGTTGTAGGTGTATCAAAAGCCTATACAACTCGTGTTGGTGACGGTCCTTTCCCAACTGAATTAACAAACGAAATCGGTGATCAAATCCGTGAAGTAGGACGTGAATATGGTACAACAACTGGTCGT
This sequence comes from Priestia sp. SB1, assembly GCF_038898415.1. Lineage (NCBI taxonomy): Bacteria > Bacillati > Bacillota > Bacilli > Caryophanales > Bacillaceae > Priestia > Priestia sp. SB1. The sequence goes on along the minus strand of NZ_JBBJSS010000007.1, from coordinate 342,629 downwards.
CCTCGCCGTGTAGGTTGGTTTGACAGTGTAGTTGTACGTCATGCTCGCCGCGTTAGCGGAATCACAGACTTATCTTTAAACTCAATTGATGTATTAACGGGAATTGAGACATTAAAGATTTGTGTAGCTTACCGTTATAAAGGGGAAGTTATGGAAGAATTCCCTGCTAGCTTAAAAACACTTGCAGAATGCGAACCTGTATATGAAGAGCTTCCAGGTTGGACAGAAGATATCACGGGTGTGAAAACATTAGATGAGTTACCTGATAACGCTCGCCACTACTTAGAGCGCGTGTCTCAATTAACAGGTATTCCTTTATCTATTTTCTCTGTAGGTCCAGATCGTACACAAACAAATGTATTACGTGGTGTATATAGCTAAATAAAAAGAGTTAGCTCTTCGTGAGCTAACCTTTTTTATTTATAATTGGTGCTTTTTAACAAGACTTTTAAAAAAAGCTCAATAATAAAAAGAAAGTTTTAAAAAAACTATTGCATTTATATGAAATATCATGTTATTATAATAAGCGTCGCTAAGAGATATAACATGAGCCATTAGCTCAGTTGGTAGAGCATCTGACTTTTAATCAGAGGGTCGAAGGTTCGAGTCCTTCATGGCTCACTTTTGTTACAACGTGGCCCGTTGGTCAAGCGGTTAAGACACCGCCCTTTCACGGCGGTAACACGGGTTCGAATCCCGTACGGGTCATTTTTAATATTTTTAATACATAGCATATAGACTGAGGTCCCGTGGTGTAGCGGTTAACATGCCTGCCTGTCACGCAGGAGATCGCGGGTTCGATTCCCGTCGGGACCGCCATTTTGGCTCGGTAGCTCAGTTGGTAGAGCAAAGGACTGAAAATCCTTGTGTCGGCGGTTCGATTCCGTCCCGAGCCATCAAAAAGCATGACTTTATTTAAAGTCATGCTTTTTTCTTTTATTTACATTTAAAAGAAAACGTTATTTGCTTTGCATCTCTTTTATGGTAATATATTACTTTTGTATTTAGAGATGGTTGAAAATCATATATCTTCATGTATAGTAGAGGATGAACTTGTGACGTTTCAAGGGTTATCAAGTATAATAAAACTACGGTATTCAAACAGTATGAATACTATCTTTTATATTTTGCTTCAACTAATAAAGGAGAACGATGATCATGGATAAACGTATTTTAGTCGTAGATGACGAAAAGCCGATTGCAGATATTTTAAAGTTTAATTTGCAAAAAGAAGGTTACGAAGTATTTTGTGCTTATGATGGCGTAGAAGCACTTGAAAAAGTGGAAGAAGTACAGCCTGAAATGATTTTATTAGATATTATGCTTCCTCAGAAAGATGGAATGGAAGTTTGCCGAGAAGTGCGCAAAAAATATGATATGCCCATTATCATGTTAACAGCAAAAGACTCTGAAATTGACAAGGTTTTAGGTCTAGAATTAGGTGCAGATGATTATGTAACTAAGCCGTTCAGTACGCGTGAATTATTAGCACGTGTAAAAGCTAATTTACGTAGACATCAGCAGGTAGCTGTTCCAACAGAAGAAAGTGAAACGAATGAAATTACGATTGGAGCACTTGTTATTCATCCAGATGCTTATATTGTGTCTAAGCGCGGAGAAACGATTGAACTGACTCATCGTGAATTTGAGCTGCTGCATTATTTAGCGAAGCACATTGGACAAGTCATGACGCGTGAACACTTGCTTCAAACTGTATGGGGTTATGACTATTTTGGTGATGTGCGTACGGTAGATGTAACAGTTCGAAGATTACGTGAAAAAATTGAAGATAATCCAAGCCATCCAATGTGGATTGTAACAAGACGTGGAGTAGGCTATTATTTACGCAGCCCAGAGCAGGAGTAATTTTAGATGAAGAAAGTAAGGCTCCTGCAATCTATTCATTTAAAGTTTGTATTGATTTATGTGCTGCTTATTTTAATTGCGATGCAAATTATTGGGGTCTATTTTGCTCGACAATTAGAAAAAGAATTAGTTAACAACTTTCGAACGTCTCTTCAAGAGCGGACAGACTTGCTGACGTATAACATTGGACAAGAAATGGTGAAAAATCGTGATGATGATTCACCGACTCTTGAGGAAGACTTAAAGACTATTTTACGAGATTTTGCTTCAAGACCCAATTTAGCTTCAAATGATATGAATGACATCTCTGAAGTAAGAGTCATTGACCAAAATAGAAGAATCATTGCTACATCGAACTCAAATCCTCAACAGATCATAGGTAAAAAGACTAATGATTTAGCGATTACAAATGCGTTGTTAGCAGGAACGAACTCTGATAATGTATTTGTTGATCAAAGCGGGCAGCGAATCAGAGTTATGATACAGCCTATCCGTTTACAGGATAAAGTAGGTGCCAGTCAATCAAGTTCAACTAATAAAAATGGAAAAGTTCAGTCTAGCGAAGAAATCTTAGGCGCTATTTACTTAACAGCTTCCATGGAGCCTGTTTACGATCAAATGAGTAATATCAATCAGATCTTTAAGGCAGGTACGGTGATTGCTCTTTTTATCACAGCTATTTTAGGCGTGTTTTTAGCTCAGACCATTACTCGTCCAATGTCTGAAATGAGAAAACAAGCACTTGAGATGGCCAAAGGTAATTTTACGAGAAAAGCTAAGGTGTACGGGTATGATGAAATTGGTCAGCTAGCTCTCACATTCAACAACTTAACAAGAAAGCTTCAAGAAGCACAGGCAACGACAGAAGGGGAGCGCCGTAAGCTTAGTTCGGTATTAGCTCATATGACGGACGGCGTTATTGCGACGGATCGAAAGGGAAGAGTAATTTTAATTAATGATCCAGCCGCAGCTATGCTAAATGTTTCACGTGAAACGGTTTTGTCTGATCCAGTTGTTTCCCTATTAGATCTTGAAGAAACGCATACGTTTGAAAGCTTGCTTGCCAATCAAGAGTCATTAATTTTGGACTTTAGTACAAAATCGGATCCCTTTATTTTACGAGCTACCATTTCCGCTATTCAAAAAGAGACCGGTTTTATCAATGGGATTATCATTGTCTTGCATGACATTACAGAGCAGGAAAAAATTGATCAAGATCGCCGAGAATTTGTAGCGAATGTTTCACATGAATTGCGTACGCCGTTAACAACGATGCGCAGTTATTTAGATGCGCTTGCAGATGGTGCTTGGCAAGATAAGGACTTAGCTCCAACATTTTTAAATGTAACGCAAACGGAGACAGAGCGAATGATTCGTCTCGTTAACGACTTGCTTCAATTATCTAAGCTAGATAGCCAAGACTACCGATTTAGTCGTGACCCAATCAATTTTGTAAAGTTTTATCATTACATCATTGATCGCTTTGAAATGACAATTGAACAAGGTATTTCGTTCGTGCGCGACTTGCCAAATGAAGCAATCTATGTCGCTATCGATCAAGATAAAATTACACAAGTATTAGATAACATTATTTCCAATGCAATAAAATATTCACCTGAAGGCGGAACCATTACATTTTCAATTGCTCAGCATACGCATGAAATTGTTGTGAGCATTAAAGACCAAGGTATGGGAATTCCAAAATCAAATTTAGCTAAAATTTTCGAACGCTTCTATCGTGTAGATAAAGCACGAACTCGTAAATTAGGCGGAACAGGATTAGGGCTTGCTATTGCCAAGGAAATTATTGAAGCACATGATGGACGCATTTGGGCAGATAGTCAGGAAGGAAAAGGAACAACGATTTACTTTACTCTTCCGATTGAAAGTGAGAATGATGACGAATGGGAATGAGATATGAACATATCAAAACGGCCATCTTAGTTGTTCTCGTCGCTTCCAGTTTAATTATGACGTATCATATATGGACGTATCAGCCTTCTTATAAGGTCATTTCAAAAAATCAACATTTGCAAGAAGTTGAAGTTAGTTCAAAAAGTAAAATAGAAGATCATATTCTTCCAACAGAAGTTCTCTATCATCGAAACGATAATCACTACATGTCTCACGATGAAGATGATGTAAACAAATGGGTAAATGAAATGAAAAAGTGGAAATTTTCGAATGTGACGGACGTTTCGGATGCTATTTCTCCTGATGGATTTTTAAATTATGTACATGGAAGTAATTCTATTGAAGTGCTGTATCCAGACGCACTACCTTTGAAAACATTTCAACAGCTTTTTTCATTTTCTCAAACGTCTTTGCCTAATCAAACATTTGACCGTGTACTCATTAAAATTAAGCGTACACCTTCCTTTTTCGTGAGCGTGTATCTTGTGAATTATGAGCAAAAAAAGATTTATTCGGTTACAGTCAAGAATTTGGCCAAAGATGATATCAAAGAATTAGAAGATAAAATGAAGCGTACGTATGCCCCGAGCCTTGTATATAAAGAAAACAAAAATCGGTATATTTTCCTTCCGGAAAATAATATTACGATGAATAGTGAAGTCTACTATACGAGCATGAGGCATTTAGATATTGAAAAATATAAAGAAGCGCTTTTTAACAACCCAGACTATGCACGGAAAGAAACGTCTACAAACCGAGATGTCTACACTGAAGGTACAAAAGTAATCAATGTCAATACGAAGACAGATGTGATGGAATATGTGAATCTTGTAAATTCCACGACCGAGGTAATGGAAGATTATAATTTAATAAATCGCAGCTTTAGCTTCGTTAATGACCACGGCGGCTGGACAGAATCTAATTACAGGTTCAACAGCTGGAATCGCATTACAAAAGAAATTAGCTATCGTTATTATAAAGATAACTATCCAGTGTACAGCAATCAGGGAATGACTGAAATATATCAGAGATGGGGAAATGCGGAGATTTTAAATTACCGTCGTCCTCTTTATCGTTTTGTAAGAGTACAGGACTCGAGTGTAGAAAAGCTGCAGTCATCTCAAAAGGTGATTCAATTAATTGAAAAACATCAAAACTTTGACCCGAATCTGTTAAAAGATATTTCAATAGGCTATCAGCTAGAAGAAGTGTCACAGCAGCCGAAAACCGGCGAAAAGACGGTTGAGTTTAATTCTAATTCTGTCAAACTCGTTCCTTCTTGGTTCTATTATTATAATAGCAAATGGTATCGAATTGCACCGCCGACCGAAGGAGGCGATAACGATGGATTGGAATAGAACAAAAACCATCTTTATTTTCACTTTCTTGATTCTTAATATTTACTTAGGCTATCAGATTTTTAAAACTCATCAAGAAGATCAGTACTCTCTATTTGTGGAGTCGAGCGTGGAAGAACAATTAACGAGTGAAGGCATTGAATATAAACATTTACCTGTAGATGTGAAAGAAGCTTCTTCGTTAAATGCTAAAAGTAAGCTGTTTAAAGAAGAAGACTTAAAAAAGCTGAAAGAGCAAAAAGCAGCGCTGCTTGAGGAAAAAACAATTCGAAGCGTATTGGACAAACCTTTTTCAGTGCCTGAAAAAAATACAAAAGCAAAGCTAAGTCAATTTTTGAAACGATATGTGCTCTCCGGTGAAGATTATGAGCTATGGAACGTTAATAAAGAGAAAAAAACAGTTACATTCTTTCAACAATATAAGAAGCACAAAATCTATGACAATGAAAATGGCATGATCATTGCTCATTTAAATGATAAAGGTGAAATTGTTTCATATGAACAAACGATGCTAGGTTCCGTGAAAACGTTGGATGATGAGCAGGATGTTTTGTCTCCTTTAAAAGCATTGGAAAATTTGTTTTTGAAGGATGAATTGAAAAAGAAAGATTCTGTAACAAACGTAGAGTTTGGATACTATACGTTTGATCTGCCGTTATTAAATTCCCAAGTTTTAGCACCAACTTGGCACATTGTTGTAAATGGAGATACAAGTTATTTTGTAAATGCCTTTGAAGGACAGATCATTAAAAAAGGAAATAAATAAGTATTTGGAGTGAGATAAATGAGCCTGCATTTCAGCGTGCTAGCGAGTGGAAGCACAGGAAATGCGATTTTAGTAAGTGATGGAGAACATTCCTTACTAGTTGATGCAGGGCTGAGCGGAAAACAAATGGAAGCTCTCTTTCAACAAGTAAATCGCAATATCCCGGATTTATCAGGAATTTTAGTGACTCACGAACATAGTGACCATATTAAAGGACTAGGTGTTCTGGCACGTAAATATAAGCTCCCTATTTTCGCGAATGAAAAAACGTGGAACGCAATGGACGGCTTGATCGGCAACATTGATACGGAACAGAAGTTTCACTTTGAAATTGGCCAAACGAAATCGTTTGGTCAATTGGAAGTGGAGTCTTTTGGCGTTTCGCATGATGCTGCAGAGCCTATGTTTTATGTCTTTCATCAAGGGTCTAAAAAATTGACCCTTATTACGGATACCGGCTATGTAAGTGACCGCATGAAAGGTACAATTAAAAATAGTGATATGTACGTATTTGAAAGCAATCATGATGTTGAAATGCTGAGAATGGGGCGCTACCCTTGGAGCATTAAAAGACGAATTCTAAGCGACGTGGGACATGTATCGAATGAAGACGCGGCGCTTGCAATGGCAGATGTGATCGGAGATCAAACCAAACGCATTTACTTGGCGCATTTGAGTCAAGACAATAACATGAAGGAAATTGCCCGCATGTCGGTTGCACAAGTGTTACAACAAAAAGACATCAATGTAGAGGACAATATTCTTCTATGTGATACTGATCCAAAAAGACCAACTGATATTGTTTATGTATAGTCTCTAGAAAGGAAGCGAAAAATAACTTCATTTAGTACGTGAATGCAGACATTCACGATGATAAATGAAGGGTTCGGTGATAGTGTGGAACATTATGATGAAGGCCAAGAGCCGAATAGTCGGCCGCCTAAACGCCGCAGAGGATATTTCGCTTCTGCTCTGATTGGAGCTATTATAGGTGCACTTATTGTACTGCTTCTTATGCCAGCCTTGGTGAGGAACGGGATTTTGCCATACGGATGGATGAATGATGAAAACGGAGATGAACAAACAGGGTCTACGATACAAAAGTCAGTATCTCTTGACGTCACTACGGCCGTCACAAAAGCTGTTTCCGAAGTCAATGCAGCAGTTGTAGGAGTTGTAAACATTCAGAACTCTGAAAGCTTTTGGAATGATGAACGAACTGATGCCGGGACGGGCTCAGGTGTTATTTACAAAAAGCAAGGCAATAAAGCTTATATTGTGACAAACTATCATGTCATTAAAGGTGCTAACGAAATTGAAGTGAGCTTCAGTAACGGTACAAGGGTATCAGCTAAAATTCTTGGCAGCGATGATTTAATGGACTTAGCAGTTCTTGAAATTGATGCAGGTCACGTGACAAAAGTGGCTACCTTCGGAAATTCTGATAAGCTTAAAGCTGGTGAACCAGTGATTGCTATCGGAAACCCGCTAGGCCTTCAATTTTCTGGATCCGTTACACAAGGAGTTGTCTCAGGAGTTAACCGTGTCATTCCTCAAGATTTGAATGGCGATGGAAATCCTGATTGGCAATCAGAAGTCATTCAAACAGATGCCGCAATTAACCCTGGCAATAGCGGGGGTGCTCTTGTTAATATTGATGGTGAATTAATAGGCATTAATTCCATGAAAATTGCCCAAGAAGCAGTAGAAGGCATTGGTCTTGCAATACCAATTAACATGGCTAGGCCCATTATTAATGACTTAGAACGATATGGTGAAGTTAGACGTCCGTATCTTGGAGTTAGTACACTATCATTAAGTGAGGTATCAGGGTATCATTTAAAAGAAACCCTTAAGTTACCGCATGATGTAGTAAACGGAGTCGCTGTTCTAAAAGTCGAGCCAGGTTCGCCAGCCGCTAAAGCTGGGTTGAAGGAATATGATGTGATTGTCGAGCTAGATCACAGCAAAGTAAGAGATATTGCGACACTTCGCAAACACCTCTACATTGAAAAAGAAATTGGCGATAAAATGAATGTAACGTTCTATCGTGATGGCAAAAAGAAATCCACAGAAGTAAAATTAACGCGTCAAATGAAGTAAAAGAAAAGTTATCCACAGGGGATAAACTCCTGTGGTTTTTTAATGAAAAGAATAGAGAAAGGAAGATAAATACATGAAGATATATTGCTGTTTAGAACACACGGAACTAGCGCTGGATGTAATGGTAGATGAGATTGAGCTAGCACCTGTTTTTGAAAAAATAGAAAATTCAACTGACAAAAAAAGCTGCGAATATTGTGACAATGAAGCTGTATATGTAGTAGGGAACTAATATTCTTATACAAAATGTGGATATGACATGTGGATATGTGGATAATATCTGTGGATAAGGGATAAAGGAGAGGAGAATAGCCTGTGAATATCTCTATTATAACCATTGGGAAGTTAAAAGAAAAATACTTAAAACAAGGCATTGAAGAATATTTAAAGCGTTTATCAAGCTATGCAAAAGTAGAAATTATTGAGCTTGCAGATGAAAAAGCGCCCGAAAACTTAAGTGAATCTGAAATGGAACAGGTGAAACAAAAAGAAGGAGAGCGTATCTTAGCGAAAATCTCAGATGATACTCACGTGATCGCATTAGCTATCAACGGAAAACAAAAATCTTCCGAGGAACTGGCAAAAGAAATCGATTCATTAGCTACTTACGGAAAAAGTAAAGTAGCGTTTGTCATTGGCGGATCGCTTGGCTTAAGCAGCGAAGTAATAAAACGTTCAAACGCAGCTCTTTCTTTTTCAAAAATGACCTTTCCTCATCAGCTTATGCGCCTAGTATTAGTAGAACAGATTTACCGAGCTTTTCGTATTATTCGAAATGAACCTTATCATAAATAGAATGTGTGGATATTTTTTCATCAAAAGCTGAGGCAGAAGGAAATGTAGAACCTTCTGCCTCAGCTTTTATCATATGTGGATAAATAGCAAACGTCTATAAAATAGAACAATTGAGTTTAAGCAAACGAGCTCTTATTTAAGAAACAGAAAAACCTTCGTCTTCTTTCACTCCAGCTCTGTCTTTAAACTCATCAAGCAATGCACGCACTTCATCAGTCGTTTCCGTGCTCATGAGTAGATTTCTTAATTCACTTGCACCGCGGAATCCACGAACGTAAATTTTGAAAAAGCGTCGAAGCGGTTTGAAAGGGCGCGGCTCTAGCTCTTCAGAATATTTGTCATGAAGGTCTAGCTGCAGGCGAAGAAGTTCTAATAGCTCTTCGCTTGTGTGCTCTTTCTTTTCTTTTTCAAACGCAAACGGATTATGGAAAATTCCGCGTCCAATCATGATTCCATCAACGCCGTACTTCTCTGCAAGTTCCAGACCTTTCTGGCGGTCAGGAATATCACCGTTAATTGTTAGTAGCGTATGAGGCGCAATTTCGTCACGAAGTTTCTTAATCTCCGGAATTAACTCCCAGTGCGCGTCAACATCGCTCATTTCTTTTTTCGTACGAAGGTGAATAGAAAGGTTCACGATATCCTGTTCTAAAATGTGCTTCAGCCAGTCGTACCACTCATCAACTTGCGTATAGCCAAGACGAGTCTTTACGCTTACTGGAAGCCCTCCAGCTTTGGCTGCCTGGATAATCTCAGCCGCAGTATCTGGACGGCGAATCAAACCAGAACCTTTTCCGTTTCCTGCAACGTTCTGCACAGGACAGCCCATATTAATATCAATGCCGCGAAAGCCCATTTCGGCCATGCCGATACTCATTTGACGGAAGTACTCAGGCTTGTCTCCCCAAATGTGCGCAACGATTGGCTGTTCATCGTCTGTAAACGTCAAACGTCCTTTTACGCTATCTTTTCCTTTCGGATGGCAGTAGCTTTCCGTATTCGTAAACTCTGTAAAAAATACGTCAGGTCGTGCTGCTTCAGTCACAACATGGCGAAAAACGACATCCGTCACAGCTTCCATCGGTGCCAAAATAAAAAACGGACGCGGCAACTCATGCCAAAAATTATCTTTCATCTTATATCTAAACCCTTTCTCTTAGGGAAAACATCTTCCCAAAATTAAAAAGTGTAATTTCTTTTATAAGGTTGAATGCTAGTATAAACTTCAACCAATATATACTTTAATGGTATGGAACGAAAAGTGCAAGGGAACGAGACATTTTGTTTAGCTGGAAATACTTATTGAAACGAATTTTATATCTAGCATTAGTGGGGCATAAGGGAGCCTGAAGGGATATACCGGATACTTACCAATAAATATGCTAACGCGTTTGGGGCTAGGCACTTTCTTTAAGGATATTATAAAGTATTCACCATAATTGTGGTTGCGATAAGCGGTTTTATAAATAACTTCTACTATATAAAAACCACGTCTGTCACTCACAACAGACGTGGTTTCATTACGTATTAATGCTTTTTGTAAGGAGCGCCGTCCTTAGAAGGCAGTCCAGAAATGTATCCGACACCACCAGTTTCTTGAATGCCAATGCTTTCTTTCATTGCATTAGCTAACTCTTCTTTATCAACAGCGGTAATATTTTTGTCGCTGATGTCCTCGCCCGGGTGCTGATAGTTGCTTAGTACGTAGCGAGAGTTTTTAATGTTTTCTACTGCACGAAGTCCTGTTGCTTCTGCTCCCACTGGAACCGAAAGGATGCGTGATAGTTTTTTGGTTTTTACATTATAGGCCCATACAAAGTTGTTTGTGTGCAGTGAGCTGTCTTCTCCGATAAACAGTGTATTTAAGTCATTTGAATACGTAAGGTTATCAGGGTTGGCAATTTTATTTGGATCCGCTGTATTGCCGTATGCATCTGCTTTTTCTAGGTCTTGTCCAATCAATAGCCCTTCCATACTTGCAGGAACGTAGCGGCTGTTAATCTTGCCTTTTGCTTGGTCTTTTTGATGCGAGCCTAAGTTCAGCTGGTAGGTCACACCAGACTCTAATTTTGGAAGCTGAATATCATCTTGTACAGCACCAGGCTCTTTTAGCATGGCACTATTTTGGTAAGAAATAGCCATATACGCTTTTTTGTCTTTTTTATTAACCGTTAGTCCTTCCATCTTGTTGAATTCAGACGTGGCACCTAGAATCGCACCGTATCTGCGTGATTCTAAAAAGGCAGCTGCTTTTTCCATGCCAGGCTTTACTTTTAAATATTCAACTTTTTTACTTGCGGCGGTTTCGACTGCTTTAAATCCTTTTGTAGGCTGGTCGGCTGTTTCAAAAATATCACTGAATTTTGTGCCTTTGTCGATTATTGTTTTCACTTCATTGTCTGTTGCATGGCCAAGCTTAATCCACTGAAGGTCGCCTTTCCCTCCATTTTTTGTGCTCGTTTGTTTAAACTTTGCGGCATAAAGAGTTCCTGCTGAGAAGTCTTTTTCCTTATCTGCTACATACATAAACATCATGGTATTAGACCCATCGTCTCCAAAAAGAGCGGTTTTATTATCTGGAAGTACCTGCATCATTTCATGTGAAAAACGGCCTGTGCTGTAATGTTTTACGACAGACGCATCGCCGCTTTCATCCACTGAAATTTCTGGAATCCAGCCGTAGTAGTAAGGGTTTGCTTTTGACGTGTCACCGAAATAAAGCTTAGCGAAGTTCGTAACGTCTTTATAAGAGCTAGATGCAGGGTCTTCAAAAGCGCGTGCATCAGGCTCGTATTCTTCTGAACCGAGGTGAGTACCCCAATCCGTTGTAGAGCCATTACACGGCGTCCACAAACCATTTACATTAGAAAAATCAATTTTTTTAGCATGGTTGACGGTTAGTTTTCCTGTTTTATCATCTCGGTCAACTTGTGTAAGCGTCATGGAAGCAGGAAGACCGGAAATCTCTTTTCCAGCATTATTAACAGATTCGTATTCATAATGTGAAATAATATAAGACTTACCGTTAATGGTAATAAAGCTGTTTGAATCTGGCGCGTCTGATACATACGGTGATGGCTGATCAGGAACGCTTCGGTCAATAATTGGATCCCCGTTTGCATCGATTGGTGTACCTGCGGCGATTAATTCTCCTTTATTATCGACAATTTTATCTTTTGAAAGAAAGAGTTGGTTATAGTTAAGCGGCGTTTCTTCCACACTTCCATCTTTATACGTTACTTTTACAGAGGCCTCTGTATACGTTTTAATCATATTTTCAATCGTAGTAGGTGCTTTCATTGGCTGAAACTCGACGCTTTTGATTTGTTTTGGATGTTGAACTGGATGATGCTCTGCTGCAAAAGCAGAAGCGGCGCTAGAAGCTAAGAGAGTGAGAGATAGTCCAAGAGATACTCGTTTTTTCATGGTTGATAACCTCCAAATCGTATTCATACATTTATTAAATCATTTGATTGTTGAGGAAATATGAAGAGAAGCATTGGATTTGTTGAGCTGTTGTTAAGAACGTTGAACATTTAGATGACAAGTTTAACTAGAAGTTATTCAGCTATCTTTCAGAATTTGTTCAGATAGCATTCAGCTGGGCTTCATAGTGAATTCATGTTCCGCTCTTACAATAAACACATAGCTAAAGAGGACAAGAAGCGCTTTGGCTCGTACAGCAAAAGTGAAAGGTATTTTAGCAGAAAAAAACGTTACTCCAATGGCGCTATTTTGATAAATGACCGCTGTTAAAACCTTTAGCTTGTGCTGTAAATACATTGGAAATTACGCGGAGGTATAATCATGATTGGAAAAGTATTAGCAGGAAAAGCAGTAGTAGCAAAAGCCGTGGGAGGTGCCACAATTGGAACAGCTATTGCTCTTGGTTCAATGACAAGTGCATTTGCTTCAGACGGTCAGCACATTACTTCAACAAAAGCGTCGGCTCATACTGAAGCGGCCACATATACACAAGCTCAAGCAAAAACAATTGCCTTAAAGAACTGCGGAGGAACGGTTCAATCGGTTTCTTTTGAAAATAACGCCTACACGTTTTTAATTCACGGAAAAGATAATCAAGACCATCATGTGAAAGTAAATGCACACAGCGGAAAAGTGGTAAAGGTTGAAAAACTATCTTTTTCTCAAAGTGAGGCACAAGCAGTAGCGGTGAAAAACTGTGGAGGAACGGTTAAGTCGGTAGGCTTCAACGATGGAGTGTATACGTTCTTAATTCATGGAAACGATAGCCGTGATCACCACGTAAAAGTCAATGCACAAAGTGGAAAAGGGATTCAAATTCAAAGCGCTGCATTTACAAAAGCACAGGTTCAATCAATTGCATTAAAAAATTGCAGTGGAACGATTCAATCGAGTTCATATGCAAATGATGTATACACATTTTTAATTCACGGGAAAGATAACAAAGATCACCATGTGAAAATAAACGCTGAAACGGGAAAAGTAATCAAAGTCGAAGCGGTAAAGTTTACGCAAGAACAAGCTAAACAAGCTGCTCTTCAACAGCACAAAGGAACGGTTCAATCTGTTTCATTCAGTGAACAAGCGTACACGTTTGTGATCAAAGGAACAGACAATATAAAACATACTGTAAAAATCAGCCCTCAAACAGGAAAAGTATGCTGATTTGATAAAAAAGACGATTGCTTCAAGGCAATCGTCTTTTTTATGTCAAGGGCAATACGATTTCAAAAGCAGTTCCTGCATTCAATTTGCTTTCTACATGTATTTTCCCCCCGTGCAGCTCTATAATAGATGCGCTGATGGCCAAGCCTAAGCCCGCTCCTCCATATGCCCGAGAGCGTGAAGCATCAGCTTTGTAAAATCGCTCAAATAAATGAGGAAGGTGTTCTTGAGGAATACCATGACCGTTATCTTGTATTATTAACGAAAGTTCTTTCTCATTTATTTTTCCTATCACTTGAATAACTCCTGTAGTTGGATTTGTATGCTGTACGGCGTTGGAAAATAAGTTTAAAACAACTTGTTTAAATTGATCTTTGTTAATGTCTGATGGTAAACGGCTTGGAAAGTCGAATAAAACCTTTCTGTTCCCCGCCAATAGTATGAGTTGAGGTTTCATATCTAAAATCAACTCATCTACAAAACAGTATTCTTTTTGAAACGGTGGAAGTTGATCAAGCTGAGCAAGAAGCAGAAGATCCTGAATAAGTTTGTGTAGCCTTTTGGACTCTCCATACATGCTTTTTAATGCGTCGTTTAATTGTTCTGGATTACTGCTAGCCCCTCTTAATAAAACTTCTAAAAAGCCGTGAATAGATGTAAGCGGCGTTCGCAGTTCATGCGAAGCATCCGCAACAAAACGCCGCATTTGTTCTTTGGCTTCTGTTTCTGCTTTAAATGCTTTTTCAAGACGTTCAAGCATTTCATTAATAGAAAGAGAAAGGCGATCCATTTCGATTTGTCCTTGATTAACAGGCAAGCGGTCATGTAAGCTTCCGGCATTAATATGCTCCACTTTTTTAGTAGTAGTAAACAAAGGGACTAACGTCTGTTTTAAAACAGAAGAAAAAACAAAAAAAGCAATGGTCATTGCGGTAAGTGAAAGCATTAAAAAGATGAGCATTTGTCTGATTAAGAGGTCTCTTAATGATTCTGTGGGAGTATTAATTTGAATAACTCCCTGTATTTCTCCATCAAAGATAATGGGTTTTAAAACAATGACTTGCTCTTGATGACCATCCATTTTTTTTATAAGGCTCGTCGTGTTGTCCGGCTGGTTGCTGTTTTTCATTACTTGTTTGTATGCAGATGCAGAAAGCTTAGGGAAGTAAGAATGATGTGGATCCTTAGCCAGCCGTAAAAAGGTGCTTTTTTGATTGATAAAGGTAATATTAACGCCCGGGAAATAAACCATTGGTCTTGATGATTGTTTTACATTCTGGCTTGTTTCAATATCGTGCTTCCAGACATCATCGGGAATCAAGTGAATTTGGTCTTCGATGCTTCTAATTTTATTTGTGTAAATAAATTGCTTCATAAATACGTATTGAAAAACGCCTATCAGCATCAGTAAACTCAAAATAACGAGTAAACTTCTAGATAAAAGCTGAAGGCGAAGAGAGTTCAAATGAAAGAAACGTTTGTGCTTCATGAAATATCAATCCGGTACCCTACACCGCGAAGCGTTCGAATAACGGTTCGGCTATGGTCCTGTAATTTTTCTCTCAGTGATCGAATGTATACTTCAACAATGTTTTCTTCTCCTCCAAAATCATATCCCCACACTCGATCTAAAATGGTGGATTTACTTAGTACGAGACCGTGATTAATAACTAAGAATTTTAAGAGTGCATATTCAGTAGGGGATAAATTAAGTATGTGATTAAGGTATTTAATTTCTTTGCGGCGGTCATCAATTTTAAATGGACCGATGGATACTTCGTCTAATAAGTTGGGAAATTGATTGCGGATTCTAGCTTGAATGCGCGCAAGAAGTTCTTCAAAACTGAAGGGTTTGACCATATAATCATCTGCTCCAATAGTCAGCCCCTTTACTCGATCGTCCACTTGATCTTTTGCTGTTAGCATGATGACAGCTATATTCCCCATTTTCTTTAACAAACGGCATACTTCAAATCCATCCATTCCCGGAAGCATAACATCTACAATAGCGATATGAGGCTTGAATTCTTTGGCTATATTAATGCCTTCCATTCCGTCTTGGGCAGCTTTGATATCAAATCCTTCATTCGTTAACCCTAAAGATAAAAACTGTAAAATAGTTGGTTCGTCATCTATAAGTAAGACTTTAATTCCTTTTAGTTGATCCATCATGGTGAAAACTCCTTTGCTCCTCTACTTTCTATTATGCTTTTTTATCTGAAACAGCCCTGAATAATAGCTGAAAGCAAGCTGAAAAATAGTAGCTATTCTTATATCTTCAGCTAACTTTAAGCTTCTATTCGTCTTATTCTCAGAAATCTTTTGCATAATGAACGGCGTACTAGATAAAACGCCATAGACGGAAAGTCTAATGGTGAAAGAGGAGGAAATGTAAAGATGATTAAATGGGTAAAAGTATTGTCTACATCTGCTTTAGGAGCTGCAGTTGCATTTAGCTCTATTACAACGAGTCACGCTGCAGAAATGAAGACAGCGAAAGCAGAGACAACTGAACATGTGAGTATCTCGCAAGCTCAAGCAAATGGTATTGCTCTGCAAGATTGCAAAGGGACGGTCACATCTACGGAATTTAAGCAAGAATCAAGTGTGTATGTGATTACAATTGTAACGAATAACCTTGAGCAAAGAATCGTAGAAGTAAGCGCAAGCACTGGAAAAGTAGTGAAGAAGCAAGAAGTGAAGTTATGGACACAAAATCAAGTGAAAGAATCCATTTCTAAGCAGTATACAGGAGCGATTCAATCTATTACATTTAACAAAGAAACGCATGAATATACGTTAACTGTAGTAGATGGCAAAGTAGAATATACGCTAACCGTGGATGGTCTAACGGGGAAAGTCATTCATGAGAATAAAAAAGAGCTGCAGCTAATATCAGAGCAAAAAATAAAAGAAACAATTGTTAAACAATATAGTGGTTACGTATATAGTCTAGAGTTTAAAGAATCCGCTAGTCAGTATGTCGCAGTGATTCTTAAAGATAGCACTCAATATACGGTAACGTTAGATGCTTTCACAGGAAAAGTAGTTAATACTTCTCAGCAAGCAGTGAAGCTATTAACGAGACAAGATGCAAAAGATCTTGCATTGGCTACATATGCAGGTAAGGTGAAAATGGTAGAATATGATCAAAACGCAGCGATTTTCACAGTAAAAATAATCAAAGATAATACGGAATACACCGTTACAATCGATGCGGTTTCGGGTGAAATCACACATGTAAGACATGATAAGCTTCAGCCGTTAACGGAGACCGCTGTGAAAGTTCTTGCTTTAAAACATCAAGAAGGAAAAGTAGATCATATTGAGCTTATAACAGAAAACTCAATAACTGTATACGTGGTGACTTTAGTGAGCGGAAGCAAGCAGCAGACGCTTAAGTTCGATGCATATACTGGACAAGAGTGCTCATAATTTTTTATCTTAAAACATAAAACATACATTTCATTTTTCATTCATATCAAGCAGGGGGTGCTTCAAGGCATCCTCTGCTTTTCTATTTTGTAACTGGAAACATTACCGGTTATCTATGTTAAGATAAATGTAGATTATTCTCGTAAAATGGATAAAACTAGAATGAACTAAATTAAATAGATAGGGTGTACACATGAGAAAAGAAGTACAAGTTATAGCCAAAGAAGCTTTTATTAAAAAAGTGAATAAAGGTTATCCACTCATTGAAAAAGATGCGCTTGTTGATGGTCATAAACTGCAAGAAGAAGGCGTTATTATTAACTTAGTCACTCCAAAGAATCAATTCTTAGCCAAAGGCTATTATGGAAAACAAAACAAAGGCTACGGATGGATTCTGACGAAGAAGAAAAGTGAACAAATTGACGCGGCGTTTTTTGTACGAAAAATTCAGCGAGCTATTACCTCTCGTCACGATTTTTATGCGTCTGAAGATACAACTGCTTTTCGTGTATTTAATAGTGAAGGTGACGGAATTGGCGGCTTAATCATTGATTATTATGACGGATATTACGTCACGAGTTGGTATAGTGAAGGAATTTATCAATTTAAAGAATACGTTATTGAAGCTTTAAAATCTGCGCCTAACTTTAAAGGGCTGTACCAGAAAAAACGTTTCAACGTAAAAGGGCAGTATATTGAAGAAGATGATTTTGTCACAGGAAATAAAGGTGAATTCCCTTTAATTGTAAGAGAAAATGGTATTCGTTTTGCCGTTTATTTAAATGACGGAGCGATGGTTGGGGTCTTTTTAGATCAGCGAGACGTCCGTAAAACGATTCGAGATAAATATGCAAAAGGAAAGACCGTTCTAAACATGTTTTCGTATACAGGCGCATTTTCAGTGGCGGCCGCTCTTGGAGGAGCTGCGAAAACAACAAGTGTCGACTTGGCCAATCGCAGCCTGGCAAAAACAATTGAGCAATTTAGTGTAAATGGAATTGATCACGAAGCACAGGACATTATTGTGGAAGATGTTTTTAAGTATTTTAAATATGCAGTTAAGAAGAATATGACGTTCGATCTTGTGGTGCTAGATCCGCCGAGCTTTGCTAAATCGAAAAAGCATACGTTCAGCGCGGCAAAAGACTACAAAGATTTATTAAAAGAAGCCATTGCTCTTACAAAGCCAAATGGTGTCATTGTAGCTTCGACGAATGCAAGTAATTTTGATATGAAAAGATTTCATTCGTTTATTGAAAAAGCTTTTAATGAAAAAGGGGAACGCTACAAAATGATGGAGCAGTTCTCTCTTCCAGCTGATTTTAAAACAATAAAAGAATTTAAGTCAGGTGATTATCTCAAAGTCGTGTTTATTCAAAAAGTAAATCGTTAAATGCAAGGCTGCATGATGAACTCATGCAGCTTATTTATTTTGATGAAATAACGCTTACAAGCTATTTTGAAGGGAATAAAATGAAGGTGAAAGATAAAAATTGTCAATATGTATGATAAAATAATAAAGGAATTATGCTCAACACTTCACAAATTTACAATATCATCCTTATGAAACGTATTTTTACAATTATTTTATTTTAAATGGGACAAGTATTGGGTACGAAGGGGAAAGAGCATACTACTATTATTATTTAAAAACATGAAAGGAGAAAGATTATGGCTGAAACAACTAAAAAGCCTGCCGGCGAAGTGAAGTTTATTCCTTTATTAATTTGTCTGGCAATCGGACTTATTTTATGGTTTATTACACCTCCGTCCGGACTTGATGTGAAGGCTTGGCACTTATTCGCTATTTTTGTGGCTACTATCGTAGGTCTTATCATTAAACCATTGCCATTAGGCAGTGTAGCTATTTTATCTTTAACCATTATTGTATTAACTAATACATTAACACTTGAACAATCGCTCAGCGGTTTTCAAAATACAACGATTTGGTTGATCGTTATTGCATTCTTTATTTCTAGAGGTTTTATTAAGACTGGTCTAGGAACAAGGGTTGCCTATATCTTTGTCCGTTTGTTCGGTAAAAAGACGTTGGGACTATCGTATTCTCTTATCGTAAGTGATTTACTTTTATCACCTGCAATGCCGTCTAATACAGCACGAGCTGGAGGAATTATTCTTCCAATCATTCGTTCTTTATCTGAAACATACGGATCGAGAACTGGAGACGGTACGGAGCGCAGAGTCGGTGCTTTTTTAACAAAAGTATCGTTTCAAGGAGATATGATTACATCGGCTATGTTCGTAACGGCAATGGCGGCCAATCCTCTTGCTGTTAAAATGACAGAACAAATTACAGGAAAGACTATTTCATGGGTTGGATGGGCAGCGGCTGCAATCGTGCCTGGAATTATTAGTTTAATTGTTATTCCGCTCGTTATTTATAAGCTGTATCCGCCAGAATTAAAAGAAACGCCGGAAGCATCTGAAATTGCAGCAAAAAAACTAAATGAAATGGGTCCGCTAAAGAAAGAAGAATGGTACATGATTGGCGTATTTTTACTTCTTCTTGTGCTGTGGATTTTTGGCGCTAATTTAAATATTAATGCAACAACAACTGCTTTTATTGGTCTATGTGCGCTGCTTTTAACGCAAGTGTTAAGCTGGTCGGACATCAAAAAAGAACAGGGAGCATGGGATACATTAGTCTGGTTTGCTGTTTTGGTTATGATGGCAACTTTCTTAAATGATCTAGGCATGATTCCTTGGTTCAGTGATCTGATGAAAGGCACTGTTAGTCATATGTCTTGGATGACGGCGTTGATTGTACTAGCTATTGCATATTTTTATTCTCACTACTTTTTTGCGAGTAACACGGCTCACGTCAGCGCTATGTACGCAGCATTTTTATCTGTCATCGTGGCCGCTGGTGCGCCTCCGTTACTGTCAGCATTAATTTTAGCGTTCTTTAGCAATTTATTTGGCTGTTTAACTCACTACGGCAGTGGACCGGCACCGGTGTTCTTCGGTAGTGGATATGTAACGCAGCAAAAATGGTGGTCGCTCGGCTTTTTAATTTCAATTATTCATATTATCATTTGGATTGGAATTGGCGGCTTGTGGTGGAAACTGCTAGGTCTATGGTAAAAAAACAGTGGCGCAGGCCACTGTTTTTTTATGCTTCAGCCCAAACGGATACAGAGCCGCCATTTACAGGGAAGTGTCCGTAGCCGTCTTCTTCAATCACAACTTGGTCTTCTCGGTTCTTTGTGAAGTCGATCCACGTTTGTCCGCTTCGGTGTTCGCCGACGAACATTCTCTTTTCGCCGTCTTCGCCGTTTGACATCACCACAGCGCATCCAGACTTCTCAAATTCCTCTACACCATGCCTTACCCATCCAATGGTATTCGGGTGATCAAAATAATCGTCTTGCTGTCCGTATGCTTTGTCATAGCGTACGTGCAAGAGAGCAGAAATATCTTTTTCTTTTCCCTCAATTGGATGCTCTCCACCTATCCCAAAATAGTCTCCGTAAAATACACAAGGATAGCCGTCTTCACGAAGTAAAATTAGAGCGTAAGCACTTTGTTTGAACCAATCTTCTACCCAAGATTCTAAAGATTCATTTGGCTGAGAGTCATGGTTATCTACAAATGTGACAACATTCAACGGATGAGTCTTAACCAATGTATCATCAAAAATTGTGGTTAAATCAAAATCTCTTCCTTGCTGAGAGGCTTCATGCAGTTTGTAATGCAGCGATACGTCAAACAAATCAATTTGATAATCAATAACGTCTAAAAATTCCTGACAGGTTGTTAATTCTGGATTCCAAAACTCTCCCACAAAATAAAATGGCTTTTCTTGAGAAGAGGACAATTCGTGAGCAAACTCTTTAATAAAATCATGGTTAATATGTTTAATGGCGTCTAATCGGTAACCGTCGCACTGCAGGGTGTCTGCTAACCATTTTCCCCATTTGATCATTTCTTCTCGAACTTCAGGGTGGTCGTAATCAATATTCGCAAACATTAAATAATCGTAGTTGCCAAACTCTTGATCAACATTTTCGTTCCAGCTTTTGTTTTCCCCGGCAATACGAAACACACCTTCTTTTCCATTTTTATCATCGTAATCAGTGCCATTAAAATGATTAAAGTTCCATTTGAAAGAAGAATATTGATCGCCGCGCCCTTCAAATGTAAACTTTGTCCACCCTTCAATTTCAAAGGGTTCAGAAATCTCTTCTGTTCGGTTCATGGGGTCTACTTCAATGACGTGGAAGGTTTCTTTTTCATCCGCTGCAGCTTTATGATTCATCACAATATCAACATAGACATTAATTCCGTGATTATGACAGGCATCAATTGCTTCATGCAGCTCTTGCTTGGTTCCATACTTTGTACGAACGGTTCCTTTTTGATCAAACTCGCCAAGATCATATAAGTCGTAAACGCCGTAGCCATTATCCTCTGATGAAACACCTTTTGTAACCGGGGGAATCCACACGGAATCAATTCCTTGTTCTTTTAGTTGAGGAGCGAGCTCTTTGAGGCGTTTCCAATGCTCGCCATCAGCTGGCACATGCCATTCGAAAAATTGCATAATTGTATGATTCCGTTCCAAGTTAAATCATCCTCCTTTTAAATAAAAAGATATAATCGCTCACGGATAGTTCTTTAGAATCAAATGAGGAATTGATTATATTTTTTCTTTTAACGTTCCTGTTATCCCTATTCCTTAAACCTTTTTCAATATATGATGCTTAAGAAAATCTTAAGATTCCCCCTTCTTTTTTCTTAAGAAATGCAGTTTACAATAAAACCCATAGACGAAATGACCCATGATATACTTTTGAAAGGAGTGTGAGAAATCAATGAACGAATATGTGGTTTTAGTTGTAGATGATGAGCAAGAAATCCGCAATGGTATTGCTATTTATTTAAAAAATGAAGGTATTAAAGTCTTTACGGCCAAAGATGGAATCGAAGCCATAGAGATACTAAATAAAGAAAAAGTTCACTTGATTATTCTGGATATTATGATGCCAAGGCAAGACGGCATTTCAACAACGTTTAAAATTCGAGAACAAAAAAATATCCCGATTATTATGCTGAGTGCTAAAAGCGAAGATGCCGATAAAGTGCTTGGTCTGCAGGTAGGAGCAGACGATTATGTGACAAAACCTTTTAATCCATTAGAACTGATAGCAAGAGTTAAATCACAGTTAAGAAGATATGTGACATTAGGTACCTATGAAGAAACAAAGACGATTAATATCCGAGGTCTTGTACTTGATATTGAGGCTAAGTCCGTCACTCTTGATGGGGAATTCATTAAGCTCACTCCCATTGAGTATAAAATTGTAGAATTATTAATGAAAAATGCAGGAAGAGTTTTTTCCATACATGATATTTATGAGCGCGTATGGAATGAACCCGGCTACAACGCAGAAAATACGGTAGCAGTGCACATTAGAAAAATAAGAGAAAAAATTGAGATTGAACCAAAAAATCCGAGATATGTAAAGGTTGTGTGGGGACTTGGATATAAAATGGAAAAATAGCGTTATTTCAGCTATAGGTATTATCTTGTTTTTATTTGGTTTAGGAGCAACCATTTCTTCTATTGGCAGCATGCATAACCTAGTAAAAGCAAACTACTTACAAAAAAGTACCTATGTAAAATCAGAAGACTTCCAAAAAGAAATAGATCGTTTTACAAATGATCTTTACCTCTTAGAATTGACATCCAAGAATAAAAATACCGTTAACGCAAATACGATAACAGAAGAAGAAATTGAGTCGTATCGATATGCAGAAGGAAACTTAACGGAACAAATACAAAACGTACACGATAAATATGAAGAAAAAATAGAAGACGCTAAGCAAGCAAAGAGTAAAAAAGTTGAAGATGCCTATGTAAAGCAGCGGGATCTAGAAGTTAAAAACATTCAAAAAAAGTTTCAAGATGATCAATTTGTTCGAGAAAAAATAGCAAAAAATAAAGAATTCGAAATAACGAGAATTTATGATGAAGCTTTTGATCGGCAAAAACCATTATCTCAATATAAAAAAGACATCATGTATTATTTGAAAGATAGAAACACACAAAAAATATATACGAACATCCAAAATGCAAGCAAGGAAAACGTTAATCAATTAGTAAAACAAAAAAATATGTTGTATAAACATACCTATTCAGCTCAATCACCCCTTGTGTTTCAACTAGATGAATATAAAAATTCATTGTTAAGCAGTGAGACAGACTCAGAGATTCCAAACCGGTATTTAAAGCAGAAGTTTACGGGTATAATTGCTGTTCCTGAAAAAGAAGCTTTCAGTAGTTCTTTATTTGATGAATATAACTATTACCATCACCAAAATGTAGTATTTCTCGTGTATGCATTGTCAGGAATAATAGCTCTGTTAATAGTTTACTTTATTTATAAAAGAACAATAACCGGACGTTTAAAAGAAATAACAAGACAAAATGCCGTACAGAGGATTTATAAAAAAGTACCTTTAGATATGTGTATAATTGTTTTTCTTTTGTACTCATTTTTCACATCAAGTCTAGTTCTGAACGGCTATCCAACTTCTTTATTAGAATCATATAAGCATGTTGCTATATTTTTCTTTTATATGATAGTTATATCCATAGCTATTTGCCTGTGGGTACTTCAAGTATTTTTACTGTTTCAGCGTATGCGCACACTAGATGATATAAAAGAAGAATATCACAGAACGTGTGTTTATCAAGTCATTTATTTTCTTCAATCTATTTTTATTATCAGACATATTGGCATGTATATAATGGTTGTAGTACTGCTTTTAGTTTTTGCGGTATTTGCTGTTGCAGCTTTATTGACCAGTGGATCTATGTTTGTAGAACAAGTGTCTATACTATACTTAGCTGTCGGCAGTGTTATAGGAGTGGTTACTTTGATACTGCTTATGCTACGAATTAATTATTTAAATAAAATTATTATTTCCATTAATCAAATCGCCACAGCTGAGTGGAAAAGGCCGTTACCTATCAAAGGAAAATCAGCTTTAACTCAAGCAGCGATAGATATAAATCATATTCAGCAGCAAATTCAAAAATCTCAGCATGTTCAAGTTAAAAGTGAACGCTTGAAAACAGAGTTAATTACCAACGTCAGTCACGATTTAAGAACACCATTGACTTCTATTATGACATATACAGCGTTGCTAAAGTCCCAAGATCTTACTTGGGACGAACAACATGCTTACGTTGAAATTATTGACCGTAAATCAAAACGTTTACAGACACTTATTGATGATTTGTTTGAAGTATCAAAAATGGCAAGTGGAAATGTAGAATTGCATAAAGACACAATTGATATTAATCAGCTTCTTCATCAGGCTTTAGCTGAATATGATGAAGCAATTAAAGATTCAACTCTGCAATTTCGTATTCAATCTATCCAAAAGCCGATATTTGCTACTGTAGATGGTCAAAAATTATGGAGAGTATTTGACAATTTGATAGAGAACATATTGAAATATTCACTTGAACAAACGCGTGTCTATATTTCTGTTCAAGAAATAAACGAACAAGTGAAACTAACGTTTAAAAATGTAAGTAAATATGAGTTAAATGAGCAGGCAGACGAGCTGTTTGAACGATTTAAAAGAGGGGACGCCTCAAGACAAACCGATGGCTCTGGACTTGGTTTAGCTATTGCTAAGTCAATTATTGATTTGCACGGAGGAGAATTGAATATTGAAATTGACGGAGATTTATTTAAAGTAACGATTACTCTTTAATGTGAGTGAATATAAACAGCATATCTAGTAAAAAAGAGAAGCAACCTCATTATGCTGGTTGCTTCTCTTTTTTTAGCGTTCGTAATTTTATTCCGCAACCGCAAAGTGTACTGTGCTTTAGTACTTTTATTTCTCTATGACACTGATTACATCTTATTTCTTGTCCAATCATTTCTTCATCCCTTCCTCTTTTTACAAGAATTTAAATAAGTATCCATAAAATATGGATACTTATTTAGTGATAAAATGTTAAACTAATTGAGAATAAACGAAAATCTAAAATGAGAAAAACACCTTTATTTTCTCATTAGGAAAACTGATATCTTTATTTTACTTGCTGCGGAACAGACAATCCTAAACCGTCTGCAACGCGTGTTCCATACTCTGGATCTGCTTTGTAGAAGTGCTGAATTTGACGCAGTTTAATCTCTTCTTTTTCTACAGGCTTCATAGCTTCAACGATGTTTGCAACTAGTCGTGTACGCTCGTCTTCGCTTAGAAGGCGGTATAAGTCACCTGCTTGCGTGTGATGGTCGTTATGATCATATGAAACACTATCGGCAACGCCTGAAACAGGGTATGCCGCTTGTTTGTTTTCATGAGATTCTGTCGGACCGCCAAAGCTGTTTGGCTCATAGTAAACAGAACGGCCGCCGTTATCGTCAAAGCGCATTTGACCATCACGCTGATAGTTATTTACTTCATTGCGCGGACGGTTAATAGGTAGCGCTTGATGGTTAGCACCCACGCGGTAGCGATGTGCATCGCTGTATGCGAATAGTCGACCTTGCAGCATTTTATCAGGTGATACGTCAATTCCCGGTACAAGCGTTCCAGGTGAGAATGTAGCTTGCTCCACTTCGGCAAAATAATTTTCTGGATTTCGGTCCAAGACCATGCGACCTACTTCAATTAACGGATAGTCTTTTTGTGACCAAACCTTTGTTACGTCAAACGGATCAAAGCGATACGTATCAGCGTCTTCTAATGGCATAATTTGAACGTACAGCTTCCATGAAGGGAAATCGCCTTTTTCAATGGCATTAAATAGATCTTCAGTATGATAATCTGGATTTTCACCAGCTAGCTTTGCGGCTACGTCTGGAGACAGATTTTTCACGCCTTGCTCTGTTTTAAAGTGATATTTTACCCAAACGCCATCTCCTTCGGCATTAACCCATTTAAATGTATGGCTGCCAAATCCATGCATATGGCGTAACGTTGCCGGGATACCGCGATCAGACATTAAAATAGAAACTTGATGCAAAGATTCAGGAGATAAAGACCAGAAATCCCACACGGCCGTCGGGTTTTTCAAATGCGTGCGTGGATCGCGTTTTTGTGTATGAATAAAATCGGGAAATTTAATCGCATCTCGGATGAAAAATACAGGTGTATTATTTCCGACTAAGTCGTAGTTGCCTTCTTCTGTATAAAATTTAACAGCAAATCCGCGAGGGTCGCGAACGGTATCTGCTGAGCCGTTTTCACCAGCTACTGTTGAAAAGCGAACAAATAGAGGTGTTCGTTTTCCTACTTCAGAAAGGAAAGCTGCTTTTGTATAGGCTGAAACATTGTTTGTCACTTCAAAATAACCGTGGGCACCGGCGCCTTTTGCGTGTACGACGCGTTCAGGAACACGCTCTCGGTTAAAATGGGCTAATTTCTCTAAAAGGTGAACATCTTGAATTAAAGTAGGTCCGCGTGAACCAGCGGTCATCGAATTTTGATTATCTCCAACCGGAGATCCCCAACTAGTCGTTAAGTTATTCTTGTTTGTTGTCATCTTAGAACCACCTCTTATTTGAATTTTATTATGTTAGAAATAATAATAACATTTTTAAATAAAAAATCAATACTAAATTATAATTATTATAATTTAAAGTGTTAATTTTGAGATGTAGTCAGTGGGGGTTATAAGCATGTGAAGTGTACGAACTATTTTAAAAATTTTCTGTATAGTATATTTAGTTTAATAATAAAAATGCCTGGTGTGCAATTATTTTGACCGGCTATTACCATATCAAAAACACGCTTGCTTATATAAGCAAGCGTGTTCGTTTTATATATTTTGTGATAAGTTTGCTTTCGCCGCTAGTTCAGCCTGAGGCGTGCGCCAAAGCTGCGTCCATTTTTGAATCGCGGCAATCATAATAATGAGACCGAGTATAAGCATGATGATTGAAAGAGTCGCATTTAATATGCTGTAACCTGCCGCAGCTTCATTTAAATACACATTCTTAACCATCCAATAACCCGCGTAGTTAACCGTTACGTAAAGGTAGGCTAGTGGAATAAGACAAGTAAGCATATAGGAGCGCTTATCTGCAATTCTAAGAATAACGGTTGCACCAATAATTAAACCAATGGATGCCATTAACTGATTCGATACGCCGAACAGCGCCCAAACTGAGCCAATATCTCCTGAGAACAATAAGTATCCCCACATAAAACAGGCTAGGGCACTTGCAAAAATGGACCCAGGAAGCCAGTCTACTCGCTTCAATGGCTTATAAAATTCACCGAAAAAGTCTTGAATTAAATAGCGGGAAACGCGTGTACCCGCGTCGATAGCAGTCAAAATAAACACTGCTTCAAACATAATAACGAATTGAAAAAAGTAAGAAGACAGGTGGCTGAACCAAGGAATTTCCGTGAAAATATACGTCATTCCTACAGCCAGTGTAACAGCGCCGCCTGTACGGCCTTCTAAGTTTAGGCCAATTTCTTGGCTAAGCTGAGGAAGAGCCGTTACGTTCATGCCAAGCGTTTTGAATACTTCAGGTGTAGAGTTGATTGCAAAATAGTCTCCAGGATGTAAAGCAGTTGCGGCAATTAATGCCATAATTCCTACTAAGCATTCGACTAACATCGCGCCGAAGCCTACAACTTTAATGTCACTCCAACGATCGAGCATCTTAGGGGTTGTTCCTGAACCAACAAATGCATGGAAGCCAGAAATAGCACCGCAGGCGATCGTAATGGAAATAAACGGCCACACAGGTCCTGCTAAAATAGGGCCGCCTCCGTGAATAAATTCAGTAACTGCAGGAAATGGAATTGATGGATTTACGAAAAACACGCCTACAATCAGCGCGATAAAGACACCAATTTTCATAAAGCTGCTTAAGTAATCTCGAGGTGCTAAAAGCAGCCAAACGGGCAAGGCCGCTGCAAAAAATGCATAAACGGGAAGAATAATTGAAAGTGTTTTAATATCTAGCGTTAAAAAATCTCCTAAAGCTGTTCCTTGAATATAAGGACCGCTAAATACGGCAATTAAAATTAAAATGAAGCCGACGGTAGAAGCCGCTTTTAAATTACCTGTTTTTTTGTGGTAAATACCTACCCCCATTGCGATCGGAATGGTAATTCCAACAGCGAATGTACCCCAAGGATTTTTCTCAAGGGCGTGTAACACGACCATAGATAAACCGGCCATTGTAATGGTAATGATAAAAAGCATAGCTAAACCTGTACAAAAACCAGCGACGGGTCCTAGCTCTTTTTTAGCCACTTCTGAAAGCGACTGGCCTTTTTGGCGCATAGATGCAAATAACACAACTGCATCGTGAACGGCTCCTCCGATTACAGCTCCGATTAAAAGCCAGAGCAGTCCGGGCAAATAGCCAAACTGAGCTGCTAAAATAGGTCCAACAAGCGGACCCGCAGCTGCAATAGCTGCAAAGTGATGACCAAATGTTACCCATCGATTGGTTGGCACGTAATCTTTTCCATCTTCAAGCTCATGTGCCGGCGTTTTTTGCGCATCGTTTAGTTTCAAGACCTTAACAGCCATGAATGTTCCATAAAGCCGATACGCAATCATTAAAATACAGATAGATCCAATAACAATCGTAACCGCATTCATTACAAATCCCCCTATCCCTTAGTTGTCTGATGTTTGTACTACTACACAACGTTATGTAATTGTGTGTTCCCCTTACAACTTTCATTATAAAAGAAGAAAGCGCTTTTATCACCAGTTTTTCCCTTAATTATTTAAAAAATTAGAAAGTTCAAATTCCCTTTGAAAAACTATAAGACTTTTCACATAATCTCTGCTATAATTTTTAAAAAAATTAGTACGCATTTAGGTGTTTTTAGTTAGGGAGATGAAATGAGTGAAGCATCGTCAAGAGTTACAAAATAGCAAGCGTATCGTAGTCAAAGTAGGGACATCTACGTTGACCTATGATAACGGAGATATTAACTTAGCACGCATTGAAAAACTAGCGCGTGTTTTATCTGATTTAATGAATGCAGGAAAAGAAGTTGTGCTTGTTACATCAGGTGCCGTTCAAGTGGGAGTAAAAAAACTAAAGTTAAAAGAAAAACCAACTTCTATTCGAGAAAAACAAGCAGCAGCCTCTGTCGGGCAGTGTGAGCTTATGCATATCTATAGTAAATTCTTTGGTGAGTATAGTCACATTGTTGGTCAAGTACTGTTAACAAAAGATGTAATCGAAGATGAACATGTGCGCAATAACGTTGTGAACACGTTTGAAAAATTAATTGAAGACAAAGTGATTCCTATTGTGAATGAAAACGATACAGTTGCCATCGATGAGATTGAAAACATCGTGCGTTTTGGAGATAACGATAATTTATCCGCCATTGTTTCAGTTTTGATTCACGCAGATTTACTTGTTATTTTATCTGATATTGACGGTTTCTTTGATTCAGATCCCACAAAAAACCCTAACTCTAAATTAATGAAAGTAATAGATGGCATCACGCCGGAGCTTGAGAATTTTGCTGGAGATAGTGGAACTGACGTTGGAACAGGCGGAATGGTCACAAAACTGACCGCTGCTAAAACAGCTACAAGTGCAGGCGTGAGCTTAATCCTAGCAAATGGGAAAGAACCAAGTATTTTGCGAGATATTATTGAAGGCCAAGAAATTGGAACGTTATTCTTAAAACAAGCTGAAGGAGTAATGAAATGAGTGAATTGCAGCTTAAAGGAAAGCAGGCAAAAGAAGCCTCTTATTTCTTAGGAAATGTAACGAGCGAACAAAAACAGCAGGCACTTTATAAAATGGCGGCTGCTCTATTGGATCAACAAGAGACAATTTTAAAAGCAAATGAATTAGACGTAGAAAAAGCCGTTCAAAAAGGCACGTCAAAAGCGATGTTGGATCGCCTATCTTTAAATGAAGGGCGGATTCATGGAATGGCAGACG
The DNA here is from genome assembly GCF_038898415.1 of Priestia sp. SB1. Classification (NCBI taxonomy): domain Bacteria; kingdom Bacillati; phylum Bacillota; class Bacilli; order Caryophanales; family Bacillaceae; genus Priestia; species Priestia sp. SB1. The sequence continues at coordinate 312,804 of NZ_JBBJSS010000007.1, read as the reverse complement.
GCCTGCGCCAAGTAGCTGCGCTTGCAGATCCGGTAGGAGAAGTGCTGTCTATGGCTAAACGACCAAATGGCTTACAAATTGGGCAGCAGCGTGTACCTATTGGTGTCATAGGAATTATTTATGAAGCGCGTCCAAACGTTACATGTGATGCAGCAGGCTTATGCTTAAAAGCAGGAAATGCGGTTATTTTGCGCGGAGGCAGTGAGGCATTTCATTCGAATCAAGCGATTGTTTCTGTATTATCCCAAGCTGCGGCAAGTGCAGGATTTCCTGAGCATAGCGTACAGCTTATTGAAGATACGTCGAGAGAAACAGCACTGGAGTTAATGAAGCTAAATGAATATATCGATGTATTAATTCCTCGAGGCGGTGCTGGTTTAATTGAAGCGGTGGTAAAAAATGCAACGGTTCCTGTTATTGAGACAGGAACCGGGAACTGCCACATTTATGTTGATGAAGAATATGACCGTGACATGGCAGCCAGTATTGTCATTAATGCAAAAACATCTCGTCCAGCGGTGTGCAACTCAGCCGAAAAGCTGATTATTCATGAACGGGCGGCTCATGAATTTTTGCCGATTATTGTTCAAGCGCTACGAGAGAAAGATGTAGAAGTACGCGGTGATGAACGTGCGCTCACAATCGTTCCAGATCTTGTTCCAGCAGGGGATGAGGATTGGAAGAAAGAATATTTGGATTTCATCATGGCAGTTAAAATCGTAGATGATATCGATGAAGCGATTTCCCATATTAATGTTCATAGTTCACATCATTCTGAAGCGATTGTAACAACAAATTATGCTCATGCTCAGCGTTTTTTACAGCGCGTTAATTCAGCTGCTGTTTATGTGAATGCTTCGACGAGGTTTACGGACGGAGAAGAGTTTGGTTTCGGGGCAGAAATCGGAATTAGTACACAAAAGCTTCATGCGCGTGGACCAATGGGATTAAAGGAATTAACAACATTAAAATATATTATTTACGGAGATGGACAAATTCGATAAAAAGAAGAGGCTGGGACGAAAGTATTTTAGACAAAGTAAAACCGAACCATTGATCAAAATTTTTGATTAGTGGTTCGGTTTTTTTGTTAGGGTGAACATAGTTTTCATCTGTTTAAATTCTTCTAGTAGTTGATTGGAGGGCGAGATGAAGACTCCCGCGGAAAGCGAAGTCTTGCACGGAAATCAACTACGGTGTCATAAGCCGTTTAGCTCATGTATCCCATTTGTTTTTCTTTAGATTGGATTCATTTAGATATACCCCAACCTCTTCCCTTACTTCCATATATGTTCAATTTCTTCAAGTGACTTTCCTTTTGTTTCTGGAACCCACTTCCATATAAACAAAAATGAAGCGATACACATAATCATAAAAGATAAAAAGGTAAAAGATCCTCCAGCTTTGTTCCAAAGAATAGGAAAAAACTGAGACACAAACCAATTAGCTATCCACAAGAAAAAGGTAGAAATAGACATTGCATAGCCTCTCGCATGATTAGGAAAAATTTCAGAAATCACAACCCATACAACAGGCCCCATAGAAATATTAAAAAGAAATAAATAAAAAACAATAAGTAAACTAGTAGTCAAGCCTTCAGTACCCTGTGAATGAAATCCAAAAGAAACGAGAAGCTGCGTAACGGCCATACCGGCTGTGCCAATAAGTAATAAAGCTTTGCGGCCAATCCGGTCGATAAGCCACATGGAACAAAGAACGCCTAAAAAGGCAGCTACACCAATCATAGACGTAACAAGGAGCGATAAATCTCCTCTAGCTCCAGCTGCTTCAAAAACTTGCGGGGCGTAATAAATAATGGCATTGATTCCGACAAGCTGTTGAAAGGCTGCAAGTAGAATACCAATAAGCAACGCTTTTCGAAGGCCTGCCTCTTTAAAAAGCGAAAGAGAAGCCGGTTGATTTTCTTTTAACGATTGCTCAATATGATACAGCTCTTGGCGTGCAATGTGTGTACCATTGATTTTAATTAAAATGTCCATAGCTTCTACAGTGCGGTTTGCTTTTACTAGCCACCTCGGACTTTCAGGAACAGGAGAAAGGATAAGAAGAAATAAAAGAGCTGGAATCCCAGAAGCACCGATAATGTAGCGCCATCCTGTGGAATTCTGCCATGCGTCTTCTCCAATAGATAAAATGTAGTCATTTACAAAATAGACAGAAACAATCCCAACGGCAACAGCAAATTGATAAAGAGAGCCTAAGCGGCCGCGCATGTGCGGAGGGGCTATTTCAGAAATATAGGTAATAGAAAGAACGGAGGCCATACCAATGCCTAGCCCTCCAATAATTCGAGAAATAATCACAAAAGAGATGGTTGAAGATAGCGCTTGCATAATTGCGGATACGATAAATAAAGAAGCTGCTAAAAGCAAGATACCTTTTCTACCGAATCGATCACTCAGTTTTCCTGAAGAAAGTACCCCAACGGCACCCCCGAGCAGCAAACTGGATACAACAAAACCTACCATCGTTGGACTGAGATTAAAATGCACTTCCATCAATCCAATAGCCCCTGAAATGACGGCTGTGTCATAGCCGTAAAGTAACCCTCCAAAAGCAGCTGCACATGAAATGAAAATAACAAAAAATAGATTTCCTTTTTGCTCTTTATACTCGTCAGAAGTTACTTTTACTATCCCCATATAAATTCCTCCTTTGAATCGCGTTCACTATTTTAATTTAAAAAAACGTTATACGTAAAACGTTTTCATAAAAGATGTTTTTATGTTAAACTAAAAATTGTAAATAATCAAACTATTTTTTAACTTTTATATGAATTATGTACGTTTTGTTATCAATCAATAGGGAAGAAAAAGTAAGGGGGAAGAGAAATATGGCGTTTATTCAATGTGATTTTTTTTCAGAAGTATTGCAAATAAGTACTTCAATGAACGTTTTGATACCGCAGCAAACAAAATCTCAGATTGGTTTACAAACTAATACAAGAAGTGAGAAACACCCTACGCTCTATTTATTACACGGTCTTTCTGATGATCATACGATATGGATGAGAAGAACTTCGATTGAACGCTACGCATCAGAATTAGGACTTGCAGTTGTAATGCCAAATGTAGATCGTAGCTTTTATAGAGATATGGCTTATGGAAAGAAGTATTGGACGTTTGTAACAGAAGAACTTCCTCAATTGGCTAGGTCATTCTTTCCGTTATCGGAAAAAAGAGAAGATAATTTTGTGGCTGGTCTTTCTATGGGAGGGTACGGCGCTTTAAAATGGGCGTTTCGCAAACCACATCAATTTTCTGCAGCTGCCAGTTTATCAGGAGTGATGGACATTGAAGGGCTTGGAGAGCGAGGGGAAGTTCAGTTCCTAGATTATCCTTTGATTTTTGGCATGCCGCCTGTTATTAGACCTGAGGATGATCTTTTCTGGCTGCTTGAAAATCGCCGGCGCTATGGAGAAGTGACTCCGCGTATTTATCAATGCTGTGGAACGGAAGATTTTTTATATCAGGAAAATAAACGTTTTTCCGAGCGATGTAAGCAAGAGCCTATTTGTTTTACATATGAAGAAGGAAAAGGAAGTCACGACTGGGCATATTGGGATCAAAAAATTCAAGATGTGTTAAAGTGGCTGTTTAGTGAAAAGTAGGGAAGGTAGTTTTGGGTGGTTCCGACTTCTAGTAGTATAATAAAGAAAAATGTTTACTTGGTCGATAGACTAAAAGGAAATAGGAGTCGGTACGAATGGGGAGAAAAAAAGTCACGATTACAGAAGTAGCAAAAGAAGCGGGTGTTTCATTAGCTACGGTATCAAGAATCTTCAATAATAAAGACGGTAAAATTAAAATCAGTGAAAAAACAAAACAAAAAGTACTAAAAGCAGCAGCTCATTTAGGGTATCAGACAAATCCATTTGCGGCAGCTCTGCGGGCCCAAAAAACAGGGATTATCGGGATATTAATTAGAGATTTAAAAGACCCATTTTTAATCGAGCTGTTAAAAAAGGTACAGCAGCAAGTTCAAAGTCGAGGGATGGACGTTCTTATTGGCCATACGGATTACCAAGAAACAACGGCTGAGCGTCAATTAAATGTGATGATGAATCATTGGTTTGATGGAGTCATTTTATTAGATTATGTAGCCGCTCCGCATCCGTTTGTAGACGTATTAAAACAATATCAAACGCCTTACGTTTCTCTTACAGGAGACGGCTCTTCTGCACTTTGGCCAATTGTACATGTAGATGATGCGGTGGGAATGCAATTAGCTGTTGCTCACTTAACGGACCTTGGCCATAATAATATCGGGTTCGTTGGAAAAGCTGTAAGCGGAGTGGAGCACCGTCTGTCTCTTTTTTATCAATATGTACCGTCAGCAAACGCAAAGTTTGTGAAAGAAGATATGAATAACTCAGATGAACTATATCAGTTTATAAATGAGCTAGCTCATCATCCAGAGCCCCCAACTGCGCTTATTTGTGCTACGGATTACATTGCTCTGAAAGTGATACACTGTGCGTGGCAAAACGGACTTCACGTTCCAGCGGATTTGTCTGTTATAGGGTTTGATGATATTACAGAAGCTAGTGAAGCGCAACCTCCGCTAACAACCATCCGTCAACCGATGGAAAAAATGGCTGAAAAAGCAGTAAACCTCTTACTTCAGCAAATTCAGGATCAGCAAGAAATAGATCAGGTACAGTATAAAATGGCACCTGTATTAGTAGAGCGTGAGACCACAAAACGTATGAATTGATAAGGAATGTATATACTATTCCTGAAAGTGTGAGACAAAAAGTCCACACTTTTTTGCATTAACCATTGCGTCCACTTCCCTCTTTCTTATACACTGTATGCTGTAGGGGAAAAAACCAAGCTTTAATATGTTTGGAGCGATTTGATGACACAACAAAAATTAGATAAATATGAAATTATGGACGTTAGCTTACTAGCAGGTAAAATTATGTTAGAAAGCGGAGCAGAAACGTATCGAGTAGAAGACACAATGATGCGGATTGCAGCGTCTTACGGTATAAAAAAATCCCACAGCTATGTGACGCCAACAGGGATTATGTTTTCACTTGAAACGAAAGAACCGACGAAAACGAAGTTAATTCGTATTTCCGAACGAACGACCGATTTAAAAAAAGTAACTATGGTAAATAGCGTCTCAAGAACCATCAGTCAAGGAAACATCTCCTTGGAGGAAGCGTATGAAATGCTACAAGAAATTGAAGCAACGAACGTAGCTTTTCCACTATGGGTTCAACTTGCAGCTGCATCCATTTCTAGCGGATGCTTTTTAATCATGTTTCAAGGTTTATGGACGGACTTTATTCCAGCGATGTTTTCAGGAGGTCTCGGATTTTTAACCGTGGTGTATTTCCACCGTCTTATTCCGATTCGCTTTTTTGCTGAGTTTACCGCTTCGTTAGTTATTGGACTTTTATCAGCTCTTTTAGTCGCTTCAGGACTAGGAACGCAAATTGATAAAATTATTATTGGATCCGTTATGCCTCTCGTTCCTGGGTTATCGATTACCAATGCAGTGCGAGATTTAATGGCGGGACATTTACTGTCTGGATTATCAAAAGGAGCAGAAGCGTTTCTGACGGCATTTGCTATTGGTGCAGGTATTGCCATTGTATTTACGCTTCTATAGAAGGGAGGCATCATATGCATATCGTAGAGCAGATAATTACAAGTTTTATTGCTTCAGCAGCGTTTGGGATTATTTTTAATGTTCCACGTGAATCATTATTAAAAAGTGGCTTTGTCGGAATGATTGGCTGGCTCATTTACTATTTGCTAACGTTCTATGGTGTAGATGAAATTCCAAGCACTGTAGCATCGGCCTTTTTTATTGCTATTATTAGTCAAATTTACGCAAAAATTTATCGTACGCCGATCATTATTTTCACGGTAGCAGGTATTATTCCGCTCGTTCCAGGGGGAACAGCATACGATGCCATGCGTAACTTTGTAGAAAATAATTATAATGAAGCGATTAGTCTTGCAGCAAAAGCCTTTATGATTTCAGGTTCAATTGCCATTGGTATTGTATTTTCTGAAGTCATTAACCAAATCATTCGTCAATCTAAATTAAATGCGAAAGCAAAATATCGACCGTAGAGAAGCAAGCTCAAATCAGAGCGTGCTTTTTTCATGAAAAAATAAAGAGATCCTGCCCTTTTTTGTCACAAGAAAGTCACGTTTTAGTCTAAAAACGTTCAAAAAATGTACGTGCACAGCTAAAAAAATAGACTATACTATGTAAATAGAAAGAGAGACATTACATATGTTTGTGAAATGTTGAGCATATTTCTCGAATTGTTATGCTCAATGTTTCACAATATAAGTAAAAGATGCTCAGGAATGAGCAAAGTATCTATGGAAATGATGAATGTTCTTATATATGAAAGGAGAAAGAAGATGGATACAGTCATACTATCACGTATTCAATTTGCATCAACGACGCTGTTTCATTTTATCTTTGTACCGCTGTCTATCGGCCTTGTCTTTTTAGTAGCGATCATGGAAACGATGTACGTAGTAAAAAAAGATGAACAGTATAAAAAGATGGCAAAGTTTTGGGGGCACTTATTCCTGATTAACTTTGCTGTCGGAGTCGTAACAGGTATTTTACAAGAATTTCAGTTTGGCATGAACTGGTCAGAGTACTCAAGATTTGTAGGAGATGTATTTGGTGCGCCGCTTGCTATTGAAGCACTGCTAGCGTTTTTTATGGAGTCCACGTTCCTCGGGCTGTGGATTTTCGGGTGGGATCGTTTGCCTAAATGGCTGCACTGTCTATGTATTTGGCTTGTTAGTCTAGGTACTATCTTTTCAGCGTTCTTTATTTTAACGGCTAATTCTTTTATGCAGCATCCGGTCGGAATGGAGCTAAATAATGGCCGTTTGGAAATGAATGACTTCTTTAAATTATTAACGAACGGTCAGCTGTGGGTCGAATTCCCTCATACAATTTTAGGTTCGTTTGCAACAGGCGCCTTTTTTATCACGGGTGTCAGCGCTGTTATGCTCTTGAAGAAAAAACATGTGGTTTTTGCTAAAAAATCATTTCAAGTTGCTATCCTTGTAGGGCTAGTTTCAGGTGTAGGAATTGCACTATCTGGGCATGAACAGGCCGGATATTTAGTTAAAACACAGCCGATGAAAATGGCCGCAAGTGAAGGATTATGGGAAAACAGCGGAAGTCCAGGTGCTTGGACAGTAACAGCAAATATTCACCCTGATGAAAAGAAAAATACGAGTGAAATCAAAATACCTTACTTATTAAGCTTCTTATCATACGGTAAGTTTTCAGGCTCCGTTCCTGGAATGAATGAGCTGCAGCAGCAGTATACGGCGAAATATGGAGAAGGAAATTATATTCCACCCGTTCGAACAACGTTTTGGAGTTTCCGCATTATGGCTGGTCTAGGTGGCGTATTATGTGCATTAGGCATTTGGGGTACGTACTTGCTTTCTCGTAAAAAACTTCAAGAAAGCAAACTATTTTTACGTATTATGACGATTGCCATCGCCTTTCCGTTCCTTGGAAGCTCAGCAGGTTGGATTATGACAGAGATTGGCCGTCAGCCTTGGGTTGTATTTGGCTATATGAAAACCGAAGATGCCGTGTCTCCTGGTGTAACAGCAGGCGAATTGCTATTTTCTATTATCTCGTTTTCGTTCTTTTACTTAATTTTAGCTGTGATTATGGTGTTCTTGTTCGTTAAAGAAATTAAAAAAGGTCCAGATCACGATCACGAAGCACATACAAAAGTAACATCAACTGATCCGTTTACAAAGGAGGGATACAATGTTTTCTCTTAATGAATTCTGGTATTTGCTAGTATCCATTCTGTTTGTTGGTTTTATCTTTTTAGAAGGCTTTGATTTTGGGATTGGAATGGTGTCTCGCTTTTTAGGAAGAAACGACTTAGAGCGACGAGCTTTTATTAATACAATCGGTCCTTTTTGGGATGCAAATGAAGTTTGGTTAATTTCAGCAATCGGTGCTATGTTTGCCGCTTTTCCAAACTGGTATGCAACGCTATTAAGCGGGTCATATGTTCTTTTTGTTCTTCTGTTGCTTTCGCTTATCGGACGCGGTGTAGCATTTGAATTTCGAGGAAAAGTTGAAAAACAAGCGTGGAAAAATGCGTGGGATTGGGTTATCTTCTTTGGAAGTCTTTTTCCACCGCTCATTTTCGGCATCTTATTTTCAGCACTAATGAAAGGATTGCCTGTTGAGCGCAACATGCAAATGAATGCCGGCTTTTCGGATATTGTGAATCTATATACCATAACGGGCGGCGTGACGCTAACGATGCTTTGCTTATGGCACGGACTTATTTTTGCGACGATCCGTACGATGGATGACATTAGAGATCGTTCACGAAAAGTTGCCATGAAGCTTTTGCCTGTTAATGCCTTGCTGCTTCTTATTTTTTCAGGCATGACGTTTTTTGAAACAAATTTATTCAGCAATCATAGCCGCTTGATGCTATACACATTTTTTATCGGTATTTTCGTGTATTTACTAGCAGGATTTTTCCTTACACGGAAAAAAGACGGATGGGCCTTTGCTATGTCTGGCTTAATTTTAATTTTATCAATTTCCTCTATATTTGCAGGATTGTTTCCAACCGTTTTGGTTAGTTCAGTCAATGAAAGCTATAGTTTAACGATTCATAATGCAGCATCAGGGAATTATTCCTTGAAAATTATGTCTTACGCTGCTATTGCGTTACTGCCTTTTGTGTTAGGTTATCAAATTTGGAGCTACTACGTTTTTAGAAAACGTGTAGATCATAAGGAGCATATGGAGTACTAATGGGTAGAAATTTAATGGTTTACAACGGAATAAAAATGGTTCTTGCCGTGTTAATAGGGCTTATTACTATTCAAAGTGTAGCCATTATTTTTCAAGCTAAGTGGCTTGCCGAAGTAATTACTGCTCTTTTTCATGGTGAAAGTTTAACTTCGCAGACAAAAGCAATCGGATTGTTTTTGTCTGCCTTTATGGTTCGTCAGATCGTAAGTTTTATAGTGAAAAAAACAGCATATCAATTTGGAGTCAAAACGACTCAGGAACTTCGTTTGACGGTCATGAAAAGCATTTTTGCACTCGGACCGCGCTTTACCAAAAATGAAGGGACAGGAAACTTGGTGACGCTCATCACCACAGGCCTACAGAAGCTTCGCGCTTATCTTGAGCTGTTTTTGCCTAAACTGGCCGCCATCAGCGTTACACCTTGGCTAGTGCTCGCTTTCGTTTGGTATCAAGATCAGCTTTCAGGCATTATTTTGCTTGTAACTATGCCCATTTTAATTTTATTTATGATTTTACTTGGACTGGCTGCCCAGAAAAAAATAGATAGCCAATGGGAGACGTATCATGTGCTGTCCAATCACTTTGTAGATTCGCTTCGAGGATTAGAAACGTTAACATTTCTCGGGAAAAGTAAGGAGCATGCTGAAACGATTGGAAGAGTCAGTGACCGCTATCGAAAAGCGACAATGGGAACGCTCCGAATTGCTTTTTTATCTACGTTTGCTTTAGATTTCTTTACGATGTTATCTGTAGCCATCGTGGCTGTTATGCTCGGTTTGCGGCTAGTGAACGGTTCGATGACGTTAGAGCCTGCACTTATGATTTTATTGCTGGCGCCTGAATACTTCCTGCCGATACGGGAAGTCGGAAACGATTATCATGCAACATTAGACGGAAAAGAATCTGGAGATGCATTAATTAAGATTGTAAAGCAGGCTGAAAAACCGTCGGCTAAAGAAGAAGATGTCCCTGATTGGACGGAAAACAGTGAAATTCAATTGCGTCATATCACCTTAAAATATGACGAAGAGCAGCCGCCTTCTCTTGAAGATGTGTCACTTCATGTTAAAGGAAGTAAAAAAATTGGGATTATAGGAAAAAGCGGAGCTGGAAAATCGACGCTTATTGATATACTGAGCGGCTTTGTACAATTTACAGAAGGGTCTGCTGAAGTAAACGGCGTGCCGGTTGATTTACGCTCAGATGCTTGGCAAAAGCAGATTACGTATATCCCTCAGCACCCATTTATTTTTAATGGAACAGTGAAAGAAAATATTGAATTTTATCAGGATAGAGGCGGTTCTTATGATTATGAAGATGCTTTCACGAAAGCAGGACTTTTATCTACGATTCAACAGATGCCTAAGAAGGAAAATGAAGTGATAGGAGATGGAGGACGGCAGCTTAGCGGCGGCCAAGCTCAAAGGATTGCCCTAGCTAGGGCGTTTCTGAGCGATCGCCCTATTATTATGCTTGATGAACCAACGGCGCAAGTAGATATTGAAACGGAATATGAATTAAAGCAAGATATCTTAACGATGTTTCAAGACAAGTTATTTATTTTAGCTACGCACCGTCTGCATTGGATGAAAGATATGGACCTCATTGTTGTAATAGAGAACGGAAAGGTTGCAGAAGTCGGCAATCATCAAGAACTGATTCGAAAAAAAGGAGCTTACTATCAATTTTTACATGAAGAGGAGGAGATATGATGAAATATAAAAGTTGGATATGGCCCTACTTTAAAACGTATAAATATCGTATCTTTTCTATCTTATTACTAAGCTTGTTAACGATTGGTTCTGCTTGTGCGCTAATGTTCACATCAGGTTACTTGATTTCAGCTTCTTCCTTACGTCCAGAAACAATCTTACTGGTGTACGTTCCCATTGTGCTTGTGCGTACATTTGGTTTAAGTCGAGCCGCCTTTCGTTATGCGGAGCGTCTTGTTAGTCACGATTTTATTCTTCGCATTTTAGCTAAGATGCGTACACGTCTTTATCATTTGATTGAACCGTTAGTTGCTACATCCCGCTATCGAACGGGAGATGTTTTAGCGGTTCTCGCTGAAGATATTGAAAGTTTACAAGACTTGTTCTTGCGTACCATTCTTCCAACAATCTCAGCTGTTATTTTATACGTTATTTCGATTGTAGCTTTAGGATTCTTTAGCCTAAAGTTTGCATGTTTGATTGCCATCTATTTATTTTTATTAGTAGTAGTGATGCCGCTTTTTTCCCTTTGGCATATGAAAGCGGCCAATCAGCGATATAAATCAAGCAAAGCACAGTTATATGCTAAGGTCACAGACGGGTTTTTAGGAGTTGCTGATTGGGTGTTAAGCGGTCAGCAGCAGTCATTTTTTCATTCGTATAACAAAACAGAAGATGAGCTAGACCGCATGGATCGTAAGCTTAAACTATGGACGTATTACCGAGAATTGATTGGCCAAGTTATTGTAGCAGGTTTAATTGTCACAATGATTTGGTTTGGGGCTTCTCTTTTTGCAGACAAAGAGCTTGCAGGTGTTTTTATTGCTGCTTTTATTTTAGTAGTATTTCCTTTATCTGAAGCACTGCTGCCGGTATCTAATGCAGTAGAAAAAATTCCTCAATTTGAAGAGTCATTAAATAGAGTGCAGGAAATGGAAAAGAACTGGGGATCTGTGAATGAAAAGAAAAAACATACTCTTTCCCTACCTTACAAAGGTTCATGGGACTCGGTTAGCTTAAAAGTCGAGCATGTAAGCTTTCGCTATAGCAATGAGGAAGAGTCAGTCATTCATGATCTTTCATTTCAAGTCGAGCAAGGGAAAAAAATTGCGATTCTTGGCAAGAGCGGAGCTGGAAAGTCGACTCTGTTAAAGCTGCTGCAAGGCTCCTTATTGCCTACAGAAGGTACAGTTCAACTAAACGGTCAGTCTGTTGCTGAAGTTCGTGAAGATGTACCAAAACTCATCTCTGTATTAAATCAAAATCCTTATTTATTTAATACAAGCGTAGCAAACAATTTATTACTAGCTAATGAAGAGGCTACAAAAGAAGAGGTAATTGGGGCAATGAAGCAAGTCAATATGCACTCCCTTGTGGAAGGTTTGCATCAAGGATATCAAACGTCCATGCTCGAAACAGGTCAGCGCTTTTCAGGAGGAGAACGTCAGCGGATTGCGTTAGCACGTGTTCTACTTCAGCGTACGCCAATTGTTATGCTGGATGAGCCAACTGCAGGGTTGGATACCGTGACTGAAAAGCGTTTGTTATCCACTATCTTTGAAACTCTTCACGACAAAACTTTAATTTGGGTTACACATAATTTAGTTGGGATGGAAAAGATGGATGAAATCTTATTCCTACAAGATGGAAAGATAGCCATTCGCGGAACGCATGAGGAATTACTTGCTACGAACAGTCACTATCAAAAGCTATATGAATTGGATCATCCGGCAAAAAGCCTTTAGCAGCAGCTAAAGGCTTTTTACTATTTTATACTAAAGTGAAATTCGACAAACATGAGTAAGATATGTGTCGAACGAAGGAAAATAGCTTGGATTCAAAGAGGGGAGAGGCGTTTAGCATTTTTGAAAAAGTGGTAAAACAAGGTAGTGTTTGTTTCTTCCTGTATAACATCGGTTTATTTTAGGGAAAATATATACACATTATGCGAACGAGAGAAGGAAGATACAATGGAACCTATGCTTGTACATATCACACTTGTAGTGGGACTAGGAGTTCTATCTCAGTGGCTGGCTTGGAGATTTAAGCTACCAGCAATTGTCGTGATGTCGATTATCGGACTGCTAACAGGCCCTATTTTAGGTTTAATTGATCCTAAAGCACAGTTTGCTCAGCTTTTTGATCCTTTTGTATCGATTGCTGTAGCTGTTATTTTATTTGAAGGCAGCTTGAACTTAGACATGAGAGAGGTAAGAGGAATCGAAAAGCCCGTGTTTCGCATTGTGACACTGGGAGCCATGCTAGCTTGGATGTTAGGCTCTTTAGCTGCTCATTATATAGCGGATTTATCCTGGGCGGTGGCAATTGTTATCGGAGGGCTTTTTATTGTGACGGGTCCAACCGTAATTTTACCTCTTTTACGACAAGCTAAATTAAAACCAAAACCAGCAGCGATTTTAAAATGGGAAGGTATTATTGTCGATCCATTTGGTGCACTGTTGGCCGTTTTTTCGTTTGAAATTGTTCAATTTTTAGTGCTGAGAGAAGTGAGTGGAAAAACAATTCTCTTTTTCTTCGTAGCCTCTATTATTGCCGTTTTAATAGGATGGATTCTTGGCCGCGGAATAGGATGGATGTTTCAAAAGGGGCATATTCCAGAGTATTTAAAATCTCCGGTCGTATTTATTGTCGTTATTGCCTGCTTTACAGTAGCTGATGAAATTAAGCATGAAACAGGTCTTCTAGCAGTAACAGCGATGGGGATTACCCTTGCTAATATGCATATTTCGTCTATTAGTGATATGCGACACTTTAAAGAGAATATTTCGGTTCTATTAACTTCTACTATTTTTATCATGTTAACGGCTGGACTGACGATGAAGACCATTACTGAAATTTTTCATTGGAATATTATTTTGTTTGTTTTACTTATGCTGTTTATTGTCAGACCTGTCTCCATCTTTTTATCAACGGTAGGCACAGATTTATCTATAAAAGAAAAAATACTGATTGGCTGGATTGCCCCGCGCGGAATTGTGGCGTTAACGGTCTCAAGCTACTTTGCGAAAGTACTAATTGATGAAGGATTTAAAGATGCTTCGATCTTAACAACGCTGACATTTGCTTTAGTGTTTGCTACGGTTTGTGCACACGGTTTTTCCCTTTCATGGCTAGCTAAAAAGCTGGATTTATCGATTGGCGAAGAACCCGGTATTTTGCTTGTGGGAAGCAATGATTTTACGGTTGCCTTTGCAACGAAGTTAAAACAGCTGGGCTATCCAGTATTAGTTGCTGATTCTTCGTGGGAGCGGTTAAGAGTTGCGCGCAGAGCGGAGGTAAATGTTTATCACGGAGAAGTACTAGCTGAGCAAACGGAATATCATCTAGACTTAACTCCTTATGAATATGTGATTGCTGCAACTGAGTTAGATGCATATAATGCGCTTGTTTGTACTGCCTTTCTTCAAGATATGGGACGGAACAATGTTTTTCAATTGAGCATTCGTGACCAAGAAGATTCAAGAGAAGATGTTGATGAAATTATGCATACAGTAAGAGGACGTATGCTCTTTAAGAAAGGCATTACGTGGGAGTTTCTGCATCATAAAATGGAGCATGGATATACGATTTACAATACAAAAATCACGGATGAATATACGTACGAAACATATCTTGAGGAGAAAAGCGATGATTCTCTTTTACTAGCAGTGAGTACGCAAGGAAAGGCATTGAGTTTTTTTGCTCATGATCAAGAAATAAACGTCAATGCGGGCGATACGGTGTTAAGCCTTCAGCCATTAAAAAGATAAAAAAACAGGCCGTTAATGGCCTGTTTTTTTATGCTTGTCTTTGTTTAAAATGAATGACGAACAGATAAGCAGCAGCTGCTGCAAAATAGATGGTAACGGCTGGTGCTGTAAAGACATGCCCAGCTACAAAAGCAATTCCAAGAGCTAATACAATTGCTGTACTATACATCATAAAGCTTTCATCAAGAAGCTGTGATGGCTCTTTAAATAATCGAACCAATACGGTTAAACCAACTACTAGAAGTGGAAGAACCCATAGTAAAAATCCAATGATACCTAAAGAGAAAAACAAATCATAAAAATCCATTTCAATCATCTTTGGCGGAAGCTGTTTTGTATAGTCACCAGAAAAGCCCATACCTATCATTTTTCGTGCAATAGGTGCTTTTGCATACTCTTCCTTATGATGAGCTAAGAATTGCTCACGGCTGCTTAGAATCAGATTTTGAATATCTTTATCATCTAAATTTGATTCCTTTTGTTTTTTCTTTTTAGCCGGCTTTTCTTTTTCTTTCTTTTCCGGCTTTTCTTGCTTTGTTTTCTCTTTTTTAGCCTCTAACATATCGATGTGCGTATATGTGTTTTTATAAGCTGGAGAAATCGGAGTAGTTGCTCCGGTTACAATTAAAAGCAGAATTGAGATTACTAAGTTGGCTTTAATTAAGCTGCGTTTATTCGTAAATAATTTAGCAAATAAGACAACTGTTGCTACAACTAAAGAAAGAATAACGGCACCTAAGCCTACTTTCGTTCCAAGCATGATGGACGAAACGGCTAACAAGATAAAAGGAATCCAGTAATAAGCTTTTGAAAACGAACGTACTTTATCTAAAGCTAAAAGCAGTGTGAGAGGAAGCAAAATAGCAATGGTTGCGCCTAGCTCATTCGCTGCATAAAACCAGCCTTTAAACCCAATTTTATTATACTGATAACTCTCTAGTGCTGTACCCGTTAGCATTGTACCGATAAAAACAATACTGATGATGAGTGAAGCAGTTAATAAGTTTTTGCTCAGTATTCTTTTTACATCCACAGATGATCGATAATGTGAAAACATCACAATCATTCCAAGCAGCGTAACGTTCATATAAACAACTTTATTGAAAAATTTAATTTCTTGCCCAATATAATAAGGATCTTTCCATTGATGATTTAAGTAGATGTTGAGTCCAAGAAAGAGTGCAAAAACAATAAGGTAGATAATCGAATATCTAGCCCATTTTGATTGTTTGGCAAACACTAAAAGTAGGACACCTGCAAAAATCATATATAGAAAGCGAATAACAACCCCAATTGAGAGACCACTATCCATGTTCAAAACCATGTACGTCGTTAGCATATCAATAATCGGCTGAATTGAAATAAAACCAACGAACAGAAAAAATAACCAGTATGTGTTCTTCATATAGTACTCTCCTGTTTTACGTGAATTAACGTTTTCTTTTAACTAAAAGCATAACACCTTCTACTCTGCATAATAGCGTCGACATTAAGTATACTAAACCACCTGCAATACAGACAATACCAAATCGTAAGATAACATGTAATGAATTCAAAAATGCGATGTCCTTTAAGAAGAACATGACGATCGCAACAGGTACGGAAGCTAAAAGAATTTTTCCTGTTTCTTTCACTAGATATCCGTAATGGAAGTGATTGATTTGTTTTGCCAGCATAACGAATACGATAGCCGTATAGAAAAAGGCAACTACTGACATGGAAAGTGCTAATCCTTGGTATCCCATAAATTTAGTGAAAATCATGTTAAAGATGATATTTAACACAATGGATAATAAGCCTGCTCTCATAATAAGATAACCTTTTTGAAGAGAATAAAATCCTTTTGCAAGAACAGCTTGCAGGGAATAGAAAAACACCGAACCTAGGTAATAATAAGATACATCCGTTGTTTTTAACGTCGAATGTGCGTCAAATGCACCGCGCTGGTAAGCAATCATTACAATGTCTTTCATATAAAAGATCATGATAACAATCGTCGGAATCAGCAGCATCAGCATAAACGTAATCCCTTTTTCAATTCCTGATTTAAAGCGCTCTTCATCTTTTTCAGAAATGGCTCTTGCAATCAGCGGATAAATAATGGTTGCGACCGTAACCCCGAATATTGCCTGGGGAATACTTACAAGTCTGAAAGCATAATTCAAGTATGAAATAACGCCCTCACCAAAGGAACCGGCAAAGAAGAAGTTGACAGTTAAATTAATTTGACCGACCATAATGGTTACACCAACAGGGATGAATACTTTATAAAAAGCCACCACTTCATCACGGTCAATTTTTTGCTTCCATAACAGCAGATGCTGCGGTTTAAAATAGACAACTTTAATTAAGAAAGAAGCAATAGTTCCTATAAAATAGCCAAGAGCAATTGCATAGCCGCCCATAATTGAATGTAATAGGATTGTACTTAAAATTGTAAATAATACAACAACTGTTTGAGAAAACACAGAGAAAGAATATTGACTTCGTGCATCAAATACACCTTCGTATACGGCATTCACTCCAACTAGTGAAAGAGATAAGAAGTACATAACGCCCGTATAAATTCCTAGTTCAATTGCTGCTTTAGAAAAATTAGAATACGAAGCGGGAAAGTAAAAGAAAGCCGCAATTGATCCGAGAACCGAAATAATGAAACAAATAAGAAAGGTTGATTTAACAATATTAGTCAAATGAACCTTTCCTTTATTTTCTTTTTCATAACGTAAATAACTAGGAATAAACGCATCCTTCATCCCCGTTAACATAAATAAAATAAAAGCATTTGGAATAATCATTGCTGCGTTGTATGAATCGACAATATAACTTGTACCGAAATAGTTAGCAATAACTAAATCACGAATCATACTAGAAAATTTCAAAAATAATGTTGATATGAGCAGTAAAATGCTCGCGAATTTTAAGTTTTTCATGCGAAACTCCTACCTTTTCAAGTTATCTCATCAACTATTAGCAATAAAGAAGCATCCGACAATTAGAAGAATACAGCCGATAACTTGTTTTGTTGTAACTTTTTCTTTAATTAAAAAGTAACCGAATGTTAATGTCCAAATATACGTAATAGACGTGAGCGGAAATACAATAGAATAAGGTAACAGCGTTAAAACATACACATTAAGCAGAGCTGCCGCCCCGTAAAAAAGGCCGCCACCCACAAAACAAATAAGCGCTAGCTTTATCTTTTTTTCATTTAAATACGTAGAAATATACTTGAAAAAGACAGCGCCAACTGAACCTAAAAGAGTCATAATAATTAAAAGTGGGATACTATTCATCTTGGCCACCTACTAAAATTACACCTACGATAATAATAAGAGTACCGACCAGCTTCATAGGGCTAATGGTTTCATTTAATAGAAAGAAACCAAGAGCGATGCTGATGACATATCCTAGGCTTAAAAATGGATGAAGCAAGGAAACTCTTTCAAATTTAAAAGCGGCAATCATAAACACCGCTCCTAATCCATAAAGGAAAAAACCAATAATTAAATTTAAGTTAAATGAAGCTTCGGACAACTTCCAAAAAAGTTGTCCAACAGCTGTAAACAGGGAAGCCACGATAATGAGTGTGATTCCTAGCTTTTTGTTATAATTGCTCTCCATCAGGAGGTCACATCCTTTTCTTTCTGATCAAATCGGATAAAAGGAAGACCAATAAAGAAGAAAGACACAAATACGCTTGCTAATAAATATCGAAAATCTTGAGCCGGCAGTGCCGCAAGAACAGAAAGCGTGTTAAGTGCCCAAGGAATGACAATAATAAGGGACGTAATTCCTCTTCGAATCACTAGCATTAATGAAAATAATAAAATGACACAGTGATAAAAAGCTGGTTTCCATAAGAATGTAAAAACAGGGTGCTTAAAAATAGCTAAGTAAGCATTGGCAGTATGTGTAATAAACGGCTCGATTACTTTATTTTTAAGACCTAAATCATTGCCGTAATAAATGTTGGTTACGTACGTATCCGTGTAGCCATCTTTAAAAGGATTGATTTGCCATACTAAAGCTGTTTGTTTGAGAAAGCCTTCCGTTGCTAGATAAGGATTTTTGATGACAATGCTAGCATAGTTCTTAAAGTAAAGGCCTAAATCATTAAAAATAAACTCGCGGTCGTAGTATTTCCACGTGAATTTAATTGGATCGCTTTTGTATGGATTATACTTTTCTTTCCACAATTCAATAGGGAGCACTTTATTAAAATATTCGCGCTCTTCTTTTGACATCTCTCCATCATTTGAAATGATGTTTGCAATTTGTTGAGTTGGAATAGACAAAGCTTCATTTGGATCTGAAGGTTTTACATCAAGCCACGTGAACACAGGGCCTGTAACAATCTTTTGTAAAATAAAGACGACTAAGAAAATCGTGACAAGAGGTTTCCAATTTTTTCTGAATAAGACAATCATTAAAAGGAAAGTCAAAACAAATACAGGAAAACCATTATGTCTAAAGAAAGCTACTCCAAATGCGGAAAGTAAAAGTAAGAAAAAGCTCGCTTTACTTTTAACCCAAGCGCCTTTTGACAGATAAATTTTTGCAATGTTAACCGTAAAAAACAGCAGAAAAGCACTGTATAAAATGTCTTTCCAAATAATAATTGAAAAGATTAAAAAGCTTGGAATAATGACAATAATAGCTGTTAAAAGTCCAATCATAACAGGATGTGCTTTGCGTTTAATGAAAAAGTCAAATGTATAGGCGTATATGCTCACTACAACAACAATTTGCGTGAACGCTACAATTCCTGGGTTATCCCATATTTTTGTCAGCAGCATAATAAGCCAAGTAATCATAATAGGGTGCCAATCGTTAAATTCTCCGTTATGTGCCTGTCTCCACTGTGCTAATGAATCAGGAGTCATGGCCGCTGGGAAAAAGGCGAACCAGTAATATAGACTAACAGTTAAAATAAGAATCGTAACAATTCCTAGATAACGCTTTGGGTGTGCAAATGTGTAGTGAAAATCGTTTATCTGTTTGATAGCGCTGAGTACAGCGGCCGTCAGCAGCATTGCCAATAAAGTACGGCTGATGGCATACAAAACGAGTGAAAAAATAGTTGAGCTCGTCATATGTAAGTTATCTAAAAGTGAAAACTGTACGATAAACGAAAAAACAATCAGCAATAGCCATTCTA
The DNA here is from genome assembly GCF_038898415.1 of Priestia sp. SB1. Lineage (NCBI taxonomy): Bacteria > Bacillati > Bacillota > Bacilli > Caryophanales > Bacillaceae > Priestia > Priestia sp. SB1. Next base: position 293,338 of record NZ_JBBJSS010000007.1, on the reverse strand, counting down.
GCGGTTTAAATGAAGCATAAGCTCTATTTTTATAAATAAAAATAGAGCTTATGATGGTAAATACAAGTGCAGCAAAAAGGGAAAGATAGTGAACACCGTCTGGATTACCAATACTTAAACCGATAAGAATAATTAAAGCTGTTACTGTAAGCAGTAAAATACTTTTTTTATTCTTCATCATTGTTATTCTCCTACTTGTTCAATCTGTTCAATTTTTTTATTTAGTTCTAATTCATATTGCTTGCGATTCAATGAAGCGATTGTATCTAGAATTAATCCACAGACGAAAGATAAAACACCTAACACCATCAATCCAGTTGCTAAGATAGATGAAGGTACTTTGGTAATAAAGCCTGTATCAAAAAATTCATAAAGTACCGGAGCACCAACAGCTAATCCTGCGACAATAAACAACACTGTCCAAATGGAGAAGAACTGAAGCGGCTTGTACTCTTTAAATAACGTAAAAATCATTCGTAACACTTTAAATCCATCAGAGAACGTATTAAGTTTCGATTCGCTGCCTTCAGGTCGATCGCGATAATCGATCGCGATTTCTTTTAGGCGGAATCGTTTATCTAACGCGTGAAGACTCATTTCTGTTTCAATCTCAAATCCTGGGCTCATCACAGGAATTGATTTTACAAATAATTTATCGTACGCACGATAACCTGTCATGATATCTTTAATGTTACTTTTGTACAGGCCGTTAATTAAAGAACGTACTAAGTTGTTACCAAAATTATGGAAAGCACGTTTGTTTTCTTCGAGATACGTTCCGTTTGATAAACGATCTCCAATGACCATGTTAGCTTCTCGATTTCTAATAGGCTCAATTAATTGATGAACAAATTCTGCAGGATACGTATCATCCCCATCTACCATAACATAACAATCTGCATCAATTTCTTGAAACATTGAACGTACAACGTTTCCTTTTCCTTGCTTAAATTCTTTTTTGACGATTGCGCCGTGTTCAAGTGCAATTTCACTTGTACGATCTTTTGAATTGTTGTCGTATACATAAATATCTGCACTAGGCAGTTCGCGTTTGAAATCGTCAATTACTTTTCCAATTGTTACTTCCTCGTTATAACAAGGAATTAAAACTGCGACTTTCATTTTTCCACCTCATCAAAAAAAATTGTTGGGAGTTGTTCAGCAATTACATCTACTGTGTAGCGGTTTGCTGTTTGTAACGCCTGTTGAGACATTTGCTGTTTCACATCTTCAGGAAGATTAATAAAAGCCTGTAGCTGTGAAGCTAGCTCATCTACATTTTTAGGCTCAAAGAATAGACCATTCTTTCCGTCTATAATGTAATCTTTTAGACCACCAATCTGACTCCCAATCACGGGTGCTCCGCAAGCCATAGCTTCGAGGCCGACTAAGCCCAAACTTTCTCCTTTTCTTACGGTCGGAAACACGAATGCTTCAATCGCATTATATACGTAAGCAAGAGACGACTGAGGAAGCAGAGGAAAATGGATGACTTTTCCCTCTAGGCCCAGAGTCTTGATCATTTCCTTAAATGCAGCTTCGTCTTTTCCGCTTCCAACGTATAAGTATTTGTAAGAAGTGGGCGTTTGTTGTTCAGCTTTTGCAATTGCTTGAAGGTAGTATTCCCATCCTTTACCCACATCAATGCGGCTTACACATCCAATATAACGGATAGTAGGGTCCAAGTTTAGTTCTTGATAAGCTTTGCTTTTATCTGCATAAGGATGAAACAGATCTTTATTCACTCCTCCGCTTGGAAAAATATAGATTGGATTATGAACCTTATATTTCTCTTCAACGAGCCCTTTATAGTAGGGAGAAGGAGTAATAATTTTAGTGGAATGGTGCAATAAGTCATTTACTCTAGGCTGATATTTTTCCTGTGAAGCTACTTCAGGTACAACATCTGAACCATGCACGTTTGTCACAATCTTCACATTCTTCTTTAGCTTTTTGAGAATCAGCAGCGGAAGAGCATTATGAGATGCATAATGTACGTAAAGATAGTCGTAATTTTTTGTTAAGCCCGTCACAATGACATTAGCATAATGAGAAGCATAGCTAAAAAGCTTGCTTAATTTGCTTGTCTTTTTTTGCATGACAATTTTATCAACTTGAATACCATGTTGAACTAAAATTTTTTCAGTGTTTTGAACAAATACACCATAGCTCGGGAATTGTTCAGAAGGATACATATTTGAAATCAACAAAATTTTCATGATTGTTTCACACCTATTTTTCTTTATTAGTTTATGATAATGACAACGGGTGTTCATTTAAATAGAGCTTACATGTATCATCTTACTATTAAGTTGAGCGATTTCATTGATAAACATGCAAAAATGGGTTGCATATCGTCAACATCACAATATTATAGCACACCTACTTTTTAAAATGCGAAAGTTTATCGGACACTTCTAAAACGATAGATAAAGCAGTAAAGAAGATGATTTTTACATAATCATAATCACAAGAAAAAAGCGAACGCTATTCGTTCGCTTTATGTCACTTATTTCACTTCAACGCTTACCCCAAAATGGTCAGAAACAACTGGATAATGTATGCCGTTAAAAACTACAGTCGATGATTGAATATCCTGCGCATGACTCGATAGAATGAGATCAAGGCGCAGCGCCCGTTCATTATCATCCCATCCAGCAATGTTCCCTTGAACTGTAATACCGCTATCTTTTTTGTTCGATAGAGTATACGTATCATAGAGGCCTTGGCTCAACAGGTAGTCGTAACCTTCATGTCGTCTATGAGCGTCATTATTAAAGTCTCCAAGTAAGAAAAATGGGTTATCTTTGTGTACATGAGCTAGCAGCGTATCAACTTGCTGCTTGAATGGCTCTTCTTCGTCATCCCACCAGCCAAGATGACAAGAATAAAAAGTAAGGAGTTCTTTTTCATATTCGATTGTTGCTCCAACAATTCTTCTCGTTTTCCAATAGTCAATATTTGACGTTTGTGAAACAAAAAATGAATGCTCTTCAATAATTGGGTGTTTCGTTAAAATGGCAATTCCTTCTTCATACACTTCATAGCCTATATGAGATAAATCCCATACCAATTGATAGTCTTCACCTTGCTTACCCAGTTCTTTTGCTAAAAGCCAAGCGTAATTATCGCTGCGAATGTAGTCATATACATAAGGCGCGTCTATTTTTTGGCTTACTTCCTGTAAAGCAATGACATCATATTTTTCTTTTTTAATTACTTCAGCTAGACAAGATAACTTGTCTAGCTGATTTTCCTCTTGCCAAGAGTGGCAATTTAACGTTAATAGCTTCATTATATTAAGCTCCTAACAAATCTTGAATGTCGGATTTCAAAACATCCGCTTTAGGTCCATAAATAGCTTGTACCCCTTTATCTTTCAAGATTAAACCAAGGGCTCCGTTTTGTTTCCATTCACTTTCTCCTGCAACGGCATGTATATCTTTTACCGTTACACGTAAGCGAGTCATACAAGCATCCACGTCTTCAATATTGTTTTCTCCGCCAAGCAGTCTAATAATGACTGGGGCAAGCGAATCATTTTTCACCTGCTTGCTGCTTGTTGCAGTTGTTTCTTCATCGATATAGTTTCCGTTACGTCCCGGTGTTGGGAAGTTAAAACGTTTAATTAAGAAGTTTGCCACTCCAAAATTTAAGCCAAAAAATACAAGGCAGGCGATGACAAAGTTCATTAAGTCAGCCCATAGTCCGGCTTTGATAATCATTGGTGTACGTGTTAATAGTTCAATTACGCCAAATGAGTGTACGCGAACATGAACAATATCAACAATGGCAAAAGCCAGTCCTGTCATAATGGCGTATACGACGTATAGAAGAGGCGCCGCGAACATGAACATAAATTCAATCGGCTCTGTTACGCCTGTTAAGAAAACAGCTAGTCCAGCTGAAAAGAACATTGAACGATATTTCGAACGTTTGTCAGGATCTACGTTGCGATACATTGCTAAAGCAATTCCAATTAATGACGCACAAGATAAAATCATCTGTCCTACTTTAAATCGTGCAGGTGTAACGTCATGTAAGAGCTGCTTGTAGCTGTCCATATCTCCTGCAGCACGGAAGTTATTTAAGTCTGCAATCCAAGCAAGCCACAAAGGATCTTGACCGGCAACAGTGGAACCTGCTCCAGAACCCGTTAAAATTTTGTACGTACCGCCTAGCTCCGTATAGTTCATAGGAACTGTCAGCATATGATGAAGACCAAACGGAAGAAGGAGACGCTCTAATGCTCCGAAAATAAATGGTGCCAGAATAGGAGCTGTATCTCTAGATGTTGCAATCCACTGTCCGAAGCTGTTTAGCGAACCTTGGATGAACGGCCACACAATGGATAAAAGCAGTGCCGTTACAACTGAACCACCGATGACTACAAACGGTACGAAGCGCTTGCCGTTAAAAAACGAAAGGGCTTCAGGCAATTTATCATAATTGTAATATTTGTTGAATAAATTTGCGCCTAAGAAACCAGCGATAATTCCTACGAATACTCCCATGTTAAGAGCGGGAGATCCTAAAATAGATGTGAAGTAGTCTTTTACAACTAATTCTTGTCCAAACAGTGATTGAACCGTTGCTTTTGAATCTGAGAGCATTTCTGCTTTAACTCCAAAAATGGCTCCTGTAATTCGATTAATAAGAATGAATGCAATGAGTGCAGCAAATGCACCGCCAGCACGTTCCTTTGCCCAAGATCCCCCGATGGCAACAGCGAACAAGATGTGAAGATTTGTAATGATACCCCATCCTATATCTTCCATCACTCGTGCAATTGTTTGTACAGCAGTGATGTCTCCCCCAGTCATTGCAACTAGTTTTCCAAGTGAAATCATAATACCAGCTGCGGGCATAACCGCTACTACTACTAATAAAGCCTTACCAAACTTCTGCCAAAAATCAAATGAAAAGAACTTCTTCATAGTTTTTCCCCTTCCCCTATGTATGGGTTTTCATTTTATTTTTTGATAAACTATATTTTTAAGACAGTGCAACCGTTTGCATAAACCTATTGTAATAAAAGGGCTTTCATAATGCAATACTGTAATTTCTCTTTTTTTGAAAAATTTATTCATAAATTATAAATGATGAAAAAATTTTTATGATAAAGTGAACAATATCAACGGTATTTTAACATGGTGGGATGTAATAAAAGCATTTAAGTAATGGCATAAAGATAGGTACAGAGGAGGATAATATGAGAAAAGAAGAGCTACAAGCGATTATTTTTGATTTAGACGGTGTTATTGCAGATACAATACATCTATATTATAGAGCAAATAAAAAAGTAGCAGATCAACTTAACGTTTCGTTTTCTGAAGAACTAAATCAACAGCTGCAGGGAATCAGCCGGATGAGAACTGTAGAGCTCATTGCTGCGCAAGGCAATGTACACCTGACAGTGGAACAAAAAGAAGAGTTTGCTTATGAAAAGAATAAGCATTATCAGGCTTTAATAAGAGAAATGACAGAAGATCATTTACTTCCAGGCATTAAAATGTTGTTAGAAGATTGTAAAAAACAAGGCATTAAAATGGGAATTGCTTCTTCTAGTTCGAATGCAAATACTGTAATAGATGCGCTAGGAATACGCTCTTTTTTTGATTGTATTGTGGATGTGAGGAAAATCAAGAAGGGAAAACCAGATCCAGAAATATTTTTGACAGCTGCCCATCAATTAAAAGTAAAACCCGATGCATGTGTGGCAATAGAAGATGGAGAGGCAGGTATAAAAGCTATTAATCAAACAGATATGGTTTCTATCGGCGTTGGTAAGCATCTGAGGGAAGAAGATGTGAATTTTCGCGTATATTCAACAGCTGATTTGCATGTAAAGACGATCAAAGAGGTTTTCGAAAAAGCAAGAAAAGGAACAGATTATAACAGCGCGTATACAAAAAATTAGTAAATCTTTTACATGCAAGTAGCAAAGCGCTAAAAAACATATGCTAGAATAAAATAAGAGAGCAAAGATACATAGGAAGGGGTACATCATGATTAAATGTATTGCGATCGATATGGATGGAACGCTAGTAAATAGTGAACAAGTTGTAAGTAAAGAAAATGCCCAAGCGATTAAGATAGCTCAAAAGGCAGGGGTGGAAGTTGTTGTTGCTACGGGACGTTCTTATGAAGAAGCGCGTTATGTTTTAGAAGAAGTAGGACTTCATACATATTTAATTTGTGCAAACGGAGCAGAGCTTCGCAATCCACAAGGGGAAAAACAATATTCAGTAGGCATGACGATGGAAGCTATTCGTGAAGTAGAAGATATTTTTAAGAAGTTTCAGCTGTACTTTGAAGTCTATACAAGTGAAGGTACGTATTCAAATGACTATGAAAAAGCTTTGTCCGTATTAATGGATATTTATTTAAGTGCTAGCTTAAAAGATAATTATGAAAAATCGTTAGAAGCGGCAAAAGAGCGTTTCAATAGCGGCAGAGTAAAGCTTATTGAAGAGTATGAAGCGCTGTTTCAAGATCCAAACAAGGACATTTATAAGCTGCTTGCTTTCTCTTTTGATGAAGAAAAGTTAGAACAGGCAAAAGTAGAACTTGTGAAGTTAGATTCTATTGCAGTCAGTGCATCTGGTAAAGAAAATATTGAAATAAATGATGAAAATGCTCAAAAAGGAATTGCGGTTACATCATTTGTTCAAGAACGCCATATTTCTTTAGAAGAAACGATGGCTATTGGAGACAATTATAACGACGTATCGATGTTTCAGCGAGTTGGACGTGCCGTAGCGATGGGAAATGCCCCTCAAGAAATTAAAGAGTTTGCCCATATCGTAACAGGAACAAATGACGAGCACGGCGTAGCTCAAGCTATCTTAAATGCGCTTGAAACAGTCAAACAATAAGCAAAATAGAAAAGCATGCCTTTAGGCATGCTTTTAGTTTGTTACTTTTTCTTTGTTACGACGGTATGCACCGTGATTTGTTGGTCCGACATATTGATTTAAAGCAAATGAATGGCGAATTGCTTCTGTAATAAACTCTTTTGCTGTATAAATAGCTTGTTTGACGTCACTGCCTTTTGCCAATTCAGCAGCAATCGCAGCTGAGTATGTGCATCCAGCACCATGTGTAAATGTCGTTTCAATACGTTCAGACTCTAAGATCTCAAATGTCTTTCCATCATAAAGCAAATCGATTGCTTTTTCGTGTGCTAATTTACTTCCACCTTTAATCAATACATATTTGGCACCAAGTTCAGAAATTTTCACGGCTGCTTCTTTCATTTGATCAACCGTTTTGATAGGGCCAAGTCCGCTTAATTGACTAGCTTCAAATAAGTTAGGCGTTACGACTGTTGCTTTTGGAACTAGTACATCACGCAAGCTGACAGTTGTTTCCGGATGAAGCGCTTCGTCTTCTCCTTTACATACCATCACAGGATCTACTACAACATTTTTTAAATCGTATTCTTCAATTGTTTTTGCCGCTAGTTCAATAATTTCCACTGAGCCAAGCATACCCGTTTTTAGAGCTTGTACGCCTACGCCTTTTACAATTGTTTTCAGCTGCTGTTCAACAGTGGAAGCTTGTTGTGGAAATACGTTATGAGACCAGCTGTTATCGGGATCCATTGTTACAATTGTTGTTAAAGCTGTCATTCCGTAAACACCAAGTTCTTGGAATGTTTTTAAATCCGCTTGAATGCCAGCTCCGCCGCTGCTATCAGAACCAGCAATGGTTAATGCTTTATTCATTGTCATAAAAAATCCTCCCGTATTTTAAGTTCATAGAGAAAATAGAGTAAAACTTCCACCGGTCGGTCTTTAGCTGCCCAATGTGTTTTAGATAACTTTCTTCCATTCACTTTTCCTTCTATTTTATCGCTTTTAATGTAGATATTCAATTTCTAAAAACTGTATGAATCCTACGTGGAATTTAGAATTATGACGACTGCCTGTAAAGCATGCGTCAAATGAAAAGTAAAGATACACAAAACTTTAAATAGTCGTGGTTTTTACAGTTAATTGCTGTTCATTCAAAATAAAAACGCCCTTAACAGAAGGTTAAGGACGTTTTTTATTATTTATTAGATAGAAGCTAATTCTTTTTCAAGAGCTACGTCTACTGATACATAATCGTAACCTAAATCATGTGCAACTGCTTCATACGTAATAGCTCCGTTTGCAACGTTCACTCCTAATTTTAACGCTTCGTTTTGAGCGATTGCTTTGTGAACACCTTTAGAAGCAATTTGAAGTGCGTAAGGTACCGTTACATTTGTTAAAGCAATCGTTGATGTGCGTGGAACTGCTCCTGGCATGTTCGCAACTGCATAGTGTACAACACCGTGCTTTTCATAAGTAGGCTGATCGTGTGTTGTAATGTGGTCAATTGTTTCAACGATACCACCTTGGTCGATTGCTACGTCAACAATAACAGAACCTGGCTTCATGGTTTTCACCATTTCTTCTGTTACGAGTTTTGGAGCTTTTGCACCTGGGATTAATACTGCACCAATCACTAAATCTGACTCTGCTACTGCATCCGCAATGTTATAAGGATTTGACACTAGCGTATTGATTTGGTTGCCAAAGATATCGTCTAATTGACGTAGGCGTTCAGGACTTAAATCAATAATCGTTACATCAGCACCGAGGCCGATTGCGATTTTTGCAGCATTTGTACCAACACCGCCGCCTCCAATAATCGTTACTTTTCCGCGGCTAACTCCAGGAACACCCGCTAATAAAATTCCTTTTCCGCCGTTTGATTTTTGAAGGAATTGTGCACCAATTTGAGCAGCCATACGTCCTGCTACTTCGCTCATAGGTGTTAATAGAGGCAATGTACGATTGACTGCCACTGTTTCATAAGCAATAGCCGTTACACCGCTATCTTTTAATGCTTTTGCCAGTGCTGGTTCAGCTGCTAAGTGAAGGTAAGTGAATAAGATAAGACCTGGTCTAAAATAGCCGTATTCACTTGCTAATGGTTCTTTTACTTTCATGACCATTTCAGCTTGTGCCCACACGTCAGCTGCTGTCTCAACAATTTCAGCTCCGGCTTTTACATAATCTTCGTTTGTGAAGTTACTTCCAATACCCGCTTCATTTTCAATTAATACACGATGACCTGTACCAACAAATGATGCTACGCCTGCTGGTGTAATCGCTACTCGGTTTTCGTTGTTTTTGATTTCTTTTGGTACGCCAATAATCATGATTAATTTCCCCCTTGGTCGTTTGTATATCTTTAGTATAAAGAAAGTTTTGTGAAATTTCTTTGTCTAGAAAGAAGAATTGAAGAAGCGGTTTTTGTTTAAACACACAAATGTAACCGCTTACTTATCAGAATTTTTAATTTTTATGTCAGGTTATCTAACATTGTTAAGGGAAGAAAACATAAAAAAAGAGCTATTTATTTATCGTAAAATAAATAAATAGCTTTCTGTTAAAAAATATAACATTATCTGTTATTTTTTATATTTCATTAACTTAATATCAATATAAAGAGTCATTTTTTGATTAACATCCTTTAAGTTGATATCACCAATCTCTGAAATTCGCTTTAATCGATAGCTAAGTGTATTCATATGCACATTTAATTCTTTGGCTGCTTCATTAATATTGTTATCATTATTTAAAAATACTTCAAGAGTCTCCACCAAGTTACTGTTATGACGAAGGTCATAATCAGTTAGCTTCTTTAAAGAATGGTTTTCAAATTGATCTTGAACGCGCTTGTCTAAAATAACATCTAGAAATTGATAAATACCTAATTCTTGATAGTTAATAATCTCTTTTGTTTCTTCTGGAAACTTACTTTTCATATCTAATACGTTCAAAGCTTCTTTATAGCTTTTTTCGATATGATCGTGCGATGAATAAATACTGCTGCAGCTGGCTTTAATTTGAGTAACATCAAAGCGTTCATGCATGTTTCCTCTAAAATAGTCTACAAAATCTCGCTGTTCATCAAGAGGATTTTCAACCGCATCCAAAGAAAGCAGTAAGATTAAATCATTGCAATCAATCGTATAAAGAACGATTTTTAAGCGGTGCATTGTTTTCAACATATACGAAATTTGGCGTTCAGCTTCAGGCGTAATATCTTCTTGGAAGCGGAAGATAGCAATGGAAAACGCTGATGGAGCCGTAATTTGAGCTTCATAAAACGCTTCTGAAATTTCTTGACGAGACTTAATGTGGCCAGTTAATAATTTCCAGAAAAATTCCTGTGAGCGCTCTTCTCGTTTGTATTTTCGAATTTGAAGCTGCAGCAATTTGTTTTTTAATACATTCGCAGCTTTTTTTAATAGCTCCACCTCTTCATCGCCTAAGGCTTTCTCAATTTCCACAGCCCAAATGAATCCTAGAACTTCTTCATTTTTCCAGATAGAAATGGCTATACGATCTCCAAGCCCGATTTCATTTATATTTTTCACACGCACAGGTTCATTTGTCTCAAGCAGTTTCGGAATAATGCCTTCTTTCCATAAGTTGTTAATGACTTTTTCCGGAACTCTTCTTCCAATAATCGTAGCAATACGCGCTTGGTCCGTTCTTTCATCATGGGTGCTGTAAGCTAGTAAGCGATGATTAGCATCTTCAATCGTAATAGGGCAGTTCAATACCTCGCTAATGCGATCAGCAAATTCTTCAAGCGTATCAAAATTTTCTTTGAACGGATCTTTGATTGGTTTTGTCATATATAAAATCCCTCTTCGTAAAACAAAATAAGTACTAGTGCAGCTTTTTTAGCTGCAGTAAATATAGTAAAACGGTAACAACCGTGTTGATCATCAATTCATTGAAATGATTAACTGCTTAATATTTTAACAAAAGTAATTGTTTAAGAAAATGTTAAAATGCGTCTAAAGGTAGTTAAGAATGTACGGATGATTAGTAACTGCGTTCATTTCACTTATTTTATCGAAATTTTCTTCAAAATAATCAATGTTCGGTGAGCATGATTCTTTTCAAATGTGTATAATAAAACGTATGATTATGGTTATATCAAACTTGAATCTGTAACTTTCTTTATGATATGTTCAGTTACGATTAGGTTGACCAATTCATATTACACATGAAGGGAAGAATTTAACATGGCAAAACAACAAATCGGTGTTATCGGTTTAGCGGTTATGGGGAAAAACTTGGCGCTAAACATTGAGAGCAGAGGCTATTCTGTTTCAGTTTATAACCGCTCTCCTGAAAAGACAGAAGAGTTCCTAAAAACAGAAGCAGAAGGTAAAAATTTTGCAGGTACATACAGTGTGGAAGAGTTTATTAATTCTCTTGAAAAACCGCGTAAAATTTTATTAATGGTTAAAGCTGGTGCTGCTACAGATGCAACAATTGATTCGTTAAAACCATACTTAGAAAAAGGCGACATTTTAATCGATGGCGGAAATACATTCTTCCAGGATACAATTCGTCGTAACAAAGAGCTAGAAGAATTAGGTATCCATTTCATCGGTACAGGCGTATCCGGCGGAGAAGAAGGCGCATTAAAAGGACCTTCAATCATGCCTGGCGGACAAAAAGAAGCATATGAACTTGTAAAACCAATCTTAACAGCTATTTCAGCGAAAGTTGAAGGCGATGATTGCTGCACATACATTGGACCAAATGGTGCAGGTCACTACGTAAAAATGGTTCATAACGGCATCGAGTATGGCGATATGCAGTTAATTTGTGAAGCATACTTCATCATGAAAAACGTATTAGGCTTAGAAACAGATGAATTACATAAAGTATTTGCTGAATGGAATAAAGGCGAGCTAGATAGCTACTTAATTGAAATCACAGCTGATATCTTTACGAAAAAAGATGAAGAAACAGGTAAAGCACTTGTAGACGTTATTTTAGATACTGCAGGTCAAAAAGGTACAGGTAAATGGACAAGCCAAAGTGCGCTTGATTTAGGTGTACCACTACCAATCATTACGGAATCTGTATTTGCACGCTTTATTTCAGCTATGAAAGAAGAACGTGTAAAAGCAAGCAAAGTATTGAGCGGTCCAAATGCAGCTGCATTTGAAGGCGATAAAACCGAATTAGTAGAAGCAATTCGTAAAGCATTGTACATGAGTAAAATTTGTTCATATGCGCAAGGGTTTGCTCAAATGAAAGCAGCTTCTGAAGAATATGACTGGAATTTACAGTACGGTGATATTGCAATGATCTTCCGCGGTGGTTGTATCATCCGTGCACAATTCTTACAAAAAATTAAAGAAGCTTACGATCGCGATGCAGATCTAACAAACTTATTGTTAGACCCATACTTCAAGGATATCGTAGAAGGCTATCAGTCGGCTCTTCGTGAAGTTATTTCAATTGCGGTTAAACAAGGTATTCCTGTACCAAGTTTCTCAAGTGCATTAGCTTACTATGACAGCTACCGTACAGAAACGCTACCAGCGAACCTTTTACAAGCGCAACGTGACTACTTCGGAGCTCACACATATCAACGTGTTGATAAAGAGGGCGTATTCCATACTGAGTGGTTAAAATAAAAAACAAGAAAAGCAGCTGTATACTACAGCTGCTTTTTTTGTTTACTCTTTAGGTGAGAAGTTGTCTTCTCCGACTGGCCACCAGTGGAAACCGTCTTCAGCAAGCAATGCGTCTGATTCTTTTGGTCCCATTGAACCTGATTCGTAGTTCGGGAAGTTTTGTGCTTTTGTGCTTTCCCATGCTTCTGAGATAGTATCAACAAATTTCCAAGAAAGGGCTACTTCATCCCAGTGAGTAAAGTTCGTTGCATCTCCAAGCATGCAATCATAAATAAGGCGTTCATAAGCTTCCGGTGTATTCATTTTATCTCCACAGTTATTGCAATAGTTCAAGTTAATCGGTGTGGATGATGTGGCACCTGGCGTTTTACGCGCGTTCAAGTGAAGCGTAATGCCTTCTTCCGGTTGGATATGAATGACAAGCAAGTTTGGATGAATTTCTTTATCTTTATTGAAGTACAGGTTCATTGGTAAGTCTTTGAACTGTACAACAATTGTCGTTGCTTTTTCTTTCATGCGTTTACCTGTACGGATATAAATCGGTACGCCAGCCCATCTGAAGTTATCAATCATAAGCTTACCAGATACAAATGTAGCGGTATTAGACTCAGGATCAACCGAGTTTCCTTCGCGATAGCCGATAACTTCTTCTCCTTCAAGTACACCTTTGCCGTATTGACCTCGTACAAAATAATCATCTACTTCATCCACTGATAAAGAGCGAAGAGCACGCAATACTTTTACTTTTTCACTGCGAATTTCTTCCGGTGTTAATTTAATCGGCGGTTCCATTGCAAGTAGGGCCACCATTTGAAGCATATGGTTTTGTACCATATCTCGAAGGGCACCTGAAGATTCATAGTAACGGCCACGGTCTTCTACACCAAGCGTCTCACTAGACGTAATTTGGATGTTTGAAATGTATTGGTTGTTCCACATCGGTTCAAATAGAGCATTTGCAAAACGGATAACTTCGATATTTTGCACCATTTCTTTACCGAGATAGTGGTCGATACGATAAATTTGATCTTCCTTAAATGCATGGCGAATTTGTTCATTTAATTCTTTAGCAGAAGGATAATCATGGCCAAACGGCTTTTCAATGACTAGGCGGCTCCAGCCTTCTGTTTGTGTTAAACCTTCATTTTTTAAATTCGAAGCAATCGTTCCGAAAAATTCAGGTGCCATTGCTAGATAGAAAATACGATTTCCAGGCACGTTGTATTGCTCATCAAGGCTTTCTGTTAGGCTTTTTAATTCTTGATAAGAAGCGACATCTGTTACGTCAAACGGTTGGTAATAAAAATGTGAAGCAAACTTTTCAATGTCAGCGTCACTGTTTTTGAAACTGCTCACTGATTTTTTTACATTTTCGCGTAATTCGTCATTAGTCCAAGGTCTTCTTGCGACACCAACAACAGCGAAATCTTCCGATAGTTTGTTCGCTTTATATAAGCGGAAAATAGAGGGGAATAACTTACGTTTTGCTAAATCACCTGTAGCGCCAAAAATTACGATAATGGATTTTGGTTGTACATTTGTCATTACTTCTAGGACCTCACTTTGTCGTAGTTACGTTCAATTTTTTTCCGCTTTAACAGACAACACTTAAATGAAATCTGGGGATTCATTGCCCGTTAAACTCGGCCTTTATAAACAAACGAATGATTGCTTGTTTACCTTTTCCTTTATGTATAGAACTACTAATAAATTGTAACGATTTTAAAGGGTTAACGCAAATAGATTAAAACAATTTGTAGTTATTATTCCATGTTTTTAACAAGTTTAAAAGTATTTTGTTTCGAATACGGAGAAAAAGCTACCGTTATTTTAACAGTAGCTTTTCTCATTTATTTATATTGATACAGGGAACCGATAGATTTTTTTGTTGAAAATGGCAGCTCAGGGCTATCGGCAATGATAAAAATAGGACAGTGCATTAAAAGTGGATGTTTTTCGAAAAAGGAAGCATCAGCGTGATAGATAGACGATAGAATAACAGGGAGTTGTTCTAAAAAGTGAAGGTAGCGTGTAATGGTTTCATCTGTTGATGTATGCGCACCGATGTAATAATACACAGTAAGGGAATAAAAACCTTTATCGAAGACGAAGGATGCTAAATATTCGTTCCGCTCTTTTTGCATATGATCGTAGGCAAATTCAATGCCGATTTGAATGGAAGGAACAGAAGTGTGTTGACCTGGGAAAACGGTGTATTTTCTTGGTATCATTGGTTCAACGGGTGTAACACCCAGGCTGTAGGTTACGTCTATTTGGTGGGGATTGCTGATGATCATATGGAATCCCTCCTTTAATATAAAAATACACTCTTTATAAGTGTATACAAAGTTTCATTGAACATGACAATATTAAAATATGCCCAGGCTCTCAGCGTATTTAAAGCAGGCAACGTTTGAGCAGGCGGCAGAGTTTACGATAAAATAACAAAAAAGATTATTATGAGGTGATAAGCAATGAGTATTTTAAAAAATGACTGGGCTCCTTTATTAGAAGAAGAATTTCAAAAAGACTATTACATACAGCTTCGAGAATTTTTAGTGGATGAATATAATCACCACACCATTTATCCTGATAAATATGATATTTTTAACGCTTTACACTACACGGATTATAAAAATGTAAAAGTTGTCATATTGGGACAAGATCCTTATCATGGACCAAATCAAGCGCATGGACTGAGCTTCTCTGTTCAACCAGGAGTCAAAACACCGCCTTCTTTAGTGAATATTTACAAACAGCTGAAAAATGAAATGGACTATCACATTCCGAATAACGGTTATTTAGTCAAATGGGCAGAACAAGGTGTTCTTTTGCTTAACACTGTTTTGACGGTTAGAAGAGGGGAAGCGAATTCTCACAAAGGAAAAGGATGGGAACAGCTGACGGACCGCATTATTGAATTAGTGGCACAAAAAGAGGAGCCGGTCGTGTTTTTGCTGTGGGGCAAACATGCACAAGCTAAAAAAGAGCTCATTCATCATTCACACCATTTAATTTTGGAAAGCCCGCATCCTAGCCCATTTTCAGCTAATCGAGGCTTTTTTGGCAATAATCATTTTCAACGAGCAAATGAGTTTTTGCTCCAACACGGACGTCAATCCATCGATTGGCAAATTGATGATGTGTAAAAGTGAGCATTTCATGAAGATTAGCTTCAGACATAGCCTCCTATTTCATCTTTTGATAAAATAGCTGTATAAAGTCATATTGAATGTAAGATGAGGTGTCTACATGGATATAAAAATGGCGCAGCTCCTTGATAAAATTAGTGCAGAAGTACAAAAAGCGAAGCACCATTCGAATAGTGGGAACGTTCGAGATCAATTGGTTGCTATCAAAGCACTGTGTGAGCTTGCATTAGATCAAAATGAAGAGGTTTCAGCATCGAAACCTGTCTCGGTTTCAAAACCTGTTGTCATGTCTTCACCGGAAATTATGCAATCGCCTGAGATTATGCAGCAACAGATTATTCAGTCATCCAAACCTAATTTTGAAGGAACGAAATTGAAATCAGATGATGCAAACGGCGATAGTTTGTTTGATTTCTAAAGTGAGGAGAAAAAAATGAAACTATTTTTAATAATCGGTGCAATCAATGCGATGTTAGCGGTTGCTCTTGGTGCTTTTGGAGCACACGGGTTAGAAGGGAAAATCTCAGAGAAGTATTTAGAGGTATGGAAAACAGGAGTGCAGTACCAGATGTTCCATGCAATAGGACTATTTGTCATTGCGTTTCTATTAAGCAAATTTCCTCAGTCTTCTTTGTTAACAGCTTCGGGCTGGATTATGTTTGCAGGGATTGTGCTGTTTTCAGGCAGTCTCTATGTATTAAGTACTTCCGGTATTAAAGTTCTTGGCGCGATTACTCCGCTAGGTGGAGTTGCATTTATTGTGGCTTGGATTTTAATTGTTGTTGCAGCTGTAAAATGGCTATAAAAAAACCCCTGAAAAGGGGTTTTTTTAACGCGGAGAATAATTGCTCAACTGCTGTCCTCCACCGCTAAACGGATAATTATATTTGATTGGACCCTCAAAAGTAATGTAATCGAGATAAACCATAAGCAGTAAATAGCGGGTGCCAGTTTGCGGATCACTTAAAATGATATGATCGCGTCCGGCTGCTTCAATTTCTCCTCTAAAGACCTTCGCGTTCCACTGCGTATTATTTTCAAACGTCATATATACAGTCGCTATTTTTCCTCGATTCAAACGTAAAATATTTTCAATATATGATTCTTCAATGGGCAGTTGATTTGGGTCTTGCGGGGCACCACTGCCTCCAGAAGAGGTAGGGGGCGGACCTCCTTGACTTTGCCCTTGAACCTGCTGGCCGCCTGGCTGGGGCTGCTGCGGCTGAGGCATATAATAAGGGTAGTTTGGACTCATATACGGATTTTGCATATATTGCTGTTGCGGTTGATTAGACTTTGGTTTTTTCATAGGAACCTCCTTCAAACAAAAAGAAATTAGTAAACTCCTGGACAATCAGCTTGAGTTGGTGCAAAGAAACAGTGAGATTTAAATCGTCCTGTGTTATTTTGGTTATACCATTGAGCAGGACAGTCGCCGCTGGGCTTGAAAAACCACAGTGAGTTTTCCGCGGGGTTAAAACGTTCCCCTCTTAATACACGTCGTGCAAGTGTAATTTCAGACTGGCGGGCACGCTGATAAAAGTAGCCTTTTTGAGTTGCTTCAAATCCGCCTGGGTTTTGAAATACCATCTGACGAATGGTTCTTATATTTCTAAAATCCAAACAGGGAGCTTTAGCGCGGTTCACGCCTACATTTCCTACCAGTAACATCCCTTGTTTTCCTTCACTTTCAGCTTCAGCTCGAATGAGTCTGGCTAGGAGCTTAACATCTTCTTCGTTGTGTGCAACGACTGCCATTATCCCACCTCGCTTACTTGTGACACTGTTGTATATATATGGTCCTGTAGATGCGAATATGCCATGGGTAGAAAATAAAAAAACCTGTTTCCAAGTGGAAACAGGTTTTTTATATACTAAATTTTATAAAAGAGATGAACGCTTTTGCAGCTTAGTTTAAACGTGTAAAAAGCGTGCAATAGCTTCTTCTTTTAATAAATTTCCGACAAAGAAGCTGCCAAATTCCCCGTAGCGAGCACTTACTTCGTCAAAACGCATTTCGTATACTAATTTTTTAAATTGAAGAACGTCATCTGCAAAAAGAGTAACGCCCCACTCATAATCATCAAACCCAACAGAACCCGTAATGATTTGCTTTACTTTTCCAGCGTATTGACGTCCAATCATTCCGTGGCTGCGCATTAAGCTGCGTCGTTCTTCCATAGGAAGCATGTACCAATTGTCATTTCCTTGACGACGTTTATCCATTGGATAAAAGCAAACGTGACTAGCTTTTGGTAAAGTTGGATATAGTCTAGCTTGGATTTGAGGATTTTCATAAGGATCCTCCCCAGCAGGTAAGTAGTTGCTTAATTCAACTACTGATACATATGAATAAGTAGGAATGGTAAACTCAGCAAGCTTTGTTTTGTTAAATTCTGTTTCAATTTCATTTAGTTCTTCCATAGTAGGACGAACAAGCATTAGCATAAAATCTGCTTTTTGGCCGACAATGGTATATAAAGCATGACTGCCTTGCTTTTCAGCTTCAGTTCCTTTCCATTTCTCAATCAAACCTAAAAATTCATGGATGGCCGCTTGGCGATCGTCGCTTGATAACTGCTTCCAAGCGCCCCAATCGATTGAACGGAAATCATGAAGTGCATACCAACCGTCTAATGTTTGTGCTGCTTCTGCCATTTCGTTTCACTCCTATTGTCCGATTATGATAAATTCCAATTCTACTATATCATAGTTTGTCCGAAGAACTGGAATGAAAAACCTGTGATTTTGTGACTAAACTTTAAACAATTGTTGCAAAGTAAAAACAGGTTTTATTTTGAGTGTTAGCGGAAAATTAAGAATTAAAAGACTTTTTCGTAATCATGGATTCTTGAAGGACATGCCTTTGATTTTTAAAAAAAGTGGAGTATCCTATTATGAGAAAAGTTTTTTACATATCGAGGAGGATTTACTTTGAGTGATTTATTTACAGGTTTAAAACAAAAAGTATCAGCTAGCGATGTATCAATCGTATTCCCAGAGGGATTAGATGAGCGCGTATTAGGTGCTGTTTCTCGTTTAGCTGCCGACAATACCTTAAAGCCTATCGTTGTTGGAAATAAAGACGCGGTAGCATCAAAAGCAGCAGAATTAAACGTAAAATTAGACGGTGTTGAGGTTTTAGATCCTCAAAGCTACTCTGAATTTGATGAAATGGTGGCAGCATTTGTTGAGCGTCGTAAAGGCAAAGCAACAGAAGAAGATGCTCGCAAAATTTTATTAGATGAAAATTATTTTGGCACAATGCTTGTTCATATGAACAAAGCTGACGGTCTTGTAAGCGGAGCTGCTCATTCTACAGCAGACACAGTGCGACCTGCTCTACAAATTATCAAAACAAGACAAGGTGTTAAGAAAACATCTGGCGTATTTATCATGGTTCGCGGCGATCAAAAATACGTATTTGCTGACTGTGCAATCAATATTTCACCTGACAGCCAAGATTTAGCTGAAATTGCTATCGAAAGTGCTCGTACAGCTGAAATGTTCGATATCGATCCTCGTGTTGCTATGCTAAGCTTCTCAACAAAAGGATCAGCAAAATCTCCGGAAACAGAAAAGGTAGCAAACGCAGTAGAAATTGCAAAAGAATTAGCACCAAGCGTAACATTAGACGGCGAATTCCAATTCGATGCAGCATTTGTTCCTTCTGTAGCTGAAAAGAAAGCACCAGGTTCAGTGATCAAAGGAGATGCAAACGTATTTGTATTCCCAAGCCTTGAAGCAGGTAACATTGGTTACAAAATTGCACAGCGCTTAGGAAACTTCGAAGCAGTAGGTCCAATCTTACAAGGTCTAAACAAACCGGTAAACGATCTATCTCGCGGTTGTAACGAAGAAGATGTGTACAAGCTTGCTTTAATCACAGCTGCTCAAGCACTTTAATAAAAAAACTCCGTCCTAGGGCGGAGTTTTTTTATTCGGCTAATGAACCCAACGCTTTTTCATTGCGGTCATACATGCGCTGCAGCTGCGTCTCAAACAGCATTTGTTCGGTAGCATTTAAAGGCATATTTACAAGAGAAGAGCTCATGCTATTCAGTGTTTGCAATAAAAGCAGCATGACATCAGAAACGGTTAAATCAATCTGTAATAGTTCAGATAGAGAAGCCATTGTATGAGGCTCGATATTTGGGTATGAAAATTTAGTTTCTGTGTTTTGGAGCCCTTTTTTGTAAAACTCTTGAATGAGAGAAGCGCGTTTAGAGCCGCTTCCGTTAACGCATAAGTAAATTTGTACGGCCACACCGCCGCGAACGCGTCGCTGTGAAATGCCTGCAAATTTTTGATTGCGAATGCTCAAATCAAAGCTGCCGGGACAATAGGATCCTACGATTTCCTTCGCTTCAATTGCGGTACCGTAAGATGCAAACATGGCCTTAATCAAATCAAACATGGCTTCATAGCCACGATCAATATCAATTCCTTTTTCTGCATCTGGAAAAATTAAAGAAATGTTTAGAACATCTTGATCAAGTGCGACAGCGAGGCCGCCTGAATTGCGGACGATTGTTTTATACCCTTGTTCATGTAAATAAGCTGCACCTTCAGCCAGGTGAGGGAGCTTTGTATCTTGAATGCCTAATACAATCGTATCGTGATGCACCCATGAGCGCATGACAGCTGGAGATTCACCTCTTCCAACGGTTGTACAAAGCGTGTCATCGATGGCAAAAGAATGACGGGCATCAAAATGAGGACCTAGACTGGATTGATCAATAATACGCCAAGCGGGCTGTGCTAAAAGTTTCAAACTATTCTGCTGCATATCTCAAACCCCTTTATAAACAGTAAACGAACATATTATAGCATAAAGGCGTCAGGTCATTGTCTGTAAAATAGAAAAAGAAGAAAGCAGAGCCAAGTTTGACATCCCTCTTTCTTCGTTCGTGTAGCTTATTCAGCCATTTTCTCAAGATTTCCGTTACGATCCATTTTAAACGTAGTAGAAGAACGCTCTTCTTCATCAAATAGAGCTAACTTTCGCGCACGGTTCATGATTTGCATTAATGTTTCATAGTCTTCTTGAATAGTAGTAGCATTAGCTTCGAGATGTTTAATTTGTTTTTCCAACTCTGTGTTTTTCTTAGCTAACTCTGCATTTTCTTGCATCAAGCGTTTGTTTTCGCTTTGCAATGCTTGTAAATTGCTCGCTTGATTTGGCATTGTTTGCAAGAAGCGAATAACATCAGCCATTGAAAGCTCCTCACTGCTGCTTCTTTCTACGTGTGTTTCAGGTAAGCTATATGTTGCTGTAGGCGCAGACATCATTTGTTCCACATGCTCTACAGATGCTGGTGGCGTATATAATAATTTCTTTTTGCCCTGCTCTTGTCCAAGTGCACGCATACGCTGTTTTCGCTGTTTTTTAGCTAGCTGCAGTGCTTTTTCATACTGATGGCGTACAACAGCATTCCATCTGAATCCACATGCTGCTGAAGTTCGATTTAATTCATCTCCAACTTCTTCAAACGCATTTAACTGCGTACTTCCTTCGCGGACATGGCGCAATACTGTTTCAGCTAATAATAAGTCGTTTTCTTCTGTCCAAGCATCTTGTCTATCTTTCACTTTGTTCACTCCTCTATTTTCCATGACTCATAGTAATCATGTTTTGTAGTATCATCATGTACAAAAAATCCATACTTTATACCATTTCTTCTAGGAGTATGATAGATTTTGCTTCCTTCTTTAACTTGCATCGGACTTCAAATAGGGGTAAAATACCCCTTAGACAAAATGATGAACCAATTTTGAAAGGATTGTGTCAACATGGCAAATGAATTTAGAATTTGTGATGATTGTCAGGCAACAAACGTCAAAACGTTGTTACCTCGACTTAAAAAAATAGATGAACAAGCTGAAGTACAAATCGGTTGCCAGTCTTATTGTGGACCCGGACGTAAAAAGTCATTTGCATTTGTAAATAACCGTCCTGTAGCAGCGCCAACAGAGGACGAATTAATCGAGAAGATTGAAAAAAAAGTAAAAAAATAGATAGTGAAACAATAAATAGCTGCTTTTCTGCTACTTATTTGTCGAACGAGCTTCTTACAAACAGAATCGCCTTGTTTGTTAGGTAAATCACCTTGGTTGCTTGACAAGGTGATTTTTTATTCTGAATAGGAAAATAGGAAGTGAGTGTCGAAAAATTATAGCAACAACAAAGTGAAGATAGAGAGGTATGTAAATGACATATCCTAATGAAAAACTCAGTGAAGAAAAAGTATTTAAAGATCCTGTTCACCGCTATATCCATGTAAGAGATCGTGTTATTTGGGAGCTAATTGGGACAGCCGAATTTCAAAGGCTGCGTCGTATTAGACAGCTAGGAACGACATACTTAACGTTTCATGGGGCTGAACACAGCCGTTTTAGTCATTCCTTAGGTGTTTATGAAATTGTGCGCCGTATTATTGACGACGGTTTTCAAGGACGCCCTGAATGGAATGAAGATGAGCGTCTTCTTTGTCTTTGTGCTGCTTTACTGCACGATTTAGGTCACGGTCCGTTTTCACATTCATTTGAGAAGGTTTTCCACTTAGATCATGAAGAATTTACACAAGCCATTATCGTAGGTGACACGGAGGTAAATCAAGTGTTGACGAAAGTGGGAAAGGATTTTCCTAAAAAAGTGGCCGAAGTAATCGCGAAAACATATGAAAATAAGCTTGTCGTTAGTTTAATTTCCAGTCAAATTGATGCAGATCGCATGGATTATTTGCAGCGTGATGCGTATTACACAGGAGTAAGCTACGGTCACTTTGATATGGAACGAATTCTTCGTGTTATGCGTCCTCGGGAAGACCAAGCCGTGATTAAACACAGCGGTATGCATGCGGTTGAAGATTATATTATGAGCCGCTACCAAATGTACTGGCAAGTGTATTTTCATCCTGTTACGAGAAGTGCTGAAGTTATTTTGACAAAAATTTTACATCGCGCGAAAGAGCTCCATCATCATTACTATGAGTTCAAGCAGGAGCCCACTCATTTTTATTCGATTTTTGAAGAAGAAATATCGCTAAAAGAGTATTTGAAATTAGATGAATCTGTTATTTTATTTTATTTTCAAGCATGGGAAGAAGAAGAGGATGAAATTTTATCTGATCTATGCCGAAGATTTATGAATCGTCAGCTTTTTAAATACATTGAGTTTAATCCAAATTCACAAATGAAAATGTGGATGGAGCTTACAACACTTTTTAAAAAAGCGGGCATTAACCCAGATTATTATTTAGTCGTCGATTCTTCAAGCGACCTACCATACGATTTTTATCGACCGGGTGAAGAGGAAGAACGTTTGCCGATTCATCTGTTGATGCCAAATAATGAAGTGCGTGAATTATCACGTCAGTCGGAGATTGTTGAAGCAATTTCAGGGAAAAAGAGAACCGATCATAAATTATATTTTCCACAAGATCTCATTGATCAATTGTCGTCTAAGCGAAAAGTTAAAGATCAGATTATAAACTTACTAAAAGGAGATCAGAGTTAAATAGTATAGGAGTTGAAGGGGCTGTGTTAAACGATCACGCAAAGATTGTGAAAGTATTTTCCGCGGCGGGAGAAGTTGTTGGCAGAAAAAAGTTACAAAAGATGATATTTATCGGAAAAAAACTGAAGTTTCCTTTTTATGAAAAGTATAATTTTCACTTTTTTGGACCTTATTCTGAGGAATTAACGCTTCGAATTGAGGAGCTGTGTAACTTGGGCTTTTTAAGTGAAATTAAAGAGAAAAAAGGCGGGTATATGCAGTATCGTTACGTATTAACAGAAGCGGGAGAAGGATTTTTAAGTCACTATGACTTAGAGCTTCCTCACTTGCAGGAATGTATGAAGGATATGAACGAGCAAAGCTCTAAATTTTTGGAGCTCGTCTCTACGATTTTATATTTTGATAACTTACCTAAAGAAGAAGTAAAAGAAAAAGTGTTTACGTTAAAGCGTAAGCAAAACTATACAGAAGAAGACATTGCAGAAGCATACGAATATATTGAAAAACTTCAGGCAACTCTGTCTGTACATTAAAAAGATGCCATAGGTCAACTCCTATGGCATTTTTTTTATGTAGGCGTTATTGATCGCTCATGCGCTTGCCCGCTACAGCGTAATGGTTTTTAGACATTTCTTCGATGATAATGGATACTTTTTCAGGTGATGCACCTGTTGTTTCTACAACAGCATCCGTTACTTTTTCAACAAGAGCTCTTTTTTGATCCTCTGTACGGCCCTCAAGCATCTTAACAGTTACAACTGGCATAATGTGTACACTCCTTTTTGGTCAGTATATGATTAGTGTACCCGTTTTCTGAATAAAATGACAGTATGAGGTAGTGATGCAGGTCATAATCTGTAGTATACTTTTTATCATAACATCGATGCTAAAAACCAGGTGGGGCCATAGGGAGCCCATGTCTGGTTTTTGAGACCTTTGAGGCCATATTCAAGAAGTCTTGTATCCTTCTTCGTAAGCAAACGGTTTATTTAGTAGATATGATGTGTAGAAATTATTTTAAAATAAAGGAGATAAAGAGTGGAACATTTTTTAGCTTTTTCATTGCAAGACCTTCCTTACGTGGTGATGACCCTTATTGTTGCATTCACACTGCATGAGTTTGCACATGCGTATGTAGCTTATTTATTTGGAGACCACACGGCTAAAAAGCAAGGAAGGCTAACGCTTTCTCCGCTGGCACATTTAGATCCATTTGGAACGCTTTTGTTAATTATCGCAGGTTTTGGGTGGGCGAAGCCGGTTCCTGTTAATCGCTATTTCTTTAAAAAGCCTCGTTTAGCTGGTATTCTAGTATCGATAGCGGGACCGTTTAGCAACTTGTTGTTGGCATTTATCGGCTTGCTTATTTACTATTTGATGAACAATGCCGCAGTGGACAACGATGCGCTTTATCGTTTTTTTACATTATTTATTCAAATAAACCTAACACTAGGTGTATTTAACTTGTTGCCTTTTCCGCCTTTAGACGGCTACCGCGTGATTGAAGATCTCGTTCCGCCGTCTACGCGAGCCAAAATGACGCAGTATGAGTCTTGGGGTATTTTTGTATTTTTGATTCTTGTGATTACACCTCTGGATCGAATTGTAATCTGGCCGCTTCTAAACGGAGCAGCAACGTTTGTGATGAATATCTTTCAGCAGATATTAGCACCACTGATTTACTAAATAGAGGAGGCTTACTATGACTCAGCCAAAAAAGAAAAGTATAGGATTTAATATCATAAAAGACGATTCAACCGACGGCCACGGCGGCTACGGGGTTGGAGCGTTAAGTTTAGAAAACATTTCACCGGTTTTTGTTTGCCCAAGCGATGAAGAAGTATTTGTCGATATTGGTGCGATGCATGCCAGAAGTGTAGTAGAAAAAGGAATTAAGTTCTTACCGAATAAAGACGAGGTGCCAAACGGCAAGTTATATTGGCTTGTATGGGTAACGATTGATCGCAAGCAAGAAGGACCTTACTACGCAGGTATGACAGCATGTGAAATGACCGTTGATCGTGAAATTCGCCGCGGCTATAAGTCACTTCCTGAACATGTAAACAAAATGGATAAATCCTTAAAACGACGCATTATGGTAGAAGAAATGGATAACAAGTCTAAGGCTTTGCTTCGTGAGTTTTTGAAGTCTCATAATGAAGAAATCTGGACGTTATCTAATGATGACTTAAAAGAAGCGCTTCAAACATCGTAATGCTAAAAAAAGCTTAAGGCCAAGGCCTTAAGCTTTTTTTAATCAAACCATTTTGGGAACCAGTGAAATTTTTTACCTTCTGTTTCACGCTCTTTTTTCTTCGTTTTTACTGCATGATCGATGTGATCAGTACAATATGTTTTAGGTTGTGTTCCAGTTAAATAATAAGCTTTATATTGAACAGGACATGATTTGGATGCTAACTTTCCATTTTGAGGATTAATGTTGACGCTCATTAATCCGTTTGGTGCTTTAAACTTTTCTTTTTTCTTCCCTTTTAAAGCATCTTCCATAAATAGCGCCCACATTTTTTTTGCGTATCCTTTTTCAGCTACATCATCCATTGTCCTTCCTTGATCATATCCAACCCAAACGCCTGAAACGAGCTGAGGAGAGTAGCCAATCATCCAGCTATCCGTAGAGGTTGTGCCGGATTTTCCCGCGTAAGGACGAGATACATATTTAGAAATAGGCTTTCCTGTGACGGTTGTATAGCCATTTAGCTTTTGATTAAACATGCCTGTCATTAAATGGGTAGTAAGAAAAGCATAGCGTTTATCAATGACTTGTTTCCGTTCAGAAGGAGCTTGATAAACAACTTCTCCGTCATGGGTTTCAATTCGTTTAATAAATGTTGGACGAATTTTTTTTCCGCCATTAGCAAAGATGCCGTACGCATTAACCATATCAATGACTTTGACAGGTGAAGTTCCAAGAGCTAAAGATGGAACTTTCTTTAAAGGTGATGATATACCAAGTGTTTTAGCGGTTTCGATCAAGCGATTTTCCCCAATGAACAAATGCGTTTTTACCGCATAAATATTGTCTGAAAGTGCGATGGCTTGAGCCATTGTAATAGGCGCATCTGCATAATAATTGTGATAGTTACTAGGCGTGTATGTCGAAACACCATCTTCTAATTTGAACGTCGTTTCTTCACTTTTCATTGGAGTGGATTCAGTAAAACCATCTTTTAATGCCGCATAGTATAAAAATGGCTTCATCGTTGAGCCAGGCTGTCTTACTGCTTGAGTAGCGCGGTTAAACGGGCTCTTTTCATAATCTCTTCCACCAATAAGAGCTTTCACTTGTCCATTTTGAGGATTCATCGCAACAAATGCACTTTGTACGTCTGAAGAGCTGCTGATAACATCTTTCATTTTTTCTTCTGCCGTTCGCTGCATCTTTTCGTCCAGCGTTGTATAAACGCGAAGTCCATTTGTATAAATCATGGTTTCATCAATGCCTAAATCTTGCTTTAATTCTGCTAGCGCTGCATCCATAAAGTAAGAAGCGTCTTCTTTGTTAGGATCTTTTTCAGCAGGCTTTGAAAATGCTAGGGGAGTTACCAGCGCTTTTGTTGCTTGCTTCGACGTAATAATTCCATCCTCTTTCATGAGAGATAAAATGATATTTTGTCGTTTTTTTGCATTTTCCTGATGAATAAGAGGAGAGTAGTAGCTAGGGCCTTTTGGAATACCGGCTAACATACTCGCTTCACTTAACGTCAAATTTTTGGCGTGCTTATCAAAGTACAGCCTAGCTGCCGCTTCAATTCCATAAGCTCCATGGCCGTAGTAGATCGTATTCATGTAGCCTTCTAGAATTTGGTCTTTGCTATAATTCATTTCTAACCGAATCGTATACAGAGCTTCTTGAAGCTTTCGAGTCCACGTTTTGTCGTGCTCTAAAAACAAGTTTCGTGCATACTGCTGAGTAATAGTACTCGCACCTTGTACTTTTCCCATAGCTTTTATATCAGCTACAATTGCTCCGGCGATTCGATGCATATCAAAGCCGTGATGCTCATAGAAGCGCTTATCTTCAACGGCTAAAGTCGCATCTTTTACGTAAGGTGAAATTTGATTAAGTGAAACCCAGTAGCGCTTTTGTCCATTGTGAACTTCATCAAGAACTTTACCGTTTGCTGAGTAGAAAACAGCTGTTTGAGAAACGTTTAGCGGAGGGGGGCCAGCGATTTTGGCGTAGAGAAAGATGCTTATGTAGGCAAACAACAATAAAGCCCCCGCTAATATACCAAGGACGAGAAGAATTCGGAAGATGCGTCTTGCCTTTTTTAAATGTTCGGTTAATACCGTTTCCATTTCTATTCACCACCAATATGTGTCACTATGCACCATACATGTTGCTTTCAACAAAACAAAATTCTATTAAAAGAGCGGTGCAAGTAGATTCTAAAGCTTGTATCTATCATCAGTATGAAATAGAAAAGGAGGTTTTAAACCTCCATTGCTAAAAATTTTACTTGCTTTTTTGCTGAATTCATCTATACTTTTTTCATGTTTGTATAAATTATGTTAGGGTAATCTATGCATAGGTTAATTCTCAAAATAGAAGGGAAGATTTTGAAATGGAATTATGGTTCACAGAAAAGCAAACAAAGAACTTTGGTATTACAGCTAAAATTAATCGCACTTTACATACAGAGCAAACGGAGTTTCAAAAATTAGACATGGTTGAAACAGAAGAGTTTGGTAACATGCTCCTACTTGACGGTATGGTTATGACAACAGAAAAAGATGAGTTCGTTTATCATGAAATGGTTGCACATGTACCGTTATTTACGCATCCAAATCCAGAAAACGTACTAGTTGTAGGTGGAGGAGACGGAGGCGTAATCCGTGAAATCTTAAAACACCCAAGCGTAAAAAAAGCGACGTTAGTTGATATCGATGGAAAAGTTATTGAGTACTCAAAAAAATTCTTACCTTCAATTGCGGGTAAACTAGAAGATCCTCGTGTTGACGTACAAGTAGATGACGGATTTATGCACATCGCTAAAAGCGAGAACGAATATGATGTCATTTTAGTGGATTCAACAGAGCCAGTAGGTCCAGCTGTGAATTTATTTACAAAAGGATTCTATGCAGGTATCTCAAAAGCACTTAAAGAAGATGGTATCTTTGTTGCTCAATCGGACAATCCTTGGTTCACACCAGAGCTTATCTCAAATGTTCAGCGTGATGTAAGAGAAATCTTCCCGATTACACGTCTATACGTAGCAAATATTCCAACATACCCAAGCGGTTTATGGACATTTACAATGGGCTCAAAGAAACATGATCCATTGGAAGTAAGCGAAGATCGTTTCTTTGATATTGATACAAAATATTACACAAAAGAATTGCACAAAGCGGCATTTGCCTTACCTAAATTTGTGCAAGATCTTATTAAATAAGTTATCACATACAAGTGAGATGCCAGAGGTTTAAGGCTGGCATCTTTTCTATGAGTAATGAAGGAGGAACAAAATATGCGTTTTGATGAAGCTTATTCAGGTAATGTATTTATTGGCAGTCACCCTGTTTTTGAAGAAAGTGAAGCGGTTCTTTACGGAATGCCAATGGACTGGACAGTTAGCTATCGTCCAGGTTCACGATTTGGCCCAACTCGTATTCGTGAAGTATCAATTGGATTAGAAGAATACAGCCCGTATTTAGATCGGGAGCTAGAAGAAGTGAAATATTTTGATGCAGGAGATATTCCACTTCCATTTGGGAATCCTCAGCGCAGCTTGAACATAATTGAAGAGTATATCGACCAGCTTTTAGCAGCGGACAAGTTCCCATTAGGCATGGGCGGAGAGCATTTGGTTTCTTGGCCTGTTATGAAAGCTATGTATAAAAAATACCCGGATTTAGCCATTATCCATATGGATGCTCACACAGACCTTCGTGAAGAGTACGAAGGAGAACCACTTTCTCATTCCACTCCAATTCGTAAAGTTGCTGAACTAATCGGACCGGAGAATGTTTATTCATTTGGTATTCGTTCAGGAATGAAAGAAGAATTTCAATGGGCAAAAGAAAACGGTATGCATATTTCAAAATTTGAAGTTCTAGAGCCGTTAAAAGAGATTCTACCAACACTTGCAGGTCGTCCTGTTTATGTAACAATTGATATCGATGTATTAGATCCAGCGCACGCTCCTGGTACAGGAACAGTAGATGCAGGCGGTATCACATCAAAAGAGCTTTTAGCTTCTATTCACGCAATTGCTAAATCAGATATTCGTATTGTCGGAGGAGATTTAGTCGAAGTAGCTCCAATTTATGATCCGTCTGAACAAACAGCTAATACAGCAAGCAAGCTTATTCGCGAAATGATCTTAGGCTGGGTTCAAAAGAAATAAATAAAGTAAAAAGGCGGCCGCCTACGGCCGCCTTTTTTGTTTGAAATATGTGAGTACGTCAAACACAGTGAAAAAAGGAATTCTCGGCTTATCTATCATATTTCCTTTGAAGTATTATTGAATTCTTTCTTTAGAATGTTTATACTATTTAAGTTATAACGTATTCATTTTAATAAGGAAGTGTCTTTTGTGAGTAACGCTTCAGAAGTCAAAAAACCCATTGAAGTTAAAATTGTGACGGATATCCGTGATGGTCACCGAAAAGAGACAACATCGGTAAATGCAAAAGGTATGTATTATGAAAAAGGATCGAAAATTTATCTTACATACACAGAGCGCCAAGAGGAAATCGGAGATATTAGAACAATGGTAAAAATTAGCGAAGACGAAGTATCAATTAACCGAACTGGTGCTGTTCAAATGAAGCAATCGTTTCGTAAAAAGGTACAGATCGAAGGAACTTATATAAGCCCTTATGGACGTATGGATTTACTAACATTCGCTCATAACATTGAATATAAACAAATGACTCAAAAGGGTCGGTTATTTTTAACGTATGATCTAGAAGTACAGGGTCAGCCTACCGGGAAATATGCGTTAACCATTACATTCAAGGAGGAGAAAAAATGAACATCGTCGAACAAGTGCAGCAAAAATTAAAAGCTGAAATTCAAGATGCTGTGGTCAAAGCAGGACTTGCTGAAAAAGCAGAACTTCCAGAAGTTCTATTAGAAACCCCAAAAGATAAAACACATGGTGATTATTCTACCAATATGGCTATGCAGCTAGCTCGTATTGCCAAAAAAGCACCGCGTGTTATCGCTGAAGAGCTTGTAGCAAACTTCGATAAATCAAAAGCATCTATCGAAAAAATTGACATTGCAGGCCCTGGATTCATCAACTTTTATATGAATAACTCTTATTTAACGGAGCTTATTCCAACGATTATAAAAGCTGGTGAAGCATACGGTGAGACAAACGTAGGGAACGGACAAAAAGTACAGGTTGAGTTTGTTTCAGCTAATCCGACAGGAGATTTACATTTAGGACATGCCCGCGGTGCTGCAGTTGGAGACTCATTATGTAATGTTCTTGAAAAAGCAGGTTACGATGTGTCACGTGAATACTATATCAATGATGCTGGTAACCAAATTAATAACCTGGCTTATTCAGTAGAAGCACGCTACATGCAGGCTCTTGGTTTAGAGAAAGAAATGCCTGCAGACGGCTATCATGGTGCTGATATTATAAACATCGGAAAAGAGTTAGCAAAAGAGCACGGAGACAAGTATGTAAACGCCTCTGAAGAAGAGCGTTTTGAATTCTTCCGTCAATACGGATTAGATTATGAGTTAGCTAAATTAAAGCGTGATCTTGAACAGTTCCGTGTGAAATTTGACGTATGGTATTCTGAAACGTCTCTTTATAAAAATGATAAAATTTCAGTTGCACTTGAAACGTTGAAAAAACAAGGCCACGTATATGAAGAAGAAGGTGCTACGTGGTTCCGCTCTACAACATTTGGTGATGATAAAGACCGTGTGTTAATTAAAAATGACGGTTCATTTACGTACTTAACGCCAGATATTGCGTATCACCAAGACAAAATTCAACGCGGATTTGATAAGCTAATTAATATTTGGGGAGCCGACCACCATGGATATATTCCTCGTATGAAAGCGGCGATTCAAGCGCTTGGTTATGAAAAAGATACGCTGGAAGTAGAAATTATTCAAATGGTTCAACTGTATCAAAATGGCGAAAAAATGAAGATGAGCAAACGTACAGGTAAAGCAGTAACAATGCGTGACCTAGTAGAAGAGGTAGGCCTTGATGCAACTCGCTACTTCTTTGCGATGAGAAGTGCGGATACACATTTAGACTTTGATTTAGATTTAGCTGTTTCTCAATCTAATGAAAATCCTGTATACTACGCGCAATATGCTCATGCCCGTATTTGCAGTATTCTTCGTCAAGGTGAAGAGATGGGGATTCAATCAACATCTGACGCCGACCTTTCATTAATTAGTGCAGAAAAAGAAATGGAACTGCTGAAGAAAATCGGAGAGTTCCCTCAGGCCGTAGCGGAAGCAGCAACAAAACGTATTCCGCACCGCATTACGAACTATGTATTTGATCTTGCTTCTACGTTCCATAGCTTCTATAATGCAGAAAAAGTATTAGACAGCGATAATATAGAAACAAGTAAAGCACGTATTGAACTAGTGAAAGCTGTTCAAGTAACGCTTCAAAACTCCTTAAAACTAATTGGTGTTTCAGCACCTGAAAAAATGTAAATAAAAAAAGAGCCTCTTGGCTCTTTTTTTATTTAAAAAACAAGCGTGGCGCCTCCCGTACGCTTTACTCCTCTCATTGATGCTAAATCTTCCACTAATTTTAGCAGCGCTTTATCTTTTAACTTTGCTTCAATCATTACGTCAAAATCTTGTCCCATATCTTTAGCTATTTGCAAAAAAGGTGCGATGAAATCAGTTGAGACATAATCAGAGTGACTTCTAAATTCTTTTTCAGATTTAGGAGAAGAGATATGTACTTTTGGTTTTAATCCGATATGTTTCCACGTGTCAAAGATACGAGGGAGCAATAGGTCAAGAGGTTCTTCTCCTTCATTTGCTTTATGGTGGTGATAATCAAAGAGGAGAGGGACTTTCTCTTTTTCGCATACGGCTAATGTTTCTTCAGTTGTGTATGTTTTATCATCGTTTTCAAGAGTCATGCGCTTTTTAATGGCAGGCGGCAGCGTTTGAATGTTTTCATGAAATCGACCAATCGCTTTTTCTTTATTGCCATAAGCTCCTCCTACATGAATATTAATAAGAGCTTGATCAGCTACTCCCATCGCTTCAAGCATTCTATAGTGATAATCCATATCTTTTACCGCATTTTCTGTAATGTGTTTTTTGTCGCTTGTAAATAATGTGAACTGATTGGGGTGAAAACTCACGCGCAGCTGATGATTCCGAATCAATTCTCCTATCTCTGACCAGTCTTCTTGGAATGCATCAATGTAATTCCAAGCTACTTCAGGATGAGTAGCTAAAGGGACAAGAGAAGATGACAATCGATACAGCATAATTTCGTGGGCAATATTAAAATGCAAAGCGCGCTTAGTATGATTCAAATTTTGTTTTGTGACGTGATGAAGCTTATCCAGCCTCTCATCTTTTTTCATTTTTCCCCATCTAGTAAACGTGAGGGTTTTAGCAGGTGAGCAGTCCCAAAGCGACAGGGCATGTGATACATAGCCAAATCTAATTTTCATGATAAATCTTCCTCTTTTCGTTCATTAAAGTAATGGAGAAATAAAGGTTGCAAATCCTTGCTTTAGTTTTTCACTCCATTTTCGGTTTTTGACATCTTCTAAAGACAAAATTGGGCATTCCCCCATACAAGCTTTAAAGCTGTTCTTTACTTCTTCAATATACGTTGCATCATAGATTAAACAGTTGATTTCAGCATTTAAGAACAAGCTTCTTTTATCAAAATTAGCCGTTCCTACATCGCAGATAACATTGTCTGCAATTAATACTTTGGCATGGTAAAAACCGTAATAATATTGATAAATCATACAACCTGCTTGAAGTAATGTGGGAAGATAAGCAAACGCAGCATGATGAACAAGCGGTTGATCTGCACGCATTGGAATTAAAATATGAACTTTTACTCCCCGTGCACGAGCTTGGAGTAAAGCATTCATCAAAGGTTCACTTGGAATAAAATAAGGAGTACCTATATACAATTCCCTATTGGCTTGGTTGATAATCGATAAAAAGCTTTCTTCAAGTGAAAAACCTTCAGTCGACTTTAGCTGAATAACATAGTCTCCTTCAGAGGTTGGTGGAAAGTATCTTTCCACTTTACGCAGGTCTAAGCCGGTAGCAGCATACCAGTCGCTCAATAGTTGCATTTGAAGGTCTTGTATACCTTCCCCTTCCATACGCAGGTGGTAATCTTTCCACACCCCAAGCTTGGCGTCGAGTCCTAAATATTCTCTTCCAATATTAAAACCGCCAATGTAGCCAACTTTCCCATCAATAACGGCCATTTTACGGTGATTGCGTGCGTTGAGTGTATAAAACAAATAAGGCCACCGTAGCGTTCGACTGTAAGCAAAATGAACACCTTGTTTCTTTAAGAATGCAATTTTGTTTTTCTTGATTTTATAGCTTCCTACACGGTCTACCAATAATCTGACTTCAACATTTTGCTGTGCTTTTTGGACTAGTAAATCTAAAAATTCTTGGCTAATTTCATCATTTTGTACAATGTAAAACGATAAATGGATAAATGAAGAGGCATTTTCTATTTCGTGAAATAAATCTTTATACAAGACATTCCCGTCTGCGAACAAAAAGAGAGAAGCACGGCGTTTTGGAAAAGTATTTTCAGCCTGGGAAAATACTTTCTTTCCAACACCAAGGTCAATTGCAAGCCAAGCAATAAAAATAATAAAAAGTAAAATCACAATCATGCCGCTCATCATGTCACCTCTTTTCCCGATGTAAATACATTTTATGTTGTTCTTAGTGTCACCTTGTTTAAATAGAATATGAACAAAAGAACGAAAAGATATTGACTGAATGCTCATTCATTATATACAATGAAAACAGATATATTATCAGAAAATTTAGTCGTCAGGAGGAAAGAAAGGTAACAAATTATTCAAGGAGGGGACGAGATGACAGGGTTGCTGTGGGTGAATTTTCTCTTTTTTATTATTGTAACCGCTTACGCTATCTCTTTGTTTGTATATTTAATTCGCACACGCATTGAGTACATTCAATTAGGAAAAAAAGTTGAATTTGATCAGCGGTTAAAAGAAAGGCTGCAAAAAATTTGGGTGAATGTGTTTGGACAAAAGAAACTGTTAAAAGATAAAAAAAGTGGAATTATGCACGTCATGTTTTTTTATGGGTTTATTTTAGTTCAGTTCGGCGCGTTAGACTTCATTATAAAAGGTTTGCTTCCAGGTAAACATTTGCCGCTTGGACCTTTATATCCCGGCTTTACATTTTTCCAAGAAATTGTGACGTTTTTGATTTTAGTAGCAGTTGTCTGGGCTTTTCACCGTCGCTATGTAGAAAAGCTTGTGCGTTTAAAAAGAGGATTTAAATCTGGTTTAGTACTGATTTTTATTGGAGCACTTATGCTGTCAGTGCTTGTTGGAAACGGCATGTCAATCATCTGGCATAATCATGAACCAGCATGGACAGAACCGATTGCGTCATCTATTGCCATCTTGTTTAAGGGAATCAATGATACTGCCGCTATCTCCATTTTTTATGTTTCATGGTGGATTCACTTAGCCGTGTTATTGACGTTTTTAGTATATGTTCCTCAATCAAAACATGCTCATTTACTGGCTGGACCGGCTAACGTATTTTTTAACCGTGTTTCTAAGCCAGGTAAGCTTGAAAAGATTGATTTTGAAGATGAGACGCAGGAGACGTTTGGGGTTGGTAAGATTGAAGAATTCACGCAGCATCAGCTCATTGATTTATATGCCTGTGTAGAATGCGGTCGATGTACGAATATGTGTCCGGCAACGGGTACGGGGAAAATTTTGTCTCCAATGGATTTAATTTTGAAGATGCGCGATCACTTAACAGAAAAAGGAGCGGTTGTGACATCTAAGGCTCCTTGGGTTCCTACGTATGCATTCTCTAAAACAAAAGGAAATCAGCTGGCGATGATGGCGGCCAGCCAAGGCGGAGCAGAAGCCGCAGCAACAGCGGAATATAATCCCGCCCTAATTGGAGATGTCATTACGGAAGAAGAAATTTGGGCATGTACAACGTGCCGAAACTGTGAAGATCAATGTCCCGTAATGAACGAGCATGTAGATAAGATCATAGATTTACGACGTTTTTTAGTATTAACCGAAGGAAAGATGGACACGGATGCTCAGCGTGCCATGACGAATATTGAGCGTCAAGGAAACCCTTGGGGATTAAACCGAAAAGAGCGTGAAGAATGGCGACATGTAAGAGAAGATGTTCACATTCCGACTGTTAAAGAAGTAAGTAAAGCGGGTGAAACGTTTGAGTATTTGTTCTGGGTAGGTTCGATGGGATCTTATGATAACCGCAGTCAAAAAATCGCTCTATCGTTTGCTAAGCTTCTCAATGAAGCTGGTGTTTCATTTGCGATTTTAGGAAATAAAGAAAAAAATTCTGGTGATACGCCCCGCAGGTTGGGCAATGAATTTTTATTCCAAGAGTTAGCTTCTAAAAATATCGCTGAATTTGAAAAAAATGAAATCAAAAAAATTGTTACGATTGATCCACATGCTTACAATATCTTCAAAAATGAATATCCAGATTTCGGTTTTGAAGGAGAAGTGTATCATCACACAGAATTATTAGCTATGTTGGTGAAAGAAGGTAAGCTGACACCAAAACATGCGGTTAATGAAAAAATTACCTTCCATGATTCTTGTTATTTAGGAAGATATAACGAAGTATACAGTCCACCAAGAGAAATTTTGAAAGCGATTCCAGGTGTTAGTTTGATTGAAATGGATCGCAACCGTGAAAATGGTATGTGCTGTGGAGCAGGAGGAGGGTTAATGTGGACGGAAGAAACGACCGGCCAGCGCATTAACGTAGCGCGCACGGAACAAGCCTTAGCCGTTAATCCAAGCATTATCAGTTCAGGTTGTCCGTACTGCTTAACGATGCTAAGTGACGGAACAAAAGCAAAAGAAGTAGAAGAAAAGGTTCATACGTATGACGTAGCAGAACTGCTTGAAAAGTCAATTTATGGTGACGTGCAAGAACAGGTTTCATAAAGGAGAAGTAGAGATGGTATTCATCTCTACTTTTTAAAGAAAGGAAATTGAGCAAGCGTTCAATCGGCAAGGACAAAGAGTAGGAAAAAGGGGAGGAAACAATAGTGGGGAAAACAGTTATTGTGAGTGCAGTTCGAACACCTTTTGGAAAATTAGGTGGCAGCGTAAGCGGACTAAAAGCGGCAGAACTAGGGGGGAGAGCGATTCAAGCAGCATCAAAGGGACGTACAGAAATTGATTCCGTTATTATGGGGTGCGTGCTGCAAGGGGGCCAAGGACAGCTACCTTCTAGGCAAGCCATGCATTATGCAGGTTTACCGTGGCAAGTAGAGACGGAAACCATTAATAAAGTTTGTGCATCGGGTATGCGCAGTATTACAACTGCTGATCAGCTGATTCGATTAGGAGAAGCAAAAACAATCATTGCAGGTGGAATGGAATCGATGAGTAACGCGCCGTATCTTCTTCCAAAAGCAAGATGGGGATTCCGGATGGGAGATAGCGTGGTGACGGATTTGATGGTTCATGACGGTTTGACATGCAGCTTTACAGGGGTGCAAATGGGTACGTATGGAAATCAAATAGCTTCTGAAATGAATATTTCCCGAGAAAAGCAGGATGAATGGGCGCTTCGCAGTCATCAATTAGCGGTAGAGTCAGAAGAAAAAGGGAGATGGGATGCAGAAAGAATTTCAGTTGATATTCCGTCTAAAAAAGGAACGATAACGGTTCAAAAAGATGAAGGACCAAGAAAAGATACGTCGTTAGAAAAACTCTCGTCTCTTCGGCCTGTATTTGGCCACAGTGGAACCATTACAGCAGGAAATGCACCTAGCGTGAATGACGGAGCAGCTGCGCTCATGCTAATGGATGAAGATGTGGCGAAAGCAAATGGCTATGAGCCGTTGGCTACGATTATAAACCATACTTCTCTTGCGATGGAGCCAAGGGAATTTCCGAAAACGCCTGGGTTTGCTATTAACAAGCTACTGCAAAAAACAAAGAAGACAGTAGATGATATTGCGCTGTTTGAAATCAATGAAGCTTTTTCAGCAGTAGCATTAATGAGTATGGAGATTGCAGGGCTTCCGGCTGAAAGAGTAAATGTGAACGGCGGGGCAGTGGCACTTGGACATCCGATTGGAGCAAGCGGCGCCCGTATTGTTGTAACGCTCATTCATGAATTAAGACGACGAGGCGGCGGACTAGGCATTGCGTCTATTTGCAGCGGCGGCGGCCAAGGTGATGCCATCATGGTAGAAGTGTAAAAGGGGGAGATCAACTTGAATATTGAAACAGTTATGGTTATTGGAGCAGGTCAGATGGGAGCAGGCATTGCGCAAGTATTTGCTGCGAGCGGATATCAAGTTTCTTTGTATGACGTTGATCAAAAAAATACACAAAAAGGAATAGAAAGTATTGATAAACGTCTGAAAAAACAGGTGGAAAAAGGTTCTCTCTCAGCTAAGGAATATGAAGGGATTATGGAGCGTCTTCACTTGGCAAATGAAATAACAGCAGCACAAAAAGCAGATTTAATCGTCGAAGCGGTTGTGGAAAAGATGGAAGTCAAGCAAGCCATTTTTGCGGAGTTGGATTCGTTAGCCCCGAGTCATACTATTTTAGCAACCAACACGTCTTCGCTTCCTATTACTGAAATTGCAGCTGTGACCACTCGACCTGAAAAAGTAATTGGCATGCACTTTATGAATCCTGTTCCCGTGATGAAGCTCGTTGAAATTATTAGAGGGCTGGCTACTGCTGATGAAGTGTATCAAGCAGTCTATGAAACAACAAAAAAATTAAATAAAACCCCGGTGGAAGTTCATGATTTTCCAGGGTTTGTTTCAAATCGAATTTTAATGCCAATGATTAACGAAGCTGTGTTTACGCTCTATGAAGGTGTAGCAAACGAAGAGGATATTGATCAAGTGATGAAACTAG
This sequence comes from Priestia sp. SB1, assembly GCF_038898415.1. Taxonomy (NCBI): domain Bacteria; kingdom Bacillati; phylum Bacillota; class Bacilli; order Caryophanales; family Bacillaceae; genus Priestia; species Priestia sp. SB1. The sequence goes on along the minus strand of NZ_JBBJSS010000007.1, from coordinate 255,051 downwards.
GAATGAACCATCCAATGGGACCTTTGACATTAGCAGATTTCATCGGCCTCGATACATGTTTGTTTATTATGGAAACGCTCCATAAAGGGTTTGGTGATGACAAATATCGTCCTTGTCCATTGCTTAGGAAATATGTAAAGGCAGGATGGCTTGGTCGAAAAACAGGAAAAGGATTTTTTACGTACGAAACATAAAGGAGTGGCAAAATGATCTTTTTTACGTCTGAACAACACATGATTAAAAAGATGGTAGCTGATTTTAGTGAAAAAGAAGTCGCTGCGGCTGTGCCAAACATGGAAAAGGGTGAATTTCCTCGAGGTTTATTAAAGCAGATGGCTGATCTTGGCCTGATGGGCATTCCCGTTCCTCAAACATACGGAGGAGGTGGACTGGACTTTGTGTCATACATGATTGCCATCCACGAAATATCAAAAGTAAGTCCAGCCCTCGGCGTCATTTTGTCTGTTCATACTTCTGTAGGTACGAATCCTATTGTCGTATTTGGGACGGAAGATCAAAAACAAAAGTATGTAAAAAAACTTGCGACAGGTGAATATTTAGGTGCTTTTTGCCTAACAGAACCTAGTGCAGGGTCTGATGCCGCAAGCCTAAAAACAAAAGCAGAACGAAAAGGAGACCACTATCTTTTAAATGGGTCAAAGCTTTTCATTACAAACGGGGGAGAAGCGGATACATATATTGTATTTGCTAAAACGAATCCCGAACGCGGGTCGAGAGGGATGAGCGCCTTTATCGTTGAAAAGACGATGGAGGGATTTTCAGTAGGAAAAGATGAACATAAGATGGGTCTTCACGGTTCTCGAACGGTTCAACTGCACTTTGAAAATATGCAGGTGCCTGTAGAAAATCGTCTCGGAGAAGAAGGTGAAGGATTTCGAATTGCTATGGCTAATTTAAATGCTGGAAGAATTGGTATTGCTGCTCAGGCGGTAGGAATTGCTGAAGGTGCGTTAACAGCAGCCAAAAACTATGCAAATGAACGATATCAATTTGGAAAGCCGATTTTATCTCAGCAGGGAATTGCCTTTAAGCTGGCTGATATGGAAACGGCTGTTGAATCAGCGAAGCTTTTAATGTACAGAGCCGCTTTTTTATATGATCAAAAACTTCCTTGCAAAAAAGAAGCCTCAATGGCGAAATTGTTTGCTTCCCAGACGGCTATGAATGTAGCAATCGATGCGATTCAAGTTTTGGGAGGCTATGGTTATATGAAAGATTATCCAGTAGAGAGGTATTTTCGTGACGCCAAAGTGTGCGAAATCTACGAAGGTACAAGCGAAATTCAGCGCATTGTCATTAGCAGTCAACTATAGGGGGAATAATCATGTTTTTTAAACTTTCAGAAGAGCACGAAATGATTCGAAAAATGGTGCGAGACTTTGCCAAAAACGAAGTGGCTCCGACAGCTGCACAACGAGATGAAGAAGAGCGTTTTGACAGAGGAATCTTTACACAAATGGCTGATCTAGGATTAACAGGTATTCCATGGCCAGAGCAATACGGAGGAATCGGCAGTGACTATCTAGCTTATTGCATTGCCGTTGAAGAACTATCTAGAGTATGTGCATCAACAGGCGTTACGTTGTCGGCTCATACTTCTCTTGCCGGCTGGCCAATCTATACATTCGGAACAGAAGAACAAAAACAAAAATACCTGAAACCTATGGCAACGGGTGAGAAAATAGGTGCTTATGGGTTAACGGAACCGAGTGCTGGATCAGACGCAGGAGGAATGAGAACGCTCGCTGTAAAGGACGGAGAAGATTATATTTTAAATGGTTCTAAAATCTTTATTACAAACGGCGGCGAAGCGGATATTTACGTCGTATTTGCTCGCATCGATCCTAATGAAAAACGCACGAGCGCTTTTATTATTGAAAAAGATATGCCGGGATTTTCAGTTGGTAAAAAAGAAAAGAAACTGGGCATTCGCTCTTCACCTACCACAGAAATTATTTTCGAGGACTGCCGTGTTCCAAAAGGAAATTTGCTAGGAAATGAAGGAGAAGGATTTAAAGTTGCCATGATGACGCTAGATGGCGGCCGAAATGGTATTGCAGCGCAGGCGGTAGGAATTGCTCAAGGAGCGTTAGATGCGGCGGTGGCTTATGCAAAGGAACGTCAGCAATTTGGAAAGCCCATTATTTCTCAGCAAGGAATTGCTTTTAAGTTAGCCGACATGGCCACGAGTATAGAAGCTGCCAGACTGTTAACCTATCAAGCTGCTTGGCTCGAGTCTCAAGGGCTGCCATACGGCAAAGAATCAGCTATGTCAAAATTATATGCTGGGGATACAGCAATGAAAGTAACGACAGAAGCTGTTCAAGTATTTGGAGGGTACGGTTATACAAAAGATTATCCAGTAGAACGTTTTATGAGAGATGCAAAAATCACGCAAATTTATGAGGGTACACAAGAAATTCAGCGTCTCGTCATTTCTAGGTATCTTGCTAAATAAAACACTTGTTGTAGGAGAGGTGAAAAAATGAAAAAGAGAGAAGTTCTCACATCCATTAAAGATGAAAAGCTGATTGTAGAGCGTCGTAATCAAATGATTAAAGGGGCCGTCACGCTATTTAAGGAAAAAGGTTTTCACCGAACAACAACAAGGGAAATTGCCAAAGCCGCTGGGTTCAGTATCGGTACACTTTACGAATATATTCAATCTAAAGAAGATGTTTTATATCTTGTATGTGACAATATTTACGATGAAGTGAGAGAGCGATTAGAAGAGATGGTAGTGGATCGTTATACAATCGCTGAGCTTCAACAAGCGATTCAGCACTATTTTAAAGTTGTGGATGAGCTTCAAGATGAAGTATTAGTCATGTACCAAGAAGCGAAATCGCTGTCTAAAGATGCGCTTCCATATGTATTAAAAAAAGAGCTGGATATGGTTGAAATGTTTAAGGTTATTATCGAAGGCTGCGTAGAAAACAATCAATTTGCACTTACGGATAAAGAAATTTCGCTGTTTGCTCATCATTTATTTGTTCAAGGTCAGATGTGGGCATTTCGCAGATGGTGGCTGCAAAAGCATTATTCACTAGAAGAATATACAAATATGCAGTTGGATTTTTTACTTAAAAATTTTTCATTTCAACAACTGTGTGAGGGGGAGACAGTTTGAATACAAGCAAAAGACCGCTTCGTTTTTTAACCGCTTCTAGCCTGTTTGACGGCCACGATGCGTCTATTAATATTATGAGACGGATTCTTCAAGCCAAGGGGGTAGAAGTCATTCATCTGGGGCATAACCGATCTGTCGAAGAAATTGTTAACGCTTCCATACAAGAGGATGTTCAGGGGATCGCCATTTCTTCTTACCAAGGCGGCCATGTAGAATATTTTAAGTATATGTACGATTTACTCCAAGAACAACAGGCTTCTCATATTAAAATTTATGGCGGCGGCGGCGGGGTAATTATTCCGAGTGAGATTCAAGAGCTTCATGATTACGGCATCTCTAAAATCTTTTCTCCGGAAGATGGACGAAAAATGGGGTTAGAAGGCATGATTCAATTCATGATCGATGATTGTTATTACACAAATCCCCCTGCACTGCCGAATGATCGAACCTTAACGCCGGCTAATGACCGTTTAATTGCCCAGCTTATTACATGTGCTGAAAATGAAGCCTATGAATACACAAAAGAGCATGCAGCCGCTCTTGAAGAAATACGAGAAAGTGTAATCGACAGCGAGACAGATCAAAAAATACCGGTTATTGGAATCACAGGAACAGGAGGAGCGGGGAAAAGTTCGCTTACGGATGAATTAGTAAGAAGGTTTATTGAACATATTCCAGATATTCATGTAGCTGTTTTATCCGTTGATCCAACTAAACAAAAGACTGGAGGAGCGCTTCTTGGGGATCGAATTCGCATGAACATCGCAGCGTCTCCTCGTGTGTATATGAGAAGTTTGGCCACGCGTTCATCTGGACATGAGCTATCGGCGGCCATTCGAGATGGAATTGCCGTCGTGAAAAAAGCGGGCTTCGACATTATCATTGTCGAAACAAGCGGCATCGGGCAAGCTGATGCTCAAGTTAAAGATATTGCAAACGTCTCTCTTTATGTCATGACAAGCGAATTTGGCGCGCCGTCGCAGTTAGAAAAGATTGAAATGATTGATTACGCAGACTTTATTGTCATCAATAAATTTGAAAAAAAAGGTTCCGAAGACGCAAAAAAACAAGTGCAGCGTCAATATCAGCGCAATCATCAGCTGTTTGAAAATAGTCTCTCTACGATGCCAATTTACGGAACAATCGCGAGTCAGTTCAACGACGGGGGAACAAATATTTTATTTGAAGATCTTGTAAATCATCTGCATCAAACATGCCGTACGTCTTGGCACGTAGAAAAATCATCAGAGCGCGTAAGTGAAAAGAAATATACCATCATTCCTAATGATCAACAGCAATATTTACAGGAGATTGTAAACAGCGTTCGCTCTTATCACCGCAATACGGACGTTCAAGCGCAAACAGCGCGTAAATTTTATCAGCTAGAGGGTGCTCTCGAAGAAGTGGAAACAGAAACAGCCAAGCAAGAGCTCACTCAGCTAAAGGAGAAATATCAAAAACAGCTAACGGCCGAATCGATTGAAAAGCTGGAAAACTGGCCTAAATTAAAAAGTCAGTATCGGCAAGAAGAACTTATTACAAAGGTAAGAAATAAAGAAATTAAAACGTCTTTGCAAGTTGATACGCTATCAGGACTGCGTATTCCGCGCGTGGCCCTTCCAAAGGTTGATGAATACGGGGAAGTTCTTCGTTTTCTTTATAAAGAAAACGTGCCAGGTGCATTTCCATACACAGCAGGTGTTTTTCCGTTCAAACGAAAAGGTGAAGATCCTAAGCGTCAATTCGCAGGTGAAGGAACACCAGAACGAACCAATCGCCGCTTTCACTATTTGTCAAAAGATGATGAGGCCAAGCGTTTAAGTACAGCGTTTGATTCTGTAACGCTTTATGGAGAAAATCCGGATCCAAGGCCGGATATTTTCGGGAAAATTGGCGAAAGCGGCGTAAATGTCTGTACGCTTGATGATATGAAACTTTTGTATAAGGGATTTGATCTTTGCCATCCTTCGACTTCCGTTTCGATGACGATTAATGGGCCGGCTCCGATATTATTAGCTATGTTTATGAATACAGCTATCAGCCAGCAGGTAGAAAAGAAAGAAGAAGAATTAAAGCGTCCTTTAACGGAACAGGAATACGAGGAAGTAAAATCGGGTACGTTGAAACAAGTAAGAGGAACCGTTCAAGCGGATATTTTAAAAGAAGATCAAGGCCAAAATACGTGTATTTTTTCCACAGAATTTGCGTTAAAAATGATGGGAGATATTCAGCAGTACTTTATTGACGAGAAAGTGCGCAACTATTATTCTGTGTCTATTTCAGGCTATCATATTGCTGAAGCAGGGGCGAATCCAATTTCTCAGCTCGCGTTTACATTAGCCAACGGTTTTACGTACGTGGAATATTACTTAAGCCGAGGGATGCATATTGATGATTTTGCTCCTAATTTATCGTTTTTCTTTAGTAATGGACTTGACCCTGAATACACGGTTATTGGACGTGTGGCAAGAAGAATATGGGCAATTGTGATGCGTGATAAATACGGCGCAAATGAACGCAGTCAAAAGCTTAAGTATCATATTCAAACATCCGGCCGATCGCTTCATGCACAGGAAATTAATTTTAATGATATACGTACGACGCTGCAAGCCTTAATGGCTCTTCATGACAACTGCAACTCTCTTCATACCAATGCGTATGATGAAGCAATTACAACACCGACAGAGGAATCTGTACGTAGAGCGATGGCCATTCAACTAATCATTACAAAAGAGCATGGACTCACTAAGAATGAAAATCCATTACAGGGCTCTTTTATTATTGATGAACTAACAGACTTGGTAGAAGAAGCGGTATTGGCTGAATTTCAACGCTTAAATGATCGAGGCGGCGTTTTAGGTGCGATGGAAATGCAGTATCAGCGAGGTAAGATTCAAGATGAATCGATGGAATACGAGATGCAAAAACATACGGGAGCTTTACCTATTATAGGAGTAAATACGTATATTAATCCAAATGAAGAGGAAAGTTCCTCAGTTGATGACATGCAGTTAGCCCGCGCATCAAAAGAAGAAAAAAATCATCAAATTAATCAGCTTCAGAAGTTTCAACAGCAGCATGAAGAAAAAAGAGAAGACGCGCTGAAAAGGTTAAAGAAAGCTGCAACAGAAGGAGAGAACATTTTCAAAGAGTTAATGGAGACTGTTAAAGTAGCCAGCTTAGGAGAAATTACGCGAGCTTTATATGAATGCGGTGGGCAATATCGTCGAAATATGTAATAATGTATCGTTAGTATATAGTGATATATTAAAAGCCGCGATGACTATTTTTGGTCATCGCGGCTTTTATAGACTTAACCCTAACGGACTCAGAATAACTGATGGTGAATTCCTTTTGGTCAAAGGATACTGTTGGTGTATCAAGTAGAATGTATTATAGTAATAAAATGTCTATTTTTTCGTTGTTTTATGCGAAATTCTCGAGAATTTTAGAAACGAGGCTAGCATAAATGTATTGAATTTGTTTATAATGAATGGTATGTATTTATTCGTTTCCATCATTTACACATATGATGAATTGATTTAATAGATTTTCGATATACATAGCCATAGAAAGGATGTGCCAGATTTGAGTTTAGCACAGTACTCAAAAACGGATTTAAAAGAAATGTCGATGATTGAGATTGCTTACGCGCTTCTAGAAGAAAAAACAGATCGTCAAGCAATGTCATTCCAAGAAATTATTGCTGAAATTAAAGCAGCAGCGGAAATGTCAGATCAAGAATTAAAAACGAGATTAGCTCAGTTTTATACAGATATTAATATTGATGGTCGCTTTTTAACAGTAGGGGACAACCATTGGGGTCTTCGTGGATGGTATCCTTTTGACCAGGCTGAAGAAGAAGTTATTCCGGTTGCAAAACCTAAAAAGAAAAAAGCGAAAAAAGCTGTTGTTGAAGAAGTTGAAGACTTTGATGATCTAGAAGAAGATTTAGATTATGAAGATGTTGACGATCTAGACGAAGAAGAAGATTTTGAAGACATCGACGAGCTAGAAGAAGATGAAGATGATCTTGCAGAAGACGATTTTGACGATTTAGAAGATGATCTAGACGATGATGAGGAAGATGAAGAAGACGATTATGAGGACGAAAAAGAAAAATAATCCTTCTTGACTTTTTCAAGCGAAGTAGGTAGAATCTTTTTTGGGCTCTTTAAACAAGCATTTAAAAAGTTTTTATTTAAAATAGACTATTGCTCCCAATCCAGTTTTGGTATTGGGAGCAATTTTTTTATTTTATTTATCAATGTTTTACACCCCGATATGTTCTTATAAATCCTTGATAGAAACTTTCTTTTGGTTCTTGAACGTTTCACATTCATAAGGTTTCTTATAATTTCGCATGCACAATGAATGAATTGTGATTGTTTATGTGAAAACTTTTAATATTGTACAGTTCAAATTATTTAGAGGGGGAAGTATAGATGACAAAGTATATTTTCGTAACAGGCGGTGTTGTATCATCTCTAGGAAAAGGGATTACAGCAGCTTCTTTAGGCCGTTTATTAAAAAACCGTGGGTTGAACGTAACGATTCAAAAGTTTGATCCATACATTAACGTAGACCCAGGAACAATGAGTCCATACCAACACGGTGAGGTATTCGTAACAGATGACGGCGCGGAAACAGACTTAGACTTAGGTCACTATGAGCGTTTTATCGATATCAACTTAAATCGCTACAGCAATGTAACAACAGGTAAAGTATATTCAACAGTATTGAAAAAAGAGCGTCGCGGTGATTATTTAGGCGGAACAGTTCAGGTTATTCCGCACATCACAAATGAAATTAAAGAACGCGTTTTCCGTGCAGGCAAAGAAACAAACGCAGATGTTGTTATTACTGAAATCGGCGGAACGGTAGGAGATATTGAATCACTTCCTTTCCTAGAGGCTATTCGTCAAATCAAAAGCGATATTGGCCGTGACAACGTTATGTATATTCACTGTACACTTGTGCCATATTTAAAAGCGGCTGGTGAAATGAAAACAAAACCAACACAGCATAGTGTAAAAGAATTACGTAGCTTAGGTATTCAGCCAAACGTGATTGTTGTTCGTACAGAAATGCCAATTTCTGAAGATATGAAAGATAAGCTAGCTTTATTCTGCGACATTGATCCAAAAGCAGTTATTGAGTGTGCAGACGCTGAAACATTATATGAAATTCCACTATCTCTACAAGAGCAGCACTTAGATCAAATCACATGCGATCACTTGAAATTAGATTGCAAAGAGGCAGAAATGACTGAGTGGAAAGCACTTGTTGAGAAAGTAAAAGGACTTTCAAACACAACAAAAATTGCATTAGTTGGTAAGTATGTAGAGCTTCAAGATGCTTATATTTCTGTTGTAGAAGCAATGAAACATGCTGGATATGCATTCGATGCAGATGTAAATATCAAGTGGGTAAATTCTGAATTTGTAACAAAAGAAAATGTTCAAGATTTACTTGGTGATGTAGACGGTATCTTAGTTCCAGGTGGATTTGGGGATCGTGGAATCGAAGGTAAAATTGTGGCAACACAATATGCACGTGAGCAAAAAGTTCCATTCTTAGGTATTTGTTTAGGTATGCAGCTAGCATCAGTTGAGTTTGCACGCAATGTATTAGGATTAGAAGGCGCACATTCAGCAGAAATTGCACCTGAAACAAATTATCCAATTATCGACTTATTACCGGAACAAAAAGACGTAGAAGACTTAGGCGGTACATTACGCTTAGGATTATATCCTTGTAAATTGTCTGAAGATACGCTTGCATATGAAGCATATCAAGATGAAGTGGTGTATGAGCGTCATCGTCACCGCTATGAATTTAACAACGAATATCGCCAGCAAATGGAAGAGAAAGGCTTTATCTTCTCTGGTACAAGCCCGGATGGCCGTTTAGTTGAAATTGTAGAGCTTAAAGACCACCCATGGTTCTTGGCTTCACAATTCCACCCAGAATTCACGTCTCGTCCAACAAGACCGCAACCATTGTTCAAAGAATTTATTCGCGCATCAATGGAGTCAGGCCAAAACAAATAAGTGAAATAAAAACACGCTGTCTTTAGACAGCGTGTTTTTTATTCATATTCTTCTACGATTTCTTTTAATGTAAAAATTAAACCGTAGTACGCGTATAAAGCGACCATCATTGCTGGAAAACCAAATCTTGAGCCGTCTTCTCCAGGAATAAGGGGCTTTAACAATTTTGTATCAATATGAGCATCTGCGAGTGCTGTTAAAGAAGGTTCGGTTATTTCTTTAGGGACAGCAGCAATGCTGACAAATGGAATATCGCGTTTCTTTAAACGTTCAGCTATTTCCACAGCTTTGTGATCTGTTGAAAATCGAGAGACAAGCAGTACGCGATCGACGCTAGTCAGCTGATCCAATTCATGTAAAGGCAAAGGTTTTGCCTGACTTAAAGGTTCTGCACTGCTTAGTGCTTCTAGTGTAACGGCATGCATTTCTTCTACACCATAAATATAGATAAATCCTTCTCCGACAGAGGCCTGTGCTAAAATACGCGCGGCATCTTCAAATTGGAATTCTTCTTGTTCTTCAATTCGTTTAAAAAAACCTGAAAGTTGAGTTGTGAAAATTTTAAGCATAGAATCTCCCTTCGATTTAAGCGGCTAAAGCCGTCTATCTACACATTATAACGAAAAAAGCTATCTGTATTCTATCTTGAAATGAGCTACAATGAAAGTAAAGTGCAATGAAGTTAGATGGATGACAAAAAAAGCTATGTTTTGTAACAATTTCTCTAATTAGCAGGGATTTTTGTTTTAAAGGCGAAATACATATGTTAGTTTTGTCTGTAGAAGAGGAATATAAAAGGTGGGATTATATTGGCAGAGAAAATTTTAATTGTTGATGATCAGTATGGTATACGTATTTTATTAACGGAAGTGCTGCAAAAAGAAGGCTATACGACATTTCAAGCGGCGAACGGCTTCCAGGCGATTGATATTACAAAAGAGCAAGCACCGGATCTTGTCTTATTAGATATGAAAATTCCAGGAATGGATGGAATCGAAATTTTAAAAAGGTTAAAGCAGCACGATGAAACGATTAAAGTCATCATTATGACCGCTTATGGTGAATTGGATATGATTCAAGAAGCAAAAGATCTAGGAGCGTTAACTCACTTTGCAAAACCTTTTGATATTGATGAAATCCGCAAAGTTGTTAGGGAATATATACCAGTAAAGTCGAATTAAGGTTTTGGTAGGGTTTTCATCCTAACAAATTTTGAATATCAGCCTAAAAATGTTGCTGTTTTCATTGTTAGTTGGTATCCTAATTACTGTATTCATAATTCGACAATCTATTATGTAAAGATGCGCGTTGTTTCTACATGAAACACTCAATTCAAGAGCATACTATTTGAGTGTGCCTTTTGGTTAGCATCTAATCTAAGGTTGATTTTAAGGAGGATTTCAATATGCCTTTAGTATCAATGAAAGAAATGCTTATTACAGCAAAAGAACAAGGCTATGCAGTAGGTCAATTTAACTTAAATAACTTAGAGTTTACTCAAGCTATTCTTCAAGCAGCAAAAGAAGAAAACTCTCCAGTTATTCTTGGTGTATCTGAAGGTGCAGCACGCTACATGGGCGGTTTCAAAACTGTTGTAGCAATGGTTGAAGCTCTAATCGAAGATTACGACGTTCAAGTACCAGTTGCAATTCACTTAGACCACGGTTCAAGCTTTGAATCATGTGCAAAAGCAATCCATGCTGGATTCACTTCTGTAATGATCGATGCTTCTCACCACCCATTTGAAGAAAACATTGCAATTACTTCTAAAGTAGTTGAACTAGCTCACTTCCACGGAGTATCTGTAGAAGCAGAACTAGGAACTGTTGGTGGACAAGAAGACGACGTTATTGCTGAGGGTGTTATCTATGCAGATGCTAACGAGTGTGAAGAACTTGTTAACCGTACAGGTATCGATTGCTTAGCTCCAGCATTAGGATCAGTTCACGGACCATACAAAGGTGAACCAAACCTAGGTTTTGCTGAAATGAAAGAAATCGGAGATCGTACAGGCTTACCATTAGTTCTACACGGTGGAACTGGTATTCCAACAAAAGATATCCAAAAATCAGTTTCTTTAGGTACTGCTAAAATCAACGTAAACACTGAAAACCAAATTGCTTCAGCTAAAGCTGTTCGTGAAGTATTAGCTGCGCAACCTGAACAATATGATCCACGTAAATACTTAGGACCTGCTCGCGAAGCAATCAAAGAAACGGTTCAAGGTAAAATGCGTGAATTCGGTTCTTCTAACAAAGCATAATTTGAAATCTTCGGATGGCCTGTTTGCAGTTAGTTGAGTCTGAAAAATAAAACCGTCTTATTTTTATTGTAAGGCGGTTTTATTTTTACTATAATTTTCTTATCATTCTGAATACATAACACAGGGGGATGGCATTCATGAAGTTTTTTATTGATACGGCTAATTTAGACGAGATTAAGGAAGCGCATTCATTAGGTTTGTTAGCGGGGGTTACAACAAATCCTAGTTTAGTAGCTAAAGAGAACATCACGTTTGAAGATCGTCTTCGTGAAATTACAGAGTTCGTTGAAGGATCTGTAAGTGCAGAAGTGATTGCGCTTGATGCAGAAGGCATGATTCGCGAAGGAAAAGAGCTTGCTGCGATTGCGCCGAATATTACAATCAAGGTACCGATGACTCCAGATGGCTTAAAAGCAGTAAAAGAATTTAATAGTTTAGGTATTAAGACAAACGTTACGCTTATTTTCTCAGCTAACCAAGCGTTAATGGCAGCAAGAGCAGGTGCTACTTACGTATCGCCTTTCTTGGGAAGGTTAGACGATATTGGTTTTAATGGCCTCGATTTAATCTCAGATATTGCAGATATTTTTGCAATTCATGACATTCCATCCGAAATTATTGCAGCATCTATTCGTCATCCGATGCACGTAACAGAAGCTGCAAAAAATGGAGCACATATTGCGACAATTCCTTACAAAGTTTTAATGCAATTGTTCAAACATCCGTTAACAAATGCAGGAATTGACCAATTTTTAGCAGATTGGGAAAAACGAAATGTCTAAACATGTATAAATTTGTGTGGCATTTACCATCCTGACAGGTGAATGCCATATTTTTCTTTTATCTTGTCGAAACTATACATGATTTTTTCATTTTCGTGTACACTAGTAGGTAATAGGAAAAATAACCATTCTTTTAGGTATTCTTTGTACCAAAATTTTCCTCAATTACTAGGTGAGAAACTTTCTTTCACTAGAAGGGAGCTATAAATGGAAAAGTTAAAAATACAAGGTGGCTTTACCTTAAGTGGATCCGTCCGCGTCAGTGGTGCTAAAAATAGTGCCGTTGCGCTTATTCCAGCAACAATTTTAGCCGAGTCACCTGTTACAATTGAAGGTCTGCCTGATATTTCAGACGTGCAGTTATTAGGGGATTTAGTTGAAGAAATTGGTGGGAAAGTAACCATTGATAACGACGAATTAACAGTAGATCCATCCGGAATGGTTGCAATGCCTTTACCGAACGGAAAAGTAAAAAAATTACGCGCTTCTTATTATTTAATGGGGGCGATGTTGGGACGCTTTAAAAAAGCGGTAGTTGGTCTTCCAGGAGGCTGTTACCTTGGTCCAAGACCAATCGATCAGCACATTAAAGGCTTTGAAGCTCTTGGTGCGAAAGTAACAAATGAGCAAGGAGCTATTTACATTCGAGCTGATGAACTGATTGGTGCTCGAATTTATTTAGACGTTGTGAGCGTAGGAGCAACAATCAATATCATGCTAGCTGCTGTGAGAGCAAAAGGGCGTACCGTTATCGAGAATGCTGCTAAAGAGCCTGAAATTATCGATGTAGCTACGTTACTGACAAGTATGGGTGCCCGTATTAAAGGTGCAGGGACGGACGTTATTCGAATTGATGGCGTAGATCAATTAAAAGGATGCCGTCATTCCATCATTCCAGACCGAATTGAAGCAGGCACGTATATGATTATGGGAGCGAGTATGGGAAAAGAAGTTGTTGTTGACAACGTTATCCCTCAGCACCTAGAGTCATTAACGGCTAAAATGCGGGAAATGGGTATTCATATCGAAACAAGCTCAGATCAGATTCTCGTAGCGACTCGTCAGCTGTTGAAGCCCGTAGATATTAAAACGTTAGTATATCCAGGTTTTCCAACTGATTTACAGCAGCCATTCACGACGCTTCTAACAAGAGCATCAGGTACAAGCGTTGTGACAGATACAATTTACGGTGCAAGGTTTAAGCATATTGACGAGCTGAGACGAATGAATGCATCTGTTAAGGTAGAAGGACGTTCAGCTATTATTAATGGTCCCATTCACTTACAAGGTGCACGTGTGAAAGCGTCGGACTTACGAGCAGGAGCAGCCCTTGTAACCGCAGGCTTAATGGCCAAAGGGATTACAGAAGTAACGGGTTTAGAGCACATTGACCGAGGTTACAGCCATTTAGTAGACAAGCTATCGGATTTAGGGGCAATGATTTGGCGTGAAGAGATGACTCAAGAAGAAATTGAACAATTTCAAAATTCATAGAGGCAAATTGCACAACAGTCAGGAAAGCAAATTCTAGAAATGAGCCGTTAAATAAGCTACACAGGTGTAGGAACGTTCTTCTATGTCTGTGTAGCTTATATATTTATGAATAGGGTAAATAGATAAAAAGGGGAAGCTAAAAGATAAATTTCACTTCTTATTTTAACGTCCAGTTTATTTCCTTTAATGTGAAATTATGAAAAGGTTTTCCTTGCTTCTCTTAAGCTATTAAATTTCCTTTTTTTTATTCATCTTCTAAAGTAAAAAAAGATTGATTAAAAAGATAGAAAAAGGTTAGAATATAAATTGCTACGTTAAATTTATCAAGATAATATAAATGGTTTTATGTCGGAATTATTCTTCTAAAAGTGTATGGTTAATCAATTGATTCTACTTATTATACTTCAAAGGTTATATTCTCCATTTTCACAGATTTATTCCATCCATATCATCTCTCAATTTTATATTTGAATTTAATATGGGAGGAACGGTTAAAAATTATTCATTATAAAGCGTGGTGTCCTAATGAACTTAACATTATCCAGTTTAGAAAATATGAAATTAAAAGAGCTATATGAACATGCTCGTGAGTATAAAGTTTCGTACTATAGTAAATTAACGAAAAAAGAACTTGTCTTTGCTATTTTAAAGGCTCAAGCTGAACAAGATGGGCTTTTATTTATGGAAGGCGTTCTTGAAATTATTCAGTCAGAAGGATTCGGTTTCTTACGACCAATTAACTATTCACCGAGTTCAGAAGATATTTATATCTCAGCTTCACAAATTCGTCGCTTCGATCTGCGTAATGGAGACAAGGTATCGGGGAAAGTTCGTCCTCCGAAAGAAAATGAGCGCTACTACGGGTTACTGCATGTAGAAGCAGTAAACGGAGAAGACCCAGAAACGTCAAAAGAACGCGTACATTTTCCAGCACTAACCCCGATTTATCCAAATGAGCAAATGCTGCTGGAAACTCAGCCAAGAAGTTTCTCTACGCGTATTATTGACTTGATTTCACCAATTGGATTTGGGCAAAGGGGACTAATTGTTGCGCCGCCAAAGGCAGGTAAAACGATGCTGTTAAAAGAAATTGCCAATAGCATTACAACCAATCATCCTGATGCGGAATTGATTGTTCTTCTTATTGATGAGCGTCCTGAAGAAGTAACGGACATTGAGCGTTCGGTTGACGGTGATGTTGTCAGTTCTACATTTGACGAAGTGCCAGAAAATCACATTAAAGTAGCGGAACTTGTCCTTGAACGTGCGATGAGACTTGTCGAACACAAAAAAGATGTTGTCATTTTGATGGATAGCATTACAAGACTTGCTCGTGCTTATAACTTAGTTATTCCACCGAGCGGTCGTACACTATCAGGGGGTATTGATCCAGCTGCTTTTCATCGTCCAAAACGATTCTTTGGAGCTGCGCGTAACATTGAAGATGGAGGCAGCTTAACCATTCTAGCAACAGCCTTAATTGATACAGGCTCTCGTATGGATGATGTTATTTATGAAGAATTTAAAGGTACAGGTAACATGGAACTGCATCTAGATCGTTCACTAGCTGAAAAACGTATCTTCCCTGCGATTGACATTCGTCGTTCAGGCACACGTAAAGAAGAGCTGTTAATTCCAAAAGAGCATTTAGACCACTTATGGGCAATTCGCAAATCAATGGCAGATGCTCCTGATTTTGCAGAAAAATTCTTAAAACGTTTACGTCAAACAAAGACAAATGAAGAGTTCTTTTCGATGTTAACGGAAGAGAAAAAAACGCTTCTAGCAAATAAACGATAAGTTATAAAACATGTGGTTGCAAAAGCATACAACCCTTGTTATAATTTCATCATGTGTGTTGATAAAGTACACAGTGAAATAGTTATTATTTCATCACTATCTTTATCAATAAACTCTGTTTCAGAATGATTCAGGGCGGAAGGAGATGAAACGAATGAAAACAGGAATTCATCCAAACTATAAAACAGTTATGGTTAAATGTACTTGCGGAAACGAATTTGAAAGTGGTTCTGTAAAAGAAGAGATCCGCGTTGAGACTTGTTCTGAATGTCACCCATTCTACACTGGTCGTCAAAAATTCGCTGAAGCTGGTGGCCGTGTTGATCGCTTCAACAAAAAATACGGTCTTAAATAATCACATTGTCGAAACAAACAGGCAAGTAGCTTAACTTCTTGCCTGTTTTTTTGCTTAAAAAAGTAGAAAAACAGTGTCTGCTTGATAAAAAAGTGGGTACTTTATCATAGGAATAAGATCTACATAGAAGACGTAGATTAAGTTAGTAGCGGTTCGCTCAGAAACGGAACGAGAAGAAGGGAGAGTCCCGCAGTGGTGTACGTAATGAAACAAAGCGGTTGGATAGAAGTAATTTGTGGCAGTATGTTTTCAGGGAAATCAGAAGAGTTGATTCGACGTGTGCGCCGTACGCAGTTTGCTAAACAAAAAGCACAAGTGTTCAAGCCTGCAATTGATAATCGATATAGTGAAGAAGCTGTCGTTTCACATAATGGTACATCTGTTATGGCTTATTCAATCTCAGCATCGCGCGATATTTTAAAGCGAGTAAATGAAGAGACAGACGTAGTAGCGATAGATGAAGTACAGTTTTTTGACACAGATATTTTAGAAATTGTTCAATCTTTAGCAGATCAAGGCTTTCGTGTGATTGTAGCAGGGTTAGACCAAGACTTCAAAGGTGAACCTTTTGGACAAATGCCCCAGTTAATGGCTATTGCAGAATCGGTAACAAAGCTACAGGCCGTATGCGCTTCATGTGGCTCTCCTGCGAGCCGTACGCAGCGTTTGATTAACGGTGAGCCTGCTTCTTATGACGACCCTATTATTTTAGTCGGTGCGTCTGAATCGTACGAACCAAGATGTCGTCATTGCCACGTTGTGCAAAAGTCCAAAGGACAGGCTGTGTCTGTGGACTCAAGCGAAATGGTCGAAAAATAAAGCAAGAATTTTATGATGATAAAAACAGAACGCGCAGTTCTGTTTTTTTGTTCATATACGTGTATTAACAAGGTTTTGACTCTATTTTAAAGCTATACTATAATTACAATGTTATGGATAAAGAATGAGGTGAATGACGTGTTTGATCGTTTAGAAGCGGTAGAGGCGCGCTATGAGAAGTTAAACGAACTTCTGAGTGACCCTGAGATCGTAAACAACCCCTCTAAGTTGAGAGAATATTCGAAGGAACAATCAGATATACAACAAACGGTAGCCGCTTATCAGGAATACAAAGATGTAAAAGAGCAGTTATCAGAAGCGAAAACGATGCTTGAAGATAAGCTTGATGCAGATATGCGCGACATGGTCAAAGAAGAAATTGCCGAGTTAGAAACGCAGCAAGAAGAGCTAGTTGAAAAGCTACGTATTTTATTAATTCCAAAAGATCCAAACGATGATAAAAACGTAATCATGGAGGTTCGTGGAGCGGCTGGTGGAGATGAAGCAGCGTTATTTGCAGCTAATTTGTACCGCATGTATTCTCGTTTTGCTGAATCACAAGGCTGGAAAACAGAAGTAATGGAAGCAACGACTACTGGAGTAGGCGGTTATAAAGAAATTATCTTTATGATTAACGGTAAAGGTGCGTACTCAAAGATGAAATTTGAAAACGGTGCACACCGTGTTCAGCGAGTTCCTGAAACAGAATCAGGCGGTCGTATTCATACATCTACAGCAACGGTAGCATGTCTTCCTGAAGCGGAAGAAGTTGAAGTGGACATTCATGAAAAAGACATCCGTGTAGATACATTTGCTTCAAGTGGACCTGGTGGCCAAAGTGTTAATACGACGATGTCGGCAGTTCGTTTAACACATTTACCAACAAATACAGTGGTATCATGTCAAGATGAAAAGTCTCAAATTAAAAATAAAGAAAAAGCAATGAAAGTATTGCGTGCTCGCGTGTACGACAAATTCCAGCGAGAAGCACAAGCAGAGTACGATGCAACGCGCAAACAAGCAGTTGGATCAGGAGATCGCTCTGAGCGTATCCGTACGTATAATTTCCCGCAAAATCGCGTAACGGACCACCGTATTGGTCTGACGATTCAAAAGCTAGATCAAATCTTAGAAGGCAAGCTTGATGAAATTATCGATGCATTAGTAATGGAAGACCAAGCGCGCCGAATGGAAGATTCGAACTAATGAAAGTATTTGAAGCCCTTAAGTGGGCTTCTTCTTTTTTGAAAGAGGCAAAGCGAGATGAAAACGCGGGAGAACTCTTGCTTCGCCATCACTTACAGATGACGAGAACTCATTTGCTAGGTGCTCTGCAGGAAGAACTAGAAGAAGAAACGCTAAAAAGGTTTGAACAAGATGTCCATGCTCATAAAGCAGGGATGCCTGTACAATATCTCATCGGGACAGAAGAATTTTACGGACGTTCATTTATTGTAAACGAACATGTATTAATTCCAAGACCGGAAACAGAAGAGCTCGTATATGGAATGATTTCTCGAATGAAAAAAGAATTTCAACACCAGTCTATTGAGCTTGTCGATATTGGAACGGGAAGTGGGGCAATTGCTATCACTTTATCGTTGGAGCTTGACAGCGTCAATGTTACAGCAACAGATATAGCTATAGAATCTTTAAATGTAGCCAAGGAGAATGCTCAAAATCTGGACGCTGCTGTCACGTTTATACAGGGAGATTTATTACAACCATTCCTATCATCAAATCAGAAATTTGATGTAATTGTGTCTAATCCGCCTTATATTCCAGCAGATGATGAATTGTCCACAGTGGTAAAAGATCATGAGCCAAATCGAGCTCTTTTTGGTGGAAAAGATGGTCTGGATTTTTATCGACGTTTTATGGAAGAGTTGCCATATGTGACGAAGTCAAACAGTATTATTGGATTTGAGGTCGGGGCCGGACAGACAAAAGATGTAGCTGAGATGCTGCAAAAAACGTTTCCGACAGCTTTTGTAGAATGTGTATATGATATTAATGGAAAAGATCGAATGGTTTTTGCACAACTTCGTGATAACTAAAAAAATCAGAGGGAATGATTTTCCCTTTGGTTTTTGAAAATCATGCATTTTTTTACTAAATTACTAGTTTAAGATATCTTGCTTTCGGCCATACTGTTCCTATGAAAGGGCGGTGGCCGAAATGAAGAAATATGCTATCATTTATTTTATTTTATTAATTATTGGAGCAAATGCTCAACTTATATATACACATAACCAAGTGCAGGCAGATCAGCCTGCAGTCATTCCAGACGAGGCAATTCGACTGCGTATTTTAGCAAACAGCGACGGTGAAAAAGATCAGTACGTAAAACGTCTGATTCGTGACCGTGTGAACGAACAAATTACAGAATGGGTAAAAGATTTAACATCTGTAACTGTAGCTCGAAAAACAATTAAAGAAAATTTGCCAGCGCTTGAGACAATTGCGAAAGAAGTGCTAAAAGAAGAAGGCGTAAATGAATCTGTTCACGTTAAATTCGGAAAAGTAGAGTTTCCTACTAAGTTGTACGGTCAGTTTTTATATCCAGCAGGTGAGTATGAAGCCGTGCTTATTACTCTTGGTAAAGGAGAAGGAGCAAACTGGTGGTGTGTACTATTTCCTCCTTTATGCTTCTTAGATTTTTCAAACGGTGAAGCGGTAAAAGCGCCAGAGCCATCTGAAGAAGAACCAAAGGCAGAAAAAGAAAAACCAGCAGCTTCTGAATTAAAATCTGCAGACAAAACAGATGATACGTCGGCTGAAAGTAAAGAACCCGCAGTGAAGACAGAAATTCAATCTGCAACTATTACATCGGATTCTATTAAGCAGAAAGCTGAGGAACCTTCTCAACCAACGGCATCTTCTAAAGAAGCAGCTGCAAAGGATACAAGCAACACAGCGAAAGAAGACACAAGCGCTAAGGCTGAGAAAAAGGAAAGTAAGGAAGCTGAAAAGTCTGTTTCATCTAAGAAAAAAGCTGATGCTAAATCGAAAGAAGATTCTGTAGAAGTTAAGTTTTTTGTAGTAGAATGGGTATCGTCCGTATTTAATTAATAGAATCATTAAAAATAAAATTCAGTTCTACTTTTTTTAACCATCTCATAGATTTGTTACTAGAAAACAAGTTGAGGTGATTAAAATGAGAGAACAATTAAAAATTGCCAGTAAAAATGATTATATTCGAATTCAGAAGTTTTTACAAAAAGCGGGTATTAGCACAGCGGGTGTAGAAGAACATATTCATCAATTTGTCATCATGGAAAGTGATGAAGGCGAGCTGCTAGCAACAGTTGGGTTTGAAAAAGAAGGCATGGACGGAATACTTCGCTCCCTTGTCGTGTCACCTTCTTTGATGCAATCTGATATTCTGCTGCTATTTAAAAGTATCGTTCAGCTGGCTCAAAAGCATGGTGTGAAGCAACTATATTTACTAACAAATAAGGCATCCTCTCTGCATTTTTTTCAAATGATGAATTTTCAGCAAACATCTTATAGTGCTCTACCTGATTTGTTAAAAGAACATTCGTATTTAAAACAGTTACCAAATCCTAAGGATGTCTACGTGATGTTTTATGCAGCTAGTTAAAAGGAAATGTGGATAAATCATTTTAATGGGGTATCCACAATGTTATTCACAAAAATCTAAGCTTTATCCACATTTTGTGGATAAAGCTTGTTTGCTGATATAATGAATGCATGTATTTTACTGTTTTTAATACATATTGTACTTTTAAAGTAAAAAAAACCTAGATATAGAAAGAAAAAGGAGTTGAAGAAGATGGAAACTAAGTTATGGGTTGTGGATAATTTTATGAACGAAAAAGATATTTATCCACAGATAGAAGAAGCAGCAGATTTGCTGCGCAACCACGAAGTGGTTGCTTTTCCTACAGAGACGGTGTATGGATTAGGAGGAGATGCAACATCGGATAAAGCTGTGGATAAAATTTTTGCAGCGAAAGGACGTCCTAGTGATAACCCTCTTATTGTTCATATTGGAGATAAAGAGCAGCTGCATACATTTGTAGAGTCAATTCCTTCAAAAGCAGAGAAAGTGATTGATGCTTTTTGGCCAGGTCCTCTTACCGTGATATTACCTAAAAAAGATCAAGTTTCAGATAAGGTTACGGCTGGTTTAAACAGCATTGCAGTGAGAATGCCATCACATCCGGTAGCTCTTGCATTATTGAAAAAAGTGGCTTTGCCTATCGCGGCTCCTAGTGCAAACCTCTCCGGCAAGCCAAGCCCCACTTTAGCTCACCACGTGATGAATGATTTAGAAGGGCGTATTAGCGGAGTTGTAGACGGAGGAGCGACAGGGGTAGGAGTAGAGTCGACTGTCCTTGATTGTACTGAAGAGATTCCTATTATTTTACGTCCAGGCGGCATTACTCAGAAAGAGTTAGAAAGTGTAATTGGTCCCGTAAAAGTAGATCGAGCGTTAATAAGTGATAAAGAAGCGCCAAAATCTCCAGGTATGAAATATACGCATTACGCACCTGATGCACCGCTTGTCATTGTTGACGGCAGTTCAGATTTTTTCCAATCTATTATTGATCACTATCAAGATCAGGGTAAGCGAGTAGGGGTATTAACGACATCTGAACATGAAGATGTGTATAAAGCCGATGCCGTCATTACATGTGGATCTCGCTCAAATTTAGAGACGGTTGCTAGCCACTTATATGAGTCTCTTCGTTCATTTAATGAGTGCGATGTAGATATTATCGTTAGTGAAAGTTTTTCTGAAGAAGGAGTCGGTCATGCCGTTATGAATCGATTAATGAAAGCTGCAGGACATCACGTGATTAAGCAATAAAATTCATCTTCTAAACCTTTTCGAATGTGCATATTTTGAAATAGGAGCACGTCCGAGGAGGGTAAAGATGAATGTATCTCAGTTAATTAGTGAAATGATCACGTTAGTCATTATGGCGTTTGCCTTAGGAATGGATGCTTTCTCAGTTGGTTTGGGAATGGGGTTAATTCGTTTACGCTTTCGCCAAATTTTCTACATTGGTGTTGTTATCGGTATATTTCATATTTGGATGCCGCTATTGGGCATGTTTATTGGACGACTTTTGTCTGATAAACTTGGAATGTTTGCTACCTATGGCGGTGGAATTTTATTGCTGATTCTTGGGGCGCAGATGATTTATTCCTCCTTTAAGCATGACGATACGCCGTTTATCAAACCAGTTGGCTTTGGACTGTTATTTTTTGCGCTCAGCGTGAGTCTAGATAGTTTTTCTGTTGGACTTAGCTTAGGTATTTTTGGGGCAAGAACGTTTTTGACCATTATTGTTTTTGGCGTAGTGAGTATGCTATTAACTTGGTTAGGACTGTTGCTCGGCAGAAGAGTACAAGGCTGGCTTGGTTCATATAGTGAGGCACTGGGCGGGAGCATTTTATTAGCTTTTGGCATCAAATTGCTATTACCTTTTTAACTATATATAAATAGGTAAAGGACCATGACCATGCAGGTTATGGTCTTTTTTTGCTTCTTTTAGATTACAGCAATAAAAAAAGGAAAGCGAAGGTGTTTTTTTCAAGATAAATAAAGAGATTATGGATAAAAAACACCCAAAAAAGCTAACTGGATTTATGCAAGCAATAGAGATACAATAGGGTGGAATATCAACATAGTCGCACATAGTGAAAGCAAGGGAGGATGTATCTTGAAAAACATCTTATTTGTATGTACAGGAAACACGTGCCGCAGCCCTATGGCAGAAGCGTTGCTGAAAGCTAAAAAAATAGATGGAATAAACGTGAAGTCTGCAGGCGTATTCGCTTCAAATGGAAGTGAAGCTTCTGTTCATGCACAAGTTGCCCTTCAACAGAAAGGCATAGCTTGTTCTCATGCTTCGGCAGCATTAACGGAAGAACAATTGATGTGGGCTACTTATATTTTTACGATGACGGAGCAGCATAAAATGCTAATTTTGAACCAAGCTCCATACGTAAGTGATAAATTATTTACGCTAAAAGAATTTGCCGGCGAGCAAGGTGAAGTATCTGATCCGTTTGGCGGATCATTACAGACGTACGAACAGACTTTAGAAGAGTTAGAGCGTATGATTAACAAAATAGTCGACAAATTATAAAAGGTCCCATAAATTTTTGCAGACTTAAACTGAACAAAAATTAATAGAAGATGAAGGTATGTATGAGGAGGAAACAAAGATGAAAGTAGCTATTGCATCTGACCACGGCGGTATAAATTTACGACAGGAAATTATCTCTTTAATGGAAGAATTAAATATTGAATATGTGGATTTAGGGTGTGAATGCTCAGCATCTGTCGATTATCCGGATTATGCACTTCCCGTTGCTCAAAAAGTGGCGAGCCAAGAAGTAAGCCGAGGCATTCTTATTTGCGGAACAGGCATCGGTATGAGCATAGCAGCTAATAAAGTAAAGGGAATTCGCTGCGCTCTAGTGCATGATACGTTTAGTGCAAAAGCCACAAGAGAACATAATGATAGCAACATTTTAGCAATGGGTGAACGCGTCATTGGGCCGGGACTTGCACGTGAAATTGCGAAAATTTGGTTAACGACAGAATTTGAAGGCGGGCGACATGAAAATCGCGTGAATAAAATTAAACAGTATGAGCAGCAAAGTGATGCAACAGTAACGGCATAATGTGAACGTATTCAATGGAAGAAAGGAAGAAAAACGTGTCTGAACTTACGAAATGGAAAGAGCAGTTGGAAACAGTTTTATCTGATTTTTCAGCACAAGTGCAGTTATCTTCAGAACATACACTTGTCATTGGATGCAGTACAAGCGAGGTAATTGGTGAAAAAATAGGAACCGCAGGCGCAATGGAAGTTGCAGAAATGATCTTTGATACACTAGCAGATTTTCGAAAAAAAACGGGTGTCCACTTAGCATTTCAATGCTGTGAACATCTTAATCGAGCACTGGTAGTAGAAAGAGAATTAGCTCGTAAAGAACGCTTAGAAATCGTTAGTGTTGTTCCTATTCATAAAGCAGGTGGAGCGATGGCTACACAGGCCTATGGCCAGCTTAAAGATCCTGTTTTAGTAGAGTTTATTAAAGCTGATGCTGGGATTGATATTGGAGATACATTCATTGGTATGCATTTAAAGCATGTCGCAGTACCCGTTCGTTGTACGTTGAACGCAGTTGGACACGCTCATGTTACTTTAGCAAAGACGCGTCCAAAACTAATCGGTGGAATGAGAGCGTTTTACGAACTTTCGTAATTAAATATATTAAAATAATACACATTTTTTCTTTTTTATTCTAAATAAATCATGTTACAATGTAGTTGAATTAACAAATAACGAACATTGCGAATACGAAACGAGGAGAGGATTTTGATGGAGAAACAACTAATGCAACAAGATCCAGCAGTTTATAATGCGATCAAGGATGAATTACAAAGACAACGTACTAAGATTGAGCTAATTGCTTCAGAAAACTTTGTAACAACAGCGGTAATGGAAGCACAAGGTTCAGTTTTAACAAATAAATATGCTGAAGGCTATCCAGCTAAACGTTACTACGGTGGTTGTGAACACGTGGATGTAGTAGAAGACTTAGCTCGTGATCGTGCAAAAGAAATTTTCGGAGCAGAGCACGTGAACGTTCAACCTCACTCAGGTGCACAAGCAAACATGGCTGTATACTTCACTGTTTTAGAGGCTGGAGACACAGTACTTGGTATGAATTTATCGCACGGCGGTCACTTAACGCACGGAAGTCCTGTTAACTTTAGTGGTGTTCAGTACAATTTCATCGAATATGGTGTAGATCGCGAAACACATCGCATTAACTACGATGACGTATTAGAAAAAGCTCGTACACACAAACCAAAATTAATTGTGGCTGGTGCAAGCGCATATCCACGCGCAATCGACTTCAAGCGTTTCCGTGAAATCGCTGATGAAGTAGGCGCTTATTTAATGGTAGACATGGCTCATATTGCTGGTCTAGTAGCTGCAGGACTTCATCAAAATCCTGTGCCACATGCTCATTTCGTTACAACTACAACACATAAAACACTACGCGGGCCACGCGGCGGTATGATTTTATGTAAAGAAGAATTTGCGAAAAAGATTGATAAGTCGATCTTCCCTGGTATTCAAGGTGGTCCATTGATGCACGTTATCGCTGCAAAAGCAGTAGCATTTGGTGAAGCATTACAAGATGAGTTTAAGCACTATGCTCAAAATATCATCGACAATGCTAATCGTTTAGCAGAAGGATTAAAGAAAGAAGGATTTGCTCTTGTATCTGAAGGAACAGACAATCACCTTGTGTTAATCGACGTAAGCTCAATGAATTTGACAGGTAAAGTAGCTGAAAAAGCGCTTGATGATGTAGGTATTACAACAAACAAAAATACAATTCCTTATGATGAGCAAAGCCCATTTGTAACAAGCGGTATCCGTATTGGTACAGCTGCGGTTACAACTCGCGGATTTGGCTTAGAAGAGATGGATGAAATTGCTTCTATCATCGGATTAACGCTTAAAAATATTGAAGATGAAGAAAAGTTAGCTGAAGCTAAAACACGCGTTGAAGCTTTAACAAGCAAGTTTGAAATGTATAAATCACTTTAAGAGAGACAGGCCTTTGTGCCTGTTTTTTTATGGAGAAAGTGGTAGCAATCCAATCATTTTTTGAATAATGCTTGAACTCAAAAACTTTTTTCTGTAAAATGAATGCAATGTATAAATTTAATTAGCAAGAGATATGTTTTTACTAGTACGTACCATTCAATTCGTTGAATGGTATTTTAATGTGTACATCTTTATATATAAGGAGAGATATCAATGGGCAAAGTATACGTATTTGATCACCCGCTTATTCAACACAAATTAACTTACATACGCGATGTAAAAACGGGAACGAAAGAGTTTCGTGAATTAGTTGATGAAGTGGCAAGCTTAATGGCTTTTGAAGCAACACGTGATTTACCGCTAGAAGATGTTGAAATTGAAACACCGGTTTGCAAAACAAAGTCAAAAGTTATTGCAGGGAAAAAGCTTGGTATCGTTCCAATTCTTCGTGCTGGTATCGGCATGGTAGATGGATTTTTAAAACTAATGCCAGCTGCTAAAGTTGGACACGTTGGCTTATATCGTGATCCAGAAACATTACAGCCTGTTGAATATTATGTAAAGCTACCTAATGATGTAGAAGAGCGTGACTTTATTGTAGTAGATCCTATGCTTGCAACAGGAGGGTCAGCTGTAGAAGCAATCAACTCTCTGAAAAAAAGAGGCGCTAAAAACATTAAATTTATGTGTTTAATTGCTGCTCCTGAAGGCGTGGAAATTGTAAAAGAAGCACACCCTGACGTAGATATTTACATTGCAGCATTAGATGAAAAATTAAATGACCATGGATATATTGTTCCAGGTTTAGGTGATGCAGGGGATCGTTTATTCGGTACAAAATAATTTGTAGATTTGGGTGATGAACATGAAGCAGCCAATTAAAGTAATGACGATATTCGGGACAAGACCAGAAGCAATTAAAATGGCTCCTCTAGTATTAGAGCTTAAAAAGCGACCAGAAGAGTTCGAAGCAATTGTTACAGTAACGGCTCAGCACCGTGAAATGTTAGACCAAGTATTGAGCATCTTTGACATTCAGCCTGACTATGACCTGAACATTATGAAGGATCGCCAAACCCTTATGGACGTAACGACCAGAGGATTACAAGGCTTGGACGACGTAATGAAAAAAGTAAAGCCGGACATGGTACTTGTACACGGTGATACAACTACGACGTTTATTGCTGGGCTAGCAGCTTTTTATAATCAGATTCAGGTCGGGCATGTTGAAGCAGGTTTGCGCACATGGAATAAATATTCTCCATACCCGGAAGAAATGAACCGTCAGCTTACAGGTGTTCTCGCTGATTTGCACTTTGCTCCAACAGATAAGTCTGCAGCTAATTTGCAAGCAGAGAACAAAAAAGAAGAGCGAATCTTTGTGACTGGAAATACAGCTATCGATGCGTTAAAAACAACAGTAAAAGAGACATATGAGCATGAAGTGTTAACGAAATTGGGAGATGATCGTCTTATTTTGTTAACGGCACATCGCCGCGAAAATTTAGGCGAACCAATGAAAAATATGTTCCGTGCTGTTAAGCGTATTGTAGATGAACATGAAGATGTGCAAGTTGTGTATCCTGTTCATTTGAATCCAGTAGTTAGAGAAACAGCAAACGATATCTTAGGAAATGACCCGCGCATTCATTTAATTGAACCGTTAGATGTAATTGACTTCCATAACTTCGCTGAGCGCGCTCATATTATTTTGACAGATTCGGGCGGTGTTCAAGAAGAAGCTCCTTCATTAGGCGTACCTGTATTGGTACTTCGCGATACAACAGAGCGCCCGGAAGGAATTGAAGCAGGAACGCTCAAACTAGCAGGCACGGAAGAAGAAACGATTTATACGCTAGCAAAAGAGCTGTTAATAGATGAAGGCGTATATAAGCAAATGTCACAAGCATCGAATCCTTACGGAGACGGCTTAGCTTCTAAACGCATTTGTGATGCTATTAGCTACTATTTCAACCGCCGTGAAAACAGACCGGAAGCTTTTAATCCGCTTTCGTAAGATTTCTAAACACCTTTCACATGAAAAGCGTCTCTTTGAGACACGATAGTGTGAGAGGTGTTTTTTTATGTGGATTAAATGGTTAATGATTAGCTTTATATTGGGGAGTGGGGGAGGGCAAATGTCGCTCAATCCGACATTTCCTTCTATAAAACAAGAAATGAATCATCAGGAAAAATCAATCATTGTGATGATTAAAAAAGAAAAATTCACGAAATTTAAAAGTCAGCTACAAAAAAATTATCCTAATATAAAGATTAAGAGCGAATTTCACACGGTGTTTACAGGACTTTCATTAAACGGCTCCATCTCTGATTTGGAAAAACTATCTCAGAATCCATCTATTATTAGTTCACATTCTATTAAAAACTATCAGGTTACAGAAGAAAATAGCGTAACGTTCATTGGCTCAGAACAGGTAAGAGGCTTGTTTGATACTCACAATCAGCGCTTAACAGGAAAAGGGATCAAAGTAGGCGTTATCGATACGGGGGTTGATTATTCTCATCCTGATTTAAAACAAACCTACAGAGGGGGTTACGATGTAATAGATGAAGATTATGAGCCGATGGAAACCACTCGTGAGCAAGGAGAACCGACTCTGCACGGTACTCATGTAGCTGGTATTATTGCAGCGAATGGGAATATTACAGGCGTAGCACCCCAAGCGGAAATCTATGCATACCGAGCTCTTGGACCTGGAGGAGCTGGAACGTCTGAAAGTGTTATTCTAGCTATTGAAAAAGCAATTCAAGATGATGTAGATATTATTAATTTATCATTAGGAAATGATGTGAATGGCCCTGATTTACCAACAAGCTTAGCGTTAGATCGAGCTGTTGAAAAAGGAATTGTAACGGTTACATCTAGCGGCAATTCAGGTCCAGGTTTATGGACGGTGGGCTCTCCGGGTACAGCGGGAAAAGCTATTTCCGTTGGCGCTTCTGTTTCTCCGACAACAGTTCAATTTCTAACAATTGGATTTAACAAAGAAAAAATTATGATGGCGCCAGTAGAAGGGTCTCGTCCATGGACGTTTAATCAAACGCTGCGTGTAATAAATGAAGAAGATTCCAAAGAGCAAAAGCATGCGTCGGGTAACGTCATTTTGCTAAAAGCAGAAGGAAATGCGGTTCAAAAAAAGATTAAACAAGCTGAACAGGCGGGAGCAAAAGCGGTTATTTTATATAGCCCGACAGAAAAAAGCATAGTCAGTAAACTAAAAGAGTCAGTAAATATTCCCGTGATATGGGTAAGTAAAAAAAGCGGTGACACCATTACCCAACACATTCAGTCTCAACAACCGTACTTACGCACTGGCCAGCAAGTGGTGCAAGACTTGCTCACATCTTTCAGTTCAAGAGGGCCTGTAACGACTACTTGGGGAATCAAACCAGACGTCGTCGCACCAGGTTACTTCATTAATAGTACAGTTCCTGGAGGATATGAACGCATGCATGGCACAAGTATGGCTGCGCCCCATGTAGCTGGAGCGTGTGCGCTGATTTTACAAGCTCACCCGAACTGGTCTCCTGAACAAGTCAAAGCTTCATTGATGAACACCAGTAAAGTAATGCAGCAGCTAAACGGTCAAACGTATCGCGTATATGAACAAGGAGCGGGAAGAATTCAAATAGCAAAAGCCGTCACAGCAGAATCTTTGTTTTATCCATCTTCTTTATCTTTTGGTATTTTTACGCGTCCATCAAAGAAAGTTTTATCTTTTAAAATTGATAACCAGTCTGATAAAGCAAAAACGTATCGCTTAAACGTTCCAAAAAGGGATGAAGGAGTGAACTGGGATGTTCCATTACCCGTCACGGTGCCACCCCGTCAGACAAAAGAGATAGCTGTCACTTTATCGGTGCAGCCCCGTTTTAAAAATAAAGGTATATATGACGGATATTTGGAAATAAATGATTCACGTGAAACATTTTCGCTTCCCTATATGTACATGATTAGCATTCCAGATTATCCTCGTGTCATGGGATTGCAAGTAGCAGCGGAAAAAGAGAAAAATACGTATAGCTATGAACTGTTTTTGCCTGAAGGAGCAGATCAGTTAGGCGTCGCTCTTTTTGATAAGCAGTCTTTACAGTTTGTATCGTATTTAGATGTTGACGTGGATGTAGAAAGAGGCATGAGAAAACGAAAAATAACGATTGATGAATCGCTTGTACCAGGAGTGTACCAAATATTTGCATTTGTGAAAAAGCATAGACAAGAGCAGGTTGTACACAGTACAATAACGATTGAATGAACCTCTTTAAATGTTTTCATTTGAAGAGGTTTTATGTGTGGCAGAAATGTGAACAATAAGAAGAGATTGTGAAGTTTTTAGCTTAAACACATTGACATTAAATATACGCTATTGTATGCTTACAGGGAATATAAATGATAAGGTTTTCAACCTGTGAAAACCGTTGATATTTCTGCGTATTTTATTAGCTGTTTTTACCTTTTTTAGCAATTTTTTTTGCCTTTCTATCATATATTGAGCTATGAAAACGATAGAGAATTCGGAAAAAAGAAAATTTTGCAAAAGGGGTATGAGCTTATGAAAGATCGCAACCGTCATCCTTTGCAAGCGATGGCATTAGTGTCAATCATTCTATCACAGTTAGCAGGTTCAGTCTTAATTGGCTTATTCTCTGGAAGATGGGCTGATCAATGGCTTGACACCGAACCACTATTTTTGATTTTAGGCCTTCTTTCAGGGCTAGCAGCAGGTGTTTTTATGATGCTGCGGACAGTCCACCATTTTTTTTCAGGAGATTAATAATTCATGCAGGATTTGCAGCACGTTTTTCCAAGACTTCGTTCATACATATTGTATTTGTTAGCATTATACGTTCTCGGCTGGGGATTTACAAGTTATAAGGCTGTTTTTGCAGGTTTAATTTTAGGAACCGCCCTGAGTTTGTATAATTTGTGGAACTTAGTAAGAAAGTTTGAGCAGTTTGGACAGGCGTTGGATGAGGGGAAAAAGCCCCGTTCAATTGGGACTGTTGTAAGATTTGCAACAGCTGCTCTCGCAGTTGTGATTACCATCTCTTATCCAAAAACCTTTCATATTATTAGTGTAGTTGTGGGATTAATGACGTATTATGTTGTCATTATCATAGATTTAGTTGTTCAAAATATGCGTAGAAGATAGAAAGAGAGGTGAACACAGTTGGGTCATGAATCACCAACTATAGAGTTTCTAGGCCTTACTTTTAGTCAAAGTAACTTGCTTATGGTTACCGTAGCTTCTGTTATTGTATTCTTAATTGCAGTTTTATGTACTCGTACTCTTGCTATGAAGCCAAGCGGTGCACAAAACTTTATTGAATGGGTCTTAGATTTTGTCAAAGGACTCGTTAATAGCAATATGGATTGGAAAACAGGTGGCCGCTTTTTGACGCTAGGTGTAACTTTACTTATGTACATTTTTGTGTCAAATATGTTGGGTCTTCCATTCGCCATCGTGATTGACCATAACTTATGGTGGAAATCGCCAACCGCTGATCCAGCAATTACGCTGACGTTAGCCGTTATGGTAGTTGTACTATCACATTATTATGGTATTAAAATGCGAGGTTTCTCTGCATACACGAAAGATTACTTCAAGCCAATGGCATTTTTATTCCCGCTTAAGATTATCGAGGAGTTTGCCAATACGTTAACGCTTGGCCTTCGTCTTTACGGTAATATTTATGCTGGGGAAATTTTGTTAAGCTTGCTAGCTGGTTTAGCAACAACAGGCTTCCTAGGTACAATTGGAGCTGCTATCCCAATGCTTTTATGGCAAGGATTCAGTATTTTTGTAGGCGCAATTCAGGCCTTCATTTTCACAATGTTAACGATGGTTTATTTATCTCACAAAGTGAGTAGCGACCATTAATTTATAAAGCTTTGTTCAAGTAATACCCAATTTGGACAAAACAAAACTTAGTTAAACAAAATCATATATATTAAGGGAGGACTTTATAAAATGGGTTTAATAGCATCTGCAATTGCGATTGGTTTAGCGGCACTAGGTGCTGGTATTGGTAACGGTCTTATCGTTTCTAAGACGATTGAAGGCACAGCTCGCCAACCAGAAGCACGTGGTACATTAACTTCAATGATGTTCGTTGGGGTTGCCTTAGTTGAGGCGCTTCCAATTATCGCCGTAGTTATTGCATTCATGGTACAAGGTAAATAATAATGTGTTACATGTGGCGAAGATCATTCAAAAGAACCTTCGCCATTACTTTATGTCTTTAAGAAGTAAATTATATATGTGGAGTCTCTGAAGGGAGTGAACATGGCCGTGTCGAACATGTTTGTGTTAGGAGCAGCAGGCATTAATGGTGGAGATATTCTTTTCCAATTAGTGATGTTCCTTATCCTACTTGCGTTACTTCAAAAATTCGCGTTTGGTCCTGTAATGGGAATCATGAAAAAACGTGAAGAGCATATTGCCGGTGAGATTGATGAAGCAGAAAAGCAAAATGAGGAAGCGAAGAAGCTTGTTGAAGAGCAGCGTGAAATCTTAAAGCAATCTCGTCAAGAAGTGCAAGTAATGATGGAAAACGCTAGAAAGTCTGCAGAAGATAAAAAAGAAGAAATCATTGCAGCAGCACGCGAAGAGTCTGAGCGTCTAAAAGCTGCAGCAAAACAAGAAATCGAACAGCAAAAAGATCAAGCAGTTGCTGCGTTACGTGAGCAAGTTGCTTCATTATCTGTTTTAATTGCGTCGAAAGTTATTGAAAAAGAACTTTCTGAACAAGATCAAGAGAAGTTAATTCATGAATATATCCAAGAAGTAGGGGATGTACGATGAGTCAACCAGCTGTAGCCAAGCGCTATGCACTAGCTCTTTTTCAATTAGCAACAGAAAAACAGATGATCGATGAAATGCAAGACCAGCTACAAATCGTTGAAGAGGTGTTTGCTAAAACACCTGAATTAATGGATGTATTAACTCATCCAAAAATTACAATTGAGCGAAAAAAACAGTTTGTAAGTGAGGCATTTGCTGAACTTTCACCAACTGTTCAACATACGGTTCTTCTATTATTAGAGCGTCACCGCATTCAAATTGTTAGCCAAATGGTGCAAGAGTATCGTTTCCTAGCGAACGAAGTACGTGGCGTGGCAGACGCAACTGTTTATTCTGTCAAACCTTTAAGCGCAGATGAGAAACGAGCAATCTCGCAATCATTTGCTTCAAAAGTTGGAAAACATACGTTAAATATTTCAAATGTAGTAGATAAAAGCCTAATCGGCGGCGTGAAGCTTCGCATTGGTAATCGTATCTATGATGGCAGCATTAGCAGCAAATTAGAAACGATCCACCGAGGACTTCTTGCACACAGATCGTAGATAGGGGTGAAATTCATGAGCATCAAAGCTGAAGAAATTAGTGCGCTGATCAAGCAGCAAATTGAAAACTATCAGTCTGAGATTAAAGTGAGTGATGTAGGTACTGTTATCCAAGTTGGGGATGGTATCGCACGTGCTCATGGCCTCGACAATGTCATGGCTGGAGAACTGGTTGAATTTTCAAATGGTGTCATGGGAATGGCACAAAACTTAGAAGAAAACAATGTAGGTATCATTATTTTAGGACCATATACAGAAATTCGTGAAGGTGACGAAGTTCGCCGTACAGGACGCATCATGGAAGTTCCAGTAGGAGAGCAGTTAATCGGTCGTGTTGTTAACTCATTAGGTCAGCCAGTAGACGGCTTAGGCCCGGTAGAAACAACAAAAACACGTCCAATTGAAGGTGCTGCACCTGGCGTTATGGATCGTAAATCAGTACATGAGCCGCTTCAAACAGGTATCAAGGCGATTGACGCACTTGTGCCGATCGGCCGTGGACAGCGTGAGTTAATTATCGGTGACCGTCAAACGGGTAAAACATCGGTAGCAATCGATACAATCTTAAACCAAAAAGATCAAGATATGGTATGTATCTATGTAGCGATTGGCCAAAAAGAATCAACAGTTCGTAACGTAGTAGAGACATTACGTAAACACGGTGCTCTAGA
This sequence comes from Priestia sp. SB1, assembly GCF_038898415.1. Classification (NCBI taxonomy): domain Bacteria; kingdom Bacillati; phylum Bacillota; class Bacilli; order Caryophanales; family Bacillaceae; genus Priestia; species Priestia sp. SB1. Next base: position 221,679 of record NZ_JBBJSS010000007.1, on the reverse strand, counting down.
TTACACAATCGTTGTAACAGCATCAGCTTCACAACCAGCTCCACTATTATTCTTAGCACCATACGCTGGAGTAACAATGGGTGAAGAGTTTATGTATAACGGTAAGCACGTACTTGTTATTTACGATGACTTAACAAAACAAGCATCAGCTTATCGTGAACTTTCATTACTATTACGCCGTCCTCCAGGTCGTGAAGCGTACCCAGGGGATGTATTCTATCTGCACTCTCGTTTATTAGAGCGTGCGGCAAAGTTATCGGACGCAAAAGGTGGAGGTTCATTAACAGCTCTTCCATTTATTGAAACGCAAGCAGGAGACGTATCTGCTTATATCCCAACGAACGTAATTTCGATTACAGACGGACAAATTTTCTTACAGTCAGATCTATTCTTCTCAGGCGTACGTCCTGCGATTAATGCTGGTCTTTCTGTATCACGTGTAGGGGGATCTGCACAAATTAAAGCGATGAAAAAGGTAGCAGGTACACTGCGTCTAGACCTTGCATCTTATCGTGAGCTTGAATCGTTTGCTCAGTTCGGTTCTGATCTTGACCAAGCAACTCAAGCAAAATTAAATCGAGGAGCGCGTACAGTTGAAATCTTAAAACAAGGTTTACACAAACCGCTTCGCGTAGAAAAACAAGTAGCTGTGCTTTACGCATTAACAAAAGGCTTCTTAGATGATGTTCCAGTATCAGATATTACACGCTTTGAAGACGAGTACTTAACATGGTTAGAATCAAACCGTAAAGAAGTACTTGAATCAATCCGTACAACTGGTGGCCTTCCTGAAGCTGGCGTATTCGAATCAGCACTTGAAGAATTCAAGAAAACATTTATTGCATCTGAATAATATATTGTCAGCATGGTATGTTAAGACAATCTTTCAATAAGGTGAAGGTGAACAAATGTTCACCTTTCATACCACGTGATCTTCTAAAACAAGGTGGTGAAACCTTTGGCATCATTACGTGATATACAAACTCGAATCACATCGACGAAAAAAACGAGCCAGATTACGAAAGCAATGGAAATGGTTTCAGCTGCAAAGCTGAATAGAGCGGAACAAAATGCAAAATCGTTTGTTCCATATATGGAAAAAATTCAAGAGGTAGTCTCAAGTGTAGCCCTAGGCAGCAGAGGCGCTTCACATCCAATGTTAACTGCGCGCAGCGTGAAGAAGACTGGTTATATCGTAATCACTTCAGATCGCGGTCTAGCAGGAGCATATAACAGTAATATTTTGCGAAAAGTATCTCAAGCTATTGAAGAACGCCATCAATCACCTGATGAATACGGTGTGATTGCAATTGGACGAGTAGGGAGAGATTTCTTCGTAAAACGCGGTATTCCGGTTTTGCTTGAAATCACAGGCTTAGCAGATCAGCCAGCTTTTGCTGACATTCAAGGAATTGCTTCACAAACAGTTCAAATGTTTGCGGACGGTACGTTTGATGAACTTTACTTATACTACAATCACTTTATCAATACGATTTCACAAGAAGTGACGGAGAAGAAGCTATTGCCTCTAACAGATCTTCAACCTTCTGGTAAACTTGTTGGTTATGAATTTGAACCATCACAAGAAGAGATTTTAGAAGTATTACTTCCTCAGTATGCAGAGAGTTTAATTTACGGCGGCCTGCTTGATGGAAAAGCAAGTGAGCATGCTGCTCGTATGACAGCGATGAAAAGTGCAACAGACAATGCAAAAGATCTTATCAATAATCTTACATTGTCATATAACCGTGCACGTCAAGCGGCAATTACCCAGGAAATTACGGAAATTGTTGGCGGAGCGGCAGCGTTAGAATAGAAAGTTTAATGGAAAAGCAAGTTAGGAGGGAACACGATGACAAAAGGACGCGTTACTCAAATCATGGGTCCAGTTGTAGACGTAAAGTTTGACAACGGACACCTTCCGGCAATTTATAACGCCCTTAAAATTTCACATAAACCGAGCAGTGCAAGTGAAGTTGCAATCGAATTAACATTAGAAGTTGCGATTCACTTAGGTGATAACACAGTTCGTACAGTAGCAATGTCATCCACTGACGGCTTAGTTCGTGGATTAGAAGTAGAAGATACAGGTGCAGCAATCTCAGTACCAGTTGGTGACGTTACGTTAGGTCGTGTATTTAACGTATTAGGTGAAAAAATCGACTTAGACGCCCCAATCGATGCAGGTGCACGTCGTGATCCGATCCACCGTCAAGCACCAAAGTTCGAAAATCTATCTACACAAGCTGAAATTCTTGAAACAGGTATTAAAGTAGTAGACTTATTAGCTCCTTACATTAAAGGTGGAAAAATCGGTCTATTCGGTGGTGCCGGTGTAGGTAAAACAGTATTAATTCAAGAGTTAATCAATAACATTGCTCAAGAGCACGGCGGTATTTCGGTATTCGCTGGTGTAGGTGAGCGTACGCGTGAAGGTAATGACTTATACCATGAAATGACAGACTCTGGTGTTATTAAGAAGACGGCTATGGTATTTGGACAAATGAATGAGCCGCCTGGTGCACGTCAGCGTGTTGCATTAACAGGATTAACAATGGCAGAATACTTCCGTGACGAACAAGGTCAAGACGTATTATTCTTTATCGATAATATCTTCCGTTTCACACAAGCGGGTTCAGAAGTATCAGCATTACTTGGCCGTATGCCATCAGCAGTAGGTTATCAGCCAACATTAGCGACAGAAATGGGTCAGCTTCAAGAGCGTATCACGTCAACAAGCGTAGGTTCTGTAACATCGATTCAAGCGATTTACGTACCAGCCGATGACTATACGGATCCAGCTCCAGCGACAACATTTGCTCACTTAGATGCAACAACAAACTTAGAGCGTAAATTATCAGAGATGGGTATTTACCCTGCGGTAGATCCATTAGCATCTACATCTCGCGCTTTATCTCCTGAAATTGTTGGAGAAGAGCACTATGCAATTGCGCGTCAAGTTCAACAAACGTTACAGCGTTATAAAGAGTTACAAGATATCATTGCAATCCTAGGTATGGATGAGTTATCTGATGAAGATAAACTCGTTGTACAACGTGCTCGTCGCGTTCAATTCTTCTTGTCTCAAAACTTCCACGTAGCAGAACAATTTACAGGTCAAAAAGGTTCTTATGTTCCTGTAAAAGAAACTGTTAAAGGATTTAAAGAGATCTTGGAAGGTAAATACGATCATTTACCTGAAGATGCGTTCCGTTTAGTTGGTCGCATTGAAGAAGTTATTGAAAATGCGAAACGTATGGGAGTAGAAGTTTAATTTAAGGGACATAGGAGGTTTTTTAAATGAAGACAATCCATGTCAGTGTAGTGACTCCTGATGGCCCAGTTTACGAATCAGAAGTGGAAATGGTAAGTACCCGAGCACAGAGCGGTGAGCTTGGTATTTTACATGGCCATATTCCGATGGTTGCTCCTTTACAAATTGGAGCCGTCCGCTTGAAGAAAGCAAGCAGTACAGAACTTGTGGCTGTTAGCGGAGGATTTCTTGAAGTAAGACCTGACAAAGTAACAATTCTTGCACAGGCTGCTGAAACAGCTGAAGCGATTGACGTAGCTCGTGCAGAAGAAGCGAAAAAGCGCGCTGAAATGCGCCTTGATAGCAAACAAGACGACGTTGATGTTAAGCGTGCTGAAATTGCCTTAAAACGGGCAGTCAATCGTTTAGATATTAGTCAACGTAAGTTCTAAAAAAAGCCCTCTCAAACGAATGAGAGGGCTTTTTTGCTCTATTATATAAAAGAGGAAGAGCAAATAGCATTCGTCTATGATTATATATTCTATTTAACTAAGCGTATCCGTCTTCTTTATTTTTCTTAATAATGGAAAAGGATCTTAAAATAGGGAATAAAATAAATGTTTTTCATGTTACCGTTTACGAATTTGCATAAGTGTGCTTTAATATGAAAAGAAGAGACGATGATCGTCTCTTCTTTTCATATGGTGTTTAAAAGGAGTGCTTTTATTGTTTGGAGGAATTGAGCAGCAAACGTTACTAACCATGATTTCACATTTGATTTTTATTGTGATTACTTGGTATGCTTTGCAAGGCTTTCAAATTGAAAAGCTGATGAAACCTAATCATGTGTTTCAAGCAAAATTAATGCTTATTTTATTGACCATTACGATTTCATCAACAGTAAGTAATTTCTTTTTGGATTATTTATTTTGGTCACAGCGCATTCCCTCATTTTTTCAATGATTGGCAGGCTATGAGTCTATGATAAAATAGACGTTCATTCGTTGAAGATATACGAATTTATACGCTAATGTATGTCGCTATGTCTAAATATGACGACCCTTTTCATGTATGTATCATCGCCTTCTGGAAAGACTGATGAGTACGGAGAGGGAGTGGCAAAATGTTTAAAAAAATTAGTGTCTTTTTGGCTATTTTCATTACTGGCTTATTCGTATATCATGGAAGTTATGTGAGCAATGCCCAAAACAATGAAACTACTATTGAGAAGATTGTTCACACCTTAAATAAGCAGCATGTTTCGTTAACTGAAGTATCGTTGTATGCAAGAGAAGAAGTAAAAGCTGTTACTGACCAAAAAACCTTTTATTCGCAAGCTGAAAGTATTAAAAGTAATTTTAGAGGTTTTAAATGGGAAGTGAAGAGGGAAAGAGACCTATGGAAAGCAATAGGTACACGCAAAAGTGAAGATGTGAACGAAGTCATTCTGTTAACTTATGCGATCGATGAACACAGCAATGCGTACATATCGTATCATGTAACGGGACAAGGTTTAAAAGAAAAAAATATGACCCATTTTCAAAATGTATTTCAGACAAATTATGAAAAAATTTTCCTGTCAGAACCCATAATTTTCTCTTGTGCAACAGGGGAAATCAATGATAAGATGGAAAGTGTTTTGTCTGTTGAAATTCAAGACCTATTACGAGCTTTCAATGCTAAACCAGTGGAATCTCTAGTGGAAGAGTCATTTACCTCTGTTTCAGCATATACTGGACTGTGGAAAGAAGCTCTTCAAACGAAAAAGCAGGAAATGAACTTACAAATTGCATTACGCAAGACAAGAATGGGCGGTCAAACAACCATAGTTGTTGGCACACCTATCATTACGTCTGAATATTAATATAGAGAAAATGGACGCGGAGGGGAATACCTTGGAAAAAATCATCGTCCGCGGTGGAAATAGATTAAGCGGTACAGTTAAAGTTGAAGGAGCAAAAAACGCCGTTTTACCTATTATCACTGCAACCTTATTAGCTAGTGAAGGAAAAACAATTCTAAATGATGTACCAGCTCTCTCCGATGTATTTACGATTGGCGAAGTTTTAAGACATCTGAATGCAGAAGTAGATTTTGAAACAAATCGTGTAGTTGTAGATGCATCAAGAGAGTTAAAAACAGATGCACCTTTTGAATATGTAAGAAAAATGCGCGCTTCAGTCCTTGTAATGGGTCCTTTATTGGCGCGTATGGGTGAGGCTCGTGTAGCTTTACCTGGTGGATGTGCGATTGGATCAAGACCGATTGATCAGCACCTTAAAGGCTTTGAAGCAATGGGTGCTAAAGTTCAAGTAGGAAATGGTTTTATTGATGCAAAAGTTGAAGGAAGACTAAAAGGTGCTAAAATTTATTTAGACTTCCCAAGTGTAGGTGCCACAGAAAATATTATGATGGCAGCAGCATTAGCGGAAGGCACTACAATTATGGAAAACGTAGCAAAAGAACCTGAAATTGTCGACTTAGCAAACTTCTTAAACGCAATGGGCGCTAAAGTTCGCGGTGCAGGAACTGGTACGATCCGTATTGAAGGTGTTAATAAATTATATGGTGCAGAACATGCAATTATTCCAGATCGTATCGAAGCTGGAACATTCATGGTAGCAGCAGCTATTACAGGTGGAAACGTACTTGTACGCGGTGCAGTAGCAGAGCACATCAGTTCACTTGTTGCTAAAATGGAAGAAATGGGTGTTGAAATTACTGAAGAAGGCGACGGCTTACGTGTTGTAGGACCTGAAAAGCTAAAATCAGTAGATATTAAAACAATGCCTCATCCAGGGTTCCCTACGGATATGCAATCTCAAATGATGGCATTATTATTAGCAGCAGAAGGCACAAGTATGATTACAGAAACAGTTTTTGAAAACCGCTTTATGCACGTAGAAGAGTTTCGCCGCATGAACGCTGATATTAAAATTGAAGGACGCTCTGTTATTATTAACGGACCTTCTCAACTACAAGGCGCTGAAGTAGCAGCAACAGATCTTCGTGCAGCAGCAGCGTTAACATTAGCAGGACTTGTAGCAGACGGTTATACGCGTGTAACGGAATTAAAACACCTTGATCGTGGTTATGTAAATTTCCACAATAAATTAGCCGCTTTAGGCGCTGATATTGAACGTGTAAATGACGAAACAAAGCAGGTAGAACAAACTCAACAGGCTTCAGACGTCAAGTAAATATGTCATAAAAAAGCATCTCATAGCGAGATGCTTTTTTTGTCGTTGGACGACCCTTATGGCCGGTTTGCTGTCATAAAAGGTTGTCCACCTCCATACATATGGAATATAGGGATATAGGTGTTCCTTGTCAAAATAATAGATATGGAGGCTAGGCGTTCATGAAACAAGCAAAGCCAATCGTCGTACTAGGAGTCATCTTTTTTTTCATTGTGTTACTCATCCCAACACTTCTCGTTGTTCCTTTTACTGAAAAGACAGATGGAAAGCTACATGAAAATGTCAAACAGACCCCAAAAACCGAAAAACTACAAAAAGTGACAGCGTCTCCTCTTGATGTCAGTGTTTATCGTACGGAAACGAAAAAAGTAGAAAAACTGCCGCTCGAAGACTATCTTGTAGGGGTAGTAGCAGCTGAAATGCCTGCTACTTTTGAACTTGAAGCACTTAAGGCTCAAAGTTTGGCAGCCAGAACCTATATTGTGCAAACTATGATGAATGGAAATAGTCATCTTCCCCAAGGAGCGGATGTGACTGATACCGTAGAGTACCAAGTATATTTAAATAAAGATGAGCTAAGAAGCCGATGGAACAAAGACTATGATTGGAAAATCAAAAAAATTCAAGAAGCAGTGAAGGACACCCAAGGTCAAATTCTTACGTATAAAAATAAGCCAATTAATGCTACGTTCTTTTCTACCAGCAATGGCTACACTGAAAATTCAGAAGCGTATTGGAAGAATTCCATTCCTTATCTAAAAAGTGTAGCTAGTCCATGGGATAAAAAGTCTCCTGAATTTACAAATCAGAAAGTAATGTCTGTTGCTAGCTTTGAACAGAGGCTTGGAGTGAAATTAACAAACAGTGGATCAGTAGGTGAAATCGTCTCTAGAACGCCGGGGCAGCGCGTAGATTACGTAAAGATAAACGGTAAAGAACTGTCGGGAAAAGATGTTCGGGAAAAACTGGATTTATCGTCAGCCGACTTTCATTGGACAAAAAAAGGGAATGAAATTATCATCAATACAAAAGGATATGGACATGGTATTGGGATGAGTCAGTACGGAGCAAATGGTATGGCACTGGAAGGAAAAACGTATAAAGATATTGTTACTCATTATTATACAGGTGTTGCGATTACTCCTAACGATCAGTTTGTTGCACAATTGACAGCTAAACGCTAATTCAACGACCCTTATAGCAGGGTCTTTTTTATGTTTTTCACTTTTTTTAAATAAAATGTATATTTTAGATTCATCTGTTGAAAAATAATCAAAAAAAATTTTTTATCGCTGTGTATATATTCATTCAATTGTGTTCAGACTGATTGCTGAGGTGATGATATATGAGAGAGGAAGAAAAGAAACGTACTTCTCCAAAATCGAAAGTTCAAAAATTAGTTAGAAAGCGTTGGGTGTTCCCGGCTATCTATTTAGCGAGTGCAGCAATTATTCTTACAGCAGTCCTTTGGTTTCAAGCTAATGGAAATGATATTAGCAAAGAAGACAAAAGCGGCTATAGCCAAGACGGTACGGCTTATCGAGACGACGCTGTAGAGGTAAATGCTTCGCTTGAAAATTTAAAAATGCCAGTTGCTAGTGAAGCATCAGCTATCGTGAAAAAGCCTTTCTACGACGATCAAGCATCTGAAAAACAACAAGAAGAAGCACTAGTTTTCTACAACAATACGTATCATCCAAACACAGGTGTTGATTTAGCTGTTAAGGGAGATAAATCATTTGATGTTGTAGCAGCAGCTAGCGGTACAGTAACAAAAGCAACAAAAGATCCTTTACTAGGTTATGTAGTAGAAATTGATCACAAAGATGGTTTAGTAACACAGTATCAATCTCTTGAGAAAGCTGATGTAGAAGTAGGAGATATTGTTAAACAAGGCCAAACGATCGCAAAAGCTGGAAAAAGCTTATATAATCAAGAAGCAAAAACACATGTGCACTTTGAAGTTCGTAAAGATGGTGTAGCAATTAATCCAAGCAGTTATTTTGGAAAATCGGTTAGTTCTATCAAAGAAGTCAAAGCAGCTGAAGTGACAGAACCAAAAGACGACTCTTCTTCTGAAGAATCAAAGGATAGCGAAAAATCATCTGATGAAAAGACTAAAGAAGATAAAGATTCAAAACAACCTTCAACAGATACGTCTAAACCAAATGCATAAAGCAAGACCATAAATACGAAAAGAAGCTGGATAAAACCGAGCTTCTTTTTTTATGAATTTTTCTAAAATGAGATGCATTATGTTAAAAAAGTAAATAAAAAACACTAAATTTTCAAAAAAATATAAGAAATCACTTGTCCTTACTGACTTTTCTAGCATATATCTGCACACAAGCTAATAAACTGTTACAAACCTATAAAGAGAATGTTAGAAAAGGGATAATATATACATTCCCTTGGATACTTCTCATATCCAATTTGGGGAGGGCGAGTAGTGTGCACGATTACATCAAAGAGAGAACTATCAAGATTGGAAAGTATATTGTAGAAACAAAGAAAACAGTTCGTGTAATTGCGAAAGAATTTGGCGTTTCGAAAAGTACTGTCCATAAAGATTTAACAGAGCGTCTACCAGAAATAAATCCTGAGTTAGCAAATGAAGTAAAAGAAATTCTTGATTACCATAAATCTATTCGGCATTTGCGTGGAGGAGAAGCAACAAAATTAAAGTACAAAAAAGAAGAAGAAACTGTAAAGTAAAAGAATGCCCGATATTGCCTTTTTTATAGAGGTAGTATAGGGCATTTTAATTTTTGGATAAAATAGGTATATAATAAATATTTTTGCTAATAACAACATACATATACAAATTGTGATAAAATAGTAAATTAGGAAAAAAGAATGGTTATCATGCAAAGATATGTAAATAGAAGGAGGATTTAAGGTATGTTAGCAAAAGACATTGGTATCGATTTAGGTACAGCTAACGTCTTAATTCACGTTAAAGGCAAAGGAATTGTGTTAAATGAACCGTCTGTTGTGGCGATTGATAAAAATACAAATAGAGTGCTAGCAGTAGGGGAAGAAGCGAGACGTATGGTAGGAAGAACGCCCAGTAATATTATTGCCATTCGTCCATTAAAAGATGGCGTTATCGCTGACTTCGAAATTACCGAGTCTATGCTCAAACACTTTATTAATAAATTAAATGTAAAAGGTTTTTTATCCAAGCCTCGTATTTTAATTTGTTGTCCAACAAATATTACCTCTGTTGAACAAAAAGCAATTCGCGAAGCTGCTGAAAAAAGCGGTGGAAAAACCATTTATTTGGAAGAAGAACCAAAAGTCGCGGCTATTGGCGCTGGAATGGATATCTTTCAGCCGAGCGGAAACATGGTCGTAGATATTGGTGGAGGTACAACCGATGTAGCTGTCCTTTCAATGGGCGATATTGTAACAGCAGCTTCTATTAAGATGGCTGGTGATCGTTTTGATGCCGAAATTTTGCAGTACATTAAGCAAAAATATAAGCTCTTAATTGGAGAGCGTACAGCAGAAGAAATTAAAGTGAAAATTGGCACAGTGTTTCCTAAAGCTCGTAACGAAGAGCTGGACATTCGAGGGCGAGACATGGTTTCAGGCTTACCTCGTACGGTTACTGTTTATTCTGAGGAAGTAGAGGAGGCACTTAGAGAGTCTGTCAGCGTCATTGTACAAGCTTCGAAAAGTGTATTAGAGCGTACACCTCCCGAACTTTCTGCCGATATTATAGACAGAGGCGTTATTTTAACTGGCGGTGGAGCATTGCTTCACGGTATGGATCAGCTGTTAGCGGAAGAATTAAAGGTGCCTGTGCTAATTGCAGAAAATCCAATGGGTTGTGTAGCTGTTGGAACAGGTATTATGCTTGATAATATTGATAAACTATCTCGTCGCAATATTGTTTAAATAAATGAAGACTCCTCTATTGGCTCGTTTCATACAGAGGAGTCTCTTCTTTTATTTATTATACTCTGTCAGCCGGCTATAACGAACAACGTTTACTTGTAAGGAGGATGAAGTATGTTTAAAGGGTTTTACACGGCAGCAGCGGGTATGCTGTCTCAGCAGCGTCAAACTGACTTATTAACGAATAACATAGCAAATGCTAATACGCCAGGATTTAAAGCAGATCAAGGTACGTTAAAGGCATTTCCTGATATGTTACTGCAGCGAATGGAATCTGAAGAATTACCCACTGACCGTAGCATCTCTGTTCAGAACAAAAAAGACATAGGTACAATTAATACGGGTGTGTATATGCAAGAAACAGTTCCAAATTTTACACAAGGCGATCTTCAGCAAACGTCTCAATCAACTGATATTGCATTGATGGAGCAAAATATGCCTACAAAAGAGGGCGGCCTATTTTTTGTGGTACAAAGCCCTAATAATACGCCTCAATATACAAGAAACAGTAATTTTACATTAGATCAAGAAGGGTTTTTAACTACGTCTACCGGAGCTTATGTATTAAATACAAATAATCAGCCAATTCAACTGAAAAGTGAAAACTTTACAGTTGATTCACAGGGTAACGTAACGGAAAATAATCAGCAGATTGCACAAATCGGTATTGCTTATTCTAGTGATTTACAAACGATTAAAAAGGCAGGGAATGGATTATATGAAACGTTGAACAATCAGCCCTTGCCTTCAGCAAGAAATAATCCAGGCATTTCTTATCAGTTAAAGCAAGGATTTGTTGAACGTTCCAATGTAGATGCTGCTCAAAGTATGACGGATTTACTAACAGCTTAAAGAGCTTTTGAAGCAAATCAAAAAATAATGCAAGCTTACGATAGAAGCATGGATAAAGCGGCAAATGAAATTGGACGTGTGCGCTAAAAGCAACAGGGGAGATGAGGAGAATGAACCGTACAATGATAACAGCGGCTAATACAATGGGGCAGCTACAGCAGCAGCTTGATGTCATCAGTCACAATTTATCTAATACAAATACGACAGGATATAAATCGAGAGACGCTTCATTTAACGATATGCTGTATCAACAAGTAAATAATCAAGTAGACCATGGAACAGAAAAGCGGCTTACACCGTCTGGAATTCGACAAGGTTCAGGAGCTTATCTAGACCAAACACGCTTAAATATGACGCAAGGTGCTTTTGAAAATACAGACAAACCATTAGATGTAGCTGCATCAAATCCAAACGTTTATTTTCAAGTTGCCGTAAACGATTCCGAACAGCCTGTACAATATACGCGAGATGGTTCATTTCACCTTAGCCCTGAAGGCCCCAACAATGTTAAATTAGTAAACGGTTCTGGCCAGGATGTGCTGGGGGAAAATGGTCAAGCTATTATTTTCAGTAACGCATTTAAAGATATACAGATTGATGGAAGTGGAACGATAACGGTTACTACGAATACGGGCGTTGACCAGTTTACCCTTGGGTTAACAAATGTCCAAAAGCCGCAGGAGCTAGAAGCTAAAGGAGAAAATCTATTTGCTTTTCCAGGTGGGATGAACCAACCGAATATGTTTACAGATCTGACTGGAAAAGCTCGAGAAACAGCAGGCGTAGATCAAGGGAAATTGGAACAGTCAAATGTAGATTTGAGCAAAGAACTCACTGATATGTCCATTGCCCAACGTGCGTATCAGTTTAATTCCCGCTCTATTTCAATTGCAGACCAAATGATGGGCTTGGTGAATGGAATCAGAGCTTAAGCAAGTAGTTGCTTCTCAATTGAGCATTCTGTATATTGATAATAGTATCGTATGTTACATGCGGTTTGAAAGGAGACTTATTTATGCTTGATATTGAACAAATTAAAGAAATTATTCCACACCGATATCCATTTTTATTGGTCGATCGTATTTTAGAAGTGGAAGAAGGAAAGAAAGCAGTTGGTTTAAAAAACGTATCTGCCAATGAAGAATTTTTTAACGGGCATTTCCCTGACTATCCTGTGATGCCAGGGGTTTTAATTGTAGAAGCTTTGGCTCAGGTAGGAGCAGTAGCTATGCTAAAAAAAGAGGAAAATCAAGGACGTTTAGCATTTTTTGCAGGCATTGACAACTGCCGTTTTAAAAAGCAAGTAAGACCTGGTGATCAACTGCGTTTAGAGGTTGAAATTGTACGTGCGCGTGGATCTATTGGTAAAGGAAAAGGTATCGCAACTGTAGATGGAGAGTTAGTCTGCGAAACAGATATTATGTTTGCTTTAGGCGATAAAAAAGAATAGTACATAAGAGCTGCTGATGCAGCTTTTTTTATTGGCGCTGCAAAGCAGAAAAAAGTTTCTTTAATAAAGGTATAATATCCGTTAGCAACTCTTTTTGAAGAGTTGGTGACAGAGATGAAAATTGTAAGAGCACATGTTTTAATAAGGGCTGTTTATCTATGAGGGTTAAAATGGTATTTTCCTGTGAATCCGATTCACGTTTTCTTGTTAAGTAAAGAAGTTGGAAGTCATGTAAATAATCTTGTTTATAAGAGGAAGGCTCAATAAGTTGGTCGAGCGTAATTTGAAAACAATTACATAGAGATAGAAAATCAAAAATGGAAGGCGTTTGTTTCGAACATTCCCATTTTGAAATAGTTGTACGAGAAACATTCAACTGATTTGCTAATTCTTCTTGTGAAAATCCTCCTTTTAGTCTGAAATGTTTAATTCTTTCTCCAAAATCTTTCATATGCATCACCTGATTTCGTAAAGATAAGTATATGTCTTATTGTTCGAATGTAGTTCATGTTCTTTGTAACATGCTTAATTTGCACAATATGAAACATATACACTTTACTTTCTGCAATAGAGGGAATAAAACCTGTTTTTATTTCTTTTTTTTTCTCTAAAAAGATTCATTTTTCTGCATGGATATAAAAAAAAGAACAAAAATAGAGGTTTTTATAGTAAAAAAATCCTATTTTTTGTTCGGTATATTGAAAAAAATGGTTGAATAACGGGGAAAAATGCATTAATATACGAATTACAAAGAAAAAGGAGTGAAAAAATGACAAATTTTTATTTGAAAAGGCAAGGTGCTCGCATAAGAGATAATCGCTTCAAACGTTCTAGTCATGCACATTTATTTTTAGGAAAAAAAGAAAGGTACCTCTCCAGTGAGTTCTCTTTTCTTTACCCTTCTCATGGACCAACGAAAAAGACCTCAAACAATAATCCTCTCTTTTAAATCCAGACACCTTGAGATGACTTGACTTATTTTTTAGATGTACTTTTTACCGGTCTGTTTCGAAGCTGCAGTTTGAACTGTTGAAGTAAATCTTGACCTGATAACCCTTGGTTAATTAAATCCTCTAAGAGCATTTCAGCATAATGAAGTCTCCGTTCTTTTAAAACACCTTTCATCAACAAACTAATACGATTTTCACCAATTGAAGTAATGGAAGCCACGGTAGCTATAAAGGTAGCTGGATCATTTGTTTCTTTCGTAATTTTAGCTTCTACCGTCACTTTTTGTTTATCTTTCAACAAAACATGAAATTCATCGTACCATTTCTTATCGATAACTGCTTCTAAAATCCAGTTATTTTCGCCGTCTTCTTTATTAATAATAAGGCCATTAGTTAGTGAGACAGACTGACGCTTTTCTTGATTATCAACCAATTGAAATGACACAAGTTTAAATGTTTTCATTGATGTTTCCTCCTTTACGTAAATAGTAGGTTATCCATATTATAACATGAATGAGCTTAAAGATTCCCATTATTCAATCAGTTGGAGTGGTAGACTATGATTAACCATATTGTTCTTGTAGGAAGACTGACAAAAAAGCCGGAGCTTCGATATACCCATGAAGGGATTGCCGTATCTACTATTACGTTAGCAATTAATCGAACGTTTCGAAATGTTGAAGGTGAATATGATGCTGATTTTGTCAACATTACTCTGTGGAGAAAAAATGCAGAAAATACAGCTGCTTACTGTGATAAAGGAGCGGTTGTAGGTGTGGTAGGGCGTGTACAAACGCGCACATTTGAAAATAATCTTCAGCAACGAGTATATATGACCGACGTTGTGGCTGATGCGGTTAAATTTTTAAGTGGAAAGCCATCTGATTCTTCTTCATTTGGTTCAAATCAACAAGAAGAATAAAGTGATCTAGTATGAAAGGGGGTGATTAGTTCAGCTAAGGTTTTAATTCCCCTTATCTATCATAATAGAAGATAGATCCTCCTTAAGAGCAAGGCTCTTTCTATATTCTCAAGAGAGAAAATTAAAGTATTCGCTATCCCCGAATTATTCCTCTATTTCAGCCGTTAAATTATTTAACGGTTTTTTTAATGAAAAGATCCGAACGAGTTTGATTCTCCATCAAGAATCAAACTCATTCGGATCTTCCTTCAGCTAACATACTCTTGTCTCAGCTTCTATCAGTTATTTAGCAAACCTTTTTGCACCTAAGTAGCGCTTGCTCCAGTAGCTGTTATCTAAGCTTGCAATGGTTACACCGGTAGAAGATCCAGCATGAATAAATTGACGATTACCAAGGTAAATGCCCATATGTGTAGGGCCGCTAGAATATGTATTAAAAAACACTAGGTCACCAGGCTGTGGATTACTTACGGGTGTTGATACACTCCAATAACCAGCCGTCGTATAGCGCGTTGTAGAAATTTGTTGTTTCATTACGTAATAAATGAATCCGCTGCAGTCGAAACCAGAAGGAGTTGTGCCACCCCATTTGTAAGGAACACCCATATAACGTTTTGCATCTGAAATCATTTGCGATACATTTAATGTTCCGCTAGAAGTTGAAGGTGTTGATGTACTTGGTTTTGTTGTTGGCGTAGTTGTTTGGGCGCTTTTTGATACCTTTAATTGTTGATTTACATAAATCGTATTAGACGTTAATCCATTTATTTGTTTTAATTCGCTGACGCTCATGTGAAATGCCGAAGCTATTTTAGACAGGCTATCTCCACGCTGAACTTTGTAAGTTCCGTTTGCATCCTTAGAAGGAGTTTCTGCTGGTTTACTCGTAGTTGGAGTCGATGCGCTGTTGCTTCCATTTACTTTTAACGTTTGGTTAATATAAATGATGTTGGAAGAAAGAGTGTTCAAACGTTTTAATTCTTCTACGCTCATATTAAAACGAGTAGCCACTTTCCAAAGGGTATCGCCGCTTTGAACTTTATAGGTTGAACCAGTAGCAGTAGCTGAAGGCTTTTCTTCCTTATTAGATGGTTGAGAGGTTGAAGCAGAAGGAATCGATAACGTTTGTCCTATGTGAATTGTATTTGAAGATAACTTATTTACGCTTTTTAAAGCTTCTACCGTTGTATGATATTTAGTAGATAACGACCAAAGTGTATCTCCAGCTTTCACTTGAACAGTTGAAGCAGATGCTTCAGCTGAAGCTTGATATAAGAATGTCCCGCCAACAATGGCGCCTAGAGATAAAGCGAGCTGCCTTTTTTTCATTAATAAATCCCCCTAATTATGTAAATGTTTCGTGTTTATTTTTCCAATATGTCTATTAAATTACAAAAATATTATATGTATAAATATGCTGGAATTTAAAGAGAAAGTAAAGGGTCTTTTTCGCTATAAAAATACCTTTTTATTCAAAAAACGATATTTATCGCGTTTTTTGTATCTTTATCAGTAGTTGAAGAACGATTTACACTTATTTTTTTGTGTCGAATGATCTAATAAAAAAAGAGGACAAGTAAAAAAGTCCTCTTTTTGGTAACGGTGTAACACATTTTATAATTTTTCTTATTCATTTCTGTAAGCAAGAAGCTCTTGTAGCTCTTTATTCGAAAGTTCTGTTACCCATTGATCTCCTTGGATGAGTTCATTGTTGAGATGTTGTTTTTGATTGATCACTTCATCAATTTTTTCTTCAATCGTTCCTCTTGTAATGAATTTATGAACATGAACAAATTTATTCTGACCAATGCGATGGGCCCGATCGGTTGCCTGGTTTTCAACGGCTGGGTTCCACCATCGGTCAAAATGAATAACGTGATTTGCAGCTGTTAAATTCAATCCAGTTCCACCTGCGCGAAGAGAAAGGATAAAGATGGCTTTTTTCCTTGCTTGAAATTGAGCAACCATTTCATCTCTTTGCTCTTTTGACAAACTTCCGTGAAGGAATAAAACCGGCTCGTTGATTTCTTTTTCTAAGGTTCGTTGTAGCATGAGTCCTGTTTCAATATACTGAGTAAAGATTAAACAGCTTTCTTGCTGTGTGCGAATGCTCTCTACGAGTTCAATAATTTTTTCACTTTTATGAGATCGCCGTACCGTTTGTTTAGCTGCACTTTCCTTTAAGTACAAAGCTGGATGATTGCATAATAATTTTAGCTTATTTAGTGTTTGCAAAATCATGCCTTTTCGTTCAAATCCTGTTTTTTCCTCTGTTTCTTGAAGCATTTCTTGAACTAGCTCCTGGTAAAGTGAAGCTTGTTCCGCTGTCAGCGGGATATATTCTTTTTGTTCTTGTTTATCAGGCAGTGAGCGGGCGATGCTTTTATCTTGTTTTGTTCTTCTCAATAAGAAAGGTTGAATGAGTGCTTTAAGCTCAACAGTTCGTTCAGGTTTCTCGCCTTTTTCAATGCCGGCTACAAATCGGTTTTTAAATGAATTGATTGTTCCTAAGTAACCGGGATTGATGAATTCAAATAATGACCATAGTTCCAGCAGACGGTTTTCAATTGGAGTTCCAGTAAGCGCAATTTTGTGTCTTCCTTGCAGCTGACGAATGGCTCTCGCCTGTTTAGTCTGCGGGTTTTTAACATGTTGCGCTTCGTCTAAGGAAATGCTGTTCCATATAAACCCTTTCAACAATTCGACATCCAAAAGGGCAACTTGATAAGTCGTAATCACCACGTCAGTACTTTCACATATCTTCTCAAATGCATCTCCGCCGGTTCTTTTCGGCCCGTAATGAACATGAACACGAAGAGAAGGGGCAAATTTCTGTAATTCTTTTTCCCAGTTTCCAATTAAAGAAGTTGGGCAAACGATAAGAGAAGGAAAGCTATGTAACTGATGAATGTTTGTTAAATAACTAATTAATTGAATGGTTTTACCTAGCCCCATGTCATCTGCTAGACATCCTCCTAAGTTAAACTTTCTCAAAAACATGAGCCAATTCAAGCCTTGCTGCTGATAAGGTCTTAATATCCCTTTAAATTCAGAGGGAGGCAGCACTTCCGGCAGCCGTTCTAAATCCGTTAAGGATGTAATAAATGATTGAAAGGAAGCGGGGAGTTGGAATTCAACTTTTACCTCTTCTTCATCAGTTTTACTGTCTGCCATGTAGGTTAGCTTCGTTTTTAAAATTTCATGAATTGAGACGCCTTTTTTACTAGCTTCTTTAACAATTTTCTGCGCTTGTTTAATTAATCTAGAATCCAGTTGAATCCACTGTCCGTTAATAGATAATAATCGGCGTTTTTGTTCGACTAATTTCCGAAACTCTTCTTCTGAAAAAGTTTGATCGCCAATAGAAAATGACCAGCGGAAGCTGCTGATAGCTTGTTTACCAAACAATGCAGATGAAGTATTTTCTATAGCGCCAGATACTTTTATGGTGGCTTTTTTTAATGATTCCCACCAGCTTGGCAAATGGATAGAGACACCTTGTTCAATTAATGCTGCACTATCTTGAGTTAGAAATTCCCATACTTCCTCATCTGTTAGGACAGACTGAATAAACGCTCCTTTTTGGTATAAAGTAGGAGCCAATGCTTTCCATCGTTCGTGTTCGTAAGCGATATATGATTCGTAGTGATTCCACTCTTTAGGAAGTGTTCTTCCCAGTATAAAAGGTTCTTTGGCTTCATCGTGGGGAATCACAAATGTTTCAGCCGTCCATACATCTCCATCGGTCGTTGGCTCTACAACACGCAATGAAAGGTCAAAGGGAGGATTATAGCTCTCGCCTCCTATGCTTATTAAAAAGTCTTTTCCTTCTTTTTTTAATAGGCTCTCTTTAATTTGTGCTCGCCACTCTTGCTCATCAGCTTGTGAAAGCGATCCAGTCATTTGTTTTTTTAAAGGAAGAGAATGAAATTTCCCTTGGATAATCTTCTTTGTCATATCGACTGCAATTTGCTGATAATCTTCCGCTGAAGCGGACAAAGCCGGTTTCAACACATGCTGTTGAATAGGTGATTGTATGAAAGTGAACATTTGCCATGCAGAAAGAAGAATTCCTTTTTTTCCATTAATCTCAACCTGTGTAGCTTCACTTCCGTAATAGGTCTGTTCATGCCACAGAAACAGCGCATCTTTCCATGTATCAGGGAGCAAAATTTGGCCGCTAGGTGATACACAGTAGAGAAAAAAGTCATCGTGTACAGGTTCGACTTCAAGTGTTAAATGAAACAAATCAAACATTCAGTAAATCTCCTTTTTCTAATAGTTGTTGAAATGCGCGCTGTTTCTTCGTTTTTATCGCTAATTCTTCTATATAATGTTCCCATAGTAGAGAGCGATTCATTTGTAGATAAAGTCTTTTTAATTCTTGTAAGTAGATATAGGCTTCTTGATAACTGCTTTTCTTTTTTTCATAAATCAGCTTTGAAATCATTTGATGATAAAGAGGAATAACCAGCTTTTCATCTTTTTGTTTTAAGGCCTCTATCGTTTGTTCGTCATATTTGATGCTGTCATATTGAAGAAGCACCTGTAATTCAACCCATTTTTTTAATTGGTTAGAAGCATATAGAAAATCACTGTATTCAATAAAACTATAGGGAAGTAATGTTTGCAATGCTTCAGTATACAAAGTTTGCTCGTTCGTTAAGTCTTTATAGTGCTGAAATAAATTTACAATCATGGAGACCATATTTCGGCTTCCTTGATAAGTAGTTGGAACGGTGCGTACGTAATCTCCTATATAGGTCATTATATAAGAGCCCCACTGAGCAAAGCGGTCAGTTTCTTTTTCGTGCAATAAATCATTTAACCAAGGGATAAGATAGGGAATCATTTGTAATGTTCCATCGCTCAAACGTTCTTTTGCTTCTCTATCTTTTTCTTGAAGAAATAAAAGATAGGAAAGAGCTGTATTATTTATAAAAGAACCATGCTTGGCTTTTAATTCGCGTTCCTCATTTTTTCGCCATCTTTCTAACGTGAAGACTTTTTGCCAAATAACGCGATAAATTTCAATACGCTCATATTGTAAAGGTATATCATTATGCAATAATTCTCGGATGTATGGGATGCTGTCCTCTATAATAGATAATGCATCCCGATCGTATTTCGTTTGCTTTAATGAATCAGCGGTAGCATAAATTTCATTTGTTATTTTGTAGACGTGACTATATACGAATGATTCCTCGATGTTAGTAGAAAGCTGATGTGCCTGTAATTGAGCTGATAGTTTATAAAATGTATGAACCGCTCCATAGATACAAAATAAAGCATAAAGCAATGGATGCTCAGGAGCTTTTTTCACTAAAGAACGGTAATAGTACTGATAATATTCATGATAAATGGACCGGTCATTTTCGTTCCGCCCCTGCATAAAAAGCGTATACTGCTCCTCAAAAGTTTGTCTCCACTCTTGAAAAGTTGCCTTGGGTTTTTTTAACACTTGTTTGGCAGATAGCATAGTCAAAGCTTCTTTCTCATGGTTTCGCCATTCTTTGAATAGGGGAGAAAGCGGTTCTATTAATGAATACATATAAAAAAACGCTGCAAAGCAGTGTTCACAAAATCCGTTATGCTGACAAGAACAGGTACTTTCAGGGAGCAGCTGTTTGTTTAGTTCAACATAAAACGAATCGATTTTAACGTTTAATATCTGTTCATCATTGTGCAAAATGAAGAATGAATGGGTACGGTAAAGGTCTAGTCCTGCTTGGGCATTTGTACGATAGCGTGCATCACTGTACGGGAAATGATGTATAAATTGGTGCTGTAAGTGATCTGAAAACGAACTCATAATCCCATTCCTTTCTATACATAAGTGGAACATAAAATTATATTTATAAGTGATTAATTTTCTTTTCATTATAAATGATAAAAATAGAATTATACAAAATCTTTTGTTATGATAAAGCAGAATCCAACATGACTCTTTATAAAAAGAAATGGATTCAACATGACTTTGTGTACATACTCAATCGAAGACTTACTATACTATAACCAATAAGCACGATTGACATTGACAGGAGGAAAAGTAAGTGAAAATTCGTAAAGCTATTATTCCAGCAGCTGGATTAGGGACACGCTTTTTGCCGGCTACAAAAGCACAGCCTAAAGAAATGCTGCCAATTGTAGATAAACCAACGATTCAATACATTGTGGAAGAAGCAGTAGCATCAGGTATTGAAGATATTTTAATTGTAAGCGGTCGCGGAAAACGAGCAATCGAGGATCATTTTGATAAATCATATGAGCTAGAAGAAACATTAGCGGCAAAGGAAAAGTGGGACATGCTTGAAGAAGTGCAGGGGATTTCGAATTTGGCTAATGTTCACTACATTCGTCAAAAGGAACCTAAAGGATTAGGTCATGCCATTCACTGTGCAAGAAGTTTTATCGGAGATGAACCGTTTGCTGTTATGCTAGGGGATGATGTAGTTCAATCAGAAACACCTTGTTTGAAACAGTTAATGGACGTATACGAAAAATATGAATGCGCTGTAGTTGGTGTACAGGAGGTGCCTAGGAAAGAAACCTCAAAGTACGGAATTGTAGGTCCTAAAGGAGAGCCTCTTGAAAAAGGATTATTAGACGTAGAAACGCTTGTTGAAAAACCGAATCCAGAAGATGCCCCTTCAGGCTATGCAATTATGGGGCGCTATATTTTAACACCGGAAATTTTTGATATCTTAAGCAGAGAAGAGATTGGTGCAGGAGGAGAAATTCAATTAACAGATGCTATTTTACGTCTGAATGAATTTCAACGTGTTCTTGCTTATTATTTCGAAGGAAAACGTTATGATGTTGGAGATAAATTTGGATTCATTAAAGCAACAATTGATTTAGCCTTACAAAGAGAACCGCTGCGAGAAGAGTTAGTGAGCTATTTTAGAGAAATTGTCGAAAAAGAAGGGCATATGTAAAAATAGATTTACTAGGAGAACTATTGGGAATCATGGAGATTTTCAATAGTTCTTTTGGGTTAGAGCCCGTTGTACAAAAGATGGTTATATCGTTTATTGATGAATTCTCATAAAATGTTACATAATAATAAGTAAAAGAAATTATTTCATGTTTTTATATAAATGCTATCATGAAATGACATTTTTCGATATAATATCAGATAGGTTTTATTTATTAAGCATGTCATATAAAGGAGATTTTCTGCAATGACAAAGAAATTGTGTGTAGTTGGTTTAGGATATATAGGTTTACCGACAGCTGTTATGTTTGCCAATCACGGCTTATATGTACATGGTGTTGACGTAAATGAAAAAGCAGTAGAATTAATTAAAAATAAGCAACTTCATATAGAAGAAAATGGCTTACAAGAACGTTTAGAATCAGCAGTTGACAACGGCCACTTTACGGTAGGCACAACAGCTGAAGAGGCGGATATTTTTATTATTGCTGTACCATCACCAATTAATGAAGATAAAACGGCAAACTTGAACTATGTTCGAGAAGCGACAAAATCAATTGTTCCTTACGTTCGTAAAGGAAATTTAGTTATTTTAGAATCCACAGTTCCTCCGCGTACAGTAGAAGACGTTATGCTACCTGTGCTAAAAGAAACTGGTTTAGAATTAGGCAGTGAGTTATTTGTTTCTCACTCACCTGAACGTGTTATTCCAGGAAAAGTATTTGAGGAACTAGTAAATAATGACCGTATTGTCGGTGGTATTAACGAAGAGTCCAGTCGCTTGACTGTTGAGCTTTATAAAACATTTGTAAAAGGAAATATTCACGTAACGGATGCTACAACAGCTGAAATGGTGAAAGTAATTGAAAACACATATCGTGATGTGAACATTGCCTTTGCAAATGAGCTGGCAAAAATCAGTGAAAAAATTGGTGTAAATGCGTGGGAAGCGATTAAGTTAGCGAACTATCATCCACGTGTAAACATCCATTTACCAGGTCCTGGTGTGGGCGGCCACTGTATTGCTGTTGACCCTTGGTTCTTAACGGAGCTTCAGCCAGAACTTGCGAAAATTATTTCTCTTTCTCGTCAGACAAATGATTCAATGCCTGAATATACAGCATTAAAAACGAAAAGCCTACTAGATGAGAAGGGCATTCAACATGGACGTGTAGCTGTTTTAGGTTTAGCTTTTAAAGGAAATATTGATGATATGCGTGAAAGTCCATCAACGGATGTGCTTCATCACTTAGAAAAGCTAGGTGTTGATTACACAGCATTTGATCCTCATATCAAAGAGAATAAAATCGAACGTCAGACGCAAAGTTTGGATGAAGCTGTTGCACATGCAGATGTGATTCTTATTTTAACAGATCATAATGAGTTCAAAGAGCTTCTTCCATCAGCTGTTGAAAATCATATGCGTACAAAGATTATTTTTGATACGAAAAACTGCATTCAGCGTGATCAATGGAAAGCAGCAGGCTTTGACGTAGTGTTACTTGGTGACTCAAAAGTTTCTACTTTATAAAAAGACGGGCTGAACAGCCTGTCTTTCGTTTGTAAAAAACTAAAAAATCAACATACGGGTGATTTAATGAAGGAAAACATCTTAGGAATAGACGTTTGTAGCGACACGTACGATGAGCTAGCGGCAAAGTTACTTCAGGATATAGATAAAGGCCGAAAATCATTTATTGTAGCAATCAATCCTGAAAAAATTATGAAAGCACAAGAAGATCAGGAACTAAAGTCACTGTTAAATCAAGCGACTTATCAAATTCCAGATGGAATCGGTGTGATTTTAGCTTCAAAGCTCAAAAAGGGACGTATTCGTGAGCGTGTAACGGGTATTGATATGATGCTGAAGCTGTGCAAAGAAGCAACTAATAACGGTAAAAGAATTTTTTTATACGGAGCCAAGCCTGGCATTTCAGATGAAGCCAAAGCTAAATTGGAAGAGATGTTTCCAGGGATTTCAATTGTTGGAACATTAAATGGCTATGAAAAAAATGAAGAAGTCATTGAACGTACGATTAATGATTCAGGAGCAGAAATTGTGTTTGTCGCTTTAGGCAGTCCAGCGCAAGAAAATTGGATTATTGGTCATAAAGAAAAACTCAATCCTTCTGTTTATCAAGGCGTAGGCGGCTCGTTTGATGTTATTTCAGGACGATTGAACCGGGCACCGGCTGTTTTTCAAAAATTTGGTTTAGAGTGGCTTTATCGACTATTAAAAGAACCATGGAGATGGAAGCGTCAGTTAGAATTGCCTAGGTTTCTTCTTCGAGTGTTAAGAGGTTAAAAAAGCATGCGGATGATATCCGCATGCTTTTTATTTTTAGATATCTTCTTTTTTGTTTTGTTGCTTGATTTCATCCGTTAGTTCGTGCAAGCTCTGGCGCACATTTCCTTTTCCAGAAAAGTTCTCAATCAATTCCTTTACATCTATACCTGAGGATGCTTTCAGCGATTCTTGAAGAGAAGACATTAAGTTTGTTGCATAACCAGTCACTTTATTAGCTCCGCTGTTTTCACCGTTGCTTCCTGTATCCACAACCGTAATTTTATCGATATTTGCTAAAGGACTTGCAACTTGTTTTGCATATTCAGGAAGCATTTTGATAATCATATCTAAAATAGCCGCTTGACCAAACTGCTCGAATGCTTCCGCAACTTTTTGTTTAGCCTCTGCTTCTGCTAAACCTTTTAAGCGGATAATCTCAGCTTCAGATTCACCTTGGGCACGCTGAGCGTCAGCTTTTGCTAAACCATCAATTCGAACGCGTTCAGCTTCAGCTTTAGCCATTGCTTCAATTCGATATTTGTTGGCGTCAGCTTCCGCAAGCTGTTTTGCTTTTTCAGCTTCTGCGGATTGCTCAACAGAGTAACGATCTGCATCTGCTTTCTTTTTTACTTCAGAATCGTATTGACGCTCACGACGAAGAATTTCTTTTTCTTCTAATTCAATTTGTTTCTGACGTTCAATAATGCGGATTTGCATTTCTTGTTCTGTTACATCTTGTTTCGCGCGAGCTGTTTCTAGATCATACGCTTGGTCAGCACGAGCTTTGGCAATATCTTGTTCGCGACGATATTCAGCGGTTTTTAATTGATTCATTTTTTCAGCTTCCGCGATTTCTGTATTTCGCTCAAGCTCCGCTTTTTGGGCATCTTTATGAGCCTCGGCACGCTTGATTCTTGTTTCTTTTTCAGCTTCCGCTGTTGCAATGTCAGCATCTCGCTTAACTTGAGCAATACGAGGCTTCCCTAGCGATTCTAGATAGCCGTTCTTATCCCGAACGTCTTTAATTGTAAACGATACAATAATTAATCCCATTTTAGCTAGATCTTGTGAAGCTACGCGCTGTACTTCTTGAGAGAATTTTTCACGGTTTTTATAAATTTCTTCGACCGTCATAGAACCAAGAATCGAACGAAGGTGACCTTCTAAGACTTCTCTAGCTTCGGTTTCACGATCTTCTTTTGCTTTGCCCAAAAACTGCTCAGCGGCCGTTGCGATTTCTGAAATAGAACCTCCAATTTTGATGATTGATACCCCATCAGCCATAACTGGAACACCTTGTTCTGTATATACTTCAGGTGTAGATACTTCCAGTTTGCTTGACAACAAGCTCAGAGGCTCAGCCTGCTGAAAAACTGGCAGCACAAACGTACCGCCGCCGCGAACAATTTTAATGCGGTTTCCGGATTCATCGACGTGCACGTTTTTATTTCCGAGATAGCTCCCTGTTACAATTAACGCTTCATCTGGACCTGCTGTACGGTATTTTGTAATAAATACGGCAATCAGCGCAATTAATAAAAAAACAACAATTCCAACGACAACTAATATAGGTGTTGAAAACATAAAACTCCCCCTAATACTATTTATAATGAGTGATTGGTCATAACTTCTTCGTAAATCACAACGAGTGCGTTGCCCCTTTGTATATCTACCACAAGCACTTTGCTGCCTAAAGGTATAGCAGTGTTTTTAAAGCTGGCAGCGGGTTTGGAGATCGTGCCGCTAACCCCTTCGATAAATACTTCTCCATAACCATCTGCAGGAACAGAAGTAATAATGGTACCAAGTCTTCCTTTTAACGAATCTTCAGTAAAAGCAAGAGACTCTTCAGCCGATGATAAAGGAATCAATACGAAAACGTTGAGCAAAATAACGAGTAGAAGGGCAATAAGAGCGGAAATCGAAATAATCCAATAATTTTGCAATGACGTATAGGTGAACAAATATCCACTGGCACTAAAGAATGTTAAAAAAGAAAAAAGAAGAGTGGGGTTAAAAAAAGGTATCGCTTCAGATAATCCATCTAACAAATCGCTAAATAAAATGTATAAGAAGGTGAGACTTCCGCAGATAATTAATCCATACAAATACACTGTTTGAACAGATAGACCAAACATAGTTCATTCAACACCCCCTTTATGTAAGATGAATGATACTGTTTCTACTATGTATTACGAACCGTATCAAAAAAAGTTTCATTTTTTTTGATAAAATTCCTTTTTTTGTTTAATTTTATCTCTGTCCATTTCACTATATTTTAACTTTTAAATGATATAAGATAAGGACAACGATTCAGCGAATGTGGTTTGAAGTAGTGGACATGCATAGGTCAAAAGTTTGTTCATATAATGAGTGGGGCCATGTGAAATAAAAATAAAGGTTTAAATATGCTTAATAAAAAGGAAAAAGAGTTAAAGATGACGAATAAATTAGACGAAAAGGGGGGAGTTCGCTTATATTTTAATAAAATATAGTAAAGAAAATTTTCTACATAAAATAACCACATAAGAATAAAGTAAATCAGCTGTTTATACACCAAAAAATACAGTTCTTTTCTATTAATAGTTTGTAAATGTGCTAATTTTTGAGAATAAATTTCTATTTAAGTAGTAGAATCATTGTGATATAATCCATTTTGGGAATAAGTAAGTAATTATTGTTATACGCAATTTGAAATACTATCCAATTATATAAAGTTGGATACATTTTTTATGGTTTTGGTTAACATAAACCTGAGGAGGGTCTCCATGCTATATTTGACCTTGTTTATTTGTTTTATTACATCTATTCTGATCACTCCGCTGGTTAAGAAGCTGGCGTTTAAAATAGGTGCAACGGATAAACCAAATCAACGAAAAGTTCATCAAAAAATTATGCCTCGCCTTGGAGGTTTGGCGATATTTTTTAGTTTTCTTATTGGATACCTCGTTTTACAGCCTGACAGTAAATATGCGCTGCCGATTTTAATCGGAAGCATCATTATCATCATTACCGGTGTCTTAGATGATATGATTGAGCTATCCGCTAAAATCAAATTAGGCGGTCAGCTAGTAGCGACATTAATTGTTGTTGTATACGGTGGAGTCCAAATTGACTTCATTAACTTGCCGTTTGGCGGAAAATTAGAATTCGGAATGTTAAGTATTCCAATTACGGTATTATGGATTGTAGGAATTACCAATGCTATTAATTTAATTGATGGATTGGATGGATTAGCTGCCGGCGTTTCCTCTATTGTATTGATTACCATCTCTGGTATGGCTATTATGATGGGTAATGTGTTTGTGACAAGCATGGGTTTCATCGTATTGGGAAGTACGCTTGGATTTTTGTTTTACAACTTTCACCCCGCTAAGATTTTCATGGGCGATACAGGAGCACTATTTTTAGGCTATATGATTTCTGTATTGTCTCTGTTAGGATTTAAAAATGTAGCGGTTATTTCCTTCATTGTTCCAGTTATTATTTTAGGGGTACCAATTTCAGATACGTTCTTTGCTATTATTCGCCGAATCGTAAAAAATCAACCGCTATCGGCTCCTGATAAATCTCATTTGCATCATTGCTTGTTGCGCTTAGGGTACAGCCATAGACAAACGGTTTTAATTATTTATGGAATGAGTGCGATATTTGGCTTAGCGGCAGTTATCTTTTCAAAGGTACAAACAATGTGGGGGTCTTTTCTTGTACTAGCTATCCTCCTTGTGGCGATTGAAATTATCGTTGAAAAAATAGGATTAGTTGATAAGACATATAGGCCAATTCTTAACATGGTTCGTGGGCTTCGTTTAAAAAATTAATTAAAAAGACCTCTTGGATATCCAAGAGGTCTTTTTAATTATTCTGTTGTATCTGAAGTTGATTCAATGCCTAAATGCTTGCGGAGCTTTTCACTTACTTTTTCCACTGAATCATTGTCTAGTTTGAAGTAGTAAACGCCGTTAATTTTTTCATCGCTACCGTCTAAGTTAATGGTTTCGATGTCTACTTTTTTTGAAGCGTAATCATAAAACGAAAGCATTTCACCGAACATTAAATTCGTTTTCATATTATCGCCAACAGCTTCGATAAGATTGCCATATTTATTAAGTGATCCAATGGAAGCAGTTTTTTTAATCATGGCTTCGATCAACTGCTGCTGTCTTTTTCCTCGCTCAATATCGTTGTCTTGTTTTCGTGTTCGAGCAACAGCTAACGCTTCTTCACCATTTAAATGTTGGTTTCCTGGTTTTAAGACAATAGCATTATGACGATCTTTTGAGTCCTTTTCACTCATCGCATAAGGTACATCAAAATCGATTCCCCCAAGTGAGTCTACAATGTCTGTGAAAGCTTTAAAATTCACTTTAACATAGTAATCAACAGGGACATTAAACAGCTGTTCTACCGTTTCTACAGTTGCTTTTGGACCTCCGTACGCATGCGCATGCGTAATTTTATCTTTTTTGTTCACTTCAGGTATATAAACCCGCGAATCTCGAGGTATGCTTACAAGCTTTACGGTTTTATTTGTTTCGTTAAAGGTCGCCAAAATCAAAGCATCTGTACGGGCTGATTTTCCGAACTTCCTGGTTTCACTGTCATCTACGCCCATAAATAAAATGGATATATCATCTTTTTTGGGATCGATTTTACGATCACGCATAGGAGAGTTATCGCGATCTCCAAGTCCTTCATAAGAATCAGAAGCTACTGTTTTAGCCTTAACAAATAAATAAGAGCCATAAGCGGTTGCAGAAAGCCCTAAAATAAGGATAGGTAACAGAAAAAATGTAAAAAGCCTTCGTTTTCTTTTCCGTTTGTTTACTCTTTTTTGAAAACGTCTATATTGAGCCATACGGTTTCTCCTTTTATTCGTATATTCGAACACTTATTGTGACACTTAGTATGTGTTATAAATTGGAATGTATGAATCAAACTCGTCAAAGCTATGCGTCTTTACGAGGTTTTTAATCATTGACAAGTAGCGCAACCATCAGAATAGTTGCGCTATTTATCAATTGTACAATGTTTTTTAATAAGAGTAAATAATTCATTCTACATCTTCTTCTAAATAAGTCGTCTCACCTGCTCGAATATCTGCTTGGCCGTTTGTTAGCTCGGTCATCCATTCAGTAAATGCTTCTGTTTGAGCTTCCTCTACAAATGTTTCAATCTCCACCATGTCTGCGTAGTGGATTTCTTTTAATAGATAAACGGAACTGCGAAGCTCATTTTCTAATTTTCCAAGCCATGTATAGTCGACGGTTGTATGCATAACCGCCATGAGAGTTCGTTTGACTGTACCTAATTCATTTAACGCTTCGGAAACGGATTTTCCATACGTGCGCACCAATCCACCTGCGCCCAATTTAATACCTCCGAAATAGCGCGTAACGACGACTACCGTATCTTTTAAGCCTCTCTTTTTAAGCACTTCTAACATTGGTACGCCTGCTGTTCCACTTGGTTCTCCATCATCGTTTGCTTTTTGAAATTGATTTCGTTCTCCAATTAGGTAAGCTGAACAGTTATGAGTAGCATTCCAGTGCTGTTTTTTAATGTCTTGAATAAATTGCTGAGCTTCTTCCTCAGTTGTTACACGTTTCATATGACAAATGAATCTAGATTTTTGAATAGTGATTTCATGTGAACCTTCTTGTTTTACGGTATAATATTGTGATAACAATCAAAAAATCCTCCTTAGCGTTATAAATAGAAGAAAAACGGGTATTTACGTACTGTTTACTTGCTATTAGTATAAAATGTTTATGAAAAGACATCAATTAATCAAATTCAACATCACTTAAACAAGCCATACAGAATATACGTTATAATAAAATAGTGTGCAGGCTTGTATAGCTAAATAATGAAATGATTTAAACAGGCAGTTAGTCACTGTTGAAGAGTGAGCGTAAATGGTAATCTATTCAAATAACGCGAGTCAAGCGTCGATTGATGTCGAGTTTGAGGGTACTAAAACAACCGTTACTTTTTGGATATAAAAAGTCAGATAGGGAGAAAATATGGATCTTATCCTCACAATTCAGATAGGTCATACGAATACTATATATAGCATGAACGTATAGACATTTCTCCGAATGTGAGTATAGTTTGGGGTGAGTAAATGTCGAAACATAAATTAACAAGCAAGGCACTTGATGAAATTTTTGAGAAGATTATTGGCACAGTGGGAGATAGTAAAAATGAAGTCTATCGCCTTTCTGAAGATGCCAGACAAGAATATCAGCAAATTAAAGAAGAGTTAGAAGTGTTAAAAGGAAAAGTTCTTGAGACGATAGAGCAAGGTGATAAATTGGAAACTCAGGCAAGGTTGGCTCGAAAGCGTTTGTCTGATGTGAGCCGACATTTTCAAATTTATTCAGAGCCTGAAGTAAAAGACGCTTATGAAAAAGCACACGAATTACAAACCAAGCTGCTGATGAATCAGCAAAGCGAATATCAGCTGCGTAATCGTCGAGATGAACTAGAAAGACGCTTGCTTACATTGGAAGAAACGATTAAACGTGCAGATCACTTAGTAGGTCAAATTTCCGTTGTGTTAAATTATTTAACAAGTGACTTAAAACAAGTAGGGGAAATAGTAGAAGATGCTATTCAAAAAGAGTATTTTGGCTTTCGGATTATTGAAGCTCAGGAAGAGGAACGGAAACGTTTGTCAAGAGAGATTCATGACGGCCCAGCTCAAATGCTTGCAAATGTTATGATGAGATCAGAATTAATTGACCGAATTTACCGGGAACGTAGTGCAAAAGAAGCAATGGAGGAAATTCGAGATTTACGAAAAATGGTTCGTTCTGCCCTATACGAAGTACGTCGAATTATATATGATTTAAGACCGATGGCACTTGACGACTTAGGTCTAATTCCGACGCTGCGTAAATATCTTGATACAATCGAAGATTATAACGAAGGCAAGCCTCGGATTACGTTTATTTCCATTGGACAAGAGAAGCGAACTGCTTCAAAATTAGAAGTAGCACTGTTTCGTCTAGTGCAAGAAGCTGTAACGAACGCATTAAAACACGCAGACGCGACGGAAATCCAGGTGAAGATAGAGTTCAACAATGAGCACGCTATTTTGCTGGTCAAAGATGACGGCTGTGGTTTTAATCAAGAAGAGAAAAAAGAGAATTCGTTCGGCTTAATAGGAATGAAAGAGCGTGTTGATTTGTTAGATGGGACTATTTCTGTTCATTCGAAAATTAACCAAGGCACGCTTGTTATGATTAAAGTACCGATTATAGCCGCTTAAAAAGGCAGAGATATGTATATAAATAGGGGTCAATATAGAGTAAAACATTTGTTGTTCGATTTGGGGAGGAATCAAACATGCAGACAAGAATTATCATAATCGACGATCACCAATTATTCCGTGAAGGAGTAAAAAGAATTTTAGATTTCGAAAAAGATTTTGAAGTAGTTGCAGAAGGTGACGACGGTAGCGAAGTTATTGACCTTGTAGAAGAACATCAACCTGATGTTGTAATCATGGATATTAACATGCCGGCTGTGAATGGTGTAGAAGCTACGAAAAAGCTTGTAGAAGTAAATCCGGATGCTAAAGTTATTATCTTATCTATTCATGATGATGAGACATATGTAACTCATGCCTTGCAAACAGGGGCACGAGGCTATCTGCTAAAAGAAATGGATGCGGATGCGTTAATTGAAGCGGTGAAAGTAGTTGCAGAAGGTGGTTCATATTTACACCCTAAAGTAACACATAGTTTAGTAAAAGAGTACCGTCGACTAGCAGCTCAAGGACAGTCGTCTTCTTATCCGCACGAACCAATTGAGATTCGCCGTCCACTGCATTTGTTAACACGTCGTGAGTGTGAAGTGCTACAATTGTTGGCTGATGGTAAAAGTAACCGAGGAATCGGAGAAGCATTATATATTAGTGAAAAAACCGTTAAAAACCATGTGAGTAATATTTTGCAAAAAATGAATGTAAATGATCGCACGCAAGCTGTTGTTGTGGCAATCAAAAACGGTTGGGTAGAAGTAAGATAAGTTCAAAAGTCCGATATACCACTAGGTATATCGGACTTTTTTTTTCTTTTTATAACTTTTTTTGAAATTGTGGGTAAAAAGTCATGTGTAATGAGAGAGGAAACCAACCGATAAGTTAAGGGAAGAAGATATCTTCTAGGAAGGCGAAGGGTGATACCTCTGTGCATTTACTCGTCCTTCAACTTTCGACAAAAGCATCCATACCTCAAAACAATGTCCATCCATTTGATGCAAGCTCTTGTAAAGGAAGGTCTTCAATACATTCAGATACATATGAGGTCGTAAAAGAATTTATTCAAACCTCAACTGGTATACTTTAAAAATTTAAGAGTTATAGCGCAACACATAGAAAATGGATTTAAAGAAGGCAAGAAGGTGATGAAGCTGAATTTTATAACGGAAGAATTAATCTATCATAAATCTCCTCAAGAGCTAACAGCTATGATGTATGAAAAATTTATTCAAAATATTGATGAAGCTGTTAGAGCAATTCAACACAGCGATTATTTTACAGCGAATGAAAAAATTAAACAGTGCAACGATATTTTATATCGTCTAGGAATTGGCTTAACATATCAAGCAGGTATTATTGCAGAGCAGTTAGATACCCTTTACAACTATATGTCTGAGAGATTAATTATGGCTAATTTAAAAAAAGATACGTTTATTTTATGTGAAGTTCAACAAATGATGAAGATGCTTTCTAACGCTTGGAATGAAGTGTTAAAAGAGACGCCTAAAGTTACCTCTTCGCCCCGCAAAAACAAGCTGTCTTCTTATGAACAGCACATACGTATTACTCTTAGCTAAAGGATAATCATCATATCCACGCATCAGATGCCTCTCGAAACTTTTCAGCTAATCAAGCAAGCACATCTAAAAGTCTAAACTGAATGAAGTGTATACTAACAGAGAAAGGAGAGATACATAGTGGAGTTACAGCGAATTAACGGTCTTTCTTCTTCCGTGAATCTCATTAGAGAAAAAGAAGTAAGTAGTTCGGCTTCATTTACAGGAGTAATGGTAAAGAAACAAAAAGAACTGACCTATGAACATTTAACTCAAGTGATAAATAAAATTGAAGAACAGGGAAAGCAGTTAGTAAAAAGTCAAACTATTGATTCTTTGCGGAAATACAAGACGCTTGTGAAGCAGTTTATGAACGAAGTCGTTAAAAATGGTTTTGAACTGCATGAAGAAAGAGGATTTAACCACAGAGGAACGACTAAAGTATATAAGCTAGTGAAAGAAGTGGATACGAAACTAGTTGACTTGACAAATGATATCCTTCAAAAAGAAAAAGACAGTTTAAATTTACTCAAGCAGGTAGGGGAAATTCAAGGTTTGTTAATTAATATGTATACGTGAAGGAGCTTTTACTAATAGGTAAACCTCTCGTTACATGCATTTTAATCCTAAATGTTGTAGAATAGAGTGAAATTATTTTATATAACAAAGGATGGATCCCTATCTTATGAAAACAGCAATTATTACAGATAGTACCGCCTATATATCAGAGGAAATTCGATCAAACTATCATATACATATGGTACCGCTAAGCGTTATTTTTGGTGAAGAAACATATCGTGAAGAAGTAGATATGACTGCAAATCAATATTTTGAAAAAATTAAAGAAGCAAAAAATCTTCCAACCACTTCTCAGCCTGCTATTGGAGAATTTGTAGAGTTGTTTGAACAGTTAAAACGAGATCAGTTCGATGCTGCTATCGTTATTACGTTATCTAGTGGAATTAGCGGAACGTATCAGGGTGCTTTGACGGCAGGTAGCATGGTAGAAGACTTTGATGTGCACGTATTTGATTCAGAAATCAGCTGTATGGTTCAGGGCTTTTATGCGATTGAAGGAGCCGAGATGGTCCGATTAAATAAACATCCTGACGAAATCATTGCGCGTTTCGAAGAGATGAAACTATCAATGCGTGCGTATTTTATGGTAGATGATTTATCTCACTTACAGCGCGGAGGTCGCCTAAATGCTGCTCAGGCTATTATTGGCAGTCTTCTTCAAGTGAAGCCCGTGCTCCATTTTGAATCTAAAAAAATCGTTCCGTTTGAAAAAATTCGTACGCGTAAGCGAGCATTAAAACGAATTATCGAGCTTCTTGATGAAGATGCAAAAGAAAACGTACCTATGAAAGCTGTAGTTATTCATTCTAATCGTGAAAATGAAGCAAAAGAAATTCAACGAGACTTAGAACAAGAATATCCTCATATTGAATGGAGCCTTTCTTATTTTGGGGCTGTCATTGGCACGCATTTAGGTGAAGGTGCCATCGGTATAGGCTGGTATAAAAAGTAATCGAAAACCAAATCATTTGATTTGGTTTTTTTGCAGGAAAAAACACCTTTTTTTGCGTATATAGATGTGTACGATAAAAATGGAAAGGAATGAAGAGATGCTTTTTACTGTTAAACAAGAACTGCTAGATCCCGTTCAAGTGCCTAGTCCTGATGCTTTTCCTCTCTCTCAAATCGATACGTGGAGAACTCCACCTTTAAATCCTTCATACCCTTACTCTTTAGATCTTCAGCGCTCTTTAAGCGGAAAGCAGCTGCTACTCAATCAGACTCCCTATCCTTTACCCCTCATTCATGAACATTACCTAAACGGATATATTTCCTATCAAAAAGCAATAACCCAAAAAGAAAATCGATATAGATGCAACCGGTGTGGAAGTGATAGCCCTTTTTATTTCGCTTCATTTCCATGCAGTAGATGTCACCAGAACTGCTACTATTGCCGAGCATGTATTGTAATGGGCAAAGTAAGTGAATGCACACCCTTTATAAACTGGGAAGGGCCAGCAAGTAATGTCCTGCCAAAAAGCAGCGTGATGAATTGGAAAGGCACGCTGTCTAAAGCTCAAGAACGTGCTTCAAATGAACTCATTCAAGCTATAAAAAAGGATGGAGAGCTGTTAATTTGGGCTGTTTGCGGAGCAGGAAAAACGGAAATTTTATTTAAAGGTATTGAATCCGCGTTGAACAGCGGAAAGAAAGTCTGTATTGCTACTCCAAGAACAGACGTGGTTATTGAGTTAAAGCCAAGAATTCAATCGGCATTTCCGGATATATCTGTGCTGGCTATGTATGGAGGCAGCGAAGACCGTTTTCATGAATCCTCTCTTATTATTTCCACCACTCATCAACTTTTGCATTATTATCAAGCATTCGATGTGCTGATTATTGACGAAGTAGATGCATTCCCGTATTCAACAGAGCCTATGCTGCACTATGCTGTTGCAAAAGCAGCTAAACACGTTGCGTCAAAGATTTATTTAACAGCGACTCCAAGTGAATCATTAAAAAAAGACGTTGAGCAAGGAAAAAAACAAGTAGTTAAAATTCCAGCCCGCTATCACCGAATGCTTATTCCTGTTCCTCGGTTTGAATGGTGTGGCAATTGGAAGAAAAAAATAAAAACAGATACCTTGCCTGCTAATGTTGAGAAATGGGTAAAAAAAAGAATAGATGAAGGGAAACAATGCTTTGTCTTCGTCCCGCAAATTAAGTGGATTGCTCCGATCACAGACATGATTCGAAAGCTGACCGAAAAGGTAGACGGTGTCCATGCTGAAGATTCCCAGCGAAAAGAAAAAGTAATGAAATTTAGAGAAGGGCAGCTCGTTATTTTAGTAACGACAACCATATTGGAGCGAGGCGTAACGGTTCCCAACATAGATGTTGCAGTATTGGGAGCAGAAGAAACGATTTTTACTGAAAGTGCTCTTGTGCAGATTTCAGGAAGGGTGGGGAGGAGTGCTCAATTTCCAACGGGAGACGTGGTCTTTTTTCATTATGGACAATCTCTGTCTATGCGAAAAGCAAAAGGACATATTGAACATATGAATGCTCTAGCTTATAAGGAAGGGCTGATTGATCGATGACAATATGTCTGATTTGTTTTGAACCTCTTGTCTCTTCTTTCGATTGGAGGTCATTGTTAAAATCTTCTTCAACGGATAGGATTTGCACTGTTTGCTTGCAAAGATGTCCCATCATCACCAGTAGCGTTTGCAGGGGATGCGGCCGCTCTCTTGCAGACCTGGCTCCTTCTCATTATGAGCTAGACACATGTAAGGACTGTCAGAAATGGAATGATGCTTCTTTTTTTAACCGTTCTCTTTATACGTACAGTGATTTTATGCAAAGCATAATAGAGCGTTTTAAATTTCAAGGAGACTATGAAATTATCCAAGCATTCAAGGAGCAGTGGTATAAGTTCTATAAAAAAGAATGTAACCCAAAAGCTATACTAGTTCCTGTACCTTTAACGGAGGAGAGATTATACGAAAGAGGGTTTAACCAATCTTTAGCACTAGCTGAACTGATCAGTGACAACATAGAAATGCCTCTTGTTCGTTGTTCAGGAACAAAGCAATCAAAGAAAAATAGGCGAAGTCGGCTGACAGAAAGGCTGCAATTTAAAGTAGTCGACTCCTCAATGGTTACGAATCAAGAATTTCTCTTGATTGATGACATTTATACAACAGGAGCAACCGTGCGCCAAGCGGCAAAGTGTTTGCAGGAAGCTGGGGCACGTTCAGTTCGTTCGCTCACTTTAATTCGTGCATGAAGATGTATAATTTAAAACTTTGACCGATAGTAAAATAAAAAACAAATGAGGAGTTTCGAATATGGGAACGTTAGATAATTGCAGGGAATGCGGTCATTTATTTGTGAAAATTGGATCAATAAGTATATGTAAATCATGTTTTGACAAAGAAGAAGCTCTGTTTCAACGTGTTTCTTCATTCTTGAAGAAAAGAGCAAATCGTACAGCAACGACTTACGAAGTGATGAAAGAAACGGGCGTTTCAGATTTGTTAATTCATCAATTTATTCGACAAGGTCGCTTAGTGTTAGCTAACTTTCCAAATATAAGCTATCCATGCATGCAATGCAACGCTCAGATTCGGGAAGGGAAACTTTGCCATTCATGCTCTCAAGAAATTAAACATGGGTTAGAAAAGCATAATCGTGAGATGATTCGTTCAAATGAAGAGCCCACGCGTCCCACCTATCGTTCTAACGAAAGGAAAAAAGAGTAAAAGTGTGCTGAATGTTTGCAGACTCTCTATCTATAGACCTATGTTTAAGGTGGACTGTGAAAATGGTCTCAACTTCCTTGCGGATGCTAAAGGTTTAGGTGGAAATTCCGATATAATGAATAGAGATAACGGATACAAATATAAAAAGAGGTGAGAGAGATGAAGATTAACCCATCGAACTTATTTGGAATAAATCCGTACAAAAAACAATCAGAAAAAACAGAACAGGTCTCTAAAAAAAATCCACAAGATCAGATTCATATTTCATCTGAGGCGAAGAAACTTCAGGGAAATGAACCATCTCCAGAAAGACTTGAAAAATTGGAGAAGCTCAAACAGCAAATTAACAGCGGAACATACGAAATTAACGGAAAAGAAATTGCTAAAAGTATTGTAGATTTCTATAAAAAATAAAAGGACTGACATTGATTGAACGTGCAAGAAATTCAAACGATACTAGAAAAACAAGTAACGCTTCATAAAAGTTTGTATGTCATTGTTAAAGAGAAAACGAATTTTATTATTAAACAAGATGTAAAGGCATTGACGGCTTCTTTGCAAAAAGAGCAATCTCATATAGCTGCTATTTCTGCACTGGAAACAAAACGTATAGAAGCAATGGAAAAAAGCGGACATACTGCTCGCTCCATTGAAGAAATAGCAGGCTCATTCTCTGAATACTCCATCTTGATACCCTTTCAAAAACAGCTAATAGATATCATTCAAGATATAAAGTATGCAAATGACTTAAACAATCAGCTGCTCACACAGTCTTTACAGCTGATTCATACCGAACTAGACCTTCTTGTTCCATCGAAGCGAGAGGATTCGTTCAATTACACAAAAACAAATAATAGATCGTTTCAGTCCAACTCTATTTTTAATTCGAAGGCATAAAGAACGGAGGAAAGCAGAATGAGTTCAACATTTCATGGTTTGCAGGTGGCTAAACGAGGAATGGATGCCCAACAAGCGGCTCTTTACACGATTGGCCATAACGTATCTAATGCAAATACGCCGGGCTATACGCGTCAGCGAGTAAGTTTAGAAACGTTCCCAGCTTATCCGGCCCCAGGGATGAATCAGACTGGGACTGCGGGTCAAATAGGAATGGGAGTAGAAGCCAGCACGGTAGAGCGAATACGTGATACATTTTTAGATACCCAGTATCGAGATGAAACCATTAAAGTGGGGTATTGGGATGCACGCGCTGGTGCTCTTGAAAAAATGGAGGAAATTATGAATGAACCTACTGAAGATGGACTTTCAGCTGTTTTTAATCAATTCTTTGAGGCCATTCAAGATGTAGCTTCACACCCTTCAGAAGCAGGAGCCAGGTCTGTTATGATTGAACGAGCTGAAGCAGTAGGCGATACTTTCTCTTATTTATCTACTTCTTTAAAAACGATTCAAGGTGATTTACAAAACGAGCGTGACGTAGCCGTAACACAAGTAAATTCGTTGCTAGAGCAAATAAATAATGTGAACCAACAAATACAAAACGTAGAACCAAATGGCTATTTACCTAATGATTTGTATGATGAAAGAGATCGGCTGCTAGATGAGATTTCTAAATTTATGCCGGTTTCTTTAGAGTATACAAAAAGCAGCGGGAACGCTTCTGCAACGTCAGAAGGAGTGGTAACGGTTCAGCTTCAAACGTCTCAAGGACCTATTACTCTTTTAGATGGGAAAACTCATCAAATAAATGCCATCAGTTTGACAACAAATCAAGATTCCTATGTGACGGGCATTCATATAGGGGATGAGATACGGAACCCTGAGTCATTTCCTCAAGGAAAACTTAAAGGGTTAATTGAGGCTTCTGGATATATAGATAATAGTGGTAATAGAACTGGTGTTTACGCTTCAATGATTGATGATTTAGATGAAATGGCATATGAATTTGTGAACTGGTTTAATGATAAGCACGAACAAGGTGTCACGCTAGATGGTGAGAATGGTGTGTCCTTTTTTAATGAGATTTCTCAAAAAGAAGGAGCTGCAACTGGAATTGTTATTGCTGATAAAATCAAACAAAACACAAACAATATCGCTGCTGCTTCTTCGGCCTCTTCTGAAGATGATGGAACTGGCCGCAAAGGAGATGGACAAAATGCTCAGCTGTTGTCTCAATTTCGTCAAAAGGTGCTTATTAATTCCGGAAACGGAGCTGTTTCATTAGATGGATTTTATCAATCTGTCATTGGCCAAATGTCAGTAGATGCCCAACAAGCCAACCGCTTAAAAAGTAATTCAGAAACTCTCCAAGGAGCTGTGGAGCAAAGGCGCCAGTCTACCAGTGCAGTTTCATTGGATGAAGAGATGACCAATATGATTCAGTTTCAGCATGCATATAACGCTAGTGCCCGTATGGTGACTATGATTGATGAAATGCTTGATAAAATTGTAAACGGTCTTGGAACTGGAGGAAGGTAAAGATGCGTGTCACACAAGGAATGTTAGCGGCTAATTCGTTAAAACAGATTAGCAATAGCTATAATAAGCTGGAAACCCTTCAAAACCAATTATCAACGGGAAAGAAAATTACTCGTCCTTCCGATGACCCGGTAGTCGCTACGAAAGGAATGGCGTATCGGTCTAATCTTTCTGAAGTAAATCAATATAAACGTAATTTAACAGAAGCTCAGTCTTGGTTTGATAGTTCAGAATCAGGACTTGAACAAGTCAATTCCATTCTTCAGCGCACTAAAGAGCTGGTCGTGCAAGGGTTAAACGGTACGAATGAAAGTGATGACCGACAAGCGATTGCACGTGAAATTGAACAGTTAAAGCTGGATTATATGCAAGTCGGCAATACGCAGGTGGCAGGAAACTATATCTTTAACGGTGTAAATGTGGGAGCACCGCCGATTAGTGAGAATGCAAGCGGTATGATAGAATCGAATATTAATCTGGATCCTTTTTCGGTTGAGGTATCAAAAGGTATCCAGCTGAGAGTCAATATTCATCCTGAAAACATCTTTGGACAAGGTGCATTCGACTTAATGAACAATGTTCAAACAGCTTTTGAACAAAACGATGTAAACTCACTAAAAGATCTTTCTACACAGGTAGACACGCAGCTGTCTACGCTATTAGCGGAGCGATCTGAATTGGGAGCAAGGAGCAATCGGCTTGAGCTGATCGAAAACCGCCTTGATTCACAGGAAATTACGGCTACTAAGATGCTTTCAAATAATGAAGATGCAGATATTGAAAAAGTCATTACGGATTTAACCGTACAAGAAAGCGTGCATCGTGCTGCTTTGGGAGTAGGGGCTCAAATTATTCAGCCTACGCTGCTAGATTTCTTGCGTTAAAAAGCTCCTTCTAAACAGAAGGAGCTTTTTTATAATGAAAAAAGATAACAAGAAAAAATTAATTAGCAAAGGTGTGATGAGATGAAAATTTCCACAAGCTATCATGGAGATATAGAAATAGATAATCAGCAAACACTGACATTTAATCAAGGGATTCCAGGATTTTTGGAAGAAACTGAATTTGTTATTTTACCACTTCCGGAAGCCGAAGCTTTCCAAGTTCTGCAGTCTATTCAAACCAAAGAATTAGCTTTTATTATCACGGATCCATTTCAGTTTTTTTTAGATTATGATTTTCAACTAGAACCTCAGGAAATCGAAAAGCTTCAATTACAACAAGCGGAAGATGCAGCTGTTTACGTATTGCTTACGATGTCAGATTCTGTGGAAAAGATAACGGCTAATTTGCAGGCTCCTGTTATTATTAATACAAAGCAACAGCTTGCTAAGCAAGTGATTTTAATGAATACAGCTTACGAAACGAAGCACAGGTTATTTGAGTAAGAGGAATAGATAAGGAGTGAGTCCATGCTTGTTTTAACACGAAAGTTACATGAAACAATCAAAATAGGTGATGAAATTGAAGTGACCGTCCTTGCAGTTAATGGTGATCAAGTAAAGTTAGGAATTCAAGCTCCAAAGTCTGTAGATATTCATAGACAAGAGATTTATGAAGAAATACGTAACGAAAATAAAAGTGCTTCTCAAATTACATTACATGCTATTGATATGCTGAAACAATTACCGAAAAAGAAATAAAACAATCAGGTTGAAAATAATTAAAAATATACCGTATAAATAATATCTAAATCGGGAAAGATAAACATATAGTATTCCCCACTATGTCTTAAGCCTTTCTCTTTAAGAGAAGGCTTCTTTTTTATCAAAAAATTGAACTGAATTTCTGTTTTTTTCCTTTTTATCGTGTATCATTAAATTTATTAAGTATAATTCAAATAAATTTAACAAAAGAGGAGAAGAGTAAATGAGTGATGTTCAAGAGTATCATGATTTATTAAAAGAAGCCGAAGATGTGGTTGTCAGTGCTTTAGCTGATACGATGGATTTATATGGTGTTACACCTTCAGTAGGAAGGCTGTATGGCATGCTTTATTTTATGGATGAACCTGTTACATTAGATCAAATGAGTGAAGAATTGGGTATGAGTAAACCAACGATGAGTACATCTATTCGTTCACTGCAAAATATTGACATGGTCCACAAAGTGTGGAAAAAAGGTGTTCGAAAAGACTTATATGAAGCAGAAAAAGATTTTTCTAAGTCCTTTTTTTCATTTTTCTGTAAGAAGTGGCAAAGAGAAATTTCAGTTAATTTAGAGGCAATCGAAGAAGCGGAAAACAAGCTGCAGATTCTTTTAAATGATGAAGATGTACCTGAGGAGATCGCAGTAAAAGCAAAGCGTAATTTAGCGCAGATTATAGAGTCCAAACATTATTATCATTTCTTGAAAAAAGTAGTGAAAGTTTTTGACGACCGAAGAATCATCGATATTTTAAATGAAGAATTAGCGAAAGAGTAACATAAAAAAGGCTGTTGAAAAATCAACAGCCTTTTATCATTTTTATACGGTTAATGGTGTAGCTTCAAAACAGCGGTTATAAATCCATTCGTAACTTTTTACAGTTAAATCACGAGGATTCCCAACTGTTTGAGGATCATTAAATGCTTCTTGCGCTAAGCGAGAAACCGCTTCTTTTGGAACACCTTGTTCTTCTAAAGAAGGGATTTGTACATCTTTAACTAATTGATATACTTCACGAACAGCTGCTTGAGCTGCTTCTTCAAGTGTTAGTTCATGTGTATTGACCCCTAGAGCTTGAGCTATGCGCGCAAATTTCTCAGGCTCACCCATCCAGTTATACTCCATTACAGGACCTAGCATTGCTGCTACGCAAGGGCCATGGGCAATTGGATAAATGCCTCCTAATGTTTGAGCCATCGCGTGAGCTGCTCCTGCAGATTCACTTCCATATGAAAGGCCAGCAAGCATAGCTGCATGCGCCATTCCATAGCGTGCTTCGATATCCTGTCCATTTGCAACTGCACGTCGTAAGTATTTTCCAACGTACTCAATAGCCAATAAAGCAACAGAGTCTGTCATTGGTTGCGCAAAGTGGCATGTATAACACTCAATTGCATGAGCTAATGCGTCAATTCCTGTACCGGCCGTAATATGTGAAGGCATAGATACGTGCAGTTCTGGATCAATAATTGTTAAGTGAGCAGCAATTAAAGGTCCACCTGTATTAAACTTAAACTCACGAACAGGATCCGTAATGACGGCCCATTGTGTGACTTCGCTTCCTGTACCCGCAGTTGTAGGGATTGTTGTTAAAGGAGGGATACGTTTTGTTAAAGGTTTTTTTCCTTCAGCTGCTTCATAATCTAAGACGGGAGCATTATGAGCTACTTCTACACCAATAGCTTTTGCCGTATCCATTGAACTTCCGCCTCCAACAGCTACTAGTCCGTTGCATCCATTTTCCTTGTACATTTTTGTGCCGTCTGCTACTACGTGAATAGAAGGGTTGGCTTCTACTTGGTCAAATAGAATAACGTCTACGTCCGCTTCTTTTAAACTAGCGATTACGGGATCTGCTAAACCTACTTTTTTTACACCAGGATCTGTTACTAATAAAACTTTAGACACACCTAGGTTTTTTACTTCCTCTCCAGTATGTTTTACAGCACCAATTCCATGCTTTACAACCGTTGGCATCTCAAAACTTTTTAAACGTTCCATTCTTTCAAATCGCATAAACATCTTTAAATTCCCCCTTAATTTTTATTGAAACCAGCGCATTGGCTGTGGATTTGTATTGGTATAAATATGTTTAATTTCCGTATACTCTTCTAGACCGATATGGCTAAGCTCTCTTCCAATCCCAGATTGCTTATAACCTCCCCAAGGAGCCTGCGGGAAGTAGGGATGATAATCGTTAATCCAAGTTGTTCCCATACGGAGTGCTTTCACTACACGTTCAGCTCGGTTCATATCACTTGTCCAAACAGCTCCAGCTAATCCATAGATCGTATCGTTAGCAAGTGCGACTGCTTCTTCTTCAGTACTGAAGCGCTCAATTGTCATAATCGGACCAAATGACTCTTCTTGGACAACTTTCATGTCTCCATGACAGTTTGTAAAAATAGTTGGTTCGATAAATAAGCCTTTTTGTAAAGAATCCTGAGTCGGACGCTTGCCTCCTAAAACAAGAGAAGCACCTTCTTGTTTCCCTAGCTCAATATAATGTTCCACTTTAGCTAGATGTTCTTTTGAGATAACGGGTCCCATTTGAGTGGCTTCGTCCATGCCGTCCCCTAGCTTAATTTTTTTGGCTTGTTCAATAACTGCTGAAACAAATTTATCGTGAATATCATCTTGAACGAGTAATCTCGCACCAGCTGAACAAACTTGACCAGCATGAAAGAAGACCGCATTTAATGCATAGTCAACCGCAGTGTCAAAGTCAGCGTCAGCAAAGACGATATTCGGATTTTTCCCTCCGAGTTCAAGAGCAATTTTTTTAAAGTTGCCTGCGGCAGCCTGCATGACTTTACGTCCAGATACTCCGCCACCTGTAAAGGAAACTAAATCTACTAAGTGACTCTCTGCCATTTCTTGTCCAACGGTCGCACCTGGACCGAGTACAATGTTAATGACGCCTGCTGGAAAGCCAACTCTTTCAAAAATTTTCATCATATGAATAGTTGTTAAAGGGGTGATTTCGCTTGGTTTAATAACAATTGTGTTCCCAGCAGCAAGTGCGGGAGCCAATTTCCAAGAGGCTTGCAATAACGGGTAATTCCAAGGAGTAATTTGGCTGCACACGCCTACAGGCTCACGGACAACGCGGCTAACAGAATCGGGATTAGGTGACTCAATCATCTGTCCGCCATCTTTATCTGCTAATCCAGCATAGTATTGAAAGACATCAGCAATTCCATCCATGTCTGCTAGGCTTTCAACGAGGGTTTTTCCGGTATTTAAGGTTTCAAGCTTTGCTAGTTCCTCGCGATCATTGCGAATTTCTTCCGCTACTTTAAATAACAAAGAACCTCTTTCGGCCGCTGTAAATTTAGACCATTCACCTGCATCAAAAGCTTTTCTAGCTGATTCAATGGCTTCTATGGCATCAGCACGATTTCCTTCTGTAACGACAGCGATAACCTCTTGATTAAAGGGGTTTACAATTTCTCTTTTCTCGCCGCTGCGTGCTTCAACCCATTGGCCGTTTATGTG
Organism: Priestia sp. SB1; assembly: GCF_038898415.1. Classification (NCBI taxonomy): domain Bacteria; kingdom Bacillati; phylum Bacillota; class Bacilli; order Caryophanales; family Bacillaceae; genus Priestia; species Priestia sp. SB1. Next base: position 177,232 of record NZ_JBBJSS010000007.1, on the reverse strand, counting down.
CATTTTCTCAAGCATAAGTGTTTGTTCCAATAGCATCGACCTCCAAATAATAGAATTTGTTAAATTTATATTTAACGTTCTTAACAATTTGGATTATAGCATCGGCCATTTAATTTAGTCAAATCTAAAAACTTTAAATGTTCTGAATTTAAATTGATTTTCTTCTCTATTAAGAGCTGATTATTCGGATATTAAGAAAAAATTTAACAAAAAGTAATTAAAAAATACTGATTGCTATGTCCCTTGATACAAAAGGTTTTTTTATGTATGAGCTATGAGAATATTATTCTTTTTTTATATGAAAACCCTTAAACTTTTTTGACAATATCCTAAACATTCAGATATATTAACCATAGTACGATATCTGCTTGCATACAAACCTTGAGAAACAAAGGATTTTGAATGTGAAAATTAAGAAAGGAGTTTAGAGAGAAGATGAAAATAATTATGAATTTTTAGCTGAATAATAAAATAAGTCAATTTAAATTATTTTAATATAATTATATAAACGTAATTTCTCCCCTTCGTATTGGTATTTATAATCCAACTATTTATAGTTTATTCTAAAAAAATCTATTTTTAGGTTTAATTGTATGCTGGTAGGAAAAAGGAATAGAGGACAGTTATGTCTTTAGATTTCTTTATCAATTTAAAGGATGTGAGACGATGCAAAATGCTAAAAAGCCATTTCGTTCAGACACACAACAAGCCAGACCTGAAAAGTCGAATGAGACTTCTGACTTTTCAGGGAAATCAAACAGAAACAACCGTCTACTAACCCCCTTATGGACAACTATTATAGGATTTTTCATCTTTATGGTTGTCGCATTTATCTATTCTCTCTATAATCCAGATCTCTATTGGCCAGGCCTCATTTTAATGTTCATTATGTATGGTGTTATTTACTTTATTGGTGCTCGAGCTGCTGCAAGTAAAAAAGGAAAATCAGATGATATGCTTGTTGCGGGAAGATCTATGCCGCTATGGATTTCAATGTTCACAATGACCGCTACTTGGGTAGGTGGAGGGTATATTGCTGGAACGGCCGAAACTGTTTATTCCTCAGGACTGACTTGGACGCAAGCGCCATGGTGTTATTCAATCAGCTTAATTTTAGGCGGTATCTTTTTTGCTAGAAAGATGAGAAGGTTTGAGTTTATGACAATGCTCGATCCTCTAGAATCTCGTTTCGGTAAGAAAATGGCTACGGTTCTTTATTTTCCAGCTATATTAGGAGAGCTGTTTTGGAGCGCAGCTATCTTAACTGCTTTAGGAACAACATTCGGTGTGATTTTAGGCCTCAGTTTTTCAATTTCCATCATTCTTTCCGCACTTATTGCCATTGCATACACCGTGATTGGCGGCTTGTGGGCAGTAGCACATACCGATATCTTACAGCTTTCTATTATGTTTTTAGGATTATTTCTGGTGCTTCCTTTTGCATTTTCGAATACGGGAGGGGTGGGAGCCGTTTTTTCTACTTATTCAGAAGGTATGACTGGTTCTCTTCATTTATTTCCTCCATTAAAAGGCTGGGAAGATCCAAAATGGGGAAATACATATTGGCAATGGTGGGATAGCACATTTTTACTTATTTTTGGTGGTATTCCATGGCAGATTTATTTTCAGCGCGTGTTATCTGCTAAAAATGAAAAAGCAGCAATGTGGCTATCTATTACAGCCGGCATTTTTTGCGCTCTAGCGGCCTTGCCTCCAACTTTAATAGGAATGATTGGTTACAGTGCGGACTGGTCTTCATTTGGAGCGTCAAGCCCTGAGAGCGCGTCTATGATTTTAACATACGTATTTAAATATCTAACACCTGATTTAGTAGGAGCGATTGCGCTTGGAGGACTAGCTGCTGCCGTCATGGCTGCAGTAGCGGCTTCGTTACTTTCAGCTTCGGGAATGGCAGCTTGGAACGTGTATCGTCCGATTGTAAAACCAAATGCGACACAGGCGCAGTTAGATAAAGTTATTAAACGTTCTATCATTATCATTGGAACTGGAGCAACTCTAATTGCTTTAAACTCTGAGAGTGTCTACTCTTTATGGTATTTATCAGGGGACCTAGTGTATTGCATACTTTTTCCGCAGTTGGTTTGTGCTTTATTCTTTAAAGGAGCTAACTGGTACGGATCTTTGGCTGGGTTTATTGTGTCTCTTGTTCTTCGAATCGGTGGAGGAGAACCATTGCTTCATTTAAAGGCACTGCTTCCGTACCCGATGATTGAAGACGGAGTGGTCATGTTTCCGTTTCGTACATTTGCGATGGTAGGCGGGTTGTTAACTATTTTTATCGTTTCTTACACGACGCGACGTATTTGCCCTCCTCAGCCGCTTCGAAATCTTCATCGTGACATATCGGTTGAGAAATAATCAAAAGCAAAATAAAAAAGCCGCATCTGCGGCTTTTTTATTTTGCAATATTTTCTGACTCGGAAAATTGATCGTCAGGTCGCTTATTGTTCGTTTTTTTGATGAACGAGTATGAAAGAAGAACCACAACGGTTAATCCAAGAGTTAAGAAAAACTGTGAGCGCATCGAATCAATAAATGCCATTGATAAGAAGATCACGGTAATAACAGCAATTGTTACGTATGTTAAATATGGAAACAACCACATTTTCATCCCTTTAATTGGCTGGTTGGCTTGAATCATTTTTTTGCGCAGGCGTAAATGAGAAATAGCGATAGCTAAGTACACAATAAGAGCAATGGCTCCTGATGCGTTAACTAAGAATAAAAAGAGTTTATCCGGCGAAACGAAGCTAAAGATAGCACATACATATGCGGCAGCTGTGCTAATCCATACGGCTCTTGCCGGCACGCCTGATTTGCTTACCTTTGCTAAAGCACGAGGAGCTTGTCCTTTTTGAGCTAATGATAAAATCATTCGCGAGTTCGTATATAAAGCAGAGTTTAAGCAAGACAAAACGGATACTAATACGACTAAATTCATAATTTGTGCAGCTGCTGGAATGTTGACCATTTCTAACATTGTTACGTACGGACTTTTTAGTAAATCAGCTGAGTTCCAAGGTAAAAGAGTTACTAAAATAGCAACTGAACCAATATAGAAAATTAAAATTCGCCATACGACACTGCGAATAGCAGTTGTAATAGCTTTTGCTGGATTTTCTGATTCACTAGCTGCAATAGCCGCAATTTCAGCTCCAAAATAAGAGAAAATAACGGTAATAACTCCTAAAAAGATAGAGTTCGTACCTTTTGGCATAAAGCCTCCGTGCCCCGTTAAATTAGCTAAACCAGGTGAAGATGTACCTGGGATTAATCCGAAAATAATAGCTAAACCGATTCCCATAAAAGCAACGATTGCCACAATTTTAATCATTGCAAACCAATATTCAAATTCTCCAAATGATTTGACAGAGAATAAGTTTGTTAAGGTTAATGCAAAGGTTAAGATTAAGCTTAAAAGCCAAATTGGTACGGAAGGGAGCCATTCATGAACAATTGCTCCTCCTGCAGTGGCTTCGATTGCAATTACAATTAGCCAGAAAAACCAGTAAAGCCATCCAACAGCATAACCTGCCCACGGGCCAATTCCTTGCTGAGCATATGTCGCGAATGAACCTTTATCTGGATTTACCATAGCCATTTCACCGAGCATACGCATTAATAGAACGACTAACAGTCCGGCTGCTGCATATGAAACTACTGCTGCTGGGCCTGTTGCGTTAATAACGGATCCGCTTCCTACAAACAAGCCGGCCCCGATAATACCTGCAATGGAAATCATGGAAACGTGACGTTGCTTTAACTTTCCGTGTGATTCTGTTTTGTTTCCCATCGTATTCACTCCTTTAAAATTATCGAAAGACTATTAGAAAATAAAGTAAATTCTGAAAATATAAATAGAAATTCCTCCCCTTACCTTTATAATAAGCAAGAAGTGTGCCAATTATCAAATTCCTATAAAAATCGACTTTAAGTTACTAAAATTGACGCATTTTAAGTTGAAAAAGACTCGTTTTATTCACTATAGACTTATTCGCCATTTGGGATGTCGAGTATATACGTACATTTTATACAAGTTTTCGACATACATCTTATTTATCTTGTATGATAAAAGATAAATCGGTATTATGTTCCAAGAAGAATGTTTGAAAGGGTGCGTGTGTTTGAGAAAATTTATAGCTGTTATTTTTCTATTTATTATCCTTTTATTTGGGTTGTATTTTTTCGTTAGTCCAGTTAGAAATGTTGAAAAGCTTGATCAGACTGCTTCATTATCTTCACTAGCACAAGAAAAGTCCGCTCGTGCGACGTCGCTAGAACTGAACGGAGGCTCCCCTATTTTAGGCTACCGATTGAGTGAGAGCGATGTTAACGATTATTTGCGCAGCTACCTTTATGAAAATGATGAAACGGTTGAGGGAGCAGAAGTGGAGTTGCTTCCGGAACATATAAAATTTTATATTAATAAACATGTAGTATCTTTTATGGAATCACAGTTTGTAGTTGATGTAACACCAAATGCCGAGAATGGAAAGCTTGTTTTGAAGGTGAATAGTGTGCATTTAGGAAGAATGCCGATTCCGAGGTCTCTTGTATGGGATCGCTTAAATATTAACGAGTCTTCTGATGTCACGGTCGATAAAGAAATGAATGAAATTACTCTGCTCAATAATTTGCCAGATTCCATTTCGTTTGAGCAAGCAGATACAACGGATGAATATATAAATTTATCTGCCTCTGTAACCATTGATTCGTTACGAGATATTATAAATCTAGCACCATACCTTATTCCTAAGGATATTCAAAGGAATTTATCCCAGAAACTGAACTTGTTTGGCCAATAATAAAAAGCTCACTTATTGTAAAAAAATAAGTGAGCTTTTTCTATCTTGCACCATTTGACCTATGAAAAAAATGTTCGTTTTACCGATACAAAATAGGAAGTGGTAAACCCATGAACGAATAGGGAGATTCGAAAAAATATACTTATATTTTATGGCTAACAGTTGATGGATAGATGAATAAAAAAACGGTGGTGATGGTAAGTGGTAAGAGTAAGTGGATTAGCAAGCGGGATGGATATTGATCAAATCGTCAGTGATTTAATGAAGGCTGAACGAATGCCTATTGATAAGATGAAAAAACAAAAGCAAACGTTAGAGTGGCAGCGCGACGATTATCGCTCTATGAATTTGCTGTTATCAGACTTTAATAATCTTGCTTTTAATATGACCTTGCAGTCTTCTTATTCGTCTAAAACGGTATCTTCAGCAGATGAAACGAAAGTAAAAGCAACTGCAACTTCCTCAGCAGGAAACGCGTCTTATACCCTTTCAAACGTGACAATGGCGACTGCTGCTCAGAGTATTAGCTCTGAGAGTATTGCTTCTAAGATTGATCCAACGAAAAGCTTGTGGTCTCAACGGAATTTAATAGAAACTGATTCAAGTGTGTGGACTGAGAAAACAGTGGAACAAGCGGCTATAACGTTAAGTGCTGATACTAGCACAATAAAATTAGCTAAGGGTTCTGTTTCTGCTGTAAATCAGGGCACAGGCACTTTATCTGTTACCACTGATGGTATAAGTAAAGCGTATACCATAAAAATAGGAACAAAGGCGGAAACATTAGGCTCTGATGAAGTCTTCATTAACGAAGACACAGGTGAAATGACGTTTGGTACCACATTAACAAGCGGCAGCACAATTGAAGCGTTTTCCTATCAGCAAAACGTGCTGAATTTTTCTATTACAACTTACGACAGCAATGGAAAAGCCACAGGAGATGGTCCAGACGGCAGCACTGTATTTGAATTTGACGGTTCAACTTCATTAAACAACGTTCTCACACAAATCAGCAATTCGAAAGCAGGCATTTCAGCTTTTTTTGATGAAGGAACGAATAAAGTTGTCATGACTCGTAAAGATACGGGGAATTTATCTTCTGCTAACAGTGTGGAGGGTGCAAATATGGTTTTTTCAGACGGGTTTTTGACGGACTTTTTGCAGCTCAAAAGTGAAGTCAAAGGAACAGATGCAACATTTACGCTAAACGGTCTAGAAACAACTCGTAAATCCAATACATTTACAACGGGAGGCGTTACCTATACCCTTCAAAATAATTTCACAGGAGATGTGCGCGTTAACGTAAGCAATGATACGCAAAAAGTATTTGATACAATCAAAGATTTTGTGACTAAATATAATGAGCTGATTGAGAAAATTAATGGAAAGATTACCGAAGAAAGAGACCGAAACTATCAGCCTTTGACGGATCAAGAAAGAGAAAAGCTAACGGACAAACAAGCTGAGCAGTGGGATGATAAAGCAAAAAGCGGTTTGTTAAAAGGAGACACAATTTTATCAAGCGGGCTGAATCAAATGCGTTCTAACTGGTATGCCTCTGTATCAGGAGTGAGCGGAGCATTTTCACAGCTAACGGACATCGGTATTTCAACTAGCGCAAACTATAGTGATCGAGGCAAGCTAGTGATTGAAGGTGACGGGACTAAATTAAAAGAAGCAATTGAAAAAGACCCGCAGTCTGTTATGGATTTATTTATGAAAAGTGGAAGTACAACAAGTGAAAAAGGGATTGTACGACGTTTACGAGATACGATTACTCAAACCGTATCCAAAGTTGAGCAGCGCGCTGGCCGTTCAACATGGACAAGTGAACAATTTTTGCTTGGGCGGAATTTAAAAAGCGTAAACAGCCAAATTACTAGTTTTGAAAGCAGGCTCACACAAGTAGAGGACCGGTATTATCGTCAGTTTACAGCAATGGAGAAAGCCATTCAAAATGCAAATGCTCAAAGCGCGCAGTTATCGCAATATTTTAGTTAAGAAGGAGTGAACGTTTATGGCAGCAAATAATCCATATCAAGCGTATCAGCAGGGAGCTGTTCAGACTGCCTCTCCAGGAGAGTTAACGCTTATGCTGTATAACGGGTGTTTGAAATTTATCAAACTTGCACGAACAGGCATACAGGAAAAAAATATTGAGCTAAAAAATACGAATTTGTTAAAAGCACAAAATATTATTCAAGAATTAATGATTACCCTTGATACAAACGTGCAAGTTGCTAAGTCTATGATGACTATGTATGACTATATCAACCAGTGTTTAATTGAAGCGAACACAAAAAATGACATAGAGAGCTTGGATGAAGCCGAACAATATGTAACAGAGTTCCGCGATACGTGGAAGCAAGTTGTGCAGCTTCACCGCCAGCAAGTCCATGGAAGCGGCGGCCAAGCATAAATATGATAAACGAACTGTATCAGATAACTGACGAGATTTACCGACTTACTCAAATATTTTCTGACAAAAATCGAGAAGAGGACATTCAGAAATTAGAGTATCTTCTATTAAAAAGACGTGACCTCATGGAGAAGCTGCCGCCAAAAAGTAGAGATCATGAATGGATGGGTAAGAAAATTGTCGAAATGAATAAGACGATTGATCAAAATCTGATCTTCATCCGGCATCGAATCATGGAAGATCTCCGTTTGCTAAAAGTGAAAAAAAAGCATAATAACAGCTATGTAAACCCTTACGAAATGAAATCGTTTGATGGGATGTTTTACGATAAAAAAAATTAATTTTGCGTAAAAAATACAACCCTTCTTCTTATGAAGAAGGTCTATTTTTTTGGTTTTTTCATAAACTTTTCTCAGGTTCTAAAAATTTTCACTAAATTTTCTAAAAATTTTAATAGTTTAGGAAGGGATTGTGTCGGGTATTGTAGAATTGTAGAGGTATAGCAATGGATTAAAGGAGGAGTTCGAACATGATGTATAACATTCGCGGTGAAAACATTGAGGTGACTCCAGCAATTAGGGAATACGTAGAGAAAAAGCTTGGTAAGTTAGAGCGTTATTTCGACGAGACACCAACTGCTGACGTAAATGTAAACTTAAAAGTCTACAATAACGATCAAAAAATAGAAGTCACAATCCCAATGAATGATCTCGTATTGAGAGCTGAAGAGACCCACAGTGATTTATACGCAGCTGTCGATCTTGTCCTAGATAAATTAGAGCGTCAAATTCGTAAACATAAAACAAAAGTGAATCGAAAAATGCGTGAAAAAGGTGCTGAGAAGTATCTATTTGCAGCATTAGAAAGTGAAGCGAACGTAGCTGTTGCAACTGAAGAGGATGAATTAGAGCTAGTTCGTACAAAACGATTTAATTTAAAACCAATGGATAGCGAAGAGGCTATTTTACAAATGAATATGTTAGGACATAGTTTCTTTGTATTTACAAATGCTGAGACAAACATTACAAACGTTGTGTACCGAAGAAAAGATGGCCGATATGGATTGATTGAACCAAACTAAAGGTTACAGTCTTTCTTAAATAAGAGCAGTAAAATAAAAGCAGCGTGCTTCCGCACGCTGCTTTTTTAGCTGTTTAAAAAAATAGTTCCATAACTACATAGCGTGTAGAAGATTTGGTGAATACACGCGTGGTTTCTTTCATTTTGAATGCCTGATAAAAAGATACTTTATTTTCTCGTGCGTTACACCAGACCCTTCGTATCCCAAGATTCTTGAGTTTGAACAAAACTTCTTTTAGCAAATGACTGCCGTACCCTTTTCCTTGTTCTTCTTTGAGCGTAGCAAATTTCCGGAATTGAGCTTCATCACCTGTTATAAATAAGGAAACAACTGATTTTAACTCTCCTTTTTCAAACAGTCCATAGTGCATGCCTGATGGATCCTCTTTCAGCTGAACATAACTGAAATCTTTATGAGGCCACATGACGATATGTCGGACTTCCCAAGCTTGTTCTTTTGTAATCGTTTGAACGTTCATTCTACATTCCCCTTTTTTATTGTAAGAGTGAGGCAGGGAAAATCACAATAGAAAATAACTCCTTAATAGAGTAGTACTAGTAAAGAGACAGACGAAAAAGGGTACAAGTTGCTACTTGTTTAGCTGCAATGTTACAATTTTACTCAGAATGTTTTATAATGAAAGATACAGATATGAATGAAAATAGTATAAAATGTACTGATTATAAATAGAGGAGCGTTTTAATATGCTTGGATTATTTAAAAAAGTGTTTGACGGCAATCAGCGCCAAATCGGCCGTTTAGAAAAAATGGCGGACCAAATTGATGCGTTAGGTCCTGAAATAGCGTCTTTAACGGACGATCAGCTTCGTGAAAAAACAGCTGAATTTCAACAACGCTACCAAAATGGTGAATCGCTCGATAACCTATTAGATGAAGCTTTTGCGGTTGTACGTGAAGCAGCGAAACGTGTGTTAGGCATGTATCCGTACAAAGTTCAGCTAATGGGGGGTATTTCTCTGCATGAAGGGAATATCTCGGAAATGAAAACGGGTGAAGGTAAAACGTTGACAGCTACTATGCCTGTATACTTAAACGCCATTACAGGCAAAGGTGTACATGTAGTAACAGTGAATGAATACTTAGCGAGCCGTGATGCTAGTGAAATGGGTCGTTTATATGAATTCCTAGGCTTGAAAGTAGGGTTAAACTTAAACCATTTAACGCGTGAAGAAAAACAAGAAGCATATGCAGCGGATATTACGTATAGTACAAATAATGAACTAGGATTTGACTATTTACGTGATAACATGGTGCTTTATAAAGAACAAATGGTTCAACGTCCGCTTCATTTTGCTGTAATCGATGAAGTTGACTCTATCTTAATTGATGAAGCACGTACGCCGCTTATTATATCCGGCAGCGCACAGAAATCGACTGCGCTTTATATTCAAGCTAATGCATTCGTTCGCACGCTTGATAAAGAAACCGATTTTACTTTTGATATCAAAACAAAAAGCGTTCAGCTAACCGAAGAAGGTATGTCAAAAGCCGAGCGCGCATTTGGCATTGAAAACTTATTTGATATTTCACACGTAGCGCTAAACCATCACATCAACCAAGCGCTTAAAGCACATGTAACGATGCAAAACGATGTGGATTATGTAATTGATGAAGATCAAGTCGTAATCGTTGACCAATTTACTGGTCGTTTGATGAAAGGAAGACGTTTTAGTGACGGCTTGCATCAAGCTATCGAAGCTAAAGAGAACGTTGAGATTCAAAATGAAAGCATGACGTTAGCTACAATTACATTCCAAAACTACTTCCGTATGTATGAAAAATTATCAGGTATGACGGGTACAGCTAAAACGGAAGAAGAAGAATTCCGTAATATCTACAACATGCACGTTGTCGTTATTCCGACAAACAAGCCAATTTCACGTGATGATAAAGCGGATTTAATTTACAAGTCAATGGAAGGCAAGTTTAATGCGGTAGTGGAAGATATTGCTGAGCGCCACGCAAAAGGACAGCCTGTTCTTGTTGGTACAGTTGCGATTGAAACATCTGAAGTTTTATCAGCATTATTAAAGAAAAAAGGCATTCGCCATCACGTTTTAAATGCAAAACAGCATGAGCGTGAAGCGGATATTATCGAGAATGCGGGTCACAAAGGTGCGGTAACAATCGCAACGAATATGGCCGGTCGTGGTACGGATATTAAACTAGGTGAAGGTGTCGTTGAAGCTGGAGGTCTTGCTGTAATTGGTACAGAGCGTCATGAATCACGCCGTATTGATAATCAGCTCCGCGGACGTGCTGGACGTCAAGGGGACCCAGGGGTGTCTCAATTCTATCTATCCATGGAAGATGAATTAATGCGCCGATTTGGTTCTGATAATATGATGGCGATGATGGATCGTCTTGGTATGGATGATTCACAGCCAATTCAAAGTAAAATTGTAACAAGAGCTGTTGAATCCGCTCAAAAACGCGTTGAAGGTAATAACTTTGATGCGCGTAAACAATTGCTTCAATATGATGATGTTCTTCGTCAGCAGCGTGAAGTTATTTACAAACAGCGCTTTGAAGTGCTTGATTCAGACAACTTACGTGCGATTGTAGAACGTATGATTGAATCAACGCTACAGCGTGTGGTTGAGGTAAATACACCGCGTGAAGAATTAGAAGAAGAATGGAATTTACAAGCGATTATTGATTACGTAAATGCTAATGTTCTTGAGGAAGGCGAAGTCACAGAAGAAGATCTTCGCCGTAAAGAGCCTGAAGAAATGGTAGAACTGCTGGTAGATCATGCAAAAGCTCGTTATAATGAAAAAGAAGAGCAGCTCCCTGAAGAACAAATGCGTGAATTCGAAAAAGTAGTTGTTCTTAGAGCAGTTGATTCTAAATGGATGGATCATATCGATACGATGGATCAGCTTCGCCAAGGTATCCACCTTCGTGCGTACGGCCAAACAGATCCTCTTCGCGAATACCAAATGGAAGGTTTTGCGATGTTTGAAAATATGATTGCAACCATTGAAGAAGAAGTGACGAAGTATATCATGAAAGCAGAAATTAACAACAACCTTGAGCGTCAAGAAGTAGCGCAAGGTCAGGCGGCTGTTCATCCAAAAGAAGGAGACGCGCCGGCTAAGAAGAAGCCAAAAGTAAATGCGATAGAAGTTGGCCGAAATGATCCTTGTATCTGTGGAAGTGGCAAAAAGTATAAAAACTGCTGCGGTAAAGAATCATAAAATAAGAGTCAATTAGTATAGAATGAACTAGTACAGGAAGGAAATGAGTCTTCTCATTTCCTTCCTGTGCGTCAAAAATAAAATAGAGGTGTTTAACTCATGGATTTAGTAGAAATTAAGCAAGAACTTGACAAAACAGCTAAGCGATTAGCGGACTTTAGGGGGTCTCTTTGACCTCGATACAAAACAAGCTCGTATCGATGAATTAGATGAGACTATGGCTGATCCAAATTTTTGGAATGACCAGCAGGCAGCTCAGACTGTTATTAATGAAGCCAATGGTTTAAAAGATGCAGTAAATCAATTTAACCACTTAGATGAAACATACGAAAATTTACAGATATCTCATGAACTTGTAAAAGAAGAATACGATGAAGATTTAGCAGAAGAACTAGTTAGTGAACTAAAAGAGCTTATTTCAGGCATGAACGACTTTGAATTACAGCTGCTTTTAAGCGAGCCGTATGATAAAAATAACGCTATTTTAGAATTGCACCCAGGTGCTGGTGGAACAGAATCACAGGATTGGGGTTCAATGTTACTACGTATGTATACGCGCTGGGCGGAGAAAAAAGGTTTCAAAGTAGAAACACTTGATTACTTACCTGGGGATGAAGCTGGTATTAAAAGTGTAACGCTTTTAATTAAAGGCCATAATGCGTACGGGTATTTAAAAGCTGAAAAAGGCGTTCATCGTCTCGTTCGCATTTCTCCGTTTGATTCATCAGGCCGTCGCCATACGTCATTCGTATCGTGCGACATAATGCCGGAATTTAACGATGAAATTTCAATTGATATTCGTACGGAAGATTTGAAGGTTGATACGTACCGTGCAAGCGGTGCCGGAGGTCAGCATATCAATACAACAGATTCAGCTGTTCGTATTACTCACCTCCCAACTAATGTAGTCGTATCTTGTCAGACGGAACGTTCACAAATTAAAAACCGTGAGCAAGCAATGAAGATGTTAAAATCTAAGTTGTATCAGTTAGAAATTGAGAAGCAGCAAGAACAGCTAGCTGAAATCCGCGGAGAACAAAAAGATATTGGATGGGGAAGTCAAATTCGTTCTTACGTATTCCATCCGTATTCGTTAGTAAAAGATCACCGCACAAATACGGAAGTCGGAAACACGCAAAGTGTAATGGATGGAGATCTAGATCCGTTTATTGATGCGTATTTACGTTCTCATATTTAATCAAAAGGCAGTATACCTCGGTATGCTGCCTTTTTTTAGTTGTTAGGACTTTGTAAAATTTGAATGAAGAAAAACGAGCGTAAAGAACTATTTGTAGATAGAAAATTAAGAAAATGCAGAAATTTAAAGGTTGCTGTCGTCCGTTCGCTTATTTTGTCAATGAAATAAAATGGTTTAAAATACCTATTTTATGGTAAATGCTTCTTTACAATCCTTTATACCTCTTTTACAAACAGCTTTTATAATTTGAGTTAAATCAAGAGGAAGGGGCATGTGCAGTGGCAAATAAATCGTTACACGAATTAATAGAGCAAGTAAAACAGAACAGTTTTTCTTCGAGTAAAGGGTTTGATAGAAGGCGTTTTTTACAAGGAGCTGGAAAAGTAGCAGGAGTATCACTTGGCTTAACAATTGCTCAGTCTATCGGTTTAAATGCAGTAGAAGTTTCAGCGGCAGCGCCTAAATTTTCAAGTTATCCGTTCACTTTAGGCGTCGCATCGGGAGATCCTTTAGCAGATAGTATTGTTCTTTGGACAAGATTAGCACCAGACCCATTGAATGGCGGGGGAATGCCTAATCAACCCGTTCCAGTAAAATGGGAGCTTGCCGAAGATGAAGACTTTCATCGAATTGTCAAACGAGGAACAGAAATTGCTAGACCTGAACTTGCTCACTCTGTTCACGTTGATGTAAAAGGATTAAAGCCAGGCCGTATTTATTATTATCAATTTAAAAGCGGTCATGAGTTAAGCCCGGTTGGAAAAACAAAAACACTTCCTTCAGCAAATGCAGAAGTAGCCAGCATGACGTTTGCATTCGCTTCGTGTCAACAGTATGAACATGGTTACTTTACAGCTTATGAACATATGGTTAAAGAACAATTGGATTTTGTGGTTCATTTGGGCGATTACATCTATGAATATGGACCAAACGAGTATGTGGCTGCAAGCGGAAATGTTCGTACTCACAGCAGCGCAGAAATTCAAACGCTTCAAGACTATCGAAACAGGCATGCTCAGTACAGGTCAGATGCCAATTTGAAGTCTGCTCATGCTGCTTTTCCTTGGATTGTGACGTGGGATGATCATGAAGTAGAAAACAATTATGCAAATGTAATTCCTGAAAAAGGACAATCAGTAGAAGCATTTATTCAACGCCGCGCGGCAGCTTATCAAGCTTATTACGAACATATGCCTTTGCGTCAAACATCCTTGCCTCACGGAACGGATATGAGATTGTATCGTGACTTTTCATATGGGAAACTAGCTTCCTTTCAAGTGTTGGATACGCGTCAATACAGAGACGATCAAGCAAACGGAGACGGAACAAAGCCGCAAACGCCAGAATCTCTTGATCCTAAACGTACACTATTAGGGATTGAACAAGAAAAATGGCTTTTTACTAATCTTGAAAAATCAGCGTGTCATTGGAACGTACTGGCTCAACAAATTTTCTTTGCTCCCAGAAAATTTGGAACGGCGGCTAAGCCTACATACAGCATGGATGCATGGGATGGGTATACGGCGAATCGTCAGCGTGTTATTGATTTTATTGAAAAGAAAAAGTTGGACAACGTCATTGTACTAACTGGAGATGTGCACGCTAACTGGGCTTCTAATTTACACACGGATTTTTCCAATCTTAATTCAAGAATTATTGGTGCAGAGTTCGTTGGCACCTCCATCACTTCCGGAGGGAACGGAGCAGATAAACGAGCTGATACGGATAAAATTTTAAGTCAAAATCCCCATCTTACATTCTTTAATGATTACAGAGGATATGTAAGGTGTACGGTCACTCCTGATATATGGCAAGCTGATTATCGCGTTGTGCCTTTTGTAACAGAACCTGGTGCGGAAATTTCAACTCGAGCTTCCTTTCAATATAAAAAAGATGGAAAAGGTATGACAGAAGTTGAAGTAAATAACGTGCCGCGTGGGCTAAAGATTTCTAAGGAAGTAGAGGAAGATCGTATGCGGGCACACGGGAAAGCACATGAAAAACAAGAGTTGAAAAAGAAAGAAAAAGTACAGCAGTAAATTGAGTAAGGGAAAGGAGGTCAAGTATGCTTTCTAATATTGGAATTCCTGGTTTAGTTATTATTTTGGTCATTGCGTTAATTATTTTTGGGCCGTCTAAGCTGCCGGAAGTTGGACGGGCGTTTGGGCGAACATTAACTGAATTTAAAGGAGCAGCAAAAGGGCTCGTATCAGATGATGAAAGTGTTAAAGAAAAGCAGGCAGCAACCGTTTCTGAACAAAAAAGGAATGAATCGACATTGTAAGTAAGGAAATAGACGAGGAAACTCGTCTATTTCTACTTGTCAGAAAGGAGAAATAGACAATGGGAGAAATGAGCTTGATGGAGCACCTTGAAGAATTGCGTGTTCGTATTATTAAAACACTTTGTGCATTTGTAGTTTTACTTATTGTCAGTTTTGTATTTGTACAAGATATTTATCAGTGGCTAGTGAAAGATTTGGACGGCAAGCTTGCTGTACTTGGACCAAGTGAAATTGTATGGATTTATATGGTGATTGCATTTGTTTTTGCGCTTGCTTTTACACTTCCAGTAGCTGCTTATCAAGTATTTCGGTTTGTTTCACCGGGATTAAAAAAGGAAGAGTATAAGATTATGATTACCTTCATTCCATTCTTTTTTTTCTTATTTGTAAGTGGTTTGGGGTTTGGTTATTTTGTTTTATTTCCAATGGTTTTAGCATTTTTAACAGGTTTGTCGAATGATCAGTTTTCACTCATGTTTACGGCGGAGCATTATTTCCGTTTTATGCTTAATCTGTGTTTACCATTTGGTTTTTTATTTGAAATGCCTTTAGTTGTCTTATTTTTAACGCGTTTAGGGGTTCTAAATCCAGTGAGGTTAGCTAAAGCAAGGAAGTTATCTTATTTTGCTTTAATTGTGATATCTGTGCTTATTACTCCTCCTGATTTTATCTCGGATATTTTAGTCATTGTCCCGCTTCTGCTCTTATATGAGCTCAGTGTGACAATTTCACGCGTAGTATACAAAAAACGTTTAGGAAACGAATCAATTGCTTGACCTCATACATAAATACGATGAGAGAATTCATGAAATTGAAACAAAGTCCTTGTAAACAGAGTGTTTTAAACATTCTTGAGTAGGTTATAATAGAGTGAAAACTCTACAGCAAGGGGGAGAAGGCTTGAAAAAAGTATTATTAACGTTAACAATTGGCCTAGCGCTTGTTTTGTCCGCGTGCGGCGGAGGCAGTTCCAAAAATGAATCTGCCGGTGAATCTTCAGCGAGTGCAGAAGATATTGTGAAGAAAAACTGTACAGGCTGTCACGGTGTAGATTTAGGAGGAGCAAATGGGCCAAGCTTGCAGCATGTAGGCAGCAAGCACTCAGAAGCTGAAATTGAAAACATTATTAACAATGGTCAAGGCGGTATGCCAAAAGGACTGATTAATGAAGAAGATGCCAAAAAAGTTGCGGCTTGGCTGGCAAAGAAAAAATAAGACGGGTATCCGTCTTATTTTTGTGTTAAAGCTGCTTTAATTGTTCATTTAAGACAATAGCTTGCTGTTGAGCTTTGACATCTTTTGCTATGTCTTCAGGTGCATTGGCTTCTCCAATGATGTATCCGCTAAAGGAAGAACCAATAAAATCGACAATGTATTGAAATTGCATAATAAGAGGAAGGGCCTTTACAGATGCGCCTGTGCCCCCGACTACTAATACATAGACGCGCTTATTTTTCATTTGTTCTTTAAAGTTGATTGTCGAATCTCTAAGGCTTTCAGACCAACGATCCACAAAGTTCTTCATCAATCCGCTCATACCGTACCAGTAAAGAGGCGTAACAAATAAAATAGTATCGTGCGCTGCCATCTTTTTCGCTATATCATAATAATCATCTTGTTGATTGGTAAATCCATGTTCATCGTGACGCATATCAGTAATGGGGTTAATGGTATGCCTACGTAAGTAAACTTCTTCAGTATTGATATCTTTTAAGACTGCTTTAGCCAATTCTTCCGTATTTCCGTTTTCCCGTGAACTTCCATAAATAGTGATCATGTTATCTCTCCTCATCGTTTTTCTTATTTATCATACCTTGTTTGTAAAAAAGTAGACATGAATGTGCTTTGTCTAACGATATTCGTAAAAAAGTGAACAGCAAAAAACAACAGAATTAAAAATAAGGATAAATTCTCATACCCTGCTAAAAATATCCTACTTATGTCATATTTGAAATAAAAATGTAATATTTTTGGGGCTTATTTTCACGAAGAGTGATGTTATAATGAGAAAGCGCGTGAGAAGAGTCGAATTTTTGGTTTGAATTGTAGAGTTTTGTCGTATTTTGACAAGTTTTACATAGTATTAAAATAACACACTTGATTAGGTGATTACTTATGATTGAAATGCAAAATGTATATAAAACGTATCCGAACGGTGTAAAAGCAATCAATGGCATTAGCATCAAGATTAATCAAGGTGAGTTTGCTTATATCGTAGGACCAAGTGGAGCAGGAAAATCCACTTTTATTAAAATGATGTATCGTGAAGAAAAGCCTTCTTCAGGAAATATCATTGTAAACGGTGCAAATGTAGCAAAAATAAAAGATAGCAGAGTTCCTATCTTTAGACGTCATATTGGTGTAGTCTTTCAAGATTTCAAGCTGCTTCCAAAATTAACGGTCTATGAAAACATTGCTTTTGCACTAGAAGTAATTGAGCAAAGTCCCGAAGAAATTAAAAAGCGAGTGCTAGAGGTGCTAGAGCTTGTTAAGTTAAAGGGTAAAATGGATTCTTTCCCTGATGAATTATCTGGAGGAGAGCAGCAGCGTGTGTCTATTGCGCGTTCAATTGTGAATAGTCCTAAGGTTGTCATCGCCGACGAACCGACAGGGAACCTTGATCCGGAGACTTCATGGGAAATCATGGATATTTTTGAGGAGATTAATAAACGCGGTACGACTATTTTAATGGCAACGCATAACCGTGAAATTGTAAATACAATTCGAAAGCGCGTAATTGCGATTGAAAATGGAAATGTTGTGCGTGATGAAGTAAGAGGTGAATACGGATATGAAGGCTAGGACATTCGGTCGCCACTTACGTGAAGGATCTAAAAGTTTAGGAAGAAACGGCTGGATGACATTCGCATCTGCAAGCGCGGTTACCGTGACGCTCTTGCTTGTAGGCGTATTTTTTATGTTGATGATGAATTTAAACCACATTGCTAAATTGATTGAAAATGATGTGGAAATTCGCGTTCACGTTGATGCTGCAGCGACAGCGGATGATCGAAAAGCAATGAAAGAAAAGCTAGATGCAATTAAGCAAGTTGATACGGTGACGTTTTCTTCTAAAGATAAAGAGTTAAAAGATTTAATTAATAGTATGGGTGATGAAGGACAAGCTTTTGAACCGTTTGAGCAGCAAAACCCATTAAATGATGTGTTTGTTGTTAAAACAAAAGAGCCGACTGATGTCGCAAAAGTAGCTAAACAAATTGAGAAATATCCGTATGCAGCAAAAGTTCAATACGGACAAGATCAAGTTGAAAAGTTATTTAAAGTGCTGAAAGTAGCTCGTAATATCGGAGTAGTACTGATTTTAGGGCTTCTATTTACAGCGATGTTCCTCATTTCAAATACAATTAAAATTACGATTGTAGCTCGCCGTGAAGAGATTGAAATTATGCGCTTAGTTGGAGCCACAAACTCCTTTATTCGCTGGCCGTTCTTTATTGAAGGTCTGTTTTTAGGAGTGCTTGGTTCTATTGTGCCAATTGCTGTTATTATCGGTGTGTACAGCGTTTTATATAATGAAGTTCAGCCTAAGTTCGATGGATTCTTTGAACTTTTACCTGCTTTTCCATTCGTGCTTCAAGTATCGCTATTACTACTTGTAATCGGTGGTCTAATTGGGATGTGGGGAAGTACATTATCCATCCGTAAATTCTTACGAAAATAAAGATAGATTTTTAACATAATAGATTATAACAACCTCACATTTGATGTTTATCAGATGTGAGGTTGTTGTGTAATTACAGATAAAAATAGAAAAAAGTGCTAATGGGGGTCTTGCTAATGCCCGTTTATACGGGGAAATATGTGCAAATGGGGAGAAACAAATGACACGTAAGACATTAGTAATGACAGCAGCAGTTTTAGTTGGACTAGGTACAGCTTGGATAGGTAATGAAAAAGTTGCTTATGCAGAAAGTGCTAGCACTACTAAACTCAGTGATTTAGAGAAAAAAAGTAACGATGTGAACCAAAATATTAATCAAAATAAAGAGAAATTAAAAGAAGTTCAAGAACAGCAAAAAAACGAAGAAGCTGAGATTGCGCGTTTGGATTCAGAAGTCGGACAGACAAATGCAGACATCCGCAGCCGTGAAGCTGAAGTAGAAAAAGCAAAGCAAGACATCGAAAAGCTGAAAAATGAAATTGACGTTGTAAAAAAAAGAATTGAAAAACGAAATGAGCTATTAAAAAAGCGTGCTCGTGCTTTACAAGAAAACGGCAGGTCTGTGGATTACATAGATGTACTGCTAGGCTCTGAAAGCTTCGGAGACTTTATTAGCAGAGTGAGTGCGGTTTCGACAATTGTAGGGGCTGACCGCGATTTGTTAATGCAGCATGAAGCTGATAAAAAGGCAAAAGAAGAGAAAGAAACAAAAGTTCAAAACAAGCTAACGGAAGTAAATCAAGCGCTTGAAGAACTTAAAAATCTTCGTGCGCAGCTGCAAAAACAAGTGGATGAAAAGAATCACCTCATGCAAACGCTCAAAGATCAGGAAAAAGA
Source organism: Priestia sp. SB1 (assembly GCF_038898415.1). Classification (NCBI taxonomy): domain Bacteria; kingdom Bacillati; phylum Bacillota; class Bacilli; order Caryophanales; family Bacillaceae; genus Priestia; species Priestia sp. SB1. The sequence goes on along the minus strand of NZ_JBBJSS010000007.1, from coordinate 157,684 downwards.
ATTTAATGAAGAAGCCGTTGGATTGGAAGAGCAAGCTTCTACTTTAGCCGATCAAAAAAATGCAGCACAAGCTCAACAGCAAGAAATTGAAAAAGCCGGGGCAACAGAGGAGGCACCACCTGTTACAAGCGGGTCGTTTATGAGGCCGGCAAAGGGCCCGGTAACATCTCATTTTGGATATCGAGAAACGTTTGGAAGAGGACATTACGGTATTGATATTGGAAAGCGAGGAGAAAGTGTGCCAGTTGTAGCCGCAGCAAGCGGAAAAGTAATTAGAGCATATCATTCTTCTTCTTTTGGTAATGCCGTATTTATTCGTCACAATGTCGAAGGTCAGACGTGGGTTACAGTTTATGCTCACTTAGAGAGCTACAGCGTCTCAAGTGGTCAATCTATCAATAAAGGTCAACAATTAGGTTATATAGGGAACACAGGACGTTCGTTTGGTGCTCACCTGCATTTTGAATTGCATAAGGGCGATTGGAAAGGCAAAAGCTCTGCTGTAAACCCTGAACGTTATATTAAATTTTAAGTTCCTAGCATACGTGGTACAAGCTCAACATATAGTTTAACAAAAAGGCATCGCACTTGATTTGTGTGGTGCCTTTTGCTACAAATAACACATGCATCCTTTTTATTACATAGTTTTGGTTGTATCTATTATAATAAGAAGAGATGGCTTAAGGTTGAGGAGGATGAAAGAACTTGAATCGGAAAATCGTTGCACTATTAATGGCACTCTCCTTAGTTGTTGGAGCAGCAGGTACATATTTTGGCATTCAGTATGCAAATGCTGGAACGGTCAGTACCCCCCTTACAACTTCTTCAAATGATAGTAAAGTGGAAAAGGAAGAGCTAGACAAAATCAAGCAGGCTTACGAACTGATATCTTCAAAATATTACAAAGATGTAGATGACAAAAAATTATTAGATGGCGCAATCCAAGGAATGGTACAAACCTTAGGAGACCCCCACTCATCTTACATGGATAAGAAAACGGCACAGCAATTCACGCAGTCTCTTGATTCATCGTTTGAGGGGATTGGTGCTGAAGTAAGCATGGTAGATGGAAAAGTAACAATCGTAGCTCCGTTTAAACAATCTCCTGCGGAAAAAGCAGGATTAAAACCAAATGATCAGATTTTAAAGATCGATGGTAAAAGTATCGCGGGTCTTGAATTGAATGAAGCGGTATTAAAAATTCGCGGTAAAAAAGGCTCTACCGTGACATTAGATGTTCAAAGACCAGGCGTGAAAGAAACGATGAAAGTAAAAGTTGTAAGAGATGAGATTCCAATTGAAACCGTCTATTCTTCTGTTAAAAATGTAAACAATAAAAAAATTGGTTACATGGAAATTACGTCATTCTCTGAATCAACGGGAGACGAATTTACGAAACAGTTGAAAAAACTTGAAAATAAACATATTGATGGTTTAGTTCTAGATGTTCGTGGAAATCCTGGTGGCTATTTAACGAGTGTTGAAAAAATGCTCGATAAATTAGTAACGAATAAAAAGCCATACATTCAAATTGAAGATCGTAACGGTGAACGTCAAAAAGTGGTTTCTTCAATGAAAAAGCAAAAGGATTATCCAATTGTGGCCTTGATTGATGGAGGAAGTGCATCTGCTTCTGAAATTCTTGCCGGGGCATTAAAAGAAGCAGGCGGATACAAGCTAGTCGGTGAAAAATCCTATGGAAAAGGAACGGTTCAACAAGCTGTTCCAATGGAAGACGGCAGTAATTTAAAATTAACGTTCTATAAATGGCTAACGCCTGATGGAAACTGGATTAACGAAAAAGGTATAAAACCAACGGTAGAAGTCAAGCAGCCGGATTACTATTATGCAAATCCAATTCAAGTTGATAAAAAGCCATTAACACGTGATATGACAGGTGACCAAGTGAAGAATGCTCAAGTGATGCTAAAAGGCCTTGGCTTTGAACCTGGACGTACAGACGGATATTTTAGTAAAGAGACAGAAACAGCTGTAACTGCATTCCAAAAAGCCAATAAGCAAAAAGCTACAGGTGAAATTGATGAAGATACAGCAGCGCTTTTACAAACAAAACTATTAGAAAAAATTAAATCCAAAGATGAAGATCGTCAGCTTCAAACGGCTTTAAAGCTAGCTAGTCAATAAGAAGCAGAAAAAGTTCCGTGCTTTTCCAAAGCACGGAACTTTTTTTAGTAAAAACAACATTGTCGGTTAGTGATGCATTTTGATAAAATAAAGAAGCCTATGATACATAACAATCAATCGTAAATGTTGTAATAAAAATGTGAAAAATACAGGTGGTGAAAAAATGGATTTTGCATTAGAGCTTTTAAAAGGTATCGGGCGTTTATTTTTGCACCCGTTAACTTATTTATTTCTGCTCGTCTCGTTTTTTGTAGGTCTTTCTCGCGTCAAGAGAGAGCGTCAGAATTTTCATGTTCGCGTGTTTGATTTTATTTTAGAAGCAAAATATTTATTTTTTCCAGGTATCATTATTGGTTTGATTTTATCCGTTGTTACCGTGTTGCTAGGTGTCTATGTATCTATAGGAACGATTGTACTTGTAGCTGTTTTAACTTTTATCATAAGCGGCCCGTGGACGTTTAAATGGCTTTCTCCTTCTTATACGGTAGGACTGGCTGTGCTTGCGACCTTGCTTATTCCTGCAGCTGGTTTCGGTGAAGGATTTATTCAAACGTGGTCTGTGCAAGCTCATAACGCAGATTTACCTTCTCTTACTATTTTAATGTCGCTGCTTGTATTAGCAGAAGGATATTTAATTTGGAAGTTTGGAGCAAAAGGTACGTCTCCAGCCATTGTGAAAAGTAAAAGAGGGCAGGAAATTGGGGCTCATTATTCTCAAAAATTATGGGTTGTTCCGCTTTTTGTCTTAATTCCAGGCAGCGCCATTACGTCTGTGTTTCCATGGTGGCCTGTGTTATCTATTGACGGAACATCATTTAGCCTGTTTTTTGTTCCTTTTGCTATCGGTTTTTATCAGCGAATTCAAAGTATGGTTCCGTTTAAATCTATTGAATTTACCGGTAAGCGTGTATTAGCATTAGGCGTGGGATTAACGATTATTACAATTGCTGCTATTTTTTATCCTCCTGCCGCTGTCGCTGTTGTTATTCTAGCGATCATAGGAAGAGAGTGGATTCGTTTGCAGCAGCGTCGAAGCGATGAAAAAGCGCCCGCACTATTTACTAAGCGTACACAAGGTTTGGTTGTGTTAGGAATTATCCCTCATTCTCCGGCAGAGAAAATGGGTTTGAAAGTAGGAGAAGTGATTATTAAAGTAAATGGAATCGCTATATCTGAAGTCCATAAATTTTATGAAGCATTACAAGTGAATAACCGTGCTTTTTGTAAGCTAGAAGTTATTGACGAAAATGGAGAAGTTCGCTTTACTCAGCGAGCATTGTATGACAACGAACATCATGAACTAGGTATTTTGTTTGTACACAATTATACAAAACGTAATTCACAAGCTGGTTAAAAGACGGATAAAAAGGAGAAATGTTTGTGGAAGTCAAAACGATTGCCGCAGTTTTTCTACCCGCCATATTGCTTGTTCTGTTTGCTAGAGTAACATATAACCTATATGTTGCCACAGCGCTGACGCTTTTGTTGATAGCTGTTTCTGTATATAAAGGGTACGCAGATTATCCGCTTATTATTTTAATAGATTTACTTTCAGCAGCCATTGGTTTTATATATGCAAAAGGCATGCTAGCAGCTGGAAAATAAAGATTGTTGCTTTGATGATAAGTGAATCGTCCTATTATCAAAACGTACGCAAAAGCTCTCTACGAAATGTGGAGAGCTTTTTTATGTCGAAAAACGAGTTAGAACTCATAACACTGTTGTTACGGTTCCATCGATAAATGAGTATAATTAAATTAATTATACAAATATGTTTGTAAATAAAATAACTTAAACAATTTTGTGTAAATTATTTTAAATGTGTGTACAAATATGTAGTTGGGGTATAGAAAAATAAAGAAATTAATCTGAAAATTATATTTATTTTGATTTTTAAAAATAGAAGGAGGTTTAGTATCGATGGAAGTGTTAATGAGAACGATGTTTCAGTCGCTTGGCAAAAATCATTCAATGAATAAATTAGCTAAAAAGTATGGATTGCGGATGGGGGCAGCTCGTTTTGTTGCTGGAGACTCAATTGAATCAGCAATTCAAACATCCAAGGAGCTTAACAATGGTGGGAAAGTTGTGACACTCGATCATTTAGGCGAATTTGTTTTTACAGAAGAGGAAGCTAGGTTATCTACGGCCATGTGCATTCAGACACTAGAAGCCATTGCAGCATCGGGCGTTCAATCAAATTTATCATTAAAGATGACTTCTTTAGGATTGGATATTAGCAAAGAGCTTTGTATGGAAAATATGCGCAGAATTCTACACACAGCCAGAGTGAATGATATTTTTGTTCGAATTGATATGGAAGACTACTTGCACTGCCAAATCTCCCTTGATATGTATAAAGAATTACGCAAAGAATTTGATAATATTGGAATTGTGATTCAAGCGTACCTTTATCGTACAGAACAAGATATGAATGACTTACATCAATATCAAGCCAATTTACGTCTGGTAAAAGGAGCTTACAAAGAATCGCCAGAAGTATCGTTTCTGGAAAAGAAAGACGTAGATGAAAACTATAAAAAAATCATTAAAATGCATTTATTAAATGGACACTATACAGCTGTAGCAAGTCATGATGAGGAAATGATTCAGTATACAAAACGATTAGTAAGAGAAAACGGCATTTCAAATGATCAGTTTGAGTTCCAAATGCTTTATGGAATTTGCGTAGAGCTACAGGATCGTCTGGTCAAAGAAGGATATAAAGTCAGGGTTTATGTTCCTTACGGAATTGATTGGTTTGGGTATTTCATGAGACGCCTAGCCGAACGCCCCGCCAACGTATGGTTCGTATTAAAAAATTTCTCCAAATAAGTTCAGTCCAAGAAACATAAAAAATTCGACACAAGTATCCTGAGCTTCGTGTCGAATTTTTTAATTAGTTTAATCCGTATTCTTTGATTTTGTTATAAAGGGTGCCGCGCGAAATGCCAAGCAGATCTGCTGCTGCACTTTTGTTTCCATAGGTTTTTTGAAGAGTCTCTTCTATTAGCCTAGCTTCTTGGAGAGAATCTTCTTCTTTTTGAACTTCTGTGAAAGAACTGGCATCCTTCAGATTGTCAGGAAGGTGCGTAAGGGTAATCAACGACTGATCACTAAGAAAAATCATTCGTTCAATCGTATTTCTCAGCTCGCGAATATTTCCTGGCCAATCGTATTGCATAAAGGCTTCGAGAACTTCAGAGCTGATGAAAGGAGCCTTCTTTTTATACTTTTTACTAAATTCCTGTACAAATTGCTGCGTTAATGCTTCAATGTCTTCTTTATGGTCTCGAAGCGGCGGAATGATAATATTAATGACGGTCAGCAAATAGTAAAGATTTTCATGGAATTCACCGGCTTTTAGCAACTCTTCCAAAGGCGTCGTAGTAGAGGCTACAATTCGGGTTTGGACTTGAATTTCTTCCGTGCCTCCAACGTGATAAAAGGCTCGTTCTTCCAAGTAACGGAGAAACTTAACTTGAATTTCAAGAGGCATTTTATCAATTTCTTCAATAAATAACGTCCCGTTATGAGCCTGCTCCAGTTTTCCTGCAATGGTCGTTGGATCTTCTGAAAAGACGTCTTTTTGATGACCAAAGAGTTCAATTTCCAGAAGTCCAGATGGAATAGTGGCGCAATTTAAAGATAAAAAAGGTTCTTTATGTTTGGATCCCCCGTAGTGGATGGCCTGAGCCAGCATTTCTTTCCCAGAACCAGGTTCTCCTGTTAATAAAATAGGCATATCTGTAGATGCCACTTTTTTGGCAATGTCAACGGCTTGCTTAATTTCAGGACTGATACCCGCAAAAGAAGAAAATGGATTATCTTTCGGAATGAGAAGAGATACATCAATTTCTTCATTTAGTCTTACAATATTGGTAATGTCATGTTCGGTTGCGACTCCACCTATGACTCGGTTGTTTCTTATAATAGGAGATGCATTGATGAGCACGTGAGTTTGTTCATTAGGACGATGATACGTTCCGCGCACAGGACGCCCTTCATTTAGAATCGTATGTAGAATGATGGATTCATCTTTAAAATGCTCTCCGATTTTTCTACCAATAATATCATCTCTCTGAATCTTATACGTATGTTCCGCAGCAGTATTCCACAAGATTACATTTCCTTCATGATCGACCGCTGTCACTGCATCATTAATGGTTTCTGCCAATGTATCAAAATAGGAAGCTAATATCTCATTTTGGCTATGCAAATGTGTAATCCACTGTGAAGGTGTTACAAGTCCTATTGTGGTTTCTTGGTTTTCTGCTTGAATGAGGACTGGTCTATTCCAGTTTGTGTTGGCTTGTAAATTGGCTAACGTAGAAGTAGAAGATGAAGGCCAATTTGTGTCCGCTATTACTTTTTTAATGGACGATGCCTCGTCATGACCTGTTAAAAGGTATCGTTCATCTTTTTGTATTACATAAAAGGTACTTGCTGTGACTACAACGAAATCATAGTTGGAAAGTTCAGATTTCACTTTAGCTAAAGAAGTTGATTCTTCAACTGTTATAAAGGAGTTATTTATAAGAACTTGATCAACGCTTGCCATACTAAACCCCTCTCAGTACATATTTTTTATACTGTATCATAATTTAGAAATTGGCGCAAAAGCCTATCTTTTTCAAACAATTAGGCAGCTTACTTTCTTTTATTGCTTTCATCTAAAGAGTTGTATTCCCCTCGAAAAGGGTAGTATAAGAATTTAGTGGGTAATAAAGTAACAGGGTAAAAAATCAAAACAAACAAACACTATATAAGATTAATACTCATTAGTTTCATTTATGAGTATAAAGTGATAAAATACGAATATCAGTTCGTGTTTTCGGTTTTTACATATCGTAATAAAAATAGATAAAACAAGAAAATAGAAACGGAGGCCTTCATTTGAAAGATCAGTTTGAATTAGTATCCCCATATCAACCGCAAGGTGATCAGCCAAAGGCAATTGAAAAGATTGTGAAAGGAATTAAAGAAGGTAAGCAGCATCAAGTATTATTAGGTGCTACAGGAACGGGAAAAACCTTCACTATGTCTAATGTTATTAAGGAAATAAATAAGCCGACATTAATTATGGCTCATAACAAAACGCTTGCTGGTCAATTGTACAGTGAGTTTAAAGAGTTTTTTCCTAATAATGCAGTCGAATACTTTGTCAGTTACTATGATTACTATCAGCCTGAAGCTTATGTACCTCAAACAGATACATTTATTGAAAAAGATGCAAGCATTAATGACGAGATTGATAAACTTCGTCACTCGGCAACTTCTGCTCTTTTTGAACGAAAAGATGTCATTATTATTGCCAGCGTATCCTGTATTTATGGATTAGGGTCTCCGGAAGAATACAAAGAAATGGTCGTATCTCTTCGAGTAGGAATGGAAAAAGAACGCAATCAGCTGCTTCGTACGCTAGTGGATGTACAGTACGAAAGAAACGATATTGACTTCAAGCGCGGAACGTTCCGCGTTCGCGGTGATGTTGTTGAGATTTTTCCTGTGTCTCGAGATGAACACTGTATTCGCGTGGAATTTTTCGGGGATGAAATTGACCGCATTCGCGAAGTCGACGCCTTAACAGGAGAAATTATTGGAGATCGTGAACACGTGGCTATCTTCCCGGCATCTCACTTCGTCACGAGGGAAGAAAAAATGCGTGTCGCCATTCAAAACATTGAAAAAGAACTAGAAGAACAGCTAGAGAAGTTAAAAGAAGCAGGAAAGCTTTTAGAAGCGCAGCGCTTGGAGCAGCGCACTCGCTACGACCTAGAAATGATGAGAGAAATGGGATTTTGTTCAGGAATCGAGAATTACTCTCGTCATTTAACGCTTCGTCCGGCTGGTTCTACACCTTATACACTGCTGGATTTCTTCCCGGAAGATTTCCTTCTTGTGGTGGATGAATCCCACGTTACCATTCCTCAAGTTAGAGGAATGTATAATGGAGACCAAGCGCGTAAACAAGTGTTGGTGGACCATGGTTTCCGCTTGCCGTCTGCATTAGATAACCGTCCGCTTAAATTTGATGAATTTGAACAGCATATTAAACAAATCGTCCATGTTTCAGCAACACCAGGTCCTTACGAACTTGAGAAGGCGCCTGAGGTGATTGAACAAATTATCCGTCCAACGGGATTATTAGATCCAAATATTGAAGTTCGACCAATTGAAGGGCAGATTGATGATTTAATTGGAGAAATTCACGACCGGATTAAGCGAAATGAACGAGTGCTCGTCACGACGTTAACAAAGAAAATGTCTGAGGATTTAACGAACTACTTAAAAGAAATTGGCATTAAAGTTCAATATCTTCACTCTGAGGTGAAGACGCTCGAGCGTATTGAAATTATCCGAGAGCTGCGGCTTGGAAAATATGATGTGCTCATAGGGATTAACTTACTTCGTGAAGGTTTAGATATTCCAGAAGTTTCGTTAGTAACCATATTAGATGCGGACAAAGAAGGATTCTTGCGTTCAGAACGATCGCTTATTCAAACCATCGGACGTGCTGCGCGAAATGCTAATGGACATGTCATTATGTATGCAGATCGCATCACAAACTCCATGGACATTGCTATCAATGAGACCAAGCGTCGTAGAAGTATTCAAGAAGCTTACAACGAAGAGCATGGTATCACACCGACAACGATTCAAAAAGAAGTTCGAGGCTCAATTCGTGCAACAGTAGTAGCAGAAGATACAGAAACGTATGAAGAAGCACCGGCATTTGATAAACTCAATAAAAAAGAAAAAGCAAAGCTCGTAGAAGAAATGGAACAAGAAATGAAAGAAGCAGCCAAAGCGCTTAACTTTGAACGCGCAGCTGAGCTTCGTGACTTGATTCTAGAATTAAAAGCGGAAGGGTGATAAAACATGGCGATGGAAAAAATCGTGGTAAAAGGTGCACGAGCCCACAATTTGAAAAATATCGATATTGAAATCCCGCGAGACAAATTAGTGGTATTAACAGGGTTGTCAGGTTCTGGTAAATCTTCTTTAGCTTTCGATACAATCTATGCTGAAGGACAAAGACGTTATGTCGAGTCACTTTCGGCGTATGCAAGACAGTTTTTAGGTCAAATGGATAAGCCAGATGTAGATTCGATCGAAGGATTGTCGCCTGCTATTTCAATCGATCAAAAAACAACGAGCCGAAACCCTCGTTCAACCGTCGGAACTGTGACCGAAATCTATGACTATTTGCGCCTTTTGTTTGCTCGTGTAGGAAAGCCGATTTGTCCTAATCATGGAATTGAAATTACGTCTCAAACGATTGAGCAAATGGTAGATAGAATTTTAGAGTACCCTGAACGTACAAAACTTCAAGTACTGGCCCCTGTGGTATCTGGCCGAAAAGGCACCCATGTAAAAGTATTAGAAGATATTAAAAAGGAAGGGTACGTTCGCATTCGAGTAGACGGAGAAATGCGTGAAATAACAGAAGAAATTGAACTGGAAAAAAACAAAAAGCACTCCATTGAAGTAGTGATTGATCGCGTTGTTGTCAAAGAAGGTGTAGCCGCTCGTTTGTCGGACTCTTTGGAATCAGCTCTTCGCCTTGGAGATGGGAAAGTAATTATTGATGTAATAGGTGAGGAAGAATTACTTTTTAGCGAGCATCATGCTTGTCCAAAATGTGGCTTCTCCATTGGAGAACTTGAGCCCCGCATGTTTTCATTTAATAGTCCGTACGGGGCGTGTCCGACGTGTGACGGGTTAGGAACGAAATTGGAAGTGGATAAAGATTTAGTGATTCCTAACTATGACTTAACACTTCATCAGCACGCAATTGCACCTTGGGAGCCAACAAGTTCTCAATACTATCCGCAGCTGCTTGAAGCCGTATGTACACATTACGGCATCGACATGGATGTGCCGGTTCGAGATATCCCGGAACATTTATTTGATAAAGTATTATATGGCAGCGGTAAAGAAAAAATTTACTTTCGCTATGAAAATGATTTTGGCCAAGTAAGAGAAAATCATATCGAATTTGAAGGTGTGCTTCGGAACGTAGAACGCCGTTATCATGAAACAAGTTCTGATTATATCCGTGAGCAAATGGAAAAATACATGGCTCAGCAAGCTTGTCCAAAATGTAAAGGAAATCGTTTAAAACGCGAAAGCTTAGCGGTGCTTATTGACGAAAAGCATATAGGAGATACAACACGCTTTTCAGTAAAAGAAGCATATGACTTTTTTGAAAGTCTCAGTTTATCTGAAAAAGACATGAAGATTGCGGATATGATACTGCGTGAAATTCGTGAGCGTCTAAGCTTTCTCATTAACGTGGGACTTGATTACTTAACATTGAACCGCTCTGCTGGAACTCTTTCAGGAGGGGAAGCGCAGCGCATTCGCTTGGCTACTCAAATCGGTTCTCGTTTGACGGGGGTTCTTTATATTTTAGATGAACCTTCTATCGGTCTTCATCAACGTGACAACGATCGCTTAATTCGCACAATGCAAGACATGCGCGATATTGGGAATACGTTGATTGTTGTAGAGCATGATGAAGATACGATGATGGCAGCTGATTATTTAATTGATATCGGACCAGGAGCGGGCGTACACGGGGGTGCCGTTGTTTCTCAAGGCACGCCTCAGGAAGTGATGGATGATGAAAATTCCTTAACGGGTCAATATCTATCAGGAGAGAAGTTTATTCCACTTCCAGCCGAAAGACGTTCGATAGATAAAGATCGGATGATTGAAATTATAGGAGCAAAAGAAAACAATTTAAAAAATGTAAAAGCAAAGCTTCCGTTAGGTGTATTCACAGCTGTTACAGGTGTATCTGGATCAGGTAAGAGTACGCTTGTAAATGATATCCTTCACAAATCATTGGCGCAAAAGCTGCATAAAGCAAAAAGCAAAGCAGGAGAACATAAAGAAATCAAAGGCATTGAACATTTAGATAAAGTCATTGATATTGATCAGTCTCCCATAGGCCGTACGCCTCGTTCAAACCCTGCAACCTATACAGGTGTATTTGATGACATTCGAGATGTATTTGCCCAAACAAACGAAGCAAAAGTGCGCGGATATAAAAAAGGCCGCTTTAGCTTTAACGTGAAAGGCGGCCGCTGTGAAGCTTGTCGAGGAGACGGTATTATTAAAATCGAAATGCATTTCCTGCCAGATGTATACGTTCCTTGCGAAGTCTGCCACGGCAAACGATATAACCGGGAAACTTTAGAAGTAAAATACAAAGATCAAAACATTTCAGATGTGTTGGATATGACAGTTGAAGACGCGCTTCACTTCTTTGAAAACATTCCAAAGATTAAGCGGAAGCTGCAGACCATTTACGATGTAGGACTTGGCTATATCACGCTTGGACAGCCGGCCACTACTTTATCGGGTGGAGAGGCCCAGCGTGTAAAGTTAGCTTCAGAGCTTCACCGTCGCTCAACAGGAAGAACGCTGTACATTTTAGACGAACCGACTACCGGTCTTCATGTCGATGATATCGCACGTTTATTAAAAGTGCTTCAGCGTTTAGTTGAAAATGGAGATACAGTTCTAGTGATCGAACATAATTTAGACGTGATCAAAGCAGCTGATTATCTACTTGATTTAGGGCCTGAAGGTGGAGATAAAGGCGGACAAATTGTGGCTACGGGTACGCCAGAAGAAGTGGCGAAAGTAAAAGAATCCTATACGGGCCATTATTTGAAGCCAATTTTAGAACGTGACCGTAAGCGTATGGAGAAAAAAGTTGAAAAAGCAGAGGCATTAACTCGTTAAAAGACACCAGCATTGGTGTCTTTTTTATAAAGAATGAAACTTTTTAACTCATTAAAACGTAGTACATGATATAAGGAGCTGATTATTATGGAAGGAAATCGCATACTATCTTCCTTAAATTATTTTAGCGTTTTCTTTGCACCATTTTTATTACCTATTATTATTTATTTTGTTGTTCATAACATAGAAGTAAAGAAACATGCAAAAACTGCATTTTTGTCACATTTATTACCTATCGCTACAGCGATCTTGTTCTTATTTTTCTTGCTTCCTGCTCTTACTGGCTCTAGTGGAACGGTATTTATTCTTTTAATTGTAGCTTTAGTTGTTGTTTCTTTAGTTAATGTTGTTGTGTTTGTATGGAATATTATAAAAGGGATACAAATATTAAGCAGATAAAAGTTAAATGACTAAAACGTAAAGAGGAGATGGAAGGTATGAGTGAAAAGCGAAAACAAATTTTACAGATGGTAGAAGAAGGGAAACTTAGCGTAGATGAGGCTTTAACCTTGCTGAATTCACTGGAAAAAGACTCAGCTAATGACTCTTACTATGCTACGCCTGATAAAGCTGAGCTATCCCCTTATGTAGGAGGAAAACAGAAAAAAACGTACGCTTCTAAGTCATCTCAAAGCTCTTTAAAGGAAAAATTATTTACATTTGTAGATCAAACGGTAAAAAAAGTAAAAGAAGGAGATTTAGATTTTAACTTTGGTCCTTCGATTGACGTTCAGCACATCTTTCAGCAATCAGAAGCATATATTCAAGAGATTGACGTAGATTTAGCAAATGGAAGCGTTCAACTCCGACCTTGGGGAAGTACAGAAGTACGAATAGAGTGTGAAGCTGCTATCTACAAAGTAGAGAATTCGGATGAAGCGCGCCGCACTTTCTTGCAGCATACCGCATTTTCCATCGAAAATGGCAAACTGCGCTTTGCAATTCAGCAAAAGCAAATGAAGGTGAAAGCGATTATTTATATTCCAGAAATGGAATATGAACGCGTCAAGCTCCGTATGTTTAATGGTTCAATCGATGGGGAAAGACTAAGCGTACGAGACCTGAAAGCCAAAACAGCTAATGGCACCATCCGCTTTTACGATGTGAATAGCCATTCTCTTGAAATGGAGACATCAAACGGGCACATGGAACTTTCTCGAATACTCGCTTCGAAATGTGAGCTTGAAACAATCAATGGAACGGTTAAATTTGATGGAGATACAAAAAAGATTGATGTTCAGACATTTAACGGGGATATTGATACGTACTTAAAAGGAGAGCGCATTGAAAAAGCATTTTTCAAAACGACTACAGGAAGCATTACGCTCTATACGCCGTCCCACCTCTCCGTTGATGGAGATTTGAAATCTAACTTTGGGAATTTTACGTGTACACTTCCTGAGATGGAAATAGTAGATGAGAAAAAAGAAACGGTGATGAAACAACTTCGTTTCAAAGCAAATGTTGCTTCGCCGAAAGGCTATAAATTGTTAGCTGAATCCAAAACGGGCTCAATTGTTATAAAATAGAAAATGCTTGTTTTAGTAAAAAAGCAAAGGAGATGATTAACGTGCGAAAGTTGTATCGTTCGCGAACAAATCGCAAGCTTGCGGGTGTAATCGGCGGTATTTCTCAGTATATCGGACTAGACGCTTCACTACTCCGCGTATTGTTTATCATCAGTTTATTTTTTACAGTAGGTACTCCGGTCATTTTATATATGATTTTTGTGTTTTTAGTTCCAAATGAAGAAGGAGATTTCTAAAAATGTTATTGCGTGGAATCATTAGTATTTTAATCAATGCCCTCGTATTAATCGTAATCGCAGGTTATATTGACACCTTTCACTTGGAATCGGTCAGTGCAGCTATTATCGCGAGCTTAATTCTATCGATTTTGAATGTGTTTGTTAAGCCGATTTTAATTTTACTTACCCTGCCGGTGACATTTCTTACGCTTGGCCTATTCTTATTCGTCATTAATGCCATTACGCTGATGATTACGCAAAGTGTTATGGGAGATTCTTTTAATATTGACGGGTTTGGTACAGCGCTTTTAGCCTCGGTAATTATGTCGCTTCTAAATGCGCTTATTCAACGAGTGATTGTTGAACCGCTTCAAAATAGAAGATAACTTTCTTGCAATATTTAATTTTCTAAAAAAGATGGTAAGGCGATGCAGCCTATGCCATCTTTTTTTTCTTTTCTTTCTGTATTAATGATAAAATAAAGTGGCTAGTAGAACCAAACGCGACATAAAAGCGAGAGTTGGATATACTGTAGACATGAACAGGTATATGACTGTTTATAAAAGGAGGATGCACGGTGGTTAAAGTACGTACAAAAGACATCATTGAGAAATTTAAATTAGAGCTTATTAGCGGAGAAGAAGGAATCGACCGTCCTATTTCAACGAGTGATATTTCACGTCCAGGTATTGAAATGGCAGGTTATTTTACATACTACCCAGCAGAACGTATCCAGCTGTTAGGTAAAACAGAACTATCATTTTTTAAACAGTTAGATGATGAACAAAAAAAAGTTCGAATGGAAAAGATGTGTACAGATATCACGCCGGCTATCATTGTTTCGCGCGAAATGGATGTACCGAAAGAACTTATCGAAGCTTCAGAGCGTGAATCAGTTCCTGTGCTGCGTTCGAACTTTAAAACGACGCGACTTTCCAGCCATTTAACGAATTTTCTTGAAAGCCGGCTAGCACCTACGACTGCCCTGCACGGCGTATTAGTTGATATATACGGAATTGGTGTATTAATCATGGGAAAAAGCGGCGTTGGTAAAAGTGAAACAGCTCTAGAGCTTGTTAAGAGGGGTCATCGTCTAGTAGCCGATGACTGTGTGGAAATCCGTCAAGAAGATCAAGACACCCTTGTAGGAAATGCGCCTGGTTTAATCGAGCATTTGCTTGAAATTCGAGGACTAGGGATCATCAATGTGATGACGCTATTCGGCGCAGGAGCTGTACGAAGCTATAAGCGAATTTCACTTGTTATTCAATTAGAGACATGGGATCAGCAGAAACATTATGATCGCCTTGGTTTAGAAGAAGATAAAATGAAAATTATTGATACAGACGTTACAAAAATTACATTGCCAGTACGTCCGGGACGAAACTTAGCTGTTATCATTGAAGTGGCAGCAATGAACTTCCGCTTAAAGCGTATGGGTATTAACGCAGCAGAACAATTTTCTGCACGTCTAACAGATGTAATTGAAGAAGGAGACCGTGAAGATTTATAAGAAAGGGTGTTAACTTGTGGAAGCAACTATTCAGCCGTTAGATCGCGTTTTCCTTGAAATTGGCCCTCTAACGGTCTACTGGTATGGTGTCATTATCGGTGCAGGTGTTCTGTTGGGTCTTTATATTGCGACAAGAGAAAGCGTAAGAAGAGGCTTATCAAAAGATACATTTGTTGATCTTATTCTATTTGCTGTGCCAATAGCTATTATTTGTGCACGAATTTATTATGTATCCTTTGAATGGGGATACTATTCAAAGCATTTGAACGAAATACCTCAGATTTGGCAAGGCGGGATCGCCATTCATGGTGGCTTAATCGGAGGCGTATTAACTGCCATTGTGTATTCGAAAGTAAAAAAGATTTCATTTTGGAAGTTGGCTGATATTGCTGCGCCTAGTTTAATCCTTGGCCAAGCCATTGGGCGCTGGGGCAACTTTATGAATCAAGAGGCACATGGGGGGCCGGTTACCCGTGCTTTTTTAGAAGGGTTGCACCTTCCAAATTTTATTATTAACCAAATGTATATTAATGGTACATATTATCACCCTACGTTTTTATACGAATCATTATGGGATTTTGCCGGATTTATCCTGTTGATGGTACTTCGCCGCACCAGTCTGCGAAAAGGAGAAATTTTCTTATCTTATTTAATCTGGTACTCAGTTGGACGCTTCTTTGTAGAAGGGCTTCGCACGGATAGTTTAATGCTGACGCATACACTCAGAATCGCTCAAGTTGTTTCACTTGCACTGATTGTCATAGCCATTATTTTAATTATTATCCGCCGCGTGACGGGAATGAGTAAACAGAAATACTTAGAGAATGAAGAAGCACAATCTAAGGCGTAAATGAAGAAAAGCTACAAGGTTTAGACAAACTTGATTTGACGCAAGGGAAGGAAATGAATAATGACGATTAATACGGTTTTGTTTGATTTAGACGGTACGTTAATTGATACAAATGAATTAATTATTGCCTCGTTTACTCATACGCTTAATCACTATTATCCTGAACAATACACTCGTGAAGATATTTTACAGTTCATGGGTCCGCCTTTATACGACACGTTTGTAGAAATGGATAAAACGAAAGTAAACGAAATGATTGAGATGTATCGCACGCATAATCTAGCCAATCATGATTTGCTTGTGAAAGAATTTGAAGGCGTACTTGAAACAGTTAAATGGCTGCACGAGCAGAATTATAAATTAGGTATTGTCACAACTAAGCAAAGAAATACGGTCATGATGGGGCTTAAGTTAACAAAGTTAGATCAGTTCTTTGATACGATTGTCGCAATTGAAGACGTAACAAATGCAAAGCCCCATCCTGAGCCGGTCGAAAAAGCGCTGAATCTGCTTGATGCTAAACCTGAAGAAGCGCTGATGGTAGGAGATAACCATCACGATATCGTTTCCGGCCAAAGAGCTTACACGAAAACAGCTGGAGTTGCTTGGAGTGCAAAAGGAAGAGATCACATCGCTTCTTATAACCCTGATATTATTTTAGAAAATATGACGGATTTAATTGATATATTAAAAGGAGAACGTCAGTGAGAAAAACAACGCGCTATCCGGTTAAAGGAGCTAACTCCCTTTGGCATGTCTATAAGACCGTGCCTTTTTGGAAAGTAGTGCGCAACTTCCTCATCATTCAATGCGCTCGTTATACGCCTTTTCTTTCGATGAAAAACTGGCTGTATAAAGCGTGCTTAGGGATGAAAGTAGGACCTCAAACATCCTTTGCCCTTATGGTGATGCTCGATATTATGTTTCCTGAAAAAATACAAGTAGGACGCAATACGGTCATTGGATACAATACCACTATTCTCGCTCATGAATATCTGATAACGGAATATCGTCTTGGAGATGTCATCATTGGGGATGAAGTGATGATTGGAGCAAATAGCACCATCCTTCCAGGTGTAACAATCGGCAACGAAGCGGTTGTAGCGGCTGGAACGGTGGTTCATAAAGATGTAGCACCCGGTTTCTTTGTTGGAGGTAACCCTATGCGTGTCATCTATACAAAAGAAGAAATGGAAAAGCGCAGGGAAGCAGAACCTAAAGCCACAACTTAGCAAGAACTAAGCTGTGGTTTTTTTTGTAAATTTGAACAGCTGGCGGTTGACGGCTGACTTTATCGGGTGTAAACTATCAATAACTTTAATTTGTTATTTCGCTAATACATTAGCGCGATAAAGTAAAATCAACCTATCAATGGTTCCTTAATAGATAAAATCAAGCTTAAAGGACGTGTCAGAATGTCAAAGTTATTTATGTTTGAAAAACCCCTTGGAATGAGAGATACCCTGCCAGCTCTTTTTGAAAGAAAAAAACAAGTTCGCAGTCAGCTGGCAGATGAAATCAGCAGCTGGGGCTATCAATATATGGCAACACCTACTGTGGAATACTACGAGACGGTAGGAAGCGCATCAGCTATTTTAGATCAACAATTGTTTAAACTTTTAGATAAAGAAGGGCATACGCTTGTGCTGCGACCGGATGTAACAACGCCATTTGCACGTGTGGCCGCTTCAAAACTTTTAAATAATTCTCCTTTGCGCTTAGCTTATGAAGCAAATGTATTCCGAGCTCAGCAGCGTGAGGGTGGCCGCCCGGCGGAGTTTGAACAAATAGGCGTTGAGCTAATTGGAGACGCTACGATGAGCAGCGATGCTGAAGTCATTGCTCTCATGATCGGCGCATTAAAAAGAGCGGGACTTAAATCATTTAAAGTCGCAATTGGCCACATCGGGTTCGTTAATTCGCTTTTTTTAGAGATTGTCGGAAATGAAGAACGTGCTAACGTGCTTCGCCGCTTTTTATATGAGAAAAATTACGTGGGTTATCGTAATCATGTAAAAGATTTGAATCTATCTTCTATCGATAAACAGCGTCTCCTTCAGCTGCTTAACCTGCGTGGAGATGAAAAGAAGATTGAAGAAGCGGTTGAACTCGTTGAAAACGAAGCTGGGCAAAAAGCAGCCGGTGATTTGAAAAAGCTATGGAATATGCTTGATGCGTACGGTGTAACGGATGAAATTAAAATTGATTTTAACTTAGTCAGTCATATGAGCTATTACACAGGTATTTTATTTGAAGTTTTTGCTGAAAACGTTGGTTTCCATATCGGTAATGGAGGACGTTATGACCAGCTTCTTGAAAAATTCGCGTCTAAAACACCAGCTACAGGATTTGGAATTCAGCTCGACCGCTTAATTGAAGCGCTGGGCGAAGAAGTATATGAGCCTTCAGTAGTATACGGCATATTATATAGTCAAGAGCGTTTAGATGAGGCATTAGCTTTAGCTGCTGAACAGCGCAAGCAAGGATACCGGGTAGTGACTCAGGAAATTGCGGGCGTTGATGATGTTGATGTATTTACTGCACAGTTTGAAGAAGTCACGTTTCTAATTGGAAAACGAGGCAAGGGGGGACAATAATGAGTGAACTATTAACAATTGCAATGCCAAAAGGACGTATTTTTGAAGAAGCAGCTGAACTTTTGCGTCAAGCAGACTTTCAATTGCCGCCAGAATTTGACGATTCGCGCAAGCTGATTGTAGATATTCCTGAAGAGAACATGCGCTTTATTTTAGCGAAACCAATGGACGTTACTACTTATGTAGAATACGGAGTAGCGGATCTTGGTATTGCAGGCAAAGACGTAATGTTAGAAGAAGAACGAGATGTCTATGAGCTGTTGGATTTAAATATTAGTAAATGTCATCTGGCCGTTGCCGGCTTGCCTAATGCTAAAAAATCAGAAATTGCTCAAAAAGTGGCAACCAAATATCCAAATGTAGCATCTACTTATTTCAGGGAGCAAGGAGAACAAGTAGAGATTATTAAATTGAATGGTTCGATTGAATTAGCGCCTTTAATCGGCCTTGCTGATCGGATTGTTGATATTGTATCAACAGGACAAACACTAAAAGAGAACGGACTTGTTGAATTGGAGCACATTGAAGATATTACATCGCGTTTGATTGTGAACCCTGTAAGCTATCGTTTAAAAGACGAACGAATTGATGATTTAGTGAATCGTTTAGCCCAAGTGGTTCAACCTGTATAAAAGAGGTGACATACATTGAAAATTACACGTGTAACAGAACAAGTGAGCTTAAAGCGTACGATTGATCAAGGGACGAGTGCCCAAAGAGAAATTGTCGTAAATATTTTAAAGCAAGTGCAAGAGCAAAAAGACGAAGCTTTAAAAAGATATACAGCCCAATTTGACGGCGTTGAGCTTGCTTCTTTGCTTGTGACAGAACAAGAAAAGAAGCGTGCTTATGAGCTGGTTGATGCAGATATGCTGTCAATCATTCGTGAAGCTGCTGACAACATTCGTGATTACCACGAAAGAATGGTCGAGCAGTCTTGGATGACAACAAAAGAAGACGGCACCATTTTAGGGCAGAAAGTAACGCCTTTAGATGCAGTAGGTGTTTATGTACCGGGAGGTCTTGCAGCGTATCCTTCTTCCGTTTTAATGAATGTCATTCCTGCTCAAGTGGCAGGTGTAAAACGTATCGTGATGGTTTCACCACCAGGAAAAGACGGCGCGCTTCCTGCTGGAGTAGTTGTAGCAGCGAGTGAGCTTGGGGTCGAAGAGATTTATAAAGTAGGGGGAGCTCAGGCAGTAGGAGCACTTGCCTATGGAACAGAAACAATTCAACCCGTCGATAAAATTGTAGGGCCTGGTAATATCTTTGTTGCATTGGCGAAGAGAGAAGTATATGGCTTAGTAGACATTGACTCAATTGCTGGACCTAGTGAAATTGTCGTACTAGCAGACGATACGGCTAAGCCGAACGAAGTGGCCGCTGATTTATTGTCTCAAGCAGAACATGACAAATTAGCTTCAAGTATTTTAGTTACGCCTTCTATGAAGTTAGCCGAAGCTGTTAAAGAAGAAGTAGAAAGGCAAGTAGAGTCTTTACCACGTAAAGAAATTGCCAAACCTTCTATTGATAACCATGGCGCTATTTATGTGACCGGGTCATTAGAAGAAGCGGTTGAAGCTGTTAATCAATTAGCCCCTGAGCATTTAGAAATTATGACTGAAAGTCCGCTTGAACTTTTAGGTTCCATTCGTCATGCCGGTGCTATTTTTCTAGGAAGATACAGTTCAGAACCTGTTGGCGATTATTTCGCTGGACCAAACCATGTTCTTCCAACCAATGGGACAGCAAAATTCTCAAGTCCTTTATCAGTTGATTCATTTGTAAAGAAGTCTAGTATTATTTCATACAGCCAACAAGCCCTGCAGAAAAATGTCTCAAAAATCGCAGCGTTTGCTCGTTTAGAAGGGCTAGAAGCTCATGCAAGGGCAGTTGAAGAACGCTTTAAAAAATAAGGCGGAGATTAAAAAAAAGAGTAGAAATGTTCTTTTCTTTACTTATTACATGCACAGTTGAAAGGAGTTTCACAATGAGAGAGTCAAGTATTAAACGTACAACAAACGAAACGGATATTGCATTAGCGATTGGAATCGATGGAGAAGGAAAAGCGAACATTGATACAGGCGTTCCTTTTTTAAATCATATGCTCGATTTATTTACAAAACACGGACAGTTTAACCTTGATGTAAAAGCAGATGGAGACACGGAGATTGATGATCACCATACAACGGAAGATATCGGTATTTGCCTTGGTCAAACGTTCAAAGAAGCGCTCGGTGATAAAAAAGGAATTAAACGCTATGGAAATGCGTTTGTACCAATGGATGACGCGTTAGCCCAAGTCGTAGTAGATTTAAGCAATCGTCCTCATTTTGAATTTAAAGGTGACATTCCCGCTTCGCGCGTCGGTACATTTGATACAGAGCTTGTATATGAATTTTTATGGAAATTTGCATTAGAATCTCGCATGAATGTACATGTAATCGTACACTACGGTAAAAATACGCACCACATTATTGAAGCGGTATTTAAGGCATTAGCACGTGCTTTGGACGAAGCGACAACGATTGATCCGCGTGTCAAAGGTGTGCCTTCGACGAAAGGAATGTTGTAAATGATTGGCATTATTGACTATGGGATGGGAAACTTATACAGCGTAAGTAAAGCTCTTGAACGATTAAACTATGACTATATCATCTCCGCAGATCCTGCAGAACTAAGAAAGGCAAAAGGGTTGATTCTTCCTGGAGTTGGAGCATTCAAAGATGCGATGGAACAGCTGAATCAAACAAAGCTGACGGACTTTATTAAAGAAGAAGTAGAAAAAGGAATGCCTTTGCTTGGAATTTGTTTAGGTATGCAGCTTTTATTTGAAGAAAGCGATGAGAACGGTGTAACAAAAGGGCTGGAACTGTTAAAAGGGAGAGTCGAGCGTATTCCCGGCATTACTGCCGAAGGACAGACATATAAAGTTCCGCATATGGGCTGGAACTCTTTAGATTTTCATCAGCAGTCCGCTCTGCTTGATGGAATCAGTGCAGGTCACGTGTACTTTGTTCACTCTTATTACGTAAAAACAAACGACCAAGACGTGCTTTTAGCAACAAGTCCTTATGATGTTGAAGTTCCAGCAGTTGTTGGAAAAGAACACGTATTTGGCACTCAATTCCACCCTGAAAAAAGCAGTGCAATCGGAATGCAAATGCTTCAAAATTATGCAAACTTCGTAGAGAAAAGGAGCCCATCGTATGAGCAAATTTGAAATATATCCAGCCATTGATATGCGCGGAGGGAAGTGCGTCCGTTTGCTTCAAGGAGATTACACAAAAGAAACGGTGTACGGAGACTCTCCGGTAGATATGGCCACACAATTCGCAAGTGAAGGCGCTCAGTGGATTCACATGGTTGATTTAGACGGCGCAAAAGCGGCTAAGCGCGTGAATGATGAATTTGTGCTAGGCGTGAAAAAGAAATTAAATGTACGTGTGCAAATTGGAGGAGGCATTCGCTCAGAAGCTGACGTTGCTTACTATTTAGAAAACGGAATTGACCGCGTTATTTTAGGAAGTGCAGCTATTTCAAATCCTGAATTTGTGAAAAAAATGTTGAAGGAATATGGTGCGCGTATTGCTATTGGTATTGATGCACGTGATGGCTATGTTGCGACGGAAGGCTGGGTGGAAACATCTACAATCAAAGCGACAGAACTAGGAAAAGAATTGGCTAATGCTGGTGCGGAAACATTTATTTTCACGGATATCTCTACAGATGGTATGCTGTCTGGTCCTAATGTGGAAGGAATTGTTGAAATGGCTAAGGCTACTGGAAAAGGTGTGATTGCATCAGGGGGAGTTAGTAAGCTTGCTGATCTAGATGCACTAAAGAAATATGAAGCTGACGGCGTTATTGGTGCGATTGTAGGGAAAGCACTTTATACAAATAAGTTTACAGTAGCTGAAGCACTTCAAGAGGTGAAAGCGCAATGATTACAAAACGAATCATTCCTTGTTTAGATGTAAAGGACGGCCGTGTGGTAAAAGGAGTTCAGTTTGTGGAACTTCGAGATGCAGGAGATCCTGTAGAGTTGGCGAAATTTTATGATGAAGAAGGCGCAGATGAATTAGTCTTTTTAGATATTTCTGCTTCTCATGAAGGACGCAAAACAATGGTACATGTTGTAGAAGAAGTAGCATCTCAGCTAGCGATTCCTTTTACGGTGGGCGGAGGAATTAATGCATTAGAAGATATGAAGAGAATGCTTCGTGCTGGTGCAGACAAAGTGTCATTAAATACAGCGGCCGTACTCAATCCAGCACTGATTACAGAAGGGTCCGACTTTTTTGGAGCTCAGTGTATTGTGGTAGCAATCGATGCTAAGTACGATGAAAGCTTAAAATCATGGCGAGTCTATACACACGGAGGCCGCAATGCAACGGACTGGGAAGTAATCGACTGGGCAAGAGAAGCAGTGAAGCGCGGTGCGGGTGAGATCTTGTTAACGAGCATGGATAAAGACGGCGAAAAGTCAGGGTTTGATTTAGCGTTAACCAAAGCGGTCAGCCAAGCGGTGAGCGTTCCTGTTATTGCTTCTGGCGGCGCAGGAAATGGTCAAGATTTTGTCGATGCGTTTGAAAAAGGAGAAGCTGACGCGGCTTTGGCGGCTTCGATCTTTCACTATAAAGAAACATCTGTAAAAGAAATTAAAAGCTATGCAAAACAACAAGGAGTGAGCATTCGATGACGATTGAAAACATTAAATTCAACAGTGATGGACTTGTGCCAGCTATTGTACAAGATGCTGTGAGCAAAGAAGTTTTAACATTGGCTTATATGAACGAAGAATCACTTCAAAAATCAATTGATACACGTGAAACATGGTTTTACAGCCGTTCTCGACAAGAGTTATGGCACAAGGGCGCAACCTCTGGGAACACACAAAAAATTGTGAGCATGGCATATGACTGTGATGCTGATTCTCTTGTTGTAAAAGTGGAGCCTCAAGGTCCTGCTTGTCATACGGGGGCTTACAGCTGTTTTAATGAAACAATTCTTGGCGAAAATAAACAAAATGATAATCGGTTTGCTATTATTAATGAGCTAGAAGAAGTGATTGCTAAGCGTGAAGCTGAAATGCCAGAAGGAGCTTATACGACGTACTTATTCGATAAAGGCGTAGATAAAATCCTCAAAAAAGTAGGAGAAGAAGCAGGTGAAGTGATTATTGCAGCAAAAAATCGTGACCATGATGAGCTGAAGTGGGAAGTTGCGGATTTACTGTACCACGTACTTGTTTTACTTCGTGAGCAAAAGCTGCCTTTGGACGATGTCCTATCAGTATTAAAGGAACGTCACTCTAGCTAATAGCTACATAGTGAAAGGAGAGAAGGAGTTGTCTCATTTTAGATAAAAGAGGCAAAACCTTCTCTTATTTGCGTCAAGAAACGACTGCTTGCAGGCTCCTTTTTTGAATAGAGGTATTAAACTTCTTGGCAAATGTGATATACTACGAACGTCGAAATTATCAACTTATTTGGAGGGCTTAATGGAAAAACACTCAAAAGTAATTCAAAAAATGGCACAAGTAATTCCATTTTCGCAAACGGGTGACTTCTATTTCGAAAAAGCGCTGCAGGCGTTTGAAGAAGAGGAGTCAGATAAAGCGCTCAAGTATTTAACGCGTGCAAACAAAGAAAATGCCCGTAATCCACAGCTTCTTACAAACGTTGGAGTAGCTTTAACGGAGCAGGGAGATTATCAAGATGCCAACGAGCTTTTTCTCCATGTGATTCATCATATGGACGATACATTAGGAAGCTGTTACTACTATATAGCCAACAGCTATGCGCATCTTGGACTGTTTGAAGAATCAAAAAAATACGCGATGTATTACATTGAGCATTTTCCAAATGGTGACCTCTTTCGATCGGCTACAGATCTGTTAGATTTACTATCAATTGATGTGGATGAAGAAGATGAAGAGCCTAAAAATCAGCTAGGCGACATGCTGATTATAAAACAAGAACAAGCAAAACGACTGCTTGAAGCAACGAATTTTGAAGAAGCAGTGGATTTGTTAACTGAAATAATTGATGAGTATCCAGAATTCTGGTCTGCATATAATAATTTAGCGTTAGCTTATTTTTATTTAAATAAAATTGATGAGGCAATGGATTTGCTGAATGAAGTATTGGAGAAAAACCCTGGAAATCTTCATGCGTTATGCAATCAGCTGATTTTCTATTATTATTGCCATAAGCATAAAGAAGTTGAGGAGCTTACAGACGGGCTTAGCCGCGTTTATCCGATGTCATTTGAACACCGCTATAAGCTTGGAGCAACATTTGCGTTGATTGGTCAATACAAACTATCATACAGATGGTTAAAAAAGCTTTATACACAAGGTTTTCAAGGAGACAACTCATTTCATTATTGGCTTTCATACGCCTCTTACTATACTGGACATGAAGCCTTCGCTAAAGAAATGTGGAAGCTGGCATTGGAAGACGTTCCTGATAAAGAAGGAGAGGAGCCTTGGCGCATCAGTCAAAAAGCTGCGAAGGTTTTTCAATCGAAAGTGGATGTTACAG
The DNA here is from genome assembly GCF_038898415.1 of Priestia sp. SB1. NCBI lineage: Bacteria > Bacillati > Bacillota > Bacilli > Caryophanales > Bacillaceae > Priestia > Priestia sp. SB1. Next base: position 132,525 of record NZ_JBBJSS010000007.1, on the reverse strand, counting down.
CGAAAAAGAAGTGTGCAACAAACAATGTTCACGATCAGCTTTACAGCTTGTATATGGCAAAAAAGCTTCCTGAACAGCAGCGTCTGCTTCTTTTAGAAGAAATCAAATCGTCCATACATATGAGTACACTTTTGGATGAAGTATATACGTATGTATGGCAGGATAAACAACATGTGATTTTTGAGGTGGCAGATGTTATTGAACTGGAGATGGAATCGCAGACTGAAAGTGATACCCAGGATCTTTTAAGCTTTTGGTTTTATGTATATGTACAGGTATATAAACAATCCTATGATTTTCAGCATGTCAACGTAAATGCATGGGCTGCAGCCGTCACATATATATGGGCGAAAGAACAAAACCAGTCTATTACTCAAGCCGATGCGGCAAAACAATATTCCATTTCGGCTGCAACAGTTAGAAAGTACAGTAAAATTGTGAATACGTTATTAAATTGAGCAAAAAAATAGACGATAATAGGAAGAACATATTAGGATAGTGGTAACGAAATAATTATCCATAAATTTGGAATCAACTACGAAGGAATTTCCTAAAAGGAGTGTAAAGAAATGACAGAAGAAAAAATTTATGATGTCATTATTATTGGGGCAGGTCCAGCAGGTATGACTGCTGCTGTATATACATCTCGTGCAGATTTATCAACACTAATGATTGAACGCGGAATTCCAGGCGGTCAAATGGCTAATACGGAAGATGTAGAAAACTATCCAGGTTATGATCATATCCTTGGTCCTGACCTTTCTAACAAAATGTTTGAGCATGCAAAAAAATTCGGTGCGGAATATGCGTACGGTGATATTAAAGAAATCATCGACGGAGAAGAATACAAGACAGTTCGTGCAGGCAGCAAAGAATATAAAACACGTTCAGTAATCGTTGCTACTGGTGCTGAATATAAAAAATTAGGTGCGCCAGGAGAAAAAGAACTAGGCGGCCGCGGCGTATCTTATTGTGCTGTATGTGACGGTGCATTCTTTAAAGGTAAAGAGCTAGTCGTTGTAGGCGGTGGAGACTCTGCGGTTGAGGAAGGCGTATATTTAACACGCTTCGCAACAAAAGTAACAATTATTCACCGACGCGATGAGCTTCGCGCGCAGAAAATCCTACAGCAGCGTGCATTTGACAACGAAAAAGTTGATTTTATTTGGAATACAACAGTCAAAGAAGTAAATGAAAAAGATGGTAAAGTAGGCAGCGTAACGTTAGTAGACACAAAAACAGGTGAAGAGCGCGAGTTTGGTGCGGACGGCGTATTCATTTATGTTGGAATGGTTCCACTAACAAAACCATTCGAAAGCCTAAACATCACGAATAAAGAAGGATATATTGAAACGAACGAGCAAATGGAAACAAAAGTACCAGGTGTGTTCGCAGCTGGAGACGTTCGTGAAAAGGCTCTTCGTCAAATTGTAACAGCTACAGGTGATGGCAGCATTGCTGCTCAAGCGGCTCAGCACTATGTAGAAGAGTTAAAAGAAAAGTTAAAAGCTATTCAGCAATAAGGCTGAAATCAATCGTTTACAAAACGTAATTCGGTTTTAACTGTTCTGTAACACCTGTGAAACATTGATGGGGTACTATATAGATAGTAATTGACCCCCTTTTATAAAATATATGTATGTCGGGCATAGGACGTGTTCCTATGCCTCTTTTTTTTGACTATAACAGATTGAATTTACGTATATAACAGCAAGCGTTTATTTTCAGAAAATTTAGTAATAGTTAGTTCATCTCCGTTGTGAGAGAAGTTTGTTTCGTAGTATAATAAAAGAAAATGTCAGTATACATATGATGAGGTGGAAAACATGCAAAGGGTCACAAATTGTGTATTAATGAAAGACGATAAAGTATTGTTGCTTCAAAAGCCACGAAGAAACTGGTGGGTGGCCCCGGGTGGGAAAATGGAGCAAGGAGAATCTGTAAAAGACTCTGTTGTAAGAGAATTTCGTGAAGAAACAGGAATTTATTTGAAAAATCCCACTGTAAAAGGTATTTTTACATTTACGATGAAAGAAAACGATCAAATTTCATCTGAGTGGATGATGTTTACTTTTTTTGCTACAGATTTTGATGGGACAAATGTGCTAGAATCAGAAGAAGGCAAACTCGGTTGGCATAATTTGAGTGAAGTAAGTGAATTGCCGATGGCCCCGGGAGATCATCACATTATCGATTATGTAGCAAAAGGGTCGGGTGTTATTTATGGCAACTTTACGTATACAACGGATTTCGAGTTATTATCTTATCGAATTGATCCTTGTTAATGATAAATAGACATGTATGCATAGATTGAGGGGGATGAAAAATGAGTACTGGGTCTGTAAGCGATATTCAATTAGTGATTATTACTGGAATGTCAGGTGCAGGAAAAACAGTAGCAATTCAGAGTTTTGAAGATTTAGGGTTCTTTTGTGTAGATAATTTACCCCCTACATTGCTACCGAAATTTTTGGAACTCATGAAAGAGTCAGGGAATAAAATGAATAAAGTTGCTCTTGTTATGGATTTGCGAGGCAGAGAGTTTTTTGAAAGCCTATTTGAAGCATTAGATAACATGAGTGAAACAACGTGGGTCACGCCACAAATTTTATTTTTAGATGCAAAAGATTCTGTACTGGTGACGCGCTACAAAGAAACGAGACGTTCACATCCGCTAGCTCCTTCGGGTTTACCGTTAGAAGGAATTGGTATGGAACGGGAGCTGCTTGAGGAGTTAAAAGGAAGAGCTCAGCTTATTTATGAGACATCAGAGTTAAAGCCAAGAGAGCTTAGAGAAAAGATTTTAACTCAGTTTTCTTCGCACGCTTCACAAGTTTTTACTGTTAATGTGATGTCATTTGGTTTTAAATACGGGGTGCCTATTGACGCTGATTTAGTCTTTGATGTGCGCTTTTTGCCAAACCCTCACTATATTGACCATATGCGTCCTAAAACAGGGCTTGAAGAAGAGGTTTCTTCTTACGTATTAAAATGGACGGAAACTCAAAAGTTCATTGAAAAAGTAGTAGACCTACTTTCGTTTATGCTTCCGCAGTACAAGCGAGAAGGTAAAAGCCAGCTGGTCATCGCTATAGGGTGTACAGGGGGACAGCATCGCTCCGTCACATTAGCTGAATATTTAGGTCACCATTTCCAGAATGAATACAAAACTCATATTTCTCATCGTGACATTGAGAGGAGAAAGGAAAATCATAGATGAGCAGTGAACAGCTTCCAAAAGTTGTCGTCATTGGGGGAGGAACGGGTTTACCAGTGCTGTTAAGAGGGTTGAAGGAATACCCTCTTGATCTTACAGCCATCGTAACCGTAGCAGACGACGGGGGAAGTTCTGGCCGATTGCGCGATGAACTTGAAATCCCTGCTCCTGGTGATATTCGAAATGTGCTAGCTGCTTTATCTGATGTAGAGCCACTAGTTGAAGAGCTTTTTCAACATCGATTTGATACAGGAAATGAGCTTACAGGCCATTCTCTTGGCAATTTGTTGCTTGCAGCTATGACGTCTATTACTGGCGATTTTGTGCATGCTATACGAGAAATGAGCAAAGTACTAAACGTCAGAGGGAAAGTGCTTCCGGCAGCTAATCAAAGTGTTGTGCTGCATGCGGAGATGCAAGATGGATCCATCGTAACAGGTGAATCTAAAATTCCAGAAGTTAATAAAAAAATTAATAAAGTGTTTTTATCGCCTGCCGATGTGAAACCGCTTGTCGAGACAATAAAAGCTATTCGACGCGCCGATTTAATTGTATTGGGGCCGGGAAGTCTTTATACAAGTATTTTGCCGAATTTACTGGTGCAAGATATTTGTAATGAGCTTTGTTCGACAAAAGCAAAGAAAGTGTACGTGTGCAACGTGATGACGCAGCCGGGTGAGACATTGGGTTTTAAGGCAAGTGATCATATTAAAGCGCTTTACAACCATATGCCGTGTGCGTTTTTAGATGCGATTATCGTCAATAATGCACCTATTCCGGCACCTTTAAAAAAGAAATATCAAGTAGAGCAGGCTCAGCCTGTAGAATATGACCGTGAAGTATTGCTGAAATTAGGGTTAGAAGTGATTGAAGATCAAATTATTCAGTATGACGGCAGCGTAATTAGGCATGATACAAAAAAAGTAGCAAAGCTTGTGTATTCTATGCTGACATCGCTGCAAGGTAAAGCGAATACTGGTGTTTAACACTATTTCCGTATGTAGATTGGAGGTGAAGTTATGTCATTTGCATCAGAAACAAAAAAAGAGTTAACGAATTTAGAAGTCAAGGATTGCTGTGCAAAAGCAGAGCTCTCTGCATTAATTCGAATGAATGGTTCACTTTCTTTTTCGAATAAAAAATTCACAGTTGATGTCCAAACTGAAAACGCAGCGATTGCTCGACGCATTTATGTCCTGCTTAAGAAAAATTATGATGTGTCAGTAGAACTGCTTGTGCGTAAGAAAATGCGGCTGAAGAAAAACAATGTGTATATTGTTCGATTAGTAGAGAAAACAAGAATGCTTTTGGAAGACTTAAAAATTGTAGAAGAAGGATTCACGTTTACACATCGTATTTCACCAGAGCTAGTACAAAAGAAATGCTGTAAGCGATCCTACTTAAGAGGCGCATTTTTAGCCGGCGGCTCTATTAATAACCCGGAGACATCATCGTACCATCTTGAAATCTTTTCATTGTATGAAGAGCACAACGAAGCTTTATGCAATTTAATGAACGAATTTCAATTGAATAGTAAAACATTAGAACGAAAAAAAGGCTATATTAACTATTTGAAAGAAGCTGAAAAAATTACGGAGTTTCTAAATATCATTGGAGCCCATAACGCTCTTTTACGGTTTGAGGATGTAAGAATTGTCCGAGATATGCGAAATTCCGTTAATCGCTTAGTTAATTGTGAAACAGCTAACTTAAACAAAACAATCGGAGCGGCCATTCGTCAAGTGGAAAACATTCGTTATATTGATGAAACAGCTGGATTAGATATCTTACCAGAAAAGCTAAGAGAAATTGCTCGTTTGCGTGTGGAATATCAAGACGTTACGTTAAAGGAGCTTGGTGAGATGGTATCTGGAGGTCAAATTAGCAAATCAGGCATTAACCATCGATTGCGTAAAATTGACCAAATAGCAGACAAGCTTCGCGCCGGTCAGCCAGTCACATAAGGGGAATTGCAAGGGGGAGGATTTTATCATGGAAAAACAAGTAGAAGTAAAATTAAAAACGGGATTACAAGCTCGTGTTGCGGCACTATTCGTGCAAGAAGCAACTCGTTTTACATCTGATGTGTACTTGAAGAAAGATGAGAAAGTAGTCAACGCTAAAAGTATCATGGGGTTAATGAGCTTAGCGATTAATAACGGTTCTCTTATTACGCTCATTGTTGAAGGGGTAGATGAAAAAGAAGCAATGGATGCGTTAGTCGCTTACGTAGAGAACGATGCATAAAAAAGCCTTTCCCAAAGTGGGAAAGGCTTTTTTCTTATTTAGGGTCGTTTTCTAATACTTTGTCAATTAGACCGTATTCTAAAGCGCGTTCAGCAGTCATGAAATTATCACGATCTGTATCACGTTGTAGCACTTCTAACGGTTGACCTGTACGCTCAGCTAAAATTGAATTTAGTTTTTCACGTAAGAATAGAATACGTTTTGCCGCAATTTCGATTTCAGTAGCTTGTCCTTGAGCACCACCAAGAGGTTGATGAATCATTACTTCGCTGTTTGGAAGAGCAAAACGTTTGCCCTTTTCACCAGCAGCCAGTAAGAAAGCACCCATTGATGCAGCCATACCGATACAAATTGTAGAAACTTTTGGCTTAATGAATTGCATCGTATCATAGATAGCCATTCCAGCTGTAATAGAGCCACCTGGGCTGTTGATATAAAGTGAGATATCTTTTTCTGGGTCTTCAGCAGCTAAGAATAGAAGCTGAGAAACGATCGAGTTAGCTACATTATCATCAATAGCACTACCTAAAATAATAATGCGGTCTTTTAATAAACGTGAATAAATGTCATAAGCACGTTCACCACGGTTTGTTTGTTCAATAACTGTAGGAATTAAGTTCATATTAAATTCCTCCTTAACAAGAATAATTTGTTATGTACCTATAATACACGTATGGTCAATAAAGGTCAAACAAAAGAACCTCTACTACACATATTCGCTTAAAAGACTATGTATTCCTCTTTGACATTATTAAAATTTTTCCCCCTTCTAAAAAAAATAAACGTAGTATTCTATTGAAAAGAGAAGTTTTCTCTCCTATAATGGAAGTTGTGACAAATATGCCCTCGTAGTGTAGTGGATAGCACAAGAGATTCCGGTTCTCTTAGGGTGGGTTCGAATCCTGTCGAGGGCGTCTTAAAACGTTGCGGATTACGCAACGTTTTTTATTTTGAGTAAAAAGGCTCATCTTCTCAAAAAATAATATTTATTTTCCTTCTATAACCCTTTATACGCGTAAGGAAGCAAGAAATTAATTCCATTGTACCGGTTGCGGAATTTGTCAGAATACTATAAAACAGTATATAAGGAAAAGAAACACGGAGGAGGAATAAATATGAAATACATGAACAAACTTTTCATTGTCAGTGCATCGGTAGCCCTATTACTATCTGCATGCGGGACGAACGAAGATTCTGCTCAGCCGAAGTCTAATGATCAAGCAGAAAATGTTCAGCAGGATACAGCTTCTAAATCTGATCAAACATCAGGCGCTGCAAAAGAAGAGTCGAAAAAAGATGCGGATTCTGCTGAGGTCTCAGCCGAACCTTCAGGAAGTCAATCATCGACTAGCGAAACGGCGGAAGGTGGACAGTCAAGGTCTTCTTCAGAAACAAAACTAACAAAAAGCCCAGAACAAGATTATTCTATTCAAGTAATGGACGGCTATAAACTAACGGGTGAAGAACCTGGAAAAGATGCGTTAGTGTTAACTTCAGATGATTCTCAATTTATGCGTATTGAAATGCTTTCATCAGAAGCATCGCTGGATGACGCTGCTCAATCTGTTAAACAAACGGCAACAGCAGTTAATAAAAATGCAGCAGAGAAAAAGAATCTTGAAGAGAATGGAATCTTCAAAGATTCTGTTTGGTATGAAGCCACATCTGGCGATCATACGGTAAACGCCGTGTTGGTTAAAGGAAAGAAACCAATGAAGCTAACCATTTTTACGAAAAATGACGCAGAAAACTTAGACAAGTTTATGCAAATGGCACAAACTATTCAATAAGCAATTCTTCTATATATTATACAAATGCAGAAAATTCGACATGACGAAGAAAACGTCATGTCGAATTAGTACTCGGATCATGTAGTAGGCGCGAATTATAATGAAAAGTTATAAAGGTGTATAGCTCTATTACTTTTTTGATGGTTAGTAACTAAAAATAGGATGAAATGCTTCGTTAACAAAGGTTGACGGAGATTTTTTGATGAAAAAATTACATATAAAAAATAGTTATATGCTCTTTGAAAGCGTTTTTATAGTAAAATAGATGAAGGGGAGGGGAGAAATAATGGAGATTGGATTATTTCAGCAGCAGTCGTTAAAACTGACGATGTCAAAAGAATTATCACAAGCTATTTCTCTTTTACAATATTCATCGATGGATATTGTAGCGTTTTTACATGAGCAGGCGCTTCAAAATCCGCTTATAGATTTTTCAGAGCTGCCCGTCAATACATCTCACAATCAAAAAAATCATGCAACTTCTGATTCAACAGATTATATGAGCAGTATACCAGCTCCTAAAGAAACGCTGTACGAACATTTAATGAATCAATCCGCATTATTAAAATTAGATGAATGTGAGCAGGCAGCCGTTGAGTTTGTTATTCATAGTCTGGATGATGCTGGCTATTTGCACGATGAGTTAATCATACTTGCTAACCAGCTTGGCCAAGATCAAGAGCAGGTTGAAAAGGCTCTTCAACTTGTGCAGCAGATGGACCCGGCAGGAGTAGGGGCGAGAAGTTTGCAGGAGTGCTTAATGCTCCAATTAAAAAGAAGTAATCAATGGACAGAAAAAATAGAGCAAATTTTGACACATCACTTTGAGGAATTTGCTTATAAAAAATGGATGAAAATCTCAAAGCTATGTCAAATCTCACTTGAAGCTCTTCAACAATTACATGAACAGATTAAGAAATTAAATCCTCGTCCTGGATCATTTTATATGAAGTCCAATGAACGATTCATTGTACCGGATTTTATTGTGAAAATTGAAGATGGAAATGTCGTTGCTTATGCAAATGAGGATTTGGAACCTCGTCTTTCAGTGAACGAACAATACAAACTTCAGCTGAAAAATAAGCAGAACCAAGAAATGTTTTCTTATTTGCAAGAGAAATATCGTGAATTTCAATGGATTATGAAAAGTTTACACACACGCAAAGACACATTAAACGCATTAATGAATACTTTACTCGTTGAACAAGAAGCATTTTTTAAAAAGGGCCCTTCGTATTTGAAGCCGTTAACGATGAAGGAAGTAGCGGAACAAACCTCTGTGCATGAATCAACGATTAGCCGTGCTACTCGGCACAAATATATTCAAACGCCTTTTGGCACCTTTTCAATGAAATCTTTTTTCTCAACTAGTATTCAACTGGGCAACAACGAAGCGACTTCTACAACTCACGTAAAAGAACTGCTTAAAAAGCTAGTATCAGAAGAAAACAAACAGCGTCCGCTTTCAGATCAGCAGTTGGCTAACGTCTTGCAAAGCAATTATAACGTTACTATTTCAAGAAGAACGGTAGCCAAATATCGAGACCAATTAAACGTTCTACCATCCAGTCAACGAAAACTTTTTGTCATGCAGTAAAGGAGTGGGAATGTGGAAGTCGTACTATATACCAAAAATGGCTGTCATTTATGCGATGATGCAAAGAAGCTGCTTGCAGAGATGCAGTCTCAGTTTCCCTTTCAGCTTATGGAACGAGATATTTACAAAAACGATGAGTGGCTGGAAAAGTATCACCTTGCGATTCCTGTAGTAGAAATGGATGGAGAAGAAGTGGAATATGGAAAAATAACAGGTATTCCATTAAGAAAACGCTTACTTTTAAAAATAGGCAACACATGAGTTGAATAAAGGATTCACTCCTGTTAGAATAGATTTTGTAGCAGGGTGAATTTTTTTTGCGCAAGGTGGGACATAATATGTCTATATGGGACAAAATATGTCCAGCAAGTTTATGCCTTAAGGGGATTTTAACATGCGTTCTTTAATAGAAGTACAACGAAAATTATTACCTGAACTTCTCTCAGTTATGCAAAAGCGCTATCAAATCTTGCAATACATACGTTTAATGCAGCCGATTGGCCGCAGAAACTTAGCTGTAAGCCTTGGGCTAACAGAGCGTGTGTTACGAAGCGAAGTAACATTCTTAAAAGAACAAGATTTGATTGACATTTACCCTAGTGGGATGACGCTTACAAACGAGGGAGAACTACTTCTAGCTGAGTTAGAAGAAGTAATGAAGGAAGTTTCAGGACTTCGATTATTGGAAACAACATTAAAAGAGGCGTTTTCTTTATCAGAAGTTGTTGTTGTATCTGGAGATAGTGATCAGTCTCCTTGGGTCAAAAATGAAATGGGTCGAGCATCTGTTTCGTGTATCAAGGAGCGCCTTGTTGGTGAAAAAAATACCGTTGCTGTTACAGGTGGTACAACGCTTGCCGCCGTTGCCGAAATGATGACACCTGATTCAAAACACCCTGATGTACTTTTTGTACCTGCTCGCGGAGGGCTAGGTGAAAACGTACAAAACCAAGCAAACACGATTTGTGCTAAGATGGCTGAAAAGTCCATGAGTCACTATCGCTTGCTTCATGTTCCAGATCAGCTTAGTGATGAAGCATACCGATCCATTATCGGTGAGCCATCTATTAAAGACATGCTTCATTTAATCAAGTCCGCTGGTATGGTTGTTCACGGAATAGGAGACGCTATGACAATGGCAGAACGCCGTAAAACACCACAAGCTGACTTAGAAAAAGTGAAAAATGGACATGCTGTAGGTGAGGCATTTGGATACTATTTTAATCATCAAGGCGAAGTTGTTCATAAAGTTAAAACAGTTGGCATACAACTCGATGATTTAAAGAACAATAAATGTGTTATTGCTGTTGCAGGAGGTTCATCAAAAGCAAAGGCAATTAAAGCGTTTATGCAACAAGCGCATGATTCGATTCTCATTACAGATGAAGGCGCCGCAAAAGAGTTAGTAAGGGATTTTAATTAATCCCTCATATAAAAAAATACTTTTTACATTCAAGGAGGAAATACCCATGGCAGTAAAAATTGGTATTAACGGATTTGGTCGTATCGGCCGTAATGTATTCCGCGCAGCTTTAAAAAATGATAACGTTGAAGTAGTAGCAATCAACGACTTAACAGATGCTAACATGCTTGCTCACCTTTTAAAATATGATTCTGTACACGGAAAATTAGATGCAGAAGTAGTAGTAGATGGTAGCAACTTAGTAGTAAACGGTAAAACAATCGAAATCTCTGCTGAACGTGACCCAGCTCAATTATCTTGGGGCAAACAAGGCGTAGAAATCGTTGTTGAATCTACTGGATTCTTCACAAAACGCGCTGACGCTGCAAAACACTTAGAAGCAGGAGCTAAAAAAGTAATTATCTCTGCTCCAGCATCTGATGAAGACATCACAATCGTAATGGGTGTTAACGAAGACAAATACGATGCAGCTAACCACAACGTAATTTCAAATGCTTCTTGTACAACTAACTGCTTAGCGCCATTTGCTAAAGTGTTAAACGACAAGTTCGGTCTTAAACGCGGAATGATGACAACAGTTCACTCTTACACAAACGACCAACAAATCTTAGACTTACCACACAAAGATTACCGTCGTGCTCGTGCAGCTGCTGAAAACATCATCCCAACTTCAACTGGTGCTGCTAAAGCTGTATCTCTAGTATTACCTGAATTAAAAGGTAAATTAAACGGTGGAGCTATGCGTGTTCCAACTCCAAACGTTTCTTTAGTAGACTTAGTTGCTGAACTTGATAAAGAAGTAACTGTTGAAGATGTAAACAACGCTCTTAAAGAAGCTGCTGAAGGTGATCTTAAAGGCATCCTTGGTTACAGCGAAGAGCCACTAGTATCTGGTGACTACAATGGTAACATCAACTCTTCTACAATCGATGCATTATCTACAATGGTAATGGAAGGTAACATGGTTAAAGTTATCTCTTGGTACGATAACGAGAGCGGATATTCTAACCGTGTAGTAGACCTTGCTCAATACATCGCTGCTAAAGGACTATAAGAATAACTTAAAATTCGCTTCTATTTGATTCAATAAGACAGAAATCGACTAGACTTTCCTTTTTTATTGGATATCTGAAAATAGAACGACTATAATAAGACTTGCTAAGGAAGAGAGGGGCATACCCCCTCTTCCTTGATTTATGTATTGGCTTCTACATGAAAAAGCGTCATAAACAGCTAACTCGAGTTTCACTTTATATAGAAAGGCGCCAATATATAAAATGAAATGTACGTTGGTTTGTGGATTGATGATTACATAGAAGCCTACTTGCTTAGTACCATAAATACTTAAGGAGGCCTTTTAACGATGAACAAAAAAACGTTGAAAGACATCGATGTAAAAGGAAAGCGAGTATTTTGTCGCGTAGACTTTAACGTACCAATGAAAGACGGAAAAGTAACAGACGAAACTCGTATTCGTGCAGCTGTTCCTACTATTCAATATTTAGTAGAACAAGGTGCAAAAGTAATTTTAGCTAGCCATCTTGGACGTCCAAAAGGCGAAGTTGTTGAAGAATTACGTCTAAATGCTGTTGCAGAACGTTTACAAGCTCTTCTTGGTAAAGACGTTGCAAAAGCTGACGAAGCTTTTGGTGAAGAAGTAAAGAAAACAATCGACGGCATGAGCGAAGGCGATGTTTTAGTACTTGAAAACGTACGTTTTTACCCAGGCGAAGAGAAAAACGATCCTGAATTAGCAAAAGCGTTTGCTGAATTAGCAGATGTATACGTAAACGATGCATTCGGTGCAGCTCACCGTGCGCATGCTTCAACAGAAGGAATTGCTCAACACATTCCAGCAGTAGCAGGTTTCTTAATGGAAAAAGAGCTTGATGTGCTTTCAAAAGCATTATCGAACCCAGAACGTCCATTTACTGCAATCGTTGGTGGAGCAAAAGTTAAAGACAAAATCGGTGTAATTGACCACTTACTTGATAAAGTAGATAACTTAATCATCGGTGGAGGACTTTCTTACACATTTATTAAGGCACTAGGCCATGAAGTAGGTAAATCACTTCTTGAAGAAGACAAGATTGAACTTGCAAAATCTTTCATGGAAAAAGCTAAGAAAAACGGAGTAAACTTCTACATGCCAGTGGACGTGGTAGTAGCAGATGACTTCTCAAATGATGCTAATATTCAAGTTGTATCAATTGAAAACATTCCAAGCGATTGGGAAGGCTTAGACGCAGGACCGAAAACGCGTGAAATCTATGCTGACGTAATCAAAAACTCTAAGTTAGTTATTTGGAATGGACCAATGGGTGTATTTGAATTAGACGCATTTGCTAATGGAACAAAAGCAGTAGCTGAAGCTTTAGCAGAAGCAACTGACACATATTCAGTAATCGGCGGAGGAGACTCTGCAGCAGCTGTTGAAAAATTCAACCTAGCTGATAAAATGAGCCATATTTCTACAGGTGGCGGTGCGTCACTAGAGTTTATGGAAGGTAAAGAACTTCCAGGCGTAGTTGCACTAAACGATAAGTAAGTTTATGTTTCAGTAAGACGGAGGACCGACCTGACGACTGATAATATAAATAATTATCAAGCAGCGAAGAAGGATGACCAAGAGATAAAAGGGACCGAATCACTTTTAACAGCACCCTCTTGGACATCTAACGCGTGAAGTGAAAACCCACAATAAACAAAGGACGGTGTTACACATGCGTAAACCAATTATTGCAGGAAACTGGAAAATGAACAAAGTACTTTCTGAAGCAACTAGCTTTGTTGAAGAAGTAAAAGGAGCAGTACCATCTCCTGAAAGCGTAGATTCAGTAGTATGTGCACCTGCACTATTTTTAGATCGTTTAGTAGAAGCGACTAAAGGCACAGACTTAAAAATTGGTGCACAAAACATGCACTTCGAAGAAAACGGTGCGTTCACTGGAGAAGTGAGCCCTGTTGCATTAGCAGACCTAGGTGTGAACTACGTAATTTTAGGACACTCTGAACGTCGTGAAATGTTTGCTGAAACGGACGAAACAGTAAACCAAAAAACAATTGCTGCATTCAAACACGGTTTAACACCAATCGTTTGCTGCGGTGAAACAAACGAAGAGTATGAACAAGACCAAACAAAAACAGTTGTAGCTAATCAAGTACAAAAAGCATTAGCTGGTCTAACTGATGAGCAAGTAAAACAAACGGTTATCGCATATGAGCCAATCTGGGCAATCGGTACAGGTAAATCTTCAACTGCTGAAGGTGCAAACGAAGTTTGTGCATACATCCGTAGCGTTGTTGCAGAACAATTCTCTCAAGATGTTGCAGATGCTGTACGTATTCAATACGGCGGTAGCGTAAAACCTGCTAATATTAAAGAATATATGTCTCAATCAGACATTGACGGAGCTTTAGTAGGTGGAGCAAGCTTAGAAGCAGATTCTTTCTTACAGCTTTTGGAGGCTGGTAAGTAATGAGTAAAAAGCCAGTAGCATTAATCATCTTAGATGGTTTTGCATTACGCGATGAAGATAAAGGTAATGCGGTAACACATGCAAAAAAACCAAACTTCGACCGTTTCTGGAACGAGTATCCTCATGCTACACTTCAGGCGTCTGGAGAAGCTGTAGGCTTACCGGAAGGCCAAATGGGTAACTCTGAAGTAGGTCACTTAAACATCGGCGCAGGCCGAATTGTGTACCAAAGCTTAACTCGTGTAAACGTAGCAATTCGTGAAGGCGAGTTTGAACAAAACGAAACGCTTGTAGCAGCTGTAAAGCACGCAAAAGAAAAGGGTACAAACCTTCATCTTTTCGGACTTTTATCTGATGGCGGTGTACACAGTCATATCGAACATCTTTATGCATTATTGCGTCTAGCTAAGAGTGAAGGCTTAGAAAAAGTCTACATTCATGGCTTCTTAGATGGTCGTGACGTAGCACCTCAATCTGCTGAAACGTATTTAAAAGAACTTAATGAAAAAATTGAAGAGTACGGCGTTGGTGAAATTGCAACACTTTCAGGACGTTACTACTCAATGGACCGCGACAAACGCTGGGAGCGCGTAGAGAAATCATACCGCGCAATGGTGTACGGTGAAGGTCCATCATATACAAGCGCTGAAGAGTGCGTAAAAGATTCATATGAAAATGGAATCTATGACGAATTCGTTTTACCTTCTGTTATTACAAAGGAAGACGGATCGCCAGTTGCGACAATTCAAGACGAAGATGCAGTCATTTTCTACAACTTCCGTCCCGATCGCGCAATTCAAATTTCAAATACGTTCGCAAACGAAGATTTCCGCTCATTTGATCGCGGTGAGAAACATCCGAAAAACTTACATTTTGTATGTCTAACTCACTTCAGCGAAACAGTTGACGGATATGTAGCTTTTAAGCCAATTAACTTAGATAATACGCTTGGTGAAGTATTATCTCAAAATAACTTAAAGCAGCTTCGTATTGCTGAAACGGAAAAATATCCTCACGTAACGTTCTTTATGAGCGGTGGACGTGAAGCAGAGTTTCCTGGTGAAACACGTATCTTAATCGATTCACCAAAAGTAGCAACATATGACTTGAAACCTGAGATGAGTGCTTATGAAGTGACGGACGCGTTGCTTGCGGAAATCGAGGGCGACAAGCAGGACGCTATTTTATTAAACTTTGCAAACCCTGATATGGTAGGTCATTCAGGTATGTTAGAACCAACGGTAAAAGCGATTGAAACAGTAGATGAGTGCTTAGGCAAAATTGTAGATGCAATTTTAGCTAAAGGCGGTACAGCAATTATCACAGCAGACCATGGTAATGCTGATGAAGTGATTACACTTGAAGGTAATCCAATGACGGCTCATACAACGAATCCTGTTCCGGTGATTGTAACAAAACAAGGCTTAGAGCTTCGTGAAGACGGTATTCTAGGGGATCTAGCTCCTACAATGCTTACTCTTCTAGATGTAGCACAGCCAAAAGAAATGACAGGTAAAACATTAATTAAATAATTAATTATAAAGGAGAGTTTTAAAATGCCAACAATTCTTGACATTTATGCACGCGAAGTATTAGATTCTCGCGGTAACCCAACAGTTGAAGTAGAAGTATATACTGAATCAGGCGCTTTCGGACGCGCAATCGTACCAAGTGGTGCTTCTACTGGTGAACACGAAGCAGTAGAATTACGCGATGGTGACAAATCTCGCTACCTAGGTAAAGGTGTATTAAAAGCAGTAGAAAACGTAAACGAAATTATCGCTCCTGAATTAGTAGGTATGGACGCAACTGATCAAATCGGTATCGACCGCCTTATGATTGAGCTAGATGGTACGGAAAACAAAGGTAAATTAGGTGCTAACGCTATCCTTGGTGTATCTATGGCAGTAGCTCACGCAGCAGCTGATTTCGTAGGTCTTCCATTATATCGTTACCTTGGTGGATTCAACGCGAAGCAATTACCAACTCCAATGATGAACATCATCAACGGTGGTTCTCATGCTGATAACAACGTTGACTTCCAAGAGTTCATGATTTTACCTGTAGGAGCTCCTACATTCAAAGAAGCAATCCGTATGGGTGCTGAAGTATTCCACGCGTTAAAATCTGTTTTATCTGCAAAAGGCTTAAACACAGCTGTAGGTGACGAAGGTGGATTCGCTCCAAACCTTGGTTCTAACCGTGAAGCATTAGAAGTAATTGTTGAAGCAATCGAAAAAGCTGGCTACAAAGCTGGTCAAGACATCCAATTAGGTATGGACGTTGCTTCTTCTGAATTCTTCAACAAAGAAACTGGTAAATATGACTTAGCAGGCGAAGGTCGTACAGGCGTAACTTCTGCTGAAATGGTAGATTTCTACGAGCAGTTAGTTAACGAATTCCCAATCGTTTCAATCGAAGACGGTTTAGACGAAAATGACTGGGATGGTCACAAGCTATTAACTGAGCGCATTGGCGGCAAAGTACAGCTTGTTGGTGACGATTTATTCGTAACAAACACGAAAAAACTTTCTCAAGGTATCGAACAAGGTGTAGGTAACTCTATCCTTATCAAAGTTAACCAAATCGGTACATTAACTGAAACGTTCGAAGCTATTGAAATGGCTAAACGTGCTGGTTACACAGCAGTAGTTTCTCACCGTTCTGGTGAAACTGAAGATGCAACAATCGCTGATATCGCTGTTGCAACAAATGCTGGTCAAATCAAAACTGGTTCTATGAGCCGTACAGACCGTATTGCGAAATACAACCAATTACTACGCATCGAAGACGAGCTAGGTGTTCTAGCTGTATACGATGGCGCTAAATCTTTCTACAACTTAAAAAAATAAGTTGAAATCATAAAAAACGGATGACGATTGTCATCCGTTTTTTTATGTTAAAATCCGGTGTATTTCGCTGTCATTACTTGTATGAGAGGGTTTTTTATGATAAATTAACCTTAGCGTAGTGCGCGTACTTTATCCCCGGTAATGCCAATCAGAAGGGATGAAGAAACCCCGCTGATTGACTATTACTTGGTGTAGGAGGTGTGTCTTAGTGCATACATTGCTGATTACTTTGCTAGTGATTGTTTCAATTGCATTGATTGTTGTGGTCGTTTTACAATCAAGCAAAACTACTGGATTATCTGGAGCTATTTCCGGTGGAGCTGAAACGTTATTTGGAAAACAAAAAGCACGTGGAATTGACTTAGTTTTACACCGTTTGACAGTAGTGTTATCTATCTTATTCTTTGCGTTAACACTTGCTGTATCTTATTTCAAACTTTAATATGTTACTGGATAGACTGCCACCTAATGCATACGTACTTGGTGTATACCAACTTATGTATTAGGTGGCTTTTTTAATGGGCGTGTTGAATACTTTAATTTCATTTTTAAGTAATGATATAATATAGCTTTAGAAAAAAGTACTAAATATAGTATAAAAGCGTAAAAGTTGACGGACACATCTCTTGTTATGTGATGACCGTCACATAAATACATGTTTTTTTCTATTATGACTGCAGATATTATAACTAAAAGGAGTTAAATGATATATGAAAATTGCACAACCAAAGCCATTTACATTTGAAGGCGGCGAAAAGGCTGTTTTATTACTTCACGGTTTTACCGGAAATTCTGCTGATGTTCGTATGTTAGGTCGTTTTTTAGAGAAAAAAGGATACACATGCCACGCACCTCACTATAAAGGACACGGTGTAGCGCCTGAAGAGCTTGTTCATACTGGTCCAAAAGATTGGTGGAAAGATGTCATGGAAGGCTATGAGTTTTTAAAAAGTAAAGGCCATGAAAGTATTGCCGCTGTAGGTCTTTCACTAGGTGGCGTATTTTCACTGAAATTAGGTTACACTGTACCTATAAAGGGTATTGTGCCTATGTGCGCGCCTATGTATATAAAGAGTGAAGAAGTCATGTATGAAGGTGTTTTAGCGTATGCACGCGAATATAAAAAGCGTGAAGGTAAATCGTCTGAACAGATTGAACAAGAAATGGAAGAGTTCAAACAAACACCAATGAACACGTTAAAGTCTTTACAGGAATTAATCGCTGAAGTGCGAAATTCAGTTGATATGATTTATGCACCGACATTTGTTGTACAAGGTCGTCATGATCATATGATTAATACAGACAGCGCCAATATTATTTATAATAGCGTCGAGTCTCCTACAAAAGATATAAAGTGGTACGAAGAATCTGGTCATACCATTACCTTTGATAAAGAGCGAGATCAGCTTCACGAGGATGTATATGCATTTTTGGAATCACTTGATTGGTAATAGAGATAATACGAATAAGGAAAAAGGAGGGACATGATGTGAAAGAAGAAAATCAGCCCTATATGAATGAAATATTGGATTTTATGAAAAGGGATAATTACAAACCTTTGACTGTCCAAGAGCTTGCAAAAGAATTTAATACGGAGGATGCAGAGTCATTCAAAGAGTTTGTTAAGGCACTTGTTATTATGGAAGAGAAGGGTTTAATTATCCGAGCAAGAAATGACCGCTACGGGCTGCCGGAACAAATGAATTTTGTCAAAGGGAAAGTAAGCGGACATGCAAAAGGGTTTGCGTTCGTAGTTCCTGAAGAAAAAGATGCGGGTGATGTATTTATTCCCCCTACTGAAACAAACAATGCTATGCACGGAGATATTGTGCTTGCAAGAGTGTTATCAGAATCATCAGGTGCTCGTCGTGAAGGAACCATTGTAAAAATCTTAGAACGAGGTACCCAGCAAATTGTAGGTACGTATACGCAAAGCAAGAATTTCGGCTTTGTGATTGCGGATGACAAAAAAATTGCAGGTGATATCTTTATTCCCAAAGCAGCAAGAAACGGTGCAGTTGAAGGCCATAAAGTAGTAGTAGAGCTCACAACCTATCCGGAAGGCCGCATGAATGCAGAAGGAAAAGTTGTTCAAATTCTTGGACATAAAAACGATCCGGGGATCGATATCATTTCTGTTATCCATAAGCACGGTCTTCCTCAAGAATTTCCTGCTGACGCTTTAACGCAAGCAATTGATACACCTGAGACGATTGATGAAAAAGATATCGGTAACCGTCGCGATCTTCGGGATCAAGTTATTGTAACCATTGACGGAGCAGATGCAAAAGATTTGGATGACGCTGTAACGGTTACAAAGCTTGAAAACGGAAACTACAAATTAGGTGTTCATATTGCAGATGTAAGTCACTACGTTAAAGAAGGTTCTCCGATTGATGTAGAAGCAGCAGAGCGCGGAACAAGCGTCTATTTAGTAGACCGAGTTATTCCGATGATTCCTCACCGTTTATCTAACGGAATCTGCTCATTAAATCCAAAAGTTAACCGTTTTACACTTTCTTGTGAGATGGAAATTAATCCACAAGGTGAAGTAGTAAAACATGAGATTTTTGAAAGTGTCATCAAAACGACAGAACGAATGACGTATTCAGATGTGAACAAAATCTTAGTGGATAAAGATGAAGAAGTGTTAGAACGCTACGAGCCAATCGTTCCGATGTTTGAGCGTATGGAAAAGCTGGCAGCTATTCTTCGTAAAAAGAGAATGGATCGCGGTGCCATTGATTTTGATTTCAAAGAAGCAAAAGTAGTGGTAGATGATGATGGACATCCTCACGATGTTATTTTGCGTGAACGTTCAGTTGCTGAAAAGCTAATCGAAGAATTTATGCTGGCGGCGAATGAAACAGTAGCAGAACATTTTCACTGGATGAACGTACCGTTTATTTATCGTATTCATGAAGATCCAGATGCAGAGAAGCTTACTCGTTTCTTAGAGTTTATTACAAACTTTGGTTATACAGTGAAAGGGACAGGCAACGATATTCATCCGCGTGCGCTGCAAGATATTTTAGAAGAAGTAAAGGGTACGCCTGAAGAGATGGTTATTTCAACTGTTATGCTTCGTTCGATGAAACAAGCGAAATATGAAGCAGAAAGTTTAGGCCACTTTGGTTTATCAGCTGAATTCTATACGCATTTTACTTCTCCAATCCGTCGTTATCCGGATTTAATCGTTCATCGTCTCATTCGTACGTATTTAATTGAAGGAAAAACAGATCAGCAAACGCAAGAAAAATGGCGCGAGCTTCTGCCTGATGTTGCTGAGCATTCTTCTAATATGGAACGTCGTTCAGTTGACGCTGAGCGAGAAACGGACGATATGAAAAAAGCTGAGTTTATGGCTGATAAAGTTGGGGAAGTATTCAATGGTATTATTAGCTCTGTTACAAACTTTGGGATGTTCGTGGAGCTGGAAAATACGATTGAAGGGTTAGTTCATGTTAGTGACTTAACGGATGACTATTATCGTTACGACGAACGTCATTATGCGATGATTGGAGAAAGAACGGGCAACGTCTTCCGAATTGGAGACGAAATTGAAGTGAAAGTTGCCGATGTGAATAAAGAAGAGCGTTCAGTGGACTTTGTTATTGTGGGAATGAAAGAAGGCCGCAAACGCTTATCTAAAGATCGTCCTAAAGTGATTAAGGCAAAACAAAAGTCACGCAAAGATGATAAAGGAAAAGGTCGAGAGGGCAGCCGAAGCAAAAATGAAGAGTGGTCTACTCAAAAACCAAAGAAGAAAAAGAAAAAAAGATTCTTCGAAGGCGCTCCAAACGTTAAGCGCAAAAAGAAAAAGCGCAAATAATCGACAGCAGTGAAGCAGAAGGATAGACCTTCTGCTTCAAAACAGCTCTATTAAACGTTTTAGTTGTTGTTTAGATTTCCATACAGTAAAATGATACATAATATCATACATATACGTAAGTACGGCTGAAGGGAAGGAACGTTTTATGCCAAAAGGTGAAGGGAAATTAATTGCACAAAACAAAAAAGCCCGCCACGACTTTTTTATTGAAGAAACATATGAGACGGGTATTGTTCTACAAGGAACGGAAATTAAATCAATTCGTAATGGTCGTGTGAATTTAAAGGACTCTTTTGCTCGTGTGCAAAACGGAGAAGTATTTTTACACAATATGCACGTTAGTCCTTACGAACAAGGAAATCGATACAATCATGAGCCACTTCGTACACGAAAGCTATTGCTGCATAAACGCGAAATCAGCAAGCTAATTGGCTATTCAAAAGAAACAGGTTATTCACTAGTTCCGTTAAAAGTGTATTTGAAAAATGGATACGCAAAGGTTTTACTAGGGCTTGGTAAGGGTAAAAAGAAATATGATAAGCGTGAAGACTTAAAGCGTAAAGAAGCCAAGCGTGATATCGAACGAGCATTTCGTGATCGTCAAAAGATGTAAAATTACAAAATCTTACAATTGCAAAATGCTCATTTTATGATATAATAAATATTGTTATCAGTTAGATTTCATTTTGCACACTGAAGTCGCTATCTGATGTAAGAATTTTTCTTACACATTCCGACTCCCTTTTATATGGGGACGTTACGGATTCGACAGGGATAGTTCGAGCTTAGGTTGCGAGTCGAGGAGATGGCCTCGTTAAAACATCAACGCCAATAATAACTGGCAAATCTAACAATAACTTCGCTTTAGCTGCATAATAGTAGCTTAGCGGTTCCTCCCTCCATCGCCCATGTGGTAGGGTAAGGGACTCACTTTAAGTGGGCTACGCCGGAGTTCGCCGTCTGAGGACGAAGGAAGAGAATAATCAGACTAGCGACTGGGACGCCTGTTGGTAGGCAGAACAGCTCGCGAATGATCAATATGCCAACTACACTCGTAGACGCTTAAGTGGCGATATTTCTGGACGTGGGTTCGACTCCCACCGTCTCCACCAAATACATATTTTTGGTGGCTTACCTTACTTATAACAGGAGCTAATCAAATGTATGATCTACATTTGATTAGCTCCTTTTTAATTTATGATGTATGTAAAATTGAAAAAGCGGTACAAAAGTAAAAGGATGCCTCTTACATAAAGAGGCATCCTTTTACTTTTGTTTAAGCTGAACAAAAAGCAGCATAAGAAAGGAAAGAAAGACGATCGAGATAACCCATAGCCAAGCGAGATTCATGTTTCCAGAGTCAATCGCGACGTAGATAGCGGTAGGAACAGTTTGAGTTTCACCTGGAATATTGCCAGCAAACATCAAAGTGGCTCCAAATTCTCCGAGTGCTCTTGCCAGACTTAACACACCTCCTGTTACGATAGCTTTAGAAGCTAAAGGAATGGAAATAAAGAAAAAGACTTTCCATTCGCTTGCACCATCTACTCGAGCTGCGTCTTCAATTTCATGATCAACGCCTTGGAAGCCCGTTTTGGCAGATTGATACATAAGGGGAAACGCAACGACAACGGATGCAATAACAGCTGCCCACCACGTAAAAATAACGGGTTGTTGAAAGACCCATTCAATTGCTCGGCCGAGTAGGCTGTGTTTTCCGAATATGACAATCAATAAAAACCCAACAACGGACGGAGGCAGGACCAATGGTAGCATCAACACCGTTTCAACCATCACTTTTCCCTTAAAGTGTTTCCTTGATAACAGTTTTCCTATAACAGTGCCTAGAATAATCACGACAAATCCCGCTACTAATGCAATTTTGAGCGATAGCTGAAGAGGAGATAAAAACTCTTGAATCATAGCAGTCTCAATTCGCAGTGAAACCGTATTTTTTTAACGTGTTAAGAGCCGTCTTACTTTGTAAAAATTGATAAAAATCCTTTGCTTCTTGTGGATGTTTCGAATCCTTAATAACGCCTACAGGATATACAATTGGTTTGTGAGTGCTATGATCTGCAGTGGCGACAATCTTCACTTTTTTTGAAATCAACGCATCGGTTTTATAAACAACTCCAGCTTCAACGTTTTCTGTCTCCACATAGGAAAGCACCTGGCGTACGTCTTTTGCATAGACGGTTTTAGGCTCAATGTTTTTCCACAGATTCATGTGTTCAAAAGTCTCTTTTGCATACTGTCCGGCAGGAACGGATTCCGGTATGCCAAGTGCAATTTTTTGAACAGCAGGCTTTGATAGATCTTCAAAATTTTTGATGGCAGCCGAATTATTCTTTGGGACGATAAGCACAAGATCGTTGCCAACCAAGTCAGTTCCATTTTCTTTAGAAATAACTCCTGACTTTACCAGTGCATCAAACTTATCTTCCGCTGCTGAAAAAAACAAATCAGCCGGTGCGCCGTTTTCGATTTGCTGTTGCAGCGAGCCTGAAGCCCCAAAATTAAATTTTAAGTCGACATTCGGATGCTTTGTTTCATATTGCTTTTGAATATCGGTAAGCGCATCTTTTAAGCTGGCTGCAGCGGATATCGTTAAGCTGACGTTTTGGTGCTGAGCCGCTGATTGACTCGTATTTGTTCCGTTCGAACAAGCAGCAGTAAACATAATTAAAAATAATAGTGCGAATAAGGGTTTAAAGTATTGTTGCATCGTGTCACCTCAGTTAGTTGTAGTAAAGCAATTTAGTATAACTATATCACGTTCATTTAAAATTTGACTTCCTAAAAAGAAAACAGCGACTTGAAAGGGGGAAAACTTTCAAGTCGCTGCTTCATTTATTCTTCCAACGCTTTGCCCATTCCTTTTAAAAAGTGAAGCCCAAATCCAATTGCACGATTGACATCTGGATCGTTTAGCACTTTTATAAGAGCTAATGCACTTACTTTTTTTCCTGTTTTTACATACTCATTCGCTTCGTTCATACCAGCTGTTGCACTGTTCACAAGTTTAGCGGTTACCTCTGGGTCTGCCTTCATCAAACCGCTGCTTGCACCCATAAGGGTATTAATTAAATTGGTTACGGGTTCTCTAGAAATTTGATGAAGCGCAATTTTTGAGATTTTTTCTTTTGCTTGAATCATTGAATCAGCAGCTTCAAGAACACCCATGTCGTTAAGTTCTCCGACAATACCGAGAATACGATTCAGCGCTTCTTCATTATCTGCCAGCAGAGAAGTCAAGTCTTCTAATTTTTGCTGTTTTTTTTCTTCCTCGCTTAGAAGAGGCTTTTTAATTTCTGTAATAGGTTGTGCCATCTTTTCTCCTCCTATTTACTTGTTAAATGGACGTAGCCAGGACGATTCCATTTACGCTGAACCTCGACCCCATTTTGAGGATGACGTTTTTTGTTACGCGGATTTGTAGACGGTAAAGGCGTTTTTCCGCCTTTGCTTAATACTTCCATCCGTACTTTTGTTTGTTTGTAAGCCGGCGTATTTGTTCGTTGGTCTACTGCAGGCCCCGTCAAGAAGTTAATAGCCGAATCTTTATGAACGGAGTGCATCGGAAGATACAGCTCATTTGCTTTTACTCGCTCTGTAATTAATGCCTGTACTTTTACTGCTCCAAACGGTGAGATTAATCTGACAAGCGAACCGTCTTCAATTTCACGCTCCTTGGCAAGCTGAGGTGAAATTTCTACAAATACTTCCGGTACCTTTGATTGAATACCGCTCGATTTATTGGTCATATTCCCTTCATGAAAATGTTCTAACATTCGTCCGTTATTAATGTGCAAATCATATTCCTCTGGAAATTCAGCAGGAAGAACCCAATCTGATAAAGCAAAGCGCGCTTTTTTATCTGGGAAATTAAACCCATCGACGTAAAGTAAAGGCGTGCTTTTCCCCTCTAAGCTCCCCCATAAGAAGCTTTCCCAGCCTTCAAGGTTTTCGTAGCTGGCTTGGCTGAACAGAGGTGATAGACTAGCCATTTCTGAAAAGATGTCACCAGGGTGTGTATACGTCCAATTTGCACCTAAGCGGTTTGCAATCTCTTGAACAATCCACCAATCCGGCTTCGAATCACCAAGCGTTGGCAATGCTTGATACAATCTTTGTACGCGTCGCTCCGTATTGGTAAACGTTCCGTCTTTTTCAAGAGAAGGAACAGCAGGGAGTACAACATCAGCATATTGAGCCGTTCTTGAAAGGAAAATGTCTTGGACAACAAAAAAATCTAGATTTGATAATATTTCGTGTACGTGATTAGCGTTCGAATCGACAAGAGCCATATCTTCTCCTACAAGGTACATAGCTTTCATTTTTCCTTCATCAATTGAATGAAGCATTTGGATATTATCAAGACCGGGCTTGTCTTTAATTTTCACGCCGTATGCTTTTTCAAATTTTTCTCGAGCGACTGAGTCCGTGACGTGCTGATAACCTGGAAGCCAAGCGGGAAGAGTTCCCATATCGCATGCGCCTTGCACGTTATTGTGGCCTCGGAGTGGATAAGCGCCTGCACCAGGGCGTCGATAGTTTCCAGTAGCAAGCAACAGGTTTGAGATAGCCGCTGATGTATCAGAGCCTCCTGTATTTTGCGTCACGCCCATACCCCACAGCACACAGGTTCCATCGGCGTCTCGAATCATTTCAGCTATTTGAATGAGTGTTGCTGCTGAAATACCCGTAATTTGTTCAGCATATTCAAGCGTGTACTTTTCAAGCAAAGAGTTAAAGTCTTCAAAATAGTTGACGTTTTCTTGGATAAATTTTTCGTTGTGCCATCCTTGATCAATCATGTATTTTGTTACAGCCATTAGCCATACTTGGTCCGTACCTTGTTTTGGACTGATAAAAATGTCAGAGCGTTCAGCCATTTCGTTTTTGCGCAAATCTGCGACGATTAGTTTTTGGTCATGAAGCTTATGCGCGCGTTTGATACGAGTTGCTAATACAGGGTGACCTTCGGCAGGGTTAGCTCCAACGATGATAACCAGTCCAGCTTTTGCGATGTCTTTTATCGTGCCGGCATCGCCTCCCATTCCGACTGTTCGAAATAATCCATCGGTTGCAGGAGACTGACAGTAGCGAGAACAGTTGTCTACGTCATTTGTTTCAAACATTTGGCGAGCCAGCTTTTGAATAACATAGTTTTCTTCGTTTGTAATCTTAGAAGAAGAGATAAAACCAACGGATCCATGTCCGTACTGCTGATTGATGGAGTTTAACCTGCTTGCTACTAAATCGAGCGCTTCTTCCCATGACGACTCTACAAATGCGCCATTTTTTCGGATTAAAGGCTTAGTAATACGTTTTTCAGAGTTTACAAAATCCCAGCCGAATTTTCCTTTCACACAGGTTGAAATAGCGTTTGCGGGAGCATCTGAGCTAGGTTGAACTTTAAGGATTTCGCGGCCTTTTGTCCACACTTCAAATGAACATCCAACTCCGCAAAATGTACAGACGGTTTTTGTTTTTTTCGTCCGAGTTTCACGCATAGCTGCTTCCACCTCTGAAACAGCAAAAATTCCGCTGTACCCTGGTTCCACTTCTTTAACTAAATCAATCATTGGATTCAAAACGCTTTTTGGAAGTCCGGTCATGAATCCAGCTTCTCCGAGCATAGATTTTTCCATTAAGGCATTACAAGGGCATACTGTTACACATTGACCGCAGCTCACACAAGAAGATTCATTGATTGCTACACCATCATCCCAGAGAACGCGGGGACGTTTCGCTTCCCAGTCGATAGAGAGCGTTTCATTAACTTGAAGATTTTGACAAACCTCTACACATTGTCCACAAGCAATGCATTGATTAGGGTCATAACGGTAAAACGGATGAGACATATCGACTTCATTCTCTGAGGCCTTTGGCGTATAGGGGTATTTTTGATGTTCAATCTCCATCATTTCGGCTGTATTATGTAATTTACAGTTTCCGTTGTTATTATCGCAAACGGTGCAGTATAGCAAATGATTTTCTAATAAGCGATCCATTGCTTCCGTCTGTGCCGCTTTTGCGGGTGCTGATTGTAATTCAATCTTCATGCCGTTTTCAGCTTTTGTAGAACAAGAACGAACTAACTCGCCATTCATTTCAACAATACATGTGTCACAAGTTTGAATAGGGTCTACTTCAGGCACATAACAAATCTGAGGATGCTCGATGTTTTGCTGGTTAATAATTTCGAGTATGGTAGAACCTGAAGCTGCCTTGTATTCGTTGCCATTTATATGAACAGTGATGATTTCACGACTCATTTGTTTTCCTCCTTTATATAAAACAAAAAACCACCATGAATACACATGCCTAATTAAATAAGGGAAGTGCAATCATGGTGGAATAGTTTACTAGCAGGTCTTACTAATATGCCAATCCGGCCCATTTATATCGTTAAGAAAAAGTGATAGAGTAATAACAATTCATTATTATTATTATTCCATCTCGGTTATTTATAATTATATCGCTACGTTTTTAAATGCACAACTTTTTTAAATACCCAACTCTCTTCAAAAGTTTTGCTGCAAAGATTTTAGGCTTTTATTTTTTGAAGTGTTGATTTATGATAAAAAAACTGTAGGAATAAAATGCACAATTTAATTTTAATCGGTGGGAGAGCGTTGATTATGTCAAAAACAATTCATGAATTTAATGATATTATTCGGAAGCTTCGAAAAGATTTATTTGGAAAAGGACCGGAAAGAATACATACGGTTTTTGTTGAAAATATGGCTGTCTCAACACTGTATGGAAATTTAACTCCGACAGAAACATTTATTGCAAGCACTTCTGAAGGGTGTGACATGGTTCATTTAGCTCGAACAAAAATGATTCAAGATGTATATGCATCGAATCCGCCGGAAGGGCTAGAAGAATTGGTAGGAGCAAAGCTGGTTAATTTATTTTCAGATATGAAAATAAAAGAAAATATAGCGGTTTCCGTATTTGTTTTTGATAAAAACATTATTTAAAAAAGGAGACATCACATGAATTCGACCGTTAAGAAGCGTACAGTTCTTAGATTTAAAAATGGTGAAATGGAAAGCGTGGAAGATAAAATTGTAACGGAGTTTCCTGTGACTGTGAAAATTAATGAAGAAGAGTTTGTCACGATGGTATGTAGCCCTCAATACATTGAAGATATGGTAATTGGCTATTTAGCATCTGAAGGGGTTATTCGAGAATACAAAGACATTAAAAACATATGGGTTCAAGAAAAAGAAGGGTATGTTCATGTTACAATAGATAAATTAAACCCGTATTTTCAAAACCTTCAAAATAAACGATATATCACGTCTTGCTGCGGGGCGAGCAGACAAGGGTTTGTCTTTATAAATGATGCGCTGACTGCTAAAAAAATGAATGATATATCGGTAGAACTTTCAATTAAGGATTGTTTTCAACTCATGAATAAGCTGCAGCAATCTGCTGCTACGTTTCAAGAAACGGGTGGCGTTCATAACGCTGCCATTTGTGATAAAAATGGTTTCATGCTTAGCAGAATGGACATTGGCAGGCATAATGCTCTAGATAAACTATATGGGTATTGCTTAAAACACCATATTTCAATTAGGGATAAAGTAGTCGTTTTCAGCGGCCGTATTTCTTCAGAAATTTTGTTGAAAGTAGCGAAGATCGGGTGTGAAGTGGTTCTTTCAAAATCCGCTCCGACTGAACTTGCTTTAAATCTAGCAGAAGAATTGAGAATTACAACGGTAGGGTTTATCCGAAGTGATTCGTTGAATATTTATACATGCCCGGAAAGAATTTTAAGAGAAAGTTAATCTGCTGTGGAGAAGCTGACAGCTAGAGAGGAGAGATGAGGCAGATGTCATACACTATAGTTGATACGTTAAAGCGCCCTTTACGAGACTTGCGTTTGTCCGTAACAGATCGCTGTAACTTTCGCTGTCGATATTGTATGCCTGAAGAAATTTTTGGGGCAGACTATCCATTTTTACCTGCCGAAAATATTCTTTCGTTTGATGAATTAGAGAGACTCACGAGATTATTCGCATCGCTAGGAGTAAAAAAAGTGCGTATAACGGGAGGAGAGCCACTGCTAAGAAAAGGCTTGCCAGATCTAATCAATCGTCTGAAGCAAATTGAGGGTATAGATGATATTGCCATAACAACAAACGGCTCACTGTTAAAGAAGCATGCAGAAGCCTTATCAAAAGCGGGATTATCAAGAGTAACCGTGAGCTTAGACTCGCTTGATGAAGTGAGATTTCAAGAGCTGAACGGAAATCGAGGAAGCGTCAAACGAGTGTTAGAAGGAATAGAGGCAGCAGCTCTTGCGGGGATTTCAGTCAAAATAAACATGGTTGTCCAAAAAGGCAAGAACGAGCAGGATATCCTTCCGATGGCCCAATATTTTAAAGGCAAAAAACATACGCTGCGCTTTATTGAATACATGGATGTTGGAAATTCAAACGGATGGAAAATGGATGAGGTTATAACAAAGAAACAAATTCTTGATATAGTTGGACAAGAAATGCCTCTTGAAGAAATTCCGCCTCATTACACGGGAGAAGTAGCTACCAGGTATCGGTATGTTGGGACAGAAGAGGAAATTGGTATCATTTCATCCGTGACAGATTCATTCTGTTCGACTTGTTCACGCGCAAGAGTATCGGCTGAAGGAAAGCTCTATACCTGCTTGTTTGCGTCAAAAGGGTACGACCTCCGGAAACTGATACGATCACAAGCATCTGATCATACTGTTTGTGACACCATTTCTGATATCTGGAATCATCGGAAAGATCGTTACTCAGATGAGCGGGCTAACGGAAGACAGGTCCAAGGCGCTGAGAAAGTGGAAATGTCTCATATTGGTGGATAATTCAAAAAAAGCCTTATAAATGCCAATCACTGCGATGATTCACATTTATAAAAGTAGGATCTTCTGCTGAAAAAGGCACGCGAAGGACGTTTGCCTGATTCAACAATCCTGTAAGCCTTCTTTCACCTTGTGTAACGAGTTGGTCAATAAGAGGAAGCGTTCTACGGTGATAGAGAGCTAGAAGCGGGTGCATGTGATTTGGCTGAACAGGAAGAACAATATCAGCTGAGTTCGCCTGAGTTAGGGTAATCATATTATGAACAAACTCAGCATTAACAAAAGGAATGTCACACGAAAGAATAAAGAACCATTCAGCACGGCAATCAATTGCAGTTAAAGCATGATGAATTGCATACAAAGGTCCTTGATACGGGCATTTTTCAACTGCAAATGAAACATCTTTTCTTTGAAAATAAGGAAGTAAATCTTGGTTGGTAGACACAAGTATAGGTGTGACGTGATTTTCTTTTAATGCATCTATACTATATTCGTAAAATGATTTCTTGTTATAGGTTTCAAACATTTTTGGTTGACCGTAGCGAGAAGATTTTCCTCCTGCTAATACAATGCCGGCAATGGACATTTATTAAATACCTCCATCAAAATATATTTGTATATTTATGCACATAAGCGTCCGTAAAGCAGCTTAGCTTTATGTGTATAATAGCATGTTTTTAAAGAAATATCTTTGACGAAGGAATAGATAGTGAAGTCATAGATTGAACGAGAAAGGGAGAGAAAAGAGTGACAGAACGTTATTCACGTCAGCAGCTTTTCCAGCCCATTGGAAACAAAGGGCAGCAGCAAATTAGAAGTAAGCATGTTTTAGTTGTAGGCGCAGGGGCTCTAGGCAGCGCTAGTGCAGAAGCTCTCGTGCGTGCTGGAATTGGAAAATTGACTCTTGTAGATCGTGATTATGTAGAATGGAGTAATCTGCAGCGTCAGCAGCTTTATACAGAACAAGATGCGCAAAACAAACTGCCTAAAGCTGTGGCAGCCAAAAATCGTTTGCGTCAAATAAACACAGAAGTGAAAATCGAAGCGCTGGTGATGGATGCTCAGCCTGCTAATTTAGAAAGTATCGTCCAAACAGCTGATTTGATTATCGATGCGACAGACAATTTCGACATTCGCTTTATTTTAAATGATTTGTCACATAAGTATGAAGTTCCTTGGATCTACGGCTCATGTGTAGGGAGTTATGGCACCACTTATACCGTTATCCCAAACGTAACCCCTTGTCTGCACTGCATATTGAAAAAAGTGCCTGTGGGAGGAGCGACGTGTGAGACAGCAGGAATTATCAGTCCAGCCGTTCAAATTGTGGCAGCCTATCAAATAACCGAAGCATTAAAAATTTTAGTGGGAGACGTTGAAGCTTTGCGACACACATTTCTAACTTTTGACGTCTGGAATAATCAGCACGCTGAATTTAAGACGGGTAAAATGAAAAGTTATGAATGTTCTTCTTGCGGATCGGCACGCACATATCCGTACTTAGCGTATGAAAATCAGCTTAAAACAGAAGTTCTTTGCGGCAGAGAGACGGTTCAGATCAGACCCTCGCAGCAGCATTTACACAACTTTGATGAATTGGAAAAGCGTTTAAAAAACCAAGGGAAAGTAGACCGCAACCCATATCTTCTGTCATGTCAGCTTCCAGAGCAGCGCTTTGTTATTTTTCAAGATGGACGTGTATTTATTCATGGAACGAATGATATTCAATTTGCGAGAAGTTTATATTATCGTTTATTAGGATGAGTAAAGGAGTGGAAAAATGAGAAAAAAGCGAACTCCTATCCCTGTCGGAGAATGCGTTGGGCGAGTGATGCAGTATGTCAAAAGCGGAAAGCAAGAAATCATTGCGCTTGAAGAAGCTCACGGCAGATTTTTAGCAGAAGATTTAATGGCAGATCATGATGTTCCTGCTTTTAATCGTTCTCCATATGATGGTTTTGCTATTCGGTCACAAGATACGAAAAAAGCATCATCACTTCATCCAGTAGAACTGGATGTTCGAGGAGAGATAGGAGCGGGTTCTGTTTTTGAACATACAGTCAACGCGATGCAGGCTGTGCGTATTATGACAGGAGCTCCTATTCCAAAAGGCTGCGATGCGGTGGCAATGCTTGAAGTAACAAAAGAATATACAAAAGACAACCAGCCCGTCGTTCAAATCAAGCGGTCGTTTAACAGCGGAGATAACATTTCGTTTCAAGGAGAAGAAACAAAAAAAGGCACTATGTTAGTTTCAAAAGGAACGTATATCACTCCGGGAGTAGCTGCTCTTCTAGCCACATTTGGTTATAGTAACGTAGCTGTCTTCAAAAAGCCTGTAGTTGGATTACTTGCAACGGGAAGTGAACTAGTGGAAGTACGTGATCCTGTTCAGCGAGGGAAAATTCGTAATAGCAATGCTCATATGCTTCGTGCCCAAATTGAAAAAGCTGGAGGAGAAGTAAACTATTTTGGTATTATGCCCGATGATTTAAGTCAGTGCTACAGCGCGGTAAAATCTGCGCTATCAGAAGTGGACATGCTGATTACAACGGGGGGCGTTTCAGTAGGAGATTATGATTATCTACCAGAGGTGTATAAGCAATTACAGGCCGAAGTTCTTTTTAATAAAATAGCGATGAGACCAGGCAGTGTCACAACAGTTGCACGTATGGAAGACAAGCTTTTATTTGGTCTATCGGGAAACCCTACGGCCTGCTACGTTGGTTTTGAACTGCTAGCTCGTCCGGTCATCAGTACATATGCGGGGAAAAGAACCCCTCACCTCCGGAAAGAAAAAGCTTTGTTAGGAAAAGACTTCTTAAAGCCAAATCCTTTTATGCGATTTGTATCTGGCAGGCTTTCATACAGGGAAGGACAGCTGATTGCTTCTCCATTAAGCTTTACAAAATCTAGTGCTGTTTCTTCTTTAGCTCATGCGGATACGTTAATTATATTTCCCGGAGGGACGAGAGGGTACAAAGAAGGAATGCTGGTTGACGTCTTATTGCTAGATGACGTGCAGGGAAGTGAATGGCCTTGGTAGCAAGTTGCACCGTTTTACAAGTAGTTGGATTTCAAAACAGCGGAAAAACGACTTTAGTGGAAAAGCTAATTAAAAAAGCGAAACAATTCGATCTACGTGTAGGTTCTATTAAGCACCATGGACACGGCGGACCTCCAGATAGCAGCAGTGAGCTAAAAGACAGTCATCGCCACCAGCAAGCAGGTGCCGATGTGGCAGGTGTAGAAGGAGGTGGAATCCTTCAGCTTACGGCAAACAGTAAAGACTGGAGCCTAAAAAAGCTGATTGATTTTTATCAATTTTTCTCGCCAGATGTCATTTTTGTTGAAGGATATAAAAAAGAATCCTATCCAAAAGCAGTCTTGATTCGAAGTGAAGAAGATCTTGTTCTGCTTTCCTCTCTAACCAATATCATATGCGTGATTAGTCACATTCCGCTTAAAAACGAAGTGCAGCGAGCATATCCAATGTTTCACTTACAAGAAGACGAGCTTTACCTTAATTTTTTATTGAAAGAAGTGGGGGAAAGAAGATGAACCAGCACTTATTTGAAGTAGTAAATCAGCCAATTGCGGTAGATGAAATAATTAAAAAAGTTTCTAGAAGAGACGCGGGAGCTATTACGACATTTATTGGAACGGTAAGAGAATTTACAAAAGGCAAAAAGACGCTCTCTCTTGAATATCAAGCCTATGTGCCAATGGCAGTGAAAATGCTCAGCCAAATTGGTGACGAAATTCAGGAAAAGTGGCCGGATGCTTTGACAGCTATTACTCATCGAATCGGAAAGCTTGATATAACAGAAGTCGCAGTAGTTATTGCGGTTTCTTCTCCGCATCGCAAAACAGCTTATGAAGCAAATGAGTATGCTATTGAACGTATTAAGCAAATTGTGCCAATTTGGAAAAAGGAATTTTGGGAAGATGGAACAAGATGGATTGGCGATCAGTTAGAAACAAAAGAATATCCTGAAGGAAAGCCATTGAAGGAGATGTAAAAATGATTAACGTCTTATTTTTCGCTGCTATACGTGAAGAGGCGGGAGTGGAACAAGTAACAGTTGATAAGCAAGATATAACAGTGAAGGAATTAAAGGAATATGTACAAAAAACATATAAGCTGTCCTCTCTGAATCAAACGATGACAGCAGTCAACGAAGAGTTTGTAACAGATGAAGAAATCATTGGAACGGGAGATACCGTTGCATTTATTCCACCCGTTAGTGGAGGATAAAAAAAGGTGCTGAATACACAGCACCTTTTTTATTATCTAAATTGAGCTACTTTTTCAATTGGTAAACGTACAGAAGGGTAACCGCTATTTGCTGCTTTGCCGATTGAAAGTAACATAACCGGTGCATAGCGTTCTTTGTCTAAACCGAATGCTTCGGCAATTTGATCTTTTTCATAACCGCCAATAGCATTCGTATCATAACCGTGAGCACGTGCAGCAAGCATTAACTGCATAGATACTAAACCGCCGTCAATTAATACCGTTTCTTTATTTAATTCTTCAGAAGCAGCTGCGTAGTGCGCTTTGATTTTTGGAATTTGCATATCTCTAATTTCTTGTGGCATATAGCCTAGTTCAACAGCTTTATCGTAAATTTCATCTAAATTTTCTTCGCTTTTTAAATCGCCGAATATCGCAATAACAGCTGCCGATGTTTCTACTTGTGATTGATTAAATTTAGCAAGCGGAGCTAGTGTTGCTTTTCCTTCAGGGCTATCAATTACTAGAAAGCGCCAAGGCTGTGCATTAACAGAAGATGGAGCTAGCGTCGCTTCTGTTAAAATTTCTTTCATTTCTTCACGGCTGATTTTGACAGATGGATCGTAATAACGAATAGATCTGCGCCCTGTAATAATATCTTGGAAATCATTGTTTAGTGTTTTTGTTTGTGTCATGGTGAACTCTCCTTTATGTTAAAAATGTTATGACCGTTCAATGGCCGAAATGTTTACTTTTAAACGCTCAAGCATTTTGGAAAGCAGCAGCTGTTCTTCTTCGCTGAAATCTTTAAATGCTTCATCAATAAAGCGAGCTTTTTCGTTTCGAAATGCACCGATTTTTTCATGTCCGCTTTTCGTAAGCTTTACAAATGTTACGCGGTTGTCATCAGGATTTTTACGGCGTGATACAACATCTCTTTCTTCTAGCTGCTTTAAATGCCTTGTAATTGCAGCATTATCAATGTTTACTTGCTGTTGAAGCGCCTTTTGACTCATTTCACCTGTTTCATAAAGCTGATGTAAAATATCAAGACGTGATTGGCTAACACCGGTACAATGCTCAAACTTTTGATTAATTTGTTTATTAACTTCTTGCAGAGCATACAGAACATTTGCTTTTTCAGAACATGAATGTGACAAGAAAGTCGCTCCCTTTTTTCTATGATATTTATTGATGGATTAATATTTGATACATCAATGTTTGATACATCAACTAATATAAAATAAATAAAAGTGAAAGTCAAGAAAGTGAACAATCTTTTTTTTATAAATAATAAAAAGAGATTGAGATATAACGAAATCAATGCAATCTAAAGACGAACAAATCGGATAAATGAGCTCGTATGGACCGCTTGTGACACGGTAGTTGATTTCCGTGCGAGACTTCGCTTTGTCCTCCAATCAGCTGCCAGAAGGAACGAAACAGATAAAATCTACGTTCATCGTAACCAAAAAAAACGAACCACTGATCAAACGGTTTGATTAGTGGTTCGTTTTTCACTTCAACTATACTATTTTTGTCTCAGCGTCTTTAAGCTGAATGATTTTTTTTACTAATTTGTTCATGCGTGTAAGGAGACAGAAACGGAATACGCTTGATAATCACATCGTGAATCCAGAATAATCGCTGGATAAGAGGAGCTGTTTTATCTGAAAGATAGATAACAAAGCAGCTGATAGCTCCCGCAATTACCATGCCTCCAAGTACATCTGCTGGATAGTGGACACCTACGTAAATGCGTGAAAGGCCCGAGATGGCAGCCCATATAAAAATGACGCTTCTCCATTTGTTTTTTCGTAACCACATGATCCAAGCAGCAGAAAAGACTAAAATCGAATGATCACTGACAAAAGATGAATTAG
The DNA here is from genome assembly GCF_038898415.1 of Priestia sp. SB1. Classification (NCBI taxonomy): domain Bacteria; kingdom Bacillati; phylum Bacillota; class Bacilli; order Caryophanales; family Bacillaceae; genus Priestia; species Priestia sp. SB1. The sequence goes on along the minus strand of NZ_JBBJSS010000007.1, from coordinate 97,102 downwards.
CCGGGTGCGGAATCAGCTTATGAACATGATGAGTCACAAACGGACGCGGGTGGTAATACACCAGGTGAATGACTTCATTGATACAAAGAGAAAGGACAATTGTAAACAACATGTATAAAGCCGTATAACGGTGATAAATTGTTCTTTCTGTTTTTCCGCTAAACCAAAGCAAAAGCAAACAAGCCATTATAAAATAAGGAACGCTATTCGTAATGATAACCATGACAGAATCCATTGCGCTGGATTTACCAGCAAACGAGTTAATCCATTGAAATACTTCGTAATTGAGGTTCATTTGTTTTCTCCTTATGCAGTACTTTTCACTCTTAGTTTAGATTGACACTCTAAAAAAACGATGAATTTCACATTAAAAATCAATTAAAATCCGAAATTCAAGGGCATTTAATGATATAAAAAGGAGAGGAAGAAACTGCTTTTAGAATAGGAGATGAAACAGTTGAAAAAGGTTTTATTTTTACCTCTTCTAAAAATGCCTTCTGGCCATCATCAAGTGGCAGAGGCGTTAATGGATATATTGGAAAGAAGAACAACAAATATTTGTTATAAAAAAATAGATTTATTAAGTTATACAAACGAACTATTAGAAAAAGTGGTTACAGGCACATATTTGAAATGGATTCGTTATGCTCCAGAAACATACAATATGGCATACAAACATCTCTTTTATGAACCGCCTGTTCATTCATTTAAATGGTATCATCACGTATTTGCAAAAAAAATGGAGCACTTAGTTAAAGAAGAAAATCCGGATTTAATTATATGCACACATGGATTTCCTTCTTATTTGCTCAGCCAATTAAAAGCAAAAGGCAAGTGCAATGTTCCTATTATAAATGTCTACACGGATTTCTTTATTAATAATTTATGGGGAAAAGAAGAGATTGACTTTCACTTTCTTCCTAGTGAAGAAGTAAAAAGAGGGCTTCGTGCTCAAAGTGAAATTCCACTTCAAAATATGATGGTCACAGGGATACCGGTACATGAAGAAATAACAAAAACAAGAACTGTTAAACATCATGGTAACCGAAATATTTTAATTGCCGGAGGCAGCAGCGGTCTAGGCAATATTATGGATTTTTACAATGATTTAAAAGACGCGCGCCATTTTCATTACTTTGTCTTATGCGGCAAAAATCAAAAGTTATATGAAGAAATCAAAGGGTGGGAACTACAACACGTTACACCAATTCCGTACATTTCATCACGCACAGAAATGAATGAACTGTATGAGCGAGTGGATGCTATTGTAACAAAACCAGGTGGTATCACGGTCAGTGAAGCTCTTCGCAAAAATTTACCGATTTTTGTTCATTCTGCTTTACCGGGTCAAGAAGAGGTGAATTTACGCTATTTAACAGAGCGAAACTTAGTTCAAGAACTAAAGGCGGATCAATCGTTAGAAAGTCAGCTGCAGACAGTGCTGCAGGATGCTGATAAAATGAGCACATTGTATAACGCGATTGCTGCTTACCATAAAGAAATCGAAGCACAAACGCCTGAAGAACTTTTAGCAGTAGTCAATTGGATTCTAGGTGAAAAGCAAACGATAGGTCTTCATGCGTAAAACATTCATGTTTACAAACAATAAGGATAAGCTAAAGAACAAGTATGTTGAAAAAGTAGGGTTTAGATAAAAAAACAAACATCTTTTGAAAAAGGTGTTGTTTTTTTATCTAAAGAAGCTATTCTTTCACTTAAGACATGTGGTGAGAGGTGCATAATATGAAAGAGAAAATTTTAATTGTGGAAGATGAAGCGCAAATTGCGAAAGTGCTAAAGATTGAATTGGAATTTGAAGATTATGAAGTAGATGTTGAGTACGACGGGAAAGCGGGTTTAGAGACGGCAATATCCGCTCAATATGACCTCATTTTGCTCGACGTGATGCTTCCAAGTCTGAGCGGTATTGAGGTGTTAAGAAGGCTTCGGAAAGCGGAAGTGTTTACGCCAGTTATTTTATTAACTGCCCGAAATACGACGTTAGATAAGGTAATGGGGTTAGACCAAGGGGCTAATGATTATGTTACAAAACCGTTTGAAATTGAAGAGCTGTTAGCACGAGTTCGCTCTTGTATTCGCTATCGTTCGCTCGTAGAAGCATCAGGAACGAAAGAAGCTGAAGCAGAGCTCTTAACGATCAGTGATTTGACCATTAATCTTGAAACAAGGGAAGTCCTAAGAAACAATGAATCCATTACGTTGACACCGAAAGAGTATGATTTAGTCGTGTATTTGCTTACGAATAAAAATAAAATTGTCACGAGAGAAGGGATTCTCACAAACGTTTGGGGCTATGAATATGAAGGAGAAACAAACGTAATTGATGTGTATATTCGCCACTTAAGAAAAAAAGTAGATGAAGGTTTTTCTACTTCTCTCATTCATACGGTGCGGGGCGTAGGATATATGATGAAAGAGGAGAAACATGAAGATCACGACGAAGATTAATTTGCTGACAACAGCATGGCTAGTGGTTATTTTATTAATCATGAACATCGTTGTTTTTTTCTCCTTCACTAAATCTACGGTGAATATGGAACAGGACATTTTATTCGAAAAAGCACGCGAGATTATTCAAAAAGGTCAGCAAGATCATTCCGTGGAGCTCTCGCCGGAGTTACTAAAATTTTATTTGACCAACCATTCATTTATCCGAACAGTCTCAGAAAATTCTACGGTCATTAATCAAGTATCAAATGATCCTCATCTGGTGAAAATTAAGCCCGAGTTTTCAAAGAAAAAAAAGGTGAAGCTTCGCAAAATCAGAGAAAAGCAAGTATTGGTTATTCGCATGCCTGTCAAAGTCAATAATCAAGTCGTTGAAACGCTTGAGATTGGCGAGCTCTTGACTGGTTTTGAAACCCGCAAAGATATTTTGCTATCAATTTTGATTTTTTGTTCGCTTGTGTCCATTTTACTCTCGCTTTTAGGAGGAAGATGGTTATCACGCGTCATTATGCATCCTATTAAAAATATGGTCACAACGATGAAAGAGATTGAAGAGAGCGGTGTTCCTAAAAAAGTTCTCATTCAAACGGAGACGAGAGATGAACTGCAGGGTATGACCGTTACGTTTAATCATATGATTGACCGCTTGCGAGAAAATATTGAAAAGCAAAATCAATTTGTTTCTGATGCATCTCACGAATTAAAAACCCCTCTAACCGTTATTCGCAGTTATTCTAATTTATTAAGAAGAAGAGGGATTAAAAATGAAGAAATTACGCTGGATGCGATCGACACCATCTATGCGGAAGCAACCAAAATGCAAAAAATGATTGAAACGCTGCTTGATCTGGCAAGTGTGGAAAAAGAACAAACGCTTGATATGAAGCAAACAGATCTTGTTCTTATTTTTGAACAAATCGTTAAGCAGCTGCAGCAGGTATACAAAAGAGAATTAGTTCTTCATTATGATCAAACGCCCATTATGATTCAAGTGGATGAACTGAAAATGAAGCAAGTGCTGATTATTTTGCTTGATAATGCAATTAAATACAGTACGAATAAAATTGAAGTGACCGTGGAAAAAAAGCAGGAAGATGTCATTATCAAAGTGAAAGACTATGGAATTGGTATTCCAAAAGAAGATCTTGCACATATCTTTGAACGTTTCTACCGAGTGGATAAAGCTAGAAGCAGAGCTACGGGAGGAACGGGGCTTGGACTATCGATTGCACAAACTATTGTCCGTCAGCATAAAGGCGAGATTTTTATTAAAAGTGAAGAAGAACAAGGGACGGAAGTTGTGATTCATCTTCCCGTCTCATCTATAAACTAAAAAAGCCGCCATTAGGGGGCTTTTTTATGATTATGATGCTGATTTTTGTTTTCTTACTCTTAATTTTTTTAACTCCGTTTGGAAGAATAGATACAGTGATGCAACTGTAAATACACTAAATCCAATTATCTCAAGGGGTTCTCCACCAGCTTCAAATAGCTTAACCAAACCTTCACCGCATAACTCTCCCCCAATAAAAATAAGGAAAATACCAAGCGCTTTAAAAATAATCCAAAGGTTCAGCTTAATAGCTGTTTTGAACAAAATGTATGTAATAACGACGGCCAGCAAAATGCCACTTATACTGCCGAATACAATAGAAGAGGCGTGTTGATTCACTTGTGTCAGATTAAAAATGATTAGTTCTGTTCCTTCACGAAAGACAGATAAAAAGGCTAAAACGATTAATCCCCACTTGGAAGAGCTTTTGGAAATTTTTGATGTAACTGAAGATGTCACTTCTTTGCTTCGGTGCAACCACAGAATAAAATAAGCAATAAGGCCTGCAGCTAAAAGCATCATGACTCCTTCAAAAATTTCTTCTGACTCTTCTTCTAACTCTTTCGCCTCATTAAAACCAATAAAGCCAAATACTAAGCTGAAAATAAGGCCAGCAGCAGCGCCAATAAAGACGGAATATTTTAAGTCTTTTCGGCCGATTTTTGTAACATGAGCTAAAATAATTCCAATGATAAGCGATGCTTCTAAACCTTCACGAAGCGACAAAGCCAAACTTGACCACATAAAAAGCTCCCCTTACTTTAAATGATAAATAATAAATTCTCTCTAATTTTAATGATAATGATTATCGTTGTCAATGTGATTTTTAGCTCTTTAAAAATTCTTACTTATATAAGATTTCTCCGACTAAAGTATGAAAGTATTTCATTATAAAGTCGTGCGAAACGCAAGGACAAAGCGAATAAAATAAGAGTATCAACAATCAGTGGAGGTTTTAGTATGAGTTATACTCTTTTTATAAAAGCAAATGACAGATCGGCAAGTGAAGCGGTCAGCGTAAAATTATATGATGCGTTTTTAGAAAGCTATCAACAATCGCACCAAGGTGAAGAAATAATGGAGCTAAATTTGTTCAAAGAAGAACTTCCTTATTTAGGTGCTGACATGATAAACGGTCAGTTTAAATTAGCAAGAGGACTAGAAGTGACGGCAGCGGAAAACAAAGCAGCAGAAATTGCTAATCGTTACCTAGAACAATTTGTGAAAGCTGATAAAATTGTCATTGCCTTTCCTCTTTGGAATTTTACTGTGCCGGCCGTGCTTCATACGTACTTTGATTATTTAAATCAAGCAGGCAAAACGTTTAAGTATACGCCAGAAGGTCCTGTGGGATTACTGGGCGATAAAAAGGTGATGTTATTAAACGCGCGAGGCGGAGTATATTCAGAAGGTCCATCAGCTGAGGTCGAAATGGCCGTTAAATATGTTAGCAGCGTACTTCAATTCTTTGGAATCACGGACGTGAACTCCGTTATTATTGAAGGACATAATCAGTTTCCGGATCGTGCTCAAGAAATTATTGAAAGTGGCTTAGAACAAGCAGCACAAGCAGCCAAAATATTTTAAATAACCGTAGTAAAAAAGGACAGGCCAAAAGTATTTTAGGTGAAGGTATATCCGAACGATAAATCGTTCGGATTTTTTGATGTTATGGTAAGCGTAGGTTTCGTGCATGTAGTAGCTTTTAGGTGTTGATTGGAGGGCAAGGCGAAGACTCCTGCGGGAAAAGCGGAACAGGTGAGACCCCGCAGGAGCGCAAGTGACGAGGAGGCTCAGCGCCCGCCCGCGGAAAGCGAAGCCTTGCACGGAAATCAACAGCCGTGTCACAAGCGGTCCATACTAGCGCCTTTATCCCATTTGTCCTTATTTAGAGTAAATTGATTTATTATGTGTCCATCTTTTCTTTATATTTTTTATCTGTATATCTTAAAAAATAATAGGTAAAATGAATAAATAAGATAAGAGATATTCGCTTTATCTATAGGAGGAGCAGAGATGGATATTCGTCAGCTTAACTATTTTTTAGAAGTCGCTAAATTAAGGAGCTTTACTAAAGCATCTCAAAGTCTTCATATTTCACAGCCGACCTTGAGCAAAATGGTGAAAAACTTAGAAGAAGAATTGGAAGTAGAATTAATTGACCGGTCCGCAAGACAGATTGATTTAACGGATGCCGGGGAAGTTGTGTATGCGCAAGGGCAAAAAGTTATGGCATCCATTGATGAGCTATCGACTTATCTATATGATGTGATGAATCTGAAAAAAGGCATGATTAAAATTGGAATTCCTCCATTGATTGGAGTCCTGTTCTTTCCAAAGATTATTAAAGGGTTTCAGCAGCTCTATCCAGATATCACAATTAAACTTATTGAATACGGAGCCAATCGTGTTCAAAAAGCAGTAGAAAAAGGAGAGTTAGACTTAGGTGTAGCGGTGCTTCCAGTAAATGAACATCTTTTTGATATTAATCCTTTTATCTCTGAAAAAATGCTTTTATATGTTCACCATTCTCATCCTTTGGCCTCTAAAACTCATGTGGAAATTAATGAACTAGCCCAAGAGAAATTTATTTTGTTTAATGAAGATTTTACGCTTCACGACCGGCTTATTCAGGCGTGTCAACAAGCAGGATTTGAACCTAATGTAGCTTACGAGAGCTCTCAATGGGATTTTATCGGTGAAATGATCGCGGAAAACTTAGGTGTATCTATCTTTCCACAATCCATTGCAGCAAAAGTGGATTCTGCTATCGTAAAAGCAGTTCCTATTACCAATCCTTCAATTTCATGGGATTTAGGATTGATTTTAAAAAAAGATAAATATATTTCATATGCCTCTAAACAATTCCTCCACTATATGAATGAACAGCATTCTGTTTTATATAGATAAAATGCATATGTTGTATTGAATATATGTATTTTACGAAAGAAAGAATGTGCGTTAAAGTAGATAGTGTAGAAAACATACACGAAAACAAACATTGATTCCGCGCGGTGTCAGTAAAAAATACGGAGGCTGATTTTACATGGCACAAAATAGTTATCAAAAAGGTTTAGATAAATTAATGGAATATACGTTAACGAGTAACGATGATATTTCGACTCATTTAAAAATTACGGAAGACTTAAAAGACCTAGCTCCTGACGTTGGGAAATATATTATTGAATTTGCCTATGGAGACATTTATTCACGACCAGGTTTAACGAATAAGCAGCGAGCATTAGTAACCATTTCATCACTGGTTACTCAGGGTACAGAGCCTCAGCTTGAGCTGCATTTAAACACAGGTTTAACAGCTGGACTAGAGCCGAATGAAATTGTGGAAAGCATCATTCAATTAATTCCATACACAGGTTTCCCTCGCGTGTTAAATGCTTTAAGCGTAGCTAAGAAAGTATTCGCTCAGCGTGACGTGGAAGTAGAGACAGGCGAAAAAGAGCTAGTAGAAAATAAATAATAAGCAAAAAAAAGACGCTCTAAAAGAGCGTCTTTTTTTTATGCGAGCTGCTTTTGTTTGGTTTCTTTTCCTAGAAAAACAACCGAACCAACACCGATTAAAATAGCTGCACAAAAGATGGAGAACGTAATCGTTAAAGACGCACCTTGAGTTGACATATACCCAACTAACAGCGGTCCTAGAATTCCTCCAATTCGTCCAAAAGAAGCGGCCATTCCAGCTCCTGTGCCTCGAATAGATGTCGGATATTGCTCAGGTGTATACGCGTACAAAGCTCCCCAAGCGCCTAAGTTGAAGAAAGACAACAACATTCCTGCTGTTAGCAGCAGCCAAAGTGACTCTGCATTTCCAAAGATATATGCGCTGGCAGCCGTACCTAACAGATATGTGACCAATACGAATTTTCGGCCCATGCGTTCAATAAACCAAGCAGCCGTATAATAGCCAGGCAGCTGAGCTAATGTCATAATCAATACGTATTCAAAGCTTTTGATTAAGCTAAATCCTTTAATGACCATGACGCTAGGTAGCCATAAAAACATGCCGTAATATGAAAATACAACGCAAAACCACAGAACCCACAGCATAACGGTAGATTGACGATAAGGCTTAGACCACACGCTTCTTACATTGTCCGCAATAGACGGTTTCTTTTCCTTTGTCGCCTCTAAAAATTGAGGAGAATCTGGCAGTTTGATGCGCAAATAAATGGCATAAAATGCTGGTATAGCCGTTAGGATAAGAGCTAGCTGCCACCCGTAAGCTGGAATTACAAAGTAAGAAATAAGCGCTGCCAGTAGCCAGCCGAACGCCCAAAAACTTTCTAACAAGACGACCACTTTACCGCGTTTTTCCGGCGCCACGGTCTCAGACACAAGGGTAGAAGCAACAGGCAGCTCTCCTCCTAAACCCATTCCAATTAAAAATCGAAATACTAAAAAAGCAGCAAGGGTAGTAGTAAGAGCCGAAAGTCCGCTTGCCACTGAAAAAAGAACAAGAGTCACAATAAAAACGGTTTTTCGCCCAATTCGATCAGCCAGCAGCCCGAACACGAGAGCTCCAACGGCCATCCCGATCGAGTTAACGCTGCCTATCCAACTCATTTCAGTAGGGGAAAGTCCCCATTCAGCGTGAAGAGCTGCAATGATAAAAGACAAAATGCCAACATCCATTGCATCGAAGAGCCATCCTAGCCCTGCGATGCCAAGAAGCTGACGTTCTGATAATTGTTTTGTTTTCATGTCTTCCTCCTAGAAGCAAAGAATTTTGCTTTAAGTTTACACCTGTCTTGACATAATGTCACGTCTATTTTAAAGAAAAAATGCAAACGGAAAAGCTCTATACCTTAAGGTATAGAGCTAATTGTATTCTCACATTTTATCGTAAAGCATTTTTCCAGGCCATGTATACGCCATATGACCGCCATCTACCGTAATGCAGTCACCCGTTACATATGAGCTGTCATCGGATGCTAAAAATAATACGGCACCGGCTACTTCTTCTGGTTTGCCTAAACGGCCCATGGGATCGACCCATTCATATGCTTTTCTGAATTTTTTTCCTTCTTCAGCGCCTGATAAATCATCAAGAAGAGGCGTTTCAATTGTTCCAGGAGCAATTGAGTTAACGCGAATACCTTCACGAGCGTAGTCAATTGCCATGGTTCTTGTTAAGTTGGTAATAGCACCTTTCGCCGCGTTATAGCCAGAACGGTCTAAGTCTGCTGCCAGTCCGGATACGGATGAATTATTAATAATCGACCCGCCATTTTCTAACATCAGCGGAATAACATATTTGCTTACAAGAAATGTTCCGCGTAAATCTACCGACATTAAGCGATCCCAAAGTTCTACAGGGTATTCGTGAAGCTTGCCGCCTTCTGTGTCTGTCCCCGCATTATTAAAAAGAATATCCACTTTTCCAAATTTCTTTTCAATTTCCGCTGTGAACTCTTTTACTTTTTCTTCTTCAGCTACATCGATATAGTAGGCGTATGCTTCACCGCCAGCGTCTTTAATTTCTTTTGCTACTTTTTTTACCCCGTCCAAATTAATATCGGCACAAATAACAACCGCTCCTTCTTTCGCAAAGCGCTCAGCAGTTGCTTTTCCTATACCAGAGCTTGACCCTGTAATAACAGCAATTTTTGATTCTAAACGTCCCAATTGTATCCCTCCGAAAAAATAAATATATAAGTATGTATGTTCATGTACCCATCTATTATTTTGATAAAACGTCGCTAGTTTATACGTATGTGAATAGAAATAAAAAGACGCAGCAAAACAAATCCATTGTATAATGAACAGCAGTATGTCAGGAAAAATGAGGTGTTTGCATGAAAGCAATCATAAAAAGTTTTATTAATGGACTCTTAACGATTGTCCCTATTATCCTTGTTATTTATATTTTGGTAAGAGTATTTAATTTTTTAGACAGCATTTTAGGAAACGTATTGAAGCCCTATATGAAGCAGGATTATATACCTGGTATTGGAATCTTAGCAACGCTTGTCTTAATTACGTTCTTAGGGTGGTTATCTACCCGTTTTTTCGCTGGGAAAATTATTAACTTAATTGATCGATTGTTAGAAAAAATACCGCTTGTTAAAACGCTATATAGTGTCATTAAAGATACATTTCAATCTTTTCTTGGAGAGAAAAAGTCTTTTTCAAAAGTAGCTTTAGTGCCAATGCCTGGCACGTCAATGAAAGTCATAGGGTTTGTGACCTCTGAAGAAGTAGAAGAGGTGATTCACTCGTTAAAAGACCATGTCGCTGTCTATGTTCCACAAACTTTTCAAGTAGCCGGTTTTACTTTTTTGATTCCAAAAGAAGAAATTGAATGGTTAGATATTAAGCCGGAAGAAGCAATGAAGTTCGTGTTATCTGGGGGAGTATCTAGTTCAAAAGCAGAAAAATAACAGAAGGCTTCAAGCCTTCTGTTATTTTTGTTGGAGTAAAGCTGTTAAAAGATTAAGCGGTTCTTCCAACGGTTTAAGTTCCGTTAAATTTCCAACCATGCCTTTTACAATAGCAGCGGTAGGCTTATCTTTTTTTAGCTCCGTTTGTAAAATGTGAAAGCTGTCTGCGTGTTCATCAGAAATATGATCGCTGGTGTCTAGCAGATGTTTAATTTCCTCAAGAGCTTGTTTTACCTGCTCATTTTTACTTAGAAAAGTCGTTCGTTCCTTTCCGTATATATCTTCACCAAAAGAAGCGGGAATAAGGGGACGAGGTTTTCTAGCTAATAAATCTTCTACTAATACATCAACTCGTTCCATTATGTACTGCGCGACTTCTTTAAAGGTAAGCTCGTATTGATTGAAGATAATAATTTCTAAAAAGGAATGATGAATACCTTCAATCATTTTCGTTAAATCGGAGATATAAGGAGTTACGTCTTCTCCGTATACGCTAACGAGGCTTTTGCGATGAAAGTAAAACGTTTCTCGCTGCATTTTATGAACAAAGGTCTCCACTTCTTTGTTAAATGGAATCGATTTTTCACGGATTTGCATGATAATAAAATCTCTGTGCTCTGTAATAAATTCATAGAAATAGATGAGCTGATTCATATAGCGGCTGCGGGCATCGTTTACTTCCTCGTCCAGAGCATAAACAGAGCTAAAGAGCTTTTCATAGTAAAAGTTTAGAATTGATAATAAAAGTGCATCCTTAGATTTGAAGTGCAGGTAAAACGCACCTTTTGAAATGTTGCATTCATCTACAATTTCTTGCACAGAGGTAGCATTAAATCCTTTTTTTGCAAAAAGCTTAATCGAAGCTTCAATTATTCTTTTTTCTTTTTCTTTCAAGTATTCTACCTCCTTTATTGAACAATTTGACCATTCATTTCGTTAGATAATAGTATCATACACTAAAAAAGATAAAGGTATATATCAAAGTTAAGAACGGGAGTCAGTTCCTCTAAAAAAGATTTATCGTAAATATGTCTTTATTATGAACATATTAGGAGAGAGACTGCTTAGGGTTGACACTGACCGGTTAGTCATTTATATTTTAAGTTGTTGTGACCAATCAGTCAATTTTATTAGTATACATATATTTGAAGGAGGATATGCATTGGGGAAGTTTATTAAATTTTCATTGAAAAATAAATTTGCAGTATGGCTGTTAACACTCTTTGTCATTATTGCAGGGCTGTATTCAGGATTTAATATGAAGCTAGAGACTATTCCTGATATATCAACGCCTGTTGTAACAGTCAGTGCAACTTATCCGGGCGCCACTCCGGAACAAGTGGCAGACAAGGTGAGTAAGCCAATTGAACAAAAGCTTCAGGGACTGAGCGGCGTTGACACAGTTAGCTCGTCTTCTTATGAAAATATGGCTACCATTCAAGTTGAATATGGCTTTAGTAAAAATATGGAGAAGGCAGAAGACGAAGTCAGACGAGCTCTTTCAAACGTGGATCTGCCAGATGATGTAGAGGAACCAAATGTTTCAAGACAAAGCATCAGTGATTTTCCGATTATTTCATTAAGTGTTTCAGATGATAAAAAATCATTAGAAGACTTAACGAAGTATGTAAAAAACACCGTTGTTCCACAAGTTGAAAAAGTGCAAGGCATTTCTTCGGTCAGCGTGTCAGGAGAACAAGTTGAAGAAGCAGAACTTGTATTCAAACAAGACAAGCTCAAGCAGCTGGGACTCGATGAAGATACGGTGAAAAAGCTGATCCAAGCATCCGATGCAAAAGTGCCGGCTGGTACGTATACGATGGATGGATCTCAAAAATCTGTTGTGGTAGACGGAAAGATGACAACAGAAAAAGATTTGGAAAACTTAGAGATTCCAGCTGTGCCTAGTCAAGGAGCTGCTCAAGGTCAGCAACAAGGAATGAGCCAGCAGCAAACACAAAAAGCCGTGCAGCAGGCGCCGTCCGCAGCTTCGATTCCAACTGTGAAATTAAAAGAAATTGCGGATGTTAAAGTGACGGGGAAAGCAGAATCCATTTCTCGCACGAACGGAAAACCTTCAATTGCTGTACAAGTTGTCAAAGCGAAGGATGCGAACACAGTAAATGTTGTAAATGATATTAAAGAAAAAATGAATAGCCTAGAAAAGAAAAATAAAGACCTTCACGTTGACAATATTTTTGATCAAGGTAAACCGATTGAAGATTCTGTTCATACGATGCTAAATAAAGCTATTATCGGTGCGGTCTTTGCGGTTATTATTATTCTTTTATTTTTACGTGATATTCGTTCAACGATTATTGCCGTTATTTCAATTCCGCTTTCGCTATTAATCGCCATTTTGGCGCTCAAATCAATGGATATCTCTTTAAATATTATGACGCTTGGAGCGATGACTGTAGCCATCGGAAGGGTTGTAGATGATTCCATTGTCGTTATTGAAAATATTTACCGCCGCATGGCTTATCAGGAAGAAAAACTTACAGGAAAAGATTTAATTGTCGCGGCGACGAAAGAAATGTTTGTTCCGATTTTTTCTTCTACAGTCGTAACCGTGGCCGTATTCTTACCGTTAGGTCTCGTAGAAGGACCGGTAGGAGAGCTATTCTTACCGTTTGCGTTAACGGTTGTTTTTGCACTGTTAGCATCACTGCTAGTAGCGGTAACACTCGTGCCAATGCTTGCTCATTCGTTATTTAAAACAAATGTAAAAGTCAAAGAAGAAAAGCCAAGCAAACTAGCGCACGGATATAAGCGAATTTTGAACTGGACGCTAAACCATAAGCTTATTTCCTTTGGGTTAGCCGTACTACTGTTAGTAGGAAGTTTATTTTTAGTTCCTTCTATTGGGGTTAGCTTTTTATCATCCGATCAAGAAAAAACGCTGACGCTTACGTATACACCGAAAGCCGGACAGTCTCAAAGCGACGTGGAAAAAGCAGCGAATCGCGCAGAAGCGTACTTGATGAAGCGAGATGGTGTCAAAACGGTTCAGTATTCGTTCGGTGAAGGTAACTCTTTTAATCCGGGAAGCAAAAATAACGTTTTAACATTTGTGCAATATGACGAGGATACACAAAACTTTGATAAAGAGCAGGATAAAGTATTAAAAGCTCTGAATAAACAAGCGAATCAAGGTGAATGGGGCTCCATGAATACGGCGTCTAGCGGCAGCAATAATTCATTAAACGTCCTTATTTACGGAGATAGCTTAGACGAAATCAAACCTTATGCTGATAAAGTTCAGCGCGTTTTAGAAAAGCATAAAGAACTGAAAAATGTCGATTCTACGCTTTCAGATACGTTTGATGAATATACGCTAGTACCGAACCAAAAGAAAGCCGCTGAACTCGGCTTGTCTGCTAGTCAAATCGGAATGCAAATTTCCAACCTTGGACAGCGTGAAGTATTAACAACTATCCAAAAAGACGGAAATGAAATTAACGTATACCTTCCAAAAGAAAAAGAGGATTTCTCTACTTTTGCCGAACTTTCAAGCACAAAAGTGACCTCTCAAACTGGACAGGAAGTTACATTAAATGAAGTTGTCGATATTAAAAAAGGTAAAACGTCGAATACGGTAACGCGCCGTGATAATAAAATTTATGCAGAGGTAAGTGCCGATATTAAGAGTGACGATGTAGGCGGTGTTTCTTCTAACGTCCAAAAAGAAGTGAAGAAAATTGATTTGCCAAGTGATATGGACATTAACTTTGGTGGAGCATCAGAGCAAATTAATGACTCATTTAGTCAATTAGGAATTGCCATGCTCGCAGCCATTGGTATCGTGTACTTCGTACTTGTACTGACATTTGGTGGAGGTTTAGCGCCATTTGCTATCTTATTCTCACTTCCATTTACACTCATTGGTGCGCTAGTGGCACTTTTAATCTCTGGGGAAACGATTAGTATTTCTTCGATGATTGGAGCTCTTATGTTGATTGGAATTGTGGTAACCAATGCGATTGTTCTGATTGACCGCGTGATTCATAAAGAGCAAGAGGGTCTTTCAACGCGTGAAGCTTTACTAGAAGCTGGAATGACACGTCTTCGCCCGATCTTAATGACAGCTATTGCAACGATTGGTGCACTGCTTCCATTAGCTTTTGGATTTGAAGGTGGAGGCCTTATCTCAAAAGGGCTAGGGGTTACCGTGATTGGAGGACTAACAAGTTCTACGCTGCTTACGCTCATTATCGTTCCAATTGTCTATGAGTTTTTTATGAAGTTTAAGCGCAAAGAAGTAAAAGAGTAGAAGCAAGACAAATTTCCGCTTTTGAGGTGAATAGCGATGAAGTCAATTGATAAACTAATGAAACAGCTGATTCAACAAGGAATTAAAGCAAAGAAAGTGACGATTGATAAATCAAAGCGCCAGCAGTGGATGTCCATGTCATTGCCTAAAACGGCATGGCAGCATTCAAAATAAAAAAAGAGCTGACTTAGAGTCAGCTCTTTTTTTATTAACGATCTGTATCTTCAAATGATCCTTCTTGATAGGCGTCGCTTATTTGCTCATGTGTTTCTGCTAGACCTTGTGAGAGTGCATCTTGTCGGTTATAATCTTCTGTTTCGAACTGACGGTCAGCCATTTCATTTGTATCTGGCTGCTTTTTAGGCTGTTTTTTTGAATTCATTTTCACCACTCCTATTTAATAAAGTGAGACCACGGTTAGTGTGCGATGAAAGGAAATACATTATACATGAAAGAAAGAGCTTCGACGAATCGAAGCTCTTTCTTTCATATTATTATTGTTTTTTATCTAAGAAGATTTTTTCAATATCATCAAGGACGATATTAGCTGCTAACACACCGCCTGCTGTATTCCAAGTAGCATCATCTACTTTATGAACATGATTTTCTTGAGCCACTTTTAGCTTTTTAAAGAGAGGATCGTTTATCCATTCTTTTTCAAGCTTTGTTGCTTCACCGTCTCCCGTTTCATAAGAGAAGTAAAATAGCTGATCGCCGTCCATTGCCGGAATGCGTTCTTTTGTTGCATTCATTTCAGCAAAATCATCCTTGTCTTGAGACTCAGGGCGAGCAAATCCAAGCTGATCTAAAATAACACCTGAGAATGAATCTTTATGATAGATACGAACGTCTCCAGCTGTAAAGCGTACAACTGAGATTTTTTGTTTTAACTGATCTCCAAGGCGTTTCTTTAAATCTGCTACGCGATTGTCATAGTCAGCTAATACTTCTTTACCTTTTTCTTCTTTGTTTACAGCTTTTGCATATAGCTTAAAGTTTGATTTCCAATCTCCGCGCAGCTCCTCAGAGAATACAGTCGGAGCAATTTGACTAAGCTGATCGTATACTTTTTCTTGTCGCATTTTATTTCCGATAATCAAGTCAGGCTTTAAAGCAGCGATTGCTTCTAAGCTTGGCTCGCTTTCTGTACCCACACTTTTAACGCCTTTCATCTGACCTTTAATATGGTCATACCACGGATTTCCTAACCATGATTGAACAGCGCCCACAGGCTTTACACCCATTGCAAGAAGAGCTTCAGTACCTTCGTTTGTTAAAACAACCACTCGTTTAGGCGTTCCTTTAATATCGGTTTTATCCATTGCGTGTTTTACTGTGTAAGTTTCGCCAGAACCCTCAGTTTTTTCTTTTTTATCGCTGTCAGCGCCGTTTGAATTACCGCAGGCTGCCAGCACAAGCAGTGTCATAATGGTAAGAATGGACAACAAATATGACAACTTGCCTTTAGAATATGTATTCACATCTTTTCCCCCTCGTAAGTGATAATGATTTTCATTAACAATTAAGATAATATTCTAACTTTTAAGCGGTGTCAATTAAAAATTGAAAATGATTCTCAAAATCATTGACACTTTTTTCAATGTTTCCTAAACTAAAGGTTAGATATATATAGGAATCATCTTAGAGGAGAGCAATGAAAATGATGCTACGCAGTGTTCAAATGAAAGTAATGGGGCTCATCATTGGAATCATGCTGCTTTTAATCTGTATTGGATTAAGTATCGTACTCGGATACACAGATACAAGTATCAAAACAGCATTTGAAGCTTTTCAAGCGTTTAACGGTTCGAATGAGCACATAGTTATTCAAAATATTCGATTGCCGCGCGCTATAATCGGTGCTGTGGTAGGTATTTGTTTAGGAATTGCAGGAGCAATGATGCAGGCGTTAACGAAAAACCCACTTGCTTCACCGGATATTATCGGTGTGAACGCTGGGGCCAGCTTTTTTATTGTTGTTGCAGTGATGATTTTTTCGGTCAATTCACTTCAAGCTTTTACATGGATTGCATTTGTAGGAGCGGCACTAACCGTAGTGGTTGTCTATTTTCTTGGGTCCATTGGAAAAGAAGGGCTAACGCCTATCAAACTGACGCTCGCAGGAGCGGCTATTGCAGCCTTTTTCTCTTCTTTAACACAAGGACTGCTAGCTGTGGATGAATCTTCGCTTGATCAAGTCCTCTTTTGGCTGGCAGGGTCTGTGCAAGGACGCAAGGTTGAAATGTTGTATGGCATACTGCCTTATGTAGTGCCAGCAATTATTGTTACTTTTTTTATCGCTTCAAAAATTAATATTTTAACGATTGGTGAAGACGTAGCCAAAGGATTAGGTCAAAGAACAGCTCTTGTCAAAATTATAAGCGGCATCATTATTGCGATTTTAGCGGGGGGAGCCGTTGCAGTAGCCGGTCCCATTAGCTTTGTAGGAATCATTGTTCCTCACGTTGTAAGAGCAATCGTAGGACAAGATTATCGCTGGGTATTTCCTTATAGTGCGGTTGTCGGCGGGATTTTAATTTTATTAGCTGATGTTGGCGCAAGGTACGTCATTATGCCTCAAGAAATCCCTGTTGGAGTCATGACTGCTGTTATTGGTACACCTTTCTTTATCTATATGGCAAGGAAAGGGGCGAAGACGTCATGAAAACATACTTATCTCTTCGCTTAAAGAGAATTTCATTTTTAGTTAATATAAAAGCTGCTCTAATCATTACCGGATTTTCAGCTGTCCTTGTTGCACTCTTTTTGTTAAGTGCAGGTACGGGTGACTTATTTATTAATCCCTTTCGTGTAATTAAAATTTTAGCGGGTCATGGGTTGGAGTTTGAACGATTAGTTGTTACATCTTTTAGACTGCCGCGTATTATTGTTGCCATTTGTGCTGGTATTTGTCTAGCTATTGCGGGCGCTATCTTGCAGGGGCTTGTGAGAAATCCGCTTGCTTCACCAGACTTAATTGGATTAACAGGAGGAGCGTCAGTTGGTGTAGTGTTATTTTTGACACTATTTAGTGATAAAAGCAACTCGTTAACCGTAAGTATTAATTGGATGCCTGTTAGCGCATTTTTAGGTGCCGTGGCAGTGGCGCTTTTACTTTATGTGTTTGCCTGGAAAAATGGTGTCTCTCCTATTACACTAGTATTAATAGGAATTGGATTAACAGCGTTAACGAAAGCTATGACCACGCTGTTTATGATTATGGGTCCTATCTACCGCGCTAGCCAGGCAAATATTTGGATTACCGGAACGGTGTATGGTTCAAATTGGGCAAGTGTTTCCGTACTAGTTCCAGTTACTGCAGGGCTGGTTATAATTACGATTTTAATGATTCGAAATTTAAATGTTCAAGAATTAGGTGAAGAAATTGCGACTAACGTTGGAAGTCGCGTTCAAAAAAATCGATTGGCACTATTGCTGATGAGCACAGCTTTAACCGGGAGCGCCGTTGCATTTGCCGGTGGAATTAGCTTTGTAGGGTTACTTGCTCCACATATTGCCCGAAAGCTTGTAGGTTCGTCATTCGGCGCTTTAATACCGCTATCGGCACTAATCGGAGCGATTTTAATCACAGCAGCAGATTTAATTGGCCGAACATTCTTCTTGCCAATCGAAGTGCCAGCAGGTGTATTTACAGCTGCAATTGGCGCACCATACTTCATTTATTTACTATACAAACAAAGAAACGTATAGCATTCTTTGTAGAAGGAGCGATTCGCATGCATTCGTTAGAAACAAAGTCGCTAACATTATCATATGGAGAAGCGATGATTATAGATGAGCTTGACGTTACCATCCCAAAGGGTGAGATTACGGTTTTTATCGGCAGTAATGGATGCGGAAAATCTACGCTGCTGCGTTCACTGGCAAGGTTATTGAAGCCACATGCAGGCTCTATTTTACTAGAAGGTTCTAAAATTTCTTCTCTTCCTACCAAGGAAATTGCAAAGCAGCTAGCAATCCTTCCTCAAGGTCCTGTTGCACCTGAAGGTCTGACTGTGCTGCAGCTTGTTAAACAAGGGCGCTATCCGTATCAAAATTGGTTCCGCCAGTGGTCTCAAGAGGATGAAGAAAAAGTGCAAAATGCACTGGAAGCAACAGGCTTAGCAGACTTGGCAGATCGTCAAGTTGATTCGCTTTCTGGGGGACAGCGTCAGCGCGCATGGATTGCCATGACACTAGCGCAAGATACAGATATTATTTTACTTGATGAACCGACAACATATTTAGATATGACGCATCAAATTGAGATCTTGGACTTGTTGTTTGAACTGAATGAAAAAGAAAATCGTACCATCGTAATGGTGCTGCATGATTTAAACTTAGCTTGCCGCTATGCTCATCATATTGTGGCGCTTCAAGATAAAAAAATCTATGCACAGGGAAGACCAGAAGAAGTCATTAACTGCGATTTAGTACAGCGAGTCTTTAATATGAACTGTGAAGTGACTGTTGATCCGTTATTTGGAACGCCTCTTTGTATTCCTCATGGGCGCGGACGATGTATTGTGAATAAGCTGCGAGTTGAAACGCAGCATGCTCAGTAGGAATGAGCAAAGCGAGTTAGCAGAAAAATTCCGCTGTACGTTTAAAGATAACTCGCTGTACAGGTTTTCTCCTGCCAGCTGCATGGATGAAAGTAAGGTGAAGGTGCAGCTATTATGGATTCAAGAGACGATGGAGGCCGCTAGTTTGAGAGCAGCTGCTTCAATGTTAGCAAAGCGGTATAGTTTTGTTGTGGTTGCGGCTTTGTATTCATTTATTGTGTTTCAAAAAAAGATAAATGCATCGACTAAAAATGTATCTTTGCATACCGAACAAGTTGAAACGATGTGGCTTCCAAAAGTGTTTATCTCAGAAATTGAGACGACAGAAGTAACAGAGGATAATCGCGAAATTCTTCTTGATGAACTTCTTGATGAATTGTTTGCTCATCAAATTGAGCCGATGTGGTCAGTACTGCGTAAAGTGACAAAAATCTCAAAGCTGACGCTGTGGGAAAACGTAGCTGTTTATATTCACTGGCTTTATGATTTGCTTTTAGCAAACGAAGAAATAGACAATGTGAAAGTGCAAAAGAATTTACGATACGTGTTAGAAGAAGCTGAGGGACGTCACTTTGGTTCATATCATAACAATCCGCTTGCTGGGTACAGTTCACCTCCTCAATATATAGAGAAACAAAAGCAGGAGATAAGAGTACGAAAAACGTGCTGTTTGTCCTACCAAACAGGAGATAAAGAGACTTATTGTCGAACGTGTCCGGTTATTTGTAAACCAAAGAAAGGAGTGACTGCGCATGAGTAAAACCTTTCAAGAGCAATTCGACGGTTTGATTGAAAAGTATACGGAACTAATGGTTGGAGAAAGTGATGAACAGCTGCAGGAAAAAGTGAAAATGTGGGCACTTTACAACCATATCTCAAAATCTATGCCGCCTTTAACAAAGCATTGGAATCAATTATATCCAGACGCAAAAGCGGAAATGATTGAAATTGTGAAGGAAATAAAAGAGCTGAATGAAGCGCATCGAGCGTCACAGCGAAAACCAGAATAAAAACATTCATCACGAAGCTGATGAATGTTTTTTTATCAAAAAAGCTCCAGGTAGCTTTTTGATCTAGTGTGCATATGTTAATGAAGGGTGCCTATCTATATGGTTGATAAAATGGTAAAATTAATGATAATTAGATAAAATTTGTGAGGTGTATGACAAGTGAAGGCGGGGGGTTGCTTTGGAACAAACGATAAGAAACTTTTTTTTATTGTTATCAAAAAGCAAAAAGTTAACAAAGTTAGCTAAGCGCTATGGTTTACGTTTTGGGGCAGCAAGGTTTGTTGCAGGGGAAACCATCGATGAAGCTGTTAGTGTGATAAAAAAGCTAAATGAACAGGGATTAAAAGTAACGATTGATTATCTCGGAGAGTTTGTGGAAAGTGAAGCTGAAGTCAATAATGTTGTGGCTCAATGCATAAAGGCCATCCATCTTATACACAAAGAAAGGTTAGATTCAGAAATTTCTTTGAAATTAACGTCTATGGGACTTGATATTTCTGAAGATCTGGCGCTTCATCATATGCGTCATATTCTAAATGAAGCGGAAAAATATAGCGTGTTCGTGACGATTGATATGGAAGATTATAAGCGATGCAGCAAGACGATTAAGCTGTTTAAACAATTAAAAAGTGAGTATGACCACGTAGGGACGGTACTTCAGGCATACTTATATCGAACAGAAAGTGACGTTCGCGAATTAGATGCTTATGCTCCTAAATTAAGGTTAGTAAAAGGAGCGTACAAAGAAGCGGCAGACGTGGCTTTTCCTGATAAAGAAGACGTAGACGAAAACTTCAAAAACATAATTGGACTTCATTTATTAAACGGTCACTACACAGCAGTTGCTACTCATGATGAACGAATCATTCAGTATACAAAAGAGTTTGTTAAAAAGCATGGAATTTCAATGAATCAGTTTGAATTCCAGATGCTATACGGTATTCGACCAGAAAGGCAGGTTCAGCTCGTAGCAGAACAATATCAAATGAGAGTGTACGTTCCTTATGGAACGGACTGGTATGGGTACTTTATGAGGCGCCTTGCAGAAAGACCTGCAAATGTCGCATTTGTCTTAAAAGGAATCGTAAAAAAATAACCATGAAATGGTCGTGATGACAGAATAAGAAATAGTCAAAAATCGAACATGATTCGATTACTCATGTTCGATTTTGAGGTTAATGTCCTTGTGTATTATGCTTTGTGTACTGCTGGTTTTGAGATGTCTTTTTGCCGCGTCCGTGCGGTTCATTAACCGGTCCAGCATTTCCTTTAACGCTTGCTGCGCTTACGCCTGCTGAAGATGGATCTTTCTTTAATTTACTCACAAAATCACCTCCTGTGTATTAAGATAACCAAACACATAAAAAATAGTTAGAGATAATATTGTGAATATATTGCGAAAATTTAAAAAATGCTTTATAGTAAAAACAGAGATTAACAGTGACTCTCTTTTTTTACACATAAAATGAATGATCATTCATTCAATATATCAAAGGGGATGTGGGGATAATTATGAACATAAAAAAAGCCGCCGTTTTAGGTTCAGGAGTTATGGGCTCTGGAATTGCAGCTCATTTAGCGAATGTAGGAATTCCAACGCTTTTGCTAGATGTGGTTCCAGCTTCATTAACACCAGACG
Source organism: Priestia sp. SB1 (assembly GCF_038898415.1). NCBI lineage: Bacteria > Bacillati > Bacillota > Bacilli > Caryophanales > Bacillaceae > Priestia > Priestia sp. SB1. The sequence continues at coordinate 75,415 of NZ_JBBJSS010000007.1, read as the reverse complement.
AGGAAAAAAAACAGCTAACGCTTGAAGATAGGCAAGTCAGAAATCGGTTGAGCACAACTGCTTTAGCTAAATTAACGAAGCAAAAACCGGCACCTTTAACGTCGAAGTCGTCACTATCGTTAATTACGCCGGGAAACCTTGAAGATCATTTACAGCAGTTAAGCGACTGCGATTGGATCATTGAAGTAGTAGTGGAACGCCTTGATATTAAACAGCAGTTGTTTGAAAAAATTGACGGCGTACGAAAAAAAGGAAGTATTGTAAGTTCAAATACTTCAGGAATATCGATCCACGAAATGGCTAAAGGACGCTCAGAAGATTTTAAAGCGCATTTCTTAGGAACGCACTTTTTTAATCCACCTCGTTATTTAAAGTTATTAGAAATTATTCCAACTCATGACACAAAATCAGAAATTGTTGAATATATGAAAACGTTTGGTGAAGATGTATTGGGTAAAGGAGTAGTTATTGCAAAAGATACGCCTAACTTTATCGCCAACCGTATCGGTACGTACGGTTTACTTGTGACCGTTCAAGAAATGTTAAAAGGTAATTACAGCGTGGGAGAAGTTGACTCTGTGACGGGTCCCTTAATTGGAAGACCAAAAAGCGCAACGTTTCGAACGTTAGACGTAGTGGGACTAGACACATTTATTCATGTGGCCAACAATGTGTTTGACAAAGTGGAAGGCAAAGAAAAAGAGGTATTCGACGTGCCTTTATTTATGAAACAAATGCAGGAAAATGGCTGGCTGGGAAGCAAGTCGGGGCAAGGCTTCTTTTTAAAGAAAGGCAAGGAAATTTTAGAACTTGATCCTAATACACTTCAATACGTCGAAAGAAAGAAGTTAAAAACAGCTTCTACCGAATTAAGTAAGCAGGCAAAAGGGCTGCAAAACAAAATGAAAGCGCTTATATATTCTGATGATCGTGCTGGACAGCTTCTTTGGAACATTATCAGCCCCGTTCTTGTGTATGCAGCACAGTTGAAAAATGAAATCGCCGACGATATCGTCGCCATTGATCAAGCTATGAAGTGGGGATTTGGCTGGAAAATGGGTCCTTTTGAGACGTGGGATGCAATTGGTTTAGAAAAATCAATTGAGAAGATGGAGCAGTCTGGCTTAGCCATCCCGCAGTGGGTAAAACAAATGCAGGAAAATGGATTTACAAGCTTTTATAAAGAAATGGAAGGTCAAACGCTTTACTACGAAGAGGATGAGTATAAAGCAGTAAAAGAAAATAAAAAGGTGATCCACCTGTCATCTTTACGCTCTCAAAATAATGTCATTTTAGAAAACAGCGGAGCGAGCTTAATTGATTTAGGAGATGATGTGGCATGCCTGCAGTTTACTTCTCCTAACAATGCGATTGGGCTAGATATTATCAGCTTATTGAATCAGTCTCTTGAAGAAGTGAACAAGAATTATAAGGGGCTGGTCATAGGAAACCAAGGAAAAAATTTCTGCGTTGGCGCTAACTTAGCTATGATTTTGATGGAAGCACAAGATGACAATTATTTTGAAGTTGAGCTTGTCATTAAACAATTTCAACAGGCAATGATGAAGGTGAAATATAACGAAAAGCCGGTTGTTGCAGCTCCATTTGCGATGACTCTTGGAGGCGGAGCAGAAATTTGCTTACCGTCAGCTAAAATCCAAGCTTCTGCTGAAACTTACATGGGCCTTGTAGAAGTAGGAGTCGGGTTAATTCCTGGCGGAGGAGGTAACAAGGAGCTTTATATCAAACAGCTAAATGGTTTACCGAACGGTGTAACGCTCGATCTTCAGCAAATTGCCAATAAAACATTTGAAACAATTGCTACTGCAAAAGTATCTACTTCTGCTGCAGAAGCTAGGCAGCTAAACTTTTTAAACCGCCATGATGCTATCAGTGTAAACGGAGATCACTTGCTGAATGATGCAAAGAACTCAGTCCTTGCTTTACACGACACGGGCTATAAACCGCCTGTAAAAACTAAAGTTCCTGTCGTTGGAGAAACAGGATATGCAACGTTGCTGCTAGGAGCTCAATCCATGAAATATTCAGGATATATATCAGAACATGATTACAAAATTGCTAGTAAGTTAGCATTTGTATTAGCTGGAGGACGCGTAGCGTTTGGTTCCGAAGTGGATGAAGAGTATTTGCTTGATTTAGAGAGAGAAGCATTTTTAAGCCTTGTTGGAGAAGCGAAGTCTCAAGAACGTATGCAGCACATGTTAGTTAAAGGAAAGCCACTGCGCAATTAAGGGGGAGAAAAAATGAGAGAAGCAGTTATTGTAGCAGGTGCTAGGACACCGGTCGGAAAAGCAAAAAAAGGTTCATTGGCAAGTGTTAGACCTGATGATTTGGGAGCTATTGCGGTTAAAGAAACTCTTCGCCGAGCAGGCGGATACGAAGGACCGATTGATGATTTAATTATTGGTTGTGCGATGCCTGAGGCAGAACAAGGTTTGAATATGGCTCGAAATATTGGCGCTCTTGCAGGTTTGCCTTATACGGTGCCAGCAATAACGATTAATCGTTATTGTTCATCAGGTTTGCAAAGTATTGCCTACGGTGCAGAACGAATTATGCTAGGGCAAGCCAAAGCAGTGTTAGCTGGAGGAGCAGAATCAATGAGTTTTGTTCCGATGTTTGGAAACGTAGCGCGTCCGAATGTTCAGCTGGTTGAAAATGCGCCGGAGTATTATATGGGCATGGGACATACAGCAGAACAAGTGGCGATGAAATACGGCATTTCACGTGAAGACCAGGATGCATTTGCCGTACGCAGCCATCAAAAAGCAGCAAAAGCACTTCAAGAAGGGAAGTTTAACGACGAAATTGTTCCCGTAGAAGTGACGCTTCGGAAAATCGATGAAAACAATAAGCTACGTGAACAAAAACTGATGTTCTCTCAAGATGAAGGAGTTCGTCCTGGCACAACTGCGGACGTATTAGGGAAACTTCGTCCAGCCTTTTCGATTAAAGGATCCGTCACAGCTGGAAACTCTTCGCAGACAAGTGACGGAGCTGCATCCGTTTTTCTAATGGATAAAGAACAAGCTGAAGCAGAAGGCTTAAAGCCTTTGCTTAAGTTTCGCTCATTTGCAGTTGGAGGAGTTCCACCTGAAGTAATGGGGATTGGCCCGGTAGCTGCCATCCCTAAAGCTCTTAAACTAGCAGGGCTGGAGCTTTCTGATATCGGATTGTTTGAATTAAATGAAGCATTTGCTTCTCAAGCACTTGGCGTTATTCGTGAATTAAATATTAATGAAGATAAAGTAAATGTAAACGGAGGCGCTATTGCCTTAGGTCATCCATTAGGCTGTACTGGAGCTAAGCTGACTCTTAGCTTAATGCACGAAATGCAGCGTCGAAATGAGCAGTTTGGAATTGTCACCATGTGTATTGGTGGAGGAATGGGAGCTGCTGGTGTATTTGAATTGTTAGCATAATCATTTCAAAGGGGGATATGAACATGTCAAATAAAACAAAACAAATGATTAAAGGTGGAAGTTTTTTAATTGAAGAAGGCGATGCAAGCCGCGTCTACACGCCGGAGGATTATACATCTGAACAAAAGATGATTGCCAAGACGACAGATGAATTTGTAGAAAATGAAGTCCTTCCGCAAGTGGAATATTTAGAAAAGCATGAATTTGACCGTTCTGTAAAGCTATTAAAACAAGCTGGTGAATTAGGCTTGCTTGGTGCAGATGTACCGGAAGAATACGGTGGGCTTGGTTTAGATAAGATTACTTCGGCTTTAATTGCTGAAAAAATGTCTCGAGCAGGCGGATTTTCCATCACTCATGGTGCTCATGTAGGAATTGGGTCATTGCCAATCGTCTTATTTGGAACAGAAGAGCAAAAACAAGCATATTTACCTGCTTTAGCGGTAGGGGAAAAAATAGCGGCTTATGCGCTGACTGAACCGGGTTCTGGTTCGGATGCTCTCGGTGCTCGAACAACAGCTCGCCTTAACGCAGAAGGTACACACTATGTGTTAAATGGAGAAAAGCAGTGGATTACGAATGCTGGATTTGCTGATGTATTCGTGGTGTACGCAAAAATTGACGGCGATAAATTTTCTGCTTTTATCGTTGAGCGCGAATTTCCAGGCGTTTCGGTTGGCCCGGAAGAGAAGAAAATGGGAATCAAAAGCTCATCAACCAGAACGTTGATTCTTGAAGATGCGCTTGTTCCAAAAGAAAACGTGCTAGGTGAAATTGGAAAAGGCCATGTGATTGCCTTTAACATTTTAAATATTGGGCGCTATAAGCTTGGAGTTGGAGCAGTTGGAGCAGGGAAACGTGCGTTAGAAATTACGTCTCAATACGTTAACCAGCGTCAGCAGTTTAAAACGCCAATTGCTAAATTCTCATTAACACAAGAAAAGTTAGCCACAATGGCTTCTAAATTGTATGCAACTGAAAGCTCCGTATATCGTACGGTAGGACTTTTTGAAGACCATATGGGCCAGCTTTCAGAAGAACAGCAAAAAGACGGAAAACAAATTGCTGCTTCTATTGCTGAATATGCTATCGAATGTTCATTAAATAAAGTGTTTGCCACGGAAGCTCTTGACTACATTGTAGATGAAGGCGTGCAGCTTCATGGAGGCTACGGTTTTATGAGCGAGTATGAAATTGAGCGTCTGTATCGCGATTCTCGCATTAATCGTATTTTTGAGGGAACAAATGAGATTAACCGTCTTTTAGTACCAGGCACATATTTACGCAAAGCGTTAAAAGGAGAGCTTCCACTGCTTCAAAAAGCACAAACGCTTCAAGAAGAATTGATGATGCTTATGCCGCAGGAAGTAGGAAATGAGCCGTTAGATCAAGAAAAAATGCTTGTGCAAAACGGGAAGAAAATTGCGCTCTTGCTTTTGGGATTAGCTGCACAAAAGTATGGCAAAGAATTAGAAAAAGAACAAGAAATTCTCGTTAATATTTCTGATATGATTAGTAACGTATATGCAATGGAATCTACTGTTTTACGTACTGAAAAAGCCATTTCCAAAACAGGAGTAGATCAAAACAGCTTAAAATTAAAATACACGCAAGTATTCTGCCAAGAAGCATTTAATCGAATCGAAGCAGATGCAAAAGAAACGTTAATTGGCGTTGAACAAGGTGATACGCTTAGAGTCATGCTTTCGTCTCTTCGCAAATTAACTCGCTATACACCAATCAATGTAATTAGCGTAAAGCGCGAGGTTGCAAAAACGCTTCTAGAAGTAGAGAAATTCACAGTTTAAGGAAAAAGGAGCTCGTTTTGCGAGCTCCTTTTTGTTTAAGAAGCCTCTATCTAGGTAAATGATAAAGGATGTGTTAAAATACGAAAAAAGCTTAAAATAAAGGGTGGTTGACGAAATGTCATTATTTTTTTATTCATATCCAAAGTGCGGTACGTGCCGAAAAGCAAAGAAGTGGCTCGATGATAACGGAGTAGCATATGAAGAAATTCATATTGTAGAAAATCCGCCAACAAAAGAGCAGCTGCAAGCTTACTATCAGAACAGCGGCCTAGAATTAAAAAAATTCTTTAATACAAGCGGTAAAAAATATCGCGAGTTAGGTCTTAAAGATAAAGTAAGCAGTGCGAGTGAAGACGAACTTCTGTCTATTCTTGCGTCAGATGGCATGTTAATTAAGCGTCCGCTGCTAACAGATGGACAAAAAGTAACGCTTGGTTTCAAAGAAGAGCAGTTTGAGGACGTGTGGAAGTAAGTTTTCAAATAGAAAATTTTTACCTTTTACGTTACACTGTTAATAGGAAGTTATTTTAGGTTGTAGAAAGTGTTCTCCACGTTGAAGGCGCTTTTTATATAAACAAATTACGATACATATTTTGGAGGGATTAAGATGAGTACACCAAAAGATTTGCGTTATTCTGAAGAGCATGAATGGGTAAAAACAGAAGGAGACGTTGTCCGCGTAGGTATTACACATTTCGCTCAAGCTGAGCTTGGAGACATCGTATTCGTTGAACTGCCAGAAGTAGGAGCAACAGTAGAAGCTGACGAGCCGTTTGGTAGCGTTGAATCAGTAAAAACAGTTTCTGAGCTTTACGCACCAATTAGCGGTGAAGTTGTAGCAGTAAACGACAACTTAGGCGATAGTCCTGAACTTGTTAATGAATCTCCATACGAAGAAGCATGGATGATTACAATCAAACCATCTGATGCTTCTCAAGTAGACAAGCTGATGACAGCAGAGCAATACGAAGAAATGACAAACGAAGGATAATATTCCTCCATAAATTGTCTTTATGAAAAGTTTTTGACTGGACACTCTATTAGTAAACAAGCTAAAGGAGTGTCTTTTTATGTTTGAAAAACAAAAAATGGACGTTACAGATCGCGTTACAGCTAAATTTCATGACGGCGGTATGAAATTATACGTTGATAAGCAGCCAATTGGTGAAGTTAGCTACGGAACAAGCGGCAATGAATACCGCTTTGAAGAAGGATATTCGCAAGAAAATAATAAGTTCTATCAATACGCGGACGTACAAAAACAAGGTGAAACGCAAAAATATACAGACTGCGATGAAGAAGCAGGATGGTGCTAAACAGTGGCAACTGCCGCTGTTTTTCTTGTTTTATAGGGATAATATGGCCTAAACTGCCTTTTAAAAGAGTTCTTTCTTGCAAATTTCTTTTAAAAAACAGGTGAACTGTGATACATTAACGAATATTGTATAGCATAAAGAAATGATGTTACTATACAACTGACGATTATGGGTGATGAAAATGGGGCTAATTGAAATTGAAAAAGTAATTATTGTCGAAGGAAAGTCAGATAAAAAGCGTATTCAAGATATCATTCGAGAACCAATTGAAATTATTTGTACAAACGGTACGATTAGTTTATCAAAGCTGGATGAAATTATTGACTGTACGTTTAACAAAGAGGTATACATACTCGTTGACTCTGATGATTCAGGGAATAAGCTGAGAAAACAATTTAAACGAGAGCTTCCGGAAGCAGAGCATCTATATATTGATAAAATGTACCGAGAAGTTGCTGCCGCCCCTAGACATCACATAGCAACAGTATTGCTGAGTGCCAATATCGATGTTAATGCAGAATTTTTAACATAAAAGGAATGAGCAACATGCAAGAATGGAGCGAAAAACAGCTGGATGATCAGTTAAAAGAAGGAGAAAGAGCCTTTATCTTTTTCCATACGCCTTTTTGCGGGACATGTCAGCTGGCAAAAAAAATGTTAACCGTGGCAGAAGCGATGCTGCCGGATGTAACCATCGGAATGAGCAATTTGAATTATATGCCTTCAAAAGCAGAATTATTTTCTATTGAAAGCGTACCTTGTTTGATTGAAGTGGAAAATGGTGAAATGGTAAAAAAACTCTACGCGTTTCATTCCATCGAGCACGTACTCGAGGAGCTTCGATAATCAAACGTTTGTTTAAAATGAAGAAGTGGAAAGAGAGCGAACCGTTGGGGCTGTTGAAATCTTGGGATATTATCCCAAGAATAAAATCTGTTGACAGCCTATCTGACACATGCTAAAATCACACTCATGAATGTTCATAAATGAATGAATATTTCCTAAAAACAAAATAATTGTTGCGAACTCTTATCAAGAGAGGTGGAGGGACTGAGCCCTGTGAAACCCGGCAACCGTCAGACTAACTGAAATGGTGCCAATTCCTGCAAAGCTATGCGCTTTGAAAGATGAGAGAAAGGATTAAATATCGAGCCTTTCTGTCATGCGCAGAGAGGCTTTTTTAATGGGGAAAATTGTTTTACGGCTTTTTCATCCTATAGGGCAACCTAACATAATTAAGTTTTTATTAAAGAAGGTGAAGAAATATGATTACATTAACAGACGTTACAAAAATTTATCAGGCCAAAAGCGGTCAAGTAACAGCTGTTGATAATGTGAATCTAACCGTTAACCAAGGTGAAATTTACGGAATTATTGGTTATAGCGGAGCGGGGAAAAGTTCTTTGATTCGCTTGCTAAACGGATTAGAAACACCAACGACAGGAACGGTCGAAGTAGCAGGTAATGATATTGGAAAAATTAAAGGCGGAAAACTCAGAAAAGCTAGACAAGAAATTAGTATGGTATTTCAGCACTTTAATATCTTGTGGTCGCGTACGGTACGAGAAAATATTGCCTTTCCGTTAGAAATAGCAGGGATTTCAAAAGAAAAAAGAATGAAACGAGTGGACGAACTTATTAAGCTAGTCGGGCTTGAAGGGCGTGAAGATGCTTATCCATCACAGCTTAGCGGCGGACAAAAGCAGCGTGTTGGGATTGCTCGAGCGCTAGCGAACAATCCAAAAGTATTGCTTTGTGATGAAGCAACATCAGCGCTTGATCCTCAAACGACAGATTCTATTTTAGATCTGTTAGTAGATATTAATGAGAAGCTAGGGTTAACCATTGTATTGATTACTCATGAAATGCACGTCATTCGTAAAATTTGTCATCGAGTAGCCGTTATGGAAAATGGGGCAGTAGTAGAAGAAGGACAAGTGCTAGAAGTATTCAGAAAACCTAAGCAGCCGATTACAAAACGATTCGTTCAACAGATTTCTGAACCAGAGGAAACGTTTGAAACGATTGAACAAGTAAAAGAGCTGTATCCAAGCGGGCAAATTATTCAGCTGACGTTTGTTGGCGGAAAAGCAGAGCAACCGCTCATTACAACGATTTTAAAACAGTTTGATGTAACGATTAATATTTTGCAAGGAAAGATTTCTCATACACAAACAGGTTCATACGGGACGCTGTTCGTTCATTTAGACGGAGAATTAACAGAAGTTGAAAAAGTCATTGCATACATTCATGAGCAGCAGGTAGAAGTGGAGGTAATGACAAATGCTTGAGAAACTATTTCCAAACGTTATTTTAGATGATTTTATTCAAGCGACAAATGAAACACTATATATGACGGCTATTTCAGTTGTAGCCACATTTGTTCTAGGTATTTTATTGGGCCTGCTTTTATTTTTAACGTCCAAAGGACAGCTTTGGCAAAACAAACCTTTATATGCCATTGTGTCGGCGGTTGTAAATATCTTTCGTTCCATTCCATTCATTATTTTAATTGTTTTACTGATTCCATTTACCAAAGCATTGGTAGGAAGTATTTTAGGCGCTAATGCAGCGTTACCGGCTTTAATTGTTGGAGCAGCACCATTTTATGCGCGTCTTGTAGAAATTGGTCTGCGTGAAATTGATAAAGGTGTTATTGAAGCTGCTAAATCAATGGGAGCCACAACAAGCACTATTATCTTTAAAGTGCTGTTACCTGAATCGCTGCCAGCTTTGATTTCCGGTTTGACAGTAACAACCATTGCGTTAGTAGGCTATACGGCAATGGCGGGTGTGATTGGAGCTGGAGGTCTTGGAAACCTTGCATATTTAGAAGGATTCCAGCGCAGTCATAATGACGTAACGCTAGCCGCTACGATCTTAATTTTGATTATTGTATTTATTATCCAACTTATTGGAGATGCGATTACTGCAAAAATTGATAAAAGATAAAGGGAGGATTATTTATTATGAAAAAATGGCTTTCAGCTTTAGCATTAACATCTGCGCTAGTAGTAGGATTAGCGGCGTGTGGATCTAACAATGGATCAAAAGATGAAAAGAAAATTGTCGTGGGTGCATCTAATACGCCTCATGCTGAAATTTTAGAACAAGCAAAACCTATTTTGGAAAAACAAGGAATTGATTTAGAGATTAAAAAATTCCAAGATTACATCTTACCGAACACAGCTCTTGCAAACAATGAAATTGATGCAAACTACTTCCAGCACGTTCCTTATATGAATTCAGTGCTAAAAGATCATAAAGGTGAAAAAGGGTATGATTTCGTAAGTGCCGGTGCCATTCACATTGAACCAATTGGTATCTACTCTAAAAAATACAAAAGCTTAAAAGATCTTCCGAAAAACGGCACAGTTATTATGCGTGATGCAGTAGCAGAGCAAGGACGTATTTTATCGATTTTTGAAAAAGCTGGCGTGATCAAATTAAAACCAGGCGTAAAGAAAACAGACGCACAAATTAAAGATATTGTAGAAAACCCTAAGAATTTAAAATTTAAAGCCGATGTTGAAGGCGGATTGTTACCTCAAATGTACAAAAACAATGAAGGTGACGCTGTTGTTATCAATGCTAACTATGCTATCGATGCTGGTTTAGATCCAGTAAAAGATCCAATCGCAGTGGAAAGCAAAGAAAATAACCCATATGCAAACATCATTACGGTTCACAAAGGTGACGAAAATAAAGATACAGTGAAAGCTTTAGTAAAAGTTCTTCACTCTAAAGAAATTCAAGACTACATTAAAGAAAAATACAAAGGCGGAGTATTGCCGGTAAATAAATAATAGAAGAAAAGCACTTGCCCACTCTGGGCAAGTGCTTTTTTGTATGCATCAAAACGAATAACTCTTATTTTTCTCACGCATACTAACCGTGAAAACTTTACTGATGATGGGAGCTGACGTTATGCAGCAAGAAGCACGTCATTCAACTGAGCAAGCACTTCATGATTATAAAATGGGTGTTGGGAAATTTAGCGAAAAATTGCCGGAAGTAACAAAAACGTTTAATGCGTTTACTGAAGCATGTTTTGGAGAAGGTTCTCTTTCTAAAAAAGAAAAGCAGTTAATCGCGCTAGGAATCAGCGTAGTAGCTCAAGACGAGTACTGTATGATTTATCATACAAAAGGCTGCATTGATCAAGGTGCAACTGAGCAAGAGATTTTAGAAGCATGCGGAGTATCAGCGGCATTTGGCGGAGGCGCAGCGATGAGTCAGTCCGTTACGCTTGTCCAAGAGTGTGTTTCAGAACTGACTAGCCACACGCACTAAGTAAATAAAGCGGGTAAAAAGCTTGTCTTAGAAGGCTCTATCGAGTCTTTTAAGGCAACTTTTTTATGAGTGGATTTAGTCTTAAAAAACGTACATAATGGTTTAAAACCTTTTGGGTCAAAAGGTTGCTATAAGTTTTCATTTGTTATAAGATTGTAATGAGAATAAAATGAGAATAATTAAAAAGATATAGGTATATCGTTTTTTACTATATACGTCTATAACTGGAGGTTTTAATATGGCAGGGTCAACTTTAACAATTAAAGATCTTCATGTTGCAATTGAAGGTAAAGAAATTTTAAAAGGTGTTAATTTAGAAGTTAAGGGCGGCGAAATCCATGCAATCATGGGACCAAACGGTACTGGTAAATCAACATTATCTTCAGCAATCATGGGACATCCTAAATACGAGGTTACACAAGGAAGCATCACGCTAGACGGCGAAGATGTACTTGAGATGGAAGTAGATGAGCGCGCTCGTGCAGGTCTATTCCTAGCGATGCAATATCCAAGTGAAATCAGCGGGGTAACAAACGCAGACTTCCTACGTTCAGCAATTAATGCTCGTCGTGAAGAAGGCGAAGAAATTTCACTAATGAAATTCATCCGTCAATTAGACAAAAACATGGATTTCTTAGAAATGGATCAAGACATGGCTCAGCGTTACCTAAACGAAGGTTTCTCTGGCGGTGAGAAGAAGCGTAACGAAATTCTTCAATTAATGATGCTTCAACCAGGAATTGCAATTTTAGATGAAATCGACTCTGGTTTAGATATCGATGCGTTAAAAGTTGTATCAAAAGGTATTAATGAACTGCGCGGCAGCGAGTTTGGTTGCTTAATGATCACTCACTACCAACGTTTATTAAACTACATTACACCAGATAAAGTTCACGTTATGATGCAAGGTCGTGTTGTAAAATCAGGCGGACCAGAATTAGCGCAGCGTCTAGAAGCAGAAGGTTATGACTGGATCAAACAAGAATTAGGTATTGAAGACGAAACTGTAGAGCAAGAAGCTTAAGAGTTAGGAGGATCTCTATGACTATTGATACGAAATTACCATTTGATCAAGAGTACATCAGCAGCTTTTCAAAAGAAGCTAATGAACCAAGTTGGCTGCTAGATCTTCGCTTACAAGCTCTTGCGAAAGCAGAAGATCTTGCACTTCCAAAGCCAGATAAAACAAACATTTCGAAATGGAACTTTACTGCTTTTGACAAGCACACTTCACAGGCAAGCACAATCTCATCTGTAGACGAGCTTCCAGAAGTGGTTAAAGCACTAATTGATACAGAAGCGGTTAAGAATCTATATGTTCAGCGTGACCAAACAGCTGCATACTCAACGTTAACAGAAGAGCTAAAATCTCAAGGCGTTATCTTTACAGATATTCAAACAGCTGCTAAAGAGCATAGCGACCTTGTTGAGAAGTACTTCATGAAAGACGGAGTTAAAGTAGATGAGCACCGTTTAACTGCATTAAACGCAGCGTTATTAAACGGGGGTGTATTTGTATACGTTCCTAAAAATGTAGAAGTACAAGAGCCTCTTCAAGCTGTATTTGTCCGTGAAGATGAAGAAGCAGCTTTATTCAACCATGTTATTGTTGTAGCTGAAGACAACAGCTCAGTAACATATGTAGAAAACTACATTGCTACTGCTGAAGAGTCACACGGTGTTGTCAATATCGTGACGGAAGTATTCGCTAACAGCAATGCAAAAGTAACGTTTGGAGCTGTTGACTACTTAGCTAAAGGTACAACTACTTATGTGAACCGCCGCGGCGTAGCGGGCAAAGATGGTCGCATTGAGTGGGCTTTAGGCTTAATGAGTGAAGGAAATACAGTTTCAGAAAATACAACGTATCTAATGGGCGACGGTTCATATGGAGATACAAAAACGGTAACAGTTGGACGTGGAGAGCAGTCTCAAAACTTAACAACAAGTATCGTACACTTCGGAAAACATTCTGAAGGCTACATTTTAAAACACGGCGTTATGAAAGAAAGCGCGTCTTCAATCTTTAACGGTATCGGTAAAATTGAACACGGTGCATCTAAATCAAACGCTGAGCAAGAATCCCGTGTGTTAATGTTAAGTGAAAAAGCACGTGGAGACGCAAACCCAATTCTTCTAATTGATGAAGATGATGTAACAGCAGGACACGCTGCATCTGTTGGACGCGTAGATCCAATTCAGCTTTACTACTTAATGAGCCGCGGTATTCCGCAAACAGAAGCAGAACGTCTAGTTATTCACGGGTTCTTAGCACCAGTGGTAAACGAGTTGCCAATCGAAACGGTTAAAAAACAATTAACGGATTTAATTGAAAGGAAAGTTCGATAATGAATATCTCTGATATTCGTAAACAATTTCCTATTTTAGACCAAGAGGTAAATGGCAGCCCACTCGTTTATTTAGACAGTGCAGCAACTTCACAAAAGCCGCTTGCTGTAATTGAAGCAATTGAGAAGTATTACAAAGAATATAACTCAAACGTACACCGAGGTGTTCACACGCTTGGTACAAGAGCAACAGACGGATACGAAGGCGCTCGTGAAAAGGTTCGTAAGTTTATTAATGCAAAATCAACGGAAGAGATTATCTTTACGCGCGGTACAACGACAGCTCTTAATACAGTAGCTGCAAGCTATGGCCGTGCGAATCTTAAACCTGGTGATGAAATTGTGATTACTTATATGGAACATCACAGTAACATCATTCCTTGGCAGCAAGTTGCCAAGGAAACAGGTGCAACGTTAAAATATATTTCATTAACAGAAGATCATGCACTTTCACTAGAAGAGGTGAAAAGCACGATTACATCTAACACAAAAATTGTATCGATTATGCAAGTATCTAACGTATTGGGTACAATTAACCCAGTAAAAGAAATTGCAGAAATTGCACACGCTAACGGTGCAGTAATGGTTGTGGATGGTGCGCAAAGTACGCCTCACATGAAGGTGGATGTACAAGATTTAGACTGTGATTTCTTTGCTTTCTCTGGACATAAAATGGGCGGACCGACTGGAATCGGCGCTCTTTATGGAAAGAAAGAGCTTCTTGAAAAAATGGAACCAATCGAGTTTGGCGGCGAAATGATTGACTTCGTAAACTTATACGAATCAACGTGGAAAGAGCTTCCTTGGAAATTTGAAGGAGGTACGCCAATCATTGCAGGTGCAATTGGTTTAGGTGCAGCGATTGATTTCTTAGAAGAAGTTGGTTTAGATAACATTCAAGCACATGAGCACAAGCTAGCGCAATATGCACTGGATCGCTTATCGCAAGTAGATGGAATTACGATTTACGGACCGAAAGAGCGAGCGGGTGTTGTGACGTTTAATATTGAAGATGTGCATCCGCACGACGTTGCAACAGTAGTAGACGCTGATGGAATTGCGATTCGTGCAGGTCATCACTGTGCGCAGCCGCTGATGAAATATTTAAACGTATCGTCTACTGCACGTGCAAGCTTCTATCTGTATAACACGGAAGAAGAAGTAGATAAATTGGTGTCATCATTAATAAAAACGAAGGAGTATTTTACAAATGGCTTTTAATAATTTAGATACTCTCTATCGTCAAGTAATTATGGACCATTATAAAAACCCGCGTAATCGTGGAACATTGAATGAAGATACTGTGAACATTCATATGAATAACCCGACGTGCGGAGACCGCATTGAACTTTCTTTAAAAGTAGAGGACGGCAAAGTGGTGGATGCAAAGTTCGAAGGTGAAGGGTGTTCAATTTCAATGTCATCAGCTTCAATGATGACACAAGCAATTAAAGGTCAAGAAGTAGACAAAGCGTTTAAAATGGCCCATATCTTCTCTGACATGATGCAAGGTAAAGAGTATGATGATAGTATAGATTTAGGAGATATTGAAGCACTTCAAGGTGTAGCAAAATTTCCTGCGCGTATTAAATGTGCAACACTAGCGTGGAAAGCGATGGAAAAAGGTCTTAACGAACAAAAATAAGACCTTCATTCATTCCCAATCCTATCAAGTAGGGGGTAATAAAAGATGGCTAAAAAAATGCCAGAAATCGGCGATTATAAATATGGATTTTCCGATAAAGACGTATCAATTTTCCGCTCTAAACGCGGTTTAACAAAAGAAATCGTAGAAGAAATTTCTCGTATGAAAGAGGAACCACAATGGATGCTTGACTTCCGTTTGAAATCTCTAGAGCACTTCTACAACATGCCAATGCCACAGTGGGGCGGAGACATGGCAAGCTTAGACTTTGATGAAATTACGTACTACGTAAAACCATCTGAGAAGTCTGAACGCTCTTGGGATGAAGTTCCTGAAGAAATTAAACAAACGTTTGATAAACTTGGTATTCCTGAAGCAGAGCAAAAATATCTTGCGGGTGTATCAGCTCAGTACGAATCTGAAGTTGTTTATCACAATATGAAAGAAGATCTTGAAGCGCAAGGTATCGTATTTAAAGATACAGATACGGCGCTAAAAGAAAACGAAGATATTTTCCGCGAGCATTTTGGAAAAGTTATCCCGCCAACGGATAACAAATTCTCTGCTCTTAACTCAGCGGTTTGGTCTGGTGGATCATTCATTTACGTACCAAAAGGCGTAAAAGTAGATACACCATTACAAGCTTATTTCCGTATTAACTCTGAAAATATGGGACAGTTTGAGCGTACGTTAATTATTGCTGATGAAGGCTCACACGTCCACTATGTAGAGGGCTGTACAGCACCTGTTTATACAACAAACTCTCTTCACAGTGCCGTTGTAGAAATCATCATCAAAAAAGACGCGTATTGCCGCTATACAACAATTCAAAACTGGGCGAACAACGTATACAACCTTGTAACAAAACGTGCAGTTTGTGAAGCAAACGCAACAATGGAATGGATTGATGGAAACATCGGTTCTAAGTTAACAATGAAATATCCAGCGGTTATCTTAAAAGGCGAAGGCGCACGCGGTATGACATTATCTATTGCCCTTGCTGGTAAAGGACAGCACCAAGATGCTGGTGCAAAAATGATTCACTTAGCACCAAACACATCTTCAACGATCGTATCAAAATCAATTTCAAAACAAGGCGGTAAAGTAACATACCGCGGTATCGTACACTTTGGCCGTAAAGCAGAAGGTGCACGTGCGAACATTGAGTGTGATACGCTAATTATGGATAACCAATCAACTTCTGATACAATTCCGTACAATGAGATTTTAAATGACAACATCTCACTTGAACACGAAGCGAAAGTATCAAAAGTATCTGAAGAACAATTATTCTATCTAATGAGCCGCGGTATTTCTGAAGAAGAAGCGACAGAAATGATTGTAATGGGCTTTATTGAACCATTTACAAAAGAGCTTCCAATGGAATATGCAGTAGAGATGAACCGTCTAATCAAATTTGAAATGGAAGGTTCAATCGGTTAATAATAGATAAAAACTCGTTTGCTGTTTAAGCAAACGAGTTTTTTTGTATCGTTTGTATTAAAATAAAGAAAAGCAATCTAAGAAAATAGAGGAGGAATGGCATGATTTATATTGGAGTTACAGGCTGGGGAGATCATGATTCATTATATGAAGCGGGTGTTTCATCAAGAGACAAGCTTGCCGTATACGCAGGCCATTTTCCAATTGTTGAAGTCGATTCATCTTTTTACGCCATTCAACCTAAGTCAAATGTAGAAAAGTGGGTGAATGATACGCCGGAATCTTTTCGTTTTGTGGTAAAAGCCTATCAAGGCATGACGGGGCATATGAGAGAAGGAAATCCGTTTGATAGCAAAGAAGAAATGTTTCATGCATTTTTAGAATCAGTGAAGCCGTACGTAAGTTCAAATAAGCTTGGTATGATTTTATTTCAAATGCCGCCTTGGTTTGACTGTACAAAAGAAAACGTAGCCTATTTGAGGTATAGCCGTGAGAAGTTTGGAGATTTGCCAGTAGCGCTGGAGTTTCGAAATCAATCTTGGTTTAAACCGTTTTTCTATGATAAAACGTTAACGTTTATGGAACAAGAGAAGTGGATTCATGGTATTTGTGATGAACCGCAGGCAGGAGAAGGATCTATTCCCACTGTGATTCATGCTACAGATAAACAGAAAACACTTATACGTTTTCATGGACGAAACGTACACGGTTGGAATAAGCCCGCAGAAGGCAATTGGCGAGCGGTAAGGTTTTTGTATCGCTACAATGAAAAAGAGCTCCTAGAGTGGAAAGAACGTCTTGAAAAGCTGCAAAAACAAACGAAGGACATCTACTTATTATTTAATAATAACTCCGGCGGAGATGCTGTACATAATGCCAAACAGCTCATGAGCTTATTAAATATTGAATATGAGAATTTAGCTCCTAAGCAACTAGATTTTTTTAACGAATTTTAGCACCGAGGTCTATAAAATGTATAAGGATTACTCTAAACGTTAAATAGGTAGAAAAGTATATGTAAAACCTCACTTTTTTCTTTCAAAATCATAAATTGATTAAGAAAGGAGTGAGCTACTATGATTACCTTAGCGCCTATCGTAATTGAAGGTCATACTTTTAATGCAGTTACCGTATTGCTGCCAAAAACAACTTTGTTAACCATTTCATCAGATAAAGGCTACATTATGTGCGGAGCACTAGATGTAGGTCTATTAAATGATAAATTAGCTGATCGTCAAATAATAGCTGGAAGAGCTGTAGGTGTACGTACAATTGAGCAGCTTCTTGAAGCGCCGCTTGAATCTGTAACGCTTGAAGCTGAAAAAAGAGGGATTTTTAAAGGCACAAGTGGCAAAGATGCTTTATTGAAAATGCTTTAATATAGTCGAGAATTTAAGATAAAACTTTTTAAAAGAAGCGTGAACCTCCTTATACATGCATACATATAGCTTGTAAGGGGGGATTTTTTTTGGTTAAACTTCGTCGGAAATTAACAAGAAAAGGCCCGCTTCCTTTTCGTTACGTTCTGTTGCTCACCTTTCTTTTTTTTATGCTTTCCACAGGGGTAGGATTATGGCTAATTAATAGAGGGATTGAACCAACGTTGATGAAATATGCTGAAGCACAAACAAAAGAGATTGCAACTTTAGTTATTAATAAAGCGGTGAATAAACAGGTACTCGATCAGCTCGACGTAGATGTCATTAAAGTGGAATCTACACCTAACGGTCAAGTAGCCAAAATTGACACAGCGCTTGTGAACCGAGTTAGAGCTCAAACTACGTCATTTGTCCAGGCTAACTTAAAAGAAGCAGAGAAAGGGAATTTAGATGCACTTGAACTTCCAACAGATATTCGTATTGAAAAAAATGAAAAGTTGCGGAATCAAGGAATTGTCTACCAAGTTCCGCTTGGGCAAGCGACTAATAATGCGCTGCTTGGAAATCTGGGTCCGCTAATTCCGGTTAAATTTCATGCTATTGGTGACGTTCAAACAGACGTAGTGCGAAAAATCGAGGAGTATGGAATAAATAATGCGTTTCTTGAAGTATCTATCAAAGTGAAAGTAAACATGCAAATCATTATCCCATTTGCAACTAAAAAAACAACCGTTACGGCTACAATCCCAGTCGGAGGCACCGTTATTCCTGGAAATGTTCCTGACTATTTTAACGGTGGAAACTCGTCTTCTCC
This sequence comes from Priestia sp. SB1, assembly GCF_038898415.1. Lineage (NCBI taxonomy): Bacteria > Bacillati > Bacillota > Bacilli > Caryophanales > Bacillaceae > Priestia > Priestia sp. SB1. The sequence goes on along the minus strand of NZ_JBBJSS010000007.1, from coordinate 56,926 downwards.
GGCGATTGAACTTCCGAAGAAAAATTAACAATATTATATTAACGTGATAAAGTATTATTGAAAAAGCAGGTACGGAAGTTCAAAAAGACTTTCATACCTGCTTTTATTCATTGGTTAATTTGTCTGAATTTTCTATAAAAAATATTTTGACATACTATCTTCTCCCTTCTATAATTTGAGATAGGAAGTTATAGAAAGAATAATCTAAAAATTATAAAAATTCTCGTTGATCTGCGATAAAAAGAGAGTAGGGAGAGAACAAGAGGGGGAATTACGGTGGAAAATAGGCCGCAGTGGGGATCAAGAGCAGGGTTTATTTTAGCAGCAGCAGGTTCAGCAATTGGACTAGGGAATATATGGAGGTTTCCAGCTACTGCATATGAAAACGGAGGAGGAGCATTTTTTCTTCCCTATTTATTTGCTTTGTTGACGGCAGGGATTCCTATTTTAATCATGGAGTTTGCTATAGGTCATAAATATAAAGGTTCTTCTCCTTTATCATTAGCGAGACTAAGTCCAAAGGCTGAGTGGCTAGGCTGGTGGCAAGTAGCTATTTCCTTTTTTATTTCAGTTTACTATTCCGTTATTATCGCATGGGCGATGTCGTATTTTATCTTTTCATTTAAGTTAAGCTGGGGAAAGGATACGGAAGCGTTTTTATATGGAGATTACTTAAAGTTAGCTGAAGCACCAGGACAAACAGGAAGCATCGTATTACATGTTTTAATTCCGCTTGTACTTGTATGGATTGTGACGTTAGGTGTGTTATTAAAAGGAATCAAAAAAGGAATTGAAGCGGCAAATAAAATCTTTTTACCAACACTAATTGTTCTATTTTTAATCATTGTCATTCGAGCAGTAACATTGGACGGAGCAATGGAAGGTCTGCACGCTTTTTTTAAACCAAACTGGAGCGCAATTGGAGATGGAAAGGTTTGGATTGCAGCATATGGTCAAATTTTCTTTAGTTTATCTGTTGGTTTTGCTATTATGATCACTTATTCCAGTTACCTTCCAAAAAAATCTGATTTAACTAATAATGCGTTTATTACTGGATTCGGTAATTCCGCTTTTGAATTACTAGCAGGAATCGGTGTGTTTAGCGCACTTGGTTTTATGGCTACTCAGCAAGGTATCCCAATCGATAAGGTGGTTCAGGGAGGCGTAGGACTAGCCTTTGTTGTTTTCCCGCAAATTATTAATGAATTTCCAGCCTTTAAACAGCTGTTTGGCATGTTATTCTTTGCTTCCTTAACATTAGCAGGGTTAACGTCGCTTATTTCAATTATTGAAACATTTGTAGCAGGCATTCAAGATAAATTTACTATCTCACGTACAAAATCCGTATTAATAGGCGGAGGAATCGCTTCAATTTGCTCCCTATTATTTGCAACACAGGGCGGACTTTATTTCTTAGATGTGGTCGATTATTTCATTAATAACTTCGGAGTTGCTTTAGCAGGCTTAGTAGAAGTTGTATTAGTTGCTTGGGTATTTAAAAAGCTGAGCAGCCTTCAGCAGCATGCAAACGAAGTTTCTGATATTCGAATCGGATCATGGTGGAAGATATGTTTAGGAGTAGTTACACCGCTTGTACTTGGGTATATGATGTTTGATAACTTCCGAAAAAATATTTCGGAAAATTACGAGCAGTATGCAACGACTTTTGTAGGTCCTTTTGGTTGGGGCGTGGCAGCTCTGGCTGTTATTTTAGGAATTGCTTTTTCTTTTGCACGATGGAAAGATGGGGCGACTCGTTTGTCAGTTAAAGAGAAGGGGGTTTCTAAATAATGGATGGAAGTTCAATTACAATGATGGTTGTAGGGATGGTCATCATATGGGGCGGCTTGGCCGCGAGTATTGCTCATGCTGTGAAAAAAGCAAAAGAAAGTAAACCATCAGGGTAAAAAAACAGGAAGCATTAGCTTCCTGTTTTTTTATTTTTTCTTTAGTTCTAAACGATCATTTCTTTCCCACGTTCTTAACTGAGGATATGGGTCAAACGACCACTCATTTTTGCCGTTATCTTTATACATTCCGTAATGCAAGTGAGGAGGGAATTTCCCAGAAGTTCCAGGAGGTCCATAACCTGAACTTCCTACTCCGCCAATAAGTGTTCCTGGTTCTACAATTTGTCCTACTTTTAAATTTTTTGCAAATCCGCTTAAATGAGCTAAATAGTGATAGTTATTATGAAGGTCACGAATACCGATTCGCCAGCCTCCATATTTATTCCATCCTTTAAGCTCAATAATGCCATAGCAAGGGGATTTTACTGGAACTCCATAATCTGCAAAAATGTCTGTTCCTTCATGGATTCGTTTTCCACCCCAGCCGCGCGCATCTCCCCATGTACTGCGATAACTGTAGTTCGCACGGAGAGGGACAGGAAATGAAGAACCTTTTAAATCAATGCGACCGTAATGGCGAAAAATTTTAGCATTCCCTAAAATAATATCAACCGCTTTAGCCCGGTGATAATAGTTCCAAAGCGCAATTTTAATATAGTCTTCGGACACCCCGAACGTCCGAATATAATCTGCCATGGTAAAAAGCATATCTTCATCATTAAATTGGTCTGCTTTTTTGTCTCCGTTCCCATCTTTACCCATTCCCCCGAGAAGAGAAATAGTAAGTGGGTTTGTATCTTCCAAATTTGGATTTAAAGAACCTGACCATTTTTCTGGAGGATAATAAATGGCAATCGCACCTTTTTCTCTTGGAATATCTTTATGAGAGCGTCGAATATTTCGTTCATACTGGTCAATCCCAGCAAAGTAATACCAAGGAATTGTAGTAGCGGCTTCCATTTGGTTATACAGCTCTAATCTCTTTTGAATAAGCATTTTTTCTTGATCTGCTGAAGATTCAGCTGTTACGTGGTGCCATCCTGTGAATATAGACATGAACATAAAAAGTAAGATAATCGTTTTGCGCATCGTGTTTCCCCCTTTCTAAAAATAGTGTGTAACACTAGTTTGCAGCGAGAAAAAAGATTTCATAAATATTAATTAATGGAAATCGCTTCAAAACTTTTTAAAAGAATTTTATTCAGAAGATAAATGGAAATTATACGGACGATGAAAACGCACACATTTGGATGGAAAATAGAAGAAAACTGAGGAAAATAAAGAGCAGACAACTTGTCGAATCTCACTTTTTTATGATAAAGTGACATATAGTTATGTTTTTAATATGTAGTTAAAATTAAGCATATAGGTTATAGACATTTTCTAGATTGGTGGAGTTGATAATATGGCAACAAAAGAAGAGCATGTCCGCAAACCCGAGTGGCTGAAGATTAAGCTAAACACAAACGAAAATTACACAGGCTTAAAGAAAATGATGCGTGAAAAAAACCTTCATACAGTTTGTGAAGAAGCAAGATGTCCGAATATTCATGAGTGTTGGGCTGTTCGTCGTACGGCAACTTTTATGATTTTAGGAGAAGTATGTACACGTGCCTGTCGTTTTTGCGCGGTTAAGACAGGTTTACCAACAGAATTAGATTTAGAAGAGCCAGAACGCGTAGCAGATTCTGTTCAGCTAATGAACTTAAAACATGCGGTTATCACAGTAGTAGCTCGCGATGATTTAAAAGACGGAGGAGCAAGCGTATTAGCTGAAACAATTCGTGCGATTCGTCGTAAAAATCCATTCACAACAATTGAAGTATTGCCTTCTGATATGGGCGGTGTGGAAGAGAACTTACGTATTGTAATGGACGCACGTCCTGATATTTTAAACCATAATATTGAAACAGTACGCAGCCTTACGCCTCGTGTTCGTGCTCGTGCTAAATATGAGCGTTCTCTTGAGTTCCTTCGCCGTGCAAAAGAAATGCAGCCGGATATCCCTACAAAATCAAGTATCATGCTTGGTCTAGGAGAAACAAAAGAAGAAATTATTGAAACGATGGATGATTTGCGTGCGAACAATGTAGATATTATGACGCTAGGCCAATATCTACAGCCAACTAAAAAGCACATAAAAGTTCAGAAATATTACCATCCAAATGAGTTTGAAGAGCTAAAAGAAATTGCATTATCAAAAGGATTCAGCCATGTCGAAGCAGGTCCTCTTGTACGTTCTTCTTACCATGCAGATGAGCAAGTTAACGCTGCTGCCAAAAACAAAGCACAAGAAAGCAAATAAGGTAAAAAGAGGCTGGGACGAAAGTAGTTTAGCCGAAGTGAAAAACGAACCATTAATCAAATTGTTTGATTAGTGGTTCGTTTTTTTTGTTACGGTTAACGTAAAATTTATCTGTTTTGTTCCTTCTAGCAGTTGATTGGAGGGCAAGGCGAAGACTCCTGCGGGAACAGCGGAACAGGTGAGACCCCACAGCAGCGCAAGCGACGAGGAGGCTCAGCGGCCGCCCGCGGAAAGCGAAACCTTGCACGGAAATCAACTGCGGTGTCACAAGCGGTTCAGCTCATGTGTCTCATTTCTTCGTCTTTCGATTACATTCTTTTAGTTACGTCTCAACTTTTTTGTCTATTCCACCATATCTTTGTCCGTCATCGGTTCATTCAATTCGTTTTTCTCTCTTCCATTTGCATCTTCTCCGCCGTTCATTTTACGCCCTTGGGGAGATTTTAGCATTTGTTGAATAACAGCATCGATTCGTTTTCTAGCATCATTTGTTTGTGTATTCATTTCACTGATATTTTCGATTTGGTCCATCTGTTTCGGATTATCTGAGACGTATACATGATAATAACGAGGGGCTACAGACATAGCTGTACGTTTTACCTGATCGGCTGCGTTATTCCTGTTTTTAGCATCTGTTTTATAAGCAACAAGCACATCTTTATCCGTTACTAGCGTAGCGGCTTGTTTAATATTTGGGATAGCGGTGCTCAGTTTACTAATATTGTCGGCTGCTTCCTCTCGGTTAAATGTTCCTACTTGGTTCATATTGGAACTTTGTTCATTTGTGTTTTTAGTGTATCGGACATATCCATAATTTGTGCCGCTATTATTATTTGGATTATAATAATGATTAGGCTCGTTTACATTAATGGCATCTGGGTTGTTTGGTGATAAATTTTCATTTTCAGCTGTGTTTTTATTTTGACAGCCAATGGTTAAAATACTTGTTATTAAAGCGATTCCAAGAATAGATTTCTTCACCATTTCCACCTCCTGTAGTTAAATATCGTACGCCAGGTAAACCGGCGAACCTTCATGTGGAGCATAAAAGATCAGTAGGTATAACGATAAAACTCCTACAGGATTAGAGTGCTGCTTATACGTGAAAAATTTCATGTTAATTGATGGTTTCATCATCATAATTATGGTATGGTAAATTTTAAGAGAAGAGGTGTGAGCAATGGTCTGTATCAATAATATTTGTTATGAAGTATTAAAAGATGAGCGCGAGGCATTTAATGAAGAGGCGTTTAGAGGTCGCTTTATCGACGTGCTGAGCCGCTATGACTATATTGTGGGAGATTGGGGATACAATCAGCTTCGACTGCGAGGCTTTTTTGATGATCGTAACCAGAAGGCAACGTATGATACGAAGATTAGTACGCTTCAAGATTATTTACATGAATATTGTAATTTTGGCTGTGCGTATTTTGTCTTAAAAAAAGTCCATAAGTAAAAAAAGGCAAGCCGAAGACACTAATTGTCCTTCACGCTGCCTTTTTTTTTAGATGATTTCATATAAAAATTCGCGAAGTTCCTGACCATCTTCGCTGTTTAGTTTAAATACTTCTTCAAGATAGTGGGGTTCTTCAAGGTCATCTTGTCCAATAATGGCAAAGCGTCCTCCTTGAATATCAAGAACAACTTGTTTGCCATAATAACGGTCGGTTTGGATAATAGCTAAATCAAATCGTTGATTTTCGCCCATAAAGCTGACAAACCGGGTCTTTGTAGAGACGACATCGTCATATAGATAAAAGCGTTCGCTCATAGGTATACTCCTTTCATAGGTTGTATTTGTATCATATCAAATAAGGTCAAAAACAAAAATGAATTTATCAAATGGATAATGGGTCATGATAAAATAGAACAGGAACCCCGTTTGTTTATGAAAGAAGATTTATACAGAGCTGACAACTAGGGAGGAAATAATATGTACTTTGTAGATCGTGAAAAAATAGAAGCCACGCTTGTTTTTTTTGATGAACACGTTCGTTTGTTTGCTGAGCATTCGAGCTGGAACACAGAAATAGAGAAAAAGGCATTAGAGAGAATTGTACATCTTTTAATTGAAAACGTTTTAGATGTAGGAAATGCAATGATTGATGGTTTTATTATGAGAGACCCAGGCAGTTACGATGATATCATTGACATTTTAGTTGATGAGAAAGTGGTTAAAAAAGAGGAAGAAACACCATTAAAAGAGATTGTTCAATTGCGTAAAAGCCTTGTTCAAGAATATGTGGATGTTAATCATCAGGATATTTATCAAAAAGTGATGCAGCATAAAGACGTGCTGGCGGCATTTTCAGAGCGCGTAAGGACATATCTAGAGACAGAGTTAGGACCTGTGTCTGCTTTTCGTAACTAAAGGCAAGCAATTTGTAGTTGTATAAAAAATAAGCTATGATTTCAAGTATGAGACTTGAAAGGAGATCACACAACATGAAGGAATATAAAGGATATTTGATTGATTTAGATGGAACCATGTACAAAGGAACAGAGCTAATTGCCGAGGCGCGTGATTTTGTTATTAAATTAAAGGAAAAAGGAATTCCTTATTTATTTGTAACAAACAACTCAACAAAAACGCCCGATAAAGTAGCTGAAAAGCTAGAGGCATTTGGCATTCCTGCAACAGAAGAGCAAGTTTTTACAACGAGCCAGGCAACAGCTAATTATTTGCATGAACGCAAAGCAAACGCTTCAGCTTATGTAATTGGTGGAGAAGGAATCCGACATGCGTTGCTTGAAAAAGGATTTACCATTGAAGAGGAAGATACGGATTTCGTAGTTGTTGGTTTGGATCAGGAAATTACATATGAAAAATTAGCAAAAGCATGTTTAAACGTTCGAAACGGGGCCTTTTTTGTTTCGACGAACGGAGATATTGCGATTCCTACTGAAAGAGGCTTACTGCCTGGTAATGGATCTATCACGTCCGTTATTACGGTTTCTACTCAAACAAATCCAGTATTTATTGGTAAACCAGAAAGTATTATTATGGAGCAAGCCCTTGAAGTCATCGGTACGCCAAAAGAAGAAACAATTATGATTGGTGATTACTATGATACAGATATTTTAGCAGGGATGAATGCAGGCTTAGATACATTATTAGTCCATACAGGGGTAACAACAAGAGAGTTACTAGAAGGATATGAGAAAAAGCCAACTTATACGGTAGATTCACTAAAAGAGTGGATGGAGCGAATTTAAAAAGCTGTCAATTGACAGCTTTTTTTGTTTTTAAAACCTATTCTTGACTGGCAGCCCGATGCGCTAACCGGCTAGAAGCAGCGGCAGCAATTGCGCCTACTAAATCATCTAAGAAAGTGTGGCACTCTCCAGTAGATTTATCATTTAATCTTTCTAAAATACCCGGCTTTTGTTTATCAATATACCCGTAATTGGTAAAGCCGATTGATCCGTACACATTTACAATCGATAATGCTAAAATTTCGTCGATACCGTATAAACCTTCATCTTTCTCAAGAATATCCAACAGAGGCGGCTCAATCACTTTTTTTTCCGTGAGGACATCTAGTTGAATACCCGTTAAAATAGCATTTTGAACTTCTCGTTTAGAAATGACGCGCTCAACGTTATATAGACAGTCTTCGATTGTTAAGTTTGGGTGATACTTTTTTTGCAAGTAATAGACCAGTTCAGCAATGTCTGTAAGAGCCACGCCGCGTTCTATTAACCATTCTCTTGCTTTTTTTTCTAATTCACTTTGTGTATGTTTTTTCTCCAAGTATCATCACCTGTTTTCTATATATTTTTAAGTCTAAAGTTGTTTCATACTACTAACCCGGAGTAAATAACTATAAATGGTGTATTTCTAATCTATTCATTCCTCCGTAAATATTATGACAAGTAATGTTGTTTTCCATCATATAATTTCTTGAATGAATGAAGAGAGGGATTAAAATGATACAAACCATTTATGAGCATTACGGATTACGTCCAAATGAATTTATGCCCGTTGGTAAATTTGAAGGTTTTCAGTATCGAGATATTTTATATACAATCATTAATGTAAAGCAAATGGAACAAGACGAGTTAAATGAACTATATCAAATGAGTCAATTTCTGATGGGCCAAGGTGATCGCCATGTGGCAACATTTATGCCTAATTTAAATGGAGAAATGATTACAGAAACTGAAACTGAAAAATTTATCATTTGCCGATGTCTTGCGGAAGAGAAAAACCCCAATTTTTCACCTGGGCACGAGCTAGCTGTTTTTCATCAAAAAGGGAGGCTGTTTCCTTATGAAGTGGAAAAAGCAAACCGGCTAGGGCAATGGAAGTCCATGTGGGAGAAGCGTCTCGACCAGATGGAGCAATTTTGGTATGGAAGATTACGTGCTTTACCTAATCAAGAGATGGAAAAACGTTTTTTAGAAACTTTTCCTTATTACCTAGGATTAACGGAAAATGCTATTCAATACCTAGTAGACACGGAAATTGACGATTTGCCCCGGTCAGTTGACGCTGCGACGATTTGTCATCATCGGTTCGGCCAAAAAACATGGGGGGAAGACCACGTTTACAAGCTCCCGGCAGACTGGGTTTTCGATCACCCTAGCAGAGATATAGCTGAATATATAAGGGAACAATATTTATTAACATACGCTGTCGATGAAAGGCACATGCATCAGTTTTTAAGTGAATACGAAAAGGTCAATCCACTTTCTTCTTTTTCATGGAGACTGTTATATGCTAGACTTCTTTTTCCCGTTCATTATTTTGAGGTCATTGAAGGATACTACAGTGTACAAGATGAGCGGGAAAAACAAAAGTATTATGAGAAGCTTGAAGGAGTATTAGCTCATTCTTCTCACTACGAAGCTTTTCTGAAGCGCTTTTACCAGTCGGTAGGCATTTCAACGTCTCGTTATCACATTCCTGAATTAACATGGATTCATTAAAAAGCGATTACTATAGAATATGATAAAATAGAAAAATAGGTGTTGGATAATCCAAACCCGTTTTTCTATTTTGTTTTTGTGCATGCAGTTTAAAAAGGATAAAGAGGTGGCGTACATATGGACAAGCCGTTTGTATTTATTACGAGAAAAATACCGAATGAATTAATTGAACCTTTAAAGGCAGTAGCGAATGTGGAAATGTGGGATAAAGAAGATGAGGCAGTTCCTCATGAGCTGCTTTGTGAAAAAGCTAAGCACGCACATGCTCTATTAACAATGCTTTCAGACCGTATTGACAGTGAATTGCTTACGCAAGCTCCTCATTTAAAGCTTGTAGCTAACTTAGCGGTCGGATTCGATAATATTGACATAGAAGCGGCAACTGAACGCGGAGTTATCGTTTCTAATACACCCGATGTTTTATCTGATACAACAGCGGATTTAACGTTTGGTTTGTTAATGAGTGTAGCTAGACGTTTAGTAGAAGCTGCTGAATACGTGAAAGAAAATCAGTGGAAAAGCTGGAGCCCATTTTTGTTAGCGGGTAGAGATGTTCATCATAAAACATTAGGTATTGTTGGAATGGGGAAAATTGGAGAGACGCTTGCGAAACGTGCTACAGGTTTTGATATGGAAATCTTGTATCACAATCGGAGCCGCAACCTCCAAGCAGAACAAAAGCTCGATGCAGTTTACTGTGAGTTAAATGAGCTGCTTGAGCGATCTGATTTTATTGTTTGTTTGACACCGTTAACGGACGAAACCAAACATTTATTTAATGCTGAAGCATTTAAACAGATGAAAACAACAGCGATTTTTATTAATGCTTCAAGAGGAGCAGTGGTTGATGAGCAAGCACTGTTACATGCAATTCAATCAGGTGAAATTGCCGGAGCTGGCTTGGATGTATTCGATCAAGAGCCTATTTCTGCTTCTCACCCTCTTCTTCAATTGCCTAATGTTGTAGCGCTTCCTCACATCGGCAGTGCGAGTATCGAAACGCGCATGGAAATGATTTCTTTATGCGTAAAAAACATTAAAGCAGTGCTCACAAACGAGTCTCCTATTACAATTGTAAATAAAGAAGCGTTTGCGAAAAAATCATAATGGAAAAAGGCAATTTCATTTCAGTGAAATTGTCTTTTTTTTATTAAAAAACAGTGGTAGCCATGTTATGATAATAAAATGAAATATTTTAAAAATTTACATTTATCTTTATATACCAATTTTTTTAACAAGTTTACGAGAAAAGATGGCCAGTAAACCTTGTAAAAAAGAAAAATAAGGTCTATAATGTCCTCTATAAGAGAACAAATGTATACGTAGAAAGAACACAGAGGTGAGGAATATGACAAAAAGTATTTCAGTAGGATTATTAGGGTTAGGAACGGTAGGAAGCGGAGTAGTCAAAATTATTGAAAATCATCAGGATAAATTAAGTCATCAAGTCGGATGTCCTGTAGAAGTTAAAAAAGTAGTAGTTAAAGATATTGATAAGAAACGTGACGTGGAGATCAGTGAAGATAAATTAACAACGAATGTTGAAGACGTTTTACATAACGCGGAGATTGACGTTGTCATTGAAGTAATGGGTGGCGTTGAAGAAACAAGAGACTATATCTTAACAGCCCTTCGTAATAAAAAGCATGTGGTAACGGCAAACAAAGATTTAATGGCGGTTTACGGCTCAGAATTGTTAACAGTAGCTTCTGAAAATAATTGTGATTTATTTTATGAAGCAAGTGTAGCTGGCGGTATTCCAATCCTTCGCGGATTAGCAGATGGGTTAGCATCTGATCGTATTACGAAGATGATGGGAATTGTCAATGGAACAACAAACTTCATTTTAACGAAAATGACAAAAGAAGGAAGCGCCTATGATGAAGTGTTAAAAGAAGCGCAGGATTTAGGATATGCTGAAGCGGATCCAACTTCTGACGTAGGTGGTTTAGATGCTGCTCGTAAAATGGCAATCTTGGCTACACTAGGGTTTTCAATGAAAATTGATTTGGATGATGTTCGTGTTCAAGGTATTACAGAAGTAACGGAAGAAGACTTGCAATATAGTAAACAACTAGGTTATACGATGAAACTGATTGGATATGCACATCGTGACGGTGACAATGTAGAAGTGAGTGTTCAGCCAACTCTTTTAGCAGATACACATCCTCTTGCTTCAGTAAGCGATGAGTACAATGCTGTGTATGTATACGGAGAAGCTGTCGGAGAGACGATGTTTTATGGACCGGGGGCAGGAAGCCTGCCAACTGCCACTGCTGTCGTATCCGATTTAGTAGGCGTTATGAAAAACATGCGTTTAGGTGTAAATGGTAAAAGTGCGGTAACACCTCAGTATCCAAAACAGTTAAAAGCAGAAGATGAAATGTTTTCAAAGCATTTCTTACGTATTCATGTTAAAGATCAAGTTGGCGCATTTGCAAAATTAACAACACTGTTTTCAGAGCGTGGCGTGAGCTTCGAAAAAATTATCCAACTTCCTGTGAAAGGAAGCGAATTAGCTGAGATTGTTGTTGTTACACACAAAACGTCTCAAAAAGATTATGAGGAAATCCTTCAGCAGCTTCGGGATTTACCAATTGTAGAAAATGTAAAAAGCAGTTACCGCGTAGAGGGAGTTGGCACAGTATGATGTGGAAAGGTCTATTAGCTGAATATAAAGAATTTTTACCTGTAACAGAGAAAACACCTATGCTTACGCTACATGAAGGAAATACGCCTTTAATTCATCTTGCTCATTTATCAAAAGAGCTAGGCATTGATTTACATGTGAAAGTAGAAGGGTTAAATCCAACGGGGTCATTTAAAGACCGCGGAATGGTAATGGCTGTAGCAAAAGCAAAAGAAGAAGGAAGCAATACGGTTATTTGTGCATCTACAGGTAACACATCCGCAGCTGCCGCAGCTTATGCATCACGCGCTGGCATGCGCTGTATCGTTGTTATTCCAAATGGGAAAATTGCGATGGGGAAATTAGCTCAAGCTGTTATGTATGGTGCAGAAATTGTAGCAATTGAAGGAAACTTTGACCAAGCGCTTTCTATGGTTCGTAAGCTAAGTGAAACATCACCGGTTGCACTTGTAAACTCTGTGAACCCATACCGTATTGAAGGGCAAAAAACAGCTTCTTTCGAGATTTGTGAACAGCTTGGAAAAGCGCCGGACGTTTTAGCTATCCCAGTGGGGAATGCAGGGAATATTACAGCTTACTGGAAAGGATTCAAAGAATACAGTGAGCGTCACCAAACGTCTCTTCCTCACATGCATGGTTTTGAAGCAGAGGGTGCAGCGGCGATCGTGCGTAATCAAGTTATCGAAAATCCAGAAACAATTGCAACGGCTATTCGAATCGGAAATCCAGCAAGCTGGGATTATGCTGTAAACGCAGCAAAAGAATCAAACGGAAAAATTGATGAAGTGACAGATGAACAAATCTTAGAAGCATATCGTACAATTGCACGCAAAGAAGGCGTATTTGCAGAGCCAGGTTCTTGCGCTTCAATTGCTGGTGTGTTTAAAGATGTAGCTTCTGGTAAAATTGCAAAAGGTTCAACGGTTGTAGCTGTACTAACAGGTAATGGATTAAAAGATCCAAATGTAGCAATCGATGCTCATAACGTAAAGCCAGTGGTTTTACCAAATGATGAAGAAAAGGTATTTGAGTATATCCAAGGTGTCGTTGCTTCATGCTAGAAAATGAGCGTTTTGTCATTACGGTTCCAGCTAGCTCTGCTAATTTAGGGCCAGGATTTGATTCCATTGGAGTGGCTTTATCCCGCTACTTAAGATTAACAGTAGAGCGTCATGACGAATGGGTTTTTATCCCTGAAACGAAAGAAGTGCAAAGTATTCCTACAGGTACAGATAACTTAATGTATGAAGTGGCACAAGACGTGGCTCGTCAATTTAACATTGATCTTCCAAGTGCGAAGGTCAATGTTTGGAGCAACATTCCATTAGCAAGGGGACTTGGAAGCAGTGCATCGGCTATCGTAGCTGGAATCGAGCTGGCCAATGTACTGTGTGACTTGCGTTTATCAAAAAGAGAAAAGCTTCGCATCAGCAGCTTAATGGAAGGACATCCTGATAACGTCAGCCCGTCTATTTACGGCGGCATCGTTGTTGGTTACCATCATGAAAAGGAAACATATATTGCTCAAATACCTGAATTTGATGTCGATATTGTGATGGCTATTCCAGAATATGAATTAAAAACAACGGATGCCCGTGATGTGCTGCCTTCCGATATTAATTATCGCCATGCAGTAGAAGCTGGAGCAATAGGCAACATGCTAGTAGCAGCCTTGTTAAATAAAGATTTGCCTCTGGTAGGCGAATTTATGGAGAAAGATTTATATCACGAACCATATCGCATGAGACTCGTGCCAGAACTTTCTCTTGTGCGAAAAGAAGCAAAAGCTCTCGGCGCATACGGTGTGTCACTAAGCGGAGCCGGTCCGAGTGTATTATGTTTAGCACCAAAAGGAAAAGGAAAAGCGATTGCTGAACATATGTATGCTTTACTGCCGAACTGTGAAATAGATGTTTTACAAATTGACCGCAAAGGTGTATTTGTAGAAGCTGAAGTCACAACGAGCTAATAAAAAAATCCTCATTCATTTGAATGAGGATTTTTCATTTGCAAGCCCCAATAAAATGGGAGGTTGCTTTTATAATAAAATCAAAGAGATTAGAATACTTGTTCTACTTCAACTACACCAGGTACTTCTTCTAAAAGGGCACGTTCGATACCAGCTTTTAGCGTAATTGTTGAACTTGGGCAGCTTCCGCAAGCGCCTAAAAGACGTAATTTTACAATACCATCCTCTACGTCTACTAGCTCACAGTCTCCACCGTCGCGAAGTAAAAACGGACGAAGTTTTTCTAATACTTCTTGAACTTGCTCGTGCATTTCTGACATAACTATCGACTCCTTTCTTCTACTCTTATTATAAACGGTCTTTCATGAAAAATCTATTGGAGTATACATCGTAATGTTACCTTAAAAGAAAAAGATGTGCAATGAATCAGTTTTGTGTAAAATAGTATTCATAATGAAGTAAAAGTGTGAATAATCGTACAGTTTATATGTAAAGATTCAAGGGGGATGTGCTATGCAGTCAACTGAGGTAGAAGTGTGTATTTATGGAGCTGAAATTGTTTGTGCAAGCTGTGTTAACCTGCCGTCTTCAAAAGACACCTATGATTGGCTAGAGGCAGCTATTTCTCGTAAATATCCGAACCAACCGTTTGCTATCACGTATGTAGATATAAACGAGCCGCATACGGATCCGGAAAAAGCAGCTTTTGCCAAGCGTGTGATTGACGAAGATTTATTCTATCCTGTAGTGGTCATTAATGGAGAAATTGTTGGGGAAGGCAATCCGAAATTAAAGCGCGTATTTGAGGAAATGGAGAAGTATGGTTTCCGCGCATCATAACGAAAAAAGCCGTTAGATTGTCAGTCATCTAACGGCTTTTGTTTTATCCACTGTGGTGTTTATACATCCAAAGAATACCTGATTTCAATAATCGAGCTACGCGTCCTGTAATCGGACGTTCGGCAACTAAGCCAAACCCATGCTTTTTGCCTAATGAACCAAGTATGCCTTTTAATTTAATAGTTGGCAATTCATCAGGAAGCGCTTCGCCTTTCCAGCGGTGAAGAAGCACTTGCACAATTTGTTCAGCCTGACCTTCTGCAAGCTGAGCACTTGGGGCGTGCGGTAGGCTTGCACAGTCACCCAAAATGTAGACATTTTCATCGTCAGGCAAGTTATGGTATTTTGTCAATACGACGCGTCCTTGAGGATCTTTTTCCACGTCTAAATCGCGTACCACTTTATTTGGCTGAATGCCTGCTGTCCACACGATTGCATCGCTTTGAACGGGCTCATCATGATTATAAAGAATGTTCGGTTCTACTTTTGTAATATTAGCACTATTTACAATTTCGACACCGTTTGAAGTAAACCAAGTTTGAACGTAATTGCTTAAACGTTCTGGGAAAGCAGATAAAATTAATTTACCGCGGTCAAATAAGATGATTTTTAAATCCGGGCGGCTTTCTCTTAGCTCACTTGCCAGTTCTACGCCGCTTAATCCAGCTCCGACAATTGAAACAGTAGCGTGGGCCGGTAAGTTGTTTAATGTCTGATAAGTTGCTCGTGAAGCATCAATGGATTGAATGCTGTATGTATGCTCAAGAGCTCCGGGAACTCCATGATATTTATCTTCGCATCCGAGTCCTACAATCAGGTCATCGTAAGCGATCATTTGATCATCCACATAGACGCATTTCTCTTTCAGGTCTATTCGTTTTACACAGCCGTAGCGGATTTTTAAGCGAGGGTGTTCAGGAAAAGCAACACGGACATGTTGATCAGAGATTGTTCCAGCTGCAAGTGCATAGAATTCAGTTTTTAGTGAGTGATAAGGTGCTTTGTCAATAAGCGTTACTTCTACATCGTTAGGCAATTGATTCGGAAAAAGGCGCTGCAAAATGCGCATACCACCGTATCCGCCGCCCAGTATGACAAGGTTCTTCATGTGAATTTCCCCTTTAGCTTCATGCATTTTTGTTGTCTCTCTATTATTCTTGCTTTTAAGAATAGGAGGGTACAAATTACCGTTAATAAGGATGGTTGCCAAAAAGATATGAAAGGCTATATAAGATAACATATTTTACTTAAATAATAATTTAATATAACCTCGTTTGGTTTTCTATACATAAAAGTATAACTAAATTAATAAAAAACCACAATATGTTTCAACATAATTTCAAGCTATCCACGTAATAAAGCTTATTTATGCGTTTTTGAAAAAAGTCTATAAATCTAAAAAGCGCGCGCGAAATGAACGTGAATTTCTAAAGTTGACGTTGAAAATGAAAGGAGATAGGATAAACTAATAGTAGAGAGGTGAAAAAACGTGATACAGCCAATTATTGAATTTTGCGTTAGCAATTTAGCCAGCGGTTCTCAAGCAGCTTTAGAAAAGCTTGAAAAAGATCCAAATCTAGATATTATTGAATACGGATGTTTAGGTTATTGCGGGAAATGTTCACAATCTTTATTTGCCTTGGTAAATGGAGAGATTGTTACGGCGGAAACACCTGAACAGTTAGTAGATAATATCTACATTCATTTAGAAGAAAACCCAATGTTTTAAACTACCCCCGCTGTCGTATCTCTTTTTAGCAGGAGAGGGACATGAGGCTAATAGAATAGATGATGTAAGCACGGCTAGTCTTGCCGTGCTTTTTTATGCGTTTTTGCGCAAATATATGCGCTTTAACCATCCTCTTTGTAATCATAAAGCTTCTTTTGTTTTTTAATACTCTAAAGGAGGACAAAATAAAAAACCCCTTAATCTTTATGATTAAGGAGCTAAAAAAACGGGGGATGATATTATTGTGTACAAAAGAGAATCACTTTATACTAGAGCTACATAAAAAAATAATGGGTGATAATATGAAAAAATTTCAGTTTACAAAAATGCATGCACTTGGCAACAACTATATCTACGTAAATATGTTTGAAGAACATATAGAAGAGCAAGAGTTAGCACCGCTTGCTGTAAAAGTCTCAAATGTTTATACGGGAATCGGATCGGATGGAATGATTCTTATTTGTCCATCTGAACGCGCAGATGTGAAAATGCGCGTATTTAATAATGACGGCTCGGAAGCAAAAAACTGCGGAAACGGTTTAAGATGTGTAGCTAAATATGCATACGAACATAATTTAGTAACAAGCGAAAGATTTTTTATCGAAACGCTTTCTGGAGTTGTAGAAGCAACGGTGCATCCGCAGGGAAATGAAGTTCCAGAAGTAACAATCGATATGGGAGAGCCTATTTTAGCTAGAGAACAAATTCCAATGACGGGAGCAAGCCAATACCAAGTTGTTGATGAAGAGATGGAATTTGGAAAAGAACGGTTAAAAGGGACGGCTGTATCAATGGGAAATCCTCACGTCGTCTTTTATGTAAATGATATTGAACAAGCGCCTCTTACTACACTAGGTCCGGTAGTTGAAAAAGATGCGCGTTTTCCAGAAGGAGTGAACGTTGAATTTGTCGAGGTAGTGAACGAAAGAGAGCTGAACTTTCGCGTATGGGAAAGAGGTTCGGGTATCACTCAAGCATGCGGGACAGGAGCATGCGCTGCTGTTGTTTCGTCCGTGTTAAATGAGAAGACGAAAAAAGATGTGCCTACTGTTGTACACCTCGCTGGAGGAGATTTAACGATTGTTTGGCAAAATAAAGGCAATGTGTTAATGACAGGTCCAGCCAATGTGATTTGCGACGGCACGTATTACTATTAAAAATGAAGAAGCAGACGATTTGTCGTCACAGACATTTCGTCGTATACTAAACAAAAAAGGAGGTCTGTTTAAAAATGAGTCAAGATATCCTAACAATTACAGAAGCTGCAAGCTTTCAAATAAAAGATATGATGAAAGAACATGAAGAAGAAAATGCTTATTTACGTGTTACTGTAAATGGAGGAGGCTGCTCAGGTCTTTCTTACGGCATGGGTTTTGCACACGAAGTAAATGAAAACGATACGCTGTTTGAACAACATGGCATTAAGATTCTTGTAGATAGCGAAAGTGCTCCAATTTTAAAAGATGTAAAAATTGATTACAAGCAATCTATGCTAGGCGGAGGGTTTACAATTGATAACCCGAACGCCATTGCAGCATGCGGCTGCGGCTCTTCTTTCCGTACAGCAAGCAACGCAGGTGCTCCTGAAGAGTGCTAAGTATATTTTTATAAAAAAGCTTTCTTCACCTCATCTGGTGAAGAAAGCTTTTTTAGTGAGAAATTTTTGTATGTTACATCATCTACCAAACTTATTTACAGAATAATCAGTCTTTTTTATACTCAATAAAAAAGAGGAGATGAACGGATTTGATAGATGCGACTCGTTACGACGCAGAACAAGTAGGAGGTTATGGCAGTTTTCGTAAAAAAAATACCCTGCCTATTCTATGGAAGGGGTTTATAAACTGGTTAAAACTTGAAAATAGGAAAATGGAGTCTAAGGATGCAAAAAGTATTCACTTCAGTGAATCGCATTTATTTGTTCAACATTTGCCTTTTTCCTCAGGTGAAGTCTGTCATCAAAACTCGTCCTCTGTGCCTCTTAACCATTCTGAACCTTACATTCGCTATTATGAAAATGCTAATGCATCTCTGGCCGAAAGCTATGGAGCAGTGGAAGGAGAGCATATTCTGCTGATTGAACGTATTGTCGGTCAATCAGAGGTAGTAAAATATTTAAGCAAGCTCGAAGGCTTGAAGGCCTACAGAATGAGCGTAACTAGTCAAGAAGGAAACCATTCCTTTTATGAAATCTGTTTAATAAGCAGTGATGCAGAAATGATGAGTGAAATCATTCATCGAATGGTTACACCAATCCAGCAATGAAAAAAAGCAGGCGAGAGCCTGCTTTTTTTATGAGAACATTGACGTACTGTGCATAGGCTGTAAGCGAGCCTTTGGGTCAATGTATGCTTTAGCGTTATTAACGGCAGTCGGACCTTCGCCAAATCCTGCCACGATGAGTTTTACTTTTCCATCATATGTGCAGACATCACCTGCTGCATAGATGCCAGGAATATTTGTTTCTTGCTTTGAATTAACAACAATTGCATTTTTCTCTAAATCTAAGTCCCATTCTTTAATTGGACCTAGAGAAGAAACAAATCCAAAGTTTACAATAACATCATCTACGTCTACTACTGTCTTTTCTTCACCTTTTGTATTTTCTAACACAACTTGTGTAATACGGTCATCTCCAATAAATTCAACCGGTACATATGGTGTTTTAATATCAACTGATGAATTATGCAAGTTTTCTACGCTATGTTCATGAGCGCGGAACTTGTCTCGGCGATGCGTTAACGTTACTTTTTCTGCGATCGGCTCTAACATAAGAGACCAGTCTACAGCAGAATCCCCACCCCCGCATACTAATACTTTGCGGCCTTTGAATTTATTCATATCATCCACAAAATAATGAAGGTTCGTTTGCTCGAACTGTTCTGCGTTTTCTAGCTCAATTTTACGGGGCTTAAATGCACCGTTTCCAGCCGTAATAATAATTGTTTTTGAATAGTGGACTTCAGAATTAGTAGTTAATCGGAATACACCGTCCGCTTGTTTTTCTACCTTTTCTACTGCTTGCTCTAGTGCAACTGCAGGTTTAAATTGATCCATTTGCTCTTTTAGGTTATTGACTAATTCTTGAGCACGTACTTTTGGAAACCCAGCTACGTCATAAATATATTTTTCAGGATATAAAGCAGAAAGCTGTCCACCGAGCTGAGGTAAGCTTTCAATAATTTTTACGCTCGCCTGACGCATACCGCCATAAAATGCTGTAAATAAGCCTGTAGGGCCGCCTCCGATGATGGTAATATCGTATACTTGTTTATCTTCTTTCATTTATAATCACCTCTAGATTGTTCTGTGCCAATGCATATTCTACTTTATGATAGCATAGTAAATTATAAAATATCATTAAAACACGCTGGAATGTTTGAGAAACTTTCTCAACTTAAAGATCAGTATTTGCAATCATTAACATAACCACACGTTTTGGTCAAATATAAAACTGGGTATACAGGAAAGTAATTGAAAATTTAAAAGCTTGTAAATACAAAGTGAAGGGTTGAAAAACCGATGAAAAAAGCATAAGATGTTGGTGTAAATCAAGCTAGGACTTATGCTTACATTTTTTTGAAAAAGAAAAAATGTATTTTTTTAAAAAAGAACGTGAAGTGATTCACATTATTTTTCGTATATGAATAATAAATGGATAGCGATGATCGTTCTTGCTCAAACTAACATAAAAAAGCAAACCAAATAAAATTGCTCTTATCATTATATTTGTAAGACATACTTGTGACTATAACTAAAAAAGGTGGATGACATTCCTATGAAAAAGCCTAAAATCGTCATTTTGGGTGCCGGGTATGGCGGCATTATGACAATTGTTAATTTACAAAAGAAACTGGGTGCTAGTGATGCGGAAATTGTTTTGGTAAATAAAAACGATTACCATTACGAAACGACATGGCTTCATGAAGTATCGGCAGGTACAATTCATCAAGATCGATCTCGTGTTCCTGTTAAAAATTTAATTAACACGAATAAGGTTACATTTATTAAAGACACGGTCGTAGATATTAAGTTAGATGAAAAGCGTGTTCTTCTTGAAAACAGTGAGCTAACGTACGATTATTTAGTTGTTGCTTTAGGGTATGAAGCAGAAACTTTCGGAATTAAAGGTTTAAAAGAACATGCATTTACCATTACGAGCATTAATGCAGCACGTCAAATTCGTGAGCATATTGATTATGTGTTTGCGACGTACAACAATGAAGTGGAAAAAAGAGACGAACTTCTGACAATTATTGTTGGAGGTGCTGGCTTTACCGGCATTGAATTTGTGGGAGAATTAGCAAATCGAGTCCCTCAGCTTTGCAAAGAGTTTGATATCCCGCGTGAAAAAGTACGCGTTATTTGTGTAGAAGCAGCGCCTACGGCCTTGCCAGGTTTTGATCCGGAACTTGTAGAATATGCGGTAACACAGCTAGAACGAAAAGGAATCGAGTTCAAGATCGGAACAGCGATTAAAGAGTGTACAGAAGAAGGAATTATTGTATCAAAAGATGACCAAGTGGAAGAAATCAAATCAGCAACAGTTGTATGGGCTGCAGGTGTTCGAGGCAGTCATTTAATTGAAAAAGCTGGATTTGAGAACATGCGCGGACGTGTAAAAGTAAGCAATAGCTTGCTGGCACCAGGGCATGAAGATGTGTTTGTTATTGGAGATTGTTCACTAATGATTAACCCAGAAACAGAACGTCCTTATCCGCCAACAGCTCAAATCGCTATGCAACAAGGCGGTACCTGCGCTGAAAATATTAGCCGTTTGATGAAAGGGCAAAAAGAATTAAGCGAGTTCAAACCAGATATTAAAGGAACGGTATGTTCGTTAGGGCATGATGACGCAATTGGCGTTGTATACGGTCGAAAACTATTTGGTTCAAGCGCATCTTTTATGAAAAAAGTTGTTGATAATCGCTCGCTTTTCCTTCAAGGCGGAGCAGGTCTTGTATTGAAAAAGGGAAAATTTAATTTCTTTTAAAACAAAAAGCAAAAGGTCTTCAAACCTTTTGCTTTTTTGGTATTAACTTACTTTTCTGTGATTGACGCCTTGATTACTCTTAAGTAAACTGAGAGTATAAAGAGTAACGGAGGCGAAAAGCAATGGAAATGAGTGTGCCTGTCCTAATTATCTCCATCTTGTTGTTTTTTGTGTTGTTTTTTGGAATCGGTTTCTTGTTGAATATGCTGCTTCGCATGTCTTGGATTATGGCCATTATTTATCCCGTAATTTTTATTCTTATTATTGATGATGTAAGAGCGGTTGATTACATTCAACATCCCGCTCACTCCTTTCAGCAGCTAGGTACAAAAGTGCTATCTTTAGCCACAGCTGACATTGCGATTTTAATGGCTGGTTTTATAGGTGCACTAGCTTCAGGTATTACCATTAAATCTTTACGAACAAGAGGGTACCAAATGTTTTGAATGTAAATTCTTCTCGCGAACGAATAATTTGTTTTTATGTTGGAAACAAATAGATTCGTGAGAGGAGTTGTGGAAATCACAATGATTGGAAAAATAGCAAAGCGATTCATTATGTGCCTACTACTGGTCGGAGCGCTGTTTACAACATATGAAGCAATTACTGGCGTCCCAATAAACACGGTCATCAAATATATGCCTTTTATAAACAGTACAGGGCATCCTCTAATGAATGAAAGGCTCTTACCATCATTTCTAAAACCACTAAGAGCTGAAGCAGCTAGCAATGACAGAGAGCGTCTGACAATTGAAGAAGCATTTGATTGGTCGCGTTATCCAACTAAGAATGTATTGGCTACGGGTTACACAGCTGGTTACGAATCAACTGGGAAAAATCCCAATCATCCAGGGTATGGTATTACATATTCGGGCGTTAAAGTAAAACGTGACTTGTATTCAACCATCGCTGCTGATTTAACCATATTTCCAATTGGCACGATCTTGTTCATTCCGGGCTATGGGTACGGAGTGGTAGCAGATAAAGGTGGGGCTATTAAAGGCAATCATCTTGATTTATACTTTGAAACTGTTTCTGATGTGTATAACATATGGGGTAAGAAAGAATTAAACGTCTATGTAGTCAAATCAGGAGACGGCCGTTTAACTGAAGAAGAGTTAACAATGCTGAATGAAAAGAAATCGATGCAAGTTTTTCGTCAGCAGGTGAAATAAACGAGAAACACATGAAGCATTCTTCATGTGTTTTCTTATGTTTTATGGCCATACATAATACGTTACAAAAGCAACTGCTATTCCTGTTAAGGCTCCAAAGAAAACTTCAATAGGCTTATGCCCAAGCAGTTCTTTTAGCTTCACTTGTTTTTCGTCCTCTTCATTGGTCGTCCACAGCTTTGCCTCTTTTACTGCGCGCTGAAAGTCTTCAACCAAACGATTTAAAACTGTTGCTTGCTCTCCTGCGTGTCTTCTTACTCCTTTAGCATCAAACATGACAATGATGGCAAAAATAGCGGATAGAGCAAAAATAGGGGATTTAAGACCTTCTGCTAGCCCAATGGCAGTTGCTAAGGAAGTTACGGCTGCGGAGTGAGAGCTTGGCATGCCCCCCGTACTAAAAAATAAGCTGCCGTCTATTTTTTTAGTAGCTACAAAAGAAAGGGGAATCTTAATAAATTGAGCAAAGAAAATAGCGATTAATGAACTCCAAAGTGGAAAATTTGAGAATAACTCCATTGAGATGTCCTCCCTCAACTTAAAATGTCTAAAAAGATAAATCCGTATGATGAAAACAGTGGTAGATGAAAGTATATGTGTGAAACTAAGGTTTTTGAACTGTGATTAAAAATTGTATTTCTGCTATCATATGTATATAGATGAAAACAGTGGTGAATATGATATATATTCCACTTGCTGAATAGATTAAACAAAGCAGATGATAAATAAAAATAAAATATCTATACGTAAAAGGGAGGAATTTTATGTTTTCGCACGTAGAAACATATGGTGTTGATCATCAAACAGAAGCGCTCGTAATCGGGTTATTTAATCAAAACCAACAGTTTGAAGGCTTTCTAAAAGAAATTGATGATGCCTTAGGTGGACAGCTCATTCATTTGATTAAGGAAGGAGATATTCGCGTACAGGAAAAGCGTATATCAACGATTCATACACTAGGAAAATTAGGAGCAAAACGTCTTTATTTTGTAGGGCTCGGACGAAAGCAGGCGTTAACTAAAAATGGGCTCAAAGAAAGCTTTGGCCTTTTATTTAAAAAGTTAAAAGAAGCAAAAATTTCAAACGCATCGGTTGTCCTTCCTACATTTGATACAGGAGAGTGGTCAGAGCAAGAAACTGCAGCTTTAATAGGAGAAGCTCAACAGCTTGCTATGTACGAGTTTGAAAACTACAAAAAGAAATCAAACGAACCTGACAAGCAGCTTGAAAAAATTGAACTGTTTTCTTTTTATAAAGACGTTGTACAATCTGCGTTGGTTGGATATACGTACGGGAAAGCAACAAACTCAGCCCGCACTCTCGTTAACTTACCAAGCAATATGCTAACGGCTACAGATTTAGCTAATTATGCAGTAGAAATGGCACATACATATGGTTTTGAATATGAAATTTTAGAAAAAGAAGAGATGGAAACGCTAGGGATGGGCGCGTTGCTCGCAGTCAATCAAGGTTCCGCAGAGCCTCCTAAAATGATTGTGCTGAAATATCAAGGTAAAGAAAAATGGGAAGACGTTATTGGGTTGGTAGGAAAAGGGATTACCTTTGACACAGGTGGTTACTCTATCAAATCTAAAGACGGGATTGTAGGCATGAAAACAGATATGGGTGGAGCTGCATCTGTTCTTGGTGCAATGGAAGCGATTGGAGAATTAAAACCTCATCAAAACGTAGTAGCGGTCATTCCATCAACTGACAACGTTATTAGCGCGCGTGCCTTTAAACCAGATGATGTTATTACAGCAATGAATGGAAAGACAATAGAAGTGCTGAACACAGATGCTGAAGGGCGTTTAGCACTAGCTGATGGTATTTCATATGCCAAGCATCATGGAGCAAATTATTTAGTAGACGTGGCGACATTAACGGGTGGTGTAATTGTAGCTCTTGGTACACACACAACTGGGGCAATGACGAATGATTCTGCTTTATTGCAGCAAATAGCGAAAGCGAGCATTGAGACAGGCGAACCGATTTGGGAGCTGCCTATTACAGAACGAGACAAAAAGCGTGTTCGGGGAAGTAAAGTAGCAGATTTAAATAACTCTCCTGGACGGGAGGGGCACGCAATTATGGCAGGAACCTTTATTGGTGAGTTTGCAGAGCAAACACCATGGGTTCACTTGGATATTGCTGGAACTGCAACATCCGCTGCTTCTCATGAGTTAGGACCTTCAGGTGCAACAGGCGTGATGGTGCGAACCCTAGCTGCGATGGTTTGTTCATTTGAAGCCAATTAATAAAAAGAACATAGCAGTGATAGAAAGAAACGTAAAAAGAAGCATCGAAGATGCTTCTTTTTTAATATGTTTACATAACATTTTTTTCTTTTTAGGAAGAAAAGATTGTTTAAAAAAATCCTTATATTGTTAAGGATGTAGAGAAGTTAAACAAACGTTTATTTAGTAAGATGATTGACTTTTTTTCTATACCTAATATAATGAACATGTTGTTTATCTCTCTAATGTTTTAATGAGATAAAGTAAAAAGAAAAATGGAGGTTTCAAAATGAATGCAGTATTAATAGCTGTGCTCGTGATGCTGATTTTGAGCTTATTGCGTATCAACGTTGTCTTTTCTTTAGCGGTCGGAGCGCTAATTGGAGGACTTGTTGGCGGTATCAGCCTCACAGATACAGTAAGTATATACACAGATGGTCTTGGAAACAGTGCTTCTGTTGCATTAAGCTATGCTTTGCTTGGAGGATTTGCAATGGCTGTTTCGCGGACAGGGCTGCCTGATGCCGTTGTTCAGCTAGCGTTGAAAATAGTAGGAAAAGAAGGAGAAACGAAAAAGAAGTCACTGTCAAAAGTACTAATTTTATTGATCATCCTTATTATTTCGTGTTTTTCTCAAAATGTTATTCCGGTTCACATTGCATTTATTCCGCTTTTAATTCCACCGCTATTAAAAGTATTTAATCAGTTGAAAATAGATCGCCGATTAGTCGCAACAGTTATTACATTTGGATTGGTTACACCTTATATGTATTTGCCGGCAGGATTCGGTAAGATTTATCACGACATTTTATTTACTAACATCAAAGAAAGTGGATTAACGATTGATAAAGGAGATATTACCACGGCGATGGCTCTTCCAGCTTTAGGAATGGTAGCGGGCTTATTGTTTGCTGTGTTTATTTCGTACCGTAAGCCGCGCAGTTATAAAGACATTGACATTGATCAAGGCGCAGAGGAGCGTACAGGTTACACAACAAGAGGGATTATAGTAGCGTTACTTGCGATTGTAGCGGCTTTAACTGTGCAGCTCTTAGTAGATTCTATGATTTTCGGAGCGCTTGCAGGAATTGTGGTCGTTTATTTCAGCGGGGCCTTGAAGTGGAATGAAGCAGATCCAGTATTAACGAACGGAATGAGAATGATGGCTTTCATCGGATTTGTTATGCTGTCAGCCTCTGGTTTTGCAAAAGTTCTTCAAGAAACTGGAGATGTAGAAGCACTTGTAAAAGGCTCTGTTGCTCTTATTGGCGGAAACCAAATGCTGGGTGCATTTCTTATGCTTGTCATCGGGCTTTTAGTCACAATGGGCATTGGTTCTTCTTTCTCTACCATTCCAATTATCGCGACGATTTTTGTTCCTCTTTGCTTAGAACTTGGTATGAGTCCAATGGCAACGATTTGTATTGTTGGTACAGCGGGAGCGCTTGGAGACGCTGGTTCACCAGCTTCAGACAGTACGCTTGGACCAACATCTGGACTAGCAGTCGATCGTCAACATGATCATATCTGGGATACGTGTGTACCAACTTTTCTTCACTATAACATTCCACTCATTATTTTTGGGTGGGTTGCCTCAGTTATCTTGTAAATAGAGGGTCTCTAATGAAAAAAAAACAGCCGATCAAAACCGGCTGCTTTTTTTTCATGCTTGAGAAAGAGTAGAAGCAGTGCTGTCACAAGCTCCTAATGCTTGCTCTACAGCCTGAAGAGATTGTTCAATATGTTCGCGATTTGAATCTTTCTCTACTGTTTGAAGAGCTTGTTCAAGGCTTGCTTTTGCCTGATTTAATGACGTACAAGAATCCTGCACGTAACCTCTAGCGTTTTTAGACATTCTTCTTCCTCCTAACTAACCAAAAATGAGAATCAATAAGTAGTATGAGTAATTTGCAGGGAATTATGAGGAGAAATAATAAAAAGGATTAACTCTTATGAAAGGAGTTAATCCTGTCAGCCTAACTGTTTAAATTGGTTGGAATGTAGAAGTTCAAGCACTTTCTTATCAAGCTCCTTAATTTTCTTTACAGCCAAATTGTATTCCATTTCACGGTAATGATGTTTGCCGCCTGGCTCTTCATCAGCTTCATCAGCTAGTTTGACTACTTTTTGAAGAGGGCGTTGCTGAATGGTTCCTTCAGGCAAATAGGAGTCTGTGTGTAGTAAAATAGCTAAGGCAATTTCTTTTGCCGCCTGAGGTTCCTCGCCTAAACGAATGAGTAATTTATGTGCACGTTCAGCACCTTTAATAGCGTGAATATCATTTTGACGATACTTCTCATAATCCCACTGACCATTTGTGTACCATTCGTAGTGGCCAATATCATGAAGCAGCGCTGCTTTTGTAGCTAAATCAGGGTTTACATTATGCTGTACAGATAGACGAAACGCATGATAGGCGACCGATACAGCATGCGCAACGCCAGATCGTGTTAAATATTTTTGAGCGATAGGATGCGTGAAAATTTCTACTAGCGTAACATGTCTCATCATGTCATCCCTCCTAAAGAAAAAATATATTTCCAAATACAATATCATATTTATTTCCTAAATACAATTATCGTGTAATTTGTTTTTACATCCAAAAACGGCATATATTATAATATTCGAAACAAAACAACATGTACATCTTTTTCAAAAGAAAATAAGACTTTTTTCCTTGTGTTTTACCATTTAATATTTAACGAAACGTGACAGCAGTCAAATTGGTTATCGGGATGAATAAACGTAATTTTAATATAGTCTGGCGTATAAAAAACATCAATTTTGGCCTTAACGCCTGTTGAAAGAATGAGTCTTTTTACTTCACTCATTTTAGATTCTTGAGCAGCAGCTTTTATTTTTTTTATTAAAGCTGGCGAAGCGTTAGCTCTTTGAATAAATATGGTAGCGCTTTGCATGGTAGAGGGAATCACTTTAAGAGATTGCTGGAAAGTCGCTATGTCCGCCTCAGGTAAGCTAGGTACCCTGTATGTATAAGGGTGAGGCATGTAGTACGATGGCCAGTAGTAAGACAAGGGAGCAAATGGTTTCATATAAGAATCCTCCTAAAAAACGGATTTTTATTATGTATATGTAGAGGGTTCGTATATGTTGTAGCAAAACCGTTATTGTATACTAGATACAAAGGGAGGTATGTATATGAAAACAAAAGATACGCTGTTAGAAGCATTAGGAATTGAGATTATTAGCGCAAGTGAACAAAGAGTGGAAGCGACGATGCCTGTTGATGAGCGAACGCGTCAGCCATTCGGGCTTTTGCACGGAGGAGCATCGGTGGCGTTAGCCGAAACTGTGGCTAGTCTAGGTGCTATTAAAAGTGTAGATATTGAAAAAGAAATCTGCGTGGGTTTAGAGATTAATGCTAATCACATCAAAGGGAAAAAAGATGGAACAGTTACAGCTATAGGCGTTCCTTTACATAAAGGAAAAAAAACAGCGGTTTGGGAAGTGAAAATTCAAGATGAAGAAGAGAATTTAATCTGTATATCCCGGTGCACGCTTGCTATTCTGCCTAAAGCTTAAATATAAGAAAGGCTTAGTCTAAAAGGTGTGAGGTATGCTTTTGAAGTCAGGAGGAGCACCTCACACACTGATGTGAGAGCTTAAAGAGAATTTGGAAGAGAGGATACATAAAAAAGTGAAAAAATAGGTAAAAAAAAGAAGCGAAATTATGTCTATTCGTGACAGTTACCCTGCGCATAGAGACATGCTCTAGAATATAGTAGTAGTAAAGTATTCTTTTTATTCAGCAACTAGAATATTCATAATATTAAAAATAAGAACAGAAAATAGACCTTCCGATTGTTCAATCGTGCTATAATAGCATTAATATAGTAGGGCGGTTTATTTTACAAAGGGGTGATAATATTGGATAAGAACTCTCAGTATTTATTCATTGATTTTGAATTTACAATGCCAGAGTATAAAGGTTTTCCAAAAGGCTTTTTTCCGGAAATCATTGAAGTTGGTTTGGTGTTTGTTAAAAATCAAGAAATCATTGATCGTTTCTCCTCTTACGTACAGCCTACACACTTCACAAAATTAACTGAGCGCTGTAAATCATTTCTCCATATCGAACAAAATCAAGTAAATGAAGGAATTACGCTAGAGCAGCTTGTACAGCGACTGGGCATGTATAAAAACAGCACGATTATTACATGGGGAAACATGGATATGAAAGTATTAAGGCAGTGCTGTCAAAAAAATAAGGTGCCGTTTCCTTTTACAGGTAAAGAAATTGATCTTTCGATGGAGTATAAGCGCTTTTTTGGAGATCAAAATCAAACCGGCCTTTGGAAAGCTGTGCAAGAGTATGGTAAAGAAGGAACTGGAAAGCACCACTGCGCGCTTGACGATGCGATGACGACACTCAACATCTTTAAGCTTGTAGAAAAAGATAAGCGGTACCTTCAAAAGCCGGAGCCAACGACCATAGGAGATCGAATCGATTTTTCAAAAGTATTAAATAAATTTGCATTATAAAAGCCAAATCACTTCTATGTGAATTTGGCTTTTTGCTTAATGAATACCGTACTCTTTTTTTAACTCTTCTAAACAGTCAATGCTTGCTTGAGCAAAAGCGCTATCTTTGGCTTGTTGTTCAGCTATCTTTAATTCAAGGGCTTCTTTTAGTGAATGCTTATAATCAGGAACGCTGTCTTCATAGAGATGAACCATTTTTTGAGGAATGTTGGCCTGCTCTCGAAACGCAAGTGCTTTTCGCTCGTGAAAAAAAGGTACGTCCACTTGTCCAGGATTATGTAAGTCACCTTGTTCTGGATGCTTCAACACAGCTTGAATTCGTACAACATAATGCAGATCTCGAACTTGTGTAATTTCACCGATGTATTTCCCGGTTTTATAAAGTGCTGTAACGGTTTGACCAATTGTAAATGTCATATTGCCAGATCTCCTTTAAGTAAAGTGTTTGTTATAAACAGTATAAATCAAAACCTACTACCGTTTCTATGAAAGGATGTTGTACATGATGTATTTAATGTTTTTGCTTTATTTTCCGGAAGATAAAACAGAATATATTCCTGCTTTTGCTACAATGGCGATTTTTGTACTAGCAGCAGTTGCAGTCTGGCGGTTCATCATCAAGGTGTCTAAAAAAGAAGAAGAAAAAACGAAGGAATTAGAAGCAAAGTTGAAAGAACAAGAAAATAAGAAGTCACTCTAATGAAATGCAAATAAAATGTAAGCGTTTAAAATGATATGTTGCTGGACAATCTATGGAAAGACATCTAAAACTTTCGCTAGTGCGTATGCGATTGGAGGGCAACATGAAAAAACTACTACTCATTGGAACCGTGCCTTTTTTCTTGTTAACGGGGTGTATGGAAAAAGAAATATCCAATAAAGAAGTCAAAGTCTATAACGCAGATGGAGATAGCATAGGTACAGTCAAATTGAAAGAGCAGGCTGATGGAATTGAGTTTACGTACGATTTAAGCGGACTTCCACCTGGCGAACACGGCGTACATATTCATGAAATGGGGATTTGCAAAGCTCCTAACTTTAAAAGTGCAGGAAATCACCTTGATCCTGATAAAAAGAAACACGGACTGTTAAATCCAAAAGGACCACATTTAGGCGATATGAAAAATATTGTGGTAGAAGACGATCAGACGTATAAAGGAACGGATATGGTTCCTCAAGTCACGTTAAAAGAAGGAAAGACGTCTCTCGTTAAGCGTATGGATGGTTCCTCTCTTGTCATTACTGAACAAGTTGATGATGGAATGACAGAGCCATCAGGTAATTCTGGCAAGCGAATCGCGTGCGGAGTTATTTCAAAAAAACATTAAAAACAGCGTTCTTTCGTGAGAAAGAACGCTGTTTTTTACGTTAAAGCTATTTTTAAGCGATTTAATCCTTCTTGAAGTTGTTCATGTGAACAGCCAATGTTCAAGCGAATAAAACCTTTTCCATATGTGGAACTGTATTTTTCGCCTTTTTCTACGGCGATTTTGCCTTTTTCTAATAAACGTTCATGTAATTCTTCTTCTGATAAGTGCAGCTTGTTGCAGTCAATCCATAGTAAATAAGTTCCTTCTGGCTGAACCACCCGCAGTTCAGGCAAGTTCTCACTTATAAAACGCGTCACGAGATCTACATTTTTCTTCAGATACACAAGCAGTGCTTCTAGCCACTCTTCACCTTCACTGTAAGCCGCCTCTAATCCAATGATTCCGAATGTGTTTAAATTAGAAAACCCTTGTTTTTGCTGCTGCTGAACATACTGTGTGCGCAGCTTCTCATTTGGAATAATAATAGCTGAAGCTTGAAGTCCTGGTATATTGAATGTTTTGCTAGGGGCCATACACGTAATGGTTCGATTGGCTGCATCTTCACTCACCATGCTGATGGGAATGTGTTTATAAGGATGGTAAATTAGATCAGAATGAATTTCATCTGAAACAATTAATACATTGTATTTTTGACAAAGATCGGCAAGCTTCTTCAGTTCTTCTTTTGTCCACACACGTCCTACTGGATTATGAGGACTGCAAAGAATCATTAATTTTACGCCTTCTGCAAATTTTTTCTCTAAATCTGCAAAATCAATTTCGTATTTATCGCCCGCAAGTTTTAACGGATTTTCAACAACTTCTCGATCATTTACCTCTATCATGTTGAAAAACGGAGTATAAACTGGCGGTTGAATTAAAATTGAATCTCCAGGTTCCGTAAATGCTTGAATAGCCATACTCAGGGCAAATACAACTCCTGGACTGTATGTAATCCATTCATGATCAATGGTCCACTGATGCTTGTTTTTTACCCAAGATGATAAAGCATTTGCCGTAGATTCAGTAGGGGAAGTGTAGCCGAAAATACCGTGTTTGACACGCTCATTAATGGTTTGAAGAACATTAGGCGGCGCTTGGAAATCCATATCAGCTACCCAAAAAGGCAGAACATCTTTTGCTCCAAAAACGAGATCTGTTTTGTCCCACTTTACGGACTGCGTACCTGTACGATTAATTAATTGATCAAAAGAAAAAGTAGACAATAAAAGTACCCCCTTTTTTAATATAATAGTTTGCTTATTTTTAATACGTTTGTCAACGAAGTTAACTTGTGAAGTCAATAAAGAAAGTGGGAAAATTGGCTGAAGCACCACTAATAAATTTTTTATTAAAGTTAGCGCCTCGTGTGAAATATATGAACTCGCTCCGTCATTATTGAGACAGGGCTTTTTCACTGTACAAGAAATCGACCATATGAGACTGCACAATGTCGGGACACTCTTCTGGTAAAAGATGTCCAATTTCCTTTAACGAGATAAAGGTAGAGTCTGTCAAATCATCTTTTAATTTACGTCCGAGATGTAAAGGGACAACTCGGTCTTCTTCTCCCCAAATGAGTAAACTTGGTTTTTTTATGTGCTGCAAATCCTTTGAGGAGAGGTCTCCTTCTCGATCACGAATCATTCTTGTTAAAGCCATAAACGTACGGTCATCCAAAAAGGGTTCAGTATAGCCATCAATCATTTCTTCGTCGATTAACTGATGATCATATACGACATTTTGCAAGTTACCTAATACACCTTTGCGAGACAGCCACGTTTTTACCCACAGATAAAAGAAGGGAACATAAGAAGACATGACCAACCCATAATGTGAAGGGCCTAAATAAGCTGAGCTGCACAGAAGAACGAGTTTTGATACACAAGAAGGCTTTAATTTTGCTACGTTTAAACAAACCTGTCCTCCCATTGAGTGTCCCGATAGTACAACATCTTTCAATTTTAAGTATTCAATCAACTCGATGACAATTTTGGCTAAGTTTTTATACGAGTATTGAAAGGTTAACGATTTTTCACTTCGCCCAAATGGCGGAAGGTCCAGCGTAATGATAGAAAACGTATCTTCAAATAAAGGAATTAAACGCCGAAAGCTAAAACTGGATGATAAAAAGCCGTGAATAAATACAATAGCTGGTTTATCAGGGTGATAGTTATGGCATTCGTAGTAAACATTGACGCCATTAAAAGTACGCTGGTGGCAAGTAATTTTAGAGTCAGTCAATTTGTTTCACTCCATCTTTTTCTTTCTAGTCTGTCCTAATTTCCAGCAATCTATAAAATGAAACTCAATTACCGGTATAGATTTCACATTAAAGATGTGTTTAAATTTGATATAATGGAAAAAGTGAAAAAATTTAATCGGTGTAGGAGGGGAACGCGGTGTTCTTAGAAGAAAAAGAGTTAGAAATTTTAGAAATTCTAGAAAAAAATAGCCGTATTTCAATAGATAGTATTTCAAAAATGGTGGATTTAACGTTTGAAGAAACCTCTAATATTGTTAAAAAGCTAGAGAGAGAAAAAGTAATTGTGCAATATTCAGCTGATATTAACTGGAGACGAGTAGATGGACATGAGGGCGTCACAGCTATGATAGATGTAAAAGTTGCACCAAAGCGAGGAGTAGGCTTTGACGAGATTGCGGAGCGCATCTATCGTTTTCAAGAAGTAAAATCCGTGTACCTAATGTCAGGAGCATATGATTTGTCTGTTATTATTGAAGAAAAATCAATGTCTGAAGTAGCATTTTTCGTTTCTGAAAAGCTTTCTACGCTAGACTCTGTTTTATCTACAACGACTCACTTTATTATGAAAAAATACAAGCACGATGGTACCATCTACGACCAAGGCGATGAAGATCGCAGAATCGTGGTGTCTCCGTAATGAAAGAGCGCTTGTCAACAACTGTACAACAGCTGAAACCTTCAGGTATTCGCCGCTTTTTTGATTTAGCAGCAAGTATGGATAACGTCATCTCTCTTGGAGTAGGTGAACCTGATTTTGTCACATCTTGGGCTGTTCGAGAAGCGAGTATTTTATCGTTGGAAAGAGGATATACCTCTTATACAGCAAATGCGGGGCTTTTAGAGCTCCGCTTTGAAATTATGAAGTATATGAAAAGAAATTTTAACGTCTCGTATGATTATAAAGATGATATTATTGTGACCGTTGGAGGAAGTCAGGCTTTAGACATTACAATGCGAGCTTTGATTAACCCTGAAGATGAGATTATTGTCGTGGAGCCAAACTTTGTGTCTTACAGCCCGTTAATTTCGCTAGCAGGAGGAGTTCCTGTGGCAATTGAAACAACGGCGGAAACAGAGTTTAAACTACAGCCTAGACAGATTGAAGAAGTCATTACAAGTAACACGAAAGCCCTTCTTTTATGTTCTCCTAATAATCCAACAGGAAGTTCGCTATCTAAAGAAGAGTTGCAGGCTATTGCGGATATTGTAATCAAGCATGACTTGCTTGTTATCACGGATGAAATATATGCAGAATTAACATATGATGAAGAATTTACATCTATTGCTTCTTTAGAAGGAATGAAAGAACGAACTATTATTATTTCAGGCTTTTCTAAAGGGTTTGCTATGACTGGATGGCGTCTTGGGTACATATGTGCACCAACTGAGATTGCTAAAGCAATGTTGAAAATTCATCAGTATACAATGATGTGCGCGCCTACCATGGCCCAGTATGGAGCAATTGAAGCACTACAAAACGGGCAGCATGACGTAGAAGAGATGAGAAAAAGCTATCGCAGAAGACGGAACTATATGGTGAAGTCATTAAATCAAATTGGTCTGGAATGCCATTCTCCCGGAGGAGCGTTTTATGTATTCCCGTCTATCAAGAAAACGGGATTGTCATCGGAAGAATTCGCTGAGCAGCTTTTGCTTGAAGAACGAGTAGCCGTCGTGCCAGGCAATGTATTTGGAAAAGGCGGAGAGGGACATATTCGCTGTTCATACGCCTCTTCAATGGAATCATTAGAAGAATCCATAAAACGGATTAGCCGTTTTGTTGAAAATAAGTTATAATAAAAATAAGATATTATGTCATATCGTATAGACGGTTTGATATAATATCTTTTTTGCTATGATGAAATGTAGTGTTAGTTTATATTTGTGACGAAATTGGTAAATAATAAATATAGTATAACTACTTTTTGATTCAATCTATGAACTGTGCTATAATTTTAAATTGGCTATAATGGTGAAAATAATAAGGTATCTAGGAGTGTTTATATGTCAAAATTTGAAATCGGTACTGTTACAAAAGGTAAAGTAACAGGAATTCAACCATACGGTGCATTCGTTGCATTAAATGAAGAAACTCAAGGATTAGTTCATATCTCAGAAGTAAAACATGGCTTCGTTAAAGATATTAACGAACATTTATCAGTAGGAGACGAAGTAAACGTTAAAGTTTTATCTGTTGATGAGTCAACTGGTAAAATTGGTTTATCTATTCGTGCAACTGAGCCAGCTCCAGAAAAAACTGAAGCTTCTGCACCTAAAAAACCTGCTAAAAAGCGTCAAGGTCAAGCAACAGTTCATACTGAATCTACTCAAGGATTCAACACATTAAAAGAAAAATTAGAAGAGTGGATTGAGCAATCAAACCGCGAAGATCTAATTAAGAAATAAGAAATAAGAAAAAAAGAAGGATAGCTTAGCTATCCTTCTTTTTTTAATGTTCCGTTCTAGGTTCTGTACGCTCTACTTCAGCAGAAGGTTTAAATAATAGACCTAGGTTAATCAGTCCTGCGATTCCAACCAATCCATAAATAATGCGGGAGAAAGCAGATGTTTGACCGCCGAAGATTGCTGCTACTAAATCAAATTGAAAAAAGCCAATAAGTCCCCAGTTAATTGCTCCAATAATCGTTAATACGAGCGCAATACGTTGAATACCACTCATGATGAACCCTCCTTGTTTTGTAGTTCACTTATTAGCCTGCTTTTTTTAGAGGGAAATATGCATATTTGCTTTTGGAAGATACAGACAAATAAACGTTCATTTGGATGGGGTGAGCATCTAGCCAACAGGGAATAATCTTTAGGAAGTCAATTTTCTTTACAATCAAAAAGTTGTTCTTCATAATGATGCATGTAATCAAGCTCGTAAGGAGGAGTTTATAGTGAACAATTTTACATTTTATAATCCTACAAAATTAATTTTTGGTAAAGGTCAATTAGAGCAATTAAAAACAGAAGCAAGTCGCTTTGGTAAAAAGATATTATTAGTATACGGCGGAGGAAGTGTAAAACGCAGCGGTTTATACGATCAAGTAATGGATGTACTGAATGACATGAATGCAGAAGTACATGAGTTAGCGGGAGTAGAACCGAATCCTCGTCTGACAACTGTTCGCAAAGGAATCGATATTTGTAAAGAAAACGGTATTGAATTTTTACTTGCAGTAGGTGGAGGAAGCGTAATCGATTGTACAAAAGCAATCGCAGCAGGCGCAAAATATGATGGCGACGTATGGGACATCATTAACCGCGACGTATTCGCAGCTGAAGCTCTTCCATTTGGAACAGTGCTAACATTAGCAGCAACAGGTTCAGAAATGAATGCTGGTTCTGTTATTACAAATTGGGAAACACAAGAAAAATACGGCTGGGGCAGTCCGGCAACATTCCCTCAATTCTCTATTTTAGATCCGGTTAATACATTTACTGTACCAAAAAATCAAACAGTTTATGGTATGGTTGACATGATGAGCCACGTATTTGAACAATATTTCCATGCTGCAACAAATACGCCGCTTCAAGATCGTATGTGTGAAGGTGTGCTACAAACGGTTATTGAAACGGGACCAAAATTATTAAACGACTTAGAAAACTACGAGTTACGTGAAACGATTTTATACAATGGTACCATCGCATTAAACGGTATGTTACAAATGGGACACCAAGGCGATTGGGCTACTCATAATATTGAGCATGCGGTATCAGCTGTATATGATATTCCACATGCGGGTGGACTCGCAATTTTATTCCCGAACTGGATGAAACACGTAATGGATGAGAACGTAGATCGCTTCAAGCAAGTAGCTGTACGCGTATTTAACGTAGATACGGAAGGTAAGACAGATAAAGAAGTAGCACTTGAAGGTGTAGATAAGCTTCGTGAATTCTGGTCAAGCCTAGGTGCACCAACTCGCTTAGCTGATTATGATATTGGCGAAGACAAATTAGATCTTATGGCTGATCGTGCAATGGCCAAAGGTGAATTTGGTAAATTTAAAAAATTAAACAAAGAAGATGTACTAGCAATCCTACGCGCTTCTTTATAAGATTCTCGATAAAAAACGCCGTGCAAACCGCACGGCGTTTTTTTTTATTCATGATGGGTAAGCTTTTTCTGCTGTTTGGTTTTCAAATCATCCCGAACGGTTTTATCAGAAAGAGGAACTCCGCTGTAATAAGCTGCTCTTCCTAGTAAATGCCCAGCAATAGGAGAGGTGATAAACACAAAAACAATCGCTAAAATTAACCGTGCACTAATATGGCCAGTGTCAATCCAAAAGTAGAGTAAGCAGCCCACTAATATAAACAGGACGCCTAAGGTAGCACTTTTGGAGGCAGCATGACTTCTTGTGTACGTATCAGGCAAACGAATAAGCCCAATCATGGTCACAACTGTCAGAAGAGACCCTATTAGTACCAAAGCTCCTACAATGATTTCACTGATCACGTTCATATTCAATCACTTCTCCTTTCTCTAAAAACTTAGAAAAAGCAACGGTACCTACAAAGGCTATGATGCCTAGCAGTAAAATGACTTCGAAAAAAGCCTGAGTTCGAAAAATAATCGAGATGATGGCCGTGATAGCAATGATGTTAATTCCAATAGCATCAAGGGCCATTGCTCGGTCAGCAGTTGACGGACCTTTTACCACTCGGTAAACAAACCCAATAGTTGAAGCAGAAATGAGAATGAGCGAAACGTTTAGAAAAATATCGAGCATTTAACGACTCACCTCCATAATAGCTTTTTCGAATGTTTGCTGAATATCTGTAATAATGTCATCAATATCGTCGGTATTGATTGCATGAATATAGATAGTAGAATTGTCATCTGACACATCCATTACCAGTGTGCCTGGCGTTAGCGTAATTAAAAGAGAAAGAATGGTAATTTCCCATTCACTCTCCAGACGGGTTGGCATTGCAAAGATGGCTGGCTGAATATTTAATTTAGGGCGCAATACGTCTTTCGTCACTGCAATATTGGCTTTGAATAATTCTCGTATGAAAATAAACAGCAGCTTAATGATCGCATATACTTTATGCAGGTAAAAACGTCTGTGAAAAAAACGGCGGAAAACAAACAGCAGTACCGCTCCCCAGAAAAATCCTATAATAAAGGAAGGTAGTGTCCAAATCCCTCTCAAAAACATCCATGTGAATGCAATGATTACGTTTAATAATAGTTGAAATGACATGCAGATCTACTCCTTTAACACCGATTGGATATAAATTGAAGGATCCATAAGCGTTTGAGCGGCTGTCGACACATAAGGAATAACAGCTTCTGCACCTAGTCCTAAAAAGACAGAAACAGCAAGTAAGATAGCGGATGGGTATAGAATACCTTTAAGGGATACTTTTTCATGCTCAGAAGAAAGCGTAGGTTCACCCCAGAAGCAGCTCATGAAAATCTTAATGGCAGAATATAAAACGAGCAGGCTTGAAACGAGTAAAACTCCTACAAACGTGTAGCTCTCTGATTCTAAACCGCCTTGAACTAAAAGGAATTTTCCAATAAAGCCGCTTAGGGGAGGAATTCCTGCCAACGAAATAGTAGCGATAAAAAACATCCAGCCAAGCAGCGGATAGTCTTTAATTAACCCACCCATTTTCTTTAATTTTGTTGTTCCAGTTATTCGAATGATGCTTCCAGCAAGAAGGAAGAGAGCTGCTTTAATAATCATGTCGTGAATTAAATAATAAATGGCTCCTTCAAAACCTGCTTTTGTTGTTAAAGTTACACCGTAGACAATGACTCCGACAGCAATAATAATATTATAAATTAAAATTTTATTCACATCCGAATAAGCAATGGCGCCTACTGCACCAACAACGATAGTCAAAAGCGCAACGTAGCCGATAATTTGATGAGTGAATTCAGGATGATGGTAAAACAGTAAAGTGAAAGTCCTGAAAATCGAATAAACGCCTACTTTTGTGAGCAATGCACCAAACAACCCGATGATAACGGGTGGAGGCGCACTGTACGAACCTGGAAGCCAAAAATACATTGGGAATAAAGCTGCTTTTAATGCAAATACAATAAATAAAAGCATGCCAATGGTTGTTAAAATTCCCGGCTGATTAGCCTCTGCAATTCGCTGCGAAAGGTCTGCCATGTTGAGAGTTCCTGTTACGGCGTACAAATAAGCAACAGCAATTACAAACAAAGCAGATGAAATGACATTGACTAAAATATACTTAAGAGACTCTCGAAGCTGTGCTTTTGTACCGCCAATTACAATGAGAGCGTACGAAGACATAAGCATGACTTCAAAAAAGACAAATAAGTTAAAGATATCACCTGTCAAGAAAGCGCCAAATACGCCTACTAATAAAAACTGTACAAACGAATAAAAGTAAAAGCGTTCACGTTTTTCGCCAATTGTATGAAAAGCAAAAAGAACGCAGCATAGTGTTACGATACTAGCAGTAAGTACGAGAAGGGAAGCGAACATGTCCGCTACTAGAATAATTCCAAAAGGAGGTTTCCAGTTCCCAAGCTCGTGAGTTAAAACACCTTTTGATTGAACCAACTGTACCAAATATGCAGCAAAAGCAGTGGTGGTGATTAATGATAAAACACTGATTATCCTTTGAAGTTTAATATTGTCTTTGAAAAAAATGAGCACAACACCTACAACAAACGGGATAAGCAGTGGGATGATTACAAAATTACTCGTCATGTTCATTTCCCCTTAACTTGTCCATATCGTCTGTTCCGAGTTCTTGATAAGCCCTGTAAGCTAGTACAAGGAAAAAAGAAGTGACGCCAAAGCTTATGACAATGGCAGTTAAAATGAGGGCTTGAGGTAAAGGATCTGTATAAGAAGAAGCCTTTTCTCCCAGAAGGGGAACACTCCCCCCTTTTAATCCGCCCATCGTTAAAATCAACAGGTGAACACCGTGGCTTAATAAGCCTGTTCCAATAATAATTCGCAGTAAACTGCGGGATAACATGAGATATACAGCGGCAGTGAATAGAATCCCTGCCACTACGGACATTAATATTTCCACTATTCACTCTCTCCAATCGTTTGAATAATGGTCATCGTAACACCAACAACTACTAGATATACGCCTAAATCAAACAGTACAACGGTAGCTAAAGATGTTTTCCCGAGAAGGGGAAGGTTAAAGTAGCTGTACGTGTGAGTGAGAAAGGGAACTTTGAAAATAAATGATCCCAGCCCGGTTAAAATAGCTAGCAGCAGACCGGAAGCCGCAACCTTCTTATAATCAAATGGGATGACTTTCGATACGGTTTTTATATCGAAAGCCAGCAGTAGTAATACAAGGGCAGCTGAGGTAGTAAGTCCCCCAACAAACCCTCCTCCAGGTGTATAATGACCTGCAAAGAAAAGATGAATGGCAAAAATGATAATAATGAATGTGACTACTTTCGTTGTTGTTTGTAGTATCAAATCATTTTTTTTCACTCTTCTTCCTCCTTTGTTAACCGAAGACGAATCATGCCATAGATAGCAAGAGCTGCTATACAAAGTACGGTAATTTCAAATAATGTATCAAATCCGCGGAAGTCAACAAGAATCACGTTCACCATGTTTTCGCCGCCTGCTTTTTCATAACTGTTTTCAATAAAGTAATGTGAAATCGATTCAAATAGTTTTGTACTGTTTGCTGATATGCCAAGCAATGTAACGGTCGTTCCTACAAGAAGGGCAACCAGTAAGTTTGGCAGTTGAAACTTCACCCTTACTTTTCGCTTCCGAAACTCCGGCAAGTAGTAGAAACATAGTAAAAACAGTGATACTGATACAGTTTCAATAACTAATTGAGTCAAAGCTAAGTCAGGAGCACGGAATAATACGAAAAATAAAGAAAGCGTATACCCGACAACTCCCAGCGAAATAATGGCTGTGAGGCGTGATTTTGCCAATAAAGTTGTAATAGTAGCCGCAACCATTACAACTGCTAGTATGGCTTCATAAACGCCGATAGAAGCAGTATCTTTTAAATCAATCGCAAAGGCATTCTGAGAAAAGAGGGTTACGAGAAGTAAAATGCCTATGAAAGTAAAAATGATTAAAAGATAGTCTCTAATAAATCCTGTCATTAATGTTTTCATGATGCGCGTTGAGCCTTTTTCCATCCCTTTAATGCCATAATTATATCCGTTATTAAGCGTTAAAGAAGAAGGGAATCGTGTATAAATTTTTGACCACTTTTGAAGCGTCATAAACAACAAAATACCAAATGTGATGACTCCTAGCGTCATAAATAATTCTGGCGTAAAACCGTGCCAAAATTTAATATGCACTTGATATTCTTTACCTGCCTCTAGCAGGCTAGGTGCGATAGAGGCCATTGTTGGCTCAATAAGAGTTGATTCTAATAAATTAGGAGCAAAGCCAAAAATAACAACCAATGATGCTAAAATAACCGGTGAAATCAGCATGCCTACTGGTGCTTCATGCGGCTTCTTCTCCAACTTTTCGGGCTGGTATTTGCCTGTAAAGGTTTTAAAGACAAGAATCATACTATAGACGAACGTAAAAATACTTCCCACCCAAGCGATGATAGGCAGCAAAATTCCCCACGTCTGCATGCTATACATATCCATTTTTGTCACGTTTACCATGCCTGTAAAAAACATCTCTTTACTTAAAAATCCGTTAAAGGGAGGGAGACCTGCCATTGAAAATCCCCCAATGATAGCAATGGTAAATGTGACAGGCATGAAGCTCATTAACCCGCCTAACTTTCTAATGTCACGCGTGCCTGTTTCATGATCGACAATGCCTACTACCATAAACAAGCTGCCTTTGAAGGTAGCGTGGTTAATCAAATGGAAAACTGCTGCAGTAAGAGCCACTAAGTAGATATTATCGTCTAAAAAATCATAGTGAATAGCTGCGCTACCTACTCCTATAAGTGACATAATCATCCCAAGCTGACTAATTGTTGAAAAAGCTAAAATCCCTTTCAAGTCTTGTTGCTTTACTGCTGAAAACGAGCCCCAAAACAGTGTAATTAGTCCTATGATTGAAATAACAAAAAACCAAGTGGCGCTTATAGCAAAAACAGGGCTTAGTCTTGCTAAAAGATAAATTCCCGCTTTTACCATTGTAGCTGAATGAAGGTATGCACTCACTGGGGTTGGAGCTTCCATTGCATCTGGCAGCCAAATATGAAAAGGAAACTGAGCAGATTTTGTAAAGGCCCCTAATAAAATGAGGACTAGAGCTGGAATAAATAGATGACTTGATGTAACCACATCTACGTTTGAGATAATTTCGCGTATGCTGAAAGTACCTGTCATGACATATAAAAGTACAATTCCTGCTAATAGGGAAAGTCCTCCGAATACGGTAATGAGCATAGATTTTAAGGCTCCGTATTGAGATTTCTCTCGTTTGTACCAATAACCAATCAATAAAAAAGATGAAAGGCTTGTTAATTCCCAAAAGCTGTAAAGACTCATTAAGTTGTCTGATAATACAACTCCTAGCATAGACCCCATAAAAAGAAGCAAATAGACATAAAACGAATGCAGCGCTTCTTTTGTCTTAGAAAGATAATAAATGGAGTAAAGAATAACAAGTGTCCCAATTCCAGTGATTAACAGAGAAAATAGAAGACCGAGTCCATCCACATAAGCATCAAAGTTAATGCCCAGACTAGGTATCCATTTCATTGAATGTAGGTAGGTTTCCCCTTTAGAAACACCACTGATATATTGTGTGAAATAAATGAACAACACAAGTGGGAGAGGTAAAACGAACCACCCTGTATGAATACGCTGGAATTTCCTATACAGAAGCGGGACAAAAAAGGCTAATAAAAAAGGCGATAAAATCACCAAGTGCAACCACGACAAAAGACAAACCTCCTTGTGATATTCAATTCTGTAACCGATTATATAATAATTTAATTATGCATGCATCCATGCTAATTCTTAGTATCAGCGGATTTTTCAAACCTTATTAAATAAATAGAAACTCGTCACAAAATCCATAAAAAAAACATAAAAAAATTTTTTTAGACGTATAAAAATCAGGTGAAATTGTCACTCTAAGAGTGAGGTGATGGAAATGTATAGGAAACAAATAACCATCAGTTTTCTCATTTTTAGCGCATTATGTATGAGCGGATTTGTACTGAATAATCACTTGGAAATGAAAGAAGAAAACAGGATGCTAATCACTTCTAAAAGTGAAGCTGAAAATTCTATATCAATAGACTCTTCCCTGTTAAAAGCCTCTTATAAACCGAGACAATATGTAAAGATAGGTGAAATGAACTATATTGCACCATCCGGTAAGTAAATGAAAAACGATTGAAGACCACTCTTTAGTCGTTTTTTATTTGCTTATTATTTGCGTCATCGTGCATGAATTACGTTTTTTAATCAAAGAACATTAGTTGACTTCATAACTGAATTTATCGTTAAATAAAAGGGTACATACAATGATTGCAGTTTCAACAAACTATAATGATTGTGTCAAATTGTAAGTGGATTCCCTTGAATTCAGCTAACAGTTTCGATAAAGTGGAAAATAAAGATATTTTAATGGAGGAACAGATTATGACACATGTTCGTTTTGATTATTCAAACGCGTTATCATTTTTTGGTGAACATGAACTTACATACTTACGTGATGCCGTGAAAGTAGCTCACCATTCAATTCATGAAAAAACAGGTGCTGGGAACGACTTTTTAGGATGGGTAGACCTTCCTACGGAGTATGACAAAGAAGAATTTGCACGCATTCAAAAAAGTGCAGAAAAAATTAAATCGGATTCAGATGTATTGATTGTTATTGGTATTGGAGGATCTTACTTAGGTGCTCGTGCTGCTATTGAAATGCTTCAGCATTCATTCTATAACACATTATCAAAAGAACAGCGTAAAACTCCGCAAGTTATTTTTGCTGGTAACAACATCAGCTCAACATACATGAAAGACCTAATGGATGTTTTACAAGATAAAGATTTCTCTATTAATGTTATTTCAAAATCTGGTACAACAACAGAACCGGCGATTGCTTTCCGTATCTTCCGTAAATTATTAGAAGAGAAATACGGGAAAGAAGAAGCACGCAAGCGTATTTATGCAACAACAGATAAAGCGCGCGGCGCATTAAAAACATTAGCGGACGAAGAAGGCTATGAAACATTTGTTATTCCAGATGATGTAGGCGGCCGTTATTCTGTATTAACAGCGGTTGGCTTATTACCAATCGCCGCTGCAGGTCTTGATATCGAACAAATGATGAAAGGGGCAGCTGATGCTCAAGAAGCATTTTCATCATCAGAGCTAGAAGAGAACCCAGCTTATCAATATGCTGTAGCTCGTAATGTTCTTTATAATAAAGGAAAAACAATTGAAATGCTGATTAACTATGAGCCAGCTCTTCAGTACTTTGCTGAGTGGTGGAAACAGTTATTTGGTGAAAGTGAAGGAAAAGACCAAAAAGGTATTTACCCTTCATCTGCTAACTTCTCAACGGATCTTCATTCTTTAGGTCAATATGTACAAGAAGGTCGTCGCGATATTTTTGAAACAATTGTACAAGTTCAAGATTCTCGTCATGAGCTAACAATTGAAGAAGATGCAGCGGACTTAGATGGACTAAATTACTTAGCTGGTGAAACAGTTGACTTTGTAAATAAAAAAGCGTTCCAAGGTACAATGCTTGCTCA
This sequence comes from Priestia sp. SB1, assembly GCF_038898415.1. NCBI lineage: Bacteria > Bacillati > Bacillota > Bacilli > Caryophanales > Bacillaceae > Priestia > Priestia sp. SB1. The sequence continues at coordinate 12,479 of NZ_JBBJSS010000007.1, read as the reverse complement.
CACAGACGGAGGCGTTCCAAACTTAGTTGTGAACATTCCAGCGCTAGATGAGTATACATTTGGATATGTTGTATATTTCTTCGAAAAAGCATGCGCAATCAGCGGCTATTTATTAGGCGTAAACCCATTTGATCAGCCGGGAGTAGAAGCATACAAAGTAAATATGTTTGCTCTTCTTGGAAAACCTGGTTTTGAAGAGAAAAAAGCAGAATTAGAAAAGCGTTTGAAATAAATAAAAAGTTCACCTTCTTGTTAGAAGGTGAACTTTTTTGCTTTTGAGATAAAGGATAAAAAGCTGGAAAAAGGACATGTTAAAACAGAGGAGGGATAAGATGATTGAATTATCTTCAAGATTAGACGGCACATTATTCAAGCTTTATGAATTAGAAAAAACGCTTAAGCCGCTTGGGTATAACATTGGAGGAAATTGGGATTATGATCATGGTTCATTCGACTATAAGATGAATGATGAAGTCGGCTATCAGTTTTTACGCATCCCGTTTACAGCTACGAATGGAGAACTGGATTCTAAAGGAACAACCGTACAGATTGGTACGCCATTTTTACTTTCACATAAGTATCAAATTGGCTTAGATGACAATGTTCACAATGGAAACGTGGGTGCTTCATTTAACCAGTTTGCAGAACCCCAAGACGCAGACGCTTCATTTCCAGAAAAGTATATCAGCTTAGGAGAGGAGCTAATTAGAGAGGCAGAAGAGGCGCTGCTTCAATAATTGAAAGGATTATTCTTTTCTTAAACTCTCTAATTTTTTCACAAAAATATGTTCGTACATGACCTGACTAATCAACTCGTTTGTTTTAATCATTTCATTTACCCCCAAATTTTGCGCATTTTGAATATGCTTTTTTGTTAACAGTTCAACGATGCTGTAAATAGAAGGGTTCAATCCTTGCAGAGCGACTAGCGTAACAATCGTATTCATGTCTGCATATTCTTCTGTCTTATGCTGATCGGCAGTAATCAGCACTTTTTTTGCGCACCGAGCATTGGCAAGTTCTAATACCTCATAGTGAGAGGGACTTCCTTTAATAAAATGAACGCGATCACAGATCATGGGGTTTTTAGTCAGAGAGTCGTCGATAAGAACAATGTCTTCTTTATGAAATGCGTCGCGATAAGACTCTAGCACGAGTTTGGCGCGCTCATTCCACCCCACAACGATGAAGTGATCTTTTCCATAAAACTTTAAATTCCCTTCCAAATAAGCGCTCTCAGCGGAAACAGCAATTTTAGAAAGCGTGACAAAATAAGTAGTAATAAATCCCGTTCCAACCAGGACTAAAATAATTGCAGCTAACCTTCCAATCGTAGTGGTGGGAGCAAAATCACCGTATCCTATAGTAGAGATTGTAATAATAACCCACCAAATTCCTTCAAACACATTCCCAAACGTTTGCGGCTCTAAGAAATGTATAAGCATGCCGAAAAGTAAAACAAGGCAGCCGATAATAAAAAGAAGCCGCACTAAAATAGAACGACGAAAAAGTCGGAATAATAGCCATTCCATCATAAAAAAACCTCCAGTGATTAGTCATAGCCACAGTATGACCATTTTTCACTGAAGGTATAAGATATCTTTATCTTTTTACTTCGTAATATTCAATCCATTCTTTGTCTGGACCGTAGAAAAATAAGTATCTTGCTCCATTTGGCAAAGTTACAATGTTTTCTTCCACAAATGAAACGCCTGCTGATTTTAAACGCTCAAACTCCTCTTCAATTCCATCTACTGCCAGCGCAAAATGATGAACTTTACCTTCACTAGGTAAGCTTGAGTTATACCCTTGAATTAACTCTACGATTACATTGCCTTCTAAACCTAGAAAAGCTAGCTTCAAAGACGGATCGGTATGTGGTAGTGTTTCGATGAGCTCCAATCCCACTTTTTGTGTATAGAACTCAATAGATTCTTCTATATCCTTTACTTGAACGCCTACATGTTCAAATTTTAAAATTGCCATATGCATCACCCGTATCTATAGTATGTAAAAACTATGAAATATATTAAAGAGAAAGGATAGATAAGTCAAGATAGGGCTGCTTATCAGGAAAGGGCTCTTAAATCATATTTTTGCTGGAGTGAATAGGGTAGAGGCTTCCATCAAGAGCAAACGAAATTTTACCTGTTTCTTCAGATACAACTAAAATTAATGCATCCGATTTTTCCGACATTCCAATGGCTGCACGGTGACGTGTTCCCAACTTTTTGTTCGTTGAAATAATAGACGAGAGAGGTAAAACATTAGCAGCTGAAATAAGCTGATTATTTCTAATTAGGACGGCTCCGTCATGTAAGGGTGTCCCTGGATAGAACAGTGTCTCAACTAGCGTAGCGCTGACAGGAGCTTGAATAGGCATTCCTTTTTGAATAAGAGGATCAACATTTTGTTCCCGTTCAATGACAATTAAAGCGCCGTGACGTTTCTCAGAGAGGTTATGAATAGCTAGGGACAGAGCAGCGTATTCAAATGTATAAGGCGATAAGTAATGACGCAAGTAATAAGAGGCGGCCGTAGCTTGAACATCTTGAAATAACCTTCTCATCTCCTCAAAATCACATAAAATACAATGATCACTCGTGTCTAAATGTTTAATTAAATTAGAGGCTTCAGTTGAAATCTGCTGTAAATATGTTCGCACATTATTTTTAATTGTATCGTCTAATTGAAAGGGTTGTCTCTCCATCTTATATAGCTCCTATCTGTCAGTCAGTGTTATCTGTAATGTGTGCTAATGTGAGTGAATTATCCGTAAAGCTCATAAATCCGTTATTAATTTTATAGAGAGATTTTGCATTTTATTTAGCAAGAGAACATAAAAAGTCGGGGGGAAAGAAAGCGTTTTACAAACTGATATGTTCACATTTGGGTTAAATTTACATATGTTGTTTTAAATAAAAGTATAGATATTTCTGTGAATTTAAAGTATAGTTTTCTTATCGGATATATAATTTTTAATGTTGACAAATATTCTAAATATGCTAAAATTTTTAAAAAATGCTTATCAAGAGTGGTGGAGGGATCTGGCCCGCTGAACCCCGGCAACCTGCTTAGCAAGGTGCTAATTCCAGCAAAGTGTGTATCATTTTGAAAGATAAGGTGAAAATTATTGCCTACCCAGTCTTTCAATACGGAAGACTTTTTATTTTGATATAGCGCAAGAGATATTTTGAGGAGGGACAACGATGACTATAAACCCCGACTTAAAACAAACCTTTGAACACGCCGAAGCAAAGTAAGAATTAAATAGTTTCGCTGACTAGACACACTAGAGGCGGTTTTATCCAATTCTAGTGGGTAAAACCGTCTTTTTTTATTGGATAACGCGGATAACTAAGAATTGGAGTGGAGAAAATGGCAGACTTATATACGTACGAAAACTGGAGCGATACATTTCCAGAGTTCGACAGTAAAGATGAAACAAAAGGAGCCCTTTCAGCATTGCAGTGGGCGTATGATACCTACGGAGATTCAATTATTTATGCGTCAAGCTTTGGGATCGAAGGAATCGTGTTAATTGATTTAATTTCAAAAGTGAAAAAAGATGCTGAAATTGTCTTTTTAGATACAGGGGTTCATTTTAAAGAAACATATGAAGTGATTGATGCAATTAAAGAACGCTTCCCTGATTTACGTATTCATATGAAAAAGCCGGATTTAACTCTTGCAGAACAAGCTGAAAAACATGGAGATGAGCTTTGGAAGAGTCAGCCTAACCTATGCTGTCAAATTCGAAAAATCATTCCCCTAAGAGAATCCCTTGCTCCTTATGATGCGTGGATTTCTGGTTTGAGACGCGAGCAGTCTGAGTCTCGTGCCAACACGAATTATTTTAATAAAGATGAGAAATTCAAGAAGGTGAAAGTTTGTCCGTTAATTCATTGGTCATGGAAAGAAATTTGGCGTTATGTGTATAAGCATGATTTGCCATACAACAAACTTCATGATCAAGGCTACCCAAGTATCGGCTGTGAGCCCTGTACCGCACCTGCCTATAATGTAGACGATTTACGTTCAGGAAGATGGGCAGGTACACAAAAAGTGGAGTGCGGATTACACGAATCTTAAATACGAAAGAGCTGAATAAATGATGCTTTTATATGTTGCCTTTATCATTGCGCTTTTTTTTGCAATGAATATTGGGGCAAGCGGTGCAGCAGCTGCTATGGGCGTTTCATACGGCTCCGGTGCAATTAAAAAGCGAAGAGTGGCCCTGTTCATCTGTGCTGTAGGAATTGTGCTCGGAGCTGTTACCGGAGGCGGTGAGGTGGTAAAAACCATCAGTTCAGGTATCATACCTGAAAAACTGCTGTCAGTAGAATTAGTTATTATCATTCTGGCTGCTGCAACGCTGTCACTCTTTTTCGCGAATTTGATTGGTATCCCTCTATCAACAAGTGAAGTAACAGTTGGCTCAGTTGTTGGAGTAGGGGTAGCTTATCAATCTCTGTATGTAGAAAAACTTTTAATTGTGATGTCTTTTTGGATTATTGTTCCGCTAGTTTCATTTGTTATTGCTTTTTTGATTGGGAAAGTGATAAAGCGCAGAGCGCATAAAAAAGAAGCAGAGGGAAAGTGGAAAAGAGTTTTAACGATTTTAGTTATTGCAACGGGATTCTTTGAAGCCTTCTCAGCTGGAATGAACAATGTGGCAAATGCTGTCGGTCCTCTAGTAGGAGCTGGATTAATGGATGCTACAACGGGTGTCATAGCAGGAGGATTGGCGGTGGCGCTCGGAGCTCTTTTACTAGGAGGCCGAGTTATTGAAACAAACGGAAAAAAAATTACTCGCTATTCTGTAGGAGAAGGCTGCATTATCTCGGGTACTGGTGCTTCTCTTGTTACAGTCGCTTCACTGTTTGGTTTGCCAGTACCGCTTACACAGGTCACTACGTCTTCTATTATTGGAATAGGCGCAGCGAAAACGGGATTTACGAAAGAACAGCGCGAAGTGGTCATTCAAATGTTAAAGGTTTGGGTGGTATCCCCTGTATTTTCACTCGTAATCTCATATGTTCTTGTGAAATTAGTACTTGAAAGCGACTTATATTCATTTGTGGTGCTAGCTAGTGGATGTATTGCTACAGGAGGTATTCTAAGCTTAGCTAGAACGACTAGAAGAAAAAGAGCAAGCCTGCAGTCGGAAAAAGAAAAAATGACTGCGTGATTCAAGTACTTTTTATTATATTGTGTTAATTACTTAAGGAGGATTTTACAAAATGACAACAATTCAAGCACACGGTGGAGAATTAATTAATTTATATCAACCAACATATGACTACACGTCACTAACAAAAGAAATTGAAGTAGACAACATGGCTCTAAGCGATTTAGAACTAATTGGAATTGGTGCTTATAGCCCAATTACGGGGTTTTTAGGAGAAAAAGATTATCAATCAGTTGTTGAAAATATGCGTCTAGCAGATGGAACTGTATGGAGTATTCCTATTACTCTTCCCGTAACAGAAGAGCAGGCTAAAGAATTAAACATTGGCGACAAAGTAAAACTAGTTCAAAGCGGTGTGACATATGGTGTTTTAGAAGTTTCTGAAGTATATACGCCAAATAAAGAAAAAGAAGCGGAAAATGTGTACCGCACAGCAGAACTTGCCCACCCTGGTGTGAAGAAAATGATGGAACGCCCAAATGTATATGTAGCAGGTCCAATCGTACTTGTAGAACGTACACCTAAAACGCGTTTTGAAAAGTATTACCTAGATCCAACTGAAACAAGAGCAGCATTTGAAGAGCGCGGTTGGAAAACGGTTGTTGGATTCCAAACTCGTAACCCTGTTCACCGTGCGCATGAGTATATTCAAAAAACAGCATTAGAAATTGTAGACGGCCTGTTTTTAAATCCACTTGTAGGAGAAACAAAGTCAGATGATATCCCAGCAGATATCCGTATGGAAAGTTATGAAGTACTTTTAGAGAACTATTATCCTAGCGATCGTGTAGCTTTGGCAGTTTTCCCTGCTGCAATGCGCTATGCTGGACCTAGAGAAGCTATTTTCCATGCAATGGTTCGAAAAAACTTTGGATGCACGCATTTCATTGTAGGCCGTGACCACGCTGGTGTTGGTGACTACTACGGAACATATGATGCACAAAAAATCTTCAGTAACTTTACGGCAGATGAATTAGGAATTACACCTTTATTTTTTGAACACAGCTTCTACTGCAAGAAGTGTGAAGCGATGGCATCAACGAAAACATGCCCTCACAGCAAGGAAGATCATATGATTCTATCTGGTACCAAGGTACGTGAAATGCTTCGTAACGGAGAAGTGCCACCAAGCACATTCAGCCGTAAAGAAGTAATTGAAGTGTTAATTAAGGGATTAGCAAAACAAAAAGTATCTTCAAAATAAGGAGCGGTTGAAGTGAGTAAATCAACAAACATTACGTGGCATGATGCTGGAATTACAAAACAGGAAAGACGCGAGCAAAATAATCATCACAGTTTTGTATTATGGTTTACGGGCCTTTCGGGTTCAGGTAAATCTACCGTAGCAAACGCAGTGGCAAAAGCGCTTTTTGATAAAAATATTCGCAATTATGTATTAGATGGTGACAATGTTCGTTTTGGCTTAAACAAGAATTTAGGGTTTTCTGCTGAAGATCGTACAGAAAATATTCGCCGTATCGGTGAGGTTTCTAAGCTGTTCGTAGACAGCGGTCAAGTGGTACTAACAGCATTTATCTCTCCATTCCAAGAAGATCGCGCTCAAGTGCGTGAGATCTTAGAGGGGAATGAATTTTTGGAAGTATACGTAGAGTGTCCGTTAGAAGAATGTGAAAAAAGAGATCCAAAAGGCCTTTACAAAAAAGCAAGAAGCGGAGAAATCCGTGATTTTACAGGAATTGATTCTCCCTATGAGTCACCTGCTAATCCTGAAGTAACAATTAATACAAGCACACAGTCTGTAGAAGAATGTGTACAAACTGTTATTGAATATTTATCTAACCGAAAATTCATCTAAATGACAGCGGACTTTGTCCGCTGTTCTAATTCAAATTAAAATTTGGGAGCGCTGCGGAGACGTGGAAATGATGGAAGGGTGAAAGGCATTCATGGGGAAAGTATATCTAGTCGGTGCAGGACCAGGAGATCCAGATTTAATTACATTAAAAGGGTTGAAAGCAATTCAGCAAGCAGATGTTATCTTATATGATCGTTTAGTGAATAAGGACCTGCTGGAGTATGCTAAAAGTGATGCTGATATTATTTACTGCGGAAAGCTTCCAAACTACCATACCCTCAAGCAAGAAACAATCAATAACTTTTTAGTGAAATTCGCTAAAAAGGGGAAAATTGTAACGCGCTTAAAAGGCGGAGATCCATTTGTTTTCGGACGCGGAGGGGAAGAAGCAGAAGCTCTCGTGCAACAGGGCATTTCATTTGAAATTGTTCCAGGAATTACATCAGGTATCGCAGCTGCTGCTTATGCAGGAATCCCTGTCACTCACCGGGAATACAGCGCAAGCTTTGCTTTTGTAGCAGGACACCGTAAAGACAGCGAGCATGATGCAATCAAATGGGATAGCCTAGCCAAAGGTGTAGATACTCTTGCCATTTATATGGGAGTGAGGAACTTACCGTACATTTGCCAACAGTTAATGGAACATGGAAAAACCTCAGCTACGCCAATTGCATTGATTCACTGGGGCACATGTGCGGACCAGCGCACTGTAACTGGAACTCTTGGTACAATTGTTGATATTGTTAAAGAAGAACAAATTGAAAATCCCAGTATGATTATCGTTGGTGAAGTTGTAAATTTTCATGACCGATTGAATTGGTTTGAGAAGACTGGACAGCATTACTATTCGTATGCACAAGAAGCTTACTAAAGAGGTTGATTATATGGATGCAGTTTTATATGTTTGCCATGGCAGCCGCGTAAAAGAAGGCGCTGATCAGGCAGTTGCTTTTATTGAAAGATGTAAAAAAAATCTAGATGTACCGATTCAAGAAGTTTGTTTCCTAGAGCTAGCTTACCCTACTATTGAACAAGGATTTGAAGCGTGTATTGAACAAGGTGCTACTCGTATTGCCATTGTGCCGCTGCTGTTATTAACAGCTGCCCATGCAAAACATGATATACCTGAAGAAATACACAAAGTATATGAACGCTATCCACAAGTAGAAGTACTGTACGGAGAACCGTTCGGCGTAGACGAACGAATTGTTGATATCTTAGTAGAGAGAATCAATGAAACCAATGTGGATAAGCATGAAGATTCGATGGTATTGCTGGTCGGCAGAGGAAGCAGTGATCCTGCTGTAAAAAAAGATTTTAACGAAATAGCTCAACTGCTAAAAGGTAAAGGAGCTTTTAAAGAAGTGAGCACATGCTATTTAGCTGCCGCTGCCCCTAATTTAAAAGAAGGCCTGCACCTTGCTAAACAAACTTCGTATAAGCAAGTATTCGTTCTCCCGTACCTTTTGTTTACCGGTATTTTAATGAACGAAATTAAGGAAGAGTTGGAGCAGTTATCAACAGATGACCAGCAGTTTATCTTAGCAAACTACCTAGGTTATCATGATGGACTTGCACACATTTTAAGTCATCAAGTAAAAACGTTATTATCGAGTAGAGGAAATCAATACGATGTATACCGTTATGCTTGATTTAAAGGATCGTTCGGTCTTAGTAGTTGGAGGCGGAACAATCGCAACTCGTAGAATTAAAGGCTTTTTACAAGAAGGAGCAGCCATTACAGTGGTTGCTCCAACTGTTTCAGCTGAAATAAATGAGTGGGAAGCTAAGAATCAGCTGTGTGTAAAAAGAAAAAAAGTAGGAGAAGAAGACTTACTTAATGTTTTTTTTATTGTTGTAGCTACAAATGATAAAGCTGTGAATAAGTTCGTTAAGCAGCATATTAAAAATGATCAGTTGGTTAATATGGCCAGCGGTTTTTCCGATGGAAATATTCAAATTCCTGCACAGTTTTCTAGAGGGAGATTATCGCTAGCAATATCCACAGATGGCGCTAGTCCTTTGTTGACAAAACGAATAAAAGAAGAATTATCTTCGAATTATGATGAGAGTTACACACAGTATACACAGTTTTTGTACGAATGCAGAGTTCTTATCCACAGATTGAATGTGTCAAAGAGCCGTAAACATGAGTTGTTAACAGAAATTATCGATGATCAATACCGGCTGTCTCTAGTAAAACAGAGGGAATTTTTACAACAGATTAAAAAATATAAATAAAAAAACGGCCAATTGGCCGTTTTTCATTTATACATTTTCAACTTCAATGCTACGAATACCGCTGATTTTTTGAATCTCGTAATACACTTCTGTAGTAGGACGCTGATTATTAACTGACACTTTCATACGTATATATAATTCATTGGTGTCTAAATCTTTGATTCGAATATTTTTTATTGTAATATTCTTTTCTCTAATGCTGTTAGTTGTATCAAAAATATTGTGCTTATCAGCCAGCTTAAGTTGAAGAATAAGCTCTTTCTCGCGCAGTTGCCTAGGCCCTAGAATAGTAATAAGGAAAGGGAGAAGTTCAACGCTGATGATGAGCAGTACAACTCCGGTAATAGCTTCGGGATAAAACCCTGCACCTACAGCAATACCTATACCTGCTGCCCCCCAGATAATAGCGGCTGTTGTAAGCCCAGAGATGCTGTCATTTTCTTTTCGTAAAATAACACCCGCTCCTAAAAAACCAATTCCAGAAACAATTTGAGCAGCCAGACGAAGCGGGTCCATTGTGATATGATCACCTTTATTAAAAATTTGAGAAGACTCAATCGAAACAATCGTGAGTAAACAGCTAATAATGGAAATTACGAGAGATGTTTTTAAACCAACAGGCTTTCGTTTTAGTTCCCTTTCAATTCCAATAATAAGACCAAGTACAGCAGAAATACCTAATTTGAGCAACATTTCATTTTCCATTATTTTCACCTATTTCAATAGACATTGTTGTTTATATCTGTATGAAAGAAGAAAAACAGATATGTATCAGTATAGTAAACTTTTCTTCATAATGACAGGTGAAATTCGAAAAAATCTGATTATTTATAAAGCGCTACGATCGTTTCTTTTAATTTATATTTTTGAATCTTGCCGGATGCCGTCATGGGAAAGTCGTCTATAAAATAAATATGTTCGGGAATTTTGAAATGAGCAAGCTTACCTTTGCAAAAGTCTTTGATTTCTTGAGCGGTAAGAAAAGAATCTTGCTTGAGTTTAATGCATGCAGCAACTCGTTCTCCATACTTTGGATCAGGAATACCGACAATTTGCACATCTTCTACCTCGGGTAATCTATATAAAAACTCTTCAATTTCTCTTGGGTAAATGTTTTCTCCACCTCTAATAATCATATCTTTTAGACGTCCTGTAATTTTTACATAGCCATCTTTATCGATGGTAGCTAAATCTCCTGTATGTAGCCAGCCCTCTACAATTGTTTTTTCTGTTTCTTCCGGCATTTTGTAATATCCTTTCATTGTTAAATATCCTTTTGCACAAAGTTCTCCTTGTTCTCCAAAAGAAGCTTGTTTACCTGTAATTGGATTAATAATTTGAATCTGTACATGATCATGTACTTTGCCAACCGTTTGTACTCGCCGCTCGATAGAATCAGTTGGGGTTGTTTGGGTGATTACAGGAGATGTTTCGGTTTGACCATAGGCGATGGTAATTTCGCTGATACCCATGTCATTTATGACTCGTTTCATTACTTCTGCTGGACAATTAGAACCAGCCATGATTCCTGTGCGAAGAGTAGATAAGTCATATTGATTAAACTCAAGTGCATTTAATTCCGCAATAAACATAGTTGGTACACCGTGAAGCGCTGTACATTTTTCTTTCTCTACGGTGCGTAAAACAGAGGAAGGCTGAAATTCAATAATCGGTAGCATAGTAGCACCTACGGATACGCATGCTAGAACGCCCAGTACACATCCAAAACAATGAAAGAAAGGAACTGGGATGCATAAGCGGTCTTCGTTAGTCAGTTTCATAGACTGAGCAACTAAAAAGCCGTTATTTACTATATTATGGTGACTTAGCATAACTCCTTTTGGAAAACCTGTTGTTCCGGAAGTATATTGCATATTGATAACTTCATGGATATGTAGGGATTGCTCATACTTATCGAGCACCTCATCCGATACCATTGAGCTACTCATTAAGAACTCGTTCCAAGAAGTATGTTCGCTTGATTCACTTAAGTTTATAAGATGTTTTAGATTAGGAAGATTATGTTCAATACCGGTGATAATAGACGTATAAGAAGTGCTTTTAAATTCATCAATGAAAAATAGCGCTGCTGTATCAGAATGCCTCAATACATACTCTAATTCAGAGGATTGGTAGCTTGTATTAAGGGTAACCAAAACAGCGCCTATTCTAGTTGCTGCGAATTGCAGAAGTAACCATTCCGGCACATTTGTAGCCCAGATAGCGATATGATCGCCTTTTTTGAGACCGGTGGCTAGAAGTGCCTTTGCAACTCGAGAGGTTTCTTGATAAAACTCTGCGTACGTATAGCGAATATTTTGTTCAGAGTAGATAACCGCTTCTTGATGCCCAAACTTTTTTGTACTTTCTTTTAAAAGTTCTCCAACCGTTACTTCAAGCAATGGTTTCATTTGGTTTCCTCCTTGAATAATGTTAAAGTATATATGAAAGCGTTTTCTAAAAGTAGTTTATCAAATTTAAAGAAAGTGTTCCAAAAAAACATTCGACAAATTCCTTCACTGTCCATCGCACGTATGAAGAAGGGGGGAGCTGAGTTTATCGTATTGATTTCAATAAGTAAGTATACCGAATGCGAATATTGTAATAAAATAAAGAAATGTCTCCTTATTATAAGAAGACAACGTAACATCATGTTAATAAAGAATGGTATAAAAATATGAAGTAAACAAACAAAAAATTATGCTGAATGTTGAAAGTGAAATAAATGAAAGGCCGTTGACTTTGCCTTCTTTATTAGACATTTGAATTGATTCCCAATAAGCAAGTGAAATTAAGAGAATAGACATACAAAAGGACAAATAGAGTGCAGCTGCAATTAAGGTATCCAAGTGAACGCCTCCTTGGCGGATAATGATTTAATAGACATTATGCTAGCTTAGGTCTAGATATGCTAGTATCTATTAATTGGCTAACGTTTCGTGTACAAGAAAATAGTTTTTAAAAATATATCGAAAAACTATTGCACAATAAAAGAAGGCATGGTATATTATTAAATGTCGCTAAGATGAACTGCTAAAGCAAACATCGAAGTGATAAACAAATAAAAAACTTGTTGACAACTAGATTGCAACTTGTTATGATAGTAAAGTCGCTTAAGAGCGGCGGTTGAACTTTGAAAACTGAACAAAGCGACAAACGTCAACGTTAATTTTTATTTTTTAAAATGAGCAAGTCAAACATTTCTTCGGAGAGTTTGATCCTGGCTCAGGA
>NZ_JBBJSS010000006.1:0-440221 GCF_038898415.1 Priestia sp. SB1 | reverse complement strand
TGTAGACACCTCATCCCAAATGTAAGAAGCTTTGTAATGATTAGTTGTAATCAATAACTTGTTTTCCTTCTTCCCTAAATAGAATATCCCAATAACCTCTTTATAATTCAGTAAAGCCAACAGGTGTTTTTTGGATTACATATATCCTTTATTTATAAGAAAGATTAAATAGTGAATTATTAGGAATAGCTATAATAAATGGAGCTATATACATATTCAATATGCTCCAGCATTCATAAGCTATGCTACATACACCTATCATAAGTCTTGGTAGGGGAAAGATGAATAGGTAGAACTTGTTGAAAGGGATACTTTCCTTATTTGCTATCGATCCTACTATATGTTATACTACAGGTAACTTATTTTTGTTCGGTATATTGAGAAAAGAAAAAACCCTAAGTAGAAGTTTTTATCTTGAAATAGTATGTTTGGGCAAGATTAGTAATACATTTGTGGAGTATTCCACAGCAGGAGGCAACATTATGACACAAGGTACAGTAAAATGGTTTAATGCAGACAAAGGTTTCGGTTTCATCGAAGTTGAAGGCGGAGAAGATGTATTCGTTCATTTCAGTGCTATTCAAGGTGAAGGTTTCAAATCATTAGAAGAAGGTCAAAAAGTTACTTTTGATATCGAGCAAGGTCAACGCGGAGCACAAGCTGCTAACGTTCACAAAGCATAATTAAAAGTGATAAAAAAAGACTCCTGTGAAGGGGTCTTTTTTTTATGGTGTCATAATTAGCATACTATTGGTTCAATAGAAAAACCCAGGCTTTAAAAAAGCCTGGGTTTTAGACAAGACGATTGGTACAAGGTTAACTAGTTATAACATACAACAGAAATAGAAAGCAAATAGGAACCAAAACTTCTTTATGGATAAATAGTGCTTAATCTTTTAGAAAGCATAGGTTTATATTATTTTTTATGCGGATTACGGGGGATTTTATCAATAAGCCGTTTTTTAGCTTCCATCTGACTTTTACACAAAGGACATTTCTGATGCCTATCGTAAGAGAAGTCTTTCCTCATCCAGCCTTTACACTCTTCTACTGTACATTCCCAAATTTCTGTTTCCTCTTGAATCGGAGGTTCTTGATTTCTTTTACTATAATGCATATTAACCACTGCTCCTCTCTTTAGAAGTATACCTTATAAAGAGAGCATAAATACTTTATATCTTTTATTTCGTTCATGTTTCATTAGCATCGATCTCATATTTGAAAATAAGAGTGAAGTGAGAAGAAGCAGGGAAAGTTCCCTGCTTCTTTTTTTATATTGTGAGTTAAAAATATTCCAATCGTAATATGATGTTGTTAAGAGGGGGAATGAATGTGAGTAATTTAGCACAGGAAGACAGAGAAAAAGAAAAAAAGAAAAAAAGAAAAGAAAAATGATGCTTATTGTTTTGACATTTGTGCTCATTATTGTAGCTAAAAAAGGCAGTCAAATAGAAGGCTGCCTTTTAAACAAAATTGAACAACTAGAATTACGTCTTATCATCACATATGATGAATTTCATTTGAAATATATCATATTCTGTAGTCCTTCAGTTTTTTAATTCCTCTCTTATAGATAACTTTAAAGACTCACATTGTAAAATCTACTTACTTAATTTTGTTTATTGCTAACAAGAGTGACATGCGGAGTTTTACCTTTTGATTTCCTAGATGAAAGATAAACGCCAGCAAAGATAATAAGTAGTCCAACGATTACGTTTGGAGTAATTGTTTCTCCAAGTAGTAAATAACCCCATACCATGGCCGAGGCAGGGATCAGGTAAGTAACCGTCGCTGCTAATTCAGGGCCACCATTTTTATTGATATAAAAATAGATTAACTGACCCAATCCTGAGCCAAAACAGCCGAGACCCACAATTGCCAGAATCGGAAGTGGATGAATCAACAAATCTGCTTTGAATGGTTCGGTAATTAGCATCCCAATTAAACCGATGATAGCACCTGTTAGTAGGGTGAAGGTTGTTATAGTTAGTACGCTCACCTCAGACAGAAACCGCTTTGTTAACTGCCCAGCAAGCCCATAGCAGATACAAGCAACAAGCATTGTTCCAATTCCGACAAACCCTTTCCCGAAAATCTGACCAAATTGAAAATCCATAAGGACGAGTATCCCGAAAAACCCGATAAGAATACCGATCCACTGACGTCCGGTAAGTCGATAAGAAAAAAGAATAAATCCGATAAGACCTGTCCAGATTGGAGTGGTCGCATTTAGAATGGAGGCAGTTGTACTGTTTATCTCAGTTTCGCTTAAGGAAATTAATCCCCACGCCAAACCACAGTTAAATATACCAACAACAATCAACGCCTTCCAGGGTAGTTTCTCTTTAACTTTTCTACGCTTCCACCATAGAAAAGGAAGCAAGATGATTGCACCTGCTAGACAACGAAAAAATACAATTCCCCATATACCAGCTGAGGGAAGCAGCCACTTCATAAATACAAAAGATAAACCCCAAATGAAACTAAGCCCAATTAAGGCTCCATACAATCGAAACATAATACACCTCCTTACTTCAATTATTATGGCAAATTTTGTTGATTATTTCACTCCGAAATTTTGCTTTGTAGAACATTTTCTCATGTTTTTTTCGTTATCTCGATATCTTTCTCTAGGTATATAAAATATTTCTTTTTTTATAAAATAATAAATTTGACGTTATTCATAGGAATAATTCGGGAAAAGTTTAGAGTTTTTATTGAAAAGGGAACGTTTGTTCTTGTATAATATAGAGAACGAATGTTCTTTTTTTGTAGGTTCTTTGGATCTAGTATGAGTAGCTATCAAACAGAGTCATTATATGTATCGACATGAAGGCATTCCTTGCTTTGTTTTGTTTCTCTATATTAGATGTAAACTTTGAAGAAGAGGAGAAAATGAGCTTGTTGGAGGATATTGTAATCAGCGTAAAAGAAGCCCATGCGCTTGCCAAAATGATTGTTTAAATTTGGCTTTCCCTTTAAGAACACCCAACTATACAATCATCTTACAAGGAAAAGATAACCAATAATATAAATTATATAAAATTAGTTTTCGAAGGAGAAATAACATTGAACTCTACACTCAATAATTCAGAAGATATAAAAAGGGAAGAAGGACAAAAGCAGCTGCTTGAAAAAAGTCTTCAAGCTCATAGAAATAAAAAATGGGTAATCAACTTTACTTGTGCTATATCTTTTCTTTTAGCAGTATTATGTTTTTGCTTCCAAGTGCCAGACGCTATAATTATTACTGTTATCTTACTGTTCATATGTGTAACTTTCCAAACCGCACATAAAATGTTAGATAGAAAAATAGAGCTGCGCTTGAAACGTATAAAGCAGGATCATAGAAAGATCATATTCAAGATAAAATAAATCCTAACTTTCTGCCTATATTTTTCTAAAGGTTTAGACAATCTTGCCGCGAACCAATAACGGGTCATTTTTTTGTCTGTTAGTTTAAAGTTAAAGATTTTTGAATAGATGTAATCCAAGAATGAACGCTTTTTTACTTGTTATTGAATTCACTCGATACTTTAGTTTAAAAAAGGAGGGTTTTATGAATTACTCTAAACTGCTTCAATATCAAGGCTGTATTTATTTAAACTCTATATTTGAACCTGAGGATAACGCGTTAATAGTGGATATTGAACGTTGCAAAGTTAATGGAAATGCAGCTGAAGAGATAACAGGAGAAAGCACTTCTTCTTCGTATGCCTCTATTGATGTGGATTACGCACTCCCTATAATTCGACTTACATTTGATTGGTACATTGCATACTCTGTTAGAAACGAA
The DNA here is from genome assembly GCF_038898415.1 of Priestia sp. SB1. Classification (NCBI taxonomy): domain Bacteria; kingdom Bacillati; phylum Bacillota; class Bacilli; order Caryophanales; family Bacillaceae; genus Priestia; species Priestia sp. SB1. The sequence goes on along the minus strand of NZ_JBBJSS010000006.1, from coordinate 436,425 downwards.
AGTTTTACTGTAATAGATGAATATGAAATGTATACAGGAAGCGCTTTTGCAGTTTATTCAAAGTCCAGATATCTAGATTTTATCGAATTTGGTACCATAGCTGACGATATACACCCTGGTCCGTTTAAACACTATGGAATACATGCTTTAAATCATATAATTGATGTGGTTTCAACTGAACCTCCAAGTATTTCAGTAATACAAAGAGATCGCGAACCAAAGTGGAAAAATGAGGTTAATATGTAGCACATTAACTATATTAAGAGGGGAGTAACGCTTAAGGAATCAAGAGGTGTTACGAGACGAGGATAGCTTTGCTATATCATTTGGAATATTTAAGACGCGATTCGAGGAAAGAAATACAAACCACGTATTATTAATTGAAGAGGGCTATAAACATAAGGGGTAAAAACAATGGAATTTTATGAGGCGTTAACCTATGTAAATGAGAATTTTTATAAACCCAATCGCTTCGCTATAAAAGCTATTCGAGAAGAAGCTCAAAATTCAGATTATGGCGCTGGTATCTTTCAGTTAAATTCAAAATCTGTACGATTTAGGGTGGCGAAAACTACACCTAATAAGGTAGGACAGTTTGTATCCTTTTGGGAAAAAGATGCGACTCATAAAAACCAGGCCTTTTCGGATGGAAAAGCTACCGATCTATTAGTTATTAATACCTTCACTAGTACAAATAGGTTTGGACAGTTCATTTTTCCAAAAGAAATTCTTTTAAAACAAAAAATCCTTAAAACGGCTACCACAAAAGGTAAGATGGCAATTAGAGTGTATCCGATATGGGATAAACCAACTAGCAAACAAGCTATGGAAACACAGAAATGGCAATTAGAATATTTTGTTGAGACAAATGACGCGAACAATTTCCCCCTTCAAAAATTATTAAAGCTATACTTAGAGGGGTAACGATTGAAGCCTTACATACGAATTTACAAGTGTACCTTACATATTATAAGCAGGATCAATGCGTAACATAGACAGGATTCATTCGGTTTGTTGGTTCTCTTAGTAACCTATTTATCTTTATAGATGACATATGTAAATTAAAGAATAAAATGCGGTTAAATAAACTAATTGATGTTCGCTTTGTATAGTGAGCGAACCTACTTGAAATGTTTATAATTTTAATAACTATCAAGTCAATTGAAGGAGGGCATTTCCTATATTTGAAGAATAGTAACACCATTAAATGAATTAAAGGTTGCCTGTATGGCTGCTAGAGCCACAGGTTAAAAAATTGAAGAGGAGTGTTCCTTGATGACAAATAGCAAAATGAATCCTAAGGTTGATGAATTTTTAACTAAAGCTAAAAAGTGGAAAGAAGAATATGAGACGTTGAGAAAGATTGTTCTTGACTGTGAGTTGACCGAAGATTTTAAGTGGATGAATCCTTGTTATACGTTTGAGAAAAAAAACATTGTTTTAATACATGGTTTTAAAGAATACTGTGCGCTGCTGTTTCCTAAAGGTTCTCTGTTACAAGATTCTCATGGTATTCTAGTTCAACAAACGGAGAATGTACAAGGGGCGCGGCAAATTCGGTTTACCAATGTGCAAGAAATAGCTGAAAAGGAAGCCATCTTAAAAACTTATATCGATGAGGCCATTGAGGTGGAAAAAGCCGGATTGAAAGTTAAAGCTAAAAAGCCTGAAGAACTCATTATTCCTGAAGAGCTACAGCATAAATTTGATGAAATACCTACTCTACAAGATGCTTTTACTACATTGACTCCAGGACGACAAAGAGCATATATTCTTCATTTTTCTGCGGCCAAACAATCTAAGACTCGAGAATCAAGGGTTGAAAAATGCATTCCAAACATTCTTAAAGGAAAAGGATTAAATGATTAGTACACTTTATTTAAAACATGGCTAATATAAATTGTTAATGTATTTGAGTCAAAAATGAAATAAGGTGAAGTGAACTGACTGGTGTTCCATTTGTATAAAAGTAGAGTAGATAAAAAATTTATTTAAGGAGAAAATGCTATGGAAGTTTTTGCAGAATATTTAGCGCGTATAGATAGCCCTGACCACCGTGACCGAACAGAGGAAGTTTTGGCTTGGATTGCTAATACTTTCCCGAATTTGGAACCACAAATTAAATGGAATACGCCAATGTTTACTGATCATGGCACATTCATCGTCGGCTTTGCCTCAGCGAAACATCATTTGAGCGTTTCACCTGAAGAAACAGGCATGGCGCACTTTAATCATGACATTGCCCAGGCTGGATACAGCGCTACCAAAGGTCTGTTTCGGATTCTATGGACAGAGCCAGTAAACTATGAATTACTTAAGGACATAATCGAGTTTAATATCTTAGATAAGAAAGACTGTTCAACTTTTTGGCGAAAATAAAAAGCAGATTATGAACGGAGAAGAAGGAGGGTACAGAACGGTGGACTTTGAAATGGTTATGAAAGAACTTGAAGCGATTGGTACGGAACGAATTAAAAAGACTTACATAAACAATGGTGCACACGATCCGCTTTTTGGAGTGGCAACAGGAAAAATGAAGCCTATTGCAAAGAAAATCAAGAAAAATCAGGCTTTGGCTGAGCAGCTTTACGCTTCTGGTAATTATGATGCTATGTATTTTGCTGGTATCATTGCAGACCCAACAGAGATGACTGCGGAGGATTTTGAGCGTTGGATTGATAAAGCGTATTTTTACATGATATCTGATTATGTAGTTGCAGTAACTTTGTCAGAAACCGATTTTGCGCAAGTTGTTGCTGATAGATGGGTGGCAAGCGGTGAAGAATTGAAAATGTCGGCAGGTTGGAGTTGCTACTGCTGGCTTTTAGGTAATCGTCCTGACGGTGAATTTAGCACAAGCAAGATTGCCGATATGCTTAATCAAGTAAAAAATACGATTCACGATTCTCCAGATCGAACGAAATCGGCTATGAATAATTTTATCTATACAGTCGGTGTTTCATATTTGCCACTTCATGAAAAGGCCCTTGAAACGGCAAAGGCAGTAGGTCCAGTCGAAGTTAAGAAGGATAAGAAAAAAAGTAGTATTCTTCTTGCTTCCCAAAACATTCAAAAGGATATAGATAGAGGACGGCTTGGTTTCAAACGCAAACATGTAAGGTGTTAGCATAATTTGTAATGGAGCTGCACTATCTGAAACGAGACTCATAAGTATTTAATGATAATTAGCTTACTATACGTAGGATGTTTTGTTCCTTCATAAACCATCCATTGAAGAAGTGGCAGGGGATAAAAGCTAAAAAACTCTTGTGAAAAGGAGAGATTAAAAATGAAAACCCAAAAGGAAAATCTAAGAATCTGTCATAAAGGCCACAAATATTATAAAAGCAGTCCCTGTCCGACCTGCCCAACCTGTGAGCAAGAAAACAAACCTGACAATGGATTTCTTTCTATGCTATCAGCACCAGCAAGACGAGCATTAGAAAACAACGGGATAACTTCTTTGCAGCAGCTATCAACATTTAGTGAAAAAGAGATATTACAATTTCATGGTATGGGGCCAGCTTCTTTACCTAAACTTAGAGAAGCTTTGCAGACCAATGGGTTAGCCTTTAAAAATTAAACATCAAGGATAGTTAAAGCAAGAAATAGATCTGGATAAAGTGTACGAATACGCTGAATTTCTGGATATGGAAGGGTGTTAAGAGATAAATAGGGGGAAAAAGAAGGGTTGGAGATTTAAGTGATGAATAACAAACTAGATAAAGCATTAGCGTTACGAAAGAATGGAAATCACAAAGAATCTAACGAATTGCTAAGTGAATTAGTCAAGGAATTTCCAGACGATGCTTTATATAACTATCAATGTGCTTGGAGCTTCGACATATTAGGAGAAGAAGAAAAGGCAGTGCCCTTTTACGAAAATGCCATAAAGATAGGATTACCTTCTAAGGAGGATATGGAAGGTGCAGTATTGGGATTGGGCAGCACGTATAGAGCCCTGGGGGAGTATGAAAAGTCAAAAAAGACATTTTTAAAAGGAATAGAATTATTCCCAGATAATCATGTAATTAAAGTGTTTTATTCCATGACCTTATACAATTTAAAAGAACATAGCAAAGCGATGGAACTGTTACTGAAATGCTTACTAAATACGACTAATGACAATGAAATAATAAGTTATAAAAAAGCCTTACATTTCTATTCAGATAAACTGGATCAGACTTGGAAGTAGCTTGTAAAATTCACTGCATATAAGTTCTTTTCCTGAAACGAGGAGAGGACTTTTTTGTAACAATATTGGCAGGCTTCCTTTGATAAAATGACTTTTGAAATGATAGACTGTGAAGAAATACATTTAAACTATAGGAGGCTTTGTTGGGTAAGAAAGCCCTTACATATTATATATGTCTAATATGTAAGGACCCTTATAAGAATCACATTTGAAATAGGAGATCTTTGCTTTGGATCTTGCGCTTCTTTCTTTGTTGAAGCACTTAAGTTTGTACAACCCTATCCTTACTAAACTCTTCTTCAATTAGCTTATCCATTAGAAAATGATAAAAAACGTGATAATTCGTTTTAGTTAGTTTGTCCAGTTCCTGGTGAGTGATGATATTATGTTGGATGAGTAAACCTATAGCAGCTGATATACAATTTACTTTTAAATCTTCTTCCCCTAACATATAAATCACCTTCCCTTATTTACTAAGTAACCCATTCTATATAATAGGCATACTTAAGACACGGACTGATATAAGCTCTTTTCTCAAATTATTGCTCTCGTACTGATAGAAAATGATGATAAAATGTTCTCAACACTTTTTGATGCATACTGTTATCTTTATATACTGCGCTTTCTTTTCCTGCAAAAAAAACAAAATGATTTCAATTTTCCCTTATTATGGAATGTTGTATTTGTTTTTAACAGTTAGGGAAGCTTCTGAATGCTTAGTATTTATCTGAATGCCAACACAAAGAGCTTATGAACGCCGTCCAAGGAAAGTGAATAATGGACTTTATTTTAATTGGTTCTTATTATTTATCTTATGTAAATGCGGTTTTCCTGTAAGTAAAAAAGGCAACTTTAACTATGTCATAAACTACCCTGTAGGTAATTATTAAATTATATAGGGAAATTTACATCTCAATAAAATACTGTTATTACAAATTAGTGAGGTATAAGTATGAAAGAAACCCATAGTAAGAATTTAAAATCGGAAATTATAAAAAAGCACGAGGTATTATTTGCAAAGAGATTGGAACTTGAGAGTGAAGCAAGCCGTTTGATGTTAGAAATTAATTTATTGGATGCACAGAATACTCTTAATAAAGTAAGTCAGTTAAACCAACAGATAGATGATATCACCTCTGAAATGGATTATTTGAAACAAGCTCTTGAAGCCATTAATTAAGCTATATATCAGAGTGTAACTAATTCTATAAGTATAACCACGCGCAAATTTAAAAAAAGTGATTAACATGGTAGAGAAAGAAGGTATTTCTATGAAATCTATATTATTAATTGGACAATCAAATATGGCAGGCAGAGGATTTATTGAGGATGTACCGCCGATTTATAATGAGCATATACATATGTTGAGAAACGGTAGATGGCAAACGATGGCAGAACCACTTAATTTTGATCGTCACATATCTGGTGTTGGGCCGTCAGCCTCTTTTGCTCAAGCTTGGACAGAGGATCATCCGGGCGAGTCCATTGGGTTAATACCATGTGCCGAGGGAGGAAGCTCAATTGATGAGTGGACAATTGACGGACTATTAACAAGACACGCGATTTCTGAAGCGAAATTCGCAATGGAAACAAGTGAGTTAGTGGGAATTCTGTGGCATCAAGGAGAAAGCGACAGTTACGGAGAACGTTATAAGACGTATGAAGATAAATTGCTTTCGTTATTTAAACACTTGAGAGAAGAATTGAATGCACCAGATATCCCGATTATTATTGGTGAGTTGGGACATTACCTTGGAGAAGTCGGATTTGGAAAAAGCGCCGTAGAATATAAACAAATAAATCAGATATTATTTAAAGTTGCCCATGCTGAAAAAAAATGTTATTTTGTAACATCAAAAGGCTTAACAGCAAATCCAGATGGCATTCATATTGATGCCGTCTCTCAAAGAAAGTTTGGATTAAGATACTATGAGGCTTTTTCAAAACAAAAGCATGTTTTAGATGTTTTGGACGTTGAGCATGAATGGATTGAAAAGGAAGCAAAGCGTGAACTAACTAAAAATGAACGTATATTTGTTGAAAGTATGAAGCTTGCCTTGGGACAATTAAGTTTTGAGGAGTTTTTTATTAATGTCTCTACTATTAATGAAAGTAAATAAAGCAAAATTAAAAGGTTGAGGCAGATTACAGGATAAACCCAACAGAAAGCTTGCAGTATTGCTAAAAAGGAGAAAAGCAATGAAAAAAGCTCTCATTTTTTGTTCAGTTCTTATACTCCTAGTCATAGGCGCAGGAATGTATATGAACCATTCTAAAGAAAAACAAATGAAGCAAAAACAACATGATCAAATGTTCCATAAGGTAGAGCAGGCAGCTATTACATATTTTAAAGAAAAAAGACATAAAGACTTAGTGGTGGAAAAAGCAGATTTTGCGGACCATGGTTTTGATTATATAGAGGTAACGGGGAAGGTGAAAGAAGATAACTCTAAGCAATACGTAGTAAACGTCAGCTACAATGATAACTACCGCGTTACTTCTATTGTAGATATGGATTAAAAACAGATAGAAAATGCTAAAAAAGCACTCACCACAAGTGAGTGCTTTCCTCATTAAATAAACAATCCAACCATAATACCTGTTAAAATCGATCCCATTGTAGCGACTAACAGCATCTTCAAGCCGAACTTCGCAACGCGTGACGCTTGTTCGCCGTTGATTGCTTGGATCGTACCAAGAACGATACCAATTGAGCTGAAGTTTGCAAATGAGATTAAGTAAGCTGATACGATACCGACTGTTTTTTCAGAAAGGTGAGGCATCATTTTTTGGAAGTCAAGCATCGCAACGAATTCGTTTGCCACTACTTTTGTTCCCATTACGCCGCCGGCTCTCATCAGTTCGTCTGCCGGGATACCCATGATAAAGGCAATTGGGTAGAAGATATAGCCTAAAATGTCTTGAACCGTTAATCCGATGACACCGTTTAATACGTAGTTCACTAATGCTAAAAGACCAACGTACGTTACAAGCATAGCTGCTACGATTAACGCAACGCGTCCGCCGTCTAGGGCACCGTCACCGATTGCTTCAAACAGCGTGCCTTGCTTAGCAGGCGCTTTAATATCGACTTCGTTTTCATCTTCTGCTTTTACAGGTGCAACGATAGAAGAAACGATTAAGCCAGAGAATACGTTTAGCGGAAGAGCAATTAATACGTATTCAGCAGGAATCATCTGCATGTATGCACCAAGAATTGAACAAGAAACGGATACTAAAGATGTTGTTGTAACGATAAATAAACGGTTTGGTGTTAAACCTCCGATGTGGTTTTTCACCGCAATTAGCGCCGTTGTATCACCAAAGATCATCGCATTCACGGCTGTGAAGCTTTCAATTTGGGGAAGTCCGGTAATTTTTGAAACAAGTCCTCCAATATATTTGATCCCAAAGGGTAAAATACGAGAGTAGTTTAAAATACTTAATAATGCTGAAACGAATACAATCATAACTAACGTTTGGATAAAGAAAATGCCTTTTCCTGCAAGATCTCCAAACACGAACGAAATTCCGTCGTTACCAAATGATAAGATCTTTGTAAATACACTTGTGATAAAGTCAAGCACCTTGCGACCAATCGATGTATTCATCATAAAAGCAGAGATAGCAAGCTGGATGACAAGCATAACTGCGATGCCTTTATAGTTGATAAGTTTCCTGTCGTTTGACATGAGGAATGCAACTGCTAAGATAATTACAATCCCGATAATTCCCATTAAAATTGACATTTACTTTTCTCCTTACATGTATTCTATATTTATAAAAGAGGGACGTGCATAGAAATGACTATGTAAATCGGCCTCTATTTTATACAAAAACGGAACTTCTACGCCAATTTTGTTAAAAATGGGCAAAATTTTTTAGGCCATTATAAAAAATGACGTAATTGTAAAATAATATTTACTATGTGCTAATATGTAAAAAAACATGCAGAACTGACATAATAACTTATATTTCGACAGCCTCTACTATCTTAAATCATTTTGAACAAAAGAAAAAGGGGAAATGAAGATATTTTTAATATAATTGTGAAATATTTTTAAAAATTTATGATACTTCCGGTTCTTGGAATTACAGCATGAGAAGTAAAAAAGAGACAAAATGACCTATAATACGTCGTTTTAGAGAAACTTTTCCTTTTTAATGGTAGAATATTCATGAGGGGTTATAAAGCAATCGCATAAAGGAGTTAACAATGAATAGTATTCAAACATTTTTTTTAAAGCATCCAAAATGGTCGTATACAGGAAATTTTGTGGTAACACTAGCGTGCGTAGCCGTGTTTCCATCTTTATTTATGCCGACCGTTTCGGGAGTGCTGCTTGGATTTGTCGCAGCTACCGCTATTAATTATGCACTAGGACTTAAGTGGAAACCGCTGAGACAGCTCATGAGTACATCCAGTAAATAAAACGCTCTATAAATGTGGTAAACTAGTAAAAATGATAAAAGAGGTGTAAACATAATGACAACACCTGAGAGAAAGCTGATTCATTTAGCAACCGGCATGCCCGAACAAATGGCATACGGCTCTGACAAAGAAATGCGGACAGGTATATGCAAAAAGCAAGTAGACGAAACGTTTTTAGCAAAAGAAGGGTTTCAAGGCGACGGCGTAGCGGACTTAAGGTATCACGGCGGACCCGATCGTGCGGTGTGCGTGTATCCGTATGAGCACTACAAAAAATGGAACGAAGAGTTTGATACGGAGCTGCCCATGTCTGCGTTTGGAGAAAATCTTGTCTTAGTGGGCATGGTTGAAAAAGACGTATGCATTGGAGACGTTTATCAAGTGGGAGACGCCGTTATTCAAGTGACGCAAGGGCGAAATCCATGCGACACGATTACAAAGAGAACGGGCGTTAAAGGGATTTTAAAACGAATGATTGAGACAAGCTATACCGGCTATCTTTGCCGCGTGCTGAAAGAAGGTACGATTACGAAAGACGCGGAAGTGAAATTAATTCAAGCTCATCCGGACCAAGTATCCGTGTGGTTCACGCTTGATTTATATTTCCATCATTCAAAAGATGTAGAAGGAATGCAGCGGGCGTTAGAAGTTTCTGAACTTGCGGAAGACTGGAAAAATAAATTTCAAACGCGTATTGAAAAGGCTCTTTCTGTCGCGCAGCGATAAAAAGTAAATGCCCTCCAATCGTTAGAACGTATCTAACGATTGGAGGGCATTTTTTTCTTAGAAGCGTCCGTATCCTAAGAAATGATCTTGATAGTAAGAAACATCTAGGTCAGCTACTGCTACACCGTGTGAACCAGCGTGAATCATTTGGCCATTTCCGATGTAGATTCCCATGTGAGATGGGCCGCTTGTGTATGTGTTTTGGAAGAATACTAGATCGCCTGGTTGTGGAGACGAAATTTTTGTCGCCATGTTCCAGTAGTTGGCTACGCTTGTACGTGAAATGCTGTGACCGCTATGGTTGAACACGTATGCGATAAAGCCTGAGCAGTCAAATCCGCTTGGTGTGTTTCCTGCCCATTGGTAAGGTGATCCTACTAAACTACGTGCAACATTTACTGTGCTTCCAGAAGCCGTGCTTGTTGTTGGAGCAGGTGCTGGTGTGCTAGTTTCTTTTGCTGCAGATGTAGATGCAGATGCTGTAGAAGTAGAAGGAGTTGATGTGCTTACACCTTTTACTTGGCTTGCGCTTGGTTTACCTGATGCAATTGTTACGTAGCTTGAGCTTTTTGAAATCCATTTGTTTGGTGCAATTTCAACTAAGCCGTTTGCTTCTTTTAAAATAGCAAACTCTTGATCTTGTGTTGCCGTTCCAACAACTGGAGATGAAAAGCTAGCTCCTTGACGAATATTTAACGCACTCACGTTTACGATGACTTTTTGATTAGTAGTAGTTGCTTGTTGTTGAGGTACGCTTGGCGTTACCTTTTCTTGTACGGGTGCTGGTGCAGCGCCTCCGTCATTTGCACTTGCTGAAGTTGTGCTAAATGTTAGGGCAGCGGGAACAAGTAATGCTGCTAACCCCATATTCATAACTGTACGATTTGCTTTCTTTAGCATGTTCTTTCTCCCTTTCCATAACTTGTTTTATTCACAACTGTGAGTCTATCAATCCTGACAGGAAAAGTAAACATCTAATTCCAAATTACGACATTTTGTAACATAGTTTTAATATTAAAGAGCGATATAAGTAGAATTGTCACCTTCTCTGTAATAATTCTGACAATTTATCTAGGTAGAAATGTTTAGGAGATTCATAGATTTATTAGAAAATATGTAAGCTAAATGAAAAAGGGGAGCAGAAACCCAGCAGCTGAATGGCTTCAAGGCTTTTAGGATGTATAAAAGCTATAGGTAAAAAGTGATATTGCCATTAGCGATACACTTTATTTTTTTCTAAATGAGCACATAGAGAAGAAAGATACGCTGTCATAAAAGAAACTCAGTTACTATAACTGCTATACATAAATTACATCAAAAGCATCCAGTTGAAGCGAGTAAAAAAGAAGCGTAGTATACAAGGAGGAATGAACGCGTGAATCATTTACATTCATATATGTAGGAGTGGTTGTTGTATGAAACAGTCATCATCTTTTATTAACGGGATTCTTTTAGCTGCTCTCGTACTGATTTGGGGATTAACGTGGCCGATGTCGAAGCTGGCGCTTGGCTATTCATCGCCTATTTTGTTATCTGGACTGCGGTCATTAAGTGCGGGAGTCATCTTATTAGCAGTCGCACTGCCAAGATACAAGCAGCTTCACTGGAAGCAGAACTGGCGTAAATATATGGTGTCAGGTCTATTTAATTCAATCTTATTCTACGGTCTGCAAACGATTGGACTTATGTTTATGCCAGCAGGGGTTTTCAGCGTTATTGTCTACTTGCAGCCGGTGCTCATCGGCATCATTGCGTGGCTGTGGATTGGAGAAAGCATGAACGCTGTGAAGATAGGGGGCTTGCTTCTTGGTTTTGTAGGCGTAGCTACCATCAGCACGGGAGAATTATCTGCTAATGCTTCAGCCGTTGGAATTCTTTTAGCTGTCCTTACTGCACTGAGCTGGGCGATTGGAACCGTTTATATCAAACGTATTAGCGACAGTGTAGATGGCATTTGGCTTATTACCGTTCAAAGTCTTGTCGGCGGAGTGGTTATGACAGCAGCTGGAAGCGGAGTGGAAGGATGGTCTCATATGGTGTGGAATTCATCATTTATGCTGCTGCTTTTATTTTTAGCACTGTTTTCTGTTGCTGTTGCGTGGCTCATTTATTTCTATTTAATCAGTAAAGGCGAGGCCAGCAAAGTGGCATCCTTTAATTTTCTTGTGCCGATTATTTCAATTGTCATTGGTACGCTCTTTTTGGACGAACCGTTTACGTCGTCACTTCTTGTAGGGCTAGTGCTTATTATTATCAGTATTTATTTAGTGAATAAAAAAGCGAAGACTCAAAAGTTAAAGCCCTCTGATGGAGGAGATCAGGCAGCGTAAAGCTATCCATAAAAAAACCGTATTCGCAACTCGAATACGGTTTTTCTTCTATTCAGCAACTTCTGTCTCATTTGCTTTTAGCTTTTCATAAAAGACGCCAAGCGAAGTCGTTACGTACGGAACAAGCCATAATAACCCGATACCAAGCGTGATCAAGCTTAAAATTCCCCAGCCGATAAAGCTTAAAACGAGTAAAAAGTAGGTCCACTTGTAGCCGTTCATTAACCTTCTGCTTTCAGTAATAGACTGGTTCACTGAATAATCTGGGTTATCGCGGAATACGTAGTAAGCCTGTGAATAGGCAAGGCTTTTGATGATGCCGGGAATGATTAGTAAAATACTCCACAGCACGGTATAAATAATCGTTAGCAAGTAAAGTCCGAGGGTTCTAAAGTATAATCCTGCAGATGAAAATGAATCAAACACGTTTCCTACACGTACACTTTCTCCTCGCACCAGACGCAATAGTACCCAGTAGTAAGAGAAAAAGAGCGGTACGAGCAGCAGGGATACAATATTAGCTAAGGTAGACTGAGAGTATTCGGTTTCAGACCCGCTTGGAAATCCGTTAACAAGAAAGTCAATAAGTCCTGGAATACCGGCAGCAATTAGATACGTAACGAACGTAAGCAGTACGGCGAATCCCCAGCGGTTTTTCAGCGCTGTGAGTGCACCTTGCTTCACTTCTTTTATTCTCATAACTTGATGTCCCCCTCTAGGTGAGTTTATACAGAGAATTCAACCTGTACATTAGTCAATATATTAGCGATTTTTAAATATATGAATGCTTGCACTAATAAGTTGGATAAAGTTTTTTAGATACTTGAAATTTATGGAAAGTCCTTTAAAATGGAAGTATAAGGATATTTTAAGTCGGAAGGAGGGACGGAAATGACGCTTGTGTATTTGCTGATTCTGGCAGTCGTTTATATCTTTCTGGATCTTGCCATGCGAAAGAAGCTGAATACAAAGATGAAAAAAAGCTATTGGAGAAGCTTTAAGGGAAGGCGTCCGCTGTTTATCACACTTGAAATGGTGATGCTTGCAGCGTTTTTAGTGCTGATCTTTGTTATACCTCCAGCCTATACCTCCGTTTTTATGTTTCTTTTCTTTTTTCTCCTGTACGTAATTCGAGGATTTGAAGAATGGAAGTTTGAAAGAAAGAAAAAAGAGCACTATCACTCGTGGTTTGGTGCAACTTTTTTCTTGTTTGGGACGTTTATATTACTGATGACAGATATGTAAAACAAAATTGTGAAACGACGAAATGAACCGCGGCTGATTTCCGTACAAGACTTCGCTTTCCGCGGGCGGCCGGTGAGCCTCCTCGTCGCGAACGCTCCTGCGGGGTCTCACTTGTTCCGCTTTTCCCGCAGAAGTCTTCGTCTTGCCCTCCAATCAATCATTGGAAGCACCTACATATATGAAACAAACCTGTATTTACCATACTCATAAAAAAATCCGAACGAATTGGATTCTGCATCAAGAATCAAGTTCGTTCGAATTTTTCTTCAATTAAATAAACTACTTATATACAAGCCTCTTTTTTTACGTAAAGCATTGAACAACTGTGCCTTTATTCTTCTCTACGTTAACACGAGCATACGCGCCGTTAATAAGCGTGAGCTGAGGAGGAAGGTGGCCGCAGTCGATGTCATAGATAACTGGAATATGTAAGTCAGAGGCGAGGTCATGATACACGTCTTCAGCCGTGTAGGAATCAACGGGTTCATTAGCTATGCTTCTGCCAAATAAAATACCCGAGCAGTTATCAAACCAGCCCGCTAGCTTAAGCTGAAGAAGTGAGCGGCGAAGGTCTACAGTCGTCAGTTCACAGTTGTCAAAGTACCAAATGACCGGTTCTGAAGGAATATATTTTTCTCGAAAAGCTTTTACATCTCCAAAAGGAGTTCCTACCAAGTGCCTGATTACGTCAATACATCCTCCGAGCAGGCGTCCTTGAATATGAACGTCACGTGACGCTGTGTGCTTCCAAGCCGTTTGCTCGGTTAAATGAAACACGCATGGTGACGGGTTATCGTGCTGCCATTCTGTTTGATAGCAATCAGAAGAAACTTGAGCTACGCTTTCTCCTTTTTTGGTCGTCAGCACCTGCTGCCACATCGCAGTCGTTGGATCCCAGTATTCTCCGCGTAAATCCACAAAGTTGGTTCCATGAGCCGTTGCAATCCCGGTATTAAGTGTAATAGCCAGCAAAAGAACGCTGGTGTCAGAATAACCAAGAACCCATTTTGCTTTCCATTTTGTAAAGTCGAGATGTTCAAGAATTTCAATCAGCAGCTCGCCTCCCCAAGGCGGGATAACGATATCAATGTTTTCATCAGTAATCATGGCTTGAAGCTCATTTGCACGTTTTTTAGGAGAAGCAGATTTTGCTTTGTGCTGCGTCCACACGGTTTCTCCGGGTATAACAGAAAAGCCTTTTTCCTTCATTCGTTCACACGATAAAGAAAACATGGAGTGAAGAGGCTTCGGTACACCGGAAGACGGTGCGGTTACGCCGATGGTTGGGTTAGATGTAAGAAAAGGATAGGTAATCATAGCGGCCTCCTTCAAAGGTTTTAGCTTATTTTACCAGCGAGAGAAATACGGAACAAGCTTATTTTTTATTTAATTTAGGAAGATTGATAGGTTTTGTAAAAAGAATGCGTATTAATAGATGTAAAAGCAAGGAGAAAGGAGCAATGTCATGGAAGATGACTGGATTGTTGGGTGTATAACGCGTAAAAAAGAAAAAGGATTAGAGCTGTTAATTGATCAGTACGGAGGGTTAATTACGGCCATTGTACGCAAGCATTTAGGCACGCTCAAAAGCTATGAAGAAGAATGTGTAAATGACGTATTGTTAGCGGTGTGGCATCATATTCACCGCTTTGATTCGGAGAAAAATACGTTTAAAAACTGGGTTGCGGCTGTTGCGAAGTACAAAGCCATTGACTATCAGCGCAAATACATAAAAACGCAGCACGAAGCGCTTGGCGAAGCGGAGTTCGGTGAAACATCAGGAGTTCATAATGTTCAAACAAATGACGTGGAAGAACTTTTAGGTCACTTAAGTGAAGGAGACCGCGAGCTGTTTAAAGCGTATTACTTACAGGAAATCGAGCTGAAGCAAATTGCGAAAAAACAAGAGACCACCATCAGCAATTTATACAACCGGCTGTCGCGCGGACGAAAAAAATTAAAAGCGATTTTTAAATAAGAAATAAGGAGGGACAAAGATGAAAAATGAGTACGACTTATTAAACGGATCGTCTATAGATGTTGATGAATATGAAGAAATCGAGCTAACGGAAAGCGAGAAAAAACGAATGAAAAAACGTTTAAAACGTGAAATAAAGCCGGTGCGGAAAAAAGCGCGTCCGCTGATTGCCGCTGCGGTGCTGCTGCTTGCTGTAACACCTGTGATGATGAAAAACGAAACGGTATGGGCATCGGCTGTGCGAATCAGTCAGCAGCTCGGTCAGCAAATTGAGCTGCTTATAAACAAGCCTGAAGGCAGTTTGAGCAGCTATAAAAAAGCGGTAAATGAAACGGCAACGGACCAAGGTATTGAAGTAAAAGTAAATGAACTAATGCTTGATGACGGACAGGTGCTGCTTGGGCTGACGATCAGCGCAGATGAAATTAGAAGAACCGCACTAGGACTTAACCAAAACGCGCCAATTCGACCGGGAGAGCTGCGCGTGAAAATTGGCAATATGTCGTTTTTTGATTCCGCTTCAAGTATTAGAGAGGAACCAATCAAAAACAAAGACGGAAGCTGGGACTATCTGTACGCTTTAAAACTAACGCAAGCGGACACGGACGGAGACGGGGAAATTGATGTTGAAGGCTACAGCGTGCTAGATCACATTGATCCAAGCAAAAACTATCAAATCAGCGCGCAGTTCACAAGCCTCGAATTTGAAAAGAATCCTGGTCAGACGAAAAGTGGGAACTACCGGGATTCGTACGGAGAAATTAAAGGGAATTGGACCGTACACACCAGCGTAAACGGCTCAAAAATTATTGCTGATACTAAAGTGTATCCGTTAAACAAGGAAATTCCGATTAGCGAAAAGGGAATAGAAGGCGTATTGTCTATTAAAGAAGTTCGCGTATCGCCTGTTTCGATTAAAATGCACTATACGTTTACATCAAACGGAAGCATCCGAGGCGGAACGGATGTTGGTGTAGACATAAAAGATCAAAATGGAAGAAATCTTTCTGAAAGCGGCAGTGGAGGAGGAACAGACACAGTGATAGAGATGGACGGAGAGTACCGAAATGATAAGGACGTCACTATGCTTCGATTTATTCCGTATGTAAGTGATCACGAAAAAGACTGGTCAAAAGACTTAACTTCAGACGCATTTAATTTGAAGGTAAACAACAACTAACCAAAATAAAAACCAGAGGCCTGCTTAGCGGGCATCTGGTTTTTTATTAAATATCCATTTTATTTAACAAGCGAAGAAACGTTTGTAATTCTTCATCCGTAAAATGACTAAGCTTTTCACCGTATTCTTTAGTGAGCACTTTTTCCATTTCTTCTGCAAACGCTTTTCCTTTATCCGTAATGGATAAGTAGACAACGCGGCGGTCTTTTTGACTGCGTACGCGCGTGACAAATTCTCTTTCCATCAGACGGTCGCTGATACACGTCATGCTGCTGTTTGAGATGTGCATATGCTCGGCAATCTCAGAAACGATGTGATTCCCTTCTTTATACAGCATGTGAAGCGCTAAAAATTCATTTAAAGGAATATATGATTTTAAAGTAGGGATAACTGATAGCTGCATTTTTTTCGTTTGGTTTCGCATCGTTGAAACCACATTTTGGATAAGTTCATCTCGTGTATTCATTGAGGTTGTGTGCTCCTTTTTCCGTTCAAACAATTTCTTTTCTTTTCTATTGTACCATATTGTACATAAAGAGAAGCGGCAGGTTTTTTAGAGGGAAAAAGAGAAGTAGTAGGTATCTGTTGCGATAGAAAGGGGCTTGAGTGATGGGAAAGGTAATTGAATTTAAAACGACGCTACTTCCTTTTGATGGAGCAAAAAAGCTTGTGAACGCAAATAATTCGGAAAGTGACTTACTATACAAAGAATATTATGACCTTGGAGACGGCAAGCAGCTGTGCACACTTGTGTTTGAACGCTATTTTTTCCGCACCGGCGGCAGAGGATCACTAACCATTATTCTAGAAAATGTGTCGGGTCCAAACAAAGTTAAGTGTATTCCTTCAGGAAGCGCAGAAGGAGTATTAAATATTGACTGGGGAGCAAGCAAAGATTTTGTACGATGGGTCGAAAACGCACTGTCTGCTTATACGCTAGAAGAACCGCAGAGATAAAGGTAAAGCTGGAGAAGGCAATACGCTTCTTCAGCTTTTTTTGTGAAGCGAAGGGCGAGTAGAGAAATGAAAAGATGTAAAAGCTACTGTAGAAATAAGAACTTTATGTGGACAATAAGCAATTTTTCTCTTTTTACCGGATAAATGAGTATAATATGAAATTGCAGGAAGACTTCACATTTACATAACAAAGGAGAACAACATAATGAAAAAACTCAGCATCGTATTATTCGTTTTAATGATAGCTATAGTAGGCTGTTCAAAAGGAAATGATTCACGTTCAAAAGAAGTAAATGGAACGATTGAAGTACCGGAATCCATTCAAGCAAATGAACAAGTCAAGCTTAAAGTCCTTGTGACGCAAGGAGATAAAAAAGTAGAAAACGCAGATGACGTACAGTTCCAAGTTGAAAAAGAAGGCTACATCAATCAAGAAATGACAAAAGCACCGCACGAAGGAAAAGGCGTATACAGTACGGACTATACGTTTAAAGAAGACGGCGAATATATGATTACCGCTCACGTGACGGTAGATGGTGACATGAAAATGTTTACGAAAAAAGTAGAAGTAGGTAAGTCTAAAGAGTAGTACCTTATATAGCCATTTAAAAAGAGAATGCCTTGTGCATTCTCTTTTTTTAATAAGTTCCTTTTTCAACGTCTTTTACCGTTGACACAAAATGGTTTAATTTTTTAATCATTTCGTTTCTTCCAAGACAGCAAACCAAACGTTAGGAAACTTATGTTAAAATTAGGATAATAATAGTAATCTTGTTTAACTAATGAGGAGGTAAAGTTGAACAAGCCCTTTTTTCTAAAAAAGAATATTCTCTTTCCTTAGGGAATTAACAATTGGGGATGAAAAGAATGAACCATTTTCTGAATCAAATTGCCAAGGACTTAACTAATACGAACTTAGAAAGGTATTGGCCAAATTTTGAACTTGTTGCCTATGCATTGTACGACCAAAACAGTGTATTCCTGTTCAATCATCCTAGGTATAATGACATTCCTCCTAAATCATATGAAATTTTAAAACGGGACGAGCAGTTTGTGGGAAATACGCTTATTCTATTTGATGGCTATCCTACGGCTATTGCTGATATGGAACTGTACGATGACTATGAAGGACTTTTTTCGATATTGGTTCACGAATTATTCCACGGAAATCAATATGTAAAAGGGGAAAAACGCTTTCCTGATGAAACGATGGGAATAACCTATCCCTTAACAAAAGAGAATGTAGAAATTCGAAATCGGGAAAGAAAAAGTCTTTATAATGCATTGATAGAAACTAGTATCAGTAACAAGAAGCAGTATTTGAACGAATTTATCAGCCTAAGGGAAAAAAGGACAGAAGGAATAAAAGAGCATTTAACATATGAAAACTTAATTGAATCTGTTGAAGGACCAGCCTGGTACGTTGAACTAAAGGCTTTTTCAGAAAAATCTTCGCTTCCTAATGATTTGGTTTTAAAAAAATATGGAAAAAATCTAATAAACGCTGTTGAATCCACTTCTAATATAAGGCGCAGCTGTTATAGTTCAGGCTTATTTATGTGTTTGTTGCTGGATGAATTGTTACCTGATTGGAAAGAAAGTTTTTTTGAGGCTAAAACAACACTATTTGAGTTAATTAAAATTCTTGATATTCCCCCTCGAAAACAGGCAATTGAAGAGGTTCAAATAAGCCCGGAAACAGAAGCAGCAGTAAATTTTGCGGTTGAATCAAGGAAGAAAGAACTTGATGAATTCGAAGCACAGATAGGAACCCATCTTTTCATTGAAGGAGAAATCATTGCTTTATCCTTTGATCCGATGAATATTGTTCCTTTGGAAGGCAGGTTATTACATAAAAATTATATAAAAGTAAGGATAATTAACCAAGAATACCTTATTCAACAACCATCCCTTGCCTATTGTGCGGTTGGATTGAAAAATATAAATAAATTACTTATCGTATTACAGGATAAACCATTGGAAACGGGTGATTCACTTTTTATCACTGGTATTGGAGAAATAAAGGGTCAGTATGAAATACAAAAAGATACGATCAATTTGGTTGTTAATTAGATTGTAAGGACGCAGTTTATAAGAAGCGGGGTCCCTTATATAATAAAGAAAACTCGCAAATTTCTACTGCGAGTTTTCTTTTGAGCCTCTATAACATAGCAATAATATTTATGAAAACAGCCTTTTTTAAGAAGGTCGCCTTAATCTACGTAGTTCGACAGCTCAATCAAATTGTAATCAGGATCTCTAATATAAACAGAAACAATAGGCCCTACAGCACCTGTACGTCTGACCGGCCCTTCTTCAATTTCTACATTATGTTTTTGTAAATGATGGATTATGCTTTCGATCTTTTCTTCTGTAATAAAACATAAATCAGCGGAACCCGGAAGAGGGTGATTTGCTTTAGGCTCAAATTCATGCCCTGCTTGATGTAAGTTTATTTTTTGTTCACCAAAACGAAGCGCTACTCTTCCTTCTCCGAACGTTTCTTTTTGCATGCCTAAGATAACCGTATAAAAGTGAATAGTTTTTTCAACGTCTTTTACTGTTAACACAAAATGGTCTAGTTTTTTAATCATTTCGTTTCCTCCTAACAATGTACACTTTCTTCCTCTGAGGGTAGGGTAAGTACTGGGTGAGATCTGAGAGGTTTTTCTATAAATAAGTATATCATTTGTAAAGTGGAGCATAGCCAGAGACAGCTTTATGTCCATTTCCAGTTCAAATGAGCGTTTTATAAATAGCCTGTTTTCTAAAATATTGTGGTTTTTACATCACACATTAAAAAAATATGGAATTTTATGTTAATATTAAGTAGAGAGTAACATTTATTTTCGCAACTCGGTCGGGAAAGTTTGTTGATTAGATATGTTAAAAAATTTAAATACATATAATATAAGAATGGAGATGCTCGTATGTCTATGGGGATACTTTCTTTAATCACTTTTGTGATCTGGTTTGTAGCCATTCAAGAGTTTTTGAAGCCTGAAAAGAATCAGAGTAACCGAAAAATAATGATGTTAACAT
Organism: Priestia sp. SB1; assembly: GCF_038898415.1. NCBI lineage: Bacteria > Bacillati > Bacillota > Bacilli > Caryophanales > Bacillaceae > Priestia > Priestia sp. SB1. The sequence goes on along the minus strand of NZ_JBBJSS010000006.1, from coordinate 416,340 downwards.
CCGCAGGCTCCTTGCTGACGTTAGCTCTGACCATTTCACTTTTTCAAACGCTATAAAAATACCTTGAAAAGAGGTTTTTCGTCGGCTGCAAGAAGCGTAATGCATGCGGCCCTGAGTTCTTTCGTGGTTGTATTGGATGATTTGGTTTTCGGAAAATGATGGGGAAGGGGAGGGTAGAGATTGTGAAGAGGAACTACACATTACTGTTTTATTTTCTGTTTGTATTGTCAATGATAGGCGGCCTAGCGTTAAGAGATACGTTTTCCTATTCAATGATGGTTGGAGGCGGAATAGGGCTCACCTTTCTTTTTTGCTCCGCTTATTCTGCAGAAAGAAAGAAAAAGAAGCATGTGAACTGATGGTTCGCATGCTTCTTTTTTTTATGTTTTTTTGTACGACGATCTTATTTATAAACGCTGGACGGAATTTTAAACGTATGAATGCCGTTAGAATACGGGCCGTACTCATACTCACCAAATATAATGGCAATGCCGCTACTTGTATAGTAAAACTGATCGTCTTTTAAATTTACAGACTTAAATTCATTAACCCAGAACTGAGCACCTTTTTTATTACGCGCAATCATTTCATTCCGGATATAGTTATTAACCTTGTTTAACTTAGTGTTGGTGTTAATAATATCTTTTAAGCTAATTTGTCGAGCTTTTAACAAATCGTAATTGTACGTATCAATCCAAGCGTTGCCGTGAACGCCGCCAGCGTACGCATCATTCGTAACAGCAACACTTAAAATATTATCTTGGTTGTAAGGTACAGAGTATGTCATATTACGAGAATAAGGACCTGGCGCCCAGCCGTTTTTGCGGTCTTCCTTCTCTTGTTCTTTTAGCTCGTTGTGTTCTTTTTGTGCTTCCTTAGCAATATTTAAGAACTTTCGATTATAGCTAGCCTCAAATGGTTTATTGATAAGGCCAGATACCTGCGGATAACTAATGTTGCTTGCTAAAGATTTCTTCGTGACCGTTACTCCTAAGGCCTGAACTTTGTCACTAGGCGCTTTTTCATACTTAATACTTGATGACTTTTGAGCATAGGTACCCTTTGATACGCCGTAAAGACCACCAAATTTACTAGATTCAGAATACACGCGGAATACTTGCCCTTTTGTCACTTTTCTAGCCGCTACTAACTTGTTGTTTTTAATGTTGTAAAGATTCGTGTTCTTTAAAACTGTAACGCGTCCTATTTGCCCTTTAACCAGTTCCTGATTCCCCCACACGACTTTTGCTTCTGCAACGGTTTGCGGTGCAAGCGGTGAGAATAATAAAGCAAAACCTAAAACAACTGCGCTAACCCTTTTGAACCTTTTCATAAAAGCCCCCTAAAGTGATTTTGTAGGTTTTAAAGCTAATCGATACTTTATTTTTCAAAAAAACCCATTCACTAGTATAGCATATTTTTACAGTTTTTTACTTTTGTCAATTCGTTTTTACTAAATTATTTTTCGACTTGATTCCTCTTATTAAATGATTAAATAAAATAGACCGGTGCACTTTATGCCTTTAGTAGAAAGAAGAAAAAAGTCAGTTATTTACCCTAGACTAAAAAAGTTTCCTGTGGTAAACTTTCGGTATTATTATAAGTGAAAACTAAAATTTTTAAATAATTGATGCAGACAGGTTCACTTTTCTGCTTAAGCAGAATAGCCTATTACAAATCAACGAGTATATTTTTTTACCTTAAAAGTTGGTCTAATGAAAAAAATATAACCTTGTATAAAAAATAAGAAGGGGTGAAAAATAGATGGCTAGTGTAAAAAATTCTCCGCTGTCTACATTTACGACAGGTGAAACGGTGCAGCTAGAGCGAATTGAAATCGAAGGTGCCTTAAAGCGCCGCTTGTTAGATTTAGGGTTTATTCCAGGAGCCATCATCAAAGTGCTTCAAAAAAGCCCGTTAGGAGATCCTGTTGCTTATCAAGTCAGTCATACAACGATTGGTCTCAGAAAAGAAGAAAGTTCAAAAATTTATGTGAAAAAAGTAGGTGACGACGTTGAGTGAGTATCGCATTGCATTAGCAGGAAATCCGAACACAGGAAAAAGTACGTTATTTAACGGATTAACCGGTCTTAAGCAGCACACGGGAAACTGGACGGGAAAAACCGTGGCCAAAGCAGAAGGGACGTTTGAACATCACCAGCAGCTCTACACAATCGTCGATCTGCCTGGAACGTATTCACTTTATTCAAACTCGGCGGACGAAGAAGTAGCGCGCGATTATATTTTATTTGAAAGACCTGACGTGACGGTTGTTGTGGTCGATGCAACGGCGATGGAACGAAATCTTAATTTAGCGCTGCAGGTAATGGAAATGACGGAAAACGTCGTGATTTGTGTGAACTTAATGGATGAAGCAAAGAAAAAAGGAATTGTGATTAACGAAAAAAAGCTCGCTGAATCGTTAGGCGTACCGGTTGTGCCTATATCAGCTCGCAATAAAAAAGGCATTACGAATTTGCTGGATGCGATTGAAGGAGTCGTGCGCGGGGAAGTAAAGCTTACTCCTTATCAGGTGCAGTACACAAAAGAAATTGAAGCTTCGCTAAAGGAGCTAGAACCTCAAGTTGCTTCTATTGTGGGAAATCAATTTCCTCTCCGCTGGATTGCTTTACGAGTTCTTGATGGAGACACCTCGTTTTTAGAAACAATTCAGCAGCATCAGCAGCAAGGTATCAGCCACACAGAAAGGAGGAACAGCGCATATGGGAAATCCGTTAACTCCTGAAAACTCATTAGCGATGGAACAGCTAACGCGCTATGCGCAGCAGGCAAAAGAAAAAGATCATCGTTCAAATATGGTCGCAAGCATTTATCAGTCGTCACAGCAAATATGTAAAAAAGCCGTTGTATACGAAGACCGCTCAAAGCTTCAGCGTACGGAGAAATTGGATAAAGTCTTCACTTCGCCAATTTGGGGCTTTCCGATTATGCTTGGTATTTTATCGGTCATCTTTTATATCACTATAGCAGGGGCAAACGTTCCTTCTGGATTAATTGCAGAAGGGTTCGGCTGGGCGGAAGGATATTTAACAGCTTTCTTTCAAGCGATGCATGCGCCAGAATGGCTGCACGGAATTCTTGTACTAGGACTGTTTCGCGGCACGGGATGGGTCATTAGCGTGATGCTGCCTCCGATGGCTATCTTTTTCCCGGTGTTTGCGCTTTTAGAAAACTATGGCTACTTGCCTCGCGTCGCGTTTAATATGGATCGTTTGTTCAAACGAGCAGGTGCACACGGCAAGCAGTCCCTGACGATGGCAATGGGGTTTGGATGTAACGCCGCAGCGATTATGTCAACGCGTATTATTGAATCGCCGCGTGAACGTATGATGGCGATTTTAACGAATAACTTTGTTCCATGTAACGGCAGATGGCCTACGCTGATTTTATTAGCTTCTTTATTTATGGCAACAGGCTTTACAGGGAGTGCTAAAACTTTCGTAACGGCGCTTGTTGTAGTGGGAACGGTGTTATTTGGAATTGTTGTGACGCTGTTCGTATCATGGGCACTGTCTAAAACGGCGCTGCGCGGAGTACCAACCCACTATACGCTAGAGCTCCCGCCTTACCGCAAGCCAAAATTTGTAGATACAATTGTACGTGCGACGCTGGATAAATCGCTGTTTGTGTTAAAACGCGCGATTATTGTTGCAGCACCCGCAGCGGTATTAACGTGGGTATTGGCTAATATCTATATTGGCGATACGAGTATTTTAATGCACTTCGTTCAGTTTCTTGATCCGTTTGCCAAGACGCTGGGGCTAGACGGGTATATACTAGCTGCTTTTATCATTGGCTTGCCGGCTAATGAAATTGTTGTACCGGTTCTACTGATGGCGTATTTATCAACGGGCTCATTAATCGAAATTGAAGATGCAACAAGACTCAAACAAATTTTTCTGGATCACCACTGGACGTGGCTAACGGCTCTTAACATGATGCTGTTTTCGCTTCTGCATTTTCCGTGCGGAACAACGCTTGTGAACATTTATAAAGAAACTAAAAATGTTAAGTGGACGTTTCTTGCTTTTGCGATTCCAACAGTGATTGCGATTGGGGTTACGTTTGCGGTTGCTCAAGTCGTAAAAATGTTTAACCTTATTTAAATATGAAATAAACGTGCAGGGCTTTGCGAAAAGTCCTGTATTTTTTATGAGTAGTCAATGAGATAAAGAGTATGATAGGGTGAACTTGATTGCTATTTGTTGGGTTAAATGGTAATTTGTATGATATAGATTTGCTTAATGCACAAAAGAGATTAATAGAAAAAAGCGCCTATGAAATGCTAAAAGGAGGCTGACGGTGGGGATATTTTTTAATAAAATAGATTCAAACAAAAGGAGTAAGTATCAAACAAGGCTGTATTCTTGCTTCACTGTTCTCATCATAATCAATGTGATTAACAGCTGGTTTCTCGAGTGGCTGTGGCTTTATATCACCACAAGTAGCGTTCTTGTTATACTAGTGGTATTCCTGCTCAAAACACCTAAACGTGATTTAGAGAAAGAGTGGAAGCAGCTAGAAATAGAGAAAGACGAGGCTTTTGAAAACAGAGTCAATTTGATGATGATGAATGGCCGAAGTGACGTTCAGGCTATTAAATACATACGAAAAGAAAAAAATCTCGGTCTGCTTCATGCGAAGCAGTATCTTGACCGTATTAAAGAATCCAAGGAATAATAAAAGCGACCTTTGACAAGAATAGCGGGCTCGGTTTTGAAGTGAAAAGTAACAAATAGCATATCACAAAAACAGATTTTTTCGCAGGCTTTTCGGTATTAAAATAACCAAAAAGGACTATCAAATGATGGTCCTTTTCGCTTAAATGCCTAATATCGAAATGTACTCGTTATTTTTACTCTTTTCAGTTATCCAAGTTTGGAATTCGCTGATAACTTGAACTAAATCACTAACATTTTGGTTGAGGTTTTCTTTGAATTTTTTCTCCGTGCTGTCCAGATAGAAAAAACCGATATGCTTTTTTAATTCATCAGCTTTTGGATTATCCATTAAAAATAATTTAAGGTTTTCTAGTTCCTCTACAATCAACTTCCAAGTCACTCGGCTTATCTCACTCATTCCCCAAAGAGAATATTTTTTGTAGTGTTTTTCAATCGCACTGGAAAAGTAAGTGAATGTTTTATCTGTGAAAAATATTGATTCTTTAGTCCAGTGTTCACCTGTGTATTTTCCAGGTTTTATTTCCACATAACAAGTCCCCTGTAAGGAGTCTAAATCACGAATAATTTTAATAGGTTCTGTCAAATTCGTTCCTCCCAATAGTAATTATCTAAGTTAAATAATATTTTTATCACATCAATAGTAGTAACAATTCAGAAGCTTATTCTAGCATGATTTTCAAGTGCATGACATTAGTCATTTTCAATTTATTAGTATGCTGATTTATAGACTAATTACCGATATATCCTACAAAATCAGCAAAACTAAAAGGTTCAAACCACATGTGGTTTGAACCTAAAATTATTACGATATTTAAGTTTTTTACTCTTAATCCAATCCTTTATAAGAAGCAGAGGTCGTTTTTTAATAGGCAGTTTACTTTTTCTCGCCAACCGTTACTTTTTTCGTAAACATTTTCATGTCGCCTTTTATCGTCACATGAGCGGTAATCGTATATTCGCCGTCGTCTTTAAACGTATAGTCGGTGCTGTATGCGCCGTTATCCTGATGTTTGGCGTCAATCATTTTCTGGTTAATATAGCCTTCTTTTTCGACTTGAATTTGTACGGCATCTGCATTTTCTATCTTTTTGTCTCCTTGTGTAACGAGCACGTTAATAGCTGTTTTTTCATTTGCTTTAATGGTTTGAGGGACTTCAATTGTTCCTTTTACTTCCTGTGATTTTTGCTCGTTTCCTTTTGAACAGCCGACTACGGCAATGACTAAAATGAGCAGCAGCATGCTAAGCTTCTTCATAAATATCTCCTTTTTTATCTTACATTCTATTAGTAAATAAATTTCTCCATAAAACTTTATCACTAAAGTCATAAAAAAAAATCATCCCAATGAGTGATTTTTATGAGTGTGCCAGCAAGAAACTTGAACGTTTTGTTACAAAAGCTAGTTTACTATCGCAACGCGACTTTACAGCATTGTGTCTTGAGCTTAGGATTAAACATATTAAGCTAGTAAAAGGAGAGAAGGATATGCTTACACTTTATGATGAACTGTACGGGAAATTTGAAGCAGACGGCGTTCTTTTAGAGCTGATTCAAAGTGATCCCGTACAGCGTTTAAAAGGAGTTTACCAAGGAGGAGCGAGCCGGTTTGTAAATGAAAAATGGAATACTACTCGATATGATCACTCCGTTGGTGCGATGATGCTTGTACATAGGCTAGGAGGCTCTTTGGAAGAGCAAATAGCGGCTTTATTACATGACGTTTCACATACGGCATTTTCTCATGTAATTGACTATGTTTTGGAACAAAAAGAAGAAAATTATCATGAAATGATTTACGAACAAATTGTGACCCAGTCGTCTATTCCTCATATTTTAACGAGCGCCGGTTTAAACTGGCGAGATATCTTACTTGATGAAAGCCAGTGGACGCTGCTCGAACAGAGCGCTCCGCACTTATGCGCCGACCGCGTGGATTATACGCTGCGGGATTTGTACGTATGCGGGGAGATTACTTTAGAAGAAGTGCATGCGTTTTTAGATCACCTTGTCGTATTTAATGGACAAATGGCATGTAGCAATTTATCAGCGGCAGAGTGGTTTGTGGATGCTTACTACAAAGAAGTCATTGGCTTTTTTATGAATCCGCTTAATATGTTTGGAAATTATCAGCTGACGGAGATTATCAAGCTTGCTTTGCAAAAAGATATTTTATCTATAGAAGATTTTTTAAAGCAGGATGACGATGTGGTTCGGTTGCTGAAAAACGCTGGAGATAGCAGCATTGAAGGGATGCTATCTGCTCTTTTTAACAGCAAAGCAGAAACAGGAACGGCGTCTTGTTATGATGTTTACCAAACGACAAAAATGCGCTGGGTTGATCCTCTTGTTATTGGTTCAGATGGGGCGGCTCCTGTATCTCAGCTATCACTTACCGCTAAAAGAGCAATAGAGCAAGCGAAACAAAGGATAGAAAAAGGAGTATATATCAACGTTCAGGCTCCGTTATAAAATGAATCGTTACATAAAAAAGGGGATGCAATAATGTGCATCCCCTTATCTTATAAGAAGTTTTATAGACCTCTAAGGAAGCCTTCTCTTAACGAACTTCATCACGCTTCGCAGTTAATTCTTTAATCGTTTCTCCTTCAACTAACACAGGCTGATAGTAAGTTTCGTTTGGCAAATTTTTTTTGCCCTGCAGCTTTTTAATGATCCAATCAGCCGCGTCGTGTCCCATTTGTTCCTGCGGATGGGTTAACGTTGTTAAATTAATCGTTGCATTTTTAGCAATGTACGAATTATCTTGACCAATAATTGACAACTTGTCCGGAATGGAAATGCCAAGCTGTCTGCATACATTTACGACTTCTAACCCTACTTCATCGTTATAGCAGACAAGAGCGGTCATTTCGTCTTGATTTTCAGTGAGAAACTCTTTTAAATTAGCGTACAAATCGAGCTTTGTTTCGGTGTTAAAAGACAAAATATGCTCAGGCTGAAAGCGGAGTTTTGCATCACCGAGCGCTTTTATGTAGCCTTTCATTCGGTATTTTCCCTGCAGGTCATCCATTTTGGCAATGAGTCCAATTTGTGTATGTCCTTTTGAAATTAATTCATTTGTGGCAAGGTAGCTTGACTGAACGTCATCTAAACAAAAAAACGGAACCTCTAATTCTTCGTAGTAGGCGTTAATCATCGTAAATGGAACGTCTTGTTCTTTGAATGATAAATAATACGAGATGTTTGGATTGTACAAATTACTTTTTGTAGGCTCAACAATTAAGCCGTCTACTCCGTAGGAAAGCATCATTTCCAGCGCTTTTTTTTCTTGTTCCACATCATTATTCGTGCTCGCCAGCAGCAGCGAATAATTATCTTTATTTAACCTGCTTTCAATTCCGCGAATGATCGAAGGGAAAATATAGTCGGAAATATACGTGGTAATAACGCCGATCGTTTTGTTGGCAGAAGCCCCGCTCGCTTTGGATTGATACTGATTGCTTACATAGGTGCCAGACCCTTTTTCGCTTCTTAAAAACCCTTCATTCGACAGCTCTAAAATCGCTTTTCGAACCGTATGTCTGCTGACACCATACGTTTCTTGCATGACCGATTCAGTCGGGATTTGCTCGCCAATGCTGTAATCGCCTGAAAGAATTTTGCTTTTTATATCCTCAATAATCACCTGATATTTTGGCTTCATGTTTTCACTTCTTTCGTAGTTGTATACATTCAACTTTTTTTATGTGTAAAATTTGTATGGACATATTTTATCATGAACGTGAATAAATGAAAAGATTTCCGTAATTTTTAATCAAAAGGAAAATGATTTAAGGGTTGAATACCGATTTTTTAAAAGTTTAAGAAGAGAATAGTAGGGTGTTTTGAGTATTTGTGTGCATATATAATTTTATTATTGACAAATGTACGTACAAATAAATATACTTAAGTTGTTAACAAATTCAAACAGCGTTACATAAAACGGAAAGCGCTTCCTTGCTGCTATAGGTATCTTTATAGCTATCAGAAAGGAGATTAAACGTGAAAACAACTCAAGAAACCATAAAACAAGCAATTGCTAAAGGAAAAACGTCCCTTGGAATTGAACTTGGATCTACTCGTATTAAAGCGGTGCTGATTAATGAAAACTTTGAAACGATCGCATCAGGCAGTTATGAATGGGAAAATCTCTTGGAAGACGGTTTTTGGACGTACAACTTACTTGATATTATTACAGGTTTGCAAAGTGCTTACCGTGAAATGAAGCAAGAAGTGGAACGAAGCTACGGAATCACCATTCGAACAGTTGGCTCTATCGGTGTTTCAGCTATGATGCACGGATATATGGCGTTTGATAAAACGGGTGAGCTGCTTGTTCCGTTTCGAACGTGGCGTAATGCAACAACAAGCGAAGCAGCAAAAGAATTAACTGAACATTTTAACTTTAATATTCCTGAACGATGGAGCATTGCGCATCTGTATCAGGCAATCATCAATCAAGAAAAACACCTGCCGCGCATCCATTACATAACAACGCTAGCCGGCTATATTCACTGGCTGCTAACGGGCAGTAAAGCGCTTGGAATTGGAGATGCCTCGGGGATGTTTCCGATTGATGAACGCACAAAAAATTACAGCGAAGCGATGATGAAGCAGTTTGATGAGCTTATTTCTTACAAAGGATATCCGTGGCAACTAACAGATATTCTGCCTGCAGTTCATACTTCAGGCGAGCAAGCAGGCATATTAACAGCGATAGGAGCTAGCATTTTAGATCAATCAAAAAATTTGCAGCCGGGCATTCCGTTTTGTCCTCCAGAAGGAGATGCAGGAACGGGAATGGTGGCGACAAACAGCGTAAGAAAACGCACGGGAAATGTTTCAGTAGGAACGTCCGTTTTTGCGATGATTGTACTAGATAAAAAGCTTTCAAAAGTCTATCCGGAAATTGATTTGGTTACCACGCCAAACGGCAGCCCAGTTGCCATGGTTCATGCGAATAACTGCTCAAGCGACTTAAACGCTTGGCTCGGATTGTTTCGTGAATTTTCGGAGGCGATGGGGCAAAAAGTAGAGTCGGATAAATTATTCCAAGTGATGTTAAATAAAGCGTTAGAAGCTGATCCTGATGGAGGGGGCTTGCTAAGCTACGGCTATTTCTCAGGTGAAAATATTACCGGAGTAGAAAGTGGACGTCCGCTATTTGTCCGTTCAGCAAAAAGCAATTTTAATCTAGCAAACTTTATGCGTACACATCTTTTTACAGCTTTTGGCGCTTTAAAAATAGGAATGGATCTTTTAGTCAAAGAAGAAAACGTAAAGATTCACAGTATTTTAGCGCACGGAGGATTATTTAAAACGCCGGTAGTGGGTCAAAAAATGATGGCAGCGGCAATTAATACCCCGGTTTCCGTCATGGACACAGCGGGAGAAGGCGGCGCGTGGGGCATGGCTATTCTTTCTTCTTATATGCTCAATAAAAGTGAGAATGAAAGTTTAGAAGATTTCTTGGATGATAAAGTTTTTAAAGAAGTGACCGCACAGGAAATCTACCCTGACGAGCTCGATGTAAAAGGGTTTGAAGCATTTATTAAAAGATATAAAAAAGGGCTAGTGATTGAAAAAACAGCTGCCGAGCATCACAGCGAAGAACGGGAGGAGTTACTGTGCTAGATAAATTAAAAGAAGAAGTATTTCAAGCAAACCTCGATTTGCCAAAACACGGACTGGTCAAGTACACGTGGGGAAATGTAAGTGCAGTTGATCGAGACAGCGGTTTGTTTGTGATTAAACCAAGCGGGGTGACGTATGAAAAAATGACGGCACAAGACATGGTCGTCGTCGATTTAGATGGCCGCGTGGTAGAAGGTGAGCTTAACCCGTCGTCTGATACGCTGACACATGCTGTACTATATAAACACTATCCCGAAATTGGCGGTATTGCTCATACGCATTCAACGTGGGCGACCATTTGGGCTCAAGCAGGGCTTGATGTGCAGGCAATGGGAACGACTCATGCCGATACCTTTTATGGTTCCGTACCGTGCGCGCGCTTTTTGACAGAAAAAGAAGTGAATGACGGATATGAAGTGGAAACGGGCAAGGTAATCATTGAAACGTTTGAAAAGCGCGGTTTAGATGTGCTAGCGGTTCCTGGTATTTTACTTCAAGGACACGGGCCGTTTACGTGGGGAAAAGATGCCAAAACGGCGGTAATGAACAGCGTCGTATTAGACGAAGTATCCAAGATGAACTTCTTTACCCAAAAATTAAACGGGCTGGCTGAAGAGCTGCCGCAGCGTATATTAGACAAACATTATTTACGAAAACACGGACAAAATGCGTATTACGGGCAAGGGAATTAAAAGACTTACATACAGAAAAGGGGATTATCATGTTAAAAACGACTCAAAAAGAATTTTGGTTTATTGTTGGTTCACAGCATCTTTACGGAAAAGAAGCGCTAGCAGAAGTAAAAGCACACGCGCAAAGTATGACTGATGCTTTAAATGAAAGCGGTGTCTTACCTTATCCGCTTGTGCTGCAAGATTTAGCTGTGAACGCTGATACGATTACAAGCATGATGAAAGAAGTGAATTACCGAGATGAAGTTGCCGGTGTAATCACGTGGATGCATACGTTCTCGCCTGCAAAAATGTGGATTCGCGGTACCAAGTTGCTGCAAAAACCGCTGCTTCATTTGGCAACACAATTTAACGAAAGCATTCCTTGGGAAACGATTGATATGGATTTTATGAACTTGAATCAGTCCGCTCACGGTGATCGTGAATACGGCTTTATCAACGCGCGTTTGAACAAGAAAAATAAAATCGTAGTAGGCTACTGGGAGCGCCCCGAAGTACAGCAGCAAATTGCACAGTGGATGGACGTAGCCGCTGCTTATAACGAAAGCTTCAACATTAAAGTTGCGCGTTTCGGTGACAATATGCGCAACGTGGGAGTGACAGAAGGAGATAAAATCGAAGCGCAAATTCAATTTGGATGGACGGTTGACTACTTTGGAATCGGTGACCTTGTTCAATATGTCAATGCCGTTACGGAAGAAGAAATCAATGATTTATTTGCTGAATATGCAGACGCGTATGAATTTGTTTACGGTGATTATTCTGCAGAAGACTGGGAGTCTAGCGTAAAAGTACAGGCAAGCTATGAAATTGCGATTAAACGTTTTCTAGACGAAGGCGGCTACAGCGCTTTTACGACTAACTTTGAAGATTTGTACGGCATGAAGCAGCTTCCAGGTCTAGCCGTACAACGCTTGATGGCACAAGGATACGGATTTGCTGGTGAAGGAGACTGGAAAACAGCGGCGCTTGACCGCCTGCTTAAAGTGATGAGCCACAATCAGTCAACGGGCTTTATGGAAGACTACACGTATGAATTAGCACCCGGACGTGAGTCAGTGCTTCAATCACACATGCTTGAAGTAGACCCGACGCTAGCGATAAACAAGCCAAAACTAATCGTTTCTCCGCTAGGTATCGGCAACCGCGAAGACCCGGCCCGCTTAGTGTTTGACGGTAAACAAGGAGAAGGTGTAGTCGTTTCCATGGCTGACTTTGGCACGCATTACAAGCTGTTAATTAACGAAGTATCGGCATTTGAGCCGGAAGTTCCAGCTCCAAATCTTCCGGTAGCGCGCGTGCTTTGGAACATTAAGCCGAACTTCCAAGACGGCGTTAAAGCGTGGATTGAAAACGGAGGAGGCCATCATACGGTTCTTTCATTAAATTTAACTACGGATCAAATTGTGAGCTATGCAAAGCTTGTGAATTTAGAGTACGTCATTATTAAGTAAGCATCATTACTTCCAAGGGAGCGCTGCTTCCTTGGAAGTGAAAATATAGCGTCAGTAAAAGAACGCCGTTTTTAGAAATAAATGAAAGCGTTTTAAATAAGTGTGGCAGGAAGAAAAACTAAGACAATACAAAGGGGATATAATCATGAGTAAAGTATCAAGTAAGTTTATCTTCTTCTTCGGCTCATTTGCCGGTATTTTATTCGGTTATGATATTGGGATTATTGCTGGTGCAGAAGGTCATATCCGTGAAGCGTTTCATTTAAGTCCGCTCTGGCTGGGAATTGTAGTTTCGTCGCTTATGGGCGGAGCAATTATCGGTTCTATTTTAAGCGGATTATTAGGTGATAAGTTTGGACGAAGAAAGTTAATTTTAATTTCCTCTATCATTTTTCTGTTAGGTTCCATCGGTTCAGCGATTGCACCAGAGGAAATTACGTTAACGATTGCGCGCATCTTTTTAGGTACAGCAGTGGGAACGGCTTCTTCGTTAGTTCCTGCCTATATGTCAGAAATCGCACCTGCTCATATTCGCGGGAAGCTTTCAGGTTTAAATCAGCTAATGATTGTAATTGGGTTATTGTTAAGCTATATCGTAGCCTTTATTTTTGAGCCGGTTCCAAACAGCTGGCGATTAATGCTTGGCAGCGCCGGTATTTTTGCAATTGTCTTATGCATCGGGATGATCAAGCTTCCGGAGTCACCTCGCTACTTAATTAAAAACGGAATGGCAGATAAAGCGCGTGAAGTGCTGCGCACGCTTCGTTCCTCAGCAGCGGAAGTCGAAGCTGAAGTATCTGAAATTCAAAGCGTAGCTGTGCATGAACAATCAGGCATTAAACAGCTGTTTCATAAAAAGTTTCGTTTAGCATTAATTATCGGTGTCGGAATGGCAACTTTTCAGCAAATTCAAGGCTCAAACTCGATTGTTTATTATGCAACAAGCATTGCCCGTCAAGTTGGTTTAGCGCCGCAGGTAGCTGCTGGTTTTACGGTTATTGTTGGGGTAATCTTCGTTGTGACAACACTTATTTTTCTGCAGTTTGTTGATAAATTTAATCGCCGTACTATTCTTACGGTTGGCGGAGCGGGAATGGCTCTTTCCTTTTTTACCCCGGCTATTCTTGGAGCAGTAGGCGTTAATGAATCCGTCGTGAACTGGGTTACGTTAATTGCACTTTGCTGCTTTATCCTGTGCTATGCGTTTTCTTGGGCGCCGCTTACGTGGATCATTGTAGGAGAAATTTTCCCGCTTTCTGTACGCGGAATCGGTGCTGGTATTTCATCTGCCTTTAACTGGACAGGATCGCTTGCAGTAGGGCTTGTGTTTCCTATTTTAGCCGATCAGTTTAGCTTAGGTGTGATCTTTTCAACGTTTGGGATCATTTGTATTCTCGGATTATTCTTCATACGCTTTGTAGTTGTCGAAACTAAAGGGCGCAGCCTAGAGCAAATTGAAACAGACATGGCAGCTCGTTCTGAAAGAAATTCGTTAAGTCCAGTTGAGCGTAATAAATATGTTTAATTGTCGTAAATGTTTCAAATGTAAGGTGCTGAGATAAAAATATTTTAGCCGAAGTGAAAAACGAACCACTAATCAAAGTGTTTGATTAGTGGTTCGTTTTTTATGGTGAACGCAGGTTTCAGCTGTTTCATTTCTTCTAGCAGTTGATTGGAGAGCAAGGCGAAGACTCCTGCGGGGCAACAAGCGGTTCAGCTCATGTCGGCCTTTGCTCGTCTTTGGATTATGCTCCAGCTCTTATTAATAGATACTGAGATTCTAGCTTTTATGTTGTCCTATCCGTGCTTAACAAAATGAAAGAATAGATAGGCTATGGAAACTCATTTAAATGTGCGTTCTTCTTACAAGAAGATAGTGACCTTCATCAGCAAATTTCCATATAAATAAGTAAGCTTGTTTACTTTTAACCAATTTTATTTAGTAATAGGAGGATTAACTAGTTGATGAATTTGACGCTTCATGAACGTTCTGAAAAGTTATTAAAGCAAAGAATTAAACAATTAAATCCGAGAGATCCATTCAACTTTGTTTTTATGGGCGACAGCAGAGGTGACGGACCAAACGATAATTGTTACACGATGAGCGGTGAATTTGAGCTTGTGTTAAAAAAGGCGGTGGAATTGAATCCGCTGTTTATTATTCATGGGGGAGACACCGTGTATACAGGAGAAAAGAGGTATTTGGAGCACTTTGTTAAGGTTGTCGAAAAAATAGCACCAAACATTCCCGTGTTTGTATGCGTAGGGAATCATGATGAATTAAACCTTGAAGAAAGCAACCTCGAAAACTTCAGAGCCACTATCGGAAAAGTGCACTGGGTCATTGATATTCCTGTCTTTAACTTCCGGTGCATCGCATTAAATAATATCATCAGTCCCAAGAATAAAATATATGGATTTACAGATAGAGAGCTGAATTATTTAGAGCAGCAGCTAGAGGATGCTCCTCGTAATACCGTTGTAGCCATGCATGCGCAGCCAAATATTGGCCGGTGGTCAGACCTGGGAGGTTTTCCTGTAACGACTCCTCAAAGTCAAGAATTTTTTGATTTAATTCAAGAACATCGCGTGAAAAAAGTGTTAGTTAGCCACGTGCATGCGTATGACGAGCAGTTTATTAGAAAAAACAGAAACGGGTCGTTTACGCTTGGAAGAGGCACTGATTTTGTATTATCAGGAGGCGCGGGTGCTCCCCTTGATTTTGAACCGCCTTTAATTTTAAATAATTATAATTTTACGGAGTTTTTTGTTAGCCGGTACGACATTTTAGGACCTCTTCTTTGGAAGGATTTTGGACGACCTCGAAGAAGTTGTTTGTAAAAACAAGAAAGTAGAAAGCTAGGTTCAAAAAAAAGAGGCTGGGAAAAAAGGGTTTTAGGCGAAATGAAAAATGAACCACTAATCAAGCATCTTGATTAGTGGTTCATTTTTTTATTAGGGTAAACGTAGATTTCATGTGTATAGGTCTTTCTAGTAGGTGATTGGAGGACAAGACGAAGACTCCTGCGGGAAAAGCGGAACAGGTGAGACCCCACAGGAGCTTATGCGACGAGGAGGCTCAGCGACCGCCCGCGGAAAGCGAAGTCTTATACGGAAATCAACTGCGGTGTCACAAGCGATTCAGCTCATGAATCCCATTTGCCTTTAGATTGGATTCACTTCGTTATGTCTCAACCTCTTTTGGAAAACCGTACGAAACCTTGTAGCAGAAGGCTAAGCCAAGCGTTATAATAGATAGTGAATGATGATATATTCTCTATATTTGTCATATATTTGTATTACATATGTAATTGAAGAAAAACATTCACTTGATATACTGTTTAATGACTTAACTTTATCTTAACATTCACAGTGAAATGCCTGTTTATAGAAACTTAGAACATACACAGCAAATGGAGGAGCTATCATGGCAAACGAAAAGATGCAAGAAGGACTCAATCGTTTTATTAAGGAAGATTTAAATGACCTTTTAGGTAGACTGTTCCCCCTAATGGACCGAGAATGTGCGGAAGAAAAGAGAATGCTTATCGAAACGGCGGTAGAGTACATTTATTCTTCAGGGTATCATCAAGGAGCAAAAGACTTGATCGAAACACATCGAAAAGATGATTACAAATTATTAAGGCAAAAATTAGCGTCAACGCCTCCTGAAAACTAATTTTTTTGAAATTTCTTTTGACAACATAAATGTAAGGTGTTAAGATGACTTTACATTCAAAATATTATAAACAATTAAAACTCTTATTGAGAGAGGCGGAGGGACTGGCCCTGTGAAGCCCGGCAACCATTTAACAATCTTGTTAAAAAGGTGCTACATCCTGCAAAGCGTACAGCTTTGAAAAATAAGAGAGGATTTCATAGATACTATGCCTCTCTATTCATAATAGAGAGGCTTTTTATTTTATGTAAAGGTGTTTTGAATGAACAATTTCATAGAAATGCATCAGGTGCTGTGTAACGAATGTACGCAGCTTAAAAGGGAAGACCGGTGAAAAGCCGGCGCGGTCCCGCCACTGTAATGGGGAGCAACTTATTAACCACTGTTTCATGTTGAAATGGGAAGGGATAGGAAGCGATGAACCTAAGTCAGGAGACCTGCCTGTTGTATGCACTTAAGCTCTACGGGATATAGAGAGGAGTGAGGAATACGTGTTGAGAAAAACAGGCTATCTCAACTTTAGTTAAGTATGCGTATCATCTCTCTTTTCATTTCGAAAAGGGAGATTTTTTAGTTTAGCGATAAAAAAATATACAGGGAGTGGAAAAAATGAGCAGTGTAAAAAGTTCAAATGTAGGTTATCCAAGAATTGGTGAAAAACGAGAATGGAAAAAAGCGCTTGAGCAGTTTTGGGCAGGAAAGCTAGAGAAAGATATCTTTCTTCAGGAAATTGAAGCTCTTCGTCTAGGACATCTGAAAAAACAGCGTGACGCAGGAATTGAATTAATTCCAGTCGGCGATTTTAGCTTATACGATCACGTGTTAGATACAGCCGCTATGTTTGGTTTGGTGCCAAAGCGCTTTGAATATAACGGAGGCCCGGTATCGCTTGAAACGTATTTTGACATCGCGCGAGGAACAAAAGGTGCGGTAGCTTCTACGATGACAAAATGGTTTAACACAAATTATCACTACATCGTACCCGAGCTTGAGGAATGTACGCCGGCACTTGTAGAAAATCGCCCGCTTCAATTTTACAAAGAAGCAAAACAAAAGCTGAATATCAAAGGCAAACCCGTTATTTTAGGTCCAGTAACATTTGTGAAGCTGTCAAAAGGATATAAAAAAAGTGAGTTTAAAAAAGTAGTTGAACAATTTGTTCCTCTGTATGCGACTATTTTAGCTGAGCTTCAGGCAGAAGGAGTAGAGTGGGTACAAATAGATGAGCCGGTTTTAGCTACAACGCTATCAAAAGAAGACCTGGCGCTCTATAAAGAAGTCTATGAAGCTTTGAAAAAAGCGGCACCGAATGTAAAAGTCATTTTGCAGACGTATTTTGACAGCGTAGATTACTATAAAGAAGTAGTTGCTCTTCCTGTTCACGGAATTGGATTGGATTTTGTACATGACCGAGGCGAAAATCTCACGGCGCTTAATAAATATGGTTTTCCAACTGATAAAGTGCTGGCAGCAGGAGTGATTGACGGACGAAACATTTGGCGTGAAAACTTGGACGAACAGCTTTTAACAATCAGTGAAATTGAAGAAGCTGTATCAAAAGACCGTTTGATTCTGCAGCCTTCATCAAGTTTATTACATGTTCCTGTCACGGTGAAAAGCGAAAAAACCATTGAGCCAATTCTAAAAAACGCGCTGTCTTTTGCAGATGAAAAGCTAAAGGAAATCACGCTTTTAACAAAAGCGGTGCAGCAAGGAAAAGAAGCAATTGAAAAAGAAATAAGTGTAAACAAACAGGCGATTCAAGCATTAAATGGATCATCTTTTCGAAATCACCAAGACGTGCAAAAAGAGCTGAAGCAGCTGGACAGCTATAAAGCAGAGCGCCAAGCGCCGTTTGACGTACGTCAACGCGTTCAACAAGAAGCGTTTCAACTGCCGCTTCTTCCAACGACAACAATTGGAAGCTTTCCGCAAACAAAAGAAGTGAGAAAAGAGCGTCTAAAGTGGCGTAAAGGAGAATTGAGCGACAAAGCGTATGAAGCGTACATTAACGCTGAAATCAAAAAATGGATTGAAATTCAAGAAGACATCGGCTTAGATGTCCTTGTGCACGGAGAGTTTGAGCGTACGGACATGGTTGAATACTTCGGTGAAAAATTAGGAGGCTTTCAGTTTACGAAGTTTGGCTGGGTGCAATCATACGGTTCTCGCTGCGTCAAGCCGCCGCTTATTTACGGAGATGTCTCGTACGAGCAGGCGATGACGATCAAAGAAACGGTCTACGCACGGTCTCTAACCAATAAGCCTGTTAAAGGAATGCTGACGGGGCCGATTACGATTTTAAACTGGTCATTTGTGCGTGATGATATCCCGCGCTACGACGTGGCAAATCAAATTGCGCTTGCTCTTAGAAAAGAAGTGGAAGCACTTGAAAGTCAGGGCATTTCAATGATTCAAGTAGATGAACCGGCGCTGCGTGAAGGACTGCCGTTAAAACGAGAAAACTGGGAAAGCTACTTGAGCGCCGCGGTGTATGCGTTCAAATTAGCCACGGTATCGGTGCAAAACGAGACGCAAATTCACACGCATATGTGCTATTCGGAATTCGAAGAGATTATTGATGCGATCAAAGCGCTTGATGCCGACGTGATTTCCATTGAAACGTCCAAAAGCCACGGTGAATTAATTTATGCGTTTGAAAAACATACGTATAACCAGGGAATTGGACTTGGCGTATATGATATCCACAGCCCGCGCGTACCGAAGCTTGAAGAGCTGACACGAAACATTGACCGCGCTCTAAAAGTGCTTGATCCTGCATTGTTTTGGATTAATCCCGACTGCGGTCTTAAAACAAGAGGAATCAGCGAGACGGTGGAAGCTTTAAAAGTGATGGTTGAGTCTGCAAAACAAACAAGAAAAAATTTATTACAAAACGCTTAATAACAAGAAAGTCAAGACCAAGCAGTGTAAACGCTACACTGCTTGGTCTTATGGGTTTTTTAAAGGCCAAAAATATCCATTGACACTTCCCGTAGATTTTTGTATCTTTTTAAAGGTGTTTTTAAAATCAGGGAGGTACAACATGAGTAACAACAGCACGCAGCACGTTAAAATTGTAACAGCGGATCCATCAGCGCTAGGCCTATTCGGACTTGCCATGGTGACACTTGTTGCATCGTTTCAAAAGCTTGGGGTAACCGATGGTGTTTCATTGGTATTGCCATGGGCAATTTTTTTAGGCGGAATAGGGCAGCTAATTGCGTCTATGCAAGATTTCAAACATAATAATACCTTCGGCGCAACTGCTTTTGGTGCCTTCGGTTTATTTTGGCTAGGTGTAGCGATGACATGGCTTATTCAGCTTGGCGCATTTGGAGAAGCGCTCGCAAAAGAAGCGGATCCGAAGCAGCTAGCATTTGCTTTTGTCGGCTACTTAATTTTCAGCGTTTTTATGACGATTGGAGCAATGGGCACTCATAAAGTATTATTTATTATTTTTGTATTAATTGATTCCTTATTTATTGGATTATCGCTAAGTACATTTGGTGTGGCATATGAATACACGCACTTACTAGCAGCAGTGTCAGAGCTATTAATTGCTCTGTTTTCATTCTATGGATCTGCAGCGGCTGTATTAAATACTCACTACGGTCGAGTTGTGCTTCCGGTGGGCAAGCCATTTGGTGCATTTATTAAATAATCAAGACGTTCATTAAACAGCGAAGTAGGGTTGAATTCTGTATGATGCAGAGGTCAATCCTTTTTTGTTTGTGCGTTTTTATATATAGTAGAAAGAGATAGTTATATATAATAGAAGCTTTTAGAGAAAAAAGAGAAATACATAATGAAAGGAATCGTTTCAATGATTATAAGACAAGTGGATGAAAAAGATTTAAACCAATTAATTACATTAGAAAACAAAGGGTTTACACCTGAAGAAGCTGCCTCAAAAGATGCATTTATCACGCGAATTAAAACCATTCCTGATACGTTTATCATCGCCGAAGAAAATGAAGAAATAATCGGATATGTGAACGGACCCGTCATT
This sequence comes from Priestia sp. SB1, assembly GCF_038898415.1. Classification (NCBI taxonomy): domain Bacteria; kingdom Bacillati; phylum Bacillota; class Bacilli; order Caryophanales; family Bacillaceae; genus Priestia; species Priestia sp. SB1. Next base: position 396,166 of record NZ_JBBJSS010000006.1, on the reverse strand, counting down.
TCAGCTCCGTTTATTACGGATGATTTGTTTGAAAAAACGATTTCGAACCCTGAGACAGGCGGTTATCAAAGTATTTTGGGTATCGTTGTAAATCCCAAGCATCATCACAAAGGAATTGCCAGTATGCTGCTAAAAGAGTTTGAAAAACAAGCACGGAACAAACAGCGCGTAACGGTGACTTTAACGTGTAAAGAAGAATTGATTCCGTTTTACGAAAAAAATGGATATGTGAATCAAGGAGTTGCGCAGTCCCAGCATGCAGGCGTGCAGTGGTTTAATATGAGTAAGGAGCTTTAATGTTACTACTATGAATTGCTTGTTACACTGCTAATGATTTCCGTGCAAGGCTTCGCTTTCCGCGGGCGGCCGCTGAGCCTCCTCGTCGCTTGCGCTCCTGCGGGGTCTCACCTGTTCCGCTTTTTCCCGCAGGAGTCTTCGCCTTGCCCTCCAATCATCAGCTAGAAGCACCTACATACACGAAACCTACGTTCACCATACCCATAAAAAAATTAGCACGAGATGAATTCTTAATCAAACTCGTTCGCCTTGTCCTTCAACTAACCTACTTTTGTTCTAACCTCTATTTCAGTTATGTAAAAGACGCTACTTTGTCAAACATATTTGACAGTAACAAGGAAGATAATATAAGATATGGATGTAAAAAGTTTTTTACATTTTAGAGATGAGTGATGAATGGTGGAAAACCGAATTAAAGAACTGCGTAAAGTCAAGCGGATGTCTCAAGATGAATTGGCGAAAGTATGCGGTGTATCTAGACAAACGATTAACGCAATTGAAAACAATAAGTATGATCCAAGCTTAGCGCTGGCTTTCCAGCTGGCCCAAGAACTGGGAGCAACAGTAGATGAGCTGTTTTTATTTCATAAATCATGAGTTAGTTAAAAAAAGGTAATGTGAAGCAACGATCTTCCTAGTAGGCGTGTTGACGATTCTGACCTATAAGCGAACAATACATAAGTAGGTAGAAGATTAATACTATTTCTATTGCTTCATATAAAAAATTCACCAAGAGATGGCGGTGAAATGAATGAAAAATCGAGCTGCAGGAGTAGCTCTTACAAGTACGGGCATGTTACTGTTGATGATAACGTTAATACTTCCTGTTCCGGGATTAATCTACAGTCTGCTTGTAGGAAGCAGCATTGTACTAAAAGGATGCGGAACAGGAGGAATAAAAAGGTGTATCACCTGAATGCAGCGTGATGTAGAAAAGGAGGTTCCTTTTGAAAAAAAGAACGATTATTATAGCTGCACTTCTATTTATCGTCATATTTTATTTTACATATACCGGGAAAGCCTATCAGTTAAAAGACGTCATAAAAGTAGAGGAAGCAAACGTTACGCGTATTGAAATAGATACGGACGAAGGAAAACGTGTAGTAGATGACAAAAAAGCGATAAAGCAAATCGTACATTCTTTAGCAAAAATAGAAGTGAAAAAAAGCAAGGAGCTGGACCCAAAGTTTGACCAGGCGTACTGGGTAAAAATCGTCGAAAGCGGAAAAGATGCGTACGGATTAACGATTTACGATGACGATTACATAAAAGCGTTTAACTTTGAAGATAAAAAACAGGCGACGTATACGATTGTTAAAGATCAAAAAGTAGATGTTAAAAAGCTGTTTTCAACTAAATAAAAAACCTACTAAAAAAGACAGCCTGCGCTGTCTTTTTTTATAAAAATAATAGATTGAAAATTTTGACTATTTTAAGTGGAATTAATCCTTGCCTATATAATTAATAAATGATTGAATTAGGTCAATATCGGGGTTAACTAACAGTGCTGGAAGAAGGCCAAATGTTAATAATACAAGGACGTTTGATCCAATAAAGATGCGAAGTGCTTTTTTGATTTTCATGATATTTCCTCCCTTTTTTATATTTTCGTATAAAAAGAGAAAAAAATCAATAGAAATGTGACGAAAATGTGAACTTTTTGTCTGGTAGTCCCTGATAGATTATAAAAATTCCCTCTCTATACTAGATAAAGAGGGGATATAGTAAATCATAAAATATGTAGAAACATTAAAAGTACATGCGCAGATTCCCGATAAATCGGTAGAGAAAATAGCATGAAAAGCCAATTAAGATACATCCAGCTGCAATAGAAACCCATTTGATATAAAGCTGATTCAGCACTTTTCTAGTTCCAGAGACAATTGTCATTAAGCCCAGGTCATGAATTAAAATTCCCGTTAATATTCCGGCAGCAATTACTAGGAAATGAAAAGAGTGAGAGGATTGAAGCGAATTTGTCAGCACCGTTCCAAACACGCTCAGCCAAAAAATGAGATTGCTAGGAGAAATGGCAACAAAGATTCCGTTCACATAAGAAGAGGCAAACGACTTTTTTACGTGTTCTCCAGGAGCCGTTATATCATGATCCGCGTGTCTAATGCTGTCATAGCCAATATAAAGTAAAAAAAGTGCCCCTACAAGCCACATAACAAGCTGGATAAAAGGAGCAGACAAAAAAGAAGCCAGTCCAGAGTAAAGAAGCACAATTAGCAACAAATCAACCGTCATGCCTCCAAGTCCCACAACCCAGCCGTGAAGAAAACCATTTTTTAAACCTTGCTTCGTCATTTCAATCGTTACCGTACCCACGGGAAGGGCAATCGAAAGACCGAGCAGCACATTTGTTAAAAATAACGTCACCAAAAACAAAACCTCTTTCAATCTCGTATCTACTATCGTTTTCCGTTTAAGTGGTCTTTCATTATATAAAAATATGTAATAAAATTCAATATTATGAATAAAAAAACACACGGTGAAGATAAGAGGAGGAAAAAAGTAAATGAAGTTAATTTGTGAATCGTTACAAAAAGAAGACTATATACAAGAACTTTCTCAAGTGAATTTTACACATCCTTTAATTCAACAAAAGGTACGTGAACTCAAAAGCGGCTCGCCTTATTCTCCAATAGCGTACATAAAAAAAGCGTACGAGTTTGTGAGAGATGAAGTTTCTCATTCATGGGATATTCAAAGCAGAATCATCACGAAAACGGCTTCAGAGGCTTTAAAAGAAAAGGAAGGAATTTGTTACAGCAAATCTAATCTACTAGCCGCTTTGCTGCGTGCAGAAGGGATTCCGACAGGCTTTTGTTATCAAAGATTAATCCTTGGGGATACGATAGACACAGGCTACTGTATTCATGCGTTAAATGCTGTCTACATCAAAAGTGAAGAGAAATGGATTCGATTAGACGCGAGAGGAAATAAAGAAGAAGTGCAGGCCGACTTTTCGCTAAAAAAAGAAAAACTGGCTTTTCCAGTAAATCCTACACAGGGTGAAGTAGACTATGCGACTATTTATACAAAACCTCGCAAAGAAACAATGGACGTGTTGTCTCAGCACGAAGACTGCTTGGATATGTATTTGCACTACTTGCCTACCGAGCTATAAAAAGAGGCTGGGATAAACGTATTTTAGTTGAAGGAAGATCCGAACGATGAATGGAGAACCTTAATAGAGAATGAAATTCGTTCGGATTTTTTATTGATAGTTTCATGTATGTGGCTGCTTCTAGCTGGTGATTGGAGGGCAAGACGAAGACTCCTGCGGGGAAAGCGGAACAGGTGAGACCCCACAGGAGCGTAAGCTACGAGGAGGCTCACCGGCCGCCCGCGGAAAGCGAAGTCTTGCACGGAAATCAACAGCGGTGTAACAAGCGGTTCAGCTCATCTCTCCATTTTATTCGTCTTTAACTGAAAAATTAGTATGCCATCTCTTCACCATTTTAAACGCTTTCCTGCATAGTGGCTGACGGTCTTTTAAACGCAGCAACAAACCACACAATATTCGTAATCAGTAAGCCTAAGCAAGAAATCATTACACCTATGATGGAAGCTAAGTTTCCTGAGAAATCTTCCAGTGCGAATAAAAACAGAGCCGGCATTAGTAATAGAGTACTAGCAGCGATTAAAAGTCCAATGCTGCAAAAAGCGGCCATCACAAATTTTAAGAAATGCATTCCCAGCAGATAAAATGTCAAAGGCAACAGATATAAAAACAGAATCATGCCAAGCGATAACCACATCCCAACTGAGCCGAGCGTGTTAACGTTGGGGCCTGAATCTGCTAAAGGAGAAAGCGAAGCAAGAACTATGATAGAGCAGAAAAATAGGGCGGAAAGCAAAGTAGTGATCGCCACACTATTTTTTATTTTAGAATTGTGCACTGTTTGTTAACCTCCTTTCCAAATTAAAAGTATATGGATTAATTTTACAATATAAAGACGAAGGAATCACCAGGCTTTTACAAAAATGTTCGATAGGTTGGATAATAATGAAGGGAAGATGGGTTGAGATAATACACGTGAACATATTTTTTGTGTGGGCCTGGATAGTGGGTTTCGTGCCAGTATTGCGTCAGTATTGTTTGAATAGGATGCGAATGAGGGGCCTCTCCGTAATGTCCGTAGTAGATACCGCTGCCTGAATAAGGAGAATACATAAAATCACCTGCCTGCTTAAATGAATGTGTTACACGGTATGTTTTTATACGGATTAACGTTCTTCTACAGTGTAAAAAGGGCACAAATAGGTCGTTTGCTGTATAAATGCCTCACTCCAGTAAAAAAGACCTCTAAAAGCACGAGGTCATAAGCTAAGCATCTGTATGTTCTTTACTTGGATTCCTTTGAAAATCCAAAAAACGAGTTCCTTGAAACGTCAGCATTCCTTCATCACCTTCTGCAAGCTTGCCGTACTGGCTGCCTGAAACAGTAAATTCAGAGCGGTCGGTGCTTTCAAATTGAAAGGTTACGTAGTAAGTTGTAGACGTGTGAGAGTGGTGATGTTCGTGAGCGTGACTGTTGTGGTGCTGGACGTTTGTCCGTTTGCCCGTAATTTTTGCTTTTACGGATAGACGGGGAGACTGCTCATTTTTGCTCCACGTGCTGATTCCTTTAAAAATAGAAAATAAGAAAATACCAATAACAATAACAAAAAATAGCATAACAAACGTAGGCATTCCGTTAAATAACGCATCGTCTGGAAAAAAAGCGCCTCCGCTTAGGTCAGCATCACCTTCAAAAACAATGTCATCTCCGGACGGGTTATCTTCAAATATCATTTCATCTTCAAACATTCGTCTTCCCCCTTACTATAAATACGGTTCCTGAATGGAAAAAGTTTCATCTTTATAGTAGTCTTATGATAGGATAGCTAGTTACTATTCATACATATGAGTGAACAAGGAAAAGGAGAGATCAACATGGGGAAATACAAAGTTGTTATGTCTGGAAAGACGTGGCCAAACGCTTACGAAAAGCTAGCGGAACACTGCGATATTCAAATGTGGGAAGGAGAAGGGAAGATTCCACAAGAAACGCTGCGCGACTGGCTTCGTGATGCTGACGGCTTTTTTAATATCGGCCACATTACAGTAGATGAAGAGCTGTTAGAAGCAGCCCCGAACCTGCGCGTTATTTCTCAATCAGGCGTAGGGTATGACAGTGTAGATGTCGAAGCGTGTACAAAAAAAGGCGTGCCGTTTAGCAATACGCCAGGAGTGCTAGTAGAAGCAACGGCAGACTTAACGTTTGGTCTCTTATTGTCAGCAGCTCGCCGCATTCATGAAGGCTATGAAAAAGTGAAACAAGGAAACTGGGAAACGGTATTTGGCGTTGATTTATTTGGAAAAACGCTTGGTATTGTTGGAATGGGCGATATCGGAAGCGCCGTTGCCAGACGAGCAAAGGCATCGGGGATGAACATCGTTTACCACAACCGAAGCCGCAAGCATGAAGCCGAAAAAGAGCTTGATGCCGTATACCTCTCATTTGAAGAGCTGCTTCACACAGCTGACTGTATCGTATGCTTAGTGCCGCTTTCAAATGAAAGCAAAGGCATGTTTGGAGAAGCGGAATTTAAAGCTATGAAAAACAGCGCGTATTTTGTGAACGCAGCGCGCGGGGGATTAGTGGATACGGAAGCACTGTACGAAGCGCTGAAACATGAAGAAATTGCGTATGCCGCACTGGACGTAACAGACCCAGAGCCGCTTCCGGCAGATCACAAGCTGCTGCAGCTTTCAAATGTGCTAGTAACGCCGCATATTGGAAGCGCTACGTACGAAACGCGCAATCGCATGGCAGATCTAGCCGTCCAGAACCTGCTTTTAGGTCTTGAGAAAAAGCCTTTAGTGACGTGCGTGAATGAAGAAGTGAACTATAAGTAAGAAGAGATTTTTTGTTAAAAGTATTACAGCTTATTTTTTCAATTATTACCGTTGGACTGGCTCTTTATATGATGCTCACTCACAATGACCAGTTCCTTTCGCTTTTAAATATACTCCTAGGCTTAACCATGCTAGTTTTAGGAGCAATTGAGTGGCAAAAAAGAAAGAAAACCAGCGCGTGGCTGCTGTTTTTCGTTGCGCTATTCAGCTGGTTTGGCGGTCTTTATCGCATGACGATTTAAAAACGCTTGGCATTTGCCAAGCGTTTTTTTAATGTTCTTTTAGCTGCGTTTCTAACACGTTTTCAATAACGGAAGCTACTCCGTTTTCATCGTTTGTTAATGTAACGTCATCAGCTAGTGCTTTAATTTCTGCATGCGCATTTGCCATAGCGATTCCTTTTCCAGCTCTTTGCAGCATCGATACGTCGTTAAAGCTGTCTCCAATGGCAATGGTATCGTGAAGAGAAGCGCCAACCTCTTTTACAACGTAGTTTAATGCGTTTCCTTTTGACGCATCTTTGTGTTCGAGTTCAAAGTTATGATCAGCGGAAGAGACAAGGGTCATGTCGTGCTGCTTGCTAAAGTGATCCCAGCCTTTTTTTCGTTTTTCATCATCAAATGAAAAAGCCAATACGTTATAAAGCTCAGCGTTTGTATTTAAAATATCTTCATACGATGCAACAAAGGCAAATCCCGTTTGGCTGTACTGCTTAGCCGCCGCGTGATGAAGTCTTTCTTCGTCCACGTTTTTATTGGCGCTTTTTACTCGGTCAATTTCAATGGCCAGCAGCTCACGGCCTGAGTTTGGCGTATAAATGGCATGTTCAGCAAACACTTCATAATAAAATTCGTTTGCATCCAGCCACTGAAGCGCTTCTTTTACGTGATGGGCATCAATTGGAACAGAATGTCTGAGCTGTCCGTCCGGGTCATGAATAGTCGCTCCGTTTGCGGCAATCACCCAAAGGTTGGAAAGCTCAGCTTTTTTTAAAATTTCCTGCACGTCGAAATAAGCGCGTCCCGTAGCAACCACGACTTCAACTCCGTGTTTTTGCGCTTTTTTAATTGCTTCTGCATTAATTGTGCTAATTTCACTGCTGCTATTTAAAAGAGTTCCATCTAAGTCTGTAAAAATCATCTTCATAAACTATCTCTCCCTTTGATTATTATTACTTGTTTTTGCATGTTTTATCTTGTTTATCCTACAATAAACGAAAAAACACTGATAATCAAGCGTTTTTACATTGTTTTTACAAAAGAAACAAGTATAATAAAGTAAAAAGCAGAAAGAAAACAGGTGAACAAGCAATGTTAAAACAAGAAAGACGCAAACAAATTATGAATTTGCTTGAAAAAGAAGGGCGCATTGTAGCTACGACGCTTAGCCAAACGCTGAACGTTTCAGAAGATACAATCCGCAGAGATCTGCGGGAAATGGACGCGCTTGGTCTGCTGCAGCGCGTACACGGAGGAGCGCTTCCGCGTTCCACGTCTGCGGTTGATTACAAAGAGCGTAAACGTGAATTGATGGATGTTAAGCATTCACTTGCCGTTGCGGCGCTTCCGTTAATTAAAGACGGGCAGGTGCTCTTGATGGACGGAAGTACAACAAATATTCAGCTCGTCAAAGCTTTTCCAAAGAATTTAAACGTTACGGTTATTACAAACAGTCCGTTAATTACCGTTGCACTAGCGGAACATGACTTTGTAGAAGTTGTTTCTCTTGGAGGAACGTTTCGAAAAGAATCGATGGTTACAGTAGGACAAAGCGTGGTTGATACGCTTAAGCAAATTCGAGCGGATCTTTGTTTTTTAGGCGTATACGCAATCGATCCTAAAATCGGTATGAGCATTCCTTTGCTTGAAGAAATGCACATCAAAAGTCAAATGATAAAAAGCGCGAGTGAAGTAGCGGCTATTGTAACAGCAAAAAAGCTCAATACGTCTTCAACGTACACGTTCAGCTCAGCCAACTCACTAGATTGGCTCATTACAGAAGAACATGTGAACGAAACCGTGTTAAATGCTTATCGCGAAATCGGCATTGAAGTGATCACAAATAAATAGTAGTTTTGGTAAGGAAGTATATGGTAATGTAGAGTAAAAAAGGAGCTTGAGCGATGAGCGAACAAATAGATGTTACGCAGGAATTAGCGAAGCTTCAGCAAAGAGTCGAACACCTAGAGGAAAGAGTGGAAAAAGCAGAGTCCAGGCAAGGCCCTTTATGGTTTCTATGGGAAGCTATACGATCAATTTTAATTGGACTATTTATTGTAGGACCTGTGGTCGCCATTATTTTTGGCGTGTTAGGGGCACTATCCGGAAAATAAAAGACCCGTTTCTTTATTGAAACGGGTTTTTTATTATTATTTGTTTTCTGAATCAGAACGAAACTTCGTGCTGACAAAAATGATAATGGCTAATAGAATCACAATTGGCAGCCAAATAATTTCAAATTTATAAGCTGGCTCTGCAAGTGCGGCGATAACAGCGCCAAAGCAGTAAAGCACAAGAGACAGCGCGCGAAGAATCGCATCGGTGTTAAACGTTTTGCGGTAGCGAGGGCTGCGAAAACGTGCCGTTACGTCTTCAAAGAAGTTAGCAAGCGTCCCTGTTAATACAGTTGTAGAAATTCCGGCTACGCCAAGCTTTCGAGCAGCCGTTGTTTGAAGACCCATTGCTGAGCTTAATAAGAAAATAAATAAGTAAGTTAAGTGTAAAGAAGGAGAAAACGAAGATAAAAGTGCAAAAACAAGTAAAATCAATCCTTCTATTCCAAGGGCAATCGTTACGGCTTTAGGCCAAAACGTTTTTTCTTTGTTTCCAACTAGGATTGCAGCTCCTACAACTCCTACAATAAAACCTCCTAAAGCTGTGAGGGAATGAAAAACAGTTGTTTCAAGCGAGTTTCCGATTGCTAACCCAAGCAGCACGATGTTTCCCGTCATATTTGCAGTAAAGATATGGCCAAGGCTTAAGTAGCCAATCACATCGACGATACCTGCTGTTACGCAAAGAACGAGCAAAATAATGTTTCGATAAGTAGAATTCGTCACGGTAAGTCATCCTTTCTTTTTATACCAACTAAACAGTTTACCGTGAAGAAAAAAATCTGTCCAGAGAGTTGTCCTACAAATTTTCAAGTGTGTCCCACCCAAAAGCCACTTCAGATAGAGATGTACCATCAATGATAACGTCGGCGCTATCGATTCTTTTTCCGCCAAGCGCTTCATAAAATTGACAGGCACCGTTTTGTTCAAAAGCCCATGTGAGCATCGTATGTATATCACGGTCTACAAGCTCTTGCGCTATTTTATGCATAAGCGCTTTGCCAATTCCTTTTCGCTGATGCTCTGTGAGTAAATACATGGCATACAGTTCTCCGGTATAGGAAGGATGCTTGTTGGTTCTTTCTTTACCATAAGAAGCAAAGCCTACGATTTGACCGTTTTCTTCTGCAACGAAAACAGAATTTGATTCCAGCTGCTTTTTCCAGACGGCTTTTCGTTTTTCAGCGTTCAACGAATGTAAAAAAGAATCCGGAACAAGTCCTTTATAAGTCGATTTCCAGCTTTCTACGTGTACGTGGGCAATGCCCGCTTCGTCACCAATTCTCCCTTGACGTATCATCTGCTCACCTCGTTTTTTTTTTTTTTTTTCTATATTTTAACATAAACTTAAAGGTGATATCCCCGTTTTTCCGTTTTCTTTGTATATATATAGTAGCTATTTTACATAACAAAGGAGATGACGTAATGAGTAAATTATTATTAAAAGATCAGCCGTTACTTGTACTGCCGGCGCTTGCAGTCAAAGTAGGAGTGAACGGAGCGCTGTTTCTTCAGCAGCTTCACTACTGGCTTGAAAAAAGCGTGAACGTGCAGGACGGATATACGTGGGTATACAATACCAATCAGCAGTGGCTGCAGCAGTTTCCGTTTTGGTCGCTTTCAACGATTCAACGCATCATTTCAAAGCTTGAAAAAGAAGGGTTGATTATAAAAGGAAAATACAACCGCTCTAAATTTAACAACACGGTTTGGTACCGAATTGATTATGAGCAATTAGAAAAGCTTATGCCAAGCGATGAATTTGAAGAGCTCGGAGATGTCAATTTGACAGAAAGGGCTAGTCAAATTGAAGCAGCGGAGCCGGTCACAGTGAAAGCGTCATTAACAGAGACTACAGCAGAAAATACAAATCAAATAAAAAGAGAAGAAGACGCGCATGACGCTTACGCCCAAACGTTGGAAGTCGCTTTTATTGGTAGAAGAAAGCGAGGGATGTATCCTTCAGCGAATGACTTGAAGCATATGTACGAAGTCGCAAAAAGCGAAATAACACTAGAAACGGCGCTATCAGGACTGCATGAAGCATTCGATCACTACGAGCCTAAATACAGCGGTGATACGATTCGAGCGTTTGCTTATATCAAACAGCATCTTTTTCATAAGCATTATGTAACATCACAGCGTACGCTAGCGAGTCAACAGACTGACAAGCCGATTTCCTACGTCAATAAAAAGCGTGTCGTTCGCAGAGAATTGACGCCGGATTGGCTAAGAGAAAATGAAGAGGCAGCGCCTTTAGCTTCAGCTTTTAAAGACGATGCTCACTTTGAAGAAGAAAAGAAAAAGCTGGCAGAAAGTCTTCGCGAGCTGGAGCAAGAATTAAAAAATAATTGAAAATACCACTGGACTTTTATAAGATAAAAGATAGTAAACCTTTTGAAGACGAAAGGTTTACTTGGTAAAAGAAAAGCGGCTTTTAAAGAAGGTGCGCCATAAACGTGATAAAATTTTTGTTTTTGCTGTTCATGCCTACAATCTTTGTTTTTTTCGGTTTGTGGCTTATCCAAAATGTGTTGGTAACATTTGTTTGCTTTTACGGCTGGATGTTTATGATTTTATATGCGAATAATAAAATTAACTTTAAGGTAGCGCTTACAAAAAAATCTCTGTATGTGGGAACTCTGAGCGGAGTTCTATGTGCCGGTGTGATAATTGGAAGCAGCCTGCTTTTTTCTGGTAAAATCTCTCATGTGAAAGACATGCAAGCGGTTTTGCAAATATGGGGATTTAGCGGGTGGAAAGTTATCGTTTTAGCCGTCGTTTTAATTTTTATTAATCCTGTTTTAGAAGAAATGTATTGGCGAGTGTATATACAAAATAAAGTAAAAAAGCATGTTTCTGTACTTGCTTCAAGCGCTGTCACATCAAGCTTTTATACGCTTTATCACGTATTCATTATCCTTCCTGTTTTTGTATTTCCGTTTAATATGATCTCGGTAATAGGTGTCTTTTCAGCAGGTATGATGTGGGCGTATATAAGAGAGCGATATGGTATCAAAGGGGCCATCATCAGTCATGCGCTAGCGGATGCGGCGATTATGATTGTATACGGATTATATGTAAGATAGTGGTATTATATCAAAAAACCATGAATCGTTATTCATTTATAACTTGTTTTCATGGTATAATAACAATAATAGTAAAATTTTATCAACACATTTGAATTGAAATAATGTATACTTGTAATACAAAGATTGAAGCGTTTACATAAATCGGAATACACATAGTTAATCTGGGTCCGATGAACACTAAAAAAAGAGAGAGAGATAATTACTTGGAGGAGGAATAGAAGTATGTTTGTACCTATTGAGCGTAAAAAAGTATCTAGTCAAGTGCTTGATCAATTAAAGAAGATGATTAAAGAGAAAACGTTCCCGCCAGAGTCTCGTTTACCGTCGGAACATGAACTGTCAAAAATGTTTGGAGTGAGCCGCGCACCAATTCGTGAAGCGCTAAGCGTTCTTTCTGCCAGTGGATTGATTGAATCAAGACAAGGCGGAGGAAGCTACGTAAAGCGTGTAAACTTAGTGGGGATGCTTGATCCAATGACGTTTGAAATGGTTGAAGCAGATCAGGTTCTTGAATTAATTGAAATGCGTATTATCATTGAGTCGCAGGCAGCAAGCTTAGCCGCGCTGCGCCGCACAGATGAAGAACTGATTGAAATTAAAGAATCGTTAGAAGCATTTAAAAAGACGGTTCATAACAGTGAAGAGATTGGACATGAAGCAGACTATCGTTTTCACCATGATATCGTGAAAGCAGCTCATAATTCATTCCTTCTTCATGCTGTAGAAGATTTAGGGCATTTATATCGAAAAGCGCTTGCTTATTCATTAAATAAAAGCCAAAAAGAAAATCGCAAGCAAACGGATGCTGACCATGAACGCATTTTTGAAGCGATTAAAAATGGAGAGCCAGAAGAAGCAGCAGAAGCGGTCCGTGATCACTTAGAGCACGTTCGCCAAAAAGTAATGGTATCTCAATAATAAAAAAACGACAGCCCGAGTGGCTGTCGTTTTTTATTACTCAGACCATTCATGTGAGGAAATAGCACACGATGGAAACGAAAATTTATGCTTAAGCCGGTGCAAATGTGCCGGCTTTTTTGTGTGTGGAAGGAGAAAATATCTAATTATACTCTTTTGTCGTTTGGCTGGCTGATTATCGCAGGGATTTGTATTATTGTCGGGCCTGTGGTGGAGTTCGTGAGGGAGAAGAAGGATAGAGATACAGTTTAATTTGTCAAAACAATACGAATTTCAAATGTGTTAGTTATAAAAAAGATCACAAATCATATTCTAGTGAATGTGGTTTGTGATTTTTTTGTAAAGATATTTAAAATTAGGTTAATTTTATAAAACTCCACCATGGATTTAAGTGGAATTTTATCGCTGTATTTGATGATCTTTTGACGTAAATGAAAGGAGGTGAAGTAATTGCATATCGTCTCTTTAGAAAAAGCATGTTATGCAGAACTTCAAGCAGTAGGTTCAAAAGCTTACAATCTTTCAAAAATGATTCAGCACGTTTCTCATATCCCTAAAGGATTTGTTTTGACATCTCACGCATTACTTTCCTTTTTAACATTTAACCAAATAGAAATAAAAACAGAAGATAGCAGCGTCATAGAAAAGAAGATTCAAAGCGGTACGTTTTCTGCAGCTCTGCAAAAAGAAATTGTTTCTTCGTATGCTAACGTTCAAGGTGCTGGTATAAAAGCCGTAGCCGTAAGATCTTCTTCCGCACTTGAAGATTTGGAAAATGCGTCTTTTGCCGGACAGTATGAAACGATATTAAATGTAAGAAACAGCGAAGAACTTTTGGCAAGTATAAAAAGATGCTGGGCTTCTTACTTTTCATCCATGGTTCAAGCGTATGCCGAAGATAAGGAAATTTCGCTTTCTAATCCCCAGATGGGTGTCCTTGTACAAGGAATGGTTGAAGCCGATGTATCGGGAGTAATTTTTAGCGTAAATCCTATTACAGAAAGTGAAGATGAAGTGGTCATTAACGTGGCGTACGGCTTAGGAGAAGGAATCGTATCAGGTGGTGTTACGCCGGATTTATTTATTATTCATAAACAGACAAGGAATATAATGAAAGAACTAGGATTAAAAGAATATAAGCTAGTGTCAGGTTTTACAGGAATAACAAAAGCGATGACAACGAATAAAGAAAAAAATGAATTTTCTATATCAGATGAAACAGCACTACAGCTGCTTCGTCTAACGAATCAAGTAGAGGAGTATTGCCAGTACGCTGTAGACATTGAATTTGCCATAAAAGATGAAAATATTTATCTGCTTCAAGTAAGACCGGTTACTACATAATGAAAAGGAAAGGGGAAATCAAATGAACGTATTATCTGCATTTCAAAACGACCTATTTTTAAGTGAGGAAGAAAAACAAACGGGGTTTTGGGTACAAGATAATTTACATATCGCACATGCACTAAGCCCTTTATACGCTTCTTTTCAGCTTCCGGCAATGACGTATGGGACAAAGCAAGGTTTTGAAACGTTAAAACTGCCTATTGCTCAATTTGTAGTGAAATTAGCTGATGGAAAAATGTATCAGCAAAATATCCCGTTTCCCGGTGACATAAATTATCGCTTAAAGGAGCACCAAGAAGCAGTGAAGCCGCTGTTGCCTCGACTTAAACCTAGATTATACGAGTACGTTAATGAGGTGTTTTTACCTTTTTATACGGAAGTCAAAAGAAATGCGGAACGTCCTTTATCTTTAAAAGAAGCAGGGAAAAAAGTAAAAGAGCTGCATGATTTTTATAAAAAAGCTTGGCAGCTTCACTTTGAAATTGTCATGCCAAGAAGTGATTTAGGAATGATTTTAGAAGAGCTATATGGAAACTTGACCGGAGACGCGAATACCGCCTACGTATATGATCTGCTGGAAGGCGTGATGAACAAGTCACTTGAAACGGATCAAGCACTGTGGGAACTAACTGACACGGTAAAGCGTTCCGGCCCGTTAAAACAAGCTTTTACGGAACAAAGGTCAGAAGAAATAGAAGCAAATCTATTAGGCACAGCTGAAGGCAGAGAATTTTTAAAGAATCTGCAAAGCTTTTTAAATGAGTATGGCTATCGTTCTGCAAATTCGCACGAGTTTATTGATGAGACGTGGGTAGAAAATCCTTTACATGCGCTATCGATTATTGCTGGCTATGTGCGTAAAGATTACGACTTCAAGAAAAATTATGAAGACGTCGTAAAAAAAAGAGAAGAAAGCTACTTTGATGTACTCGCAAACATGCCGGAGTGCGAAGAAAAAGAGCAGTTTAAGCTGTTTTATGGATGGGCTTTGGACGCATGGGGGTTGGACGAAGATCATCATTTTTATATCGATGCGATGCTGCCTGCTACAGCAAGACTTTTTTTGCTGAATGTAGGAACTCTTTTAGCTGATCACCAAGTGATTCATCAGCCTCAAGATATTTTTCATTTTTATTACGATGAATTGCTGGAAGTATTAAAAAAACCCGTGGCATCTCATGAACTTATCGCCAATAGAAAGCAGGAGTTTAAAGAAAATCGTCATAAAAAAACGCCGCCTGCTTATGGAACGCCTACTCAAACAGGAGAAGATCCTTTATTGGAGCGGGTATTCGGAAAAATGGGGCCTCCAGAAGTAGATGAAACGCAAAAAATCTTTAAAGGAAGTGCCGCTTCAAGAGGTGTTTATACGGGAGTGGTAAAAATCATTTCAGATCCAAGTCAATTTTCTAAGCTTAAACAAGGAGATGTTCTTGTGTGTGAAACAACAGCACCTGCTTGGACCACGTTATTTTCGCTTGCTGGCGCGATTGTAACCAATGCAGGAGGAATTTTATCTCATGCAGGAACAGTGGCTCGTGAGTATAAACTTCCAGCGGTTCTTGGCACAAAAGTAGCCGTGGATCTACTAAAAGACGGAGATGTTGTTACCGTAGACGGAACTAACGGAGTGGTGACTATTGAACAGCAGTAAGCCGTCTTTGATTATCTTTTCTATTTTAACGGGAACTTTTTTAATTCCCGTTAATTCCACTATGATTGCGGTAGGCTTACCGTCTATTGCCAAAGCGCTTCATCTTTCCATCGTACATGTATCAGTAGTGGTAACTATTTATTTAATTGTGATGGCAGTTGCTCAGCCCATTGCGGGGAAACTTGGGGATTTATATGGAAATAAAACGATGTTCGTAGCTGGAATGATTATTTTTCTAGTGGGATCTGCCGCCTGTGTGTTTTCATATAACTTACTTTCGCTCACCGTTTTTCGAACGCTGCAAGCATTAGGAGGTGCACTGGCTACTCCTAATGCAACAGCGATTATGAGACACAGTTTACCAAAAGAAAAGCTTGGAAGAACGCTTGGGTTATTTGGATTATCAATGGGGCTAGGAGCAGCTGTAGGGCCTGTATTAGGTGCTTTTTTAATCAAGTATCTTGGATGGACGTCGATTTTTTGGTTTAACGTTCCTTTTGCTGTGCTATCGCTGATTTGTTCATTTATATACGTGCCGTCTAACGTAAAACAAAAAGCAAAAATGCTGGATATAGGGGGCGCTTTATTGCTTGGAGTAAGCATGACGAGCTTTACGCTAATGCTGACGCACCGTGATTTGTTTAATGCTTGGACTATTTTTATATGCATAGCGTCTATCGTTCTTTTCATTGTGCAAGAACGCAAAGTCCAAGAGCCGCTGATTGATTTTAAGCTTTTTAAGGTTCGTCCCTTTTTTTCGTCAAATCTTTCTATTCTATGCAGTAATTTTATGATGTATAGTACTATTTTGTTTGTTCCTCTTTTGCTAGAGAAGCAGTATGATATTCGTTTAATTGGTTTGCTTCTTTTCTTTTTTTCATTAGCCATGTCTATTTCTTCTTGGCTAGGAGGATTGTTAGCGGAAAAGGTAGGAAAAGAACATCCGATCCGATTATCGTTTCTTATTTCACTGCTTGCGGCGATGCTTTATTTCCACTTAGCGAATGCATCCATTTCTTATACCATTGTATCTTTATTAGTAGGAGGAGTGGGAGCAGGAATTGGTGTTTCATCTATGCAGGCTATGAATATTCAATCTGTCAAAAAAGAGCAATCGGGGACTGCATCGGGCATTTATTCCACTTTTCGTTATATTGGAGGAATGTTAGCGTCAGCTGCGGTGAGCCTGTTAGTAGGTACTACTGGTCTATTGGTGGTTTTGTGTATAGCTGGAATAGCAGGATTCCTTGTGTCGTTAGTTGGAAAAGAAAAGCAAGTTTCCTTGTCCAAAGACGTTTTTAAATAAAAAGGGAATAGCCAGCGGAGAAGCAGACATTCGTTTTATTGCGCGTGCTGAAAATGATGATGTGCTGGTCCAAAGGCTATTCTATTTTTAAGTGATCGCTCTTTTTTCAATTTTACACACCCACCGGTAATACTGCACCACCATCCAAAACAACAGCGGATTTAAGAGGAGCGAATACCACCACGTCCACCATCCGTAGTGAAAATAACCCCAAGGAGCAGGGAGAAGAGCCACTACTTCATAAAGTAAAACAGCAACCGACCAAAATAAAATATAGGCGGCTTTTTTTGTGAGGTTCCCGGCAAGGGGATAGTAGGTAAGAAAAAGCATGTTTACAGGCGGAATGAGAACAGTATAAGCAAAAATACCTTGCCAGTCCGTCTCTTGTGTAAAATACCAGTATCCGTGAAATTTGAAATTAATAAAGACGTCAAAGATGTGCTGAGCAGCAATGGTGAACATCCAAATGTGTACAATTTGATTTGCTGTGAAGCGCTTGTTTGTTTTAAAAGCAAGAACGTTAAATACTAAAATAGAAAGAATTAATCCAATCATATTGGTTCTCCTTTTGGCTTCTTGACTATATTGTATAATTTTAGGAGGTTAAATCCAATAGAGAAATGGACATACTACGAATTTTCTGCGGTCTTTTTCACATTTTTTGTATACGGGAAAATCATTGCAAATACAATCACTTCACCAAAAGGAAAATAAAGCGTTTGGCTGTAGGCAACGCGAAGCACCGGAGCGATGCCTTTTTCAAGAATCGGCCGCAGGCTTGTAAAATCAATGAGGCCGGAAACAAAAATAAGAATAAAGCCAGCAACGGCGAGTACGTAAATGAAGAAAAACAGCAGTTCCGCCGAACGTGCCATTACTTCAATTCCTTGGCGAACGGTATAGATAATTCCGAGCATCAGTAAAGCGTTCACTATAAAAAGCGGCGTATCGGGATAGACGAACGTAAGAAGCATCGCGCCAAAATCGCGCAGCACCCGCGCGGCTCCATTCGCAAAATATAATATGTAAAGAAAAGCAAGTATGCGTCCCGGCACTTTTCCAATAATTTTTTCGATATACTCCGTCAGGGCTAAATCCGGATAATAGCGGTGCAAGCGAGAATACATGAAAATAAGTGCATAGCTGCTGATCATACCAACTAAAATAGCAATCCAAGCATCTTGCTTAGCGTCCATTGCTAAGCCGACCAAAAAGGCGCTGCCAATCTCAAAGAGCGTAATTAACACAAACAGCTGCCATCCGCTAATTCGAGCTTTTTCCACTGCCTATCCGCCTCCTTTTCTACAGCTAGTATGCGCTTTTTAACGTGAAGCATATGCATCATGTAAGTAAAGAGTTGGAAAGGGAATAGGGATATTTTGTTAAAAACTAAGTGCGCTAGCCGAAGATATAAGAGAGAAGTACGTAAAAGGAGAGAGCGTATTGGATTTATTTGAAGTTATATTGAGTATCCATATTGGACTCGGAATGATTTGTTTGCTTTCAGGAGCGGTGTCCATGTTAGCGGCTAAGAAAAAAGGAGGGCATACCAAATGGGGAGAAGTGTACCACGGTGTTTACGCAGCCCTAGCAGCTACAGCTATCATGTTAGCGATTTGGAAATGGAATGAAATTGCCTATTTATTTTATATTGCGGTCTTTTCATACGGATTAGCGGTATACGGGTACTTAGCACGCAAGCAAAAATGGAAGAGCTGGCTTCAGCATCATATTCGCGGGATGCTGGGGTCTTATATCGGAGCGGTTACCGCGCTGCTTGTGAATATTGGAGACAGTATTCCGCTGTTAAATATGCTTCCGCCTCTTTTTTATTGGTTTTTGCCAACGATTATTGGCAGTCCGCTTATTTACATAGTGGGAAGACGCTATCGAAAAAATCCTTCCGTTTCTAAAAAAATATCATACTAACGAAAAAAGCCTTTTCTCTATAAAAGGCTTTTTTCTATGGCGAACATTTGTGCTATGATAGAGAAGCAAGGAGGATACAGCATGAAAGAAAATCATCAGTTTACCATACATACAGATAAAGAAAAGCTTGATATAGATGTCATCTACTCGTACCTTCATCATGAATCGTACTGGGCAAAAGGAATTCCGCTTCATCTTGTTCAAACATCTATTGAACATTCCGTTTGTTTTGGCGTCTATGATGAGTGCGATAAACAAGTAGGGTTTGGACGGATCATTTCAGATTTTGCGACGTTTGCTTACTTGGCGGATGTGTTTATTCTTCCGCACGCGCGAGGCAACGGCCTTGGAAAAGCATTGGTACAAGAAATGATTCGCTATGAGCCGATTCAACACGTACGAAAAATTTTACTAGCGACAAAAGATGCTCACGGTTTGTACAGTCAGTACGGATTCAAAGAAGTCAAAAACAAGCAGCTGTTTATGCAAATTTTTAAAAAAGGCATGTACGAGCGGGCGCTTTATTCAAAGGAAGATAAAATACTGCCTGGAAAAGAGGGATAGGTATGGCTGAAGAGTTACGTAAAAGCGTATTTAATGAAGCGTTGATTACGCACTTAAGCGACACTTTTTCACGTGAAATGAGCTCATTTGATCAAAAAGCGTTTCATAAGCTGGTTTTTCAACAGGACTGGGAAGACTTAGCGCTGAAAGAGCGCATGAGAAGAATTACGCTTTCCATGCATGAAGTGCTGCCAGATGATTATGAAGAAGCGCTTCATATTTTATATAAAGCGGCTCCAACGGTAGGAGGGCTTCAAGGCACGGTTTTTCCAGATTACGTGGAACTATACGGATTAAACGATTGGGAAGCTTCCATAAAAGCACTCGCGTTTTTTACGCCGTTTTCCACATCAGAATTTGGGGTGCGTCCGTTTTTAATTCAAGATAAAAACCGAATGCTTGAACAAATGATTGAGTGGGCAGGAGATGAAAACTATCATATTCGCAGATTAGCAAGCGAAGGGAGCCGACCTAGACTTCCGTGGGGACAATCAGTACCTGCGTTAAAGCAGGATCCAAAACAAACGCTGCCGATTTTAGAGCAGTTAAAACGAGATGAATCGCTCTATGTCCGCAAAAGCGTAGCCAATCATTTAAACGATATTTCGTACATAGAAAAAGATTGGATGCTTGATGTGATGAAAAGCTGGTACGGAAAAGACGCTAAAACCGACTGGATTGTTAAACACGCGTGCCGTTCACTGCTGAAAAAAGGAGATGCTGAAGCTCTGTCTCTTTTTGGCTATGGAGATGACCCAGGCGTAATTGTCACAGGTCTTGGCTTACATCCACATACGATTACAATCGGTGATAGCATTGACTTTTCATTTGAGCTATCCGTGGAAAAAACCATGCCGCTTCGCATAGAGTATGGAATTCATTACGTAAAAGCAAAAGGAAACCGCACTCAAAAGGTGTTTATGCTAAAAAATGTTCAAGCAAAAGCAGGCCAAACGCTTACCGTCATAAAAAAGCATGCATTTAAAGATTTAAGTACAAGAAAACATTACAGCGGTACGCATACGCTTTCTGTTATTGTAAACGGAGTAGTAAAAGCAGAAGCGGACTTTGTGATAGAGTAGCTCTTTCCTTATGGAGAGAGTTTTTATTGAAGAGTTTAACTATATGAAAAAAGGAAAGGTCGATGTGCACTACGATCTGGGCGCGACTGTTAAAAACAAAGAAATGCCTCTCGCTCCGTCCGATCAGAAATTAAAAAACCTCCAAAAGGTGGCGAGGCATGGAAAGCTCGTCATTACAAGAAATAACAAAGAAATTGGTCGATATGATTTAGAGACGTTAGAATCTGTAAAGAAATGATCAATAGCTGCATGGAGTATGGGCAGCTAAATTACGGACAGTGGGGGCTCAATGAAGGGCTAAAGTTTATAGCAGTTCATACATAAAAGAGAGGCTGGACCAAATGTATTTTAGCCGAAGGGAAAAATGAACCATTGATTAACATGTTTGATTAGGGGTTCGTTGTTTTGTTAGGTTGAACAAGAAGTCCGAATTGTTAATCCAGATTATTTGTCTTTAGATTGAATTGATTCTGCTATGTCTCAATCCTTTTTTATATAAATGCACTCATTTGATACATTAAAAATAGTCAAAAAGGTTCAGCTCCCTTATCTTGAAGTTATTTCCTTAAACGGTATAATTATTTATGTAACATTTTAAATATTTAAAAAATTTAAAATGTCTAATCAAGGGGATGGGGAGGAGTAAATGAATGAAAAAAACTGTAAAACGAACGGCCGTGCCGGCGATTTTGTCAATTGGATTATTGCTGTCGCCGCTTGCGGTACAAGCTGAGATGCCTTACTACGGAAAAGACTACAGTCAGCCGGAAAAAATTAAAGCGCTTTATCCAGAAATAAAGGTGGATGAAGCAACGCCGGCATTTCTGAAAGGGCAAGACGCATTTACGACTCAAGAAGAAATGATGAGCTATGTTCAAACGCTTGCTCATAAAAGTCCGTACGTAAATCTGAAGATTATCGGTAAATCACAGCAAGGGCGAGACATTCCGGCTCTATATTTTTCAAAGGAAAAGAAGTTTGCTGATGGAAAGACATCTAAAAAGCCAACGATTTGGCTTCAAAGTCAAATTCATGGTAATGAACCGGCAAGCGGTGAATCCGTACTCGCCGTTGCAACGCGTTTGACACAAGACTTTGGAAAAGATGTGTTAAATAAAGTCAACATTGTCATTGTGCCGCGCATTAATCCTGACGGATCTTATGCATTTAAACGTCAGCTAGCAAATAATTTAGACGGAAACCGCGACTACATAAAGCTTGAAAGCCCGGAAGTACAGAGCGTACGAGCTGAATTTAACCGTTTTTCACCAGAAGTTGTCATCGATGCTCATGAATATACGCCTTACAGCAGCGGATTTAAAAATATCGGTAAAGAAGGCGTGTGGAAGTATCACGATATTTTACTGCAGTCCGGTCGAAACTTAAATATTCCGCAGAACATTCGCGACATGTCGGATGAGTTGTTTGTGAACAGTACGCTTACAGCCATTGAAAAGCAAGGATATTCAGGAGAAGTATACTATACGTCTCAAGTGAATAAACAAGGACAGCTGGAAGTAGAAGAAGGCTCAGTTGAACCGCGAATCGGCCGAAACTCACTAGGCTTGTATCCATCGTTTTCATTTTTAGTCGAAAGCAGAGGAATCGGCATTGGTCGAGAAGATTTTCCGCGGCGAGTGAGTGCGCAAATTGCTACACAAGAAAAGCTGATTACACAAACAGCCAATCACGCCAAACAAATTAAGGCGCTGATTGCCAAAGAAAAAGCGGCGCTTGTCAAAAAAGGCAAAAATGCAAATGATCATGATCCAATTGTGGTGAACAGTGAAAATAAAAAAATACCAAACTCTACGTTAGAAATGGTCGATGTAGAAAGCGCGTCTGTTAAAGAAATTCCTGTGACGTACTACAGTGCAAAGAAAGCAACGCCGACGCTTGTCCGCGAACGTCCGACTGCTTACCTTTTAAAACCGGGACATGAAGAGTTAGCAGAAAAACTGCAGGGACAAGGCGTAAAAGGCTTCAAGTTAACGAAAGAAACGGCTCTTTCAGTAGAAGCGTATAATGTCAGCAGCCGCATTGAAAATGAAGTCTACGAAAATAAACCAAATGTGGACGTGCAAACAATCGTCAAGTCAAAAACGGTGACGTTCCCAAAAGGAAGCTACGTCTTTTTAACATCTCAGCCGCAAAACAATTTATTGTCTCTATCGCTTGAGCCAGAATCTGTGGACAGCTTCACAACGTTTGGTTATTTGCCTTCAGAAGTAGGACAAGAACTTGATGTTTACCGGTTTACGCGTTCCATTGAAAAATCGCCTTTGCAAAAAGAATCCCGTAAATAATGAAAAAGCGTGGAGCTTGGCTTCACGCTTTTTCATTATGATCACGTGACTGCTGTCGGTTTTTTCTTCTTCTAGAAAAGAAATAAATAAAAAAGCCGGCTAATACAAGAAG
The DNA here is from genome assembly GCF_038898415.1 of Priestia sp. SB1. Lineage (NCBI taxonomy): Bacteria > Bacillati > Bacillota > Bacilli > Caryophanales > Bacillaceae > Priestia > Priestia sp. SB1. Next base: position 373,316 of record NZ_JBBJSS010000006.1, on the reverse strand, counting down.
TGTAATAAGAAGAATACTAGTAGGAAAGTAAAGAGAGCCTATCTGAATGCCCAAGTAGTTTAACATTATCATAACTTCCTTTCTTGATAAAAAATGGTTTATTTTACTAAATACCCTTATAAGCTAATAGAAAACGTTTCAGCTGTTTTAGTAGGGAATGGATTGACTCTGTGCGCCAACAACCACGACATGACCTTGTCTCATCTCTTCTATATACCGGTTTGCCTCCCTGTTAGATAAGCCGAGTGAAGCCATCTTTGAAAGAAGCTCATCTTCTCTTGAAAGAAGCATATTGACCGCCGTTTCAAAAATACCTTGCTCTGCCATTCTGTACTTTTTTGTATGTGTTGCCTCCGTTAAATGCTGAGCCCATTCTTTATCGTAGGCCAGCAGATAAATCTCTTTGCTTGTAAATCCTTTCTTTAAAAAAGAACGGATGACGCAGACTGCCTCCTCTTGGTTTTCTGCTACTTGAATGTGTTTCATACACGAACCAAACCTCCTGATAAAAGATATTTCCGAAATACATCTTCTACTCATCATGTAGCCTTTGTTTCCAACTTTAAACTTGTTTTCTATGAATTTTCTCAGATAGTAAAAGAGAATAGAAACATCATAAATTTTCAAAAAAAGATGTTTGAACTTCAAAACAGAAGGCTAAACCTAGACTATACTAAAAAGTTCCATCAAAAATAGGAGGAGATTAAAATGAATTTACAAGATCAACAAACACAAGGCCAGCCCGAGCAAACGCAAGACCGCCAGCCGGGTATCGAAAGTGAGATGAATCCTCTCCCTATTTATGAGGATGACAATTACATTGGTACAGGAAAATTAAAAGGAAAAGTAGCGCTGGTTACCGGAGGAGACAGCGGAATTGGACGAGCTGTATCCATTGCTTATGCGAAAGAAGGAGCGGACGTAGCCATCGTTTACTTAAACGAACATAGCGACGCCGAGGAAACAAAAGCCCGCATTGAAGAAGAAGGTGTAAGATGCTTGCTGATTGCAGGAGACGTAGGAGACGAATCATTCTGTAACGAAGCGGTAGAAAAAACGGTGAGTGAGCTTGGGAAGCTTGATATCCTTGTGAACAATGCAGGAGAGCAGCATCCAAAAGAAAGCATTAAAGAAATTACGAGTGAACAGCTTGAACGAACGTTCAAAACGAACTTTTATTCATACTTTTATTTTACGAAAAAAGCGCTTGATTATTTAGGAAAAGGCAGTGCCATCATTAATACAACGTCCATTAATCCTTACCGCGGGAATCCTCAGCTGATCGATTATACGGCGACAAAAGGTGCAATTAACGGCTTTACGCGCAGTATGGCGCAAGCGCTTGTCAAAGACGGTATTCGTGTGAACGGCGTAGCGCCGGGACCAATCTGGACACCGCTTATTCCGTCTACTTTCTCAGGCGATAAAGTAGGAGAATTCGGTACAGACACACCGATGGGCAGACCTGGACACCCTGTGGAGCACGTGGGCTGTTATGTGCTGCTAGCTTCAAATGATTCATCTTATATGACGGGTCAAACGCTTCATGTCAACGGCGGAGATTTCATGAACACATAATTGCTTCACCTATTATAAAGGAGGAGAAAACGATGGGAGAGCGCCAGAAAAGATCTATTTCAAATGCACCAAAAAAACGAGATGAAACGGAGCAGCGTGTAACAGATCAAGACGAAACGTTGTTTGAACGTTTCAAAGAAGAAGAAACAGTGGATCCTATGCCAATGGAAGATATAAGACTTGAACAAAAAGAAGAGAAAAATAAAACGAAAACAAAAGATGAATCGGGTTCTGAAAACATTCATCATCGAAAATAAAAAAACAGCCTTCTCGGGCTGTTTTTTTTATCTGTGTTTCTATATTAATGAGCATTAGAAGCAATGACAATTTTTGAATCATCTTCTAATGCCTGAGCAAGATTCGATTTAATTCGTATATGGTCAAAACTTAAACCAAGCTGCATCGCAGTAGTGGCTAATTCAGGACGAATGCCCGATAAAATCGATTTAACGCCAATTAAATCAAGCGCATTTATCAGCTGAAACAGCTCGTGCGCGACCATTGTATCGATCATCACCACTCCTGACAAATCAATATACAAATGAGAGATTTGCTTCTCGGCACACTGTTTTAACGTGCTTTCTAGGATCATTCTGGCCCTTGCCGTATCAATATCTCCAACTAACGGTAAAAGAGCCACGTCTTTTTTAATCACAATAACAGGTGAACTTAATTCATGAATCATTTCCTGCTGAGAGCGAAGGCGGTTTGAGGCATATTCCTGCGCTTCTGTGATGAATTTCAAAATAATAATATCAAATACCCGTACTACTTTTTCATTCCACATATCGATATGCTGCTGAGTGATGTCATCATGAAGTTCTGCAAATCGGCGAATATACTCGCAGTATTGTTTACGGACGTTCATAAATTCTTTAATAATACTTTGAATGGGGGTTCTGAGATGCTGTTGGTCTTTGGCAACTTTATTTAGCCACGTGTTAAAAGATTCAAAAAAGCTTTTTTCATCTTCTATAAAGACGTTGCTAATATATAAATGAAATTCATAGTTTTGCGCTTTTAAGCGTTGAATGACGTCAGGGTCATTAGAGGTATATACGCCTTCAGAAGATGTTTTATCCAAAGATTCATACCATTCTTCCGTCATAGTTGGTGCGCTTTCTAGCAGATAAGAACGTAAAGCGATATCTTTCTTCACTGTTATTCTCCTCTCAAACTGATAAAACATGCGCAGGTGCGCAACGTATTTATTATAGCATCTTTTTTATAAAGATGGATATGAAATGTATGTTTATTTTGCGTGTGAGGTTTTAAGTGATTGTATATAGGGAAAAATTTTAATAAAAGGGGAAAGAGGGAAAGTATGAATACCGTGACGAGCGATCAGTGGAAATGGTATCAGTTTGATTTAGAAGAAGCCGATGGAATAGCTGATATAATCAAAGACTATCAGTATCCAAGAGATGAATGGTTTTGCCATCAGCTTCAAAAGAAAAACTCTAATCATATTCAAGTAGATGTAATAGGAGAAAGTGAGCTCATTTATGGTTCACTCATTTATCATAAGAAGTCATTTGATCAAAGGGATTACGATTCGTTTCATTTTTATATTACCGAGGAGTTTATTATAACCGCGGGACTGGATTTGAAAATCCTCGAACAAACCAACCATGAACGAATGATTGAACGCATGAAGCAGTCTGCTAATACGGCGGAAAGTTTTTTTATTCTTTTAGGTGAAATTATGAAAAAGCACTTAAATGGGTTTGATCAGTTTGAAAGTCATTTCAGAGAGCTTCTGTGGGAAGTGCGCCATAATAATAACATCGACGTGTTAGATGACATTCATAAAGCGCGCTATGACCTGCTTATATGGACAAATTTAATCAGTTCTGTTCGAGAAGTTACCATGGGAATCGAAGAAGCGTTTCATAAAAAAATTAACCAAACGATTCAATATCAGCGGATGTGTAAAAAAATAGAAATTGGCCTCACGCTAATTGAACAATATCAAAAAGAATTTGACGCGTTAATTAAATTAGAAGAAGTTGTGTCTACTCACAGAGGAAATGAGATTATGAAAGCTTTAACGCTGCTGACAGCCATCAGTACGCCTTTAACGGCTTTTGGAGCCCTTTGGGGAATGAACTTTAAAGGGATGCCGGAGCTTGATTTGAAGTTTGGCTATATCTATGCACTCATTTTAATTGTGCTTTCGACCATTGCCATTTATCTCTATTTACGAATGAAAGGGTGGACGGGCGATCTCTTAAAAGGAAGAAAAAAGAACTCATTTTTTAAATAAGCTTTAATAAAAGAGGTTGAGACATAACGAAATGAATCCAATCTAAAGGCGAACAAAGGAGATACATGAGCTAGACTGCTTATGACACCGCAGTTGATTTCCGTACAAGGCTTCGCTTTCCGCGGGCGGCCGGTGAGCCTCCTCGTAGGGTCTCATCTGTTCCGCTTTTCCCGCAGGAGAGTCTTCGCCTTGCCCTCCAATCAACTGCTAGAAGGAACAAAACAGATCAAACTATATTCACCATCACAAAAAAACGAACCACTCATCAAATATATTAATGAGTGGTTTGTTTTTCACTTGGGCTAAATCTCAGCCTCTTTGTTGTTTGTTATCCTCGCCTCCACGTCGTAGGCTCACCTGAACGAAGGCATCTTGGGAATAAATCGTTTTCTTTTAGCTTTACTTGATTGCCGTTTTCGTCGGTATAGCGCCCGGTTTGCGGAACCACTTCTCCGGTTGAAAAGGCGTCATCTACGGGCTTCCACGTCGTTGATTCACGTGTGTGCGGGCAAGGTGTAAAAAGATCATCTTTTTGAAAGAGTTTAATTTCACCTTCCGCACAAATGTAAGCGCCCGATTCTGGTACAGCTTCACTCGTTCGATAAATGTTCTGTACGGTCTTCACATACATCCAACCTTTCTTTTTGATTAGTTGTATTTTAATGTTCCTGTCGTGGCGTCCATGTACGTGCGGTCTTCTATAATATCCGAGTCGTCTAGCTTTCTAAACGGAGCGCAGTAGCAGACAACACCCGTCTCGATTTCAATTTCTTGAAATCCGTATGCACGGCAAAGGTATTCGCCGACCTCGCTTGGAGCTGGATGGGTATCAAGCTCATCTAACGCTTCATTAAACATCTCTAAAAATTCTTTTTTTGAAAATTTTTTCTCATGATGCAGTGTTACTGGATCTCCAGAATCTGTTCCTTGTGCTAACGCGTAAAAATACATCGCCCTCACTCCTTACATATATATAGTCGTGCTTTTGCTGAAATGTAGAAACATTGATTGTTAGTAAGTAAATTCCCTTAAATAAACAAAATAAACGCATCTGGAAGAAAACGGTTTCTTTATGAGCGTTCTCTCAAAGAGAATTCAGTGCTATCAGCGTTTGATAGCAAGCTGCCACAGGGTGATAATCGGTTTTAGGAGCCGGGCTTTTTTTCGAGTTGTAGCGTTCGTTTTGTTGATTTAACAGCTGATACCAGCCTCCATATGTGTGATCGATAAAGTGTTTCTGACAGTAGGAGAACAGGGCGTCGTATGCTTTCCAATATCCGCTGTCTCCGGTTTTTATCCCGAGCAGTGAAGCCGCAGAAATGGCTTCGGCCATCACCCAGTAGTTTTTATCCGGGTCAATGACCTTTTCTTGAGGAGACAGCGCAAAGTAAAGACCTCCGTACTTAGCATCCCAGCCTCGGTTCCAGCCCTTATCAAACAAATACTTTGCACGTTCTGTCATCCAGTTTTCCGAACGGTGCCGATCAAGCCATAAAAGCAGCTTGCTCCATTCAAACTGATGTCCTGGTATAAAGCCGTACGGACGAAATTCATCTTTTGTATTGTTTTTATTGTAGTCCCAATCCGGCTGCCAGTCTGTATTATAATGCTCCCAAATCATGCCGCCAGATCGTTCAGCAAGCTGCTGAGTAACACCTTTTGCAAGCGTGTACGCCCGGTCTACGTATTTTTTATCTCTTGTTGCTTCAAAGGCAGAAAGCATCGCTTCACACATATGCATGTTTGCATTTTGGCCTCGATAGAAAGAAGAAGCTGACCACGATGCGTCCCATTCGTCTCGGTAAAAGCCGTGCGCATCTTCCCAAAAGTACTTTTCCATCACGTCATAGACCTGTTCAATTGTTTCTTTTGCTTCTAAAATACCGGCTTGATACGCGATGGAAGAAGCTAAAAGAGCAAAAGCGTGGCCGTATGCTTGTTTAGAATCATCTTTGACTTTTCCGTCATCGGCTATTTCAAAAAAATACCCGCCGTGCTCTCTATCATAATGGTTGTTTTGTAGAAAACGAATGCCGTGCTGAGCTGCTTCTTTGCACCAATCCTGTCCGTCTAAAAGAGCCCCTACACTGAAGATATAAATAAAGCGCGCCGTACTTACCAAGTGCTTTGAATGCGTGTTGTTGACGGTGCCGTCGTCGTAGTATTCATGGATATACCCGCCGTTTTTTTGGTCAATACAAGCTGGGTAGTAGAAATGAAGCGTATCAAAAATATGCTGTTTTAATGTGTGAGGTTTTCGAAACGCAGTTGAGGAAAAATCCGTTGCCGTGTTCATTTTATCACCATCTCAATCTTTGTTTTTAATTGTTTTTTACCCTAAGCCGTTGGTAGTAAACGTAAGGGTTTTTTTGCTGTTTTTGCTCTATTATTCTATTTTTGTTGAAAATGTATCAGTTTGGAAACAAGTTTGAAATATTTTGATATACTTTTGACACGATTATCCGGTATTCTAAAAGTACGTGCTAGCTGGAACGAACAAATGTACAGAGCCTCTAGACGTCAAATGATTTTATTTAGTGTGGCTAGTTTAAGATTGAGCTTAAACATCGGATCCTGTTTTCACTTAATCTATTAAACTGGCAACATGTATTTCTATTATATTTTGCAAATGAGGTATAAAAAATGACAGAAGTGAACAAACAAAGATTTTACAAAAAATTAGCGGTAACAGGTCTTGCTTTTACACTTGTAGGAGCTGGAACTCTAGGTCTTCATTCCTTACATTTTACGGGTGAGCCAACTGTCGCAAGCGCAGCAGCGGAAACCTATACAACCACGGCGAATTTAAATATTCGAAGCGGTCCATCGACGTCCAACGCGATTATTGCGACAGTTAAACAAGGCACACAGCTAACGGTAGTTGGACAAGCAGCAAGCGGCTGGCTGAAAGTAAGCTATCAAGGCAAAACGGGCTACGTAAGCAGTGAGTATGTTAAAAAGTCAGGGAGTTCAACGACCAAAACTTATGTAACAACGGCAAATTTAAATATTCGAAGCGCTCCATCGACGTCAAGCGCGATTGTTGTAACGGTCAAACAAGGCACGCAGCTAACGTCGACAGCACAAGCAGCGAACGGCTGGCTAAAAGTAAGCTATCAAGGCAAAACGGGTTACGTGAGCACGCAGTACGTAAAAGAATCAACGGGTTCTTCTGAACCGGCTCCAGCTCCAGCTCCGGAGGCTTCTGTCTATGTGGCAACGGCGAATTTAAATGTTCGAACAGCTGCTTCAACTTCTAGTGCGGTTATGGCAACACTGAAAGCCGGCACACAGCTCGACGTAACGGCTAAAGCAGCAAACGGCTGGCTGAAAATTACGTATCAAGGGAAGGTTGGCTATGTAAGCGGTCAATACGTACGAGCATTAGCTGGGATGAAAGTGGTTTCGAACCCTGAAAGTATACAAGTTGTTGTGAATAAACAAAACAAGCTTCCGGAAAACTACGTTCCGAAAGATTTAGTATATACAACGATTCCGTTTACATTCAAAGAACAAACGGAAAAGAAAAAAATGCGCAGTGAAGCAGCCGCTGCTATTGCACAGTTATTTGCGGGTGCGAAAAAACAAGGCGTTACGCTTCTTGGCGTATCAGCTTACCGTTCACATGCAACGCAAAGCGCGCTTTTTAGTTCGTATGTTCAACGAGACGGTTATGATAAAGCGGCAACTTATAGCGCGTTGCCAGGCACGAGTGAACATGAAACAGGTCTTGGAATTGATGTAACAAAAGGAGACGGCACATGTGCTGCTCAAGACTGCTTTGGCGGAACAAAAGAAGCAGCTTGGCTCGATGCCCACGCAGCCGAATATGGATTTATTATTCGTTACCCAAAAGGGAAAGACGCGGTAACGGGCTATAAATATGAGCCGTGGCATTTGCGCTATGTAGGCAAACCAGTGGCGCAGGCGATTAAGAGTAAAGGCATTACGCTTGAAGAATATTACGGAATTAAGTAGGTTTAAAAAAGAGGCTGGAATAAAAGTAGCTTAGTTGACGGAAGATCCGAACGCGTTTGATTTAGAATCAAACGCGTTCGGATCTTTTTATTGTTGTGGTAAAGATAGCTTTCATGTATGTAGGTGCTTCTAGTGGTTTGTTATGCCTCAATCTCTTTTATTTTTGTTCATCATGTTTACCCTTCTTGTGAAGGAGGGTAGGTAATGATACAAAAGAACTACTGTTTGTACATTTAAAGTTGAGTTTGTGTGTGAAAAGATCTAGTGTATATTTCATACAGAAGTGTAAAGTACAGGGGGCGTTCATCTGTGAAAAAACGAAGGAGATGCATCCTATCATGTTGAAAGATCATATGTTTGAATTTTATTTTGATCAAATGAATGAGCTGGTTTTTTTGGCGGAAGTAAAGAACCAACATCTTTATTATAAAAAAATGAATAAAGCGGCTGCTAAGCTTGTACGGTACCATGGAGAAGTGGGCATGCGGCTAGAAAGCGTACTCTCTGAGCGAGCGTATCACTCTCTTTACCCTTACTATATAAAAGCGGTGGAAACAAAAAAGCCAGTTACCTACCATGACATAAATACCTTCTCAGATGAAGCTGAAGCGTTTGAAACAACGCTTACCCCCATTTTTAATGATACCGACAATAGTACGCACCTATTAGTGATGAGTAAAAATATCCAAAAGTTAAAAAAAGATTTAGCCCAAAGTATGGAGCGGTATAAGTCGCTTTTTATGAACCATGAAAACGCCATATGTATGATGGATCTAAGCGGTAAAATTGTTCAAGCAAATCCTGCCTGTGAGCAAATGTTCGGCTACGATACGCAGAATATCATCAATAGTTCTTACATGCAGCTTCTAGAAGAGCTGAAGATTGATGTTCGTGCTTTGCCTCTGCATCACATCATATACGACCAAAGCTACAGCAAAGAAATCCAAGCGTGGCACAAAGAAAAAGGAATGATTTATTTATATGTTACAAACGTGCCCATCATCGTGGAAAATGAATGGATGGGTATTTACTTGATTGCTCAGGACGTTACGAAAGAAAAGGTAGCTGAAATAAAGCTGGAAAACACGGTGAAAGATTTAGCAAACATGAAATATGCCCTTGATGAGTCCGCAATCGTAAGCGTCCTGGATCCATATGGAACGATTAGGTATGTCAATGATATGTTCTGTACGATATTTGGCTATGAAAAAGAAGAGCTAATCGGACAATCATACGAGTTATTTGATGTAAGCTATGATTTTCGGGTTCTTGAAAGTATTGGCCAAGGAAAAGTTTGGAGAGGGCAAGTCAAAAGCATAACAAAAGAAGGCGTTATCGTGTGGAGCCATAAGACCATTGTTCCGCTGACCGATATTCATCACCGAATCTCAAGCTACGTGCTGATTCAAACTGATATTACTGCGCAAAAAAACCTAGAAAATCAGCTGAAGTTTAAGGCATTTCATGACAGTTTGACGGGGGTGCCGAATCGAATGATGCTGCAAAAACAAGTGCAGGCTGCGATCGAGCAAAAGGAAAGATTTGGCCTGCTGTTTTTAGACTGTGATAATTTTAAAGAAGTGAACGATCAATTTGGTCATGATATTGGCGATGCATTTTTAATTCAGTACGCGCATCGGTTAACGTCTTGCATTCGCACATGTGACGAAGTGTATCGCCTTGGAGGGGATGAATTTGTTATCTTGCTTCGGCACATTGAAAGGCGCGAGGAAATCCAGCAGATCATGGAACGAATTCACCGAGAGCTTCAAAAAGAATGGAGTATTGAATCCTGCATCTTTACGGCTACATCGACCATTGGAGCCGCTTATTATCCAGAAAACGTAGGATCGTTTCAAGAGCTGTTAAAACAGGCGGATCAAGCGCTGTACGAAGGAAAACGACAGGGGAAAAATAACGTAAATTTCTATAAAAAAAACCAATCTGTAGCCGATTCTATAGATAAAGAAAGTATTGTCTAATATAGAAAGGGATAAATATGAATAAACATAAGTTAATGGTTGTTTTATCAAGCGGAGCAGTGATACTTTCTCTGCTCATAGATATCATTCATCGTATTTGGCCGATGGAGATGTCCGGCATGTCGATGGAACATAATTCAGCGCCAGGCGAAGTGTCATTGATCTTTTTGATGCTTCCTATTGTTTTTCTTGGTGTGCTGCTTGTACTGTATGTTAAAAAGCATGAGCTAGTACCTGCGTTTGTGACGCTAACGCTCACGTTTTCAAGCATCAGCACGGTTATAGGCGGAGGAGGAATGGTTGAGTATCACTTTTCAATTTTTATGGTGATAGCCATTCTTTCCTACTATGAAAATGTAAAGCTATTATTGTTAATGACGGGTATTTTTGTCGTCGAGCATCTAGTGGGATTTTTCGTGCCATTTTTTACACCGATTATTTTCGGAACGTCTTCTTATTCCTTTTCGATGCTTTGCCTTCACGCGGCGTATTTGCTTTTTACATCAGGGGCGACCGCTTGGCAAATTACTTCAAAGAAAAATTATACAAAACAGCTTCAGCAGCAAAATAAACAAAAGCAGCATATCATTTATGACATGATGAAAAAACTGCATGAAACGAATGGTCAGGTAAGACAAACGGTTGCTGACTTAAAGGAAAGCTTAGAAGAATCGCAAGCAGCGAGTCATCATACGACGGCTTCAATGCAAGAACTAGCCGCAGGAGCGGACCAGCAGGTAATAATGGCTCAAAAAAGCAGTGAGTTTCTAGAAGAGATGACGCAAGGCGTAACCAAAATAGCCGAGGCTTCAGCGGCAGTCAGCGAAGCTTCTGATCAAACAGCAAATGAAGCCGTGCAGGGAAAAGAAAAAATTCAAGAAGCCATTCAACAAATTCATACAATCGATTCTTCTGTTCAGCATGCAGCTAGCGTTATTCATCAGTTAAAAGAACGTTCTGCAGAAATCAACGATATTATGAGTGTGATTTCAGGCATTGCTGCACAAACAAATCTACTGGCGCTAAATGCTGCAATTGAAGCAGCGCGCGCAGGCGAACATGGTAAAGGGTTTGCGGTCGTAGCAGCGGAAGTTCGCAAACTTGCAGAACAATCCAATCAGTCAGCCGAACAAGTAGCAAGACTCATTCAGCATATTCAGCAAGAAACGTCTCAAGCCGTAGCATTTATTCAATCAGGAACTGCTGATGTAAAAAACGGTATTTTACTAGCCAACGAAGCGGAAAATGTTTTTAATCGAATCGCCGACGCATCTACGTACGTTCATGAACAAATTCAGCAAACGGCTGCTTCCGCACAGCAAATAGCAGCGGGATCTACGCAGGTGCTCCATGCCGTCAGCGAGATGACCTCTTTTGCGAACCAATCAGCCGCAAGCAGCAGCAGTATTTCTTCCGCTTCCGTGCGTCAGCTGCAATCACTGCAGACTATCGACCAGACGGCTGAATTTTTAAGTCGGTTAGTTGAAGAGCTTGGCAGCGTAACGGAAAAGTTAGCGAAGCAAGCGTGAGTGAGGTAGAGCAGAAGATGACGTAGACGTACATAATTTTTAGCCTCTTCATTAGAAATACGATTCGCTTATTTTCCAGTTATATGTGATAAAATGGAAGGATAAGTAATTCATCTTTTATATGGGGGAATGGCATATGGATAGAATGGAAGAACTTACACAGGCCGCAATGAGTGGAAATCATGAAGAAATAAAAGTTTTGATTGGTGAAAACCCTGCACTTATTAATGAATTTAATTCAGACGGATGGACACCGCTTCACTTAGCCTCGTATTTTGGGAAAGAAGAAACTGCAAAACTATTGCTATCATTAGGAGCGAACATGAAAGCTCGGGCGAAAAATAGCAATGAAAATATGCCGCTTCACGCAGCTGTTGCCAATAAACAGACAAAAGTGGTAGAGATTTTATTACAGGGCGGTGCAGACAGCAACGCCAAGCAAAGCGGCGGATGGACAAGCCTTCACGAAGCTGCCCTGCTCGGCGCAGAAGACATCGTCAAACTTTTAGTTGAAAACGGAGCTCAGATTCAGGTGAAAAAAGATGATGATCAAACGCCGCTTGATGTAGCGATAGAGAATGGACAAGAAAATGTAATAAATCTATTAAAAAATTATGTAAATACCAACGCTTAAAAAACTTTCTGCCGTTAGATTACTGAATTTAGTACAAATCCCCTTTTTTGAGATATGAAGCTATCTGCAAAAGGGGATTTATACTTTTCTCTAAAAGCTAATGTTCCATTTGTTTAGTTGTTTGTTGGAGAAGGAAATCTTGCTGCTTCAAAATGTGAGCCATCTTCGGATGTGACGATTGTACCGGCTATGCTGCTTTGAACAAAAACTTCAACGCGGTCTCCAGCTTCTAAATTATAAATAGTAGACACGGATACCGCATTAACAAACGGTGTGTTCCCGCCAAAGAAATCGTTATCGATTGCGATAGCGGTTGTCCCATTTACACGTATTTCAATGCGAGTTCTATAATCTAGCATCTGGTCGTTAGGAGAGAATCCAATTGTAGCAATGATGGAATATACGCCATCTTTTTTGGGGCGGAAGGTAGAAGTAATCGGGTTATATTCATTTGCTAAATCAAATTGTTCAGTTGGGAAAACGGCTTTTACAAACGTATTTGCAGGAACATTTTGAGGCATCGTTAAATTGAGCGCTCTAAATGCTGACTCCCGCGTGCTTCCTTTTTTGTCTTTATCTTCTTTACACTTAGAAGCCCAATCATGTGATTCCTCATAGAAATCTTCTGCGCGTCCATAAGTCCAAACTTGTGATTCTTCAGAGCTATCTTCTTCGAGACCATAAGCCCAGCCGCGTGCCTCCTCAGGAGCATCTTCTTGATGCTGCTCTTTCTTATTGTTAAGGGAAGCTTTCTTCTTGTGAGGATAAGATTTTTCTACATAATATTTATCATCTTTATCATTGTAATGGAAATAATACTTTTTTATAATAATCACTCTTTCTTTGCAGTACTCTATACTGTATTCACTCATAGAGGAAATGTTTGGATACTTGTCCGACAACTTTAGAACTGTGTTTTTTAATAGCCACTAGTAAGTAATTTTGAATGTAGAATTAGTTGCATCATAAAAAACACCTCGTTCCAACAAAAGTCGAAGAGGTGTTTTTATTCGAAGAGTATTCGATTCGAGAGTCTACTCATAGCCCGTATGTAAATGTCACTCTATCAGTCAACTGGGTGTACCTTTATAGCGCTGGGTCCTTTAGCTCCTTCTTGGATTTCAAACTCTACTTTTTGTCCTTCTGACAGGTTTTTATATTCCTCACGGTCGATCGCATTGGAGTGAACGAACACTTCTTTTGATCCGTCCTCGGTTGTGATAAATCCAGATCTTTTTGATTCGTTGAACGATTTAACGGTTCCTTTATGTTTGCTCATTGATAAATCCCCCTTATAAGTATAGAAATAATTTCTTAATAGGTTTTTACCCAAACGCTGAAATCTCAATCATTTTTATGGTCGTTATACCGATTAGAAGAGTAGGGAAGAGCAAATAGGGAGGGCTTAACAATTTTTTCATTTCGGTTATATTTTTATATTGTCTGTGACATAACTATTGTTATAAAATGTAATCGTTAATTCTGCTAACTAAAGGAGATAAAGAAAAAAATGAGGGATGAGTTGTTATATATTGGGAAGAAAATTATCGATAATAAACAGGAATTAGCGATACAATTTTCTGATCTGATGGACTCTGAATATAAGCGGAAGCTTGTTTACCATGAAGAAAGCGAAGTTTTAAAATGGAGAGCAGAACTCATTGAGTATTTAGGCGAGTCGTTATTCGAAGAGCACTCGGTCGTTTTAAAGAAAATCATTCAGTGGGGTACAGATATAGGAAAAGTGGCTGTGGAAAACGGACTTTCGTTGAGTCAAACGTTAAAATCACTCGCGCTGTTTCGAACAGTGATATGGGGTGTTTTTACAGAAGAGCTGCAGCAGAAGCAGTTTGCTCCTATTACGATGCTTGATGTAAGTAAAAAAATTGATCCGATGCTTGATCAGCTTAATCATATATTTGTCGAAATTTACGAAGAACATAATACCGAAACCATAAAACGCGCTTATGCAGCGCTAGAAGAATTATCAGTTCCCATCGTTCCTCTTTCTGAAGGAATCGCTGTGATGCCAATCGTTGGACAAATTGATACGCATCGTTCGCAGCTTATTATGGAAACAGCCTTAGAAAAAAGTGCTCAGCTGCAGCTGAGTTATTTAATATTTGATATTTCAGGTGTTCTGATCGTCGATACGATGGTAGCGGACAATATTTTTCAAATTGTAAAAGCTTTACAGCTTATCGGCACTAAAACGATGATTACCGGAATACGTCCGGAAATTGCGCAAACCGTTGTTGATTTAGGCGTCGATTTTGGAACAATCAAAACAAGAGCGACGTTGGAAAAAGGTCTTGAAGAAATAGGCTTCAGTAAACTGCCAGAAAATCCGCAAAGAAAACCGAACAAATGGCTTTTTCAATAAATAAAAAAAGTAAGAGGCTTAGACAAAGTATGTTAGTTGAAGTCAAACCCGAACCATTAATTTAATTGATGGTTCGGGTTTTTTTGTTGTTATGGTTGTTGTTATGGTGAACGTAGGTTTCATGTATGTAACTGCTTCTAGCTGGTGATTGGAGAGCAAGACGAAGACTCCTGCGGGAAAAGCGGAACAGGTGAGACCCCGCAGGAGCATAAGCGACGAGGAGGCTCACCGGCCGCCCGCGGAAAGCGAAGTCCTGCACGGAAATCATCAGCGGTGTAAAAAGCAGTCCAACTCATTTATCTCATTTGTTCGTCTTTCGATTGGGTTGATTCAGTTATGTTTCCATCTCTTCGTTTTCTCGTGTCTCTAAAAAATAAAAGAAAGGCTTATATTACGAAAAATTTAAGAGGAAGTCACGGCGTCACATGTTACATTCTTTGTAAAAAGGGGTACTGGTAAAAAGAAGCATTTCAAGCGCTTTTCAATTACAGTAGCCGTCTAAAATTAATTAATTGTCAATTTCGAATAACATAAATTATTTAAATACTTAGACAAACAAATGAGGAAAATATATACTTATTAGTGTTGTCACGAAAAGATAAAGGGGAGAAACAAGGATGGATATCAAACGTCAAAACGTTGATTTTGGTAACTCAATTTTTCAAACGCTAGTGGATGGTTATTACTATGAAATTCCTACAAACGTAGTAGAAATCACAAAAGATCAGGCAGAGGGTCATTTTCCTTCAAGTGTAAATGAACCGGAATTACTTCTTCAAAATTTACTGATTTCTACCACAATTGAAGGGGTTGAAAAGTATTATTTAGTAGGAGACGCCGCAGAGAAACACGTGCTAGGCAATATCCATATTAATAAGTTACATAATAAAACTGAATCTGATATTCCTTATGTGATGTTTTTAGCTTCAGTTGCTTATTACAACATACTTAAAGGAAAAGACAAAGAGGATAATCATGTGACGATTAATTTTTTCTCGACTATGCTTCCGATTTGGCTGCTTAAGAAAACAAATAAATTCAGTGAAATGCAGCAGAAGATGGCCGAACGTTTTCAAGGAGAGCATACAGTAACGGTATTGACTCCTGGGTTAGAAAAAACGGTCACTGTGAACATTGAAACGAGCAAATGCCGTATTGAAAGCGAAGTGGCTCGCTGGGCGATCAAAAAAGATTTTGAATTACAAGATAGAGAAGAAGCAAATGCATTCAAACATTTTGAAACACTAATTGTAGATTTGGGCGGAGGTACGGTTGACCTGGCACTGCTTCCTGCAGGGCTTCAAGCTCCTAAAAGCAGAAATTCGTTGAAGTGTCTTACGGATATTTCATATTTGAAGCATATTGAAAAGCTAAGAAATGAAAAGCTGCTTGAGTATTTTGATGATGTTCGTTCATTAGAAGAATTTATTATTGCCAATATCCATAAAGCAAAAATGGAGCAAAGAGACGGCAACAGCGGGAAAAAAGTCGATCTCACGGAGCCTATTCACGCTTCGCTTAGAGAATACACGCAAATTTTATTAACAAAAGTTGAAAATCTATTTCCATCGCCAAAAGATAAAGTCTATAAATATATTTATATTGGAGGACTGGCTCCTATCCTTCAACAGTTTATTGCAGAGCAGATTGATAACATGTACGGGGAAGAAATCAGAGAAGAAAACCATCTTTTCTTGCCGGAGACACGAAAGTTAAATTTATACGGTCTTGAAATTTTAAGCAGACATGAAACAAACGCAGCGGTTCACGCTTAAAAAGGGGGAGCATACATGAGTCATCAACACACTCGCCTTAAGGAAGCGCTAGACGATTGGTACGGTCAGCTAAGCTCCCAGGTGGCTGCACCATTTTACTTATTATCAAATGCGTTTCTAACAGCTGGGAATCTATCAGCAGATATGATGGGAGCAAGGGGAAAAAACGTAAGTAATAGAGATGAACATGCAAGTTTTACAATTGAAACTGCTGACATTCCGTCAGAAGTGTCTTCATTTCTAAAAGAAAAACAGCAGGCAAACGAGCTGCAGGACTATATAGTGAGACTCATACAGCAAGACTTGCAAAAAATGAATAAAAAAGATGAAGTCGAGTCGCTCGTTCATTCACTTCGAAAAGAGCTGTTGGGCGAAATTGACTTGCTAAAACAAGAAATGAATTCACGTTTTGCTGCAAATCGTGAGGAGTATGAGTCTAAGCAGTCAAATGAACTTCAGGATTATGTAGCGAAGCTTGTGGAACAAAACGGGCAGAAAGACAGCCGCGAAGAAGATTTTCAATCGTTAGTTCATTCATTGAGAACCGAGCTGTTAGGAGAAATTCACTTGCTTAAAAAAGAGCTTGGCTCTGCATCAGCTCCTTCTTATAAGCAGCTGAAACCCGTTACGGATGAGGAAGAAACGTTTAAAGAAGGTCAGTTAATTAAAAGTGAAAAAGTGACCGGAACCATTCAAGAAGATATCGATGTAGATTTCTAAACAGAAAGTAGAGGCGTGCTATGCCTCTACTTTTATTATTTTTCTATTAAAAATGGAGCTGGGGCAAAAGTATTTTTGCTAAAGGAAGATCCGAACGAGTTTGATTCTTGATTGTGAATCCAACTTGTTCGGTTTTTTATTGGTATGCTGAATGTAGGTTTCATGTGTTTAAATGCTTCTAGCTGTTGATTGGAGGGCAAGGCGAAGACTCCTGCGGGAAAAGCGGAACAGGTGAGACCCCGCAGGAGCGCAAGCGACGAGGAGGCTCATCGACCGCCCGCGGAAAGCGAAGCCTTGTACGGAAATTAACAGCGGTCCGATGTAACAGCTTTAGCGTATAAGTCATAAACCTCTTTTGTTTCTTTTTAGCTTTTTTCGAAAATATAAGCAAATATCAAATGTAACGATGGTACAAATACTGCATTTTATCATAAACCAAAATAGAGCTTCGTTTATGCCAAATCCGCCAATCGAAGCTTTTAGTTCATTTAGCTGTCTGAGAATTAAATTTATGTCGTTTTCATAAGCCACAGTAAAAGATTTAATCACAAGCATGGTCATAATGACTGCTTCTACCGATATATATAGAACTTTTCTTGCTAGTTTAAGGGAAGGATTTACGTTTGATTTAGGAATTTTATAAAATAATTTCATCGCCCGTTTGCCTTTCAGTTATTTTAAGCTGTTTAAAAAGGTTCGTTTATTCTATAATTCTTTCTTTGGCTATAAAATCCTTTATGTATAGCAAGTTAAAAAAAGCTCGCTAGAAAAGGTAGTACACCGATTTTCTAGCGAGCTTATGTTAGTTAATGTTCTTCAGCTAAGGCATTTGCTTTTGTCACATGAACTGTACCGAATGGGTGGTTTGGAGGAGCGTAGATGGAGTAAAGTTTTAGCGGAGTGGTACCGATATTGGTGACATCATGCCATGTTCCGGCAGGGATAAATATCGCATCATCATCGTAGACTTTTCGTTTAAAGGTTAGATTGTTTTTACTTTTGCCCATTTGAACAACGCCTTGCCCTTGTTCAATACGCAGGAATTGATCAACGTTAGGGTGGATTTCTAAGCCGATATCTTCACCTGGCTTTAGACTCATTAACGTCACTTGTAAATGTGTTCCCGTCCATAAAGCAGTGCGGTACGTATTGTTTTGCTTTGACGCTTCATTAATGTTAATCACAAATGGCCTTGGTCCGTAGTCCTTTAATTTACCGTTTCTTTGCTGAAACTGTTCGCTGGTGTGATAGTGATTCGGCACATAATAACTATATGGCTGCCAGCCGTAGTACACTGGGGTCTGCCACTGATGATAATAAGGTGTATAGTGCATACTCATTCTCCTTTTCTCGTTTCATTTTTCTTTTCATCCTATGCTTTTGTCAAAACGGTTGATACCATTTGCCTTTTTGTCCGCGGTCTTTATCCACTTATTTTTTGCCCAAATCATGTAATTAATGATTTCTCTGAGCTCTTTGATTGTTTTTCGGTGGTTAAAAAATACTTTCATCACTTTAATACGATAATTCAGTAAAAAATATATCGTATGAAAACGTTTTATTTGATATAATTTTAGAAGATGAAAATTATTTTAAAGGGTGACGTTCATTGAAAGAAAAAAAACTTCAAGAATTAACTGAACATCTTAATAATTTATTCAACAATTTAATTCATGGATCTATCACAGAAGGTGAATTTAATGAGCTGTCCGAAGAGCTTTACAGGAAGCAAACGAGGCTGCGCTATGAGATAGAGTGTGAGAAAGGTTCGTATTACCGAGAATATTTTAAAGGCTAAGGCTTTGTATTAGACTGCTTTATAAGAAATAAGAAAAGACCTCCATTTAGGGGGCCTTTTCTTCACTTCTAGTAGTAAGTGGAGTGATACTTTCTATTTCAATAAGTATATTAGTATATTTACTTCATAAAAAATACAGCTGTTGAAGGTCTAAAACTCGCTATTCACCCCCAAAAACCTGTATGATAGGTTTAAGATTGCCGCATATGAGATATATGTATAGTAAAAAGGGGTGATGAGCTGTGAAGTGGTATAAAGGAGTTGTCATGCAAGTCTTAATGACAGAAATCGAAACAGCAAGAGAGCACATGGTTATGTTGGGACTTACAGAAGGTCTTACAAGTCGTAATACAGTTCGAATCAGTCAAACCCTTGATTATTTATTAAATGAACTAAGTAAAGTGATGGCCGCAGATTAATCGTATTTTATATATAAATGAAAAGAGCTGCTGACTTCACGGCAGCTCTTTATAAGTTGCCTTAACGCTTTTATGATACTATTTATACAGTTATCTCATAGCAAAGAAAATAGCGGATTTGATTATATATATCGTATAGTAGAAACCTAGAAGATGAGTTGAAAGCACCCTT
The DNA here is from genome assembly GCF_038898415.1 of Priestia sp. SB1. Taxonomy (NCBI): domain Bacteria; kingdom Bacillati; phylum Bacillota; class Bacilli; order Caryophanales; family Bacillaceae; genus Priestia; species Priestia sp. SB1. Next base: position 354,082 of record NZ_JBBJSS010000006.1, on the reverse strand, counting down.
GAAAAGGGAAGCTTAGATACATAAAGCAAACGCCGTACTAAGAATGGCGATGGAGGGTATAGTGGAATGGAATATCATATTAAAGAGGCCGCTGCAAAGGTAGGGCTGCCTACGCATACGCTTCGATACTACGAGCAGCAGGGGCTTTTGCCTTTTATAAAAAGAGACGAAAACGGAAATCGTATTTTTAGCGAGTCTGATATCGAGTGGCTGGAATTTATTATTTGCTTACGAAAAACAGATATTTCCCTTTTAGAATTACGTAAAATTGTTGAATTAACACAAGAAGGTGATGATACAATCGGTTTGCGCAAGCAGATATTTGAAAAGCATAGAGAGAAAATGATGGAAAAACAAAGAGAGCTGGACGCAGCTTTTAGAAAAGTGGAAACAAAAATCGACTACTATGATAAATTAGAGCAAAAGTATCAGGAAGAGCTTTCATCTAAAGCCTAATTTACCGTTTGTTTTTTATTTTATAAAGAAATAAAAAGCGGGCAGCTAATCCAATTAGCTGCCCGCTTTTTTAAAACTTATAGTGTAGAAATGTCAATAACAAATCGATAGCGAACGTCGCTGCGAAGAACGCGCTCGTACGCTTCGTCTACTTGATTTGCATCAATGACTTCAATCATAGGAGCAACGCCGTGTTCAGCCGCAAAATCAAGCATTTCTTGTGTTTCACGAATGCCGCCTACAAGTGAACCAGCAATGCTGCGACGTCCCATGATAAGAGAGAATACGCTGTATTGATCTGGGTTAGCAGGTGCGCCCACGTTAACAAGCGTTCCATCTACGCGAAGTAAAGATAAATATTGATCCACGTTTAAGTTAGCAGATACTGTGTTTAAGATAAGGTCAAAACGACCAGCTAATTCAGTAAATGTCGCTTCATCACTTGTTGCAAAATAATGATCCGCACCAAAGCTTAGCGCTTCTTCTTTTTTATTGTTAGAACGGCTCAATACCGTCACTTCAGCACCCATTGCATGTGCAAATTGAATCGCTACATGTCCAAGGCCGCCCATTCCCACGATCGCCACTTTTTTGCCAGGGCCAGCATTCCAGTGCTTTAACGGAGAAAATGTTGTAATCCCTGCGCATAGAAGTGGACTTGCTGCATCCATACTTAAGTTATCAGGAATACGAACAACAAATCCTTCTTTTACGACGATTTTTTGGCTGTAGCCGCCGTATGTACGGTTTCCGTCGTAATCCAATGAATTGTACGTTTGAACAACGCCTTTTGTACAGTATTGCTCGTCACCGTTCACACAGTACTCGCACTCTCCGCAAGAGTCAACGAAACATCCAACGCCTACGCGATCGCCAACCTTGTATTTTGTTACGTTTTCGCCAACCGCTTCAACCACTCCTGCGATTTCGTGACCAGGAACCATCGGGAACATCCCGCCGCCCCACTCATCAAATGCACTATGAATATCAGAGTGACAGATACCGCTAAACTTAATATCAATTAAAACGTCGTCTGCTCGCAGTTCTCTGCGTTCAATTGTCGTATTTTCAAATTTTGCCTTTGCGTGCGGTGCACTTAAAACACGTGATGTTGTTGTATGTTGATGATTATTACACATAAGTAAAAACACAATCCTTTCGTATTAAACATAACCAGTTGCTACTACATTTGCATTCACTGACTACGCTTGATGTATTTAAAAACTACAATACTAGCTTAAACGTTAAAGTCGACTTTAAAGCAAGAGTTTTTTGAAAAAAATTTCGTTCTATGACTTTATGAAAAAAGGAAAGGAAGGAATAGCATGGCAGCTTTCTATCTATGTTTAGTTAAAAGAAATTCTTCAAGGGTGCGAGCGGCAGCTTGTTCATCAACTCCATTTGTCAGCAGTGTTATTTCATCTCCTTTCTTAACAGCCAAAGCCATTACCTTCATAATGCTTTTTACACTTACACATTTTCCGTCTTTCCCAAGAAAAATATCACTTTGAAACGAACACGCTTCGCGTACAAACAAAGCTGTATGTCTAGCTAGAAGTCCACCGGAAAGTTGCACCGTTATTCTTTTAATTAGCATAGTGTTTCCCCTTTTTTGTATTTTAAAAACTATAAAACTAGCTTAAACGTTAAAGTTAACTTTAAGGCAAGGGGGAATTTGGATAAAAAGTGGAAAGGGAAGAAAGGATAAGCCTACCGTTAATGCACATAGTGATCCTGTTGTTAGTACGAGGGAATTTGAACGAAGTGTAAAGCCGATTTTAAAGGAGAGTTCTCGTAAATCTTTTTGTTGGATGAGCAAAACACGTAAGAAGAGACCCTAAAAAAGAAAGAAAAATGATGAAATACTAAGCAAATGAGAAGATTTGCCTCTTTTAACAGATATGTGTACGTTTTCATGCGGAATGTTTCCGTTTCCACTGACTTTGTCAAACAGCAGACAATTGTTGATAATAGAGCTATATAAGAGCCGAAGGGGACGATAAAATGAAAAAATCTATTTCAAAAGTAGAGAAGTTCATAACTGAATTTAAAACGTCAATGACAAGCTACGGAGAAGCAATTATAAAAGTAAAAGGAAACTGATTGTAAAAAGATGCAGGTTATTTTTTATAAATCTATTCCATAAATTCATACTAAATAATCATACTATTAAAATAAGAAATATATCTTTGCTCATAAAAGCTTTGTCTATTGTTGAAGTAACAGTAGATAAAGCTTTTTGTGTGGTTACATAAGTGGATATGATATCTTTTATAACTAGCATTTTTAGAAGGAACAAGCTTTTAGACAGTTGCAGTGTATAAAAAATTCTGAAATTTTATTATTGACTGAAAGCGTTTTTAATATTAATATTAATTCAAACTTAACCAATATTTAACCAACACATAACAAACGAGTTTTTTTATTTACAAATGAAATCGATTTCATTTGTAAAGTTATAAGATTGGTAAGTTTTATCACTATCTGTTGCTAGTGAGGCAGCATTACACAATAAGGGGAAAAGAGGAATCAAAATGGGAAACGAAAATATTCTGTGGGGAATTGCTCCAATCGGGTGGAGAAATGATGATATTCCTGAAATTGGTGCAGAAAACACATTGCAGCATCTGTTAAGCGATATCGTCGTAGCGGGCTTTCAAGGAACGGAAGTGGGAGGTTTTTTTCCTGAACCAAGCATATTAAACAAAGAGCTTGAGCTGCGAAATTTAAGAATTGCAGGTCAATGGTTTAGCAGTTTTATCATTCGTGATGGGATAGAGGAGACGTCAAATTTATTTCACAAACATTGTCAGTATCTGCAGGAAGTACATGCTGATGTGGCGGTCGTATCTGAGCAAACTTACAGTGTTCAAGGGATTGAAAGAAATGTTTTCGCTGAAAAACCTTATTTCAGTGATCAAGAATGGGAAGCTTTATGTGCAGGATTAAATGAGCTGGGAAAAATCGCAGCAGAATACGGTTTACGTCTTGTCTATCATCACCATATGGGAACAGGTGTACAAACATTAGCTGAAGTTGATCGGTTATTGGAAGGAACGGATGCAAATCATGTTCATCTTTTATATGATACGGGACATATTTACGTTTCTGACGGAGACTATATGGAGCTATTACATAAACATATAGATCGTATTAAACACGTTCACTTTAAAGATGCAAGAAGAAATGTGCTGGAGCAGTGCAAAAAAGAAGGAAAGTCATTTTTACAGTCGTTTCTAGCCGGTATGTTTACCGTGCCGGGTGATGGGTGTGTAGATTTTACAAACGTGTATAAAGCGTTAGTTGATTACAATTACAAAGGATGGATTGTAGTGGAGGCGGAACAGGACCCTTCTATTGCACATCCATTGGAATATGCTTTAATGGCCCGAAAGTATATTAACGAAAAGTTAGTTATTCATTCTTAAAATAAGACGGGGGAATTAGCATGGGTAAACAGGGAAATCAACATTCATTTTTACGTACGATCATTTTAGTTTCTACGTTTGGTGGACTGCTTTTTGGATATGATACAGGAGTTATTAACGGGGCCCTTCCTTATATGTCTGAATCTGATCAATTGAATCTCAACTCTTTTACTCAAGGTCTTGTAACGAGCGCTCTGTTATTTGGTGCTGCGTTTGGTGCTGTAGTAGGCGGCAGGCTAGCAGATTATAACGGGCGTCGTAAAACGATTCTGTATCTTGCCATTCTATTTTTTGTTTCCACAATTGGATGTACAATTTCGCCAAACGCAGCCGTTATGATTCTTTGCCGTTTTCTATTAGGACTTGCTGTAGGGGGCGCATCTGTTACCGTACCGACATATTTAGCAGAAATGTCACCAGCTGAAAGCCGGGGGAAAATGGTAACTCAAAATGAACTTATGATTGTTACTGGTCAACTTCTTGCCTTTACGTTTAACGCGATTATCGGAAATATGCTAGGAGAAAACCCTCACGTTTGGCGATATATGCTGCCAATCGCTGCCATTCCAGCTGTCTTTTTATTCTTTGGCATGCTTAGAGTACCAGAAAGTCCACGCTGGCTTGTGTCAAAAGGGAAAAATAACGAAGCGCTAACGGTTCTTCAAAAGATACGGGAAAGTAAAAGAGCCAAATCAGAGCTGCAAGAGATTGAGAGCGCTTACGAACAAGAGGCAAAAATGGAAAAAGCAACGTTTAAAGACTTAACAACTCCGTGGGTTCGAAGAGTCGTTTTCCTTGGTATTGGAATTGCTGTTGTACAGCAGATTACCGGCGTAAACTCCATTATGTATTACGGCACTGAAATTTTAAAAGACGCAGGTTTTCAAACAGAAGCTGCTCTTATTGGAAATATCGGAAATGGAGTCATCTCCGTTTTAGCCACGTTTGTAGGAATTTGGCTGCTAGGTAAAGTTGGACGCAGACCAATGCTTATAACAGGATTGGTAGGGACGACTACTGCCCTGCTGCTGATTGGTATATTTTCTCTTGTATTTGAAGGGTCTGCGGCACTTCCATATATCGTATTAGCACTAACGATTACGTTTCTCGCGTTTCAACAAGGAGCTATATCTCCGGTAACGTGGCTAATGCTTTCAGAAATTTTCCCTTTACGATTAAGAGGCTTAGGGATGGGTGTTACCGTATTTTGTCTGTGGGGAATTAACTTCCTTGTAGGTTTAACGTTTCCTGTTTTATTGGCCAGCATTGGCTTATCCACTACGTTTTTTGTCTTTGTTGTACTCGGCATCGGAGCGATTTTATTTGTTAAAAAGTTTTTGCCGGAAACAAAAGGGCTTACACTTGAAGAACTGGAACAAAGGTTCCGTAGCTATGATAATGAAGACGCTGACGTCATGAATGACAATAAAATTATTTAAGTAAAGAATGGAGAGAATCATTATGAAACTATGTTTTAACGAAGCAACAACATTAGAAAATTCAAATCTTGTAAAGGACCTTGAGTATTGCAACAAGCACGGATATGATTATATCGAAATTCGCACAATGGATAAACTCCCTGAGTATTTAGAAAGTCACTCAATGGATGATTTAGCGCAGTTTTTTAATACAAATCATATTAAGCCGCTAGCGCTGAACGCTTTAGTTTTCTTTAATAACCGCGGTGAAAAAGAGTACCAGGAAGTGATAGAAGAGTTTAAGAGTATGCTAGAAACCGCTCAAAAGATAGGCGCTCAGTATATCGTAGCCGTTCCTTTAGTAACAGAACAAAAAATCGTAAAAGCAGAGATTAAAAATAGCTGCGTACAAGTGTTGAATGAATTATCGGAATTGGCTGAACCTTACGGAGTTAAAATCGCCGTTGAGTTTGTAGGTCATCCTCAGTGTACGGTTAATACGTTTGGTCAAGCGTATGACATTGTGCAAACTGTGAACCGAGATAACGTAGGATTAGTACTTGACTGCTTCCACTTCCATGCGATGGGATCAAAACTAGAAGACTTAAAACAAGCGGATATTTCTAAAATATTTATTGTTCATATTGATGACACGGAAGATTTTCCTATTGGCTTCTTAACAGACGAAGACCGAGTATGGCCAGGTCTAGGAGCAATTAATTTAGATGCTATTTTCTCAACATTAAAAGAAAAAGGCTATGATGACGCGGTATCTGTAGAGCTATTCCGACCTGAATATTATCAATTAAACGCGGAAGAAGCAATTAAGACGGCTAAAGAGACAACCATTAAGGCTATCTCGGAATACTACAGCTTTCAAACAACAAAATCATATTCATGATAAGGAGTGTCAGTCAGTGACGTTAGTATCTTCAAAACTAGTATCAATGAAAGATATGCTTCAAGCAGCTAAAAAAGGAAACTATGCGGTTGGTCAGTATAATATTAACAGCCTGCAGTGGGCACAGGCTATTTTACAAGCTGCCGAAGAGGAAAAAGCCCCTGTCATTGCGGCCGTTTCAGACAGGCTTGTGGACTATTTAGGCGGATTTAAAACCATTGTAGGCATGATGGAAGGCTTGTTAGAGGAAATGAATATTACAGTTCCTGTTGCGCTTCACTTAGATCATGGTATGAGTGTAGAAAGATGTAAAAAAGCTATCGACGCTGGATTTAGCTCGGTCATGTTTGACGGTTCTCATTACCCAATTGATGAAAATATTGCCATGACTAAGCAAGTAGTAGACTATGCTGCTGCTCAGTATGTCTCCGTTGAAGCCGAAGTTGGAACAGTCGGAGGGATGGAAGACGGACTTGTTGGCAACATCGTGTACGCTGATCCCAGTGAATGTCTGCGTCTTGTAAAAGAAACGGGAGTCGATGCTTTGGCGGCCGCTTTAGGATCAGTTCACGGACAGTATCAAGGTGAACCGCAGCTGGGCTTTGATGAAATGAAGGAAATAGCTGACTTAACAGATGTACCGCTGGTTTTACACGGCGGTTCCGGTATACCAAACTATCAAATTCAAAAAGCAATAGCTCTTGGACACGCGAAAATTAATGTGAACACCGAGTGCCTTCAGGCCTGGACGCGTGCGGTTCGTCACACGTTGGAAAGGGACAGTGACGTGTATGATCCCCGAACCATTCTTACACCGGGAAAACAAGCGGTAATGGCGACTGTAAAAGAGAAAATGAGAGAGTTTCATACAAGTCATAAAGCTTAATAAAAAAGAGGCTGGAATAAAAACATTACAGTTGAAGCAAGATCCGAACGATGAATGGAGATTCTTGATAGAAAATCCAGCTCGTTCGGATTTTTTTCTTTGGTAGGGTTTTAATCCAATGAGTTGCTTCTAGCTGATGATTGGAGGGCAAGGCGAAGACTCCTGCGGAATGCGAAGCCTTGCATGGAAATCAACAGCGGTGTAACAAACGATCCCTACTAGCTTATGTATCTAACTTGTTTGCCTTTAGCTGGAATTGATGTAGTCATGTCTCAATCTCTCTTTGTTTTAGCGGTTACACTTCTAGAAAATGCCTTTTGTAAAGGTTATAATAGTAAGTAACAAAAAAGCGAAAAGAAAGGTAAACGGGGGAGGTAGAAATGTTAAAAACGAAGCGAATTCAACAAATTCAAGAGTATGTTTTTGAACATGAATCTGTCTCATTAGATGATTTGGTTTCAGTGTTTGAAGTCTCCAAAAACACGATTCGACGCGACGTTCAAAAGTTAGTGGATGAAGGGCATATAAAAAAAGTATATGGCGGCGTAGCTGTTAACCATGTGAAGCTTGAATCATTTAATGAAAGACAAACAAGAAATCAGTTTCAAAAGCGTTTGATTGCCAAAACGGCAGCTCAGTATGTAGAAGACGGAGACGTGATCTTTATTGATTCAGGAACCACTACGTTAGAAATGATTGAATTTCTAAAAGACAAATCGATCACGATTGTTACTAATAGTTTAGACGTTATAGTAAAAGCCTTGCCTTTTGATGCGTTAAAAGTAATTTCTACAGGCGGCTACCTTGAACGTGAAACTCAATCATTTTCAAGTTTTAACCATGCCAACCCTGTAAAAAACTACAACTTTGATAAAGTATTTATGGCTTCTACGGGTATTTCCATATCAAATGGAGTTACCAATTCATCGCCCGTTGAAAGTGAAATTAAAGAAACTGTCATAAAAAGAAGTACGAAAGTGTTTTTATTAGCAGATCATACAAAATTTGATAAGTATGCAATGGTTACGTATTGTCAGTTGCATGAAATTGATTATTTAATTACAGATAAAGTGGACGTCAGCTATCAGCACTATGCAAAAGAAAATGAGATTACGTTTGTCCTTGCGGAAGAATAAATGTTTTTGAGTGATTATACATACGCTTAGACTAAGAGCTAGTAGGCATACAAAAGAAGTATGCCTTTTCTTTTTTCTTCACATCGGGCTTATCTAGAAAGCGATTACAGTGGATAAAAAGATAAACTAACAAAATTTTTAAAAAAGTGTTTACAAAGTAAACTGAATATTATAAACTAGGTTCATAGATAAGAAAGCGCTTTTAAAATTAGATGAAATCGATTTCATCAAACGAAGCTACATGTATAATAAAACTGGTTTTACAGGTAAGACAGAGTATGGAAAAATGATGGGGAAGTTAAAGATGGAGTTTGAAAAATATTTTTTTAACACCAAATGAAATCGATTTCATTTGAAAGTAGAATTTATGATGAATTTTCGAGCTTTTTTCCATCTTTAAGCGTTAAAAAGTGCAGGGGCTGAAAGTATTTGTCTCATCGCTAAATAGCAGCTGAAACAAAGGAAAGAGCTAGGAAGTAAAAGGATAGAACCTCATTTATTATACTAAATGAAATCGATTTCATTTAAAAATGTGAAAAAGGGTAGAAAAATCAATCTGATGGTGATTAATTTCAGAAGATAAGGTAGGAAGGTATATGAAAACGATAAGGTTAACAACTAGTCAAGCTTTAGTAAAATTTCTAAATCAGCAATATGTAGAGTTTGATGGGAAAAAAGAGCGTTTCATTAAAGGAGTATTCACCATTTTTGGACATGGAAATGTGGTGGGGATCGGGCAAGCGCTGCAAGAAAACCCAGGCGAGCTTGAAGTGTATCAAGGTAGAAACGAGCAGGGGATGGCTCATGCTGCAGTAGCCTTTGCCAAACAAAAACATCGAAAGCAAATCATGGCCTGCTCTTCTTCCGTTGGTCCAGGCTCAGCGAATATGGTTACATCGGCTGCGACAGCTACTGCAAACAATATTCCGGTGCTGCTTTTGCCAAGCGATGTGTTTGCCACTCGCCAGCCGGACCCGGTTCTTCAACAAATTGAACAGACGCATGATTTATCTCTTTCTACAAATGATGCTTTCCGGTCCGTCAGCAAGTACTGGGATCGAGTCAGCCGTCCGGAACAGCTGATGTCGGCTATGATCAATGCGATGCGTGTATTAACAGATCCGGCAGATACAGGAGCCGTTACAATTGCGCTGCCGCAGGATGTACAAGGGGAAGCGTGGGATTTTCCAGAAAGTTTCTTCCGTGAGCGTACCCACCTTATTGAACGCCGCGAGCCTTCGCAAGAAAGTATCAGAAATGCAGTAGAGCTGATTAAATCAAAGAAAAAGCCTCTTCTTATTTTAGGCGGCGGCGTTCGTTATTCAGAGGCTGCGGATACATTTGCTGCATTTGCTGAAAAGTTTCATATTCCATTTAGCGAAACGCAAGCTGGAAAAAGCGGTCTTGAAAGCAATCATCCTTTAAATCTAGGAGGAGTTGGCGTAACGGGGAATAGCGCTGCTAATAAAATAGCGCAATCAGCGGATTTAATTATTGGCGTGGGTACACGTTTTACAGATTTCACAACTTCTTCAAAGCTGTTTTACGCTGAGACGGATGTGTTAACCATTAACATTTCTGAATTTCACGCATCAAAATTGGAGGCTACTAAAATTGTCGCGGATGCCAAAGTGGGTCTTGAAGCTCTTTCGTCTGCATTAGAAGGCTATAAATCAGACTATGAAACTGAAATTGAAGAAGCCAAATCAGAGTGGAATCAAGAGCTGGCTCGACTAAAAAATATTGCATACACAGGCGAAGAATTTATTCCGGAAATTAAAGGGCATTTTGATCAAAGCCTGTCGGAGTATAAAGATAGCCTAAGCACCGAACTTGTCCAAACCACTGTGCTTGGTAAAGTAAACGAACTCATTGCACCTGATTCTATTATTACATGTGCAGCGGGAAGCCTCCCGGGTGACCTTCAGCGCATGTGGATCTCAAATGAACGTAATACGTATCACCTTGAATACGGATATTCATGTATGGGCTATGAAATTGCTTCTGCCTTAGGCGCTAAGATGGCTGAGCCGGATAAAGAAGTGTATGCAATGGTAGGAGACGGAAGCTACTTAATGCTTCATAGTGAGCTGGTAACGAGCATTCAAGAAGGAATTAAAATAAATATTGTTCTTTTTGATAATTCCGGCTTTGGCTGCATCAACAACTTGCAGATGGATAATGGAATTGAAAGCTTCGGCACAGAGTTCCGCGTTCGTAACCCGCGGACGGGGCAGCTTGATGGAGATATTATGCGCATCAACTTTGCTCAATCTGGAGCTGCGTACGGAGCCAAAACATACGAAGTGTATACGATGGAAGAACTTGAATATGCCATTGAAGATTCAAAAAAACAAAGTGTTAGTACACTGATTGACATTAAAGTTCTTCCAAAAACAATGACGGACGGCTACGATTCTTGGTGGCATGTAGGAGTAGCAGCTGTATCTGAAAGCTCAAACGTTCAAACGGCGTTTGAAGGCAAAGAAAGCCAGTTACAAAAGGCAAGAAAATATTAATCTTTTAAAAAGCTAGAATATCCAGTTTGCTTGATTAAAGAGTGTCCCTAGCATAAACACGTTAAAAAATAAGAAATAGAAAGGTGTGGAAAGGAATGGCTGATTTAATCGTACCAACACAAACAGCTGACAGTGATGGAAACGTACTAAGCATCACCCCACAATCTGCAGGATGGGAGTACATTGGCTTTGACGTTTACTCATTAAAAAAAGGCCAAAAGCTAAAAAAAAATACGGAAAATCAAGAGATTTGTATTGTGATTTTAACCGGTAAGTCCAACATTTCTACAAAAGAAGAGAAATGGGAAAACATCGGACAGCGAATGAATATCTTTGAAAAAATCCCTCCGTACTCCGTATATGTATCGAATGATGATCACTATGAAGTAGAAGCTGTAACCGACTTAGAAATTGCAGTTTGCGCAGCACCTGGAAAAGGTACATACCCTGCTCGTTTAATTACGCCGCAGGATGTAGGTGTAGAGCATCGCGGAGCAGGAAATATCGCGAGACAAGTCCATAACATTCTTCCAGAACAAAAGCCGGCCGATAGTCTGCTAGTAGTGGAAGTGTTTACGCCGGAAGGAAACTGGTCAAGCTATCCTCCTCATAAGCACGATCAAGACAACTTGCCGCATGAATCGTATTTAGAAGAAACATATTACCATAAAGTCAACCCAGGACATGGATTTGCAATTCAACGAGTATATACGGACGATCAATCTCTAGATGAAACAATGGTCATTAAAGATGGAGATGCAGTCTTGGTTCCTAAAGGGTATCACCCGGTATCTGCGCCTCCAGGTTATGAAGTTTATTATTTAAACGTCATGGCTGGTCCTGTGCGAACATGGAAATTTAATAATAGCAAAGATCATGAATGGGTTATGGAAGAAAAATTAGCATTAAAGTAAGGAGACGACGCGAGTATGAGTTATTTAACATTTGATTCACAAAAGCGATTTGACCTTCTTGCAGTAGGAAGGCTTTGCATCGACTTAAATGCAAATGAATTTAATCGCCCAATGGAAGAAACGATGACGTTTACAAAATACGTAGGAGGATCTCCTGCTAACATCGCCATTGGTCTTTCAAGGCTTGGAATGAAGACAGGCTTTATTGGAAAAGTGTCAGATGATCAAATGGGGCGGTTCAGCACTAGATATTTAAATCAAAATAACATTAACACTGAAGGCATTGTAATTGATCAAACAGGAGCCGTAACGGGACTTGCCTTTACTGAAATTAAAAGTCCTGAAGAGTGCAGCATCCTGATGTACCGTGATAACGTGGCAGACTTAAAGCTCCATCCAACAGAAGTTTCTGAAGAGTATATTAAGCAATCAAAAGCGCTGCTTATCTCTGGAACTGCTCTTGCTAAAAGTCCTTCAAGAGAAGCCGTGTTTCTTGCTCTTGAATATGCGAGAAAACATAGCGTAGTTGTATTCTTTGATGTGGACTACCGTCCGTATACGTGGGAATCAGAAGCTGAGACTGCCGTCTACTATAATTTAGCGGCAGAAAAATCAGACGTAATAATCGGTACGCGAGAAGAATTCGATATGATGGAAAAGCTTTTAAATTATGAAGAATCAAATGATCAAGTTACAGCTGAACGATGGTTTTCCCATCATGCTAAGATTGTCGTAATCAAGCATGGAGGAGAAGGGTCGATTGCTTATACAAAAGACGGCCAGTCTCATCGAGGCGGCATCTTTAAAACGAAAGTGCTTAAAACATTTGGAGCTGGCGACTCTTACGCATCTGCTTTTATCTACGGGTTAATGCAAGGGTTTACAATTCCTGAAGCGATGAGATTTGGCGGTGCTTCTGCTTCCATCGTTATTTCAAAACACAGTTCTTCAGATGCAATGCCAACTGTAGAAGAAATTAAGCAGTTTATGGATACAGCCGAAGAAGTTCTGCAACAAGCGTAATCAAAAATTGAGAGGAGAATGAACATGACACAAACAACAGTAAAAACAGTAAAAAACTATATTGGCGGCGAATGGGTGGATTCATCTACAAGTCTGACAGAACCAGTTTATAATCCTGCAACGGGTGGAGTCATTGCAGAGGTACCTCTTTCCACAAAAGCAGATGTAGATCAAGCGGTACAGGCTGCAAATGAAGCCTTCAAAGGATGGGCAAAAACTGCGGTGCCAAAACGTGCACGTATTCTATTTAAATATCAGCAGCTATTAGTAGATAACTGGGACGAGTTAGCGAAGCTTGTGACGCTTGAAAACGGAAAGAGCTTTAATGAAGCGCGCGGAGAAGTACAGCGCGGAATTGAATGTGTAGAATTCGCAGCGGGTGCTCCTACGTTAATGATGGGAAAACAGCTTCCTGATATTGCAACGGGCATTGAGTCTGGCATGTATCGCTATCCAATCGGTGTTATTGGCGGGATCACGCCGTTCAACTTCCCGATGATGGTTCCTTGCTGGATGTTCCCTCTTGCAATTGCTTGCGGTAATACATTTGTATTAAAGCCGTCTGAGCGCACGCCGCTTTTAGCAGCAAGATTAGTAGAATTATTTGAAGAAGCTGGATTGCCAAAAGGCGTATTAAACATTGTCAACGGCGCGCATGATGTGGTAAACGGCCTTCTTGAACATAAATTAGTGAAAGCAATTTCGTTTGTAGGTTCACAGCCAGTAGCTGAATATGTGTATAAAAAAGGTACAGAAAACTTAAAGCGTGTTCAAGCATTAGCGGGTGCTAAAAACCACTCAATCGTATTACACGATGCAGATTTAAACGTAGCAACAAAACAAATTATCGGAGCTGCTTTCGGTTCAGCAGGTGAACGCTGCATGGCAGCATCTGTCGTGACGGTGCAAGAAGACGTGGCAGATGAATTAATCTCACGACTTGTTCAAGAATCAAACAATATTGTCATTGGAAACGGATTAGAAAAAGATGTTTTCTTAGGGCCGGTTATTCGTGAAAACCATAAAGAACGTACGCTTAGCTATATTGAAGCTGGCGTAGAAGAAGGAGCTCGCTTAGTTCGTGACGGCCGAGAAGATCACGCGGTAAAAGAGAACGGCTATTTTGTTGGACCCACTATTTTTGATAACGTTACACAAGAAATGAAAATCTGGCAAGACGAAATCTTTGCACCGGTGCTTTCTATCGTGCGTGTAAAAACATTAGGAGAAGCAATTGACATTGCTAATAATTCTCGATTCGCAAACGGAGCTTGTATCTATACAGACAGCGGCGCAAGCGTACGTGAGTTCCGTGAAAATATTGATTCAGGCATGCTAGGAGTGAACGTAGGGGTGCCGGCACCTATGGCGTTCTTCCCATTCTCAGGCTGGAAAGACTCTTTCTATGGCGATCTTCATGCCAACGGTACGGACGGCGTAGAGTTTTATACAAGAAAGAAAATGGTTACGGCACGCTACTAAGAATTTACTTATCGTACGATGGGATACTAGCGACATTTGCTAGTACCCTGTAGTACAATCGTATAAAAAAATAAAAGTCGGTTTTTGCGTCGCAACAAAATGGAAGTGATTAGTTGAGTGCTATAAGTACCGTCAAAGGTAAGTATCTTTTTGCAGCCGTTTCATTTATCTTTTGGTTCTCACAGTTTATTTACGTACCTATTTTGTCTCCTTATATGGAAGGGCTGGGAGGCAAGTATGCCTTTATTGGTGTAGTGTTAAGCAGCTATGGACTCATGCAGCTATTATGTCGCTTGCCGCTCGGGATCTTTTCAGACTTTGTGAAAGTGAGAAAACCGTTTGTTATCTTCGGCATGATAGCCAGCATGTCAAGCTGCCTGCTATTTTCGTTGACCGATAGCTTAATAGGCGTGTTTATATCACGCTGCTTGGCTGGATTGGCAGCTGCAACGTGGGTTGCCTTTACGATTTTATATTCAAGCTACTTTGAACGTGAAAAAACGACTCGTGCTATGAATATCATTTCGTTTATAGTGGTTTTGGCTCAGCTTTTGGGTATGAGTTTAAGCGGTTACATTGTAAGTGAGTGGGGATGGCATGCTCCGTTTTGGATAGGAACAATCTTGAGTGTAATAGGCACTATTCTTTCTCTTTTCATTTACGAGCCCAAAGAGAACGTAAAGAGATCGCCTATAAAGCTTAAAGAATTAATGAGCGTAATAAAAGAGCCGTCGCTATTAAAAATTTCGCTGCTGTCTATTCTAGCACACAGCTTTATTTTCACGACCATGTTTGGTTTTACTCCTGCGTACGCATTAAGCGCAGGATTTAAAGAGAGCGAGCTGAGTTTGATTGTCTTTTCCTTTATGATCCCTCATGCGGCTGCTCCTCTTATTATGGAAAAGCTATTTGTTTGGCGCTTTGGAAAATGGAGCATCTTGAAGGCCGCTTTTTTTCTGGCTGCATTCTTTACCTGTATGATTCCTATGACGGAAAATAAACTTTTGCTTTGTATCATTCAAAGCGTGAACGGGTTTTCATTAGGATTAGTGTTTCCTCTTATGCTAGGAATGTCTATTGAAAGAATAGCTGCAGAAAAAAGAGCTACGGCGATGGGAGGCTATCAAGCTCTGTATGCGTTAGGGATATTCGGAGGTCCTTTTGCTGCAGGAATATTAAATTCTTGGACGGGACTTAAAGCAGGCTTCTTTTTTGCAGCAGCCTTAGGGTTAACCGCTACTGTTTTTGCAGCGGCATGGGATAAGAAAGAAGCGTCAAATAAAGTTTTTAAAGCAAAATAAAACGTGGAACCAAGCATTTATTTCTATTTTTAAAGCTCACATATTAAAGGAGGCCATAGATTATGGTGTTGAAAATTGGTGTTATTGGAACAGGAGCAATCGGACAAGATCATATTAGAAGAATTACAAACACGTTATCAGGCGGAAAAATCGTTGCGGTTACGGATGTAAACCAAGAACAAGCAAAAGCTGTGGTAAAAAATCAAAGCTTGGATGCCGTTATTTACGATGATGGACATGAGTTAATTAAATCAGAAGAAGTAGATGCAGTTGTTGTGACTTCTTGGGGGCCGACGCACGAGGAGTTTGTGCTGGCAGCGATTCAAGCCGGAAAACCTGTATTTTGCGAAAAGCCGCTTGCTACAACGGCAGAAGGCTGTAAAAGAATCGTTGACGCTGAAATTACACACGGCAAGCCGTTGGTGCAAGTTGGTTATATGCGCCGCTACGATACAGGGTATCGTGCTTTAAAGAAAGTGATTGAAAGCGGGCAAATTGGTGAAGCATTAATGGTTCACTGCGCACACAGAAATCCTACGGTACCTGATACATACACGGGCGATATGTCAATTGTTGATACGTTCATCCATGAAATTGACGTTTTGCGCTGGTTATTAAATGACGATTATGTATCTGTTCAAATCGTGGCACCGCGAAAAACGAGCAAGGCACTTGAACATCTGCAAGATCCAATTATGGTGCTGCTTGAAACAAAGCAAGGCGTTCGAATTGATGCTGAGGTTTTTGTAAACTGCCAGTACGGCTATGATATTCAATGTCAAGTAGTAGGAGAAACAGGAATCGCTAATTTACCTGAGCCTTCAAGCGTCGTGTTGCGCAGTGAAGCAAAAAAATCTACTGAAATTTTAGTAGATTGGAAAGATCGATTCATTGACTCTTATGATACAGAGCTGCAAGACTGGATTAACTCAACGCTTAAAGGCGAAGTGAATGGACCTACTGCTTGGGACGGTTACGTTGCGGCCGTTACTTCAGATGCTTGCTTAGAAGCAAAAAAATCAGGAAACATTGTTCCTATTTCGTTAGGTGAACGTCCTGATTTCTACCATAAAACGTTAACTGCAGCAGGCAAACTGTAATTGTAAAAACGGTTTGCTTACAAAACAGCTTAACTAAAACTTAGGGGATGGACACGTCTGGTGTGCATAAAAGAAAGGGGAGCCTTACATTGCGTTTAGCATATGATCCGTCACATTACCGTGACAATACAAGTTTAAAAGATACGATTGATACAGTTGCAAGATTAGGCTATGAATACGTAGAGTTATCTCCGCGCAAAGATTTTATTTGGTTTTATGAATATCCAAAAGTTGATAGACAGCGTATAAAAGACTTAAAAAGATACTGTGCCGATGCGGGGGTAAAGATTTCGTCTGTGCTTCCGGTACAGCAGTGGTCTTCACCAAATGAGCAGGAACGTGAAGCGGCAGTAAGGAACTGGAAGCGTACAATCGAAATTACTTCTGAGCTGGAAGTAGATTTAATGAACAGTGAGTTCAGCGGCGACAAGAGCCGCCCTGTTGAAAGCGAAGCGGCTTTTGTTAAATCGATGGAAGAGCTGATGCCGATTTTTGAAAAAGAAGGAATTAAGCTTAACCTTCAATCGCATCCAAATGATTTTATTGAGTTAAACACAGAAGCAATTGCAATGATTCGTGCGCTGGACAAAGACTGGATTAAATTAGTTTATTCTGTCCCTCATGCTTTCTTTTATGACGATGGCATTGGCGATGTAGCAAAGCATATTGATGAAGCAGGTGATTTGCTTGCACACGTTCTGATTGCCGATACTCTTAACCATAAAGCAGCGTTTGGACTGCGCTATATTGTAAATCCACCTGATGCGAAAGTAACGATTCACCAGCATTTAAATCCTGGTGAAGGAGAAATTGATTTTGACGCACTGTATCGCAAATTAAGAGAAATTAAATTTGACGGCATCGTAACAAACTCTGTATTTGCTTACCCTGATCGACCGGAATGGTCAAACGAAGTAACGTTAAAGTCAATTAGAGAAGGATTAAATATTAAAGAAGGCCTAAACATTTAACGTGATTGACTGAAGTGATGCAAAGCATAACGAGATATGTTTTGCATCACTTTTCATGGTTTATGCTTGAAAGAAGATCAGAACTTGTGGGCATAGCTAGTTTAAAATAGCCTTAATTGTTCTATCCGGACTCCATCATGATGATAAAGAGAGGCTTTATTATGCTAGTAATGTATAATAAAGATAGATGCAAAACGGATAGAACTTTTTATTATAAAATGTTAATTACTACAGATAAAGGTGAGTGAACATATGTCAGTTAAAATGAGTGATGTGGCCAAACTAGCTAATGTAGCTCCAGCTACTGTCTCGCGAGTTCTTAGTCAGCCCCACCTAGTAAGCAAAGAAACGCAGGAAAAAGTTTTAAAAGCCATTGAAGAATTAAATTATCAGCCCCATATCATCGCAAGACAGTTTAGAAAAAAAGAAACAAAAACCATTTTAGTAGTTGTTCCTGATATTACTCATCCGTTTTTTTCTGAAGTTCTTAAAGGAATTCAGCATACGGCGATTAACAGCGGTTACCGAGTAATTTTAGGAGATACAGAAAATGACATTGAGCGAGAAGGAGAGTTTGTTGATTTATTATTCCAAAAGCAAGCGGACGGCATGATCCTTCTAACAGCCCGTATGGATAAAGACAGAATTGAACAAGTCTCCAGACAGTTCCCTACGGTTCTTGCGTGTGAGTACATTGATGGCTTAGATATTTCTACCGTATCTATTGATAATATTAGCGGGGCGCGAAAAATAACGGAGCATTTAATAAGCCTTGGGCATACCAAAATTGCGCATATCACTGGTCCTATGAATGTTATCTTAAGCCGTGATCGATTAAAAGGATACCGCCAAGCGATGATTAGCCACGATTTACCCGTGGATTCCGCTTTTATTCAAGAAGGAGATTTTAGCCTAGAGTCCGGTTATCATCAAATGATTCGCTTATTATCGTTAGAACAACGGCCAACTTCCGTATTTGTTTTTAACGATGAAATGGCGATCGGAGCGATAAAAGCCGCAAAAGACAGCGGGTTAAAAGTGCCTGAAGATATAGCTGTAGTCGGATTTGATAACTCAAA
This sequence comes from Priestia sp. SB1, assembly GCF_038898415.1. Lineage (NCBI taxonomy): Bacteria > Bacillati > Bacillota > Bacilli > Caryophanales > Bacillaceae > Priestia > Priestia sp. SB1. The sequence continues at coordinate 335,468 of NZ_JBBJSS010000006.1, read as the reverse complement.
AATGTCGGATATCATTGAACCACATATTACAACAATTGAGCAGCCTAAATATGAAATTGGAAAAAAAGCGATGGAATTACTGCTTGGATTGATGAGCGGAAAAGCCTTAGAACAAAAAAAGTTTGTATTAAAAGATGAACTAATCGTACGCGAGTCTTGCGGAAGTAAAGCTACAGTGAAAAATTTTATCCAGCTTGAAGGCTCAGCTAAGAAAATTAACTAGTGCTGTTTACATGCTATGATGTTTTTTGCTGAGAAGTAAACAAGAGAGACCATCACCTTTGTCTTCTCTTGTTTACAGCAAAGCGGAAGGAATACTCTGATAAAAAAGAGAAGGTGACTTTAGTGAGGATTAAGGGAACAGTATTCAAAAAAAGAACATATCCAAAGCATCACTATAAAAGAATGGATCATCTTTCTTTTTTAGAGGTGAAAGATAACATCTCCTTTGATGGCGATGCACTGAAAATTCTTCCTGTTCTTAGCCAAAAATCAATGGAATGCTGGAGTATCGGAGATGAAATTGATGTGGAAGGTGAAATGAAGTATATTCGCATCATTACTTCATTAGGAAAACTCAGCTTGCTGCCTGTTCCGGTGTTTATCGTCAAAACAATTAAAGAAATAAAACCATCTTCTGTAACTAGTTAAGCTGTCAGACATAAAACGGCTAATCATCGTCATCAATCATGTTCACATTTTAACGGAATTTAAATTCTGAAATTTCTTATAAATTACAGATTCCTTCAGATAAGAAGGGGGTGAAGCATATGACAGCTAATCTTATCGCGGGGAAAATTTCTTTAAATGAACGTGTTCATCGTACACAAGGAAACGGAGCGTCTTTTCACGTTCATTATTGGGGAGTTATGCCCAAGCACTATGATAATGTCTCTCATAAACATTCTTTCTTTGAGGTGTGTTACGTGCTTGAAGGGAAAGGAATTTATATAGACGACGGGCATCCCTATCCGGTAAAAGAAAATACACTATTTCTTTCAAAGCCCGGCGTATTACACCACATAAAAAGCGATAGGGGGCTTTTTCTCTTGTATGTAGGCTTTGAACTGGTTGAATCAGAATCAACTGAAAAGTGCATCAAGCTAATAGAAGAAGCTAAACGATGTTCTAAAGTAGTAATAGATGTAAAAGAAGATGGAACGGCTCCATTCATTTGGAAGTTTCTTTTGAACCATGCCGCAAAAGGAGAAGATGTCTTTTTTGAAGAAATACTGACAAATTTAGCTCATTCTCTTATTCTTTCGCTCATAAATACTTTTGTTTTGCCTTTAAATTACCATTATCAGAAAGCTGTTCAAAAGACATCTTCTTTAACCCTTAATCTAGCAAAATTATACATTAAAGATAATCTAGCCAATTCTATTAAACTTACGGAGACAGCGACTCATTTACACCTATCTAGCCGGCATCTGTCTCGTCTCTTTAAAACTGAATTAGGTGTCAGCTACTCGGAATATGTACAAAATGAAAGAATTAAAAGAGCTGTGATACTGCTCAAAACAACTGATTTATCGATTAGAGATATTGCTCAAGAAACAGGATTTCCAGATGTTCACTACTTTACGCGGGTTTTTACAGCTTCAATGCGCAGTTCACCAGGACGTTTTCGTAATCTATATACAAAATTAAAAACAACTGCATATAAAGATTAGCCAACTCTTCTTTGCTTACATGTGTCCCAAGCAGAGGAGAGTTATTTTTATGGAATAAAACTAATAAGGTTCAAAAATGTCCTGAAAAGATAAAAAGTAGTCTTCTTAAAGCAAAGACGATTAAGATTCGGAATTATATAATAATAGCTATACTTTATTAAAATTAAATAAAAACGTTTACAATCAGTGTTTTTAGCTTATTGAGATTAAAAGCTGTAGACGAAATTTTTAGGAGGAGAAGACAATGAAATTATCTTATGTAACAGACAGTTTGGGACATTTACCTTTTGAAGAAATGTTAGATGTAATCACAGAGATGGGAATCAATACAATCGAAATGACCACAGGGGGTTGGTCTCCGGCACCCCATTTAAAACTAAATGAATTAGTAGAAAGTGATGATAAGAGAAGTGAATTTTTACATGCATTAGAAAAGCGTAACATCAAGCTTTGTGCGTTAAACTGTTCTGGAAATCCTTTAGATCCAGGTGAACTGGGAAGAGAACATCGGGAAGTAACGGATAAAACGTTTGAACTGGCAAAGTTATTAGGTGTAAAGAAAGTGATCATGATGAGCGGATTACCAGCCGGAAGTCCTGAAGACAAGATTCCAAACTGGATTACGTATACAGTAAGCTGGCCTCCAGTGTTAAAAGAGATTTTAGATTACCAGTGGAATGAAGTAGCCATCCCCTACTGGAAAGAGCTCGTTAAGAAAGCTGAAGCCTGCGATATTGAAAAAATCGCTCTTGAAAACTTCAGCTCTCAACTAGTCTATAACCCTGAAACGTTATTTAAACTTCGTAATGCGGTAGGACCTATCGTAGGATTAAATTTAGATCCAAGCCACTTAATCTGGATGGGCGCAGATCCTATTTTGTCAGCTAGAGAATTAGGAGCGGCCATTCACCATGTTCATGGAAAAGACGTGCGCCTTGAGAGACATCTATCAGCAGTGAACGGAGTGATGGAAACAAAAGAAGTGACGGATGTAGCAAATAGAGCCTGGAATTACGTGGCCGTAGGCTGTGGTCAAGATTTACAGTGGTGGAAAGAGTTTTTCTCTGTTGTTAAGATGATGGGCTATGATGAAGAAGTTTCTTTAGAAATGGAAGATTTAACAATGTCGGTTGAAGCGGGGTTTCGAACTTCTATTGAGGCATTAAAACAAACGCTTAGCTTTTAATTTAAAGGAATTTACACGTTCTAACCAGAAAAACCATATATATTGTTTTTTGGAGGAATACGATGAAAGAGCTAAAAAGGTTAGAACCGCTGCAAGCAGCTACACAATTCATTCTTAAACATTACCCTAACTGTCAAGGCGCATTACTCGCTGGAAGCGTGGTGAGAGGAGAAACTACGCGCACGTCCGACCTTGACCTTGTTATTTTTGATGAGAGTTTTACTTCTTCTTTTAGGGAGTCCCTCATTGAATTTGGATGGGCAATTGAAGTTTTTGCTCATAATCTGACTTCATATCAAGCCTTTTTTAAAAGCGACTGTAAGAGGGCTAGACCGTCACTGCCAAGAATGATTTCCGAGGGAATTATTTTAGAGGATAAAGGAGTGATGCAGGCTATAAAAAAAGAAGCTGCACAATTGCTTGAAAAAGGCCCTGAAAAATGGTCGGAAGAGACGATTAGATTAAAAAGGTATTTTATAAGCGATGCCTTAGATGATTTAATTGGTTCTTCAAATACAGGTGAATCACTTTTTATAGCCAATACGCTCGCTTACATAACGCATGAATTTGTTTTAAGAACGAATGGTCATTGGATCGGGGATTCTAAATGGATTGTCCGGTCTTTGAATGATTATAATGAACGCTTTAGCAAAGAGTTTGTAGAGGCATTTGATACCTTTTATAAAACAGGAAATAAAGATAAAGTAATTCAACTGGTGGATAAAGTGTTAGCGCCACATGGAGGCCGGCTGTTTGAAGGATTTTCACTGGGTAAATAGAGGTTGAATCAGTAGCCTTGTTAGAACCCCGCTACTATTTCTTGCTAGTAGTGGGGTTTGTTTTTAGGAATATTCACGTATGCTTAAAGAGTTTGCCCGTTATCAATCGTAAACACTTGGCCCGTTACGGACTCTTGCTTTACCTGAAACAAAATAGCATCTGCGATATCTTCAGGAGAAGAAATGCGCTGAAGAGGTAGGTTTCCTGCCAGCTGATACATTTTATCTTCGTTGCCAGACCACCATCTTGTATCGACTGCACCAGGAGAGATACAGTTTACTCGAATATGGGGGGCTAAGGCAATCGCTAACGACTTCGTCATCGTATGAATCGCTGCTTTTGTTGCTGCATAGGGAATGGAAGAGCCAATTCCAGTTTTGCCGGCAACACTTCCTACATTAACAATCGCCCCTGACTTTTGTTTTTTCATATGTGGAACGGCTGCTTTTACACAGTGAAACATGCCTTTTACGTTTACATCATATAAAGAGTCCCATACGTCATCCGTTGCAGACTCTAAGTCATGCATCGGGATTTGAGCAGTAATACTAGCGTTATTCACTAATCCATCTAACCGTCCGAATTGTGTAATCGTTTGATGAATCATTTCATTCACTTCGTGCTCGTTGGCTACGTTCGCTTTAAAAGCAAATGCGATGCCTCCTTTTTCAGTAATCTCCTTCACAACTTTTTTCGCTTCTGTTTCTGAGTTGCTGTAGTTTATCACAAGTTTTGCGCCTTTATCGCCTAGCTTTAAAGCTGTTGCTTTGCCTACACCAGTGCCGCCGCCGGTAATAATAAATACTTTATTTTTAAAATCATTTTTAAAATCGTTCATTTCTCTTAACCTTCCTTTCTCTCAACATCTTTTATTATATCTTCGATAGAAAAAAGGATATAATAGGTAATACTAAGAGAGGTATCATTTAAAATGATATCAACGGAGGAATTGAAATTGGAAAGCCAAGACTTACGAATTTTTAAATGTGTGGCAGAAGAAAAATCACTATCAAAAGCTGCGGAAGTATTAGGGTATGTTCAACCGCATATCAGCCAGCGAATAAAAAACTTAGAGGAAGAGTTAGGTACTAAATTACTGACACGTACAAATAGAGGAGTTACGTTAACGGATGAAGGAGAAGCTTTGTTTAACTATGCCCAGCGTATTTTACTGTTAATGGAGGAAGCTAAAGCAGAAGTTAATCCGAATAAGTTTAGAAAATCTTTAATCATTGGTGCGTCGCAGACAGTTTCTGCTATTAAAATTCCTTCTTTGTTCTCATCTTTTCTGAAAGAATATCGAAATATTGAAGTTAAACTAAAAACAGATAGAAAACAAGTCTTGCAAGAAATGCTTTCGTACGGGGAAATTGATGGACTTTTTCTTAGCGGTACCTATAACGGGGCTCAGTTTGAAAGAGTTTATCACTACGCAGAAAAGGTGGTACTCATCTCACCTACGTCTGAAGATATAGAAGAAAAAACCTCACCAATGCTGCTCATCAATAGTGATGCGAACTGCATCTATAGAAACAGACTATTAGCGTTTTCAAAAGAACATCATACACATAAAGCCAACATGATGGAATTTGATTCATTAGAAGCGATTTTACAAGGTGTCCGCGATGGACTTGGGATGAGTGTAGTCCCGGCCAGCGTAGTAAATTCTCGTGGTGATATGAAAAGAATTGAATACCAAGAGCTTGCAGAAGACGTTCAAATTGATTTTATAGTAAAGAAAGGGAAGCAGCGCTCGCAAAGTCTTAAAAGGTTTATTCGTTTTTTAGAAAGCCTATAGATTCTCTCTTCCCGCATCACTAAAAAGAACCCTTAATGCCTGAAATGCGCTTCAAGGGTTCTAGCTTTCTTATGTTCCAAAGATTATGCAGCTAATTTTCTACATTCATCCGCGCATTTCAAGCAGGCCTCTGCACATCTTTGACAGTGATCATGATCGTGTTTCTTACACTCGTTACCGCATTTTTCGCAAATTTCGGCGCAAACTCCAGCCAGTTCAGCAACGAAAGGCGTTCCTCTTTCTAAAGCTTGTTCCAAATATCCGCACATATCTGCACACTCTCTGTCAAAGCGAATACAGTCCACCATCATACCCACATTTTCTTCTTTTAGACAAGCATCAAAGCAATGGTTACAAGCACTCATACAGTCATGCAGCGTTTGAATAACAGTTTGATAATTTTCGTTAGACATTGTAAAATTCCTCCTTATTTTTTCTTCTCCCTATTACATTAGACTATAGTTTAGTTTAGTAAACATAATAAACATAAGAGTGCTGTAAAACTTATTAAGTAATGAGCAGTCTCTCTTTTTACGTTTAAATATAGGGGTGGAGGGTATGTGGTTGATAGATAAATCTTAAAGGAGTGTAGCACATGAGCTGGCTAGAAATACTTTCTTATATCGCTATTGCAATCGGAATTATTCAATTTTTAGTTATTACAATCGACGTGATCAGGCATCCGCAGATGATGTTTGTGATGAATATTGTGTGGCCTATTACGGGGCTATATTTTCCTGTCGCTGGGATATGGTTTTACTTTAAATTAGGGCGTAAAGATCGAAAAAAACACGATCATGCTCATCATTCCTCTGATCATACGCATGATGCTCATGAGGGTGATCATCACGAGCACCATCATAGTGAAAAGCCTTTTTGGCAAAGTGTTTTTGTATCGACTACGCACTGCAGCAGCGGGTGCTCGGTCGGAGATTTAATTGGTGCACCAATCGTATTTTTAACGGGATGGACGATTGCCGGAAGCGTACTTTTTGCAGATTACGTAGTGGAATTTATTCTTGCTTATATAGCGGGAATTGCTTTTCAATACTACGGTATGAGTATGAAAGATAACGGCTCAAAAGATGAGCTGAAAAACGCGGTAAAAGCAGATACGTGGTCGCTTATTGCGTTTGAAATAGGGATGTTCGGCTGGATGGCTTTATCACATTATGTCTTTTTTACACAGGCACCCAAACCAGACAGCGCGGTCTTTTGGTTCATGATGCAAATCGCCATGATTATTGGCTTTTGTACAAGCTATCCAGCGAACTGGGTACTTGTTAAAAAAGGTGTAAAACATGCAATGTAATTTTACTTGGGGCTGCTGCCGTTGATATCAGGTTTAAAGCTACAGGATGGGGCAGAATAGTATCGACTCCGAGTTTCGTCTAAAAAAGGAAATCATTTTAATTTAACAGGAGGAGATTTGATGTTTGATTACACGGTAAAAACATCGAAAAGCTTAGAAGAAGCGATTAGTTCTCTAGAAGAAAACTTAAAAAGCGAAGGGTTCGGTGTGTTGTGGAATTTTGATTTAACTGCAAAGCTACAGGAAAAAGGGCAGGACTTTCATACACCGTTTACAGTATTAGAAGTGTGCAATCAGAAAGAAGCTCAGCGTGTTCTTTCGCAAAACCTTTTAGTAGGATATTTTCTCCCTTGTAAAATGGTTGTATATCAAGATGAAAGTGAAACAAAGATTGGCATGCCTAGGCCTACGGCTATGATTAATATGCTTCATAATGAAGAGCTCCAAACACTAGCAGAAGACATCGAAACAAGATTAATACGCTGCATTGATCAATCTGTATAAGTCCTGTGATTCCGAGAAAGAAAATAACAAAACAAAAAGATACCTTTACGTAAGGTATCTTTTTGTTTTCTAACTTTATTAGGGTATGAGGAGTGGAAACGAAATTTTTGATACATGAATAATTTGCTTTCAGATGCCTAATCTAAAAGCAGACTGTAATAAAAAGGATGATATTATGAATTTTATTTGGCAATCTGTAATCTTGATTTTATCGGGAATATTATTACTAAGAATAGCGGGGAGGAAATCGATTGCTCAAATGACGCTCGCTCAGACGGTCGTTATGCTTTCTCTAGGTACCATCATCGTGCAGCCCATTGTTGAAAAAAGTATGTTAAAAGCGATTGGCGGCGCAGCTATTTTTGTTCTTGCTATTTTAGTTTTAGAGTACTTACAATTAAAATTTAATGGGTTTGAAAAATTTCTGACAGGTAAGTCTAAAATCGTTGTAAATAATGGTCAATTAGATACTAAGCAGCTTAAAAAATTACGTTTAACCGCCGATCAATTAGAAATGAGATTACGAAATGCAGGCATATCAACTATAAAAGATGTTAAAACCGCAACAATTGAACCAAATGGACAGCTAGGGTACGAACTTCAAGAAGATGCAGAGTCTTTGACTGTAGGTGACTTTAAACAGTTAATGAAGGTATATATGTCATCCTTTTCTCAAACAAATGGACCTTCGCAAGATTTACATAACGAGGTATCGTCTAACCCTTCTTCAGATATATTTGAAGAAATTAATCACGGTTCTAAACCAAACCCTAAATACCTTCAGTGATACAGTCACTAAAAAAGACGGCTTTTTCATATAATAATTATTAAGTAAATGAGCATAGTTGTTTTAGGTTCAAATCGCAGATGATTTGAACCTTTTTTGGGATTAAACTCAGAAGCTAACGTTTATAAATCATTACCACTATGTAGGATGGTTTTTATCGTATACATACTTGTAACGATCTACCAAGGACTTTTGTTTTTGAAAACAGAAATAGTTTATAAAAAAACAAAAGGAGTAGATTCTATGAAGGTTTCTTTTTCAAATTCTATAGAAAATGTTGAGTGGTCGAGAATGAAAGAAATTTATCACTCGGTAGGATGGACGAACCATAATGAAGAAAAAATTAAAAAAGTATTTCAATCAAGCAACGTAGTAACGATTGCTTATGATGAAGATAACATAGCAGGGTTTGGCAGAGCTCTTTCAGACGGTGTGTTTAATGCTGCGATTTATGATGTTGTGGTTGATGAGCATTATCAAAACAAAGGAATTGGACAGAAAGTTATAAAAAATTTGCTTGCTCAGCTTGACGATATTTCCTGCGTTCATCTTGTTTCTACAGCAGGTAATGAAGAGTTTTATAGAAAAGCAGGATTTCGGAAAATGAAAACCGGAATGGCTCGTTATTTAAATCCTTCTTTAGCGGAAGAGTATTTAGAATGAGCGATGTCTAAGATCATCGCTTATATAAATTAGCTTTATATATCCATATATAATTACAATAGAACTTCTTATTTTTTATCTAAAACGACTATTATTTATTAAAAAAGATATAAAAATTATTGTTTTTCGATAAATAATTGTTGATTTCCTTATATATACATGGTAAATTAATCCTAACAACAGTTATGGAGGATGTTTACATGAAACGAACAAATGGTTATCGAATTCTTTTTTATCTGGTCAACACGTTATTTTGGTTTAATATTTTTGTAGCAGGTATTATGGGCATGCTGGTTATTTATCTTCATTTTGACGACTCAATCTTACAGAACTCATCTTTTAATTTATCATTAGGAAAAGGATTGTTTGATATTAAGCTGAATGAAAGTCCCGATACAAAATTAGTCCAAATTTGGGTTCTGGCCTTATTGATTTCTTGTTTTCTATCGATTGCAATGCTTTGGAATTTTAAAGTATTATTTAAAAATGCAGCTAAGGGAATTATCTTTGTTTCAAGTAACACAAAAGCCATTTTTGCAACAGGTATTATCTTTTTAATAGGATCGTTTGCAGCTGGAGTTCCCAAGTTTTTTATAGCAGCTAAGTTAGCTCCTTTATTAAATGTCAAACATGGAACTATTACTATTTCATACTCAATAGATGGTATTCTGTTTATAGCAGCTGTTTTTATTCTTCTTTTAGGGGCCTTCTTTAAAAAAGCAGTTGCAATTGCCCAAGAAAATGAACTTACTATATAGGAGGTCAGAGATGATTAGAGTCAATTTAGATGTCATGATGGCCAAAAGAAAAATATCTTTAAATGAACTAGCAGATCGAGTAGGGATTACTAAAAGCAACCTCTCTATCTTAAAAACTGAAAAAGCGAAGGCCATACGTTTTACTACGTTGGAAGCCATTTGTGCAGTGCTAGATTGTCAGCCAGGTGACATTTTAGAATATGTACCAGATGAATAAAAAAAGAGGACGTAGATAAAATCTATGTCCTCTTTTTCTTTCTGGTGTTGAGAATTTATAATTTGTATATTTCAATTTAGTACTATATGGTATTATTTTCTTTAGTTAGAAGGGTATTTGAAATGAGTGTTTCCAAAGAAAATAAGCCGATTTTATTAACCGTTATTTTGCTGGCAGCTGCGTTTGTTGTATTTTTTGCAAATCGGCTGCTTCCCCAAAATTCAATTTTTCCAAGTGAAACCGGTGATTTGACCACTCTGCTGTGGCTGTTTTTTGCGATAGATATTGGCTTTATTGTGGCGTTAGTTTTAGGAGTTCGAACAAATAAGCCGAGCGTCGTGTGGTTTAGCATTATCACAAACAGCATCTTTTTTGTGTTGCTTTCTGCTTTGATGTTTTTATTAGCGATTGCAAATGGAATTTCTGAGCCGTGAGTTTATTATTTTTATTATAGGTGAATGATTAGGATTTAGAGAGGTTGATAGATATGATGATAGGCGATCCTTTACTGATTGCCCTGCTGCCAGGTGTACTTATACTCATGTTAACTTGGCTGTTCAGAAAAATGAAATGGAACAAGGTCATTAGAATGCTTCCTTCCATGCTAACCGTTATGGCTGCCGCTGTGTTTGTTTATATTGGCTATGTAGAAGTAAGAGGGTTTGAAGGCGCTGGCTATTTGTTTTTATCCGTATGTTTACTGTTGTTTGCGACTGTTGCATTTATCATTGCCAAAAAACCTGTACGATAATTTTTATAAACTTTATAAATTCTTTATAAATCCCTCCTATACTACGTGTAGGGGGGATTTAAGATGAAAAATATTATTTTAGAGGTAAAGAGCGTTTCAAAAAAAGTGAGACGTCGTCACTTAGTTAAAGAAGTATCGTTTCAAATTGGGGAAGGAGAAATATGCGGACTGTTAGGGCCAAACGGAGCTGGTAAAACGACGTTAATTCGTTTATTGACGGGGTTGATTAAGCCAACTGGGGGAGAAGTTTTTATTACTAATAAACCTATTGTTTCACAAAGAAAAGAAGCGCTGCAAAGCGTTGGTGCAATTGTGGAGTCACCCATCTTTTTTCCTTATATGACGGGAAAAGAAAACCTGACAAATTTAGCTCGATTGCATCCATTTTCAACAAAGCAAGAAAGGCAGCAAAGAGTGAAAGAAGTGCTTGATATTGTGGGATTAACCGGCAGAGAAAATGATAAAGTTCGAACGTATTCTCTTGGGATGAAGCAAAGGCTCGGTATTGCTCAAGCACTCCTAGGCGACCCGGACTTATTAATACTAGATGAGCCAGCCAACGGCTTAGATCCAATGGGCGTACGTGAATTGCGCGAGCTGCTTTTTACCTTAAAACGTGACTATAACAAAACGATTCTAATCTCTAGTCATTTACTGGATGAATTACAGCGAGTATGTGATCAAATTGTGGTGATGAGAGAAGGAGAGCTAATGTGGGACGGCGCTTTAGATCAGTTAGCATCCGGTAAAAATCTTGAAGATGCGTTTGTAGAGCTGGTGTTGCAATGAAGGAGCTGTTAGTAGCGGAGTGGGAAAGACTTTGGAAACGAAAAGTGGCCTGGCTGACCTTTTTGTTAGTGCCGGTGGTGCTGTTAGTTGCTTCTTCTTATCTCCAAAAACAAAATGGAGCACTCACAGTCGATTTACCACAGTATACGTTTGCGGGAAACTTTCCTGTGCTGAGCTTAGCCGAAATGTTATTTACAGTTTTTAATGCCATGTTCTTAGTTTTTATTACGCTCGTGGTTACTGAAGAGTACCGGTCAGGACAGCTGCGAATGGTTATGATCCGCTCGTATTCGTTTAAAGAAATTATCATCGCAAAGGCCGCAGTGATTTTGCTGTTTAATTTACTGTTTTTTATCACGTATTTCTGTGTGAGCTATGCGATAGGCTTTCTAATGTTTGAACACCCGCAAAGCTACTTTGTATTTTATCACAGTCATACTTTTAACATAAAAGAAGCGCTAGTATATAATCTTGCATTCTATGGATATGCCTATTTAACGACGATTGCAATATGCTGTGTGCTGTTTTTTATCTCTGTTATTAGTAAAACGACCACTACAGCTGTTGGAATTGGGGTTGCTTTTATACTAATCTCGTTTTCGTATCCGACTTTACTAAGAGGATTTAGGCAGTGGATGAGTGAAGAGTTTTTTGGACAGCTGTTTTTCACTTCCATACCGATGATTCAATGGCAGGGGATCACAGTCATGATGGCAGAGAAACCGCAGTTTGTAGGCTGGAATTTCGGCGTTTTAGGTTTTTATATTTTATTTTTTGGCGGTTTAACATATGTAGCTATTCGAAAAAAAGAATCGTTTCTATAAAAGGAGAGAAGACATGATGACAGGACTTTTTATCAGTGAATTAGAGCGAACGTTTAAACGGAAAAAGACAGCAGTGGTACTAGGTGTGTACATAGGATTACTTGCTTTTATTTGGTTCTTTTTCTTTCAAAGGGGAGGCATTTCATTTTTTGATGCGGCTCATGACGTAAAAATTGATTCTTTAAATTCAGCACCACTGCTTCTTCGAGACCTATCGTTTGTGATTACGTTTATTGTTATTCCTATGTTTGTGGCAGATAGTTTTAACGGCGAGTACACGTCCGGAGCGCTACGTATGGTATTAATTCGGCCGCATCATCGTTTGAAGCTGTTTTTTGTAAAGTGGGCAGTTCAATGTTTACTAGTTTTTATTATTCTTTGTATTACGTGGGTAGTGGGGACATGTCTTGGAAGAATGGTTATGCCTCATGTAAATGAAACCACATTTTTAGGCGGACATACGCTAGGGACTTTAGGGGCGTTACTATATTCGTTGAAATTTTACGGCATTTGTTTTTGCATCTTTATAGCGGTTATTAGTATCGGGAGTATCCTGAGTGTTCTTATGCCTAATTCCATTTTATCTTACGTCGCAACCATTGGTGCTTTAATTGGAAGCGTGTATGTGTCAGATAAACTAAGCTTCTTTTTCTCCGTAACCGATTCTGTTTTTCATGAATTAAGTAAGTCTAACTCTGAATTTTTAGTGAACCTATTATTTCCAATTTTACTCATTAGCCTTATAATAAACCTATTCGTGTGGAAAAAGAAGGAATGGGTAGGGTGAGCTGGAGATGAACCAAACAATTTTACTAGTGGACGACGAAAAAGACATTATTTCCTTTATGAAAGATGCGCTCCAAGATGAAGGATATGAGGTGGTGTTTGCTTACGAAGGGCAAGAAGCGTTAACAAAGTTAAAAATAAATCCAGACTTAATTGTGCTGGATGTGATGATGCCAGGCATGGACGGCTTTGCGCTTTGTGAAATGATCCGAAAAAGCATATCATGCCCCATTATCTTTCTAAGTGCCAAACAAACGGAGCAGGACCGAGTAAAAGGACTATTAGTGGGTGGAGATGATTACTTAGTTAAGCCTTTTAGCATGAAAGAACTAAAAGCCCGCATTTACGCCCATCTGCGCCGAGAGCAGAGAATTAACAGTAACTCCTATAACAGGCTTCATTTTGGAGAGTTAACCATTGATTTAAACGGCTATCAAATTTTACATAGCAATGAAGTGATCCCGTTTACTTCAAGAGAATTTGAGATTATTCATTTTCTGGCTCTTCATCCAGGTCAGGTTTTTACACGCGAGCAGCTGTATGAAAAAGTTTGGGGCTACGACGCGGAAGGGGATTCGTCTACGATTACGGAACACGTAAAGAAAATTAGAGCAAAACTATTAAAGTATGACGCAACACCTTATATCTCAACCGTTTGGGGCATTGGCTACAAATGGGTAAAATAAAAAAATGGATGAACCGGGCGACGTTAAAAGCGCAGTTTGTTTTATCTTTTCATTTGATTTTGCTGTATAGCCTGCTTGCGACGCTTTTAACGTGGGGAATCGTTATTGCAGTAAACTGGTTTCTTATGCCTGGAGCACTGAACCCCGCAAATTATTATGAAAAACAAATTCCTGATATTCTTCAGTTCGTAAAAGAAAAAGAAGATGCGCTCCTTTCAAAAGATGCTAAAAACCAAGTAGAATCGGTGATTCCGCTAGAAGGAATGGATTATCAAATTATAAATAAAAAAGGGCAAATTGTGTATGGGTCCATGTCCACTTCATACATAAAAAATAAACGGGATTTTTACTCTCAGGTCAATACCAATATCCGCTCAGGTAAATATATTATAAAAGTTTATCCGCTTTTTAATTCAAAAGACGAAGTAAACGGGGCGATTGCGCTAAGATATCAATTAAATATGGCTTCTGCTAATCCGAATATTAAATGGATCGTTGCGCTTGTCACATTTGTATCGCTAGCCAGTCCGTTTCTTTACTTTTATTTGTTTGCCTATTTATTTGGAAGACGATTTAGCAAAAAAATTGAACGGCCTTTTAACGAGCTGATGGCAGCTGCGAAAAACATCCAGCATAATAATTTAGATTTTTCGCTGTCGGTCACTCAAGACGCCAAAGAATTAAGTCAGCTGCTTCATGCCTTTGAAGAAATGCGAAAAGAATTAAAGCAATCGTTAGCTAAACAGTGGCAGCTAGAAGAAGACCGCAAAGATATGACGGCTGCGATTGCGCATGATTTACGAACGCCTCTTACGATTATTCATGGACATACGGAAATTTTAGTAGAAGGAAGCAAAAAGGACCCGGAGAGGCTTAATCGATATTTACATACAATCTACACGAATACACAACGTTCGATTCAACTATTAAATCAGCTGCAAGAAGTATCTGTGATCGAAAATCCGGGCTTTACTATAAAAAGTGAGCCAATTGATATACTTTCATTTGTTCACGAGAAAGCAGACGAGTTTCAGCTTTTATGTCAAAAAAAAGAGATTGCCTTTTTATCTTCGGTTAGTGAAACAGAAGCATCAAACCAATTTTACGGAGATCCTCAGCGCATTTCTCAAGTGCTAGATAATATTATTACAAACTGTATTCGCTACACGCCTGAACGAGGGGAGATAGGGTGGAATACCGTCATTCATCAGAACGAAGTAATCTTTGAAATACATGATACGGGTCCCGGCTTTGCGTTATCGAGCAAAGGGCAGGTGTTTAAAAAGTTTTACAGAGAAGATGCGTCGAGAACAAGCGGCCACGGAAACTTGGGGTTAGGTCTTTATATTGCTCATTCTATTGTGAAAAATCACGGAGGAAGCATCACAGCCGATAATAAAGAGACGGGAGGGGCATTGTTTAAGATTGTTTTTCCGATGGGAAAGAAGTAAACGCATAAAGAAGAACCCTCAAAAAAGAGAGTTCCAAAAAGGGTAAGTAAGAAAGAAATGTACATGTTCCTTTGGGGGGACTGCATCTGTACAGTAAAAGTTATACCCGGTATGCACTTGTTAAAACGTTGAAAAATAAACCAATCATGTAAAAAATAGATGAAATCAGCTTTTAGCATTTAAAAAAAGAATGCAAAACGGCGGTATACCGTATTCTGCAGTCTTTCTCTCGTTTATTTGCTTAAAAACTCTCTCATAAATTCATTCACTTTTTCTGGCTGCTCATGCTGAGGAGCATGCCCTACACCGTCTAAGCGATGAATCGTTACGTTTGGAGCGTACTCTTCAATTCCGTCTAAATTACTGTTTTCAAACGCTTCGTCCGCATTTCCCCATACAATTAAAGTCGGAGATTCGAATACTTTGTGCGGAAGGGAAACAGGTTTATGAACGCGCTCTTCAAACGGGTAAAGTGAAGACGCACGGTAGTAGTTAAGCATCGATTTCATCGCATTCGGCTGATTCCACGCCTCTACATATTTAGCTTCTTCTTCTTTTGTTAAATAGCCTTTTTTGATGCCGGGCTCCGTCAGCATGTTTCTTAACTTTTCACTATGATTCGCGAGTAGCTCATCTTGAGAGTTTGGCTGTTGGAAAAAGCTCATATAGCTGCTTGCTTCTCGCTGAGCAGGATTTTCAGCAAGCTCTCTTATAAATGTGTAAGGGTGCGGTGCATCAAACATCACTAACTTTTTGACATACTGCGGATATGTATAAGCAAATGCCCATGCTACAGCGCCGCCCCAATCATGCGCCACTAACACACACTCTTTTTCACCAAATGCTTCAATTAGTTGCTTTACATCTTCCATTAGATGGGGCATGCTGTAAGAAGAAATTTCTTCTGGCTTATCTGATAAGTTATAGCCTCGCATATCTACAGCTACCACGCGATAATCTTTGGAAAACTCTTCCAACTGATGGTGCCACGTGTACCAAAAGTAAGGGAATCCGTGTAAAAACAGCATAAGCTCGCCTTCACCTTTTGTTACGTAATGAAGATTTACATCATTTACTTTTACATAACCGTCTTTAAACATCTTACTCATCCTTTCGCTTTTAACCTTTATTATAGAAAAACTTTACTCTTTATTAGTTGATGTATCAAACAATAAGGTTTTCTTACGCGATAAATGAGCTATAAAGCTCTCTTAAAACCCTTATTTTGGTTATTATTTGTGAAATATAACCCCAGTTTTATTTTGAATAATCTTAATCTATTAGAAAAACTTGGAATTTAAAAGAGTATGTAATAAGATAGTATATGATAAATATTTCCATATATAGGAGGAGACATATGCAAAAGAAAATTCTACATACGGTGCTTTCACTGGCAGTAGGAGCAGGAATATTTGCTGTTGGCGGAGTTCCTACTCAAGCTAAGAGTCAAGATCAAAAGGTAAGTAACACATACACAATCGCTTTTAAAAATGGATTGCCAGACAACTATCAAGAGATTATTCAAAAAGCTGGTGGCAAAGTGACTAAAGCGCTTCCTGAAGTAGGAGGGATAGAAGCTCAATCTGAACAGGCTTCTTTTCTTAATAATTTAAAAGGGAATTCTTCGATCGAAGCTGCTAATAGGGAAATTCCTCTAAGCTTGGACAAAACATCAGGTAGTCCTTATAACTATCAGTCTAATATTATCAGTTCACAGAATGTAGATAATTATTGGGACTCTCAGTGGGATATTCAACGAGTGACAAATGGCGGAAAATCTTATGATGTAGAAACAGGCGGATATAAAAATAAAGACGGTAGTACAACTCATAAAGCAGTGGTGGGAGTAATTGATATGGGTATTGATGCATCTCATCCTGATTTAAAAAATAATATACTAGGTGGACGTAATCTTGTTCCGGCTGGAATGGACGAATCTGAAACTGGAGATCCCGCAGATATAAAAGATCGCAATGGACACGGTACGCATGTTGCTGGGATCATTGGAGCGAATGGAAAAGTAAAAGGAGTAGGACCAGAACTTGGAATACGTTCTTATCGCGTACTGTATTCAGAGCAAGCTCTTGGAATGCCTGCTTGGATTATAGACGGAATTATTGCCGCAACCAATGATAAAGTCGATGTGATTAATATGTCTCTTCGTTTCTATAATAATAACAAGATGACTATTGAAGGAGAAAGCTATAAATCAATTGCGGAAACACTGCTTTGGAAAAGAGCCATTCAGTATGCCGTGAAAAATGGCGTAACGGTCGTAGCCGGTAGTGGAAACGAAAGTTTAAATTTAGATAATAAAAAGGAAGTAAACGACTTTTTAAATACCCTGTATGAACCATATGGTATAAGTGTCAAAGGGCCAGCAACTGTCGTACCGGCGCAAATGCCAGGAGTAATTAATGTTTCGGCTTCCACAAAATGGTCGACTCAGCAGCTTGCTTTCTACTCTAATTATGGAAACAGCGCCATTGACATGGCGGCTCCAGGAGGAGATTTCGGAGAGAAATATGCAAAAACTAATGATCCTGCAACAGCTGATCCAAACAATTTAATCCTAAGTACATGGCCGACTTATTTAGGGACTTCCTATGAGTTAAACGCCGGTACTTCCATGGCAACTCCTCAAGTAGCTGGAATTGCAGGAGTTCTTAAAGCAGCTCATCCTGAGTATAAACCCGCTCAAGTAACAGCACGTATTAAGCAAACAGCTGTTGACTACGGAAAAAAAGGACACGACGCTTTATTTGGTTCAGGAGAAGCAAATGCTTATAGAGCGTTAGAAGATATAAAGAATTAGTACTTGTAATGGATACAGTAAAAAGTCTCCCTAAAACATTGCTTTTAGGGAGACTTTTTTGAAAAATTATCATCTTGAGCATTAGTGCTTTCTTAAAAATCACCGGCCTTGGCAATTCCTAAATTAGATTCAAAGTCAGTAATGTACACACAGGCATTTGTATATTTATCATAGGAATTATAGCGAAAGTTTCTGCTTATATTATAATCTCCACTTATAGGTTTATAGGATTGAATTGATTTAATTTGATCGTTAAGAGACAAATCAAAATTATGAGTGGCTTTTTTTAATTGCTCGAGCTGGAGCTTGGTGAAACTATCGCGGTGCTTTTGGATTTCGTCTTGCATGAGCTCTATTTTATATTTAGATGCGGTGTTGATATGATTAATCGCAGGCCCCATATCTTTTTTTATTTGTGCTTCGGAAGAATGAAAGTGTTTATCATCAAATGAGTCTAACACGTTACTGCTTTCTTCCGAAGTTTTTGTTGCATCTATAACGTCATGCATATTGTTCATGAGCGTAACTTCATAGATCGTCTTGCTTGAATTGAATTTTTTATAGGATGTTACATACTCTTTTTCTGTTAAAGTATCTACGTCTTTTGCTAAGTGGGCTATGCTTTTTTTTAGCTCGCTATCACTTTGTGTTTCTACTTTTGACGTACTATTAATAGACGCAGACAGCAGGTTAAAATCATTTTTGTAGCTTTGAAACGTTTTATCTTCTATCTTTCCGTCATTATTAATTAAGCGTTCGGACTCGTTTTGCAGAAATTTCAGCTCTATGGTCAGCTCTTTTTTTGCTTCGGTTTCATCTATGCTTTCATTGTTTGAACGTGCGTGACTGCACCCCATTAATCCAAGCGCCAAAGCGATTGTAAGGGTCCCCGTTGTTATCTTGCTTATGTTCTTCATGCTGAAACTCCATTTCTATTTGTTTATTACTTACTTATAAAGACTATATCATATAAATGGAATATTTATCTTTATATACTATTAAATGTTACATTTTGTATAGGTAAACTTAAAAAAGTATTATAATGGAATTTATAAAAATAGTACTAAAAGAAGATAAAGGTAATAGAAAAATTAATTATGCATTTATACTTTTTTACTATTAATATGACGTCTAAAGGAGGAAATCAATATGAGTGGAATTGCTAAAACCCCCGAACCGCCTTATTATGCCGTTATTTTTGCTTCTGAAAGAACAGAAGGCGAGAAGGGTTATGGAATAATGGCAGATAAAATGGTGGAGCTTGCATCTAAACAAAAAGGCTTTTTAGGAATAGAAAGTGCCAGAGATCAAGATTTAGGCATTACCGTTTCGTACTGGGACTCTTTAGAATCAATCAAAATGTGGAAAGAACATTCAGCTCACCGCGCAGCCCAGCACAAAGGAAAAACAGAATGGTATCAAACGTTTTCGCTTAGAGTGTGTAAAGTGGAAAGACATAGCTTTTTTGAGATGTAAGACGTATATGGCTGATTATTTTGCAACAAGGGAGAAGCCGTTATGTTTTATGGCGTTATAGGATTTATAGCCGTTTTTATCACTTTGTGTTCGATAGAAGCAAAGCTAAAAACACTCGTTAAGCAAAATGATAGAATCATTGATTTACTTGAGAAAAAGAATAGAGGATAAGAAAATGCTAATGAACTCACCGTTTATAGTGTCATCTCCTGAGTTTAGTTAAGGGAGATGTTTTATTTTAAGAGTGCATAAAAAAAACCTCAGTAGGAGGTCTAGTTATTACTTTTTAAAAAAGCACTTATAACAAGCTCACTTACTGTCGTATGTCATCTAGAGGCTGTATTAAAAGCTAATTATAAGGTAAGGTTATATCTATCGTTTCACCAGGAAAGACGAGCTGAACTTCTTTATTTGTTACTTATGATCGTTCAATTAATCACCGTATTTTTTTCTGTAGGTAAGAAACGTTATCAAATATATAACTGAAATCATTGTTAGAAATATTAGTGGCGAAATGCCAATGCCATCATAAGAACTTTTCCCTTGAAAAGTCCGGTAAATGGACTCTATAACTTCTAAAATCAGCATACCTATAACTACCACAAATGCGTATGATTGAGCCTTCGTACTGATAAACTTCTTTCTTTCATCACCTTTTCGAGAAGATGATGAAACAAAAATCAAAATTCCGCAAACTAACAGGATGAATGAATACACAACTTTAACCCAATCCATTCTTACTCCTCCTTATAATAAATGTAAAAAGTATTTTACATTTATTATTGTAGCATCAGTTCCATAAATGTCAAACTCTTTTTACATTGTAAATTATTTGTATAGAAGAATCGCTATAGAAGAGTGGATATCTTTAAATGGATTTTATAACACAATGTCACGCTACAAAGTGACTTAAATCAACTCCATTGGTAAAATGGAAGTAACAGGAATTTTTGTATTTCACCAACTAAAAGTGAGGTGGGTTGTTTGGTTCTTCATAAAAAAACAGTGTCCTTTGTTGCTCTTTTCTTTTTGTTATTAGTGATAAGCTCGAATTATGTGTTATATCATTCTTCTTTTGGACTTCAGTCGTTGCCTGGTAATTTCAACGGAGTAGTAGTAGGTTCTATTTTAGACTTAAGCCTTGTGGCTCCGCTCTTATTTCTAGCTTGGCAGCGTAAGTTCAGTCTAAAATACTTTATTGTATTAATGGCTACAGGCCTTATTGCTGCGCGTTTTATCATTCCGAGTGAATACTTGGCTTCTTTTCAGTCGGTTATGTGGCTAGGAGTTGGCATAGAAGGACTACTTATTTTGTTTGAACTTTCACTGCTATTTATGCTAGTCAAAAACGTACCGCCTATTTTAAGAAGGATCAAATCAAGCTCTTTACCGCTGTTATTTTCCTTTTCGCGGGCTGTAAACGAAAAGTTCTCCAAACAACCGTTTATACACGTACTGTGTTCAGAAATGCTGATGTTTTACTATGCGTTTGGAACGTGGAAGAAGCAGCCGAGTACTGAAGAGAATACGTTTACTCTGTATAAACGCTCAAGTTTTATCACATTTCAAATTATGATTATTCACGCGATTGTTATTGAAACATTAGGACTTCACTGGCTGCTGCACAATACGTCTATAATTCTTTCAATCGTTTTACTGATCCTTAATATTTATAGCATTATTTTCTTTATAGGAGATATTCAAGCATTAAGGCTTAACCCTTTACGAGTGGAAGAGGATCGCATATACATTTCGTTTGGTTTAGCTAAGCGTATGGAAATCTCTTTTAAAGATATTGAAGAAATAATAGAAGACACTCACATCCTGAAACAAAAAATACCCAGCACCACGATTGAATTTATCGCACGCGATTTTGAAACCGTTCATCCTGATCTTTTACTAACATTAAAATCTCCAGTAGAGGCGACGCTTTTTATGGGAATTAAAAAGAAATACCAGCAGGTCGCCATTCGTGTAGATGATCCACATGCGTTTAAGAAAATAGTCGAAGAACGTTTGGAGAAAAATAAACAAAATATGTAATCGGTGGGTTGAATTCGAAATTAACGAATAAAGAGGTCACGCACATTGAAAATCTACAAATTCAGTAAAGAACATGGCAAAAAAGTAGAAAAATATCAGTCGCATTTAGCTACTTATGTAAAAATAACACAAACAAATAAAGCGGCTACGATTGGCTATATGTATATAGATGGAGAAGGAACGGTAGGACATCACCCAGCGCCTATACCTCAGCTGTTTATCGTAGTCGAAGGTGAAGGATGGGTAACAGGAGGAGATCAAAAACGAGTATCCATTAAACGTGGAGAAGCGGCGATGTGGGAAAAAGGAGAGTGGCATACGTCGGGAAGTGAAGAAGGCATGACGGCCATTGTCATTCAATCCGAGGAGCTACATCCTGAAACATTTATGGAGAGAAAAAAGCACGCTTAGATAAATTATCTAGGCGTACTGCTTTCTTATAAAATGCCAAAATTTTTAAGGGCAAATTCAATTCCGTCTTCACCGGATTTCTTCGTAACAAAATCAGCAGCGCTTTTTAACGTATCAGATCCATTTCCCATCGCAATTCCAAGGCCGGCTAACTCGATCATATCAATATCGTTTTCGCCGTCTCCAAATGCGATAGCTTCGGAGTGATCGATGTTAAAATAGTTTAAGACGTTTAGGATAGCTACCGACTTTGTGATTTCTTCTTGAAGAACACTTACGACAAAAGGATGCCACCTTTTGAACATTAAATGAGGAAATCGCTGTGCATACTGTTCAGCCGTTTTTTCATCAGCGAATAAGCACATTAAATAAATATCTTCATCGTAAATACGCTCACTTATTTGAGGATAATCACTAAGCGATAGCGTTTCCTTCAGGGCTTTTAAAATATTATCATCTTTGATCCCATTCATGCTGAGCTCTTTTGTGTAAAATGAAAGGCCGTGATTTTGGGAGGCTGCGTATTCAAAGACTTCGCGCGCAACGTCCTTATCCATGGACAGCTTATGAATAACTTTTTCATCGTGTACAGTAAACGCTCCGTTTGCGGTAATGAGCGTATCTATACCTAATTCTCTAATTTCTTCACAGAGAGATAAAGGCCTTCCGGTAGCGGCTACGATTTTTAATCCTTTGTGCTTTAAACTTTTTACAATCTCTCGAGTTTTGGAGGAAATAGTCCCGTTTTCGTGATGAGTAAGAGTTCCGTCCACGTCAAAAAATACAATTTTATAGCTCATAGTAATCTCCTTGCTTAAACAGCTCGATCTTTTTTTACATTTACAAGCAGTAGCGCACAAATTAAAATAGCAGCTACATATAAAAGCGCAGAAACAACCGGTTTATGTAAAAAAGCAGTATGATTGTATGAAGAGTCATACAAATAAAGAGCGGCTAAAAATAGAAAAGGCAGTAGTTTCTTCATGCTGTCACCTCCTGGTTTTATTATACATATTTTCCTTGTATTTGTATGTAATCTTAATAAGAGTGATAGAATAATAGTATTTTACATAAGCAAAGAGAAAGAGAAGTGACTAATATGACTGTACATCACTATATAGGATCTCCTTATGAATTGCCTACAGGAAGTTTTGGCACAAAAGAAACGCTGGTGCCTTTATCCGAAGTTTCTTCCTTTAATCGAAATTCAAAGAAAGAAAAGATAATTACAATCTATGAAAAAGAAGAAGATGCGTACGGTATTAGTGTTAATCGTTTAACCGACGGGTATAGCGACATCAAGCACGTATTCACCTTGCCATATATCTACGAATTATCTTGTGATGCACATTCTAAATCAATAAGAGAGCTGTTTACTTATATTGAAGAACAGCTGATAGAGGGCTGTCACATGGAATTATATTCATGCTTAGACGGTGATGAAGCGGATGAAAAAGATTTAAGTCTAGATAGGAGTATTAACTTAAAAACGCTGTATTTTGGAAAGTATTATAAATTAGACAAAAAGAAGTATATCTATGAATTAGGGGAAATGTTCAAATTTGAAGACAAACAATTTGTAGTGGTGGTGAAATGAGGGGATTAGCCTGTAACCTTTAGATAAGAGTTATAGGCTAACCAGTTTAGGCAGACTAATATTTATAAAAAAGGCTTAATATACGGAAGGCTCAAACCAAAATAAATAACAAACGACATAAGCAAGTAACAGCCAATAACACTTCTTCTAACGAGTGTAGAAGCTTTCTTCAACCAGCCCCAGTGCTTATCTTCATAGTCAAAAATAAAGTAATCTAAAATGATGGATAGCGTGATAATAACCGCAATTAGTAACAGGCCCATATGTATCCTCGCTTTCGGTTTATGAAATTATTACCATTTATAACAATATACCTTATTATTCCATTCATTACAAAGTAATTTTCTATAAACGGTTTATCGACACTACTAGATTATGGTAAAATTCACAGAGTATAGTAGGATCATTTTTTAAAGAAAGATGGGAAGAAGTTGGATGTCGTAAAAGAAGTGAAGCTATTAAAATATCAAATGAGTCTCATGAAGCACATGATTAACGCAGAGGAACATCCTTTTTTTATGTTTGTGATTGATCATGAATTTGAAGAAAATCAAGTGAAGGCATTCTTGAAGATACTAGGTGTGTTTAGCTGCCGAATAAAAGGTGAAGAAATTTTCGAATGGTATCAAAATGATCAGCTGTTCTCTCAATTTAATCTTCCGTTCGATAAACTATATGCGTCAGAACAACCAAATTTAGAGGAATTAAAATCGGTTGTTGCTAAAATCTTTTATCAGGAATTTGAACTAGAATATTTATTGTACAGTTTAAAGAAGCAGTGTATTCAAATGGAAGTGTGTGATTTTTTCTTGCAGCGTTTAAAAACAGATTTGAAATAACTCAATTCCGAATGTGTTTAAACGTGGAACTTTTAAAGGTAGAGGAGGGTAGTGAGATGGCGCGAATTATTAATTTCTGGTCATTTATCTTTACGCTACTATGCGTTGGTTTCTTTTTCATCGCTTTTTATTATCCAGCGTTATTGAATATCAATCTTTGTTTAGCAATTATTCTATTTTGTATTGGTATCGCAGGGTTCTTTGGAATAAACAATTGGGTATCGGCTCTGAGAAGTATTTTGACAGTAATAATTAGCGGTGGATTAATCCTAGTAACAGGATTAATTATCTTCATCGGCAATCTTTTTTCATAGCACATACATAAGAGGTACAACAAAAGGTTCTCGTGTAGAGAATCTTTTTTTATGTACATGCAATTATCTAGAAAATAAAAATGAAAATATAAAAACCTTTTTATAAAACGCTTCGTCTAAGAACAAGAAAGGAGAGGCAGAAGTGAAAGAACTAACCGTAGAATGGATACACGTACAAGACAAAGAACTAGTGATAGATGAAATTATGGATCGATATGGACAGGAAATCTTGCAGCTAGCTTACTCATATGTAAACAGCGTAGCAGTTGCGGAGGATTTGACGCAGGAGATTTTTATTAAATGCTACAAAAATCTTTACAAGTACAGCGGTAGATCCAAGTTTCGGACGTGGTTATGGCAAATCGCAATTAACCACTGTAAAGACTTTTTAAAAAGCTGGTACAACAAAAACATCATACCGGCGACAGACTATTTTCCAAATCATATCAGTGAAAAAGAAAACATAGAGGAAGCTGTTATTCAACACGAAGAAGATCACGAGCTGATGTCAGCCGTTATGAAGCTGCCTACCAAATATAAAGAAGTGATTTACCTCTTTTACTATGAAGAATTGTTAATTAAAGACATTGCGCTCTTAACCAAAACCGGAACGAATACAGTAAAAACGAGACTGAGGCGTGCAAAATCACTTTTAAAAGAAATGCTGGAGGAATGAGTCATGGATAAACGTCTTAAAAATCTTAGAAAAACAATGAATCGTGAAGTATTTGCTCAGCTAACATTTACAGAAAAACATAAGAAAAGTATTCGAGAAAAAATAAAGCAAGAGACTCATAACGAAGAAGGAATTCTGCTTGCTATGATGCAGCTGCTTGTGCAGGAGAAAACGGGCTATGAGTTAGTCAGCTTACTGCAAAGCCGAGGAATTTTAAATTTTAAAGAAAACGAAGGGTCTTTATATATCATCCTGCATCGACTAGAGCTAAAAGGTGTATTGACGAGCAGCTGGCAAGAAGACGGAGCAAAATTTTATCAATTAAATCAAAAGGGGCGCAAACTGCTCAAAAAAGTGGAAGAGCAGCCGTTATCTAACCACATAAGTTTTAAAGAAATACTAGAGGGGTGAAGAAGGATATGAGTGAACAAAGAAATTCATTCTTGGAACAAGTGAAGGCACAAATAAAATCAAAAGAAGCCAAGGCATTTGTTTCTGCGGAATTGCATCATCATTTAAACGAAGTAAAAAGCTATTGGCTGCAAAAAGGGATAAGCGACGATCAAGCAGAAGAAAAGGCCGTTCATCAAATGGGAAACCCTGTCAGTATTGGTCGGAACCTTAACCGTATTCATCGTCCAAAAATAGACTGGGTTACACTAAGTTTATTTGCTGCCGCTCTGCTTCTAGGGTTTTTGCCACTGCTGTCTCAAGATGGTATGGTCGACAATCATTTCTCTACCTATAAGGTTGTCTTTGTTATCTTGGGAGCGATGCTAGCTTTAGTTATGATGTTTATAGACTATAGAAAGTTAGCCACTAAAGGGTGGTTATTCTATTTATTAGGTACCTTACTTTTATTATTTCTGACAACAAATTTTAACACATTTACAGAAGGTCAATCTGTTTTCAAAGTAGGGCCTCTAAAAATTGAAGGTTTAATGGCCATTCCTTTTTTCTTTTTGGCATGGGCAGGGTTCTTTCAAAGCAATCGCTTTAAAATGTGGAAATTCCTTCTTTTATTTCTTCTGTCACTGTATTTCTTTTTGCAGTGTGGCCTTACAACCCTCTTTATATATGTAACCTTGACCTTTACAATGATTTGGTGGAGTAAGTTAAATAAAAAGAAAATAGCCATTGTCTTAGGATCTGGCTTTGCGTTAGTCGCTGCTTGGGGCATAATTGGATGGATGACCGTTGCTTATTATCAGAAGTATAGAGTTCTCTCATTTATAAACCCTTATAATTCAGAAGAGTACTTTGGTCTTTCAAAGGTTCATCATTTATTTATGGATGCAGGATGGTTTGGAAAACATTCATTTGTCGATCAAATGATTCCTCAAGCTGACACGAACTTTGTATTTCTAAGCTTTACTTATTATTATGGGTGGCTGTTTGCATCTATTCTTTTTCTAGTTCTTTCTTTAGTTGTCGTCAGAATAGTGCTTATTGCTAAGAGAATTGGTGATTCGTATACTAAACTGCTGCTAGTAGGAGTTATAATAATCTATACGGTACAACTTGTTGGTCACGTAGGAATGATTGTCGGATTCTTTCCTATGACCAATATGTCTTTACCGTTTATTAGCTATTTATTAGCTATGGATGGATGCCGGTTCTGTTAAATGCATTCTTAATAGGAATTGTGTTGAGTATTTATAGACGCAAGAATTTACTGTCTACAAACACCTTGCATGCTAATCAGCAATAAAGTATAAATCGATAGACTCTTTTATAAACAAATAATTAATTATTTACTTTGTAAAGACAAACAAAACAAACGCTAAGATTCATTTGTCAGCGTTTGTTTTACAGCTAGAAGAACCCTTACAGGACTTTTGATTCTTTTTTATTTACATTCAAAAGAATAATCATTAATAATTGGATTATGTATTTCTACTATCGCATCTCCGCCGTTATCATAACATTTTGAGGTCAAAGTTTTTATTTCTGTACTATTAAAATAGCTATAACAGTTAATCAACACAGAGATTACTAGTAGTAAAGTAAGTAGAACAATTATGATTTCTTTTATTCCAGATTCAACGATAGATTTAATTTTTCATTCTCCTTTGCAATTTACATTAAAAGCTATAGACGTAGTAACAATGAGTCATAACGTTTAAATTTCAAGAGCTTGATTTTCGGATAGTCGAAAATCAAGCTTTTATTCTTTCATATAGAAAATTCAATAATCCTATCTAAATCTCGATTTTCTTACATTTTTAATTGACCTGTTTTATTCATAGTCAACTGTTGTTCCTCCAAACATAAACGTAATAATTCCTAATATAAAGAGTAGCTGAGAAATCATGCCTACTATACTGCAAATCAGACCGGCAATCGCGAGTCCTTTACCGCTTTGATTCGTAGCAGCTATTTGATTAGATGCTTTTTTGTAGAAGATAATTCCAATAATCCCTGTAATAAACCCAATGATTGGAATGAAAATAGATACGATACCTAGAGTTAGAGAAACAATAGAGTTGGTGTTTACTTGAGGTTTTGTATTAGTTTCCAATGAATTCACTCCCTATGAATTATATTTTTTGATTATACCATAAAAAGGAATAATATCCTTTTTACTAATAAAAGTAGAAATTTTTAGAATTATATGTGTCCCAGTATATGTTCTATTCGTTGTTTCATCAAACGTATGAAGGTATGTGCAAAAGAAACGTAGCTTTTGACTTTCCTATAAGAAAACCAGCTTTGTAGAGTATATTTACTGAGATAGCAGATTCTGCGCCATAAAATCAATTAACCTAAATTAAGGAAAATATGATACAATAATCCATAAGGATGTGAATAAATGGAATTGTTTATACCGGATGCCTTTCTGTATGTGTCATTTGCGATTATGACGGCCTTTTTTGTACATGCGGCTATTAAACTAGCTACCTTTCAAACGCTACATAAGCATGTTTGCCTGCAGCAAAAAGACATGTATCTCATACAAAACGTAAATCTGTTACGCGCTCAGAATCTCATATGCTGCGTGTATCACAAATTTAAATTTATACATTCTGTTCACAGACAAGAAGCAATAGGTGAACAAGATGATGAAGGTCCGCATTCGCCAGTATTTTTTTCGGTTAACTAAAAAAATACTGGAGGAATATAAATGTTAAAACATAAAAAGAAGCTTTTCTTTATTGCTGTTTCCGTTTTTCTACTTGCCGGCTGTGATTCAGCAAACGTGATTCAAAGTTCGCACACTCACTTTTTGGATCACTATTTTATTTATCCTTTTTCACTGCTCATTTTGTTTATAGGAAATACGTGGCTTCATCAAAGCGTTGGCTTTTCCATCATGCTTGTGACCGTTGGTGTACGTATGCTGTTGGCGCCTTTAAACATTCTTCAATATAAAAATCAGCTGAGCAATAAACGTATACAGCCTCAGCTTCAACAGCTAAAAGAGAAGTACAAAAATAAAGATCCTCAGAGTCAGCAGCAATATCAGCGTGAAATGATGGAACTGCTTAAAGAAAATGGAGCCAATCCTCTTATGGGCTGCCTTCCTTTACTTGTCCAGCTTCCGGTCTTTTCAATTGTGTACTACGCGATTAGACGAATAGATGAAATTAGCGCATCATCTTTTTTGTGGCTTGACTTAGGACATGCGGATCCGTATTTTATCCTTCCAATCGCTGCGGCATTAGCTACGTATTTGCAGACAAGAGTCATGCAAAAGGATGTAGCAGGAATGAATGGATCGCACGCAGTGTTATCTCAAATTCTTTCGCCTGTCATGGTGCTTTCATTTGGGATATTTTCACCGTCTGGTCTCGTTTTATACTGGATGACAGGCAGTTTGTTTATGATTTTTCAGTCTCTTGTATTAAAGAAGGTTTTTCAAGAAAAGGCAGTGCTTGAAGCAAAATGAATAAATTAAAAGGTTGCTTTGCTTGAAGCAGCCTTTTAATGAAAGGAGGAGTACGGTGAAAAAATATATTCTTTCATTCGGCGTAACAATTGGCACGATAGCACTTTTATTTTTTATTGGCAATACCTTTCATATTTCGTTACTTTCAGTTCAGTGGCTTTATGTAAACGAACCGGAAAATTTTCAAATGGAAGCAAAAGGCGGTTTGATACCGGTAGCCGTTGGGCTTATTCTTGGTTTTATAACAGACTACGTATTAAGTGAAAAAGAAAAAAAGCAGCGTCATCAATTATAGTGAAGGAAAAGGATCTTTTATGGGAGATCCTTTTTTTATTTGTGATTTGGGTAAAAAGGTAAGGCAAGAATAGTACAGGCAGATGTTGTCATACATATTACGGTCATAAAAAATGAATGAGTTAGAAACAAAGCTTTATGTCGTCATCGACTTTTTATAGTTTACTAGCTATAATTGGTAGTGAATCGTCATTTTTGTAAAAAAAAGGTGATATTACGAATCATCATAGGGATTAGATTGCACTAACTACTAATAGAGAAAGTGAAGTGAGCACATGACAAATCTTTTAGAAGTTAGAAACATGGCAAAATCGTTTGGCCGAAATGAGGTTTTAAAAGATGTTTCATTTCATGTATCTCCTGGATCTATTGTTGGATTTATTGGTGATAACGGAGCAGGGAAATCGACGACGTTTAAAGCAGTACTAGGATTAATTTCGAGAGATAGCGGTACGGTCGAAATATTTGGTGAAGACAATTTGAATAAAGATGCGACGATTAAAGAAGATATTGGCGTCGTGTTTGATGCGATTAATCTGCCGGTTTCTTTAACAATAAAACAGCTAAACAACGTTTTTAAGAAGCTATTTCATTCTTGGGAAGAAGCTGATTTTTACCGACTGATTCATTCTTTTTCACTGCCGGAAGATAAAAAAATACATATGTTTTCACGGGGCATGTCAATGAAATTATCTCTAGCGGTAGCGCTGTCTCACGGTGCTAAACTATTGCTGTTAGATGAAGCGACAGGAGGACTTGATCCTTCATCTAGAGAGGAAATATTAGATGAGTTAAAAGCTTTTGTGAGCGACGTTGAAAAAATCGCGAGCCATCTTGTTGTGATTAAAAGCGGAAAAATTTTATTAAATGAAGAAAAAGAGAAAGTGTTTGAGGAGTACGCAATTGCCGTTATGAATGAAGAGCAGCTAAACGTACTTCCCGAAGAGATAGTAGTAGCAAAAAGAACGTATGATACGAATGTCCGCGTACTCGTTACAGCTAAACATCAGCTGCCAAGTGGAACTGTAACTGAACCGATGTCGATGGAAGAACTAAGCGTGCTTTTAACAAGGAGTGAAACGTAAATGAAAGGTCTATTGTTAACGAACTACTACCTCATTCACCGAAGCTTTTTGATGTACACAGCGCTCGCCATAGTTATTTCTGCGGTCATTTTTTATTTTGCGGATCCTTCATTTTACCGTATTATAGCGATGTTAATTATTTTATTAATGGCAATGCCCGCGCTTGAAGTGATCAAATTAGAAAGTAAGACCGGCTGTGACAAATACGTGCTCACTCTGCCAATTAGCCGAAAAAATGTGGTGCAAAGCCACTATGTTTTTTACTTTTTAATTGTCGTCATCGGAACGACCCTGTCCTATGGTGTTTTCTCAATGTATTCGCTTATTTCTAAGAGTGCAGTAGAGAATATAGTAAATATCGTTTCGTTTGGTACATTTATCGTCCTTTTCGCCGGTGCACTTGCTTATCCGCTTCTTTATGTATTCGGAGCAGAGAAATCTGATGGAATAGTACTTGGAGGGGGAATGGGAGGTCTTTTCGTTGCGATTGCTTTACAAGGAGTTGTTGGGTATATAGTTGAAATATTAGCAGCATCCAGGTTACCGATCGCTTCTTCTTTGCATGTTCCTATTTTATATACTCTTTTTGGGGTGGGGATGTATATTGCTTCTTACTTTATTGCGCTGTCTATCTACCAAAGGAGAGAATTTTAGTGTGAATTGATTTTGAAGTAAAGACTACAAAGCGTTCTTTAAGGCTATTTATCAACCAATAGTTCAAATAAAAAAACAGCCATAACGTTTGATAAACCAAACAAAGAAGATCTCAAAAATATAACCGATATTATTGGTGATAAAGCTTAAGTGAAGGGTACTTTTAAAAAAGTTAATTGTGTCCTCTAAGCACATGTATTATAGTAAAAGATGCAGTTTTAAAATGTGAAAGGAGATCATATGGGGAATTTGTTTAAACGGGCTTCAAACGTATCAAAAACCGCTTTTATTGCTACACTGATTTTGTACATAATTATTGTAGCGTGTTTTATTCCGTCAATTGTATTTGCAGGAGCTTTCTTTGCTATAGTAATTAAAATAGCAGCAGCACTTTTAATCTTAGTAACAATCCTAGGAATGATTTATTCGTGCTTCATTAAAGGCGGCCAAAAATTTCTTTTTTTACTGTTACATGCCGCTTCTTTATTGATTGTTTTGTTTAGTATCTCTGCTTTTATGCTCGCTAAAAGCGCTGAGTTGACATAGTAAAGAGGAATTACATATGCAAAAAGGCAGGAGAAATCCTGCCTTTTTTATTTTTGTATGATTTCAACAGGACTCGTATGTTCTAGGGAGGCGCCGCTGACTATTTGGCTAAACTTGTTTAACAAGAAGAAAAGAAGGAAAAGGAAGAAAAAGAAGATGTGATAATTTGGAAATGATCATAGCTGTGACAGCGGGTATGGGTTTTCTTTTATCTTTTTACCCTGTTATGAGTGAAAGAAAGGGGAAACCTTTGAGTGAAAGCCAAACCTATATGATAAGAGGGCTAGCCGTAATCGTTCTTTTAGCCAGCGCTATAGCGGGAAGTTATTTTACCTAAACAGGATTGTGCTATTAATCGGTGCATCTCTTAATTGCTGACAAATAAATCGTATGCTGAGACTATCAAGCTAGGCGGGGTGAAAAAGAGGGGAGGCTAATACAATGAAATGGTATAAGCACGCGCTCATTCCTTTAGCTATAGGCTTTTTAAGCTTTGTGTGTTCTATCATTTATAGTAAGGCAGCGGCAAATCCGAGTCTTCAGCTGAACCAGTCGCTGTTTATTTCGATTGGTATAGGTATTGGAGCAGTTCCAGTATCCTTTTTTGTAGAGTATCAAAAGAACAAAGAAAATAAAAAGTTTCATAGCTGAGTTGTTTGCCGAATGTCTCTTAGATCTTTAGTTTGTTGAAATGGATGTGATAATCTGTTTATTCTTGTGAAGATTGGTTTGTTTGCTTTCGTTGTTTTACTTCACATTTCCTTTCGAAAACTGGTTTTGTATGCCCATAAAAAACAAAAGAAATCCCCAAAAGAAGGACGAAGGATATTAATAGGAGGAGTTTTGGTTATTTTGATTATCCTGTTATCCATTTTAAACTTTTTAAAGTATTACTACGGTGGTTAAAAAGGGCGGGCATATGTATTTTATATCTGTCTAGTCCTCGTCGATTAACCCATTGGTACCTCAACACTAGACTAGGAAAGTTTTTTAGGTGATCAATTCTGTAATGCATGAGATTCAGATAACCAAACGTCTCATGGATTCAAATGTAATTAAATCAATGGGCATCGTTATGTAGTTTACTCGCCAATTCTTCTAAACTGTCAAATTGTTTTAGTGAAATTTTACACATCTCTCGGCTGGACCCGATTAAAGAAATAAAAAGCCACTAATTACGATCAGTGGCTTAGAGAAATCTTCATTGTTGATGATTGTTATTGCTGTTCCGATTTAACCAGAATTTTAACTTGGTTTTTTTCTTTAATCAGGCTTTCAAACCCTTCTTCAATTACATCGTCTAGAGCTATCTTTTTCGTTACTAACTTTTCGGCTGAGAAGTAGCCTTTTTGCATAAGAGACAATACTGCTGGGAACACGTTACGATAGCCAATGATTCCTTTAACAGTTCGTTCTTTAATTACAATATCATTCGGTAGAATTTCTGCTCCTTTTTCCCATATGCTAACGATAATCGTTTCTCCGCCAATTCCCGTAGATTGGATGGCTTGACGTAATACAATAGGTACGCCTGTTACTTCAAATGATACATCTACGCCACCGTCAGTTAATCTAGCAATTTCGGCTACCGTATCTTCAACTTCAGCAGGATTAATGATGATTGCTCCTAATTCTTCTGCTTTCGCTTGTCTTTCTGGAGATAATTCAACTGCATAAATATCAGTTGCACCTGCTGCTTTCAACGCTTCAATGACAAGAAGTCCAATTGGTCCACATCCAAATACAGCAACTTTGTCTCCGGCTTTCACTTTACTTGAACGTACTGCATAAAGAGCTACTGCCGCTGGTTCTACTAGAGCACCTTGTTCATAAGATAAATCATCTGGAAGTTTGAATAAAAGTTCTTCGTCTACTGCGACATATTCACTAAGACCGCCACCGCCTCCGGCTAAACCTAAGAATCCCATTTGTTCATCTAGGTTATAAGCACCTTGGTGTCCGTGTGTAGCAAAGATTGGCTCAACAACCACACGATCACCAACTTTATAATGGGTTACACCTTCTCCAACCTCTACTACTTCACCTGAAAATTCATGTCCAAGCGTCACTGGAGCAACCTCATTAGTGAGAGGGTGCGGTTTATCAACTGGAATAAAGATGGGACCACCTAAGTATTCATGCAAATCACTACCGCAAAGTCCACACCATTTAACTTTCATTTTTACCTGACCAGCCTGTACAACTGGTTCATTTATTTCTTCAAGACGAATATCTTTTTGATTATGCCATCTTAGCGCCTTCATATACTCCATCTCCTTGTGTCATTTCTTTTACTATATCTATCAGTATACAACCAGATATACTTATGGTAAATTTAGTTAATATTAACGATTGTTAAGTAATACTTAACTAAAAGAAAAAGAGGGCATTATGAATATTGAACAATTAAAACATATAGTGGAAATAGATAAAACGGGTTCACTAAAAGAAGCAGCAGGTAACCTGCATATTACGTTACCTGCATTAAGCCAATCTATAAAAAATTTAGAGAAAGAACTAAATATAATGATTTTTCATCGTTCCAGAAGAGGATCTATTCCAACTGAAGAAGGTCATAGGTTAATTGAAAAGGCCAGCGCTGCTTTATTGAAAATTCAAGAATTTATGGATGAAGCAGAAGCGTATACAAATACAATGAATGGTGAAATAAAGATTGCAACCTACCCAGGACCAATGGAGATTCTCGTTCGCTTAATAACAGAAATTAAAAGAGAATATCCGAACATAAAGGCTTCTGTCTATGAAAATAGCACCGAGTATATTATAGATAAAGTTCTAGATGGGGAAGTAGATGTAGGTTTCATTACTTATACAGAAAAAGAAGAAAAAAAGTATCGGAACTTGGTATTTAAAAAGTTATTGGATGGTCATATGGTAGCTGCAGTAAATAAGAAGTCGCCATTAGCCACACAAACACTCATTACTGAAGAGATGTTAATTAACCAGCCAATTGTTTTATATAACGACAAGTATATTCAGGAATTTATGAAAGGTTTTAGTTCACTGCCATGTGATATCTTGTTTACTACCAATAATGTAGATACAATTCGTCATACATTGGAAAATAATACGGCAATAAATATAGGATTTGACTACGCATTTAAAACAGATGCTGGTTTATCTAGAAGTAATCAATATGTAGTCGTTAACTTTGCTCCACCGCACTATAAAACTTATTCTTTTGGGTATTTTTATAACGCCAATAATGGGCTTTCTAGAATAATAAGAGAATTCTTAAAGCGGATTCACAGAACTATAGTAAATAATGAATGATAAAGAGTGAAGGTTAAAAAGAATTATTTCAGAGAGAGGGAAATATGTGAAACGTCATTTAACTTTGCTTTTATCGTTATGTAGCAGTTTGTTCATTTTTTTATTGTCCCTGTTTCAATGGGATTTAGATGATCGTATAGGGAAATACGTAAGTCCATATATATGGTTATTCTTTGTCCTTCCTTTCTTTTTATTACTAACGCTGTGGACATTGATTTATCTCTTTAGTAGTAGAAAGTGGCTACCACTGGTTATTCAAGTGATAACCGTTGTGCTGTGGTTCTTCATTCCGTCTGAGCAGCTTAATTTAGACATAAACTTTAAACTCCATCAGCAGAAAAGAGAAGAAGTGGCAGCTCACATACAAAGTGGCGTCTTGAAAGCCGATGGAGTCGACTACCCATCGCTCATTCCTTTCTCCAATGAACCCGACAACTCATCGCTAATTGATCTACCGAAAGAGTATGCGAGTGTGTCCAGAGGTCGAGATGATGTTGCAGTAGAAACCAAAGGAAAGGCAATCTCCGTACTTTTCTTTACAAGCAGTGGACTATTCGGGCATTTCTCGGGTTTTGTGTATGACCCAAAAAACCGTAAACCTTCATCGGGCGATTTTGGTATGAAGTTTGATGAAATAGAAAAGATACAAAAGAATTGGTATTATATATCTTATTAGTAAAAACAGGGGCTTTGAATTATGATTCAAAGCTCCTGTCTTTTAGTGTTCACGTTTGTAATTAATTGGCCTTATGTAACCGAGCTTCCTATGAATTCGAATATAGTTAAACGAATGGAGGTAGGCGTGTCGTCTACTTAAACTTAAAGATTTTTAAACACAGCCTGTCCACATCCATTCATTCTATCGTTACTATAGGGTCTGGTTATCTTGCTTTATTTACAACAAAGAACCGCATTTTATCTAAAAAATAACTAAAAGAATAAAAAGTAAGAATTTTTAAGAAAATTTTAATAACTGTCTAAGAAACTTCTAATTTTCTCTTTATTTTTTTGTAAGTTGTCTCCTTTAAGATAGAAGTAATCGAGTAGCCCACCTTATTCTGAGAAAGCTCAATAAGGTTGTATGACGAAAATACGAATGGGTAACCTCACTACTTAAAATGGAGGCTGATGTACACTTATGAATCTAGAGGTTTTTCGAAATTACTCCTTGCAGCATTTGAAGAAAGATATACTATCGGGTATTGTTGTTGGCATTATAGCTATACCTTTAGGGTTAGGATTTGCGATAGCTTCTGGAATATCGCCTGTTACAGGACTGTATACAACGATTGTAGCAGGATTGTTAATTGCTATTTTAGGTGGATGTAGGTTTCAAATCGCGGGACCTACGGGTGCGTTTGTTCCTGTTTTATTAGGAATTGTGTTGCAATATGGCTATGAAAACTTATTAATTGCCGGCTTTATGTCAGGGATTCTCCTCATTATCTTTGCGCTATGTAAAGTAGGAGCTTTAATCAAGTATTTTCCGTCTTCTATTATTGTAGGATTTCAGTCAGGAATTGCGCTGATTATCTTCAGCGGACAAATTCCAAACTTCCTTGGGCTGCACGCGATTGACAAATTTCAATTTTTTCATTTGAATATAAAAGAGATCTTTGGTAATTTACACTTCATCAACATCTATAGTATCGCTACAGCAGGATTGTGCTTAGCTACGATTTTAATAGTTCTTTACTTTTCGCCTAAGTCGCTGGGAATGTCCTATTTACTTGGAATTATTGTATCAACGGGATTAGCATCTTTTTTCTTTGCAAATCAGTTTGAAACGATTGGTGCGATTTACGGAGAGATACCTCGTCATTTCCCGGCGCCAGCGTTTCCAGATATAACAGTGGAGAGGGTGGTAACTCTTTTACCTTCTGCGTTTGTAATTGCTGTACTTGTAGGGTTACAGTCTTTGCTGACAGCTCGCGTTGCGGATGAAATGACAAAGTCAAAGCACAGCAGCAAAAAAGAACTGATTGGCCAGGGAATCGTAAACATGGTAACGCCGATGTTTTCAGGTATTCCTGCAGCAGGAGAGATTGCAAGGACCGTTACCAATATTAAAAACGGCGCTTCATCTCCAATTGCAGGAATCACGCACGCTATATTTGTGTTGATTGTGCTGCTAGTGCTTGCTCCATATGCTTCATACGTGGCGCTTGCGAGTCTCGCACCCGTATTGATGGTCGTAGCGTGGAATATCAGTAAAAAAGAACAGTTTGCAAAGGTGATAAAAGAAAAATCATTTCATTCACTGGTTTTACTTACGACATTTTCGCTAACGGTGTTTACAAACTTGACGATCGGAATCGCCGTTGGATTATGCCTGTCGGGTGCCCACTTTATGATAAAAAAGAGCAAAGAAAAGCAGAAATTATTAAGAAAAACAGGTTAACGTAAAGTAGAATAATACGCGGAAAACCCCCACTGTAAGCTTGCACAGTGGGGGTTTTTTATAATATTTTAATTACTTTCCTTCAAACCAGCAGCGGGCGTTATCAAAAAGCATATGCTGAATCTGCTGTTTCGTTACGCCTTTTCTTTTTAACTCAGGCACGACTTCTTCTAATACAAAGCTCATCGACCATTTTGGAAAACGTTCTTCAATCACGCCTTCTGGAAACCAGTCCATTGTACAGCAGTAGTCTTGTGATAGAAACATGCGGTTTGAATAGCCTTGTTTAGCCAATTCAATGACCGTTTCATTTCTATTTTCAGTTGAACATTCTCTTGTCAGGCCGTAGCGGTCCATACCGATAAAGGCACCTTGATTTAATATGTTTGAAATATACTCAAGGTTATCCGTATCTCCCGTATGTCCAATCAGAATTTGATTTGGATTAGCGCCTTCATCGAGTAAGATGTCCAGCTGCTTTAAGCCTGTGCCGCTTGCAGGATGTGAATGAGTCATAATTGGTACGCCCGTTTTTTTATGAGCTCTTGCGACAGCGCGCATTACTTTTTCTACATCAGCCGTTACGCCAGGTGCATCCGTAGCGCATTTTAAAAAGCCTGCTTTAATCGATGTGTTTTGAATGCCGACTTCAATGTCTCGAACAAACAGGTCTGCCATATAGTCAATGCTCCGAGTTTGAAAGTGGGTAGGAATGTAGTTATACGTATAAATTCCTGTGGCTGCGATGATTCGAGTATCCGTTTCACGGGAAATTCGCTCAATAAAACGAATATCGCGTCCTTGTTCCATCACCGTAGGATCACAGATTGTTTTAACTCCAAGTTTCTTTGCACGATTTACTTGTTCGACTGCTTTAGCGATTTCTTGTTTCTCATCATATAAATGAGGAAACTGTGCGTGAACAGACTCAGAACGAACGTGCATATGCTCATGGATTAGTGTTAGCCCTAGTTCTGACGTGCTGACTGGGCCTGTTACAGAATTGATAAATGTCATGTGACGATTCCTTTCATTATATACCTGTAAATCAAACAGCTGGTGATTAGGTACAGTTTTACTATAATCTGTTTTTATAGATAGACTTCTGTTATAAAAAACACATATTGCATTATACAATATATAGGTTGTCTTACACAACACGCGAGACTTTTACTGACTATGACAAAAAATCCTTCTTTCCAAACAGGAAGAAGGACTAGTCATATTGATGATTATCCAGCATTTACACTGTAATTATCACCATTTAATTTACGGAATTTTAAATAGCTGCCAACTCTCCAAATGACAATATATATAAAAGCTAATGTCATCGTTAAGACCGCGAAGTCTATGGAATCTAAGCCTTTGAAGTACTGGCTCAAAGCCATTCTTATAAAAATAATGGCGATAATCACATATTTAAAATTCTTGTTTGGCTTTGAATAAATAAAGCCATCTTCTCTTACTTCATAGTCCGTTTGGCTAAGCATAATGAGCCCGAATATCACACCTAATACACCAGCAATCATCATTTCCCAGTAGGGTGGTAAGTGAAATGATTGGCCCGGTATGTGCATCATCTGACTTAGACTAAGAGAAAATGCAATGACTATAAAGAAAATAGGTGCTAATATACCAAGTCCATTCTTTTTAATGGGCTTATTTTTCTTTTTCATTTTTCTCCAAATAATGAATCCAATAAGAGCGATAACAAATAGATAAATAAGCAGCATTTCCATCGTCATGTTGCCTCCTTTTTCATTTCTATGTTCGTACAATCCACTATTTAGTATAAACACTAAAAGGCTGTAGATAAAAGTGCATTCTTTCATTTTTTACACATGAGAATTCTCACTATTTTTTAGTATTGTCGTTTTATGGTTTATACGTCTCGTTACTGTTTCTCTCTTTTTTACCACAATATGTTAGAATGGTAGAAAACGAGAAAACGTAGTGCAAGCAAATTTTGTTTATACGCTGCCATAGTTATAGAGGTGAATGAGTTGAGGTTAGGAAAGCAATTAAAAAAATTAAGAGAAGAACAAAAGATGTCAGAAGAAGAGGTTGCTACGCAGGTAGGTGTCCCTGTACAAAACATACATAAGTGGGAAAATAATCAGGGCTATCCTGACATTCAGCATCTTTTAAAGCTAGGAGACATCTACAAGACAACCATTGATGAATTTATTAAAAAGGATGCTGCATTACAAAACAGACTAAACATTGAGGAAGAAGAAAAAGAAGATGACTATGAACTGTTTCACCCAGGTTTTTATATCGGAATAGGTATTATGTTTCTTGGTACTTTACTTAGCCTGATTATCGGCAATCTTACAATTACGATGGTCACCAACATCGCGGGCATGTTAATTACTTGTTTTTATAAAAACATCTTAAAACTTTTAAAAGATGTCAAAAAGGATTTTTATGAACAAGGATAAAAGAGCAAGCTAGGTCATCCTATGAAATAGCAAAAAAACGATGAGGTGTACAAGGTGAAAGAGTTAAATTTAAATTTTATGACCATCTCTTTTTTATGTTTAGCCAGCTATTACTTCTTTCGAGTGGGTGCATACGCTTTAGCGAGAAAGTATGTAGATAAAACGTCTGAGGGAAGTGTTTTGAATTGGCCTGTAAATGTACTCGTGAGAGGCGATAAAAAAATGGAGTTCAGTGATTACGTCACATGGGCAGGTTTTTGTGCATTTTTGTACCGTGTGTAATCACAGTAAAAAAGGAGGAACGATCTTCTTATTTTAAAAGGAAGAAGCGTTGCCTCACATGGTCTTTGAGCTTGAATGATAAAAAGGTGAAAACATATAAAATCCTTAAAACGAATATAGGTTATCAATGAAACCTAAAGTAGAAAGGTAGTGTAGTGATGATCAAGTCAAAGCTTTTGTGGAAAGTTATTGGCCTAGAAATCTTAGTTATCTTTTGGTTTGTGGTAAACGGTGCATACGTGAGCATGACGCATCCTACTGCACATTATCTTCAGTTTTTAGGAGTTGTCCCTTTAGCAATAGGAATAGCTTTTTATCTAACAAAAACAAAAAAGTGGCAGCATTTTTTCTCCTTTCAACAAAACATGTCCTTTAGAACAAGAATCCTCGTTCTTTCTCCGCTTCTTTTGTATTTGCTTATTATCCTCATCGGGAACAAAGGTGTACACGGAAGTTCCATTGCAGATATTGTTCTTATTTTGCTTACCCAAACTCTAGTCATAGCATTTGTAGAAGAGATGGTATTTAGAGGATTTATGCTGAATTTGCTGTTATCAAAAAGCTATAAAGTAGCGGTTCTTCTATCATCGTTCCTATTTGCCTTTACGCACAGTTTGAATATGTTAAGCAGTCAATCGGTAGCAAATACAATTTTTCAAATTCTATTTGCATTTGTTATTGGGTTGGTCTTGGCTTTACTGATCGTTAACGGTCAATCGATTGGAGTGACGATTGTATTTCACGGCTTAAATAATTTTCTCCAGTTTACAAGCCCTGTCAACGCAAATGATTCTTTATTTGTTAATTACGCGCTGCTTCTATTTTTAAGCGGATATGCCTTTTATTTATGGAACCGAAAATCTACTTTATCTGTTTCTCACCATCAGATTAGTAGCTAGTTAAAAAGAGGTGGAGATGTAACGAAACCAGCCCAACCTAAAGACAAATAACTACTATACACGAGCTGAACCGCTTCTGACACCGCAGTTGATTTCCGTGCAAGGCTTCGCTTTCCGCGGGCGGCCGATGAGCCTCCTCGTCGCTTACACTCCTGCTGGGTCTCACCTGTTCCGCTTTCCCCGCAGGAGTCTTCGTCTTGCCCTCCAATCAACTGCTAGAAAAACCTACACACATGAAAATTATGTTTACCACAAACAAACGAACCACGAATCAAAAGTATTGATCAATGACTCATTTTTCACTTCGTCTAATCTCCTTTTGTCCCAGTCTCTTTTTAGTGTTTTAAAGCAGGGATTAATCTACCCAAAGCTGAATAACTTCTATGGCTAGTGTTACTCAATTTAATTTGTTGAGATTTTATTAAACGCAAAAGGGGAGAAACGTATGTTTGAAGAAAAAGTAGGGATTATTACGGGTGGAACGTCAGGGATTGGCTTAGCAACAGCGGAATTACTCGCAAAAGAGGGCATGCATGTTGTGATTGCTTCTAGAAATAGTGAAAAAGGAGAAGAAGCTCTTTCTAGATTAAGAAAGTGGTCTCCTCACTCTCTTTTTATCAAAACGGATGTAACGAATAGTCAAGATGTCAAAAACCTTGTGAGCCACACATACTCTACTTTTGGAAGAATTGATGTGGGCTTTAATAATGCGGCTAACACGGAGGCAGCTTCTAATGCTACCCATGAATTCAAAGAAGAAGACTTTGACCATTTAATAAACGTTACGTTAAAAAGCGTATGGCTTTGTATGAAATATCAGCTGCAGGTAATGACCAAACAAAACAGCGGTGTCATTGTGAATACGTCGTCAATGGACGCTATTTTATGTTCAGCAGGGACAGGCGTATACGCGGCTGGGAAAAGCGGTGTGATTGCTTTAACGAAGTCAGTTGCTCAGGAATATGGCCATCAACATATAAGAATTAACTCTCTGTGCCCAGGTGCATTTCGTACGCCTATGTTAGAAGAAAGGTTTTCAAATCTATCTGAAGACGAAAAAGCAAAGCTCAATGAATCCTATCAAAAGCTAAACGCGCTGGGCAGAATTGGTGATCCGGTTGAAGCCGCAAAAGCAGTAAAATGGCTCCTTTCTGATGATGCTTCGTTTGTTACGGGTCAAAACATTATTGTAGACGGTGGGATTGGATTTAGGTTTGAGTAAGAATAATGGAATAAAAAGATATTTAAGGGGATGCGTATGTCGTTCATTCTTAATAATTGTATGGCCATTAGTATCGTATTTACGGTAATCCTTTTTGTAAGTATCGTATGTAACAAAAGAACAGTCGCCCTTGTTATTTCATTCGTTACTATGTTATTCGGTTCATTTTTACTTCTTTATGCTTTTGCGAAAATAAGCGGGTTTGATGCTCTAGACATTCAAATAAAAGGTTTAATGATTATCGGAGAAGGTTTACTCTTACTTGTTGTTACAAGCGTATTTATTTCCGTCCAAGAGGCAAAAAAGAAAACGGTGTAAAGTAAAAGAGAAACTGGCTGCTAAAGGCGGTGATGAAATGGCAATTGGAGTGGCATTAACAGTTTTAGTAGTAGGGCTTATGTTTGCAAGCGGACTAAGCCGAGGGAAAACAGCTAAAAGAAAATATATGGTGTGGGGAACAACAACTATATTAATCATAGCTCCGTTCTTTTCGTGGGCCGTTTCAATTTTGTTTGCAATTAGTCAGGAAGAAGGTTTTGCAGGAGTTGCATTAATGATGTTATTGTTTCCTATTTTCTTTTTAATAGGACTCGTTGCGCTTTTAACAGGAGTCTTTAAAAAAGAGAGTGTGAATAAATCTATTTAAAAAAAGAAGGAACAATCAAGAGTACAATTGATGGTAATATAAATCCGAAATAACTAAGGTAAAACCTTTAATCTATTAATAAAAAAAGCCAATTCGTGTTAAATTCGAATTGGCTTTTGCATTTTTCGGAACGACTGTTGTACAAATACACCTTTGGCTACAGCAAGAATCTCTTTTATTACTCTTCTGATTTTGAAGATAGCACTTCTTTTTTTAGAAAGAAGCATAAAACAAAGGCAATGATCGTAAGTACAAATGCGTAAGTATAGATATGCTGAAACGATTCAATAAATAAAACTTTAATTTTCATAAATAATTCTGGAGTAAGTCCACTTGGAATTCCTCCTGCTGCCAGGCTATTCATATTATTTGCCATACTTTTAGGCAATTCATCGCCTAAACTGCTTAGATTTGACGTAAGTGTGGAAGATAATAGCGTCCCAAACATACTTACTCCGACAGTTGCGCCAATAGACTGAAACAATGGAACAGTTGCCAAGGCAATTCCTTTGTGTTCTTTTTCTACAGATTCTTGAACAATTAAGTTATCTCCACCGAACATAACGCCTAAACCAAGACCGGTGATAAAAAAGAAAATAATGACCTGCAGGGTAGTGGTACTAATATCTAATTTAGAAAATAAATAAAAACCGATAACAGGCATAATGAAAGAAATCACGAATAATTCGCGGTACCGAACTTTTGTTAATAGAAATCCAGAAACGATTGAGGTTGCAACAGCACCTACCATCATGG
Source organism: Priestia sp. SB1 (assembly GCF_038898415.1). Lineage (NCBI taxonomy): Bacteria > Bacillati > Bacillota > Bacilli > Caryophanales > Bacillaceae > Priestia > Priestia sp. SB1. The sequence continues at coordinate 291,923 of NZ_JBBJSS010000006.1, read as the reverse complement.
GCAAAGTTAAATACCCAGATTCTGTAGGAGTAAGGCCTAATACATTTTGTGCAAAGTAAGGGAAAGATGAGAATGAGCCCATCAATCCACAGCCTACAGTAAAAACAAGCAGTGACAATACTAAAATATTACGATTTCTAAATAGATGCAGCGGTACAATAGGTTCAATCACTTTTGATTCCACCCAAATAAACAGTCCAATTAAAATCACGCCTACACATAGTAGCGAAACGATAAATGGAGAGCTCCACGTATACCCTTCGTTCTCGACTAAAACAGGCGTAATTAATAACGAAATGATTGCAGCTACTAGAAGAATAGCTCCTGCCCAATCAATTGTTACTTTTTTTCTTTCATGTACTTCTTTTAACCCACTTGCTAAAAAAATGACTGCTATTAATCCCACTGGAATATTCACGAAGAAAATCCAATGCCAGCTTGCTTGATCTACAAAAAAGCCTCCCATTAGTGGGCCTAAAAGCATAGGGATAAACATTACTGGTCCCATAAACGCTTGAACTTTTGCTCGTTGTTCAACAGGGAACAAATCACTCGAAATCGTCATGGCTAATGGCATGAGGCCACCCGCGCCAAGTCCTTGAATTCCTCTTCCAATTAAAAGCATAATCATTGAATGAGAAAGCCCGCATATAATGGAGCCTCCAATAAAGAAAGCCATAGAAGCGAAGTAGACTTTTTTTCGACTAAATAAATCGGCTAATTTTCCTAGTATAGGCATGAAAGCAGATAGAGCTAGCATATAGATGCCTGCAACCCAGCCATACATAGATAATCCGCCAAGATCACGTATAATCGTTGGCATGGCTGTATTTACAACTGTTTCATCAAGCTCAGAAAAAATAATTCCAATCATTAATCCAGTCATTACTAGTATTTTATTGTTTTTATTATTTAAAACTTGTTCTCCAACATTTGAGATGTTTTCCATATTGCGTTTCCTCTCGTGAAATTATTAGAAATGATCACTAAACAGCATGTGAATCATTTCTCGTTATTATCTCTATTAGTCTCTCGGGGATTTCGGTTTCTAAATCTCGGTGTTCTAAATTCAGCACCGTCTCCCCAAGGTCCGCGCCCAAAACTTCTTGGACCATGCTCTGGATCACCACCAAAAAATCTGTGGTGAGGTCCAAATCCTCGTAGGTCATTATGGCGTCGAAATTCTTGATTTTCATCATGACCTTGTTTTAACATTTCTTCATCTAAATAAGTATTTAACTTTTGCATTAAATGTGAAAGAGTATCCTGCTCTTCTTCTGAAAGAACATCAAAGATGCCTGAGTTATTGTCTTGTTCCTCCGTAGCCTCGATAGCTTCTAGTCCAGCTTCTGTTAGCTCAACGGAAAGTACTCGCCGATCTTTCTCAGATGGCGTACGAACAATGTAACCTTTTCTTTCTAACTTACTAAGTAATTCACCTATTGACTGAGGTCTCATATCCAGTAAGTACGACAGCTCTTTTTGTGTAGTTTTAGGCTGCAATTTTAATAATTTTAATATCCGTCCTTGCCCCCGGTGCTGATCACCTAGTGCTCCAGCATCTCTTCGATTAACAAAGTAGTGTCGCTGGTATCTTGCCAGCTGTCTCTGGAACCTGAAAAATTGATCAATCAAATCTTGCTCGTGTAAATATTCGTTATCTCTTTCATTCATGATAAAAGCCTCCTTACTAATTTAACGCTGCACTTATCTACATAAAAAATTTTATCCTTTTAATAAGATAGGAAGGATTCATTTGAAATAAAAATAAGGTACCTTATCAAATAATAAAGGTACCTTACTAAAATGTCAATTTCTTATAAAAAAGATACTTTGACAAAGTTAAACATATGCATAAAAGCTGTATATTCTATAGAAATCCCTTACTTGATTAAGTAAGTTTACTAAAAGATATGATTACAAAATAAAGTGATAAAGCTAACTGTACTAAGTTAGCTTTATCACTTCATGGCGTTTTTCAATACGTTTTTCGATTTTCTCCATTGCTTTTTTATCTTTTAATAATGCTTGTTTATTTTCTTTTACTAGTTCTTCAAAAGATTTTTTCTGTTTAAACAAACTAACACTTCTTTCTCACTATCGTGTTTTTGAATGATGAGGGGGTATGGTTATTTATCCTCGGCATTAAAATGAAATGACTTCTCAGATTTTGCGATGACGACCGTAGCTAAAGAGTTTCCTACGACATTTAATGCTGAACGGCCCATGTCTACAAAGAAATCAACTGCTAATAATAAAGCGACTCCTTCTGCAGGTAAGCCAATTTCTTTAGCCGCAGCTAACAGTACAACGATGACAGCTGAAGGGACGCCTGCTAATCCTTTCGTCATAAGCATTAATAAACCAATAATCACAATAATTTGTTCAAGACTAAGAGGTAAGTTATATACATTGGCAAGAAAAATAATTGCTACACTGATATAGATGCTAGCTCCATCTAGATTAAAAGAGTAGCCGGTTGGTAATACAAAAGAAGTGACAGAACGTGACACTCCGAACTTTTCTAATCGATGAATGAGCAGCGGCATAGAAGCCTCTGAACTGCGCGTTGTAAACGTTAATAAAATCAAATCTCCGGTTCTTTTTAACAGTTCCTTATAAGGGATACGGAAAATAAGTGCGATAATCGGAAACACAACAAATGCCGTAATGGCAAAAGATAAATACGTAATACCTACAAATTGGCCTAAAGAAAGCAAGCTGCCAATCCCGTATTTAGCCACGCTAAATGAGATAAATCCAAATACGCCAACTGGGGCAAACGATACCGCGTATTCTACTACTTTAAACATAGCTTGTAGCCATGCTTCAAAAAATGTAATAACCGGCTTCGCTTTACCTTCAAGTGATGTAAGAGCTAACCCTACAAAAATACCAAAGAAAATAATCGGCAACAGCTTTCCTTGTGCCATTGCTTCTACAATATTGCTTGGAATAATACTTAAGAAAAACTCTCCAAAGTCGATGCCTTTTGCTAGGTTTCCTAACGAGGAAGTATCCACTGCACCTACATGCATATGTCCACCTACATTTGTTACTTTAGCAATGAGTATTCCTAATATAATTAATACTGTAGTCACAATCTCAAAATAGAGAAGCGTTTTAAACGCTACTCGTCCCAGCTTTTTTGTATCATGCATCCCTGTGATTCCTAATACAATCAATGGGAAAACAAGAGGGACAATCACCATTTGAATAAGCTGGATAAACGCTTTTCCTACTATTTCTAACTTTAAACCAACTTCTTTACTAACATAACCAACGATCAATCCAAGAATTAATCCGATAATTACTTTTAATCCTAAATTAAGCTTAAATTTCTTTTTTGCAGCCATCTGTCCAATTCTCCTTGTAGTGTAGTATTGTTTTTGCTTTAGTAACCTTTGAGAATTAGACAAGTACACATGCTATTATTATGCTTATTCACTATCGAAAGTGCATTCACCTAAAATACCTCCTTAAAATATCTTTTTACATACTAAAACAATTATTCCTATAAGTAAAGTGTGGATTTTGTTTATTCTTCGGGTTTTTATCTAAAATTGATGGTTTTAATGTTAAAAAAAGTAATATAAGCAGTGTTAGAAAAAGCGTAAAAACCCTGATATTTTAAGGTTTTTACGCTTTTATTAATGATCTATAAAACCATGAATAAGTCATACCTTATAATTCTGATAAAAATACTATAAATTATATTTTATATATGTTATTATGTTTACAGAATTTAAAGGAGTGTGTATGATGCCGTTTAGTTATGTTTCTCACTTATATTGTCCTAAATGCAAAAAAGAATATAGTCCAAAAGAAAAACATCAATTATGTGAATGTGGCTCACCGCTATTGGTAGCGTATGATTTAGAGAGATTGAAACCTAACTTGACTCCAGAAGATGTTCAAAGCAGGGAACCAAATTTATGGAGATATCATGAGCTTCTTCCAGTAGAAGATCCAGAAAACGTTGTTTCATTGGGCGAAGGGATGACTCCGCTTATAAAAATGCCTAAGCTAGGTAAAGAAATGGACATTCCAAACTTATATATGAAAGATGAAGGCATTATTCCAACGGGATCATTTAAAGCTAGAGGCGCCGCTGTAGGGGTGTCAAAAGCAAAAGAACTTGGCGTTGAACAGTTAGCCATGCCTACAAATGGAAACGCCGGAGCTGCTTGGTCGCTGTATTCTTCGCGCGCTGACATAAAAGCAACCGTTGTGATGCCAAAAGATGCGCCTGTTATTACACGAAATGAGTGTGCTGTCGCTGGAGCTGACCTTTACTTAGTCGATGGACTCATCAGCGATGCGGGTAAAATTGTCGGTGAGGCTATTAAAGCATGGGGTCTTTATGATGCTTCTACGCTTAAAGAGCCGTACCGAATCGAAGGTAAAAAAACTATGGGCTTAGAAATTGCTGAACAGTTTTCTTGGAATCTTCCTGATGTGATTTTATATCCAACAGGAGGAGGCGTTGGCTTAATTGGAATCTATAAAGCGTTAAATGAGTTAAAAGAGCTTGGCTGGATTAAAGGTGATCTTCCTCGTTTAGTTGCGGTACAAGCTGAAAACTGCGCGCCTATTGTAAAAGCATGGAATGAACGAAAACAAGAATCTGAATTTTGGCCGGATTCTTCAACCATCGCCTTTGGTATCAACGTACCAAAAGCAATCGGGGACTTTCTTGTTTTAGAAGCAGTCTACAATACAAATGGATGCGCGATTGCGGTGGACGAAGATAAGATTGTGGAGGAACAAAAAAAGGTTGCGCAGCTTGAAGGTTCGTTCATTTGTCCTGAAGGTGCTGCTACATTCTTAGCTGCACGCCGTTTAAGAGAAGAAGGATGGATCAAAGAAAACGAAACGGTTGTGGCTTTAAATACAGGGCTTGGAGTTAAATATCCAAACACGGTAGATATTGAAGTACCTATTTTAGAGCGAAATGGCAGCCTTACTAAAAAATAAAATAAGAAACATCCAAATAGATCTCCGACTTTAAGCAGTCTAATCGGAGATCTATTTTTATAATTTTATCTTGTCCAAATTATAAATGGTAAACTTAAAATTTAGGTTTGCTGCGTCCAGTTAATCAGTTTTCAACGGTTGGGGGATAAATTTATGCTTTTATCTCGTATGAGTATATTTCTTTTAAAAGAAAGCTAGGGGAAAAGTTTCTCACCTACAGCAAGAAGGGACTGGAGCAAAAGTATTTTTGTTAAAGGAAGGGCCGAACGAGTTTGATTCTTGAGGGAGAATCAAACTCGTTCGGATTTTTTCATTGTTAAGGCGAATAGAGGTTTCATGTATTCAATTGCTTCTAGCTTTTGATTGGAGGGCAAGACGAAGACTCCCGCGGACAGCGAAGTCTTGCACGAAAATCAAAAGAAGTGTAACAAGCGATTCATACTAAATTATTTATCTCATTTGTTCGTCTTAAATTGGAGAGATTTCTTTATGTCTCAACCTTTTCTAATGAGTCTTTATACAAAGTGACACGCTACAAAGTGACTAGAACCGACATCTTTATAGTCAGGTGGAATATCTGCACATTTCTTCTGGGCTATCGGGCATCTTGTCCTAAACTTACACCCAGAGGGAGGGGTAATCGGACTTGGTATTTCACCTTTCAAAATGATTTTTTCTCTTTTGATGGTTGGATCAGGTATCGGTATGGCAGATAACAGCGCTTTTGTATAAGGGTGCAGTGGATTTTTGAATAATTCATCTCTTGATGCCTGCTCCACAATATTTCCTAAATACATAATAGCAACCTTGTTACACAGGTGCTCGACGACGCTCAAATCATGTGAAATAAACAGATAAGACAAATTTTCTTTTTCTTGAAGTTCACTAAACAAATTAATAATTTGAGCTTGAATTGATACATCCAGTGCAGATACCGGTTCATCTGTTACAAGAAATTCAGGATTTAAAGCCATGGCTCTGGCAATGACAATTCGCTGACGCTGTCCGCCTGAAAATTCGTGTGGGTATCTGTCTATATGGTAAGGAGATAAACCGCATTTTTCCATAATCGACAAGACGTGATCTCTTACGTTAGTTCGTGAAGCTAACTTATGTTCAATCATCGCTTCTCCAATCGCTTCGCCTATTCTAATTCGAGGATTTAAAGAACTAAAAGGGTCTTGAAAGACGAGCTGTGACTGCAAACGGTAATGAATCAGCTCTTTTTTTGACAGCTTAAAAACATTCTTTCCTTTAAAAAATACGTCTCCGCTTGTTTTATTATGAAGTCTTAAAATGGTTTTTCCTAAAGTAGACTTACCGCTTCCTGACTCACCAACCAATCCGAAAATGTCACCTTTTTTAATTGAAAATGTTACTCCGTCCACTGCTTTTACCTGTTCATTTGCTGATGTAAATAACGTAGATTTGGAGGAGTAAAATTTTTTTAAGTTGTTTACTTCTAACAGCGTTTCACTCATTGATCTTTACCTTCCTTATAAAGCCAGCAGGCTGTGTAATGATTGTTTTCTGAAATGAAGGGAGGCGCTTTTGTTTTGCAAATATCCATACAGTGTTCACAGCGCTGGCTGAAATAACAGCTTTCTGTAAGGTCTGTAAGTTTTGGTACTTGCCCTGGTATTGAATGCAGCCTTTGTGTTCGTTTGCCGATAACCGGTTTTGAGCGAAGCAGACCCTTGGTATAGGGATGTTTTGGATTTTGAAATAGCTCAACTACCTGTGCTTTTTCTACGATTTTACCTGCATACATCACCATTACGGTATCAGCCATTTCAGCTACAACGCCGAGATCATGTGTGATAAATAAGATCGATGTACGAAGGTCATGTTTTATAGTTTGTAATAGATCTAATATTTGAGCTTGAATCGTTACATCTAGAGCAGTAGTAGGTTCGTCGGCAATTAATAGCTTAGGGTTGCACCCGAGTGCAATCGCAATCATAATCCGCTGAAGCATACCGCCGCTTAGCTCGTGCGGATAACTTTTTACTATTTTTTTAGCATTGGGTATCCCTAAAAGCGTAACAAGTTCAATGGCTTTATCATAAGCTTCAGCTTTACTGATAGATAGATGCTCTAATAGAGTCTCGGTAATTTGGTCTCCAATAGTGAATACTGGATTTAGAGATGTCATCGGTTCTTGAAAAATCATCCCAATGTCTTTTCCTCTAATTTTTCTCATCTCTTTTTTTGTTTTTTCTAATAGATTGGATCCATTAAATAAAATCTGACCATCTGTAATTTCCCCTGAATCAGAAAGTAGCTGCATAATGGATAGAGCCATTACGCTTTTCCCGCATCCTGATTCACCAACGATACATACCGTTTCACCAGGGGTAATGGAAAAGCTGACGTTGTTTACTGCTGTAACCGTACCTTCTTCCGTATGAAAAGAGGTGTGTAAGTCTTTTAATTCTAGTAAAGGTGTATTCATCTATTCATTACCTACCTTTTCATTTTAGGATCAAGCGCATCTCTTAAACCGTCTCCAAGAAGATTAATAGAAATGACCGTTAAAAAGATGGCAGCGCCTGGTGGAATCCAAAGCCAAGGTCGTTTTTTAAAATCAACTAAATTATTAGCTGCATCAATCATATTTCCCCAAGAAGGTGTAGGGGGAGTCACGCCTAGCCCCAAATAGCTTAAAGCAGACTCACTTAGAATAGCTCCTGCTACGTTTAAAGTAGCAACGACCAGTAACAAAGGGAAAATATTAGGGATTAAATGATAAAAAATCTTTCTTTTATCGCTTAAACCTAATATTTGTGTGGCTTGAATAAAAGGCTGTTCACGCAGTGAAAGAACTTGGCCGCGAACAAGCCTTGCAAGTCCAGGCCAGCCAATTAAACTGAGCATTAGCATAATAATATAAATACGGTATTCAGAAGGCGTTTTCCATTCTGATAAAATAGCGCCCATGATCAACAAAAGAGGAAGGCCAGGTATAGACATCAATATGTCAGCTAGCCGCATCAGCACTTGATCAATGATACCTCGGTAAAAACCAGCAACAGCTCCTAAAACAGAGCCAATTAAAACGGATAGAATCATAGAAGCAATTCCTACAGTGAGAGAAATTTGACCAGCAAGCATCAAGCGGGTGAGTACATCTCTTCCATACTTATCTGTACCTAACCAATGCTCTGCGCTTGGCGGATGATTCATTAAATTAACATTTACAGTACTGTTGACATAAGGAGAAAACAAAGGGCCAATAAAACTAAAAGCAATCATGGCAAGCAAAAAGAATAATCCGCTTATCGCTAATTTATTTTTTCGCAGCCGCATATACGTTTGTTTCCATAGTGATATTGGTTTTGAAACTGCGTCTTTTTGCGGCTGATCTGTTACTAATGAAGTTTCCATACAATAATCGCCTACTTTAACCGGATTCGCGGATCGACCGCTGCATATGTAATATCTGCTAAAAAGTTACCTATAATCGTTAAGAAAGAAAGTAACATCGTAAAAGACATTAAGACTGGATAATCCCTAAAGCTTAATGCTTCGAGCTGAATTCTGCCCACCCCGGGCCAGTTGAAAATTTGTTCAGTGATAATCGCACCGGAAAATAGCCCGGGCAGTTCAAAAGCTAACAGTGTAATAGCAGGAAGCAACGCATTTTTTAACGCGTGCTTAAAAATGATAGAACGTTCTTTTAATCCTTTTGCACGTGCTGTTCGTATATAATCTTGCCGAATGACTTCAAGCATTCCGGTACGAAAATATCTAGTTAATGAACCTACGCTTAGAAGTGTCAAAATCGCCACCGGGAGCACCATGTGCTTACTCACTTCTAGCAGATAAGCTAGCTTTGTTGTATTACTGCCTGTATCAATCATCCCTCCAATTGGAAGAATCCCTAAATCAACAGCAAAAAATTTAATAAGCAATAAACCAATAAAAAAAGAAGGGAATGACATAGCAGCAAAAACACCAAGTGTAACAAAGCCATCGAACCAAGAATATTGTTTTACAGCTGAAATAACCCCTGTAAATAGAGCGATTGTCCAGGTGAAAAATAGAGAAACTGCAGCTATAAGAAATGAGTTCCAAATGAATTTATTTAATAATGACGTTACAGGTTCTTGGTACTTTAATGAAAAACCAAAATCACCTTTTACTAAATCTGTAAACCACCTTACGTATCTTTCTAAAATCGGCTTATCAAGTCCATATAATTCTCGTAGTTCCTGAGCTCTTTCCGGAGTCAGTTTAGGATTTGAGTCGATATAATCCCCGGGCAATAAAGCAAAAAGAACAAAAATAAGAAAAGAGGTGCCAATTAAAATAGGAATCATTTGTAAAAATCGATAAAAAATATATTGTTTCAATACGTGTTCCTCCCTAAAAGTGCCCGGCGGCTAGGACCAGGCACTATTTTTTACCTATACATGAAAGCAGACTTCACTCTTTGATTGAAAGGTTTGGAAGGCTCGCAGAAATCCCAGTAAAATTATCTGGATTAAGTCCGCTAATGCGTGCATTATTAGCGTGAATAACTTTACGGTAATTCAGTAAAATAACCGGCGGATCATCAGATAATTCTTTATACAGTTCATGGTAAATCTTTTTGCGTTCGTTAATATCCGTAGTGCCAACGCTTTCTTCTAACAATTTATCTACCTTAGGGTTTGAATATCCTGCTGAATTATCAGGGTGAGTCGAAGCTAAATCTGCGACTGCATCGTCAGGGTCAGTAAGCATAGGGGTAGAAACAGCAGCTAAGTCGTAATCTTTTTTATTCAGCTTCGTCAAAAGAGTATTAAAGTCTAATACTTCCGGGTTAAATTGAATGCCGAGCGCCTTGTAATTTTCTTTTGCGATTGGAATAAAATCGTCGTCATTTCTGCTTGTTAAATAACTGATTTTCAGCTTAGTGCCACCTTTAGCTCGTATTCCGTCTTTTCCAACTTTCCATCCTGCGTCATCTAATAGCTTTTTAGCTTTTTTGACATCATATTTATATTTGTTGATGCCATCTTCTGTGTATGCCCACGAGACAGGAGAAACAGGTACATTAGCAACAGTGCCGTATCCTTTATATGTAACGTCGGTAATTTTCTGACGATCAAGGCCGTATATCAATGCTTGTCTGACGGCTTTATCTTTTAGATACGGCTTAGTATTGTTAATATACGCGTAGCTATAAGAGTTAGCCGTTGTCACTTTGATATTTGCAAAACCTAGCTCTTTAAGCTGCTCTACGCTTTCCGGTTCTGCTGGAAAACGGTCATAGTCTGTTTCGCCTGCTTCAAATAGTTGAGAAGTTGTTTCCGGCGTGGTTACTTTATAAATGAAATTCTTTACTTTAGGCGGGCCGTCATAATAGTTCTTATTTGCAACATAGCGTATTTCTTGACCAGGAATATATTTTTCTAGCTTGTAAGGGCCGGATCCTACAGGCTTAGAGTAAAGGTTTTTTAAATAATCTAAATGGCCGTACGTATAGTCTTTTCCGTAATAATCTTTTGATAGCACGATACCGCCTAGCAGTAAAAGAGCTTTTGCGTTTACTTTTTCCGTTGTGATTTTAATTGTTAGAGGATCAACCACTTTGATTCCTTCTATTGTTTTTGCTTTTCCATCTTTATAGTCTTTTCCACCTTTAATTGTAGCGGTCGCTAAGTCACCCCATCCGTCATAAGCTGGATCGTGAAGAAGTGTTAATGTAAAAGCTACGTCATCGGCAGTAAGAGGGGAGCCGTTGCTGAATTTTAAATCATCTTTTAAGTGAAACGTATAAACAAGCTGATCATCTGAGATTTCCCAACTTTTTGCTAAAATCGGAATGGGTTTTCCGTTTTTATCTAAATCTACTAAAGGGCTAAAGATAGGACTTGTTGCGTTTCCATCCCAGCCGTTGTCGTAGAAATAAGGCAAAAAGACGCCTCCGGGAGCTGACATTCCAGCAATAAACGTATCTTTTCTTTCTAGCGCTTTGGCTGGAATATTTCCTGTGTTAGAAGCCTTTATTACCTGATCTTTTATTTGTTTAATGTCGGCCGTCTGTACAGCAGAAGTTGTTTCCTTATTAGCTTTTTCATCTGTGCTACTATTTAGTGCACATGCCGATAAAAAGCTAGCAAAAGTCATTGTTAACACTAAACCAGTCATTTTTTTCATCATTTTCCACCCCAAGTTATATTTTCTTTGTGCAAAACCAGTAAACTTTTTTATCACTTCCAGTTCTATGTATAATAAAACATGTAATTCTTATCGAAAAAGTATGTTTTATTTTATGATATTTCTAAGATATGGGAGAGTCAATAAGTATCAAAGTGACTTCAGTTAAAGAAATATGACTTATCATAAAAAGTAATTTCTTGAAAATAAAAACTTAAAAACAGCACGCCGCATTTTGTAAAACGTTTTCATTTATCATAGAAAAAATGTAAAAAAAGTATTATATGTAAATTATTGTTATAGTTGTGAATCTTTATATTCAATATAATACGGATACATTTAGGTTTAAAGTTTGTCTCAGGGGGTATTCGAAAAAGGAGAGATGGCATCTTTACATCCAGAGAAACAGCTTGGTGAGGAAGTTGAATTCATTTGTCATATACTCAACTTGAAGAATATGCCAAAAGTCGCATTGTAAACCCGCTTGCTTTTACAGTAGAAGACCTACTTGAAGCCACGAACGATTATACGGAGAAAGGAGTTGAATTTCTATCCCTAGAACCCCAGCCAACTCTTAAAGTTTTATTCTATGGACCGAATCATCCAGTGCTGCACTTGTTAGAACGAGCTTTATATTTATTTTTGAAGCTACATAATTTTTGTAATAGAAACAGTGTATCTATTACAAAATAAAGCTTATATCTAATGGGTTGAAACAATAATTGTCAGATAACCTGAGTGGAAATTGCTACCAAGAACATTGTAAACCAAATGCGCTATCTTTAATGACTAGTTACTATTTCGGCGATTGTAATTCCATCAAAAGCGATCCCTATTTTTAGGCAAAAAACGTTTTTTTAGTAGCAACGAATTGTACGTTGAAATAAAAAAAGTTTATTTTGGTTTTAATTCATTTATTTATTAGTGTTTCTTCCTCAGCTTTTTTTGGCTTCAAACCCTTTAGCCATAACCTTTTTTAATATTTAACATCACATGAATAGTTTTCGTTTTTTACTTAAAAATAAGTAGTGTTCCAACACATTTGCATGTGAAATACAGTGAGTCAAATTTGACTTTACTACTCAGTCTTGTATAATCGTATACCGCGGAGGTGACGTGATGAAATGAAGTTTAACAAGAAAAAAATTAACGTCGTAGATATTGACAAAGCTAAAAAAAGCGTCTTTGCTACAGGAGTAGGAAACGCGATGGAATGGTTTGACTTTGGCTTGTATTCATATTTAGCCGTTATTATTAGTCAAAACTTTTTTAGTGCAGTTGAAAATGATCAGCTCAAATTAGTGTTCACATTTGCCACATTTGCGATTGCCTTTTTAATGCGTCCATTAGGCGGTGTTATATTCGGTAAAATTGGAGACAAGTTAGGAAGGAAAGTCGTTTTAACCACCACCATTATTTTAATGGCCTTTTCCACATTACTCATTGGGTTGTTACCTACATATGATCAAATCGGTATATGGGCACCCATCCTTTTATTAATTGCACGAATCATTCAAGGTTTTTCAACTGGTGGTGAATATGCTGGTGCGATGGTGTATATTGCAGAATCGTCTCCAGACAATAAGCGAAATGTGCTTGGAAGTGGACTAGAAATCGGTACACTTGTCGGCTATATTCTTGCTTCACTGCTAGCCAGCTTACTGTTTTTTGTTCTCTCGGATAAACAGATGGCCTCATGGGGCTGGAGAATTCCCTTCTTATTAGGATTGCCTTTAGGACTTATTGGTTTTTATTTACGAAGAAGTTTAGGGGAAACACCTATTTTTGAAAATGAACTTTCCAACGAAGACGAAGTTGAAGAAGAAAGCTTCCTCTCTATTTTAAAAAATCACAAAAAAGATGTGTTTGTTTGTTTCGTAGCCGTGGCTTTCTTTAACATTACAAACTATATGCTATTATCGTACATGCCTTCTTATTTGAATGAAATTATTGGTTTATCAAACACAGTTGGTACGGTATTAATTACGGCAGTTATGATTTTAATGGTGCCGCTTGCTCTTATGTTTGGAAAACTGAGCGACAAAATCGGAAACAAGAAAGTTTTCTTAATCGGTCTAGGCGGATTGAGCTTACTGTCAGCCTTTTCGTTCTATTTAATCAACTTAAATGGTTTGGTTTTTATTTCAATCGGTATTCTTATTCTAGGTGTTTTACTTGCTACGTATGAAGGAACAATGCCAGGAACGCTGCCAACGATGTTCTACACAGATATTCGCTACCGAACATTAGCGATTACGTTTAATGTTTCAGTTTCTATCTTTGGTGGAACGACGCCATTAGTTGCGACATGGTTAGTTCACGCAACGGGCAATCATTTAGCTCCAGCATTCTATTTAACGATTGTGAGCATCATCGGATTTTTCGTAATCTTGTTCCTGTTCGCGAACACTGCAGGAAAATCACTGAAAGGTTCATACCCTACAGTTGCTTCTAAGTCTGAGTACAATGAAGCGGTTGAAAATCCAAAAGATTCATTATGGTGGCACACAGAGCAAACAGAAAAATAAAGTAAATAATAAGCAGCTGCTACATTCACTGCTGCGTAAAATAGGAACACTCAAAAAGAGCCTTCTCTTTGTATAGAGCTACAAAGAGAAGGCTCTTTTTATCGTTCGATGATTTATTCCATTTCCTGTATTTGCTATCTGCGGTTCCGTATGTTACGATTAAATTAATTATTTTTGTTCGGTATAGGATTGAGAGAAGAGAAATCTCTTCAATAGAATTTTTTATCTTAAGATAGTATGGTTGGACAAGGGTAGTAATACAACCGTGGAGTATTCCACACCAGGAGGCACTATTATGGAACAAGGTACAGTGAAATGGTTTAATGCAGACAAAGGCTTCGGCTTTATCGAAGTTGAAGGCGGAGACGATGTATTCGTACATTTCAGCTCTATTCAAGGTGAAGGCTTTAAATCGTTAGAAGAAGGTCAAAAAGTAACGTTTGACATTGAACAAGGTCAACGCGGAGCACAAGCTGCTAACGTTCATAAAGTAGCATAATTAATCCAACGTAAAAGGACTCCACATAGGGGTCTTTTTGCTTTGGATTTTAATCATTAAAAAAGAAATGATTTTAAAAAGGTTACTTTAAACATAAGTATAGACATTGGAGACAAAAGCCAGTAAAGAAGAGCTACCTATATCCTGTGTCGTAAATAAATAGAAAAGAATGCCTTATAGCTGTAGAACGATAGGGTTTAGGAGCAGGTATTAAGGTATCAAATATAACTAACCTTCATTGGACTAGCCGTTGGAAAAGGTTGCTGACTATCAGAATGCTGATAACGTCTCAAATATAAGCTGCACATTATATTTCCCGATAAATAAAGTTAAAAATTTGATTGGTTTTGATATGAGAGAGGATGAAGGATATGAGTATAAGCTTATTTGCTAATGGAGAAACAGTAAGTATAAAAGCATCTAATGAAGTAGTGATCATCTTAAAAAGTCATTATGTGAAAAATATGAAAAGATATTCTTATACAGTTGATAAATATCCCAGTACATTTTTCTTTGAAGAAGAGTTAATGAAGCACGAATCATAATTATTCATGAAGAAATATTGATTTATAGTTTGGATTCCGCCAATACTATGCTATACTGAGTTTACCATTTGTATTACCGATTACTATTTTTGTATTAATAAGCCCTATTCCTCAGTGGATAGGGTTTTATTATTACATTTTCAAAGTAATGAAAAAGACAGACTCCATGGAGTCTGTCTTTTTCTATTTATGACGGATTACGCTTTTTGAACGTTAGTAGCTTGAGGGCCGCGTTGACCTTGTTCTACTTCAAATGTAACTGCTTGACCTTCGTCTAAAGATTTGAAGCCTTCGCTTTGGATTGCTGAGAAATGTACAAATACATCGTCTCCATTTTCGCGTTCGATGAATCCAAAACCTTTTTCTGCGTTAAACCATTTTACTTTACCTTGTTCCATAATTGTTGCCTCCTAGTGTGACACGCACACATTGTGTTACTATCCTTGCTCAAATCTACAGACGAAAGTTATGTAACTTATCAATCTTTACCGAACAAAAATAATTCTCCTTAAACTTAACAGAAATGATGACGTATTGCAAGGATAGAGTTTGTACAGCTAGAAGTTCTCCTTTGTCTATTTTGCACTATGTGAGCTAAAAAACGATACGTAAGCCTCCTCAGTTCAAATAAAGAGAATGTTTGTGGTACACTTAAATAGTAAAAAACATTTAAAAGCGAGGAATTATATGAACACAACTAAAAAACACCACAGGCCTAAGCGGCTAAAAATTGCTTTCCGAGCACTAATGGTCATTATCGGAGGGATTATTGCAGCTTACGGCTTAGAAACTGTCTTAATTCCAAACCACGTCTCAGATGGAGGGGTAACAGGCATTAGTATCGTTGCGTCAAACCTATTTGGATTACCACTAGGTGTTCTAATTGCCGTTATTAACATTCCTTTTGTATGGTTAGGGTATCAACAAATCGGGAAAAGTTTTGCTATATTTTCCATCCTCGGAATCGTCTCACTAGCTGTCGGTACAAGCCTCATGCATCACACTCCAGCGATTATTGAAGGAGATACACTACTCGTAACCGTTGTCGGCGGTATTATCCTTGGTTTTGGAATGGGAATCGCACTGCGTAATGGCGGCGCGCTAGATGGCATCGATATGCTAGCTGTACTGCTTTCTCGAAAATTGCCGTTTGGAACAAGTGATCTTATTTTGTTCTTAAATGCGTTTGTCTTTATTTTTGTTTCATTAGTATTTGGTCTGCAAGGCGCGATTCTTTCTGCAATTGCATACTTTATTGCATCCAAAGTTATTCACATCGTAGAAGTAGGTCTAAGCGGATCGAAAACCTTCCAGATTATCACTTCTCAGCCTGCGTTAATGGTAGAGACAATACGTGATCGTTTAGGTCGAAGCGCTACATATAAAGAAGCTTACGGCGGATACTCTCATGAGAAATTCAAGGAAATCACATGTGTAATCAACCGCTTGGAAGAAAGCAAAATGAAAGAAATTATCAATGAAATTGACCCGACGGCTTTTGTTACGGTATATGACGTAGCCGAAGTTAAAGGCGGTAATTTCCGAAAGAATAATATTCACTAACATCATCAATACATCGTAAGAACACTCTACCATATCCTTTTTTACTTAGGCGTGTAGAGATAAGAAAAAGCAGCGTGATATTTTACATCCGCTGCTTTTTCTTATCGTAAAATCCACTTGCTGAGCGGAGGGTTTTAAAATCGGATATGCTCAAAAAATGAGACGGTCAGAGTTAAAGTAGATAGGGTACCTGAAGACATTCACGTAATGATTTTTCCTTTGTATTTCTTCTTTGGAAATTTGACAACAGCGTTCCATATTATAATAGAAGCACTTGTTACTGAAAAAAGCCACATACAACTTCTTCCGCCGTCAAACAGCAGACTCAGATAGCCTACGTGTACCATATGTATTTGTATTCACTTTCCTCTCGTGCTGTATTTAACAAAGCCAACAGAAAAAATCTCTGAACGTAGAAGAACAGAGATTCAACAGAATGATGATTCTTATATCATACAAAGGATGACTTTTCCTGTCTCAGAAAGGTCATCTTTATCGTACCACCACCAAGGACTTGGCGCTGTGCGTTTTCTCACAGCGAGGGAAGAAAAACTCTGTTATTGTGTAGAGGTCGGAGTAAACTTTCTTAATTATGTGCGCTTCTTTCATATGTATCGAACCTGCTGACTAAGATCAGCAGGTTTTTTTATACTATGGGCTAGCTCTCCTCTTCAAGCGGGCAAGACCGGTTAATCTTTATAGACAAATAGACTTTATACCATTTTACCCATACGTAAAATAGGTTAAAATAAAGGGGTGAGGCGTGGAGAGAAAAGAGAAGAGTTAAATAAAAGGTATTTAACATCATAATCACAAGCTTGATGAGTGATTGTACTAAATGGTGAACGTTGAAAGGGGATACATAGTTTTGAACACAAAATATCTAGATTTACTTGCACAAAAGTATGATACGGAAGAAAAAGTGGTAACCGAAATTATTAACCTTGAAGCTATTCTTCATCTGCCAAAGGGGACTGAACATTTTGTCAGTGATTTACACGGCGAGTATCAAGCTTTTCAGCACGTGCTGCGAAATGGTTCAGGAAATGTAAAAGAGAAAATCAAAGACCTTTTTAAAAATGTATTATCTGACAAAGAAATCAATGAATTTGCGACATTAGTGTATTATCCTGAAGAAAAATTACCGTTGATTAAAGCGCAGTTTCGAAACAAACGAGAACTATATGAATGGTATAAAGAAATCATCGATCGTATGCTTAATCTCATCTCGTACGCTTCTTCTAAATACACGCGCTCTAAACTGCGTAAAGCGTTGCCGGATCAATTTGTGTACATTATTGAAGAGCTGCTATATAAAACGGATGAATTTACAAATAAAGAACAGTACTATACAAAGATTGTTCAGCAGATTATTTCTTTAGGGCAAGCCGATAAGCTTATTATAGGGCTAGCTTATACGACGCAAAGGTTGGTTGTGGACCATCTGCACGTAGTAGGGGATATTTATGATCGTGGACCTGAACCGGATAAAATTATGGATACGCTGATTAACTATCACTCCGTTGATATTCAGTGGGGAAACCACGATGTGCTATGGCTAGGCGCTTTTGCGGGCTCGAAAGTGTGTCTTGCCAATATTATTCGGATCTGCGCGAGATACGACAATCTAGATATTATTGAAGACGTATATGGCATTAACCTGAGACCGCTGCTTAACTTGGCGGAGAAATATTATGATGATAATCCTGCTTTTAGACCAAAAGTAAGCTCGAGTGACAAACTATCCGATCACGAGCGACTACAAATTACGAAAATTCATCAGGCCATTGCGATGATTCAGTTCAAGCTTGAAAGTCCGATTATAAAAAGACGTCCTTTCTTTAATATGTCAGAAAGGCTGCTGCTTGAAAAAATTGATTATGATAAAAATGAAATTACGATATACGGAAACACGTATCCGCTAGAAAACAGCTGCTTTGCAACGGTGGATCCGGCGCAGCCTGATAAGCTATTAGAAGAAGAAGAGCAGGTAATGGAAAGACTGCTGCTTTCCGTGCAGCATTCGGAAAAGCTGGCGAGACATATGAAGTTTCTTATGAAAAAAGGCAGCCTTTATTTGAAATATAACGGAAACTTATTAATACACGGCTGCATTCCTTTAGATGAAGAAGGAAACATGGAAAAAATGACGATAGAAGATAAAACGTATGCAGGCCGTAACTTGCTTGATGTGTTTGAACATTATTTACAAGAGGCTTTTGCACATCCTGAAGAAACGGATGATTTGGCAACAGACATGGTCTGGTACCTATGGACAGGAGAATATTCATCACTCTTTGGGAAACGTGCCATGACGACGTTTGAACGATATTTTATCAGTGATAAAGCAACGCATAAAGAGAAGAAAAATCCATACTACTATTTACGGGAAAATGAGGAAGTCTGCCAAAACATTCTCGCAGAATTTAATTTGAATCCTGATCACGGTCATATTATTAATGGTCATACGCCTGTCAAAGAAATCGAAGGAGAAAACCCGGTCAAAGCAAATGGAAAGATGATTGTTATTGACGGCGGTTTTTCAAAAGCGTATCAATCCACAACAGGTATCGCTGGATATACATTATTATATAATTCTTACGGCATGCAGCTAGTCGCTCACAAACACTTTAATTCAAAAGAAGAGATTTTATTAGAAGGAACGGACGTCTTATCCGTAAAGCGATTAGTTGATAAAGAACTAGAAAGAAAAATGGTTTTAGAAACAAACGTTGGAGAGGAATTGTTAAAAGAAATTTCGATTTTAAAAGATTTACGAAAATATCGCTATAGTTAAAGCTAAAAAAAAGAGCAGTATGCCCCTGGGCGTCTGCTCTTTTTTATTTAGCGGTACTACACCGTCATTTCCCAGCTCGACATTTCCAGCCAGTGCTCTTGTTCACGATAATCGGGCATAATTTTCCCGACAAGACGCCAAAAGGAACGATCATGATTCATGTGAACCATGTGGCACATTTCATGAACGACTACGTAATCAATGACGTGCTGCGGTGCCATTGCCAGCCGCCAGTTGAAGGTTAGCTGACGCTTAGAATCACACGTGCCCCACGCTTTTTTACTATCGGAAATCGAGATGGATCGCGGCTTTGTTTTAAAATGTTTTTGATAGGAGGAGATACTTTTGGTTACGAGCGCTTTACATTGTTGATAGTAAAAACGTTTGAGCGCTTGTTTTATCGCTTCATCGTCGTGCTGATTGACATAAATCTGAAGCGTGTTCGCTTCAAACACTACAGAATCCTTTGTAATGGTCGAATCGTGATGAATCTGTATCGGATAGTTTTTTCCTACATATAAAAAGCTTTCTCCGTGTTCATAGACTTTTTTCTTGGGTCCATGCGTTCTATCTTTCATTTCATTTATTTTTTGCTGAATCAATGCCCAGTTGTTCTCTAATAACATACGTACTTGTTCAGTAGAGGTTCCTTTAGGAGCAAGGACTTCGACCGTTCCGTATCCGTCTACTTTGATTGCAAAAGAACTTCGGTTTTTATATCGTATTTCATAATGGATACTCTGATTTGAAAAAGTGTGTATCATGTTATCCTCTATATTGTACGGTTAAGCCTCTTAGGAATTTTCGAGCAAAATTCTCTTTGCACGGTTTGTAATTTTTATGGCCTTTTTTTCGTAATAAAGCACCTAATTCTGCTTTAGATACACGTATTCCACCGTCGTCAAATACTTCTAACATCTCTTCGCTTGTTAGGGATAAAGCGATTTTCACTTTCTTTAATAAGACATTATACATATTTTGATTGCTCTGAACCGGCGCTGGAGGTGCTTGCCCTGGTTTAGGATCTTGTTGTCCTCTTTTAAAGGTAATAAAACCGTTTAAAAAAGAATCTAACATACTGTTCGTGCACGGTATATGATCGTCCTCATGAACTGCATCCTCGTCTTCTTCATCCGGTGTTCTCGTAAGGATTTTTAATACGTCTTCTTTGGTTACATCTTCTCCGCCAAGATTAAAGATCTCTACCATTTCTGTATTTTTTAAATCCAAGGCATATCGTAATCTAATTAAAATATCGTTATTATCCATTCTTGCTCCTCCTATAACTTGCTTGCTGTATGTAAAAATTATGACTGCCACAATCTGAACGGACTTGGTCAATATCAGTACAATTATAGTAACAGGTTCCGCTGGAATTCTAAGTTATTCCATTCATTTCTACAAACATATAACTTCTCATATTTATCAGCCTTCGTCAACTCTTGAAAAAGAACGATTTGCTCATATTATGTCCGAACAGACACTTTGCCATAACAAAAATTAGGCGCCGCAGTCTGCTAAAAGAAGCAGAGTCAGCTTTATTTTTTAAAGAAGGGATAGGGCAATTTTTGAATTTGGAGGATTCTTGTGTGCTGCTAGAATGATATACCTTACTAAATAAATAGTTTTACATATTTATTAAGTGTCCAATTAGGAGTATGATAGTAGTAAAAAAAGAAAGAGGTCAACAGATGAATTCAACATACTCACCAAGAGAATCAACCAAAATCAAAGCTTTATCCATGCATGCGCTTTTTATCGCACTGACGTTTGTAGCGACAATGTTTATCAACATAAAGCTTCCAATCATGGGTAACGGAGGCCTCATCCATTTAGGCAACGTTCCTCTTTTTATAGCGGCCTTTATTTACGGTAAAAAAACAGGAGCCATCGCCGGCGCTTTTGGAATGGGGTTATTCGATCTGATCTCCGGCTGGACAGCATGGGCGCCGTTTACGTTTATTATTGTAGGGGCCATGGGCTTTTTAGCAGGTCTTATCTCTGAAAAAGCACCTGGTAAAAGAGCACTTGTCAACACACTGGCAGTTGTTGCTGCGCTGATTGTAAAAGTCGTCGGCTACTATTTTGCTGAAGTGATTCTTTATGGTAACTGGATCGTTCCGCTTGGCTCTGTACCAGGAAATGTGATGCAAGTTGTGATAGCCGGTATCATCGTTGTTCCGCTTGTAGCGCGCTTAAAGAATAGAGCGGTACAAATTTAATCGCTCAATCGTAACTTGTTTTACCATTATCCTATCCTTAAGTGATATACTTGATGAAGGTTTATCAAGTGAAAGGAGCGGAAAACACCATGAAATATTTAAAATCACAGATGAAGCAGCTCATTAAAGACAATCAGGAACTGCAAGGTAAGCTGAACGGTTTGATGAAAGAGCACAGTCTAGAAAAAAACTTTGCTCTTAAAGCTTTATACCATGCAGAAGTGGCTGAAGGCGGGAAATATCAGCTTGCCTATCAAGCATTAGACGCCCCGAAAAAGTAATGGCCTTTTTGCTCATTCGTATATTTCTTCATTATAAAAAGGCAGCCAAATCGCGTATTTGGCTGTCTTTTTTAGCAAATAGAATGACATAGAATTGTTTTGGCTTTTGCACAACTTCTTTCTAACTGCTTAAATCTTGATAAATAGGGTATTGAAAAATAAATGCTAGCGATCGTTCTAATTATATAAGAAAAGAGGAAAATAGCGATGACCGTATGTGCTTTAGGACAAGCAAAAGTAGAATTATCAAATGGAGAAACAGTAAATTACCGAATGAAAAAAGGCGGAAAAGAGGTGCTTTTGTTAATTCACGGAAACATGAATTCTTCCCTTAACTGGGATGTGTTAATGAACGAACTTCCAGAACATATCACAGCTTATGCCATCGACCTAAGAGGGTTTGGAGACTCCACTTACCATACACCTATCCACACAATCAAAGACTTATCAGATGATGTCAAACTGTTTGCGGATGCTTTAAAGTTGTCTGCTTTTACAATAAGCGGGTGGTCATTAGGAGGAGCAGTTGCTATGCAATATGTGATTGATCATCCGAATGATGCCAAGAATTTAATTCTATTAAGCTCCGTCAACATCAAAGGCTATCCCATTCCAAGAAGAACGTTCCTAGAACTGCCTATTCCTAACAACTTTATACAAACCAAAGAAGAAGTAAAAGAAGCATTTAGAATGGTAGAAAACGCGAAAGAAACAAAAAACACATGGTTTTTAAAAATGATGCTGCGTCAATTTTTATATACAAAAAATAAGCCGTCTGCTGATCAATTTGAAAAGTATTTAGAAGGAACGATCAAGCAGCGCAACTTAATTGATATCAATTACGCACTCATGAGATTTAATATTTCAAACGACTTTAATGGTGTTGTTCAAGGGACAGGAGAGGTGGAAAAAATCACGATTCCTACTATGGTTATTCAAGGAGATGAAGATAAGATGGTTTCAACAAGAGATGCATCTGACATCGCGAAAGGCATAGGGGAAAATGCAACGTTAAAAATTATGAAAGGTGTAGGCCACTGCCCGCTGTTAGATGATTTAAGCAGTTTAATGGACTTATACAACGCTAATTTAAGTAAAGCTTAGGAAAAGCGAGATTTTCTTTCCTAACAAAAGTTTTATTATTGCTAGATGCAGCATGTTCTAAATTCACACAATCAAAATGGGCTGTCTGCAAAAGAGATACTATGAGATGAAAAAAGCGTGTTATCTTTTGAGGAAGCAGACAGCGAGCAAATAAAGCCACTACAAAAAACGTAAGGTCTTTTTAAAGAAGCTTACGTTTTTTTACATGCACGCAACATATTCAATTCTGTTTTTCAAAATAAAGAAAAAGATTGGTAATCCATTTTGATAGCACTATCACACCAAGATAAAATACAAATAAATGACCGTAAGTAGCCCATTCATGCAGCTGGAAAAAGCCAATCCCTGTTAATAACGGTTTGAAAATAAAAGCAAAAAATAAGCAAAGAATCGTTGCGTATAAATAGTAATTTTTATGATGGTTAATTGTCCATTGGTAAAGCAGCATAAAAGAGACAGGAATAAGCGAAGCATCTAGGCTAAAGCTTACGGGTATGATTGTGTTGATTTGGTAAGGATACGTCCACAGCCCGTTATAAACTCCGGCTGTATCACTATAGTGAAACCAAACGTGCACGTTAAATCCATAAAACCCTAAATGAAAGGCTTTTTTTCGATCAATTAAAAAGAAGAGAATGACTAAAGGCAAAATAAAAGCACTCAAGGTCACCCAAAACTGCCAAGAGCCTGGAGTGGAGTATTGCTGCCAGTATTCAGCCCACGTTTTGGCTAGATTTTCTTGTATGCTATGTATTTTTTTTAGATATTCCTGTTGGTTTGGTGTCAATGTAATCCATCCTTTTTAAGTAAGCAAAATTTCGTTACTTTTAAAATGCCCTTTTCTTAAGGTTTGGATACCTTTCCCTGTTGAGTTGTTTGTATTTTTCTGCACGCAAAACAATGTATGTATTCGGTGTAATCTGCATGTTTACGTCGATTTTGCTGCTCGGAGAGGCCGTTTATCAGCTCATCATTTAAAAAGCAGTTACAGCGACTGTTTTTTCCATTTTTATGAAACTTTTAGCGAGGTTTTTACGTATAAAAGGTATCAATAAAATAGTAGAAAAAGGAGTGGCTGTTTGTCTGAAGAAAAGAAAAAGGCAAATTATCTAGGAATGGGATTAGGTCTGGGCGTTGTGATGGGGGCTTCTCTTGGAATGTTGAAGGATAATATGGGGTTTGGTATTGCGATTGGGACCTCATTAGGGGTTGTTTTTGGAACGACGATGAATCAAAGAAACAATAAGGAATAGATTTCTGAAGAAAGGAGTAGAGAATGAAATATTTTGACGAAGCAAAAGAACTATGGGTAAACTATGTCCCGAGAAATGGGCAGTCGGATATTGTAGAAGGAGAGGTCCTCCGAGCCATTGAAAAGCTTCGCTGTGAAGCTCAAGGAAACGGAAATGCCAATTGGGACAGCGGGTTTGAGATGCTGGTGCTATATATACTAGACGTATTAAATGACCCGGACGTATTCAGCGCAGCTATGCTAGCCGAAATAAAAGCCGATGTTCACACCTTGCTTACTTCAGCAGAAGATCCGTATTTAGAAGACGACGTATACGATCGCTTGACGGATTGCGTCATTGTGTGGCATATAGCCAAAGGCGGACCTATCAAACGAGAAAAAAATCCTCAATTGTATAGATAAGCGAGAAAAAGGAGCTGTTTTAAACGGGCTCTTCTTTTTTTGATCCCCAACGCTTTGCTTAACCAACAACTATCTAATTGCATCATGTGCTAAATAAATACATATTAAAAATCAGCGGTTTACATCACAGCAGTGTAGCATAAGCTTCTTAAAAAATCGATTCATAAACGATTAAATGTTTGCTGACCTCCATAAAAAGTTTATAACTGACGCTGTTGCAAACGCCTGTATTATTATATTCTTTACTACATAAAAGATAAAGGAGAAGCGCCGATGTATATTCCAAAGTATTTTAAAGTAAATGATGAACAAATCATGTATGATTTTATTGAAGACAATGGATTTGCCACTTTGTTTTCATATCATAATGAAAAGCCTTATGCTACTCATTTGCCTCTGATGTTAGATCCGAAAGAAAAAGCTTTATACGGGCATTTCGCTCGTCCGAATCAGCAGTGGAAAGATGCTGAAAATCAAGAAATTTTGATTGTGTTTCAAGGGCCTCACTGCTATATTTCACCGTCTTGGTATGAAACGAATCAAGCTGTGCCGACATGGAATTACGAAGCTGTTCACGTGTATGGCACGATGAAAATGATTGAAGAACCTAAAGAGCTGCTTGGACTGCTGAGCAAGATGGTAGCGAAGTATGAAAGCCCGAGCAGTACATATACACTAAATGACGTTGACCCTGCTTATATGAATGGTTTAAGCAAAGGAATCGTTGGATTTAAGATCGATATTATTAAAATGGAAGGCAAGCAAAAGATAAGTCAAAATCATTCAGCAGAGAGACAGCAGTTAGTCATAGAAAAATTAGAGCAGACGTCTCGTGAAAATGAAACAAAAATTGCGGAGCTGATGAAGCAAAATGTGCAGCGCGTGCTTAAGAAGTAACCGCTGTTGGAAAAGATCAGCAGTTTGTTAAAGGGAAGATAAAGAGAAACTAACTATGTGTTTAGTTTCTTTTTTATGTTCACAACATTTTCTTGTTATTGACAAACAGGCTGTATATCCTTTAAAATTATCTTTAATTAAAGATAATTAAATTAAAGATAATTTTAAAGGAAGTTAAAAAATTTATACATTATGAAAAGAGGCGGAGCAGATGGAATTGTTAGGGTTGCATCACGTATCTATTTTGACAGGGAAAGCTGAGAAAAACTATCAGTTTTTCACTAAAGTTTTAGGCATGCGATTAGTAAAAAAAACGGTGAATCAAGATAACACTCAGTCTTACCACTTATTTTATGCAGATGGAGAAGGGACCCCAGGAACGGAAGTAACGTTTTTTGATATTCCAGGGCTTGCAAGAACGCATGAAGGTGCATCTGATATTTCGACTGTGTCGCTTCGCGTTAAAAGTACGGATTCTCTACACTTTTGGAAAGAACGCTTCGAGCAGCACGGAGTGGAATATGAAGAAATAGCTAAACGAGCTAATCGTGATACATTAGCATTTAAAGATTATGAAGGTACACGTTTGCTTCTTGTTGCGGACAACGGTGAAAAGGGGGTAAGAGCAGGCGTGCCGTGGAAGCGCGAAGACATTCCGTTAGAACATGCCATTATCGGCTTAGGACCGGTCACGCTAACGGTGGGCACGGCAGAACCAACAGTCGATGTTCTGACAAACATTATGGGATTTCGCTATGTGGGTTCTTATCCATCTTTTGCAGAAAATCAAAAGGATATTTTGGTTTATGCAACGGGTGAAGGCGGAAGCGGAGCCGAAGTTCATATTGAAACGAGACCCGATTTGCCGAAAGTTCGCTTAGGGCGCGGTGGCGTTCATCACGTTGCCTTCCGTGTTCCAAATGAAGAAGAATACAATAAGTGGGCAACTCGACTAAATGAAAACAGTCTGCCGAATTCCGGTAAAGTAGAACGATACTATTTCAAAGCACTTTATTTCAGAGAACCAAACGGCATTTTATTTGAATTATCAACGGACACACCTGGATTTGCGACCGATGAACCGCTTGAAACGATGGGTCAAACACTAGCGCTGCCCCCATTTTTAGAGCCGAAGCGCAAAGAAATTGAAGCGAAGCTGAGACCGCTAGATTTGGATGAAACACTATAAGATTTGTGGCTATTGAGACATGAAAAAACTCCAGTATTTATACTGGAGTTTTTTAGGTTAACACTCATCTTGCCAGAAACCGCAACCACATGCACCAATAATAATGAGTAAAATAAACAGTACGATGATAATGGCAAAACCATTACATCCATGATGAGGAACGCCATATCCACATTCAGGAACCATATATCCATAGTCCGGCATTGTATATCCGCAGTGTGGAATCATATGGTCATAAGCAGGAGCAGTATAGGCGTGGTGAGCCATAGCAGGTGAGAACGGCATATTTTCATTAGAACTAAAAGGTGCGTTTACGTTATTGTGCATTTTAATATCTTCCCTTCATTTATAAAACTTTTATAAAGCTTTGATAACTTATTCATATGTTCGAAGGTCCTCATATGAAGCTTATTCACAGCCCAATTATGGTTGATTAACTATATTTTATGGTGAATGGAAATGTAGCAGTTAGTTTTACAATGCTTGTGGCCTTATAAGTTATGTCAGAAGGGAAGGGGGTTACCTGTTCTAAATTGTATAACGCTGTTTCTAGAACTGGTTATGAGGAACGTTTTGATTTTCTTAATTCTATATCGTATACGTACCCAAGCTTTCGATGGTTCATAACGTCTTCAGGGGTTGTATTCCAAGGATACATCGGATCTCTAAAGTTTTGACCAAATGGCCCGTTTTTCAACGGCAGATAGTTTTGATTGCGGTGAACCATTTGCCATACAGCCCAAATACGATCCACATTTGCGTGGTGTAAAAAGAAGACAGGATCATTCGGAGCAGTAGGGACAACGCCCATCTGTCCGCCAACCCAACGGTGTACACGATTGTGAAGCTGTGGCCCGTTAATAAATCCTTCAAGCTGATTACGAAAGCTGTTTTGGCTGGTCATATCCCAAGGCGGCGTATCATACTGAGTTATTTTTAAAGCATCCAGAACATCATCTCGAGTAGGGAGTGTAGGCGCCTCTTTCGTTGCCCCGAAATTACGTTTTAACCCTCCAGAAGGATTTCCTTGTTCATCGATTGTCGTCCAGCGCCCAGCTGCAAAGGGACCGGTATCGACGATAAAATCTTTTTTAGGGTTTCCGTTTCCGCCCATAAAATCTGCGCTCCAAATTTTTGATTGTGATGGATTCTGCAGCTGTGCATCCGTTTCCCACTCCCAATAAGGAAGGGTTACTTCTGGATTGATCGACTGAAGGTCACGTTCGAATCGCAAAAGGTATTCACGATGCCACGGCAAAAAAGCAGAACTCATATGTGCTGCATTTCGATCGCTGCCAGGAGGCGTATGAAATTTACCTGCTGCACCATGCCAGGCTACATAGCGGTCATATATTCCTTTTTCCTTTAGTATTAGCACGGCACGAATAAAATCTCTTTTTTCGGTGTCTGTAAGATGTAATACGTTTTTTCTGACTTTATATTTGTTACTCATTTTTAAACCTCTTTCTTAAAAAAGAAGCAAAGGGCTGTTTCTTTTTTATACTTAGAATATGTCCAAGAGGTAAAAGTGCTACTGTCATATCTCTAAAATTTCACAGCCTAAATTTGGATTTTTTACATATCAAATAGACTTTAAATCAATTATTAACTTTTTAGAGCTGTAGATAATGAGAAGAGGTATAATGAAAAAAGCAGGCGTGAGCCTGCTTTTTTCATTGTATATATTAGTGTTAATGACCTATTGGATACATGGTCGTTACACTATAGTCGTAGTCTTTGCCTCTGTAGTCGGTATACACAACTCTAACTTCTTGGTTTAAAGAACTAATATATTTTTCTTTAACGTAATTGCCAGATTTATTATTGGTGCCGTCTTCACCTTCGTTAATGACTTCTTCGGCAATAGACATGGCTTGTTTTTCATTTAAATACTTGCTAAATTGGCTTTTACCATGGTAATTGTCCGCTCCTGGTTTTTGCATATGCGCGACAATGTGGCAATATCCGTATTTATCATTTCCTTCTTGTAAGACAAGCTCTTTGCCGGTAAATAACCTGTCGCTTTGAGTCTCTGCAGAGCATTCGTTGCTTGATGTAGTGTCCGATGTACTGCTGGATGTGCTGCTTGAATTTTCATGCTGCTGAATGAGGGAAATAGGTGAATTGTTGGTAAATACAGCGATGAGAGCAATCACAAGTGCTACAATGGTGTATAGTATTTTGCTGTTTTTAAAAAAATCCATTCCTTTATGCGTCTCCTTTTTGAATCAACGTTAAAATCAAATCAACTTTCTTTTCTAGCTGATCGATTAAGTTTTGTTTTACTTGTTCTGATTGTAATAAAGCGCTTCTTAGTTCGTCCATATCTTTTTGCATATACGCACGGTTTTCTTTTTCTTGCTGCAGCTCTCTTTGAAGAGCGTGTATCGTGGACAGCAATTCTTTATCTTGGTTCATTTCTGCGTTCACCGCCTCTGTATTGATAAAAAGCAACGTATGCCCACTATATAAAATACCACTATCTCTGCTGTAAATCGACTATTTGGATAGGAAATGGGCCCTCCCGGGTGAGGTTTTAGCAGGATATTGCTAGTTGAGAGGAGAATAGTATGGTTTACCGTAGATTGATAAGCTGCACAGAAAAGAGGGAAGAAAATGTTTCCGGAATTAGAGACAAAACGGCTGATATTAAGAAAAATTGTAGAAAATGATGCGGGTGAGATTTTAGAATGCTTTTCTGATGAAGACGTGCTGCGCTATTACGGGCAAAAATCTTTAGAATCGATTGACCAAGTGAAAGGGATCATTGAGAATTTTTCCAAAGGCTACGAAGAAAAGCAGTTGATTAAATGGGGGATTCAGCTAAAAGGAAACGAAAAGCTGATTGGCACAATAGGGTTTCAAGAGTGGTCTTCAGAGCATAAAAAAGCAAATATAAGCTATGCTCTTTTTCCTGAGCACTGGAACAAAGGATACGCAACGGAAGCCGTTCATGAAGCGATTTCTTATGGCTTCCACAAACTTCAATACAATCGCATAGGAGCGATTGTATTTACGCAAAATAGCGGATCTATCGCTTTGTTAAGCAAAGTAGGATTTAAAAAAGAAGGGACGTTAAGAGAGTACCTATATCAAAACAATATCCCGTTTGATACATATGTTTATTCGCTGCTGCGCGGGGAAGCAAAGATATAATTGTAAGCACAAAAAAAGGAACATGGGGAGATGTTCCTTTTTTTGTGCCTATATTTGCTATTAGAACGTACGTGCAGCTTCTTTAGCGCGAGCAATACCGTCTTCTTTAATTTCTTGTGCTTTATCTGGCATTGCAGCCTGTCCTTCTACAAATAGGCTTCCGATAGAAGGAACCCCGAAGAAGTTCATCATAATGCGCATATAGCGGTGACCCATTTCTAGTTCACCAGCAGGGCCGCGAGAGTAGATACCGCCGTTTGCTTGAATATGGAATGCTTTTTTATCTGTTAATAGACCTACAGAACCTTCTGCAGTGTATTTGAATGATTTTCCGGCTACTGCTACAGCATCTAAGTATGCTTTCATCACTGGAGGGAATGAAAAGTTCCACATTGGTGTAACAAATACATATTTGTCTGCTTGAGCAAATTGGTCACTTAACTCGTTTAAGCGAGCAACTTTGCGCTGTTCTTCAGAAGTAAGTGTATCAAATTCTGCGCCGCTTCCAAGTTTGCCCCATCCGCTGAATACATCGCCGTCGATGTGAGGGATATGCTCTTGATATAAGTTAACGTGAACAATCTCATCCGTTGGGTTTACTTCTTTATACTCATTAATAAATGCATCTCCCGCAGCCATACTGAATGATTGCGTAGCATCGTTAGGGTTTGCTGTAATATATAATACTTTTGCCATAATTCTTTTCACCTTTCTGTTTTCAATATATAAATGTTGTTTTATGAATTAAAGATAATGTGTTCGAAAACATCTACTACGTTATTAATAGTAACTTAAGTAACGAATTTAGTCAAAGGTTTTTTATTTGGTTTTATCATGTTCACAAACATTTTTAAGAGTATTACGCTTTTGGGTTTTATGGCTGAATCCTTTAAGAGTAAGGGATTTTTTTCAGTTTGAAAGGTAAATTTAAACGTTATTTATTTAGAGGAACTATCTTTTTCGAACGTAGATAATTAAAAAAAGAAAAAGAAAGATTATGTATTTTTGTTTCATACGTTATTAATAGTAACAAAAGCTAACAGCGTTTCATCTTTTCTTTAAACCTATTTTCAGCGTAAAATGAGCAGGAAGGTGATCATTATTTCAAGGGAAATATAAGGGAGGGGAGAGTAAAGAAAAAGACCTCGATCTGCTTCGAAGTCTTTTTGATTCTTATTGCATTTAAAATGTTTTGGCCATTGAATGCGCTTTTTGAAGTGCTTTTTCTTTAATTTGCGGAATTTGATCCGGAAATTTTACCTGCCCTTCAATAATGATGTTTTCGAACACTTCAATACCAAAGAAGTCCATCATGATTTCTAAATAGCGGTGGCCCATTTCTCTTGCCATTTCTGGACCTTCTGAATACACGTCTCCGCGGGACTGAATGTGAAGTGCTTTTTTTCCTTTAAGCAATCCCTGAGCGCCTTCTTTTGTATATGTAAAGGTTTTACCTGACACGGTAATCGCATCAATGTACGTTTTCATGATCGCAGGAACGGAAAAATTCCACATTGGCGTGACAAAAATATATTTATCAGCAAGTACGAACTGTCCGCCTAGTTCGGCTAACCTTCCCACTTTTAATCGTTCATCCGTTGATAAATCCTGGATGGAGGAGTGAGAACGAAGCTTTTTCCATCCGTTAAATACGTCTGCATCTAAGTATGGAATATCTGCTTGATATAAATCTAAATGAACCACATCATCTTCTGGATGTGTTTGCTTATACACATCAATAAATTCTTTCCCTACAGCCATGCTAAGCGATTCGTCTTCAGCTAAAGGGTGTGCAGTAATATAGAGAACATTTGCCATGATGCTCATCCTTTCTATGGAGTAGTTTTATTAATCTTGGACCCAGCTTTCTGCCCACTGGCTAATTGGTCCTAGTATTTTACCTAACTCTGTTCCTTTTTGAGTCAGCGAATATTCAGAACGAATAGGGCGGTCGGGAATGACATTTCGGACAACGATTCCGTGGTCTTCAAGCTCTTTAATCCGTTCTGTCAACAGCCTTCTGCTTAAAGCTGGTATACTTTCATTTAATTCACTAAAGCGTTTAGGACCGCTCATAAGCACATAGATGATTAATCCTGTCCACTTCTTGCCAATCAGTTCGAAACTTTTTTCTACTTTAGGTTGAATATCTTTTGGTTCGTCCATATTACGTATCCTCCTTCAAACAATATGGATGAAAAATAACTTATGCATTTATTGTAACAGAAAAAGCGTAAAAACATGTGGAAACTTTGGGTGAAGCAGGGTGAAATGAATAAATTCACTAATGTTTGTACCTTGCCTTTTGTTTTATAAAAACTTTTCACACATAGGCTTGTCACAACATACGATGTACGAATTCATTTTAAGAAAAGGTGGTATGGTCATGGCAGGAGTTATTAACATCTGTAACACGAGAATTAATGGTATGGCAAGAAACGGATCGATGAATTTTGGAGAAGTTCTTCACAACGGACACACAGCGGATGTTAAATCTGTTGGAATCAACTCAACCTATGGAGACATTTCAGCTGCTTGTGCGCGAATGAAAAATACAAATATGGATGCAGATATATTTGATCAAACGGCTGTTGCGAATATTGATGGGGTATATGGAAATCAGCTATAAAAGAGAGCTGCTTATAACACATGAAGTTATAAGCAGCTTTTTTATGCTGAGAAGTAGAACACTTATTTATGATAAAAGAATGTGTTTCTAATTCAATAGAATGATCTACTAAAGTTCGTGAATCTATTATATACGCCTTTTCTAAAAAAATTTATATATTGTACAAGCACCCCGTCATTTATTGAATAGTATATAGAGGAAAAACAAAGAAAGGATGATTAAAATAGAATTATATGATTCCTATTACAACCGTTCCGATGGAAAATACTATATTAAAAAGAAAAAAAAGAGTCCAAATCCCTTAAAAGAGACCAAAAATAAAATAAATAAAGCAGACCATTCATTATATAGTATGAGTATAAAAAATAATCATAAACAACCTATTAAAGTGAGTATTATTATGCCTACTTATAATAAATACCACCAAACCTCTCTTTCGCTTTACGGTTTATCTAAACAAACGTTTCCCCACGCTCAGTATGAAGTCATTCTAGTGGATGACGCTTCTTCTGACAACACACCTAACATTTTAAAAGAAGCTGATGTCCCGTTCAAATTTAAGTATATCCGTATGAAACAAAATAAAGGGCGCTCATCTGTGCGCAATATAGGAATTAACCATGCTGAAGGAGATCTTTTAATCTTTTTAGATGGGGAGATGCTAGCTCCTCCTGCTTTTATTGAAAATCACTATAAACATCATGTGCATGAATCCGATCTTGTGGTTACCGGAGCTATGCATTATGAAGGAGTCTACACGTTTATTATGCCAGACTATAATGAAGATCAAATGGCGCACTTAAAAGAACTGGTCGGCGGGGATCCTGAGTATAGAAGATCGTATGAAAACTATGAACAGACGAAGTGGCATTCAAACGTTCCTTATCCTCTTGTAACAAAAGAAGACATTGATACAAACCGTTTTCAACGTTTATCATTTCCTAATCGCTATTTCCTTAACAGCGGGCTAAAACATTTCGGAGAGCGACTTGAGGGATTTACGCTACCTTATATTGCATTTTTAAGTGGAAACGTATCAGTGAGAAAAGGGAACTTAAAAAAATCTGGTCTTTTTGATGAAAAGTTTGTTGGCTACGGGGCAGAAGACTGGGAGCTTGGATATCGATTGTATAAAAATGGTGCACAATTTGTTTTAGATCCTTCAACAGTTGCTTATCATCAGGAACATGGGATATCGAAGCGAAAAGTGAAAGAGCAATGGGGCAATCACTATCGTTTTGTGAAAAAACATCCGAATATAGACGTTCTTATTCTATCTCTCGAATGGAAAGAGCTTCCGTTTATGCATATGCATAAAACATTAGTTGAATATAAAGCGCTGGAGCAGCGTTTTCCTGATGAATATAAGGAATTTAAACATGCTTTTCGCGTCATGCTGTATAGAATCATTGAATATTTAAATAGTGGACAGCCCGTGACGAAACTTTACGATCTCCCAGGAGGATCAGAGGAAAGAATAAAAATTATTCAGCAGTTCGAAACACTGCGCCCTCGTGGATTTGAGTACTTGGCGAGTTCTTTTGAACAAATCTATTACCTATAGCACTATTATATGAAGAAAAAGATATAATATCATCTCTTAAAAATTATCTCGTCGTAAAAGCCCCTCAGCTTACACCCACAAATTGAGGGGTTTATTTCTATACCTATTTTATATAAGGGGAGAAAACATGAATCAAAATTCACCAAAGTATGTTGCGTTAACGTTTGATGATGGCCCCTCAGCTTACACGGCTGCCATTTTAAAAATTCTAAAAAGATATAATGTACGTGCGACCTTTTTTGTCGTTGGTTCGGAAGTAGAAAGGTTTTCAAAGCTGATCCAACGTATCCATAGAGACAAGCACGTAATTGGAAATCATACGTGGAGTCATCCTGATATTACAACTCTTTCTAAGCGTGAATTGTGGAAAGAAATCACTTCTACAAATGCTCAAATAGAGAAAATCATCGGTTATTCTCCCAAGCTGTTTCGTCCACCTTACAGTTTGATAAATGATACAGCTCTTGCTGCCATTAAGGAATTGGGAATGACGTCTGTTCTATGGAATATAGATAGCCAGGATTGGCGTGAAGAAGATCCACTGGCCATATGCAAACATACGATTAAAAATCTACAAGAAAAGAATCTTATTGTCATGCACGACGGAGATCGATACGGCAGCGGAGCGCGGGACCATATTGTTGCTTCATTGCCAAAACTCATTAAGTATTTAATAAAGAACGACTATCAATTTGTAACGGTTCCTGAATTTCACAGAGTCGCATACAAGATTGAAGGTTGGTCTTAAGTAGAAAAAGGAATGGTTCTTAGTCATTCCTTTTTTAGATGTATGAAATAAGATAAAATGGATAAGGATTACATGTATTAGGTTATAGAAAGACTAGATAGAGAAACGTGTTTGAGAAATGAGGAGTTTGCGGTGAGAGTAGTATAAAAGTATTTCAACTTATAGAGAGAGTGATCGTTAAAGCATGTGGTCATCATAAATAAAATTGGAAAAAAATGAATCTTTTTAGAGTATGATTCGTACTAGTAAATAGATACATAATTTTTATGAAGAAAAGAGGTAATACATTGAGAAACAAAGGTTTGATCGCTACGATTGTTGTGTTAGTGCTTATTGTAATTTACGGAATAAGCTCTTACAATGGCCTCGTTAGCGCAGAGGAAGATGTAGATAATAAATTTTCCCAAGTGGATAACCAACTAAAAAGACGATCTGATTTAATTCCTAACTTAGTGGAAACGGTAAAAGGCTACGCTAAGCATGAACAGGAAGCAATTGATTCAGTCACTCAGGCAAGAGCGCAGCTAGCGGGAGCGAAAACGCCTGAAGATAAAGCTGATGCAGATCAGCAATTAAGCGGCGCGTTAAATCGCCTGCTTGTAGTGGTTGAAAAGTATCCGGATTTAAAAGCAAATGAAAACTTCAGAAGCTTGATGGATAGCTTAGAAGGAACGGAAAATCGACTCGCTGTAGCGCGTAAAGACTATAATGATGAAGTTGCAAAATATAATAAATCCGTTAAGGGATTTCCTAAAAACATGTTTGCGCGCACGTTTGGGTTTGATGAAAAATCATATTTTGAAGTAACAAATGAAGAAAAACAAGCGCCGAAAGTTGATTTCGGGAGCGATAAGTGATGAAATTTCTTGCTTCGTTTGCTTTATTATTATCTCTTTTATGTAATACGGTAAGCGTTGCTTTTGCTGCACCTGATATCCCAAATCCGGTAGGCGATATTTACGTTCAAGATTTTGCTCATCTGTTAAATGACCAGGAAAAAGCGGATATCAATCAAATGGGCAGAAAGTTAGATGATGAAACGAAAGCTCAAGTAGCGATTCTTACGGTGAATTCATTAGGTGATTCGGATGTAGAAGAGTACGCAAATGAAGCGTTTCGAAAGTACAAACTCGGTGATAAAAAGCTGAACAATGGCGTTCTTATTTTGCTCGCTAAAAAAGAACAAAAAATCCGAATCGAAGTAGGGTATGGGTTAGAAGGAGCTATCACCGATATCAAATCTGGAGAAATCATTGACTCTTATGCTATTCCTAACTTAAAAAACGGCAAATACGATACGGCGCTAGAAGCTACATATAAAGCTGTTTATAACCAAGTCGTAAAAGAGTATGATTTAGGAAAAGATTTTGAACAAAAAGTGCCAAAAGCATCCGCTTCTTCTGATAGCGGTGTTCATTTCACACCCCTTCAAACGCTGCTGATTGCAGCTGTTATTGTGGGCTTGCTTATCCTTGACTTTGTCTTTTTTAAAGGAGCCATCACTCAATTTCTGCTAAACTTCCTTGTCATGTTTGGAGGAAGAGGCGGCGGAGGTGGCGGCAGTGGAAGCGGTCCTCGCGGAGGGGGAGGCGGCAGCTCCGGAGGCGGCGGAGCGAGCCGAGGCTGGTAAAAAGGTAAGAGTTAAAAGAGGCTGAGATAAAATTAGGTTAGTTGAAAGAAAATCCGAACGTGATGGATTCTTGATTGAGAATCCAACGCGTTGGGATTTTTTGTTTGTATGGTGATCCTAGCTTTCATATCTTCATTCAGTTCCTTCTAGCAGTTGATTGGAGGGCAAGACGAAGACTCCTGGGGGGAAAGGCTCACCGGCCGCGTCATGAGCGGTTCAGCTCATGTATTCTATTTGTACTCATTTAGATGAAATAATTAGGGGTATCTCAACCTCTTTTTTGCTTTGTGTGCCTATATCTTAAAAAATAGATTTTTTCCATTGTATAAGCATAATCAAAAAAAATTAGGGAACTAAGAAAAAAGTTAGAGATTTACAAATAAAAAGGAAGGTTTTATATGAATACATTTAGATGGATAGCGGCAAGGAAACAGCTTTCTCCTCGCGCGTTTAAAGATGAGTTAACTAGTCAAATCTGGTTTAGTCCCTTAATTTATGCTTTCTTTTCAGTTCTTTTAGCTGCACTGACGCTGTTTCTTGACTATTATTGCAAAGTAGGAGAGAAGGTTCCTTCATTTTTTTCAATCAACATGGATTTAACGAATACGTTAGTGAGTACGATTATGCCCGGGATTTTATCGATTACCACATTTACCTTTAACTTAATGCTTGTTGTGTTTACATCATTTGCAGCTCAGTTTTCTCCTCGCGTGTTAAAAAACTTTGCTTCTTCTAAGTCTACTCAGCGAATTTTAGGTATTTTTATAGGGAGTTTTTTGTATACACTTTTTGTCTTTCTTTTTTTAAACAGCTCTCAAGTAGACGGATATTTTGCGATTCCGTTTGTGACGACAGCCCTTTCTGTTTTTAGTGCGGGCACGTTTGTCTACTTCATTAATCATTCTGTTAAGTGGCTGCAAGTAAATCATATGACTCAATCGATGAAAACAGCGTCCATAAAAGCAATTAAGACAACGATTCGCGAGGAACTGGAGATTCATCGAACGCAGTCTAGTCATAGCGAACAATTTTCCTTTCCAGAAGGAGAGAAAAAGCCGGTATGTATTCAAACATCTGGCTATATTCAAACGTTGAACTACAGTCAATTGATTCACTGTGCCAAAGAGCATAATTTAGTGATAAAAATGGAGCGTGAAGTAGGGGATTATGTGCTCAGCGGAACCGTATTGTTTTATTATTGGCATAGAGATTCGACAGAGCACGATAAAATGGATTGCACCGTCTTTCACCAATATATCCATGTAGGGAAATCTCAGACTGATATTCAAGACACGACGTATATTATTACCAAGTTTGTCGAGATGGCAATTAAATCACTAGGAAATGATGACTTCAAAACGGCGGTTAACTCCATTCACCAAATTAGCGATATTCTTCGGGAAATTTGTGCTGCGAGTCAATTTTCTTCTTACTTAGTTGATGATAAAGGCGTGATACGAATGGTGATCCCTGACAAAAAGTTTGAGGACTTTTTATATGATGGATTTGCTAATATCCGGCACTATGCGAGACGGAATATTATCATTACGATGGAGCTGCTCAAAACGCTTGGAAATCTCGCTGAGGCCATTGGGCCAGCTTATTATGACGACATCTGGGAGTTTGCCGTATACATTTCTAAAGGCTTTGAAGAAGAGTATTTATTTGTTCAAGATAAAAAATATTTTTTACATATTCTTTGCGATTTAGCGGTTTCCACAAAAAAAGAAGAGCAGTATGAACAAATCGCCAAACAAATGAAAGAATAAAAAAAGCCGAAGTCAGACGCTGACTTCGGCTTTTTCTTTATTTATTTGAACGTTTTAAGATGCTTTTAGCATGTGAAAATGTATCAAAGCTTGCTTTTCCGTGATACGCACCCATTCCGCTGTCACCAACGCCGCCAAATGGAAGGTAGTGAGATGTCATGTGATTAATTGTATCGTTAATAGAACCGCCGCCAAATGACACGCTGTTTAAGATGTGATCTTGGACTGCTTCATCTTCAGAGAAAAGATAAAGTGCCAATGGTTTTGGACGTTTTACGATTGCTTGGATTACTTCTGAGATTTCATCGTATACGATGACTGGAAGAATTGGTCCAAAGATTTCATCTTGCATCACATTGTCTTCCCATGAGATGTTGTCAAGAACAGTTGGTTCAATAAACAGACGAGAACGGTCCGTTTTGCCTCCAAAAACGATATCTCCGTTTGTTAAGAAGCTGTTAAGACGATCAAAATGCTTTTCGCTCACTACGTGAGGGAAGTCTAGATTTTGTGAAACATCTTCGCCGTACGTGTTTGTTACGACTTGTTTTAAGTTAGCTAGCAGCTCGTCTTTTACATTTCGCTGAACAAGAATGTAGTCTGGCGCTACGCACGTTTGGCCAGCATTTGCAAATTTACCGCGCGCAATACGTTTAGCTGCTTCTTCAATATTAGCATCTTCGTGTACAATTGTAGGACTTTTTCCGCCTAGTTCTAGCGTAACAGGCGTTAAATGTTTAGCTGCAGCTTCTGCTACAATTTTGCCGACCATTGTACTTCCTGTAAAGAAGATGTAATCAAAGTTTTCTTTTAGTAAAGCCGTGCTTGTTTCCACTTCACCTTCGACTACAGTCAAGTATTCT
Organism: Priestia sp. SB1; assembly: GCF_038898415.1. Taxonomy (NCBI): domain Bacteria; kingdom Bacillati; phylum Bacillota; class Bacilli; order Caryophanales; family Bacillaceae; genus Priestia; species Priestia sp. SB1. Next base: position 253,161 of record NZ_JBBJSS010000006.1, on the reverse strand, counting down.
TCAGGAAAGTTTTCATTAAACATCTTAGCAAGAAGGCTTGACGTATGAGGTGTTAATTCAGAAGGCTTTAACACCACGCAGTTACCTGCAGCAATCGCGCCTACTACTGGTGATACAGCAAGTTGGAACGGATAGTTCCAAGGTGCAATCACTAGAGCTAAACCGTATGGATCTTGATAAATGTAGCTTTTTGCTCCAGCGTGAGTAGATGGTGTTTCTACTTCTTTTGGCGCTGCCCATTCTGCAAGATTCTCAACTGCAAAGTCGATTTCGCTTAGTACAAGACCAACTTCTGCACGTTTTGCTTCCATTTCTGGTTTGTTAAGATCAGCTTTTACTGCTTTTAAAATGTCGTCTTCATGTCGGACAACAAGTTCTCTTAATTTTTTTAGCGTTTCGATACGAAACGCAACGTCTTTTGTTTTACCGCTGTTGAAGAATGAAAGCTGTTTTTTTGTAAGTTCTTGATAGTTATTCATCAGAAAGTCTCCTTTTACTTCACATTTTTAGCTCTTTACTTATTGAATAGAACTAGCTGCTTATTTCCAAGTCGTAACCGTATTGACCGGTAGACGGTAAGAAGCATGGCCTTCGCTTGCTGCTTTTCCGATTGAGATAAGCATAACTGGAAGATAACGTTCTTTATCTAGACCGAATGCTTCTGCGATTAAGTGTTTTTCGTATCCGCCGATTGGATTTGTATCATACCCGTGAGCACGAGCCACAAGCATAAGCTGCATAGACACAAGACCTGAATCGATCAGCACGATGTCTTTCATATCTGCTTTTGGCATGTTTTCGTAAATCGGCTTAAAGAAATTTAGCTGCTGTTCTTTAATGTCTTGCGGCATATAGCCAAGCTCTACGGCCTTGCCGAAAATCTCATCTGCATATTCAACGTTATTCATATCACCAAACACGGCAATAACAGCTGAAGATGTATGAACTTGTTCACTGTTAAATTTCGCAAGTTCAGCTAGCTTTTCTTTTCCTTCCGGCGTTTCAATTACAACAAAGCGCCACGGCTGCATATTAACAGAAGAAGGAGCGCGCATAGCTTCTGTAAGAATTTCCTCCATTTCCTCACGGCTAATTTTTACTGAAGGATCATATTTTTTAATTGAACGACGTTTTAAAGCAATTTCGTTAAAGTCTTTTGTAGTCATAGTCATTATTCCTTTCTTTTTAGGCGTTAAACTTATTTATTGTCATTTCTATATTTTTGATTGTGGACAATTGTTTGACATATCAATAATTGATATATCAACAATATAATACATTGATTTAAGAATTGCAAGGGAAAAAGTTTAAACTTTTGAAGTGGTGTGAATTGGAAGTGTGAAGATTCATTCTCCAGGGAACAAACAACTACAAAGAGAGTAAGGAAAAAAGAAATGATAAAAATGATCAAACAAAAAGTTTGACTACTTTATTTCTCTTGGTTACGATAAGTAACGAAAAGAAACAAAAGTGAATTTGTTACTTTTTAAATGAATGACAGTTTGAGAAAGAAGAGATAGAAAAATGTTTATTCTCTTTTTAAAACTTAAACTGTATTTGTAATTAGTACAGTATAACAAGACATATTAAACAGGAAAAGTAGGAGGACTTCAAGATGTATACAGATTTAAAAGATAAAGTAGTAGTTGTAACAGGCGGATCAAAAGGATTGGGTCGCGCAATGGCCGTTCGTTTTGGTCAAGAGCAGTCAAAAGTGGTTGTAAACTACCGCAGCAACGAAGACGAAGCGCTAGAAGTAAAAAAAGAAATTGAACAAGCTGGCGGTCAAGCAATTATTGTTCGAGGCGACGTAACAAAAGAAGAAGACGTTGTGAACCTTGTAGAGACAGCTGTTAAAGAATTTGGCACATTAGACGTTATGATTAATAATGCTGGTGTTGAAAACCCGGTTCCTTCTCATGAATTATCATTAGAAAACTGGAATCAAGTAATCGACACAAACTTAACGGGCGCGTTTTTAGGCAGCCGCGAAGCGATTAAATATTTTGTTGAAAATGATATCAAAGGAAACGTTATTAACATGTCTAGCGTTCACGAAATGATTCCTTGGCCATTATTTGTTCACTATGCAGCAAGTAAAGGCGGCATGAAGCTAATGACGGAAACATTGGCTCTTGAATATGCACCAAAAGGAATCCGCGTGAATAACATTGGACCTGGGGCAATTGATACACCAATTAACGCTGAAAAATTCGCTGATCCAGAACAGCGTGCAGACGTAGAAAGTATGATTCCAATGGGCTACATCGGTAACCCGGAAGAAATCGCGTCAGTTGCAGCATTCTTAGCATCATCACAAGCAAGCTATGTAACAGGTATTACATTATTTGCGGATGGCGGTATGACAAAATATCCTTCTTTCCAAGCGGGAAGAGGTTAATAAATAGAACTGAAAAAAAAGACCTCGGAATATTCCGAGGTCTTTTTTTTTGCAATAAATGCGCAGAACATTTACCAAATATTGAAACTTTTATTGAAGTGTTACGTATATAAGCTAACACCTAATAAAGGACGTGTTGAGATGGTGCCAGAGAATATTCAACAAAAAATAAATCAGTATAGAGGTTTTTATATCAGCTTAAAAAATGAGCTCAAATGGAAAGTGGCAGATCACAAGCAGTTTATGGCTATCGCTTCTATGTATGCAGTGAAAGGTAAATCGCTCGAGCTTCAGGATTATCTCGAGTTAAGCGACTATATTAAAAATCAAGTAGGGATGTTTTCTACGTTAAAATCATCACAGCGTTTTACAATAGCAGCTATGCTTGATACTCGCTATGAGAATCCAAAAGAAACGTTTCATGAGTTTCTTGACGTATATGATCAGTTGATACAAGGCGGATTTACGAGAGGCGCTTTTACGTACATTGCGGCTTCGGCTATGCTGTCGAATGAGTCAAGCCGAAGTCATAAAGAAATGGTCCGAAGATCCGCAGAAATTTATCAAGGCATGAAAAAGAAGCATCTTTTCCTTACTTCAAGCGGCGATGTACCTCTTGCCGTTTTATTAGCTGAAACGAGCGAGTCTACTGATGATCTCATGCATGAAATTGAACACTTCTATACAACATTGGCGCAGCATGGATTTAAAAAAGGAAATGACCTTCAATTTTTAAGTCATATTCTTTCAATCGATAAAAATTTAGATGCAGATACTCTTATTGAAAGATGCGTATCAGTAAAAGAAGCCTGTGAATCGGCAGGCATGAAAGTAAAAGCGATGCATTATCCGGTCATTGGCTTATTAGCACTGTTTGAAAAACCAGAAACTGAAATTGAACTTATCCATGAAGTAGTGAAGCAGTTAAATGCAGATAAACTTTTTAAATGGCAGAAAGACGTCAATGTTATGCTGGGGGTTAATTTGGTTATCAGTGAAAAACTGAAGGATTCTAGAGTGATCGAAACGGGCATCTATACAACGATCGAAACGATTATTCAAGCTCAGCAAGCAGCTATGCTAGCGGTTATTGCGAGCACTTCAGCAGTTGCTACTACTACGACTACTTGATAAATTAAAGAGCTATAAAAGAGAGAGGGAGACATAACTACATCAATGAAAAGATCCGAACGTATTTAATTCCCACTCAAGAATCAAACTCTTTCGGACCTTTCTTCAACTTAAATACTTTTGTCTCATCTTCTCTCTTAAAAAGTATAAACCTCGCCATCATCTGGAACTAAGACACGGGACGCCATATCTTTTTCGTTGATAAAGCTTTTTAACTCTTCTCTTGATAGCGTCCAGTGATTGACAGCTTCCATATGGATAGAAAGAATCGTAGCATGAGGAGCCGCTTTGTGCACTTCGTAAATATCTTCTTTCCCCATCACAAGAGAACCGCCTTCTAAAAACTGATTATCGCCGCCGTTTACGACAATGACATCCGGTTGATGGGTGTTGATTTCTTCTTCAACAGCGGAATACCATACCGTATCTCCAGCTACATAAAGCGTTTTTTCGCTCTTGTGTTTAAAAACAACGCCGCATACTAAACCAGTACGCTTTAAAATTTCTCCTCTTCCGTGTTCACCTTTTGTTTTGGATAATTGGATGCCTTCAAAGACCGTGTTCTTTGTTAGTACTTCTACATTTTTAAAACCATCAGCTCTTACTACTGAGGCATCTTCTTCATTTTGAACGAACATTTTGATATCGTTTGGCAACGCCTGCTTAGCGGCATCGTCAAAATGGTCCAAATGAAGGTGAGTGAGAATGACGGCATCAATACCATCAATAATCTCTTCAACGGATAACGGTAAGCTTACTAAAGGATTGTTTTGATCTTGTCTGATCGAATTTGGAAAGGGAGGGTACGTGCCTTTTTCCGCTAACATGGGATCAATTAAAAACGTTTTTCCCCCGTATTCAACAAGTAAAGTGGCATTTCGAATATGTTTAATCTTCATCTCTATCTCTCCTTTTTTGATCTACCTCTAGTTTATAGGATGAGCTGTTTTCAAATCCATAAACAAAATCAAGTCTTTTAGCACTTTTACTTGATAAATGAAAGAATATTAGTCAAAAGCAAAAAGAACCGAAACAGTGCTGTTTAGGTTCTTTTTAAGATTTCTTTTATTTCTTTATATACACATACTTGGTTGCGTCCATGTTGTTTGGCAGCGTACAGGGCGATATCTGCTTTATTCAACAGCTCATCTAACGTTTCATTTTCTTGTTTTTCCGCTTGTGCTACTCCAAGACTTAGCGTAACAGAAATGGTTTTTTCATTAATCAGTAAGGGCTGAGTCCCGACGTGACGGCGAATTTGCTCAGCAAGCGTTTCGCCTTCAGATAAAGTATGGCCCTTTAGCGCGAGTACAAATTCTTCACCGCCGTACCGAGCAAAAAGGGCTCCTTGCGGCAATACGGACTCGCAGGCTTTTACGACATGTACAAGCACCTGATCGCCCGTATAATGGCCATACGTGTCGTTTACTTTTTTAAAATAATCAATATCAAGTAAAAGAAGTGTAAAAGAAGATGCGGACTTTTTTGCTTCATCGAACGCTTGCTTGCTGTGCTGAAAAAATGCCCTGCGATTATAAATTTGCGTCAGCTCATCGTAATAAGCTTGATTTTCAAGCTTTAGCTGAAGTCTTTTTAGCTCCGTGATATCTGTAAAAATAAGCAGCAAGCCGTGACTGTTGTTAGCATACTGCAAAGGAGAAGTGCGAACTTGATACGTAAACGAAGATTGATCTTCAGAAAAAAGCTCCAGTTCATGACTGCTTTTTGCATTTTCTAATGTAAAAGGAAACGAACGGCCGGACAGCGTCACCCAAACATCAGCAAAACGTTTTCCAAACATCGCTTTTTTTAGCTGAGGAAACATGTTTTTAGACGCTAGGTTAAATTCAATTAATCTGTAGCTTTCATCAAGTACGATAACGCCGTCATTGATGCTGTTAAATATCGCGTCTTTAGCAACGGGCATAACTGTAAACATACGCGATGAGTTAATGGACCATAAATATAAAAATGAAGAGACCCATAAAACCATCGGAACTGGATCAATTCCCTGCGGCGTAAAGCCCATTAAATAGATAAAAGCGGTGACGATAGGGACTAATTGACCGACCATTAATGAAATTAACTGCAGGCGATAAGCTTTGGCTGTTTCTTTCCAGCGATAAACGGCGAGCAAAAAAGCAACGAACATAGACGAAAAGATGAACATGCCGTGAATTGTGTACCATGGCCCAATTTCTTGATGAACGTAAGGAGCACCTAGAACGGGATCAATTTCAAACACGCGGTAATGAAGGTGATGCCAGTCATTTGTTGCGACCATAATCAAACTAATAAATGGAATGATAAAAAGGGTAAAAATATGTTTTTTTCTTACCTTTATGCCGACATACTGCATAACAAACAGCAGTCCTGCAGGAGGCGAAAAAGGCATGCCCACGTATTGAATAACGGTCCAAAATTTCATTTCTCCGAGGTTAACGGATAGTAAGCTAAACGCCGCACCCATACAATAAATGGTGGTGAAACCTGTATGAAGAATAAATAAATGCGCAATGTTAGCGTAGTGGTGACGCTTAATAAATACGTAAAAACATAAGTATAGATTAAGAACACCTGACGTGCAGATAAGCGTTATATAAGCTGTTAAATCTAAATTCACAATTGTATCCCTCATCAAGAAAGCATTTTTAGTTAAATGTAGCACAGTTGAAATGAAATGTGGATATTTTATGTAGGAAATTAGTAGTACAGGGAATACAAGGGTAGTTCAAGACGATGAAAAAATGGTGCCTAAACAACAAGTAATTGAAACAAACGGAGAAGATTTATCTTCATCTACAAAAGTCAAAGTTTCTCAGTGAAAAACACATGCCTGAAAACACGAGATGTCCTTCATCTCCGTGTCTTCAAGCATATTTTTATTGGAGTTCTATTTAAGTTTTATAAAGGTGTCATCTGCATTTTTTTCTGTCTAAAAAAGACCCAATCCGTAAAACCGATTTCTTTAAGACGCTTTTTTACTAATTCAAAGTCGTCGCCAATACGCCCTGGGTCATGAGCATCGGAACCAAATGTAATGTGTACCCCGTAGTGCAGGGCTCTTTCTAAAATATCGTCTGCAGGATACCAGCCTCCGCAGTCTTTGGTTTTGCCTGATGTATTCACTTCTATAGCAATGTCATGTGCCGAAATCACTTTTAGCGTCTGATCAATGACAGCTGTCTCGATAGAAGAAAAGGAGGGATAGAATCCTTTCATGGCATCAATATGGCCAAGAATCTGAAACATTCTGCTTCGGGCGGACTCTTGGATCAATTGATAATACGTTTCTTTCGTGCGCTGTTTTTCTTTTTGAGAAAGTCCTTCCCAGCGCGTTTTATGAAAGATACTGATTTCATCAACTTGATGGACAGAGCCGATTATGTAGTCAAACGGATATTTTTCATAGTGGCTTTGATATATTCCCGCATGCTCAGGAAAGAAATCAGACTCCACGCCTAACAGCACTTCAATTTTCTGTTTATATTCTTCTTTTAGTTTCAAAATCTCAGCTACATATCCGGAGAATGCGCTTTTTCCCATCGCAATATGAGGAAACGGCTGGTCTTCTTTGCTTGCAAAATAAGGAGAATGATCCGAAATCCCAATAATATCAAGGCCTTTATCAATAGACGCCTCTATATAATCTCGAATCGTTCCGCGAGCATGTCCGCATCGGTCGTGATGGGTATGAAAATCAAATTTTAAATCAGCGTTCATGTTTCATCACCTCTGTCATCTTTTTGTGTGGTGTATAGAATATTCTACAAAGAAACAAAGTATCCCTCGTAGAAATGGCTGAAGAGAATATTTCTTGAATTTGCGGGTGATTCATCTACTAAAAAGAGTGTACAGAAACAAGTTATTTTATTTAATTTGCTGTAAAAATTGAATTGGAATCCGTTCCAAAAGTTACATTTGATTTGGCTTATTAAAACGCATATACTACTCATACACGATCTGAAACAACGTTCAGGTAATCGCTGCATCATTTGATGTAGAGGAAAGTCCATGCTCGCACGGTGCTGAAATGCCCGTAGTGTTCGTGCCTAGTGAAAAAATAAGCTAGGGCAGCTTGGCTTATAGCTTAGCTGACGGCGGGAAAAACCACCTAAGTCCTCGGATAGGGTCGAGTATCCCTGAAAGTGCCACAGTGACGAAGCTTTGCTGGAAACAGCAAAGGTGGAACGCGGTAAACCCCACGAGCGAGAAACCCAAACAATGGTAGGGGAACTGTCTTGAAGGAATTTAACGGAGAGACGGACGGTTACATGCGTAATCGTAGATAGATGATTACCGCCTGAGTACGAGATTAAAATCGTTTGCAGTACAAAGGTACAAAACATGGCTTATCGAACGTTGTTGAAACAGAGTCTAACTATAATTATGTAACCAAAACAAACCAATGGGGTTTGTTTTTTTGTTTGTTATTTTTCAACTCATAGCCGACTCATTGATAGAGTGCTTGAATTCCCTTACTATATGTAAATACATATTGCCTAAATTGTTGTATAGTTTACTTGTACTTACTAAACATGGGGAAAGGGAGAAGATGAATGATTAAGAAAATGGAACATACGGCAATTATTGTTAGAAATATGGATGAAACGATTCACTACTACGGGGATATGTTTGGCTTTAAAGTTCGCCTTCAAGGCTCTACCGAAAAAAGAGAGATGGCTTTTTTGTATCTTGAAGAACAGCCGGGTATTGAAATTGAGCTCATTCGAGATATTGATCCGATTGGCGAGTATACCAAAAGCGGGATTGTTAACCATCTTGCCTTTACGGTAGAGGATATAAATAAGGCGATTCAACATTATAAGAGCAAAGGAATTGAATTTTTATCATCTGAGCCTCAGCCAACGCTTGAAGGTGGCCGTATGATTTTATTTCACGGACCAAATGAAGAATTGCTGCAGTTAGTAGAACGAGTTAAATTCTAAAAAAGTCTACTTTAAGGGGTACATACAAGAAAAAATGTGTTTTAGATTCTCAAAAAAGACCTTTCTTTTAGTGTGATAGAAGGGTCTTTTTGCTGTGTAGTTACTATGATATCTTAGTTAGCTTTTTAATAATTCCCTTACGTTTCAGGACAAATTCTTCTTTCTGCTAGAAAATGATGAGTATAAAATTTTAATAAGAGCCGTATACAGCAGTCATCAAGATGAACTAAAAACATCCTCGAGTATGTTTCCATTTTTTATCGTAACACCTGCTATTTATAATGTATAATTCATTATAATCATATTTTTCATACATCTATGTAATGGATAGAACGGTTAATAAGGAGATGGTACAAAGTGGAGTGGCAGCAGTTTAAATATTTTCAAACGCTAGCACGTACGCAGCATATGACGCGCGCGGCAGAAGAGCTGTTAATTACGCAGCCTGCGCTCAGTCGTTCAATCGCTCGTTTTGAAGAGGAAGTAGGAGCACCGCTATTTGATCGGCAAGGACGTTCCATTATATTAAATCAATATGGTAAAGTTTTTTTAAAGCGTGTAGATAACATAATGAAAGAATTTGATAAAGGACAAGAGGAAATTCAAGCGTTGCTAGATCCTGAAAAAGGGCAGGTGTCACTTGGATTTTTACATACGCTCAGCACGGATTTGATTCCAGATTTAATCGCTTCGTTTCGCAGTTTATATCCTAAGGTGAATTTTCAGCTGAGGCAAAGTCCTTCGCACGTGCTTCTTGAACAGCTGGAGCTCGGCGAACTGGATCTTTGTTTGATTGCGCCGATGGAAGAGAAATCGTTCATTAAATGGCAGCATCTTTGGAGTGAAGAGCTGTTTGTAATCGTACCGAAAAATCACCGGTATGCTGATCGTGAATGTATTGCACTAGAAGAAATTGCTGAGGAATCATTTATTCACTTAAAAGAAGGCTTTTCTCTTCGTCTTACGTTTGAGCAGTTATTTGAAGAGTCAGGAAGAATGCCTCACATCATGTTTGAAGGAGAGGAAGCTGATACCGTAGCGGGACTAGTAGGAGCCGGCTTAGGAATTTCTATCCTTCCAGATTTACACGGAATCGATCAAAGCAAAATAGTGAAAATCCCATTAGCTAAGGCCAACTGCCACCGAGTCATTGGACTAGCATGGATTGAAGGAAGATATCTATCACCGGCTGTTAAACAGTTTAGAAACTTTGTTTTACATAAATTTAATGATCAGAAATAAAGATGCTTCATGGCCTAGGCTTGTTTATAAACTTAGTCCTTTTTTCGTTGGAATAATCGTTTTAAAATCGATCTCTTTTTACCTACTACGCTGCTTTCTTTTGAAGCTTCTACTAATTCTGAAATGGCCTGCTGTTCACGCAGACTTTTACGCAAAGATTGAATAAGCTGCTTATCTTTTTCCTGAAGAATTTGTTTTGTATCAGGCTCTTGTTGGGGTGAAGGCTGTACCGGCTGTTCGGGAGGTGTCGGCTGCTGGTCATCGGCCTCGGGCTGGTCAGCTGCTTCTGCTGTGTCCTCTTTGTCTTCGTCAAGAGACACGGCAGCTTGATCCTCGCTTGTAGTCAAAGAGAATTCTTTTTGCAGCGCTTCATTGATTTCTTCTGCTTGACAGCCTTCATCATAAAGCTGCTTAATTTTCAGTAAAACGGTCGCAGCTGCAGCTTCATATTGTTTTGGTCGATGATCTTCTTTTTGTATAAAGAAATCTTCGAATTTATCTATGTATCTTCTGATAGTTGAAGTAGGAATACTCGTTTCTTCAGATAATTCTTTTACACTAAGCCATTTTGTCATTTTCTCACCACTTTTTAAATGATTACTTATTCGTCAGCATCAATTTGAAATTGTACTAGTATCTACTGTTTATCTTATCATGTAACGCTTCTACGTACTTTGCTGTGTTGATTTCTGTAACGTTTTTATAATCACAGTGTCATAAATAAGGGATAAGCTGCCACTCGCGCAAAGATTTGCTAGTTGAAGAATAGGAAATACAAGCATTTACCTGAAGAATGTTGCACAATGATGAGCGTACTTCTTATGTATTATCTTATAATGTTGCTGAAGAAAAATCGAGTGATTACTTCACGGTTTATTAATTATGGTAATGTTGTACTAAACAATAAAAGGAGGGACAGCATGAGTTTTACAGAGCGAGCAGTAGCCCTTATTAAACAAATTCCTCGCGGAAAAGTCATGACATACGGACAAATTGCCCGCCTGGCTGGAAGCCCTCGAGGTGCGAGACAAGTTGTACGAGTACTGCACTCGATGAGTAAGAAACATAATCTCCCCTGGCACCGAGTCATCAATTCCAAAGGAGAAATTGGGTTTAAAGACGAAGAAATGCATGTTGTCCAAAAACTTTCACTCGAAGCGGAAGGAATACTCGTTTCTTCGGATGGAAGACTTGATCTTAAAGTCTATCTTTATGAACCTGACGTGCATAAATAACAATTGAGATAAATGATCGAGTATGAATCGCTTGTTACACGTCTGTTGATTTCCGTGCAAGACTTCGCTTTCCCCAGGCGGCCGCTGAGCCTCCTCGTCGCTTACGCTCCTGCGGGGTCTCACCTATTCCGCTTTTCCTGCAGGAGTCTTCGTTTTGCCCTTCAATCAACGGCTAGAAGCACCTGCATTTACCCTATTAATAAAAAAATCCGAACGAATTTGATTCTCCATCAAAAATCAAACTCATTCGGAACTTTCTTCAACTAACTTACTTTTGTTATTTATGTTTTTCAAAAGCGAGCTTTAATCCAAACCCGATTAACACGACGCCCGTTGCTTTATCCATAAAACGCTGCACGCTAGGTGTTGTAAGCCATTTTCGTAAATAGTTAATAAAAAAGACGAATACGAAAAACCACGTGATCGCAAGGATCGTATACGTTATTCCCATAAGAAGCAATTGAAGCGTTACGTTTTGATTGCTTTGAACAAATTGAGGTAAAAAAGTTAAGAAAAATACCGCTACTTTTGGATTAAGAACGTTTGAGACAAGGCCTTGACGAAAAGCGGACGTTTCTTTTGACTGCTCCTCTTTTTCAGAAGAAGGTATATTGCTTTTTTTGGAAAGGAAAGCAGAGATCCCTAAGTACATTAAGTAAAGGGCTCCTGCGTATTTTACGATTTCAAATGCAAGAGCTGACTGAAGGAGAAGAGCCGATAAACCAAACGTGGCGGCGAGCGTATGAACTAAAGAGCCGCTCGCTAAGCCTAATGCCATTTTATAGCCGCCCGTTTGTCCATCTGCCATCGTTCGTTTGGTAATAAGAGCCGTATCGATACCAGGGCTCATAATTACAAATAATGTGAGAACCAAAAAGGTCAAGATGTCGTTCATTTTTTTCTTCCTCCTCGCTGTGATAGTATTAAATTATAATTTATTTATTAAATATAATTTAACATAAGCAACGCTGTTTATTAAGTTTAATTTAATGAAATTAAATTTAATTAAACATCTTTTACGGAGGAATCATCATGGAAAACATAGATATTGGAAAAAAAGTAGAGAAATTTCGAAAAGAAAAGGGACTAAGCAGTCGTGAATTAGCAAAATTAGCGGATGTCACGCCGTCTATGCTAAGTCAAATTGAACGAGGGTTAGCTAATCCGTCTATTTCAACGCTTAAGATTTTAGCTAAATGCCTCGGCGTGCCTACTTTTAGCTTTCTGCTTGAAGACATAAATACCTCTCATTTAGTCGTACGGTCAAACGAGCGTAAAACGATGAAGGTAAAAGAGCTCACGTATTCGCTAGTATCACCAGATTTTACTGGAAATCTAGCTACGGCGATTATGGAAGTCCCTCCCATGATGTCTTCATCTGAAACTCCTTTAGCACATAAAGGGGAGGAAGTGGCATACGTTTTAGAAGGGAAAATTAAAGTGTATTTGGACGAGGAAGTATACGTGCTAGAAAAAGAAGACAGCGTCAAAATTCCTTCTCATCTGAAACACAAATGGGACAATCCGTTTGATGAGAAAGCCGTTATTTTATTTTCCGTTACGCCGCCGGTATTTTAAATTTATTAATAGGAGGTATGCTAGTTATTCTTCATTATCGGGTACTTTATTATATAAATGTGATAAAACTATCATGTTTGTGAGAGTAAACAATTGATAAAATAGAATTGTTGGTAACCTCTACCTAAGAGACTACATACTAAATACTTTTTGGAAAGGTGTTGAAAGGTAATGAAGAGATGGAAAGAGATGTTTTACACTTCAAAGCTTAAAAAAATGATGCCTGCACTGGCTCTATCATGCGCGGCGGTTGTAGGCTTTTCAAACAGCGGAGTACAGGCTGAAACGGTGAAGTGTCAAAAACAAGAAACTAAAAGTAATCGAGAGTTTGCTAAGCTTGAAGAAAAATATGATGCGAATCTTGGCATTTATGCATTAGATACCGGTACAAATAAAACGGTAACGTATCACCCGGACGAGCGTTTTGCTTATACGTCTACCCATAAGGCTCTTGCTGTCGGTGCACTTTTACAGCAGAAATCAATTGAAGATCTCAACGAACGAATCTTTTATACGCGCGATGACCTTGTGAACTATAACCCTATTACAGAAAAACACGTGGATACAGGCATGACCCTTAAAGAGCTCGCGGATGCATCGCTTCGCTACAGCGACAATACGGCAGGGAATTTAATTCTGCAGCAGCTGGGCGGACCGGACGGATTTAAAGAAGCTTTAGAAAATATAGGAGACGATGTAACGCTGCCTGAGCGGTTTGAGCCGGATTTAAATGAAGTGAATCCAGGAGAAACCCACGATACAAGTACACCAAGAGCACTTGCTTCAAGTCTTCAAACGTATGTACTTGGACAGGCACTTCCTGAAGACAAACGTGCACTTTTAACGGATTGGATGAAACGAAATACGACAGGGGATGCCTTGATACGAGCGGGCGTGCCAAAAAGCTGGGAAGTAGCTGATAAGACAGGCGCAGGCTCCTACGCGACGCGAAATGATATTGCCATTCTTTGGCCGCCAAATGGAGATCCAATTGTTCTTGCGATCCTTTCCGATCGTACGGAAAAAGATGCGGAGTATCATGATAAACTGATTGCAGAAGCGGCTAAACAAGCGGTCAAGGCTCTTAAAGCTACTTATAAATAAAAAATTGGATAATAGTAGTTTAAATGTAAAAAAAAGATTGATAGAACATTCTATTATTAATGAGACAAAATATAGGAAGGAAGTATCTGTTATGAAAAAGATTTTTCCAATTGTTCTATCTTTCGGTTTATTAACAAGCGTATCTCTTGGCACGGTTTCAAACGTAGATGCGGCAGCTAAATCTTACAAAAACTGTACCGAATTAAACAAAGACTACAAAGGCGGCGTAGCTCGTACGGCTAATGTAAAGAATAAAGGCGGCAAAACAAAGTACAAACCGTATGTTTCAAAAGCACTGTATGATGCCAATACAAAGCTAGATCGAGATAAAGACTACATTGCCTGTGAAAAATAAATACTGAGTGACTCATCCAAGCGCTTATTGTAAGCGCTTGGATTTTTTAATATCATCAACTTCTGTATGTTGCGAGCTGAGATCAAAAATTAGTCAAATCGCACAAATTAATATCAGAAAATTCACATAAATAATGATGAACTTGCGTTAAAATTCGTATACACTATGTACATGTTAAGTTAAGTTACATCTAATGTTAGAAGTAAGAGGGGAAACATCATAAAAAAGGAGTTGAGTATATAGTGTCTACAAATGCAACAAGTTCCGTTATAGAAGAGGTGCATTCTCATCAAGATAGGGGGCTTGATCCGTCACTAAAGCCAAAAAGGGATGCGGATCGAAAGCTAACTCCACTGGCCTATATGTTTATGTGGATTGGAGACGGCGTTAATTTAGGAAATATGACGCTTGGTGCGAGCTTAGTAATTGCGGGTACAGCGGTATTAAATCTTTTTCAAACGTTTGTGGCAGCCATTATTGCTATTGGTATTATTTCTACTTTTTTTGTGTTAAACGATCGAATTGGCTACAGGACGGGTATACCGTATGTGATGCAGCTTCGAATGTCTTTTGGCATAAAAGGCTCCGTTATATCGTCTCTTTTACGAGGTATTCCAGCTATCATTTGGTATGGTTTCCAAAGCTGGACAGGCGGTACAGCTTTAAACGAAATTGGTAAAATTGTGAGCAAAGGGGCTTTTGACAATCTTATTCTTTGTTTTATTATCATTCAACTGCTGCAAATTGTTCTTTCGCTGTACAGCTTCCACGCGGTTAAATGGGTAGAGATGCTTGCGTCGATCATTATATTGCTTGGTCTTGTGTATGTATTTGGTGTTCTTTTAACGTCTCATAGTGAGGTAGTAGCAGAGAAGTGGGTACATACAAAAGGCTCGTGGGGACTTCCGTTCTTTTCTTTCATCATGATGTTTATGGGTAATTATGCGGCGATTTTCCTAAGCGCAGCCGATTACTCCAGAGAGCTAAAGCCAGGCATTAGCGACAAGAAACGCGGATTTTTATATTTTACACCAATTCTAGTAGCCTACGGATTTGTTCTTACAATCGGGGCTATGCTTGCTTCTGCTACGGGTATTTCCAATCCAGTTAAAGCGTTCGCGGTTGTAGTCGATAATTCGTATATCACTGTTGCTGTATCAGCATTTATTGTGATTGGCGTGATTGCCGTAAACATGGTGGCAAATATTATTCCGCCTACGTATGTCATTACGCTGCTGACAAAAGCAAACTATAAAGTAGCGGTTACGATTACCGGGCTGCTTGCCTTTTGCTCGTTCCCTTGGGTGCTTGTTCAAGATTCATCAGCTGCAGGTCTTGGTTTGTTCATTTTGATTTACTCTGCTTTTTTAGGGCCGATTGTTTCTATTTTACTAGTCGATTACTATATTTTACGGAAGCAAAAAGTGAATGTAGAGGAATTGTATCAAGAAAAAGGGCCATTTTCCGGCTACAATCCATGCGCTTTGCTTGCGATGCTCATCGGTGCAGGCGCTGCGTTTATTGAAGTTGATTTAGGCTGGATTATAGGAGTAGTAGTCGCAGGAGTTGCGTATATTCTTTTAACGAAATTTGCTTTTAAACAGTCAAAGTTCAAAAAAGGAACCATCTTTGAACAATAATATTCAATAGATAAAAGTCTTTGCTTACGGCAAAGGCTTTTTCTTTTATCGCGTCAGAGCAAATCTCTTTGTCTAGTTTCCTAAAAAGTGGGTAAAGTAAAGAAGAGTAAAAAGTAACCTCTATTAGGAGTTGCTTTGAACAGAAGCGCATCTAATGAATCGCATCAATCATAGCTTAAAGGAGAGGGCAGAGTATGTATGAATTTAGAGTGTATACTCTTCGAGATGGAAGCGAAAAGGTAATCAAAACGCTGAAACATGAATCGTTTGCTGATGAAATTCAACGAGCGGGAATTAAGCAAACAGAAATTGCGCAAACGCAGCTAGTAGATAAACCGAGATAACGTATTTGCATTTATTTTTACATTTAAAAAAGCCGGTTTCCTGTGTCTTCACGCAGGAAACCGGCTTTTCTGATTTCTTATAGTTCTTCACCGTTTGTTTCAATTACATGTTTATACCAGTTAAAGGAATCTTTTTTGTAGCGCTCCATCGATCCGTTTCCTTCGTTGTCACGGTCGACATAAATCATCCCGTATCGTTTTTTCATTTCGCCTGTTGTAAAAGAAACAATATCAATAATTCCCCACGGCGTGTAGCCCATTAAATCAACACCATCGTACGTTACAGCTTTTTCTAACGCTTCGATGTGCGATTTTAAATATTCAATTCGCGATGCGTCATGAATGGAACCGTCTGCTTCAACCGTATCGATGGCGCCAAATCCGTTTTCTACAATGAATAGCGGAATTTGATAGCGGTCGTAGAAACGATTTAACGTATAGCGCAAGCCCGTTGGATCGATCGACCAGCCCCAATCGCTTGATTTGATATAAGGGTTTGCTACGCCGTTTGGCAATCCGCCGTTTACGATATCACCCGTATTATCAGCTTCAACGTCGCTTTTAACCGTTGTGGACATGTAATAGCTGAAGCCTAAATAATCTACTTTTCCGTCTCGTAAAATTTCTTCGTCACCTTCTTCAAACGGAATGTGATAGCCTTCTCGTTCGAATTCTTTTAACGCGTAGCTCGGGTAATAGCCGCGAACTTGAACGTCAGGGAAGAAGTAGCGCTGTCTCATTGTTTCTTCTGCTAACATCACGTCTTCAGGGTTTGAAGAATACGGATAGATTGGCACATGTGACACCATTGCTCCGATTTGGAAATTTGGATTGATTTCTTTTCC
Source organism: Priestia sp. SB1 (assembly GCF_038898415.1). Lineage (NCBI taxonomy): Bacteria > Bacillati > Bacillota > Bacilli > Caryophanales > Bacillaceae > Priestia > Priestia sp. SB1. The sequence goes on along the minus strand of NZ_JBBJSS010000006.1, from coordinate 236,337 downwards.
TTTTGATACGGCAAGAGCGCTTGCTAAAAGTTCATGATGTCCCGCTTGATACATCACTTCTTTTGCATTTTCACCAGGCTTTACAGAAACGCCTGAGTTCGTCCATAAGAATAGAGGATTGTTTACGTCCATTTTGTTGTTGATTTCATTAAACGTCATCCAGTACGTGACTTTGTCTTTATAGCGGTCGAAACAAACTTCAGCGAATTTCACAAAGCAATCTACCACTTTTCGGCTTCTAAATCCGCCGTATTCTCGAGCTAAATGCAGAGGCATTTCAAAGTGAGACAGCGTAATAACCGGTTCAATCCCGTGCTTTAACAGTTCATCAAATACATCGTCGTAAAATTTTAGTCCTTCTTCGTTTGGCTCAGCTTCATCGCCTTTAGGGAAAATACGGCTCCAGCCGATAGACGTTCGCAAACATTTTAAGCCCATTTCTGCAAACAGTGCGATATCTTCTTTGTAGCGGTGATAAAAATCAATCGCTTCGTGATTTGGATAGAATTTATCTTCTTCCACTGTTTCAGTGATTTGTCGCGGTACACCGTGCGCACCTGCAGTCATAACGTCTACTACGCTCGGTCCTTTTCCGCCTTGATTCCATCCACCTTCAAATTGATGAGCTGCTAATGCGCCGCCCCATAAAAAATCTTTTGGCATCTTTGTCATTGTTAGTTCCTCCTTATTTCACTACGGTAAATAATGTTTGATTTAGTCCGCTATTTTCAACATCTTCAACGATTACTTCTCGGTAAGCGTTTGAATTTGTGATAATAACCGGTGTAATCGTTTGTAACCCTTGTGTTTCAATAAATTCTTTATCAAATTCAATCAGTAAATCGCCTTTTTTAAACTTTACACCGTCTTCTACGTGCAGGGTAAACGGCTTGCCGTCTAACGTAACGGTATCTAATCCAATATGAACAAGTAATTCAACGCCGTATTCTGAACGAAGGCCAATGGCATGCTTCGTTGGTGCTACCATGACTACAGTTCCGTCAAAAGGTGCATAAAGCTTGTTATCTGAAGGATCAATCGCTAATCCTTCTCCCATCGCACCTGAGCTGAATACTTCGTCCGGTACGCTAGAAAGTGGGATAACTTTCCCGCTAAACGGTGCGCTGATCGTTTCTTCATTTTCGTTCGGGTTGCTGACAGCTACTTCGTTTAAAGGAGCAGCTGCAGCTTCTTTTGCTGCGTCTTCTCCGTAGCCAAATACTTGAATAAGCACAACTGGAAGAATAATCGCAATAGCACATCCAATTAAAATTCCCCAGATTGACATCGGATAGTCTTGGCTAATACCGTTTACAATGGTCAACGGTCCAGGCAATCCTGCGTAAGCAAAGTAATATGGGTGAAAGAAACTTGCTACAACGGCACCAATAGCACCTGAAACGCATCCAAAGATAAACGGCTTTTTAAAACGTAAGTTTACGCCGTAGATAGCTGGCTCTGTAATACCAAATAATCCTGTTATTCCGGCTGATACGCTTACTTTACGTGCTTCTTGGCTTTTTGCTTTTAAAATAACCCCAAGCACCGCTCCAACTTGAGCAACTACGGCAATTGTTTGATACGCTTGAAATGAATCTCTGCCGTTTAAATCAAAGTTTGCAAGCACCATCGGCGTAATTCCCCAATGTACTCCAAAGATAACAACAATTTGCCAGAAGCCGCCAATGATTGCTCCAGCTAAGGCAGGTACGTTTTCAGCTAAAAAGTTATAGCCGTGAGCGATTCCGTTAGCTCCCATCGTTGTAACGGGGCCAATGAGTAAAATCGTTATAGGAACCATAATCACCATACATAAAAACGGAACAAACAGCGGTCTAACCACTTCATGAATGCTCTTGTTTAGGAACCTTTCAAGGTAAGACAAAATCCATACTAAAAATAAAGGCGGTAAAACAGAAGAAGTATAGATTGTTTCGGATAAGGGAAGACCTAAAAACGAAATGCTGCTTCCGTCGGCAATTTTGGCCGCCATTTCTGCCCATGTTGGACTGACTAATGCGGCACAGCACGCCACTGCGATGTAGGTGTTGGTTTTAAAATGCTTGGATGCTGTGATGGCAATAAAGATAGGTAAAAAAACAAACGGTGCCCACGAAATAAAGCTTAATACTTGATAGGTGCCCGTTTTGGCAAAGCTATCCGAAAACAAATTAATTAAGATTAACGAGCCCTGTAAAATTCCTGCCGCTGCTAAGATGTATACAAACGGTGCAAACACAGCGGACATTGTAGCAATCACACGGTTTAAAATCGTGCCTTTGTTTTCAGTTTGCTCCTCTGCTGTATCCAAATTTACTAAACTAGCAAACTCTTCATAAACGTCTCCTACGTGCTGTCCAATAACGACCTGAAACTGCCCGCTGTTTTCAACAACCGTAATGACACCAGCCATAGAAGATACCTTACGTTTGGCTTCTGGCTTCGAGCGCTTTAATACAATTCGCAGCCTCGTAGCACAGCGTGTAGCGCTTACGATATTTTCTTCGCCGCCTACTGCATCTAAAATATCTGCTGCAAGCTTGTGATAATCTCTAATTTTCCCTCCCATATGTTCAACCCCCTTGTTGAGTATACGCTTTCAGTATAATTGTACCGATACAATTTATCAATACCCAAATAAAATAATAATCAATAAATAATTTAAGTTTATGGGATGGAGTTAGATTATGGTATAATCGTGTTATTCTTGAGACAAATTCAGTAAAGAGGTATAGCTATGATCAAATACCAACAAATTGCAATTGAAATTGAAACCTATATTGAAGAACACAAGCTTCAGCAAGGAGACAAGCTGCCGGTATTAGAAACGCTGATGGCACAATTTGAGGCGAGTAAAAGTACAGTAACAAAGGCCTTAGATCTATTAGAGAAAAAAGGCGTTGTTTTTCAAGTAAGAGGAAGCGGCATTTTTGTCCGTCGTCATAAACGAAAAGGCTATATTGGCTTGCTTTCCAATCAAGGATTTACAAGTGAACTTGAAGATTTTCAGTTAACGTCGGAAGTAATTGAGCTAGATGTACGGAAACCGACGCAAGAAGCGGCTTTAAATTTAAACATAGAAGAAAATAGCGACGTCTATTATGTAAAAAGAGTACGGTATATTAACGGCCAGACGCTTTGTCTGGAAGAATCGTTTTATAATAAGTCCATCGTTACGTACTTAAATAACGAAATTGTTTCTCAGTCTATTTTTCATTACATTAAAGAAGGTCTTGGCTTAAAAATCGGGTTTTCTGATCTATATCTTCACGTCGGCAAGCTGAACGAAGAAGAAGCAAAGTACTTAGGATTAAAAGAAGGCGATCCTAAATTATTTATTGAAACACTCTTTCACTTAGCGAACGGCCAGCCGTTTGACTTTTCAAAAGTGACATATAACTACGAACAGTCTCAGTTCTTTTTACAAGCAACGAGTCATGTTTTATAAAAAAGTGCCCGTCTCTCAATTACTAAGGAACGAGAGGCAGGCACTTTTTTTCATTTCTTTGATAAAAACATGAAAGAAGATAAAGATTGTAATAAATAGGAAATTAATATACGATAAAATGGTTACAGGGTTTATAGAAATAAGGAAATGAGGTGCTAAGTTGAAAAAGATGCTGAGTTATCTTATTCCAATGCTTTTTATGTTTGGTCTGCTTTCCATGAATTTATTTCAGCCGACTAAAGGCGATTTTATCGCTGTAGGTGTGATATCGATTCTTGCAGGTGCCGTAATTGGTTTTATAATGAACATAGGTTGTGCAGTATTAAAAACAGTCAAAAATAAGGTGGAGTAAACTGATTAGAGGCGGTGGAGGTTTTGAGTGAAAGTATCATCATTCAGCCATATGCTAGTAAGTATCAACAAGAAGTAGTGGACTTAATTCTTCCTATTCAGCAGCAAGAATATCACATTCCAATAACGGAGAAAGATCAGCCCGATTTATTTAAAATCGAAAGCTTTTATCAACAGGGCAACGGAAACTTTTGGGTTGCTGTTTGCAACGAAAAAGTAGTGGGAAGCGTAGCTTTAATAGACATTGGAAGCCGCCAAGTAGCGCTACGGAAAATGTTTGTAGCCAAACCTTATAGAGGAGCCACCTTCAAAACAGCTCACCGTTTATTGCATACAGCCATCGGGTGGGCAAAAGAGAGAGAAGTGGAAAGAATATACTTAGGAACCACCTTACAATATAGGTCTGCGCATCGATTTTATGAGAAAAATGGCTTTCAAAGTATAGAGAAAGAAAAGCTGCCTGCCAATTTTCCGGTGATGAACGTAGATAAAAAGTTTTATACATATGGGGTGTAAGTTGTGCTATTATGCAAAATCATATCGGTTAGTGTAATGAACGATAGCGATGTGTCTGTAGCAAAACATCTAAAAAGACGGTCTATGTATAATAATAGACTGTCTTTTTAGATAGCTTGTTTATCAAGATAGATGATAGCCCAAACGGCAGTGAACAGCTCAACGTTACAATAAGGATTCGCGGAAAGAGACTAAAAGCCGATATTCCGTCACTTAGCAAAAATAAAGCTAATACGGCGAGTGCTCCCATGATACCGAAAAGAAGATATAGAATTAGTTCAATTAATATTTGAAATGAAGCTATGTATTTCATGATGTTTGCTATCGCTATTGAACAAGGGATGCCTACTATAATAATAAATGGAGCGGTAAGATACACACCAATAAGCAAAGTCGATAAATAATCTACTATACTTGTATAGCCAAGAGAATTTAATTCAAATATTTCTATGCAAACTGCACCGCCGCATATCGATGAAGTGATAGTTGAGAGTATTCGTTTAATAAGCTTCACAGTCATTCACCTAGACTTATTTTTTATCTAGAATAGCAATATAGTTTAAAAAATACTAGCATCTATTAAAAGAAAAGTGGAAATAGTGTTGGGGCTGCTATAAGAAATCTTATATCTTAGCTTCATAACAAAAGCCGCTAGGTTCTTATCTAGCGGCTTTTACTTTGGCAAAGTCTCTTGGTAATGAACTCTTTTTTTAAATAGTAAATCGTCTAATTGAGCAATTAAAATCCCCGCAATCACAATAATAGAACCAACAAGGTCTTTAAGCGTAAACAGCTCATGCAAAAAGAGAACGGCAAACAGCGCAGCAAAAATAGGCTCTGTTGCAAAAATAAGTCCTGTGTGAGTAGGAGTTGTGTAGCGCTGCGCAATGGCTTGACAAATGAATCCAATCGCGCTGCAAAGAACGCCAAGACCTAAAATCGCAATCCATGATGATAACGTAGTTGGAATGCTGGGGTGTTCAAATAAAAAGCTGCAAATCAGTGCAAATAATCCAGCAAACCCTAGCTGTAAAATGCCGAGAGCAATTGGGTTTTCATTTTTCGTAAACGTGCCGGTCAGCGTAATGTGAACTGCATAACATAGTGCGGTTCCGATGCAAAGTACATCACCCGTATTCATATAAAAGGAGTGCTTTAAAGTTAACACACCTATACCGGTTAGGGTAGTGATGATTCCGAGCCCAATCGGCCAAGAAGGAAGCTTCTTCACTAACACGCAGTTGAGCAATGGAACAAAAATGACCGTTAAACTGACAAGAAATCCGGCATTTGAAGCAGACGTCATGCTGACGCCAAACGTAACAAATGAAAAAACTGAAAACAGTAAAAAGCCTAAAATAGCGGATGATAAAATCGTTTTGCGCGTGATTTGCCGTAAAGGCTTATGAAAAAACAGCCCGGCAATGAAAAAAGCAATCAAACATCTAAGCGCAATAATGGTAAATGATCCGAGTGAACTCAGCCCCATTTTCATAAACACGTACGACATACCCCAAAATACGTTTACCCCAATCATCATCATATTTGCTCGTGTGCGGTAACTCACGTTCAACCCTCCATTTTTTATCATGTACCCACAGTATACAAAGGAATTTGATATTAATAAAATGAATCTTTATAATGATGAACGTGAATTAAATTCATGTTGGGGTGGGATAAAATGAGCTTAGTGAAATATGAAATTTTAAACAAAGTAGCGGAAGTGAGAAGCTTTACAAAAGCGGCAGATGCGATGGCGCTAACGCAGTCAGCGGTCAGCCATGCCATTACAAATCTTGAATCGGAATTTGGCTTCCCGCTTGTAAATCGAAACAGAGCGGGTATTACCTTAACAACAGAAGGCGAAACGATGCTGCTTGCCATTCGAAAGGTTCTGCAAGAAAATGAAAAAGTTCATCAAGAAGCAGCCAGTCTCTTAGGCCTTGCAAAAGGAACCATTAAAATCGGTATTTTTAAAAGCGTGTCGACCAAATGGCTTCCTGAAATTATTCAGCTGATGGAAAAAAACTACCCTGAGATTCAAATTCAGCTCAAGGAAGGCGACTACCTTGAAATTGAACAGTGGCTGCTAAGCGGAGAAATAGACTGCGGCTTTATTAACATTACGCATTCAAGTCAATTTCATATTATTTCTTTAAAAAAAGACCCGCTGCTGTGTGTCGTATCAAATCAAAGTGCTTTGTATCATCAAAAAAACGTTTCCTTTAAAGATTTAGAGAAAGAACCGTTTATTATGCCGACATACGGCGGATATCATGATATTAAGCAATTGTTTGAAGAACAGGGGGTTCAGCCTGAAATTCGCTTTGAATTAATGGATGAAAGTGCTATCCTATCGATGATTACGTATCACTTAGGCATTAGTATTTTACCTGAAATGCTTTTGGATTCAATCCCGCAAGAGCTGCGTGCGATTCCGTTTCAAGTGGATAGCTACCGTTCGATTGGTCTAGCTACTCGTTATCATCTTTCACCTGCAGCCAAAAAATTTGCTGAAACAACGCAAGCATGGCTGCAGGATTCGGATAAATAGGAGATTATTTATAGAGTAAAATCGGTTAATTCATAAGACTCTTAGGAACTAAGCGCATCTTTGTGCTATAATAAAGCTATACAATTACCTATTAGTCATCATTGATGACTAATTTTTTTTGGAGGATATTATGGAAGATTTATTACAATTAAAGAACAAGAACATTGTGATTATGGGAGTTGCCAACGACCGAAGTATTGCTTGGGGTGTTGCAAAAGCCCTTCATCAAGTAGGAGCAAACTTAATTTTTACATACCGTAAAGAACGTTCACTAGGAAAATTGAACAAGCTTTTAGAAAAAAATGAAATTCAAGCATCATTAATTGCTGAATGTGACGTAAACAGTGACGAAAGCATTGAAGCAGCGTTCAAAAAAATCGGAGAAGAAGCAGGTACAGTTCACGGAGTGATTCACTCTGTTGCGTTTGCTCATTCAGAAGATCTAAACGGCGAGTTTATTAATACGTCAAGAAGCGGATATGCATTTGCTCAAGACACAAGCGCTTATTCATTTATCGCTGTAGCGAAAGCAGCAAAACCTCTTATGACAGAAGGCGGTTCTCTTGTAGCAATGAGCTATCTTGGTGCAGAACGTGCAGTTGAAGGCTATAATGTAATGGGCGTAGCGAAAGCAGCACTTGAGTCTTCAGTAAAATACTTAGCATTAGACTTAGGAAAAGACAATATCCGCGTAAATGCGATTTCAGCAGGCCCAATTCGTACGCTTGCAGCAAAAGGCATTTCTGACTTTAACCAAATTCTTCACAAAGTTGAAGAAAAAGCACCTCTTAAGCGTAACGTAACGCAAGCAGAAGTTGGCGACATGACGGTTGTATTACTGAGCCACCTTTCACGCGGCGTAACAGGAGAAATCGTACACGTAGACGCTGGCTATAATATTGTAGGTTAATTGCAAAACACCTTCTCGAATGAGAAGGTGTTTTTTTCATGGGAAGACAAATGCATCCCAAAAAACACAGATCCCTTAAAGAAATATTATTAGCAATAAGGTGAATGATAAGAAATATTCATTCTATACTTCTAGATAAATACGTGCTTCCACTTGTAAAACAAGAGCTCATGCCTATAAGTAAAGAGAAGAAATACGTAATTTAATTCATAATTAATCAAACGCCTATATTTTAAAATAGATAAGCTCTAAATTCTAAAAAGAACATATGATGTGGCAAAGGAAAAGGAGTTGACGAAATATGCATCAAGGACAGCAACATTATATTCCATGGGAACAATGGCATCATCAGCATCCTCAAGGCACGTGGAATCAATGGCATCAGCAACATCCTCATGTCCCTTGGGAGCAGTGGCACAAACAGTATCCGCACGGCACATGGAATCAATGGCATCAACAACATCCATACACACCTTGGAATCAGTGGCATCAGCAGTATCCGCACGGTTCGTGGAATCAGTGGCATCAGCAAAATCCATATGTGCCATGGAATCAGTGGCACCAGCAGCATCCACACAGTTCGTGGAATCAATGGCATAATATTTATCATCAAAGCTAATCAGCTTTTTACCACAAAAGGTCCAGTTCCCAAGGAGAACTGGACCTTTTGTGCGCAGATGGTGAATGGTGCAGTAAGCTTATTTTTTAGTCATTTATATGAGCCCAGGTGATGCATGAAAACGGAAAAGTCTGTTTGGTCTATAGGGGAGGGGGTACACACAGTAAAGGAGATTAAAGAAAACATTCATGATTCCTAAGGTGTATAAAGTGGATTGATTCGTATGAAAGGATTCATGTAAATAAGTAAAATTAAATATAATTTTCTCGCTTGACAATATACCTATAGGGGTATAATATAAAGCGTGTAAACAACATCAATTCAATAGCAAGGCGGTGATTGTTATGCTCTATATAGCAGTATTGTTGCTTGCTACTTTATTTATTGCATACAGACGTTATTATCCAGTTAAAGGAATACAGTGCATACGGGAATCTGAAGCAAAAGAACTTGGGCGAACGGTTGTAGATATTCGTCATTATCATGAAGTTCATGATTCGATTAGTATAGTTATTCCGTATGCGTATCTCAAACGCTTTTATTCAGAAATTCCACAGGGAAGCGTTCATCTGATTGCTGGAGATAGAGTGGAATTAAATTTAGGCGTACGGTTCTTACGAAAAAGAGGTTTTCAAGTGCGCAGCTATGAGTTAGCAGCGTGTAAGTGTCAACGTAAAGGAAAGAAAGGGGTATTCGATTATGGAGTATAACCAACAAGTGAAAAATCGGCTGCGCCGAATCGAAGGGCAGTTAAAAGGCGTGCTTAGCATGATGGAACAAGGAAAAGACTGCCGAGACGTCGTGACTCAATTATCTGCTGCAAGAAGTGCCATTGATCGCACAATGGGAGTTATTGTGAGCAGTAATCTTGAACAGTGCGTCAGAGAAAGCCTGGAGCAAGGAGAGCCAACGGAAGGGTTAGTGAAAGAAGCTGTACAGCTGTTAGTGAAAAGTCGTTAATCGTTGTCACCTTATTTAAGGTTGACGAATATCATTATTTAATATAATATACCCTTACAGGTATATGTATATAAAAGGAGAGATAATCATTATGAAAATTGATCAAGTTTTAGATGCAAAAGGATTAGCGTGTCCAATGCCAATCGTAAAAACAAAAAAGGCAATGGATACTTTAACAACAGGCCAAGTATTAGAAGTGCAAACGACAGATAAAGGTGCTAAAAGTGATCTAACAGCTTGGGCAAAATCAACAGGACACGAGCTTATTGATTTTAAAGAAGAAGGAAGCACATTTATCTTTTACATTCAAAAGAGCTAATTTTTTTAGAATTAAATATACCCCATAGGGTAATAGGAGGAACAACATGACTGAGCAAAAGAAACGAACAACAATTGTATTATTTAGCGGTGATTATGACAAAGCGATGGCAGCTTATATTATTGCTAACGGAGCGGCTGCTTATGACCATGAAGTGACGATATTCCATACGTTTTGGGGATTGAATGCGCTTCGTAAAGAAGAAATGGTGCCGGTGAAAAAAGGATTTTTAGAAAAGATGTTTGGCAAAATGATGCCGCGCGGTGCGGATAAAATGGGCTTATCTAAAATGAACTTTGCAGGTATGGGACCTAAAATGATTAAAAATGTCATGAAAAAGCATAATGCCCTAACGCTGCCGCAGCTTATCGAAATGGCACAGGAACAAGACGTTAAGCTAGTAGCTTGTACAATGACGATGGATCTTCTAGGGTTACAGGAAAAAGAGCTGCTAGATAATATTGAATATGCAGGCGTAGCGGCGTATTTAGCCGACGCAGAAAACGGAAACGTAAACTTATTCATCTAAAAGATAGCTCATGAAGCGAGGGTCAATATGATTATCAATGCGCTTATTATCGTTTTTCTATTGTGGTTTCTGTATCAGCGTTTTGCAACAGTAAAAGGTATTCAGCAAATAGCCACAACGGAGTTAAAAGCAAAGTTAAAAAATAAAGATAACCAGTTTATCGATGTGCGAACACCACATGAATTTCGTACCAAACATATTAAAGGGTTTCGAAATATTCCTTTATCAGAATTGCCAGCGCAAACAGGTCAGCTTTCAAAAGACAGAGAAGTAGTCGTTATTTGTCAAAGCGGAGTGAGAAGTATGAAAGCAAGTAAGCTGTTGAAAAAGCAAGGTTTTATATCCATTACCAACGTTAAAGGCGGCATGAATACGTGGAGATAAATCAAGAAGGAGGAGACGCAGAGTGAAGACAATAGCAGCACAAGAAGTAGAACAATTAGTAAAAAAACAAGAACAAATTCACATTTTAGACGTGCGTGAAGTAGAGGAAGTAAAAATAGGTAAAATACCAAACGCGTTAAATATTCCGCTTCCTTTATTGGAATTCCGTATGCATGAGTTAGATAAAGCAAAGAATTATATTGTTGTCTGTCGTTCTGGTGGCAGAAGCGGAATGGCAGCTCGTTTTCTTGAGCAGAAAGGCTACAGTGTAACGAATATGACCGGCGGCATGATGGAGTGGAAAGGGGAAACGGTCTAATTTTTTTAGATAAAAATATACCCCTACTAGTATTTAAACCAAGGAGGAAAAAGAAATGATGCAAGCAAACTTCGTATTAGATGCAAAAGGGTTAGCATGTCCAATGCCAATCGTAAGAACAAAGAAGAAAATGAATGAATTAGAAGCAGGTCAAGTGCTAGAAATTCAAGCAACGGATAAAGGCTCTACGGCTGACTTACAAGCGTGGGCAAAAAGCACAGGTCATGAGTATTTAGGTACCGAGGCAGCAGGTGACGTTCTTCACCACTTTCTTCGTAAAGGCGGAGCTGAAGAAAACGTAACGCCAATTCCTGAAATTTCATTAGAAGAATTTGCGAAAAAAGTAGAGCATGATGAACATCTTCATATTTTAGACGTTCGTGAAGTAGAAGAATACGATGAAGCTCATATTCCAGGCGTAGTTCACATTCCGCTTGGTGAAGTAGAAAAACGTTTCAATGAGTTAAATAAAGAAGATGAAATTTATATTATTTGCCACTCTGGAAGACGAAGTGAAATGGCAGGCCAAACAATGAAAAAGCAAGGATTTAAACATTTAATTAACGTGGTTCCCGGTATGCGTGACTGGACGGGTAAAGTAGAATAACCAATCGATTATAATGGATTAAAAAATTTTGATAGTTCATATACCTAAGGAGGTATTTTAATATGACAGTACATGTACTTACTGCAAAAGAAGTTACATCTAAAATTATCAATAAAGAAGCGTTATTTATCTTGGACGTTCGTAACGAAAGTGATTTTAGCGATTGGAAAATTGAAGGTCATCAATTTCAGCATTTAAATGTTCCATACTTCGATCTTTTAGACGGAGTAGAAGAAATCTTAGAAAAAATCCCTTCTGATAAAGAAGTATTAGTTGTTTGTGCTAAAGAAGGTTCATCCGTGATGGTAGCTGACATGCTTTCTGAAGCTGGTCTTACCGTATCGTACCTTAAAGGCGGTATGAAAGCGTGGAGTGAATATTTAGAGCCTGTTAAAGTTGGCGATTTAAAAGACGGCGGAGAGATCTATCAGTTTGTTCGTATCGGTAAAGGGTGCTTATCTTATATGATCGTATCAAACGGTGAAGCGGCTATTATTGATGCGACGCGTATGGCAGATGTGTACATCCACTTTGCCAAAGAACTTGGTGTCACGGTTAAGCACGTGTTTGATACGCACCTTCATGCAGATCACATTTCAGGAGGAAGAGTTATTGCGGAAGCAACAAATGCAGCGTACTGGCTGCCTCCAAAAGATGCAGAAGAAGTGGTTTTTGACTACAAGGCTTTAGAAGAAGGCAGCGATGTCGTGATTGGTAACACAATGATTACGATTCAGCCTCTTTATTCACCGGGTCATACGATTGGATCAACTTCTTTTATCTTAGACGATCAATATTTGCTTTCAGGTGATATTTTGTTCATTGATTCAATTGGACGTCCTGATTTAGCTGGTATGGCTGAAGACTGGGTAGGCGATTTGAGAGAAACGCTTTATACACGTTATAAAGCATTGTCAGATGAGTTAATCGTATTACCAGCTCACTTTATGATTATTGATGAGCTAAATGACAACGGAAGCGTAGCTGAAAAGTTAGGTGCGTTGTTTGCGGAAAATCATGGATTAAATATTGAAAACGAAGCAGAGTTCAGACACTTAGTAACAGATAATTTACCGCCGCAGCCAAATGCGTATCAAGAAATTCGTGAAACCAACATGGGAAAAGTAAGCCCAGATGAAGAAAAACAGCGTGAAATGGAAATTGGACCAAACCGCTGTGCGATTCGCTAAAACCTAAACAAAGGAGAGAGAGAAATGGAATCAAATAAAGTACTAGATGCAAAAGGGCTGGCATGTCCAATGCCGATTGTTAAAACAAAAAAAGCAATGAATGAATTAGAAGCAGGTCAAGTGTTAGAAATTCACGCAACGGATAAAGGGGCAAAAAATGACCTTGGAGCCTGGGCAAAATCTGGCGGTCACGAGCTTCTTCATACAGAAGAAGGCGACGTTCTTAAATTTTGGATTAAAAAAGGATAAGAAATAATAGACGAAAAGGGTATCTCTTGTAAAAGGTACCCTTTCCTTATATGAAACGGAGCGACTATAGATGGATCTTACATTTATCATCACGCTTTTTCTTATTGGATTTATTGGGTCGTTCATTTCCGGTATGGTCGGTATTGGCGGGTCTGTTATTAATTATCCGATGCTGTTGTATATTCCTCCATTAGTAGGAGTAGGAGCATTAACGGCTCATCACGTCTCAGGTGCAGGAGCCATTCAAGTATTCTTTGCGACATTAGGCGGCGTATGGGCGTATCGAAAAAGCGGATTTTTAAACAAATCATTAATTTTATACATGGGCAGCAATATTCTAATTGGGAGCATGCTTGGAAGCTACCTCTCACATTATATGAGTGAACAAGGATTAAATGTTGTATATGGAGTTTTAGCTCTTATTGCGGTTATGATGATGTTTATTCCAAAGAAAAATGTAGATAAGATAAAAGAAGGCGAACTTCAATTCAATAAAGGACTAGCTTCTATTTTATCACTGCTTATTGGAGCCGTAGCAGGAGTGTTAGGAGCAGGGGGAGCCTTTATTTTAGTTCCTGTGATGCTTGTGGTGCTTAAAATTCCAACTCGAATAACCATCGCAACTTCACTAGCCGTTACCTTTATTTCTTCCATTGGTTCAACGGTTGGAAAGCTGGTGACCCATCAAGTCCCATTTATACCGGCACTTATTTTAGTTGCGGCAAGTTTAATTGCCTCTCCAGTCGGTGCAAAAGTTGGTCAGAAAATGAATACAAAAGTGCTTCAGTGGATCCTTGCCGGTTTGATTTTAGCAACGGCAATTAAGATTTGGTGGGGGCTACTATAAAAAAGCTATGGATTCCCATAGCTTTTTTTATATTGTTCCATTACTTTCTACATACGTTTCAAGCGCAGGGTGAAATTCTTTTTGATAGTGGTTAGACGGACACACTTTCACTACAGTCGCGTGAAGTGCATTAGATTTTGATGTATTTAACACTTGCTTACATTTTGGGCATCGTTCATTAAACAGAAAATGAAACCATTTCACTTTTCATCACTCCTGTACTAAAACCTTTAAATCTTATCGAGTTAATAAGGATTATAACGAGTTTTATACGGCAGGTCAATGAAAAGGGAAAGGAATCTTACATAATGGTTTACTGAAATAAATATATTTGTATAAAAAATTAAGAATTTGTAGAATTTATTGTTTATTTATTTGAATTTTATGTTATCCTTTTTAACATACATTAAATATAAGGCCACATTTATCGTACGACCTTTGAATTGTATTGCAGATAGGGAATAAGAAAATATATATTGAAAGGAGAAAGGGAGAGTCAGAGAGGACGCACATGCTAGTTGTCTGTTAAAAAGGCATCTTGCAAGCTGTAAAAGCTGCATAATCTCATGAATAGAAGCATCTGTCTTAATTTTTCTGACTATTCGAATAATTATTTTTACCATTGAAAGTTTGAGTCACTGCAAAAGTTTAAAATCTAAAAAAGGAATGATCAACAATGAAAGATAAATTTGCCCAACGAGCTAGTCTTGTAAAATCCTCTGAAACGCGCGAAATTTTAAAAGTAACGGAACGACCAGAAGTGATTTCGTTTGCAGGAGGACTTCCAGCGCCGGAGCTATTTCCCGTTGAAGCAATGAACGATGCGTGCCGCGCCGTATTAAATGAAGACGGAGCCGCTTCGCTTCAATACAGTACAACTGAAGGGTATATTCCTTTACGAGAAGCCATTTCGACACGAATGAAGCATATCGGCATCGAGTCCGCTGTTTCAAACATTTTAATTACGTCCGGATCTCAGCAGGCAATCGATCTTACAGGAAGGCTGTTTCTTAATGATGGAGACGTGGTAATCTGTGAAAGTCCAACGTACCTAGCAGCCATTAACGTCTTCAAATCTTACAATGCAACGTTTGTAGAAGTAGATATGGACGAAGACGGAATGATTATGGAAGAGCTGGAGAAAAAACTTCAAGAAAATCCGCATGCGAAATTTATCTATACAATTCCAGATTTTCAAAACCCTACAGGACGCACCTTAACGCGAGAAAGACGTCAGCGAATGATCGAGCTTGCGAATGCATACGACGTGCTGATTGTAGAAGACAATCCGTACGGAGGCGTACGATTTGCAGGAGAAACCCTTCCGCCCGTTAAGCAGTTTGATACAGAAGGCAGAGTTATTTATATCAGCACATTCTCTAAAATTTTTGCACCAGGTCTTCGAATCGGCTGGGTGTGCGCAGATGAAGCTTTCATTGATAAGTACGTGGCATTTAAACAAGTGGCTGACTTGCATACGGACAGCCTTGCTCAGCGGATAACGGCTAAGTATATGGAGCTTTATGATATTGAAGAGCACATTCAAAAAATTAAAGCTGTGTACAAAGAGCGATGTACACAAATGTTATCTTGTATTGAAGAATTTTTCCCGGAGAATTTGTCTTACAGTAAGCCAGAAGGCGGATTGTTTATTTGGGTAGAGCTGCCCCAAGGAATCGATTCAGCACATATCTTTTCAGAATGTCTAAAAAATAACGTAGCCTGTGTTCCGGGAACACCATTCTTTCCAAATGGCACAAGAAACAACGCGCTGCGCTTGAATTATTCCAATATGTCTGCGGAGCAAATCGTAGAAGGCATGAAGCGCATGGGAGACGTATTGCACCGTGAACTGGCGAGAGAAACGACTGTTTTATAAAAGAAATGAAAAAATCAAATAAAGCCATTTTATTAATTCATGAAATATACGGTGTGAACGATCATATGAAGTTTGTAAAACAGGAATTGTCTAAGTTAGGGGCAGATATTATCTGCCCTAACTTACTATCTAAAGACGTTTCTTATAGTTATGAAGAAGAAGGAATGGCTTATCAGAACTTTGTTCAAAACATTGGGATTGACGAGGGTTCAAAACAAATTACTAACATGTTAATTCAGCTAAAACAAGAATATGAAGAAGTAGGGATCATGGGATTTAGTGTAGGAGCCACAATATCGTGGCTATGCAGTGAAAACAATTTGTGTGACTTTGTGATTGGCTGTTACGGATCGCGCATTAGAGACTATATAAATAGACGTCCTGTGTGTCCAACTCTTCTTATTTTTCCCGCTGAAGAGCAAACATTTGATGTAGACCGTTTAATAAACTCACTAGAGCAAAAAAGAGAGCCGCTTTTGGAAATCAAAAAGTTTTATGGATTTCATGGGTTTATGAATCCTTTTTCACAAACCTTTAATAAAGAATCAGCGGACGAAGCCTTCCAAACAGTAAGTGACTTTCTCGAAAAGCACTTAGCTGATCACTAGCTATACACGCTGAAAGTGATACCTTGCAATAAGCAGAAACTGACCCTTTTTCAGTACGTATACCTGTATTAACATTTTCTTTAAACGTATCAAAAAGGAGCGAGGTTATGCTAAAGTCAGTTGAACTTGTAGGAACAGCGGTAAAGCTAGTGCCGCTTGAAAAAATGCATGAGCAAGGACTCTATGAAGCTGCAAAACCGAAAGAAATTTGGGAGCATCTCCCGATAAAAGTTCATCGTCTAAGTGATATGAAACAGCTGATTGAAAGTGCTTTAACAGCAAAGCAGGAAGGAAGAGAGCTGCCTTTTGCTGTATTTGATATAGAGTCACATTCAATTGTAGGAAGCACAAGATTTTTAGATATATCACTTCCTAACAAAAGCGTCGAAATAGGGTGGACGTGGTATCATCCATCCGTGTGGCGAACTCGAGTCAACACGGAGTGTAAGTATTTATTATTAAAATACTGTTTTGAAGAGCTGAAGTTTCACCGCGTTCAGTTCAAAACGGATGTGCGAAACAAGCGGTCTAGAGCGGCTATTAAACGGTTAGGTGCTACGCAAGAAGGCATTAGCAGAAAACATATGCTTTTACCAGATGGATACGTACGAGATTCGGTTATCTTCAGTATAATTGACGACGAATGGCCGTTTGTCAAAAAGCGACTAGAAGGTTTTTTACATGCAGCCAGTCAGGGAAATAAAGAAAATGCCAGCAATTAATGGCATTTAAAGATAAAAAGCACAAGCTATAGCTTGTGCTTTTTATCTTTAAAGAGCTTCTTTAATAATTTTTTTATAGTAAAGAACCGATAATATACCAAAGATAGAGTACAGGGCCGTATAAACAACCATAACGATAATCATAGGTGTCCAAACCTCTGTTCCAAACCAGAACCAGCCGGATTGCACGGCAAAATAGCTGTGAAGCAAGCCTACGATTAACGGGATGCCGAAATTAAAGAGCTGTTTTATTTTTATTCCGTTTAGTAAGTCTTTTTCAGTAAATCCTAGCTTTCTAAGAATTGTATAGTTTGGCTTTTCATCTTCACTTTCGTCCATTTGCTTGAAGTAAAGAATGCACCCTGATGTGATTAAAAATGCCAGTCCTAGAAAAGCAACAATGAACATGATTAGACCCATAGTCTGCTTTTGGCTCCCCATCATATCCATACGGGAATCATTTAAGCTGTTATTGCTAAATTTCATCTCTCCGAAAAGCTCATTTGCTTTTTTTAAGTTATCTTCATTTGATATGTCTATTCCAGTGTAGATAGACGACTCTTTTTGAATAGAAGGGTCCGCATTCTGTTTAAGCTCATTAAATACAGCATCATCTACAATGGCAGTAGGCAAACCGCCCCCTGTAAAATAAATAGATAGAAGAAACTTTCGCTTTAATCCTACAAATTTTTGTGGAATTACTTTTTGCTTTCCTTTTAACTCAATTTGTCCCGAATCTTTAAATGCCATTGTTTTTTGAAGCATATTATTATACCCGGTAAACAAGGTTTCGTTTTGAGCTAGATTTAAGCCATTAACTGATTTTTCACTAATCATCGGAATCGTCATAGCAGATGAGTCGACCATTGGACTTTTTAGTTCATGTTCTAAGATGCTTTTTACGTTTGCTTTTACTTGGATGACGTCAATCTTTTTTTCTGTATATGCTATCTTCTTTTGATCCAGCGCGGCTTTAAACGAAGCAGCGTCTTTTGTATTATTGATCGAAAAATCGTTAGGTACATAGTCTCCAGCCGACTTTTCAGCAGAGTAATAGGAAATGTAGCTCAAACATAGAAAACCGATAGCAAGAGCCGATACGGTTGTAATCACCGTTAGTAATAATGCGTTTGATTTCATTCGAAACATAATGGAAGAAAGAGATAATACGTCGTTAATCGACAAATAGCCTTTTTTGCTTTTTCGCATAAGATTTAATAAAAAGCGAACGGACCCTTTATAAAACAAATAGGTTCCGATGATAACCGAAGCTAAAATGGATACCATTGCGATGGACAAAGCATTCATGCTTGTAAAAGATCCGTCAAACAATTTAGCAGAAATATAGTAGCCGGAAACAATAAAGATCATGCCAAGAATTCCAATAATAATTTCAAATATACTAATTTTTTTCGTTTTGCCTTCTGTCGACGAAGTAACTCGGAATAGGGCTAAAATGGTCTGTCTTTTAATAAAAAGATAGTTCATCGTCATGATTAACAAATAGATGACGCCGAACACAATCAGCGTTTGAATCAAGGCTTCTTCTGAAAAGTGAAGCTTGGCAATGCCTTTTGTATCGGTGATTTTAAATAAAATCATGATGATTACTTTTGAAAATGAAAATCCGATTAAAATGCCGACAATCAATGAGCTAAAGTACAGCATAAAATTTTCAGCCGTCAAGATACGAAAAATTCTTGTTTTGGTCATGCCAATTAGCTGAAATAAGCCAATTTCTTTACTGCGCCGTTTGATAAATATCGTGTTTGCATATAATAGAAAGATAGAAACAATGGCTACAAGTAAAACAGAAGCGGCCCGAACGGCTGCGCCTCCTTTAATGGAGCCTTTGGTTGCATCAAGAGCAGGATCGTACTGAAGCGTGACAAAAGCAAAATATAAAGCTGCGCTGAAAACCAGTGCAAAAACGTACAAATAATAGTTTTTTACATTCTTTTTGAAGTTGCGGAAGACGAGCTGATTAATATTCATCTTGCACTCCGCCTAGTACACCTTGAGTTTTCATAATATCTTCAAAGAAGTCTTTTCGCGTTTGATCCCCTTTATACAGCTGCGTATAAATTTGTCCGTCTTTTATAAAGATCACTTTACTGCAATAGCTGGCTGCCACTGGGTCATGCGTTACCATCACAATTGTTGCGCTTCTTTTGTCATTAAGCTCGGTCAGTTTGTTTAATAAATCGCTAGCTGCTTTTGAGTCAAGTGCACCGGTTGGTTCGTCAGCGAAAATCATGCTTGGTTCATGAATAAAGGCTCTTGCGGCAGAGGTACGCTGTTTTTGTCCGCCCGAAATTTCATTTGGATATTTATCTTTGAGCTCATAGATGCCAAGCTGTTTGGCTAGCGCGTCAAATTTTTTGTGAGCTACTGCTGAAGGAGTTTTGACAACAGAAAGCGGCAAGAGGATATTTTCTTTGACTGTCAGTGTATCCAGTAAGTTATAGTCTTGAAAAATAAAGCCTAAATGTGTTTTTCGAAAGTTTGCTAACTGCTTTTCTTTCATTCTGCTAATTTCATTTCCTTCAATTTTGATGGTTCCGCCGTTGATTTTATCAATCGAGGAAAGCACGTTCAGAAGCGTGGTTTTACCTGAGCCGGAAGCCCCCATAATTCCTACAAATTCTCCTTTCATAATCATAATATCTACACTTTTTAATACTTCTTGTTTATTAAATTTATTTCCGTAGCTTTTATGAATATTAGTTGCTTCTAATATGTTCATATGTACTCACTCCTTTAATCTGATACGTTTATTATAGAAAAAGGGCTTTAGCTTTTCCTTTGATTCACCGAACAAATAACGAAAGCATGTGACATTTTTGTCACATGCTTTTCATATCAACAAAATCATTTGATTTAGGAAAGGCAAGTGTAAACGTCGTGCCTTCGTTAAGAGCTGACTGCACGCCAATGTGAATAGAAAGAGCGTGCGCAGCTTTTTGAGCGAGATACAAACCCATACCTGTGGCACGGCTGTCTTCATGCTGAGTGGTTGATGTAAAACCTTTTTCAAAAATGCGCGGCATATCTTGAGGAGAAATGCCGCGTCCGCTGTCTTTTATCTCGACGTACACTTGACCAAGGTGCTTGTAGCTTCTAATCATTACGTCAGATGCTTCACTGTACTTGACTGCGTTTGTTAAGAGCTGTCTCATAATAAACGAAAGCCACTTTGCGTCACACAGTACACGTTCTGCCTGTATGTCCACATCAAACCCAATATTTTTTTGCATACACCAAGCTTGCAGCGTTTTGATCTCGGTGAAAATAAGGGACTCTAAATCCAGATGTTCAATATACATATCATTTTCGATAAAGAAAATGCGCTTTTGATGCAGCTGTTGATCAAGTAAAAAGTGAATACGGAGCCACTCGAACGTCAAGTTTGCTTTAACTTCTCGATTTTCTAAGCGTTCAATTATTAAATGCATTGCAGTTAACGGCGTTTTAATTTCGTGAATCCAAGCTAACATTTCATCTTTTTCCTGCGTCACGTGCAGCTGAGTTTGCACCGCATCTTTTTTCGCCTGTTCTAATTGTTGCATCAGATTTTGCTGAACAATCTTTTCAAAGGGGCGCAGCGGATGAGAAAGAGTAGAAGAATCAAAGAAATCCTCTTCATCTTTTAACCCTTGGTAAAATTTCGTTTCTTTCTGATAGCGGAAGACGCAAAAAATAAGAAAGATAATCGATGATAAAAACACGATATAGAGAATCGAAGACAGAGGAATGGATTCATCAATATACGCGATAAATAGCATAAAAAAATGTATGATAAAAAAGAAAAGGATCCAGCTTAGACGCTCGCGAATAAAGAGTTTAATCATAGCGTTCCTCTTCAATCGCTACGTAGCCTTGACCGACTTTTGTTTCAATAAAGCTTCCCAGTCCAATTTCATCTAACTTTTTTCGCAGGCGATTGACGTTTACCGTTAGGGTATTATCACTGATAAACCGTTTATCTTCCCACAAACTATTAATCAGCTCATCTCGGCTTACAATCGTATTCTTTTTATATATTAAGCATTTTAAAATAAAGATTTCATTTTTGGTTAACTCAATAGCTTTAGATTCCGTTGATACTTTATTTTTTTCGTAATCAATCGTTGCGCCTTGCCACGAAAGAAGACTTACTTGTTCAACGCTGTAATTATACACGCGGCGGAGAAGGGCTTGTATTTTTGCTACAAGCACATCAAAATGAAACGGCTTTTGCACAAAGTCGTCGGCTCCAAACTGCATAGACATGACCATATCAGAAGGATGATCTCGTGAAGATAGGAATATAATAGGGATTTTCGAGTGAGAGCGAATCATTCTGCACCAGTGGAATCCGTCATACTTCGGCAGCTGAATATCCATAATCACTAAATCAGGTTTTACCTCGCTAAACTCCTGCATAACGTTACTGAAATCACGGATGCCATAAACATCATATGACCATTGCTCCAACCGCTCTTTCAGTTCGTTAAACAGCGTTACATCATCTTCAATTAAAAGAAGTTTAAACAATAACACGTACCACGCTTTCTGTTTTTATACTCATTTTATAGTAATATTCTTTTATTTACCATATATGTTAGTAGATTCATAGGGGTTCTTTTTAAAATGTAAAGAATAACACTGGCTGAGCATAGTTTATAAACATACGCTGAACTCTAAGGAAAAAGAGAGCTGTTAGGAAAGAAATGCAGCTGTAGTTTTACAGAAATAAAAGGAAATATTTAAAAAGCTAATTTGACTTACCGGGATAGTAGGTATAACATGCAGATAAGTCGAATAAACAGCTATTTAAAAACAATCGACCAGACGACTGGAGATGCTTTGAACAATCAAAGCATCTCCTTTTTATTTGTCATAAAAAGGAGGAAGTATACGTTGAGTAAAAAAAGAAAGCTAAAGCTAGGAGCAAATATTAAAGGACTTGGAAATACGACGGATGGATGGAGACATCCGGACGTAGAGCCTGATGCGAGCATTAATATTGAGTTTTATAAGAAACAAGCGCGTATATTAGAAAAAGGACTTTTCAGCTTTGTCTTTATTGCGGATGGATTAGCCATATCTGAAAAGTCTATTCCTCACTTTTTAAATCGTTTTGAGCCAATTACGCTGCTGTCAGCTCTTGCTGCTTCTACGAGTCACATCGGACTAGTTGGAACGATTTCAACAAGTTTCAGTGAGCCTTTTACAATCGCTCGTCAGCTGATGTCTCTTGATCATATCAGCGGTGGCCGAGCAGGATGGAACTTAGTTACTTCTCCGCAAGAAGGGGCAGCGCGCAATCACAGCAGAGGATATCTTCCTGTTCACAGCGAGCGATACGAAATGGCAAAAGAGCATCTCGACGTAGTAAAAGGGCTGTGGGATTCGTGGGAAGACGATGCTTTTATCTATCAAAAAGAAACCGGTCAGTTTTTTGATCCGAAAAAAATGCATACGCTTGGGTTTAAAGGCAAACATTTTCAAGTTCAAGGGCCTTTAAATATTGCTCGTTCAAAGCAAGGACATCCGGTTGTGTTTCAAGCTGGCTCATCAGAAAGGGGAAGAGGTTTCGGAGCGGAAAATGCGGATGCGATTTACACAAATGCACATACACTAGAAGAGGCGCAGGCATTCTATCAAGATATGAAAAATAGAGCAAAAAATCACGGGAGAAATCCTGAAGAGCTTCTCATTTTTCCAAGTATTAATTTAATTATAGGAGATAGCGAGGAAGATGTAGAAAGAAGATATAGAGAGCTTGCCGCTTTAATTCCAATTGATCATGCCATTACATATTTAGCTCGTTTTTTTGATGATTATGACTTTCAGCAATTTGACCTAGACGCACCGTTTCCAGAGTTAGGGGATATCGGAGCCAATGCCTTTCAAAGCACCACGAATAAAATTAAACAAGCGGCGGCTGCTCGGAAATTAACGTTAAGAGAGGTCGCGCTTGAAACAATTTTGCCGCGTTCGCCGTTTTCAGGAACACCTGAGCACGTAGCGAATGAAATGCAAAAATGGTATGAGCAGGAAGCAGCGGATGGATTTGTGCTTCGCCCGTTTATGAGCGAGACGTTTCATCAGTTTGTGGAAAAAGTGGTGCCTATTTTACAAGAGCGTGGGCTTTACGACACTTCATATGAAAGCGATACGCTGCGCGGAAATTTAAATCTTTCCGTTCCAGCCAATCGATATAGTCAAACAAAGGGGGAATTTGTTTATGACAGTCAAATCAATCGGTGAATACAGCGTCACAGAAAGCTTGAAGAAGCAAGTAATTGAATGGAGAAGACACTTTCATCGCTATCCTGAATTATCGTTTCAAGAGCACCGAACGGCTCAGTTTGTTGAAGATACGCTTCGTTCGTTTGAAAGCTTTATCATTACGCGTCCTACACCAACAAGCGTGGTAGCTAGATTAATAGGGAAAGAAGAGGGAAAAGTAGTTGCGATTCGAGCGGATATGGACGCGCTGCCGATTGAAGAAGAAAATACGTTTTCATTTGCTTCGGTTCATAAAAGCGTGATGCATGCATGCGGACATGACGGTCACACGGCTATTTTGCTAGAAGTAGCTTCTGTGCTTTCTCAGTTAGGAAATGAATTTAAAGGAGAAATTCGCTTGATTTTTCAACACGCAGAAGAGCTGCTCCCAGGAGGAGCGCAGGAGCTTGTGAAAGAAGGCGTGATGGAAGGTGTGGATTACGTGATTGGCACACACTTGAATTCTGGCCTTCCGGTCGGAGAAATTGGCGTGCTTGCAGGTCCTATGATGGCTTCGCCTGACACGTTTAATATATCGATTAAAGGAAAAGGAGGACACGCCGCGGCGCCTCATGAAGCAGTTGACGCCATCGTTGTAGGAGCGCAAATTGTGACAAACCTTCAAACCATTGTTTCAAGAACGACGAATCCAATCGATAAATTAGTCGTATCGGTTACACAATTCCACGGAGGAACTACGCACAACGTACTTCCTGATAAAGTGCAGCTGAACGGTACCGTTCGAAGCTTTGACGCGGCTCTGCGAGAAAAAGTTCCGGCACAAATCGACCGGATTGTAAAAGGAATAACAGAAGCCTACGGTGCAGAGTACACCTTCACATATGAAAAAGGCTATCACCCTGTCATTAACTCTGAAGAAATTACGCGTTTAATTGAAGAAACAGCTATCGAAGAATATGGAAAAGAACGGGTTAAAACGCTGTCTCCTAAAATGGGAGGAGAAGATTTTTCAGCTTACCTGCAGGAAACGGAAGGGGCGTTTTTTAACATTGGAGCACGAAATGAAGAAGGAGGCATCGTATACCCTCATCATCATCCGAAGTTTACCGTAGATGAAGCCTCGCTTGAAGTCGGAGTAAAGATGTTTTTGCGCGTTACTGAAAAGCTGTTGGCTCGTTAAAAAAAGAACAAGAACCTATTTGGTTCTTGTTCTTTTTTATGTATCCTTACTTCGTATCTTTATAATTCGTCGCAAATCCTGCTGCAATTAAACCAATCAGACCCAGCACTCCTACAATAATCGTTATGACCACTATGCTCACCTCAATCGCTCTTAATAATACGCTTTCATTTGTTTAATTTTACCATGAGTCTTCGTATGAAAGAAGCTTTTCTTTTAAAGCCTCGAGCTTCTTAAATTTTCGATCATAGCTTTGCCGTTTTAACATGTCATTGGTTATTATCAGCGCATCTTCTTTACGCCCCGCATACAAGTAGGCTTCAATGACCTCGTCGAATCCCTCTGAGTAAGGAAACTTTTCGTATTTTGCGAGTTTAAATGATGCATCGTAGTGTTTCGTTGATTCTTCATATTGCTTTAGTTTTAAAAGCATACGCCCGTTCGCTAAATGTAAATCAGCTCGTTCTAAATCGGTAAGGGTATGGAGTTCAATTCCTTGGTTACGTATATCAAGCGCATCTCCATAGCGCTTTTTCTCTTCCAGCTCAAACGCTCTCTCGTAAAAATGATCAAACTTCGTTAGCGGTCTCCTTGATTTATAAAACTTGTAAATGCCGTATAGAATCAAAAGCAATAACCAAAGCAATTCCTTCAACTCTCTTTCAATTCTTTATGTATAATATTTATAATAAAGGGAATTAAAACTAATTGATAGATTGAATGAAAGAAATACATGTGGAGGTATAGGATGGTCATCAATCAACAGATTTACCATGTAAAAGGACTTCAGTACATCATTCGTTCAGCTCACATTCGCGATGCAAACGAACTGTCTCACCTAAGAGTTCAGCTAGATGGAGAAACGGAAAACTTAGATCGTGAATCAGGAGAAGGGTATATGGACGAATCCGACTTTGAAAAACTTATTCAACGTGACACAGAAAGTAAACGAAACTTATTTTTAGTAGCGGTTGTACATAATGAAATTGTCGGATTTTCAAGATGTGAAGGTAATCAGTTGAAGCGATTGGCTCATAAAGTAGAGTTTGGTGTATGCATCGCAAAAGAATATTGGGGATACGGAATTGGCAAAGGTTTTTTGCAGCAATCCATACTGTGGGCAGAGAGCGCGAGCATGAAGAAAATGACGCTGAATGTGTTAGAAACGAATAAAAAAGCCATTGATTTATATGAAAAGTTCGGATTTGAAGTAGAAGGAGTATTAAAAAATGACAAGGTGCTGTCAGACGGCAAGTTCTATAATACAGTAGTGATGGGGCGCTTTGCATAGCTTTTTACGAGGATTTTTTTATCGATCTTTAAAGAAAAAAACACCTTCAAGTACACTGTACTTGAAGGTGTTTTGCGTTTCGCCTGTTTTACTAGAATGATAGTTAGTGATAGACCTCACTTTTTTCACTAAAGCTTTTATTGATTTCAAATCCTTGTTCTTCTTCTTTTTCGACATCTGTGCCAATAGGCTCCCACTTAATAAGAAACGTCGCGATCAGACCAATAACGGGAACGATTGTAAGGACGAGAAATGTTGTATAAATTCCGCCAATCGAAAGGACAACCGGGAATAAGTAAAAACCTAAAATGCTGCCGATACGCGTTGTTCCTTGCCCCCATCCAGAGCCTAGCCCTCGCAGTTCAGTAGGGTAAGAAAGAGTGGCCATTGTCATCCCTTGCGCTCCTGGGCCAAAAGATTGACCAAAAATAAATAAAGCAATAAATAAAATGGGCAGCGCAATAAAATGAGCATCACCTGTTAGTCCCATCAGGACCAAGCTTAAAGAACAAATGATATAGCCTGTAATCGCAAGTTTTCTTATGCCAACTTGTTCAGTTAGCCGTGATTGTGTAAAGCCGCCAATAATCCCAAATAAATTAAAGAAAAGAGTACCGATAATTGCATAAATCATTCCTTTGCCAAAAATAAGCGTGGAGATGGTTGGAATATAGAAGCCAACTGCAAAATACTGCATACTTTGAGTAGCCGTAATGATGGAAGCTAGAAATGTCCGAGCCCGATACTTTCCTTGGAAAATAGCTTTGTAAGACAGTTTTTTTGAACGAGATACT
Organism: Priestia sp. SB1; assembly: GCF_038898415.1. NCBI lineage: Bacteria > Bacillati > Bacillota > Bacilli > Caryophanales > Bacillaceae > Priestia > Priestia sp. SB1. The sequence goes on along the minus strand of NZ_JBBJSS010000006.1, from coordinate 209,824 downwards.
GGTTCTTCTTTTGCGTTTTTAGCCACCGTGACTTGTATGTCATAGGTTTTTTCTAACACCTTGACAGCTTCTTTAAGCGGAAGATGATGAGCCGCCCACATTGGACTTTCATCCATGTAGCGGTAGCGCAAAATTAACACGATTAGTGCAGCAACAGCTCCAAATCCTACCGACCAGCGCCAAATGTCTTCGTGTTGCCCGAGCAGGTAAAAAGGAAGAACAACAAGTCCAGTAACAGTTGCGGCCACGTACCACAGGGGACACCACAAGTTCACGTATTGGCCTTTTTTCTTTAAATTACTAAACTCAGCAATAAAGCTGAGCGCTACCGGAACATCTAGTCCTACGCCTACGCCCATTAAAAACCGAAAGATAAATAACCAAACTAAATCAGTCGCTAAAGCAGCGCCAAGAGCAGAGAATACCATGAAAAATAAATCGATTAAAAACATTTTGTTGCGGCCGAATTTGTCCGTATAATATCCTCCTACAGTAGCTCCTAGCAAGGCGCCAAAGGCCATAATAGCTGTAAGGCTTCCAAGGCCGGCAGGAGAAAGGTTAAATTGTTCCTTTAATTGATCAGCTCCAATTCCGAGACTGGTAAAGTCGTAGGCATCGACAAAAATGCCCCCTAAAGCTACTAAAATGATTTTCCAGCTTTTAGAGGTAACTGGATTTGAATTAACAAAGTTGATAATGTCTTGACGGGATTGAATTACGTGTGGTTGAGCACTTGCCATACTTGACCTCCTTATCGTATTAAAACCCTTAACCAAAGAAACAAAAAAGACTCTCATCTATTAAAAAGAATGAGAGCCTCCAGTTGTCTGGTCGGTTTTTAAATCCTATATGTTTAGTGAGATTAATTTACCAAAAAATTCATAGAGTTGTCAATACGAGATACGAACGATTCAAATAAATTCTAAGAATAACATAATCATTGACAATCGTAGCATAAACTTTTAATATATAATTAAACAAAGTGAATTACTTGGTATTGATGATACTGTACGAAAAAGCGCCTACTAGGCAACTGGAGGCCAGACCATTGTGGTGAAACAAATGGACTGGTCTCCTTTTTATATTGAATGGGTGTTATGGAAGAGTTGGATTCTGGAACGGAATAGTTGGTATAGATTTAGCGATGAGCAAAATAGTCGAGTGGATAATAAGCAAGGTTTTTCTTAATAAGGTTTTTGAGAGCGCAAACATTTTAAGAGGGGGATGCGTATATGACTGCCGACTTTCATTTTCATACAGATGTATTAATTATTGGAGGAGGCCCTGCCGGTGCATGGGCAGCTCTGCAAGCAGTTAAAGAAGGTGCAAAAGCTGTACTTGTTGATAAAGGATATTGCGGAACGAGCGGAGCAACTGCGCCTTCGGGTACAGGAGTTTGGTATGTGAAACCTACTTCTGATGAACAGCTAGAAGCAATGAAAAGCAGAGAAGAGCTGGGGGGATATTTAGCTGAAAGAAGCTGGATGAAACGAGTGCTTGATTGTACGTTTGAACAAGTAAATGAATTAGCTCATTTTGGCTATCCGTTTCCTGTAGATGAAAAAGGAATTTCTCAGCGAACGACACTTCAAGGGCCTGAATATATGAGGCTAATGCGGCGTCAGCTTCAAAAAGCAGGCGTACAGATTTTAGATCATAGCCCGGCACTGGAGCTTCTTGCAGATGAATACGGTGTGGCAGGTGCTTGCGGAATCAATAATCAAACGAAAGAAACATGGAGAGTGGAGGCTGCTGCAGTTGTGATTGCAACGGGAGGCTGTGCATTTCTGAGCGGAGCACTCGGTACAAATGTTTTAACAGGAGACGGTTACTTATTAGCTACAGAAGCAGGTGCGTCGCTTTCCGGCATGGAGTTTTCAAATGCTTATTCGATTTCGCCAGCTTTTTCTCCGATCACAAAATCAGCATTTTATAAATGGGCTACATTTTATTATGAAGACGGTACAGTGATTGAAGGAGCCGGTTCTCATAAAGGACGTTCCATCATAGCCAGAACGTTAATGACCCAGCCTGTTTATGCAAGGCTGGATAAAGCGGATGAACGTATTCAAAAAGCAATGCGCTTATCACAGCCAAATTTCTTTTTATCGTTTAATCGTCTTCATATGAATCCCTTTACTCAAATGTTTCCAATCACCCTGCGTTTTGAAGGAACCGTTAGAGGAACAGGCGGTATTCACATTATAGACGAAACGTGTAGAACCGACATTCCAGGGTTATATGCAGCCGGAGATGCGGCAACACGCGAATTAATCTGCGGAGGATTTACCGGAGGAGGCAGCCATAATGCAGCATGGGCTATCTCTTCAGGCTGCTGGTCAGGAAAAGCAGCGGCAGCATTCGCTGTTAAGCAAGGGCGAAATACTGCAAGTCGGCATGCCAAAGGCTTATCAGAAGCGTCAGGGATCACAAAGTCAGTAGCTTCTTCTGATTCAGCTGATACGAAAGAAATGATAGCATCGGTTCAGCGCGAAGTCTTTCCATATGACCGGAACTGGTTTCGTTCAGAAGCAAGATTGCAAGATTCTCTGACGAGGTTAAATGCGGTGTGGAATGAGTTGAAGAACGGAGTGTATGATAAAGAAAGAAACATCGTGAGAAGTCGAGAGCTTGCGTCAATGACTGCAACGGCGCGATGGATGTATACAAGTGCATTAGAAAGAAAAGAAACGAGAGGGATGCACCGGCGTGACGATTTTCCATTTATGGATTCCAAACAGCACTACCGGATTCTAAGCGGAGGCGTGCAAGAAGTCTGGGCGAGACCCTTAGGAACAAAGTCTTCTAATCACGTAAAGGGGGTTATTTAATGATTGAGCTCCTTAGTGAAGACCGGTGTATTAACTGCAATCTTTGTGTATCCGTTTGTCCAACAAATGTCTTTGATCGCTCTCGCATGGGAGGAGCTCCTTCCATAGCTCGTCAATCCGATTGTCAAACTTGCTTTATGTGTGAACTGTATTGTCCGGTAGATGCTTTATACGTAACGCCTTTAGCTGATCAAACTGCAGAAGTAGATGAACAGGATGTAATTAATCAGCACCTGCTCGGAAGTTACCGAGAAGCTGTAGGCTGGGGAAAAGGAAGAAAATCCACCGCTTCTTCCGATCAATCGTATATCATCTTAAATAGGAAATAGAAAAAAAGAGCGGACAAAGCCGCTCTTTTTTACTTTTGCGTTTCCCGAACCCATTTGACAATATCATCAATGACATAAGAAGGAATATTGGCTGAAACAGCATACTCATCGGGCGTGCTTTTTTCACCGGATCCTTCTGTGAAAAAGTGGTTGAGCTTTGAATAAAGCTTAAAGGAGGTGTCGGAACGCTGAGATAAACTTTGCTTCCAACCTTCAAAATCTTCGGTCGTTACTTGATAATCACGCGCTCCTTGTAAAAGAAGCAGCGGCGTTTTCTGAGATTTTGCAATTTCTGCGGGGTGCCAGTGAGCTAAGTCATACCAAAAATAAGGCGTGCCAAGCAAAAATTCTTTTGGCGGCTGAGCTGGCGAAAAGCTTGGGTCTTGTAAAATGGCAAACTGCTGCTGGAAAAAAGAAAGCTGCTCTTTCGGAAGCTGATTCAGCGATACAAGATAGGCAAATTGTTCAAGCATTAACTCTGGAAGTGTGCGGCTCGGTGCAGCAAGTAAAACAGAGCCCCGCACGCTTTTATCAGGCGTTTGATTTAAAATTCGAGGCATCATCATGCCGCCTTGACTGTGTCCTAGTATAAAAATGTTGCGGCTGTCGATGCCTTTTTGTTTCGCCATTGCTTTGACTGCAAGTACGGCATCATCCGTTGTTTCATCGTCAACGCTTATCTTACTTTCACCGGACATTTTAGCTGTATGTTCGTATGTACGCTTGTTGTAGCGTAAAACGGCGATTCCTTGAGAAGCCAGTCCTGAAGCCAGATCTCGAAACGGCTTTAAGCTCATAAAGGTTTCATCTTGATCAGAAGGACCTGATCCGTGAACTAAAATGACAACGGGGACATTTTGATGCTTTGAACGTATTGGAAGAGTGAGCGTTGCTGGAAGTTCGTAAGGTGCTTTGCCGATTGAAAGCTGTTTTTCACTGTAGTTCTTAGGGGTGTCATAAGGCGGTGTGGAAAATGAAAATTGGCGCTCGTCCGGTACAATTCGCCAGTCATCAATTTGACGATTTTGACTAAATCGAACGGTTAAAGTAGCTGATGCGTGTTCAAATTTAATGGGAATGTCTATATTTCGATGAACGGTATTGACTTCGCCTTGTACAGCTGTACCAACCTTTTTTACAGCACCAAGCTGAGCGGTTAAAGATGACCACCACGTTTTTAGGTTGTCTTCACTCATTTTTGCCTGCAGGCTGCGGGAAAAGTAGCGCGTAGCTTCTTTTGTTTTTCCGTTCGATAGATTGGTTAGAAATGAATTAGCTCGTTTGACTTCAACTTTTGCTGAGTGATGAGCAGCATTCGCCGCTGCTTCAGCTTGAATGGTTGAAGTGGACATAGGAAGTACTTGAAGGCCGAGAGCTAAAGAAACAGCGAGTGGAAGGGCAGCTTTTACTTTTTTCATACATCATCCTCCTTGACGATTCTTTTACTCTATCAGTATACCAATTTTAGGTAAATGAAGTCATGTCATTCTGAGATAAAAAGAAAGGCGCTGGGCTATAAATATGGTAAAATAAAGAAGTTTAATTATTTAGAAAATTAAATAAAATTAAGAAGTGTAAAAGAGGAGGAGCTTTTATGAACTATGATCCGCATTATCATCCATATCCATCTTACCGAGTGCCCGTTTATGCAAAGAAAGGAATGATATCCACATCTCAGCCGCTTGCAGCGCAGGCAGGTCTTGATATCTTAAAAAAAGGAGGCAATGCTATTGATGCAGCGATCGCGACAGCGGCAAGTCTTACCGTATTAGAGCCGGCTTCTAATGGGATCGGAGGAGACGCGTTTGCGCTTGTTTGGACGAATAATCAGCTGTATGGACTAAACGCGAGCGGACCTTCTCCGCAGTCTATTTCCATTGATGCGCTGAAGGAAATAGGATACAAAGAAATTCCTAAGTACGGAATGATTCCCGTTACGGTTCCCGGTGCTCCGGCTGGTTGGGCTGCTTTATCAAAGCGATTTGGTAAACTACCTCTTTCTCAAGTGCTGGAGCCTGCTATTCAATATGCTAAGGAAGGATTTCCGTTAGCGCCTACACTCGCTAAACAATGGAAACAAGCGTACGATACGTTTAAACGAGTACATACAAGCGAAGAATTTGAATCGTGGTTTCAAACGTTTGCGCCGAATGGACGAGCACCAAAAGCAGGAGAGATGTGGTCATCTACTGATCATGCTCATACGCTTCAGCTCATTGGTGAGACAAATGCAGAAGCCTTTTATAAAGGTGAGCTTGCAGAACGTATGGATGCATTCAGCAAAAAATATGGCGGCTTTTTATCAAAAGAAGATTTGGCAGCTTACGAACCGGAGTGGGTAAATCCTATTTCCGCTCACTACCGTGGATATGATGTTTGGGAAATTCCTCCGAACGGACAAGGGCTTATTGCGTTACTGGCATTAAATATCGTAAAAGGCTTTGAGCTTCAAGAAAAAGACGCCGTCGATACGTATCATAAACAAATCGAAGCGATAAAGCTTGCGTTTGCGGACGGAGCAAAATACATTACCGAAGAAGCGAAAATGAACGTACCTGTCAGGGAACTGCTGTCTGATACATATGCAAGCTATCGCCGCAGCCTTATAGAAGAACATGCTCTGCAGCCTGAAGCAGGAGAACCTGTCGGAAGCGGAACAGTGTATTTAGCAACGGCTGATGAAGCAGGAAACATGGTTTCATTTATTCAAAGTAATTATATGGGCTTTGGTTCCGGAATCGTTGTTCCAGAAACGGGAATTGCTCTGCAAAACCGCGGTCACAATTTTTCAATGGACCCTAATCACGATAACTGTCTTGCTCCTAATAAAAAAACGTTTCATACCATTATTCCAGGCTTTCTCACTAAAAATAATGCGCCCGTAGGACCTTTTGGCGTGATGGGCGGGTTTATGCAGCCGCAGGGACATATGCAAGTTGTCATGAATACGATTGACTTTCACCTTCATCCTCAAGCCGCTTTAGATGCGCCAAGATGGCAGTGGAAAAAAGATAAAACCGTGCTCGTTGAGCCAACTTTCCCTTCGCATGTAGCACAAGCGCTTGAACGAAAAGGACATAAAATTGAAGTAGCCGTGGATTCGATGGCATTTGGGCGCGGACAGATTATTTGGAGAGACCCTGAAAGCGGCGTGCTATGCGGAGGAAGTGAATCACGAACGGATGGTTGTGTAGCTGGATGGTAAGAACAAAATAGATCAAGAAAGAAGCCCGTACTGATTAGAGTCGGGCTTTTTTCATGTCTCAACCATATGTATAAATCTCTTCAAAGAACTGAAAACTAAAACAAACATGTAAGTACGTAAAGAGAACGGGATTAGAACAACCGTCTTAAGCTGCCAATCGACACGAAGGTATACTAACAACACTTGGTGAAAGGAGCGAAAAGGTTATGAGAAATAAAAAATTTGAAGTGAATTTTTTACGTACAATGCTGATTATAGGGCTGGGAATGCTCCCTTTTCTATTTAGAAAACCACCGATCAAAGACTGGCTGCTGGCTTATGCATTTAATGCCTTAACAAATGGTATTATTGATAAATTTATTGTCTCTCACGGCCTTCTTCGATATCCAACTCGCTTACTGAAAAAACAGTTTAGAATTAATGTGTTGTTCGACTTTTTACTGTATCCTAGCATATCCGTTATGATTAATCAGGCTACGTATCACGATAAAGGGTTAAAGATTTTATATAAAATTGTACTTTTTACGATTCCCATGTTTTTTATTGAATTATGGGCTGAAAAACGAACGAAGCTCATCGAATGGAAAACAGGCTGGATGTGGTACCACACCTTTATTAGCGTAACGTTAAAATCCTACCTTAACCGGCTGCTGATTGGATGGATTCGGAAAATTGAAAAGAAGCAGAACGAAATGAAAATAAAATAAAATAACATTGGTTCTAAAAACGACGTTAGAGAGGTGAACAAAGGTGCATATTTCTGTCCTTCTATGGCTGATTTTTCAAAATATCCAGAAGAAAACGTGGAAAAAAATTCACGAGCTATATGCTGGGGTTTTATACGTGAGCTTTTTTAATATTCTTTATTACTTTTTATGTAACGATAAGTTGCTTTGGGATTTTAAATCTTCTCATCTTTCATTAAAAGTACTGCGTATTTTACACCTTATGTTTATTACACCTCTCATGATTTTGTCGTTCTTAGCTACTTATCCGTCTACACTTCTTAAACAGGTAAAATATATCGTAAAATGGGTATGTACAGCTTCATTTGTAGAATGGCTTGGTCTGAGGTGTAAGGGGATTACATTTAGACACGGCTGGCATTTGGGGTGGTCAGCACTTATTTATGTAATGATGCTTATCTTTTCGAGATGGTTTCAAAAAAAGCCTTTTGCGGTCTTGCTGCTATCGGTTTTTGCAACAGTCGTTCTCAGCATCATTTTTAAAGTTCCCATTAGCAAACGAATGCTAAAACATCCGCTGAAACGAATATTGACTCGGCCTTTAAAAGATCATGTGACTCAAGCTGTTGCGAATAAAGTAAGGCGAAAATGCCTGCTTCTCAAGCTGTTCTCGTAAGTGCCTGCTCTCTGTGAAGAGCAGGTTTTTTAGCTTACTGGAGGAATAACGTCCGTCAGCAACAGAATGAAAAAAATCAGGCCGACTCCCGTAAAGCTTAAAGAAGCAAGAAAATAAGCCGTCCAGCGCAAACGAAACGGATTATGTTCGACATTGGCTCCAGACATTAACCTCATGGAGTGAGTGTTATAGTGAGAATGAGCGCTGTTGCTTCCGCTGCTTGAAAACCAAAAAGTTAAAACTGAAAACAAAAGTCCGCTAAAAAACATAAGCTCAATAAAGCGGATAAACAAAAATGATGAGCACGCATAGGTTAATCCCCCTTCAATAAGCAGGGTAATAACAAACACAAGCTGAGTTCTCTTCAAACAATCCTCCCCTTTTTTCTCTGTGTCTACTTTTTATTATACAATAATTTACATGTATAAAAAGTTTCAAAAATGCTTTTATTATGATATAATGGTAATAAATGTATTGTTAAAAAGTGCTCGAAATCCGCATGCATCACGATTATAAGGTTTTTTGTAATGATGAGATTTACTATATACGCAGCGTTTAGTTTCAAGCGCGTAGAATGAAAGTGAGGAATAGCTATGGACCTAGGAGAGACTGTGATTGCCATACTAGCAGCGGGAGCACTGCTGGTATACGGTACGTTAGAGCTTTGGTTTGCACCTCATAATTCTTCTTTTTTTAAAGGTTGGAAGCAAAAACTAGCCGTCATTTTGCCGTTATACGCAGTTACATTCGGCATATGGTTCGCATTTTGTTCATAACAAAAAAGTCTTACAAAAAGGAGGAATGAAAAATGGAAATCAATTCATACCTCATTCGGTTTTCATGTATGCTGATGCTCATGTTTGGAGGATTATTTATTATACGGTATGTAAAAACAGGGGACTTTTATTTAGATCAGCTTCTTGTCTTTGGAGCGGGTTTTGTTCTGTTTATCAGTTCACTTGTTTGGAAAAGAAAACATCAGCAGAGAGAAAATAGAAAAGCTTGTTAAACGTATAAAAATGTGACAGTATAAAACAGATAAAAAACGTAATCTCGTGATCGTACCATTGGTTACGGGCTGCTGCTGGAGGAAAAGAAAATGAATGTACCTAATTGCCCAAGCTGTCAATCACAGTATACATATGAAGATGGAAACCTGTTCATCTGCCCGGAGTGTGCGCATGAATGGGGTCAAGATGAAAAAGCAGAAAGCACGGAAGAACAGCTTACTGTAAAAGATGCAAACGGTAATGCTTTAAAAGACGGAGATTCAGTTACTGTCATCAAAGACTTAAAAGTAAAAGGAAGCTCATCGGTTGTAAAAATCGGAACGAAAGTAAAAAGCATTCGTTTAGTAGAAGGCGATCATAACATTGACTGCAAAATTGATGGATTTGGAGCGATGAGCTTAAAATCTCAGTTTGTGAAAAAAGCATAACGATAAAAAAGTCAGGATGAAGAAGACTTTCATCCTGACTTTTTTCTATGTATCTTAACGGACAAAGTGAAATATATAGACCGTTTTGTCTATTTTAGAAGGAATTTAGCTAAATGTCCCGAATTTACTTAAAGTGTCTGAGAACTTGGATATTAATGGAATTGATGTCCGTTTCATGAAGACAAAGGGGAGGGAGAAATGTGAAAAAATTTTTAGCGTTTCAAATTTTAATTGCATTAGTAATTGGAGCTGTTATCGGGCACTTTTTTCCGGACTTCGGGATGGCTTTAAGACCGGTAGGAGACGGGTTTATCCGGCTCATTAAAATGATTGTAGTGCCGATTGTCTTTTCAACCATCGTCATAGGTGCTGCGGGAAGCGGCAGTATGAAACAGATGGGGAGTCTAGGGTTAAAGACGATTATTTGGTTTGAAATTATTACTACCATCGTATTAGGGATTGGTCTGCTGTTAGTGAATTTGCTAAAGCCCGGAGTAGGCCTCGATCTTTCTCATCTTGTTAAAAAAGATATCGGTGAATTGTCTCAGTATACCGACAAGGTCGTGGACTTTAAACAAATGATTTTAAACATCATTCCAACGAATATCGTAGATGTGATGGCAAAAAATGATTTGCTGGCCGTGATTTTCTTTGCTATTTTATTCGGTGTTGCCGCTTCAGGAGTTGGGAAAGCATCCGAACCTGCAATGAAATTTTTTGAATCAACCGCTAAAATTATGTTTAAATTAACGCAAATTGTGATGGTCACAGCGCCTCTTGGTGTACTAGCGCTAATGGCTGCATCTGTGGGGCAATACGGCATTGTCCTTCTGCTTCCGATGCTGAAGCTAATTGGAACCGTCTTTTTAGGCCTTTTTATTATTTTATTTGTTTTATTTCCGCTTGTTGGGTTTTTGTTCAAATTCAACTATTTTGAAGTCTTCAAAATGATTTGGGACTTGTTTCTTATTGCGTTTTCAACAACAAGTACAGAGACGGTGCTGCCACAGCTGATGGAGCGTATGGAAAAGTACGGATGTCCTAAACGAGTGGTGTCGTTTGTTATTCCGTCCGGCCTGTCGTTAAACTGTGATGGATCTACTTTGTATTTATCCGTTTCATGCGTCTTTTTAGCACAGGCTTTTAATATTGACATGCCCTTAACTCAGCAATTATTTATGATGCTTATACTCGTAATGACAAGTAAAGGAATTGCGGCTGTCCCGTCAGGTTCACTTGTTGTGCTTTTAGCTACAGCCAACGCAGTAGGTCTGCCGGCTGAAGGAGTCGCAATCATTGCAGGAGTGGACCGCATCATGGATATGGCCAGAACAGGAGTTAACGTTCCAGGCCACGCCATTGCCTGTATCGTCGTCTCGAAATGGGAAAAAGTATTTCGAACCCAAACGCCAATTCCGCCTGCATCCCACACGGAATCTCTATAAAACCAACCCCCGCTTTAGCTCATAGAGCGGGGGTTTTTTGTTAAGTCTCCAAACATTTATTAACGATGTAGACTAGAGTAATTTTCCATACTCAGCCCTCCTTAAAAAAAAGCACCAGCCGCTTAAGTCTAAAAAAAAGCCCTGTGACTGTTTTACGGTCACAGGGCTTTTTTTTAGATGAATGTTCACAAATTGTTCACTTACGAAGAAGGAAGATAAAAAGCTATACTAAGCCAAGTAAAAAACATGAAAAGGATGAGGAATATGCCCACAACTAAAAAAGAAAGTATGTATTTTGGAATGATGATGTGCGGAGGGATGGTGCTTGTGATGACGATGTATAACATGTTCATAAATGATGTCATCGGGCATATCACACTTGCAGAAGGTATTTTAAACTTGGTTATCACATTTGTAGTTGCCATGGCTGTCGAAACTTTCTTAGTAGGTCCCGTAGCAAAAAAAGTAGCATTTTCACTGCCGTTTGATAAGTCTAAACAGTTAAAAGTCGTGTTGATTTTATCATCATGCATGGTTATTGGAATGGTGCTTTCCATGTCTGTATATGGATTAATTACGATGTCACTTACGAAAGGTTTAGACGGAGAGCCGATTCTTTTAAGCTATGCATTTATCGTTATGAAAAACTTTATCGTAGCCTATCCGCTTCAGCTTCTCATTATGGGACCTTTAGTTCGCGGATTGTTTATGAAATTTGTGAAAAAGAATCCGGCAACGGCTTAAGTCAAAACCCTAAGAACGCCTATTTTCTTAGGGTTTTGTTGTGCAAAGCTGTTCAGTCAGAAGAGAAGAAAATTCACGTAAAGCCGCCGATACAAAGGCATCTTTTCGCGTAATAAAAAAAGTAGGAACCTTTCTATATGGCTGCGGCAGCGGAGTTAACGTTAATGAATTATAGTTAGATACAATGGATTTCATCATTATAGCTACGCCCATACCTGCTTTTACACAGCCAATAATGGCTTCAATCGTACCAAATTCTAATATGCGTTTTGGAAACACGCCTTCTTTTGTCATAAGCATTTCTAACGTATGTCGATATGCGCATCCGCTGCTGAATGCTAATAAATTCATATCGTTTAGGCTGTAAAGAGAAGGAAGAGGGTGGCGGCTCACAAGTACAAGCTCTTCATCTTGAACAAATAAAGAGTTTAGATCAGGATGTTCACAGCTGCCTGCAACAAATGCGCCTTCAAGTTTTCGTTCTAAAACCAGTTGAATAAGAACATCGGTTGTATGTGTTTCTAAGATGAAGTCTACATTAGGATAGGCAGTGCAATAAGTAGAAAGCAAAGGCGGCAGCCGAAGAGCCGCGGTGGATTCAGTTGCACCTATTTTTAAAGGTCCTATCGGCGTTTGCGAGCTGCTTTGCACAGCTGCCGTGGCTTCATTGGTTAAACGAAGAATTTGTTCAGCATAACGATGCAACAGCTCTCCGCTGGAAGTTAACGTTACCCCTTTACCGCTTCGTTGGAAGAGCTTTGTACCCAGCTCCGCTTCTAATTGCTGAATTCGCATCGTCACATTCGACTGCACGTAGCTTAAACTTTTGGCAGCTTTTGAAATGTTTTTTTCTTCTGCTACCGTTGTAAAAACAAGCAAATCTTTTATATCCATCAAATCTCCTCCTTCAGCTATCATTTTTATTGATGACTTTTATCTTTATTGCTTATTTTACATGATATCACCGCTACTCTACACTGAAAGTAAAGGTGGAGGAGAGAAAATGAGCAGACAAAAAGCTTCTTATAAGTGGATGATTTTATTTATTGCCACCCTTTCTCAGACGTGTGCAACGTTTGTCACGTACGGCGCGGGACCATTGGCAGCGCTTTGGCAAAGACTATATGATTTATCGCAGTTTCAAACAGGACTGCTCGTATCAGCTGTTCAAATTGGTCCGATTTTTTCCATGCTGTTCTTTGGAAACTGGATGGATCGATATGGAGAAAGGTGGCTTGTAGGAGGAGGATCTATTTTGCTGGGGATAAGCATGCTTTTTGCCTATAGCGTTGATCATTATTTGTATCTAACAGGCGTACTTCTCGCAGCAGGCGTGTGGTATGGAACAGCACAGCCAGGAGGAAGCAAAGCCGTGGTGAAGTGGTTTCCATCTCGTCATAGAGGGCTTGCCATGGGAATTCGGCAAACGGGAATTCCGATTGGAGGCGCTATTGCTTCCGCGGCATTACCGCTAGTGTTTTATCAATACGGGTGGCATGGGGCTGTTCTCATACAGGCTGCGGCAGCTATCGGGGGAGGTCTTCTTTTTTTAGTATTCTATCGAGAATACCCATCATCGCCAGAAAAAAAAGAAACATTTACGCTTCGTCAAAAAATTATGCGTATTTCTCAAGATAAAACGCTCTATCCCTTATTCTTTGTAGGTGTTTCAATGATTTCTCTTCAAATGATCATTGTGGCGCACTTTATAAGCTATTTAACGAAAGCCATAAAGATGGATTTTGCTTCAGCGGGCATGGTGCTGAGCGTCACACTGTTAGGGGGAATGATTGGGAGAATTGCTTTAGCCTGGCTAAGCGATCATGTGTATAACGGAAATCGAAGAACACCTTTGCAAGCGACGGTTTGGGTGACTGTAGGACTAATCATAGCTATTTCTTATATTGGATTTACTTTGCCTTTTTGGCTACTAACTATTTTTTGTTTTAGCCTCGGCTTTTTTGCAATTGGCTGGTTTAGTTTGTTTATCGTGTTAATAGCAGAAAAAGCCGATGATCGTTTTATTGGTTTAACGGTAAGCATTGCGTTAACGCTCAATCAATTTGCCATTGTGCTTGCACCGATTTGGTTTGGGCTCCTTGTGGATTGGCTCCGGAGCTACGCGTTGGCTTTTAGTACGGCTGCATGCATCATTGCTTGTGGAGGAATATGGTTAAAAAAAGAGCGAGTTCACTCATTTTTAAATAAAAACGTCACTAAATGAAAAGTGATGTAGGGCCATTTATTTAAGAATAGAGAAGACCTCTTACTCTCTAAAACGTTTCAAAGTCATGCTCCCGGGTACACACAACATTAATGAGGAGGAGATAGTATGGAAGCAAAAGCAAAGAATGTTGTGGGGGTATATGAAACGGAACAAGAAGCAATTCATGCTGTAGAGAATTTAAAAAAAGAAGGATACGCATCAGAAGAAATATCTATCATCGGTAAACATAAAAAGACCAAAAAAGTTCAGAAAGAAACGAATACAAAAGCAGAAGGGGCAGCAACTGGAGCGCTTACCGGAGGTACGTTAGGGAGCTTGACCGGAATATTAGCAGGTGCCGGAGCTCTTGCAATCCCGGGAATAGGCCCAATTGTAGCGGCTGGTCCGATTGTAGCTACATTAACAGGTGCAGCAGCTGGTGCGAGTGTAGGAGGTCTGTCTGGTATTTTAGTCGGTATGGGAATTCCAAAACAGCAGGCCGAGCACTATAATGAGTCAGTCAAAGAAGGCAGCCTGCTTGTTTTAGTAGACAAAGAAGACTCAGATCATGATGGAAACCCGAAAGCGCCTTTAACCGGAATGGTTTTATAGAACTTATTATGTATAGGAGAAAGCTGTCGCAGTGCGGCAGCTTTTTTTTATGCGCTGGTTTTATTTAAAAGAACTACATGCACAATAATATTCCATAATAGTTAAAAATATCAAAGTATTTGAGGGTAACCTGAAAGATAATATGCCTTAAATTATAATGTAATATTATTGTAACAATAATTTATTTATTGTTTTATTTTGGAATTTGAGTTTCGATAAAAGCTTTAACAACGGGATTTACGCGCAAAATACATCCATAAATTAACTGTAAACTATTATACGAAGTAGAATAATTTTCTAATTATTTTTCATGAATTAATTTTTAGCAAATTATTCATGTTTGAAAGAGGGCTAAAAAGTATATTTCAAAAGTATGTTTACTAAAAAAAGTTAAGCAGGTTGTTTAGTAGCATCATTCATTTAGTTAAATCTCGAAAGGAGCTGCTAAAAAATGAGTATTCAAAAAAGTACAGACAGTTCAAGTTTAGCAGAAGTGATTGATCGAATTCTAGACAAAGGAATTGTCATCGATGCTTTTGCTCGAGTATCACTCGTAGGAATTGAAATTTTAACAATTGAAGCACGAGTCGTTATTGCAAGTGTCGATACGTGGCTTCGCTACGCAGAAGCGGTCGGGTTATTAACCGACAAAGTAGAGGAAGAAGGGCTGCCTGGCCGAACAGAGGAGCGAGGAGCAGGGCTTAGTTTTTAAGTCTTTTAATCGTAAGAAAATTCATTAAATAAATAATAATAAGAGAAAAGAGGATGAAACATGTCAACAACTGATAAGAATGTACAAAGTGAAAAACAAGAAAATCAGCAGCAGGAAGAAAAAACGCAAAACTCTTTGAATCTTGCCATTTTAGGAGGCGTAGTAGGAGCGGGAATTGGACTTCTTTCAAGTCCGCAAACGAGTAAAAAAGTACTCAGTCGCTTAGGACAATCAGAAATTGTACGTGCGACAGGACAAGAGTTAAGAAGAAACGCACAGGATATTTTAACGCAGCAAGCGATGGGAGCGTTAAGACAGACGGCTACAGGCTATCTTGAAAAAGACAATTTAAGCAAGCTGCTGGCACCTAAAAAGAAAAAAGAAGAAACATCAAATGAACAGGGAGATTCGCAGGAAGAAGTCAGCGCAAGCGCAGAAATGGAAACGTCTCAGTATGAAGAGCTAAAAGAAGAAAATAAAAATATGAACGATCAGCTGCAGCGCATTGAAGAGATGCTAAACAAACTCATGGACGCGAAGAAGTAAGATATCCGTCCTGAAGGGGAATTTCATGGATAAAAAAGATGTGGAGAAAGCAGCCTTAAAAGCAGGAAAAAAAATAGTGGAGCACACGCCTGAACCTGTTAAGGAAAAAGTAGAAGAAAAGGTTAAAGAAAAAGTGAAAGAAAAGTTTGTCGAAAAAACCGAAGGGAAACTGCAGGAAAAAGCGGATGAAGCGTCAGAAAAACTGCAGGAAACGAAAGAAAAAAATGCCCAAAAGGTACACGGCAAAGGAGAAGACGCAAAAGAAAAGCTTCAAGACGTCTTATTATCAGTAAAAGATAAGCTTAGCGATGTGAAAGAAGCTGGAGAAGACTTTCAAGAAAAAGTTTCTTCTTCAGACGATAAAGATAAGTCAAAAAACAAGCGGAAAATAAAAGGCGTAAATCAGATTAAAAAAGCAACGGATATTAAAAGCTCTACTAAGATTAAAAGTTCCAATGATATTAAATCATCTACAGATTTAAAAACAATGGGATCATAAGCGAAAGGAGAAATGGGATATGTCTATTCAAAAAAGTACTAATAGTTCAAGTTTAGCAGAAGTAATTGACCGTATTTTAGATAAAGGAATTGTTATTGATGCGTTTGCAAGAGTGTCTGTTGTAGGAATTGAAATTTTAACAATTGAAGCACGAGTGGTTATTGCCAGTGTTGATACATGGTTACGCTATGCAGAGGCAGTGGGGCTTCTTCGTGACGACGTAGAAGAAAACGGCCTTCCTGAACGTTCAAATTCAAGTGAAGGGCAGCCGCGTTTTAGTATTTAATATGAAGTGGTATGGAACCTTCCTTTTTGAGGGTGGTTCCAGCTTTTAGATCTAACTATTGGAGGCTACTAAAGATGGAAATTAAAAAAATTATGCAAGCCGTGAACGACTTTTTTGCTGAAAACGTAGCTCCTCCTCATAAAATTACCTCGGTGGAAGTTACTGAAGATGAAGGCTGGAGAGTTATTGTTGAAGTCATTGAAGAACGAGAATATATGAAAAAGTACGCCAAAGATGAAATGCTTGGAACATACGAGTGCTTTTTAAATAAAGAAAAAGAAGTCATTTCATTCAAACGACTCGACGTCAGATATAGAAGCGCCATTGGCATTGAAGCATAAACGATAAGATGGCAGGAGGAACGTAAAAATGACCGTCTTAACAGACAAAAGGAAAAAAGGCAGTGGAGCTTTTATACAAGATGACGAGACAAAAGAGATTCTTTCAAGAGCGCTGAGCTATTTGAAATCCGGCTATTCCATTCATTTTACAGGTCCTGCCGGCGGAGGCAAAACCTCTTTAGCGCGAGCGCTTGCTAAAAAGAGAAAGCGTCCTGTGATGCTGATGCACGGGAATCACGAGCTCAACAATAAAGATTTAATTGGCGATTTTACGGGATACACGAGCAAAAAAGTAATCGACCAGTATGTTCGTTCTGTTTATAAAAAAGATGAACAAGTGAGTGAAAACTGGCAGGATGGCCGATTGCTTGAAGCTGTAAAAAATGGCTATACGCTGATTTACGACGAATTTACTCGGTCTAAGCCTGCAACGAATAATATCTTTCTATCAATATTGGAAGAAGGCGTGCTTCCGCTGTATGGAGTGAAAATGACCGATCCTTTTGTACGCGTGCATCCCGATTTCCGCGTCATCTTCACAAGCAACCCAGCTGAGTATGCTGGCGTATATGATACGCAAGATGCGCTTCTTGACAGGTTAATTACTATGTTTATTGATTATAAAGACATCGACAGAGAGACAGCGATTTTAACGGAGAAAACGGATGTAGAAGAAGACGAAGCGCGCACAATTGTAACGCTCGTAGCAAATGTGAGAAACCGCTCTGGAGACGAAAACAGCAGCGGGCTTAGCCTGCGGGCTTCGCTTATGATCGCTACCCTTGCTACGCAGCAAGACATTGCTATCGATGGAGATGATGAAGATTTTCAAACGTTATGTATGGATATTCTGCATCATCCGCTTACCAAATGTTTAGATGAGAAAAATGCAAAAAGCAAAGCCGAAAAAATCATTTTAGAAGAGTGTAAGAATATAGACACTGAAGAAAAGTAAAGGAGCTTGAAAACATGAGTGAAACAAACGAAACGGGCATTTATATTTTTAGCGCCATTCAAACGGATAAAGACGAAGATTTTGGATCGGTAGAAGTAGAAGGAACAAAAGCTGAAACGTTTTTGATTCGCTACAAAGACGCGGCGATGGTAGCAGCTGAAGTGCCGATGAAAATTTATCATCCTAATCGCCAAAATCTATTAATGCATCAACACGCAGTAGCAGCGATTATGGACAAAAATGATACGGTTATTCCAATCAGCTTTGGGAATGTATTCAAATCAAAAGAAGACGTAAAAGTTCTTTTAGAAAACCTTTATCCGCAGTTTGAAAAGCTGTTTCCAGCGATCAAAGGAAAAATTGAAGTTGGTTTAAAAGTAATTGGAAAAAAAGAATGGCTCGAGAAAAAAGTAAACGAAAATCCTGAACTTGAAAAAGTATCAGCATCCGTAAAAGGAAAATCAGAAGCAGCCGGTTATTATGAGCGTATTCAGCTTGGAGGAATGGCTCAAAAGATGTTTACTTCCCTGCAAAAAGAAGTCAAGACAGATGTGTTCTCTCCGCTTGAAGAAGCAGCGGAAGCAGCAAAAGCAAATGAGCCAACGGGCGAAACAATGCTTTTAAACGCTTCTTTCTTAATTAACCGAGAAGATGAAGCGACGTTTGATGAAAAAGTGAATGAAGCGCATGAAAACTGGAAAGACAAAGCCGATTTTCATTACAGCGGTCCTTGGCCTGCTTATAATTTTGTGAACATTCGCCTAAAAGTAGAAGAGAAATAACGTGCTTCACAAATTAGTAACCGCACCTATTAACCTTGTAGTGAAAATCGGCGAAAAAGTACAGGAAGAAGCTGATAAACAGCTATATGACCTTCCGACGATTCAGCAAAAACTCATTCAGCTTCAAATGATGTTTGAGCTTGGTGAAATTCCGGAAGAAGCGTTTCAAGAAAAAGAAGATGAATTGTTAATGAGGTACGAAATCGCGAAACGCAGAGAAATTGAACAATGGGAAGAACTTACAAAAAAAAGAAATGAGGAATCCTAGATGGGAGAATTACTGTATTTATACGGTTTAATTCCAACAAAAGAAGCAGCAGCCAGAGAGCCGTTTCCATCTTATAAAGGGTTTGACGGAGAACATTCACTGTACCTAATAACGATTGATCAGGTGACGGCTGTCGTTTCTAAGCTGGATGCTGACGCCTATTCAGAAGAAGTGATTAAAGAAAAAATGGAGCAGGATATGAGCTGGCTGCAGGAAAAAGCATTTCATCATCACGAAACGGTAGCCGCTTTGTACGAAGAATTTACGATCATTCCATTAAAATTTTGCACCATTTATAAAAGTAAAGAAAGTCTGCAGGCAGCTATTGAGCTTAACAAAGAAAAGCTAGAGAATTCACTGACGCTGCTTCAAGGAAATGAAGAGTGGAACGTGAAGATTTACTGTGATGATACAGAGCTTAAAAAAGGAATCAGCGAGACGAATGAAAGCGTGAAAGCAAAAAAAGAAGAAATTAGTGAATTGTCACCAGGAAGACAGTTTTTTGAAAAGAAAAAAATAGATCAGCTGATTGAAAGAGAATTAGAGCTTCACAAAAACAAAGTGTGTGAAGAGATACATGACAAGCTAAAAGAACTGTCGCTTTATGACTCTGTTAAAAAGAATTGGAGCAAGGACGTAACGGGCGCGGCTGAACAAATGGCGTGGAACAGCGTGTTTCTTCTCCCGTCTCTCCAGATCACTAAGTTTGTAAACGAAATAGAAGAGCTTCAGCAAAAGCTTGAAAATAAAGGCTGGAAATTTGAAGTGACGGGACCATGGCCGCCCTATCATTTCTCGAGCTTTGCGTAAAGTGAGGAATTAACATTATGTCTCTTAAACAATCCATGGAGAATAAAGATATTGCTCTTATTGATATTTTAGATGTCATTTTAGATAAAGGAGTCGCCATTAAAGGAGACTTAATCATTTCCATAGCCGGCGTCGATTTAGTGTATTTGGATTTGCGGGTACTAATTTCTTCGGTTGAAACGTTGGTGCAAGCAAAAGAAGGAAATCGCAAACCCATCACTTCTGAACAATTTGATAAACAAAAGGAGGATTTACTGGATGCAACCGGTCAGCCAAGCAAATGGACGAATCCACTTGGATCCTGATAAAGCTGAACAAGGCTTAGCGCAGCTTGTGATGACAGTTATTGAACTATTGAGGCAAATCGTTGAACGTCATGCCATGAGGCGGGTGGAGGGTGGAACGTTGACGGACGAACAAATTGAAAACTTAGGAATTGCACTAATGAACTTAGAAGAAAAAATGGACGAGTTGAAAGAGGTGTTCGGTCTGGACGCAGAAGATTTAAATATTGATCTTGGACCGCTAGGCAGCCTGCTTTAAGCGGTCAGTGGGAGGAACAGTATGGCAGTCGAACATAATATGCAGTCAAGTACGATTGTAGATGTGCTCGAAAAGATTTTGGATAAAGGAGTCGTCATAGCGGGGGACATCACCGTAGGAATTGCAGATGTCGAGCTATTAACGATAAAGATCCGCTTGATTGTGGCTTCGGTTGATAAAGCAAAAGAAATCGGCATGGACTGGTGGGAAAATGATCCCTATCTCAGTTCAAAAGGAGCCAATAGTAAAGCGCTCGAAGAAGAAAATAAAATGCTGCATGAGCGGTTAAAAACGCTTGAAGAAAAAATAGAAACAGAACGTTAAAAACTGTACGCTACTTAAAAAATGGAGGGATTTACAATGGCAACTGAAACAAAATTAGATAACACACAGGCAGAAAACAAGGAAAACAAAAATACGGAAAACGGTTCAAAAGAAAAGAACGATTCAAAAGCAAGCAAAACAACAAGCAGCGGGCCAATCAAACGAGCGGTAGCAGGAGGTATCATCGGTGCAACGATTGGATATGTATCGACTCCTGAAAATCGAAAAAGTCTCCTTGACCGCATTGATACAGACGAATTAAAAAGCAAAGCATCTGATTTAGGAACAAAGGTAAAAGAAAAATCAAAAAGCAGCGTGGCCAGCCTGAAAACATCTGCGGGAAGCTTGTTTAAAAAAGATAAAGATAAATCAAAAGATGATGAAGAAAACGTAAATTCTTCTAGTAGCGAAACAGAAGACGATAACGTTCAAGAGTACGATGAGTTAAAAGAAGAAAATCAAACGCTTCAAGACCGTTTATCACAGCTTGAAGAAAAAATGAACATGCTTGTTGAGCTTAGCCTCAATAAAAATCAAGACGAAGAAGCGGAAGATACAGATTCCGACGAAGAAGAGAACGATGAGAACGAGGAAAACGAGCAGGACGATGAAAACGAAGAAGAAACATCTAAGCCTCGTAAAAAGAACAAAAAAGAAGAGGAGCAAGAAGAGGAAGAAGAAAGTGAAAGTGACGAAGACAGCGAGGAAGAAGAGGAAGATTCTCGTTCAAACAAAAAAAATAAAAAAGTAAAAACAGAAGAAGAAGACGAAGAAGAGGAAAGTGAAGAAGAAAAAAAGGAAGCGAAACCAAAAAAGTCAACAGCTAAAAAATCAAAAAATACAAAAGCAAAGAAAAACACGGATGAAGAAGATGATGACGCAACATCTCTTTCTAGTGAAGACGATACAACAGCCTAAGACGTAAAGGAGGAAAGAAATACATGAGTACAGGCCCTTCTTTTTCAACTAAAGACAATACGCTTGAATACTTTGTGAAAGCTTCTAATAAACACGGCTTTTCACTTGATATTTCATTAAATGTAAACGGCGCTGTGATTTCCGGTACCATGATTTCAGCAAAAGAATACTTTGATTACTTAAGCGAAACGTTTGAAGAAGGCAGTGAAGTGGCTCAGGCGCTAAGCGAACAATTCTCTTTAGCAAGCGAAGCGAGCGAATCAAACGGAGAAGCAGAAGCCCATTTTATTCATTTGAAAAATACAAAGATCTACTGTGGAGACAGTAAGTCTACTCCTTCAAAAGGAAAGATCTTTTGGAGAGGAAAAATAGCAGAAGTAGACGGATTCTTCTTAGGGAAGATTTCTGATGCAAAATCAACGAGTAAAAAGAGTTCATAAAAAACGGCGGGGTGAGTGCCCCGCCGTTTTTTAGTGATGTGATGAGATATGCAGCTTCTTTTTTCGATACATGAGCGGAGTCATCTTCATTTCTTTTCGAAACTGATTAATAAAATAGCTTGTACTATTAAATCCTACTTGATAGGCGACGTCCGTCACATTTGCTTCTGCTTGCTGCAGCATAACTAAGCTTTGCTGAATTCGATAGTTTAATACATAGGTCAAAGGCGATCTTTTTAACATTTTCTTGAAATATCGACAGCATTCAGAACGGCTTAATTGTCCCGCTTTGGCAATATCATCAAGCGTAATCTTTTCAGCAAAGTGCAAATGAATCCAATTCAGCATTTGCTTCATCCGCTGATTTTTGATCATTTCTTTTTCGTTGTATTTTAGCTGCAGCCCGTTAAGAATTACATTTTTCCAAAGTATGCTGAGTTCAGAGGCAATCTCTATTTCATAGTGGAGCGGCTGCTTATGGATCCATGTGTATATCTTATGTATAGAATCTAACACGTTATTCCCCCACGCTTGCTTTGGACTGATGAATAAATGTGATAGATTCGTTGCATGAATGTAGGGATAAACGTAATTTGTAAAAAGCTCTTGCGGCACAAGAAAATGAGGAGAAACATTTAAGCAAATGTACACGCAGCCAGATTTGTGTATGTCTTCAGCCATATGAAGACATTCGCTGTTAATAAACAGTCCGTAGCCTTGTTTTACAGTCACTGTTTTTTCATTTATTTGAAAAGACGCATTACCTTTTATAACCAATACAAATTGAAGCTCATCATGCCAGTGAAGAGGGATGTAGCCGTTTATGTGATCACTGATTGTTATTTGATAACATGCCACTGGCAGCTCAACAGTGCGATGGGTCGTTAGCTCTTTTAAGTTTTCATCAATTTTAAAATGCGCTGCTGGCATACATGGCCACCTCAATATATTTATATTTTTTAATGCAATATGCGTATTTTCTGCCCCGTTTTTCATTTATTATAACACTATTCTTATAATAAAAGTGAGGGATGAAAGATGAACGATCTCAGCAGAAAAAAAGGGTTCTTTTTTGTAACAACGGGAGCTATATGTTGGGGGATGGGAGGAACGGTTGCTCAAAAGCTTTTTCAAGAATTTGAAATCAATGTAGACTGGCTTGTTTCAGTACGGCTGCTCACTGCGGGTTTTTTGCTGCTAATGATTTCATGTATAAAAAGGAATCATTCTCACGTACTTGGAGTATGGAAGAACCGAAAGTCAGCTTTTCAGCTCGTCGTTTTTGCCATAGCTGGTATGCTCGCCGTTCAGTATACGTATATGGCTTCTATTAAGCATGGAAATGCAGCAGTAGCTACGCTGCTACAGTATTTATCACCGGTGATGATTATCATTTATTTGCTTTTGCGCAAGCAGTCTATATTTACGCGACAAGACGTCATCACTGTTCTGCTGGCACTGGGGGGCTGCTTTTTTTTATTAACAAACGGCTCTATTTCTCAGCTGTCTGTTCCTGTATCTGCCGTTGTTTGGGGAGTGCTGTCAGGCGTAGCAGCTGCTTTTTATACGCTGTATGCAGTTCCGCTGATCAAAAAGTACAGTTCGCTTGTCATCGTTGGCTGGTCAATGGTAATTGGGGGAAGCGTAATGAGCTTTATTCATCCTCCTTGGGAAGCGTCAAGCTTATCACCAATAACCTGGGGATATATTTTATTTGTCATTATTTTTGGCACGATGCTTGCTTTTTGGTTTTATGTAGAAAGTCTGCAAAGTCTTTCACCTAAAGAAACGAGTTTGCTTGGAAGTTTAGAACCTTTAGCCGCTGTTATCACAACCGTTGTTTGGCTGAAAGAGCCTTTTGGTTTTTATCAATGGATGGGCACAGCTTGTATTATTGGATTAGTTCTATTACTCACACGAACGAAACAAGTATCTTCTGAGACGACACTTTCAGCATAAATGGGGGCTTGCTAAAAGAAGAAGCAAACCAATGTCACTTTGCCGCCGAATCTGTAGAAACTCGTTTAACTTTTAAAATCTTTACATATTGAATAAACACTCTTTCTTTTGTAGAGACATTTAATTTAGCAAGTCTTGATGCGTCATCTCGGTTTTTAGCAGATTCTATCACAAAAGTTCCTTTGATTTTGGCTTCATCTTTTAGAACGGAATACTGTATTTCAAATCGTTTTGCTTTCGTTTTCTGCATAGTGATTGATAAGCTCCTTTGCCTGATAGATTAATGTGTTGGTATGAAATAAGCTTCGATAAAAAGGAAGAAAAGAACGTAACATATACTACTAAATGAAATGCAAAGCGGCAGTGATTTTTATCACACCACAACCTAGTATTTCATCTTTTTACCAAAAAAGATAGGGTGTTTTATCGTCGCTGCTTATAAAATCTTTTATTCTTTCTGCTTGACCTAGAGTTAACTCTATGGTTTATCTTGTAGTAGTATCATTTCAAGGAGGGGCTTTATATGAAGTATCATACAATTGCTAATACTGACTTACACGTATCAAATTTAATTATGGGAAATATGCGTTTAACAGAGCTTTCTTTACCGGAAGCAGAGAAGCTAATCCGCACAGCGATGGAAGAAGAAATTAACTTTTTTGATCATGCTGATATTTACGGTCCTGATTATGTAGGACAATGCGAAGAATATTTTGCAAACGCTATACAAATGAACCCAAGTCTTCGTGAAAAAATGGTGATTCAAAGCAAATGCGGCATTAACGCAGCGGAAAATTACTATGACTTTTCAAAGAAGCATATCATAGACTCTGTTAACGGCAGCTTAGAGCGTTTAAAAACAGATTACTTAGATCTTTTATTACTGCATCGTCCAGATCCACTAATGGACCCTGAAGAAGTAGCAGAAGCATTTAATGAACTTCAAAGCAGCGGAAAGGTACGTCACTTTGGTGTGTCGAACCACAACCCAGCGCAAATTCAGCTGCTTGAAAAATACATCAACCAAAAACTTGTCGTAAACCAAGTGCAGTTCAGCATCGCACATACGCCAATCATAGACTCTGGTATTTCGTTAAATATGGGTATCGACCAAGCTGTGAACCGTGACAGCAGCGTGCTTGAATATTGCCGTTTAAATGATATCACGCTTCAAGCATGGTCACCATTCCAAAACGGATTTTTTGAAGGACCTTTCTTAGGTGATAAAGAGAAATTTGGAAAGCTAAACGAAGTGATTGATCGCATCGCAAATAAATATAGCGTGACAAACACAGCGATTGCCGTTGCGTGGATTACAACGCATCCTGCAAACATCCAAGTAGTGCTTGGTACGACAAATATTCAACGTATGAAAGATGCAAGTAAAGGTTCAGAAATCAAGTTAACGCGCCAAGAGTGGTACGATATTTATAAAGCCGCTGGCAACATGGTACCTTAAGCGCTGCAGTTCTTAAAATAAAGCAGGTAACTCCGTTCGGATATGGAACGGAGTTACCTGCGTTTTACGATAAGTAACTACTGGTTAAGCTAGAAAAAGATTTAGCAGAAGCTCAATTATTTTTGTGACGCCAAGACCTAACAAAAAGGCAATAAAACCACCAATTACAATGGTAAGCATCATGTGAGCAGTATTCATCGTATTCATCCTTTCTGATTTGAATGTATGTTGCTGCTTGTACAAAAAGTCTGCAGCATAAAGTGCGCAATGAAGAAGACTATAAAAGAATAAATCCTCGAGATAACTAGAGGTCAAGACAAACTCATCATGTTTTTCTGAGAAGTTTAAGGTATAGGAGGAAGCAGTATGACGTATACCATTTCACAAGTGGCAAAAAAATTGAACGTGACAATTTATACCATTCGCTATTATGATAAAGAAGGGCTTTTTCCATTTTTAGATCGTACAGCGTCAGGGAATCGTATTTTTAAAGAACAAGATATTGAATGGATTGATTTAATTTGCTGTTTAAAAAGCACGGGTATGCAAATCAAGGACATTCGGACGCTTATTGAAAACTGTACGCTTGAGAATGCCGTGCTTGATAAAAGTCTTCAAATGCTGATGGATCATAAAAAAGCAGTGCTAAAAGAAATTGAAGAAATTCATCACAAGCTTGAGACGATTGATTATAAAATCAAGCACCTGCCGGAAATGTACGAGCGAATTGTTAATAAGCCTTCAAACTAAACAAAAAAGGAAGCGTAAAAATGATCGAAAAAGTAGTACCTTTCACTGCAGAGAATATGCAGCAGTGCATTGACTTGTATCTAGATGTATTTACAAAAAAGCCTTGGGGTGAACCATGGACGGAAAAATCAGCTGAAGAAAGGCTGACTGATTTACTGAACACGCCTAAATTTATCGGCTATTTATTTTATGACAAAGGAAATTTAATTGGCATGATTGCAGGTCACGCGAAAAAATCATACAGCGGTATGACCTTTTACGTGGCCGAGCTTTGCGTCAGCGCAAGCGTGCAGGGAAAAGGATACGGTTCAGCTATCTTAAGCCGGTTTGAGAACGAACTTCAAAGACACGATATCGACAGCTTGTATCTCTTGACGGCGACTGGAGGAGCTGCACAGGCTTTTTATGAAAGAAACGGCTATACTGTAAATAATCAGCGGGTCGTCTTGAAAAAATCGTTTGTATAATTTTGTACATAAAGCGGGAAGAGAGCTGCAGAGTGGCTCTCTTTTTAATTAATCTTTTTATCTATTAATATGTAGAAGAAAGGGAAGTATGAACAAGGAAAATAAGGTAATGAAAAGGCGTAAACAAGGAACGGTAAATTAAAAAGCATGTTGTTTTTTCTCAGTGGTGAGTCTCATTATGAGCACACTTAAAAACAGTGCCCATTATGTGGACACTGCTTTTTCATAATAAAGTGGAAAGCTAGCTTTTGGTAAAAAATTAGTGAAAATGAAGCTGTTCATCATTATTTCTAATGATTAGCAACCGCCAAATCCTCCCCAGCAAGCACAGCCGATGATGATTAATAAAATGAATAATACGATGATCAAAGCAAAGCCACTGCCAAATCCGCAGCCGCCACCGCCGTAACCGTAACCGCCATAACCACAGCCACCATAGAAGCCCATATAGTTCACCTCCAAGTTCTGAGTACATTTTTAACATATGCCTGAAATGCAAAAGTGCTCCAAAAATATCCAACGATTTCAATGAAAATAAAAAAAGATAAGAAAATAAGATGGACACGGTACTTTTTTTCACTTTCTGCATAGGATGAATCATCCCAAGATCTCATATATGAGCCCCCATGTTATAACGAAGCAGGCTAATACCACTTCCTCCTTAGCCTGCGTACATAATAATGAAGGAGAAGCCGAAGAATTTTTTCTTCGGCTTTTTGTTTTTTACGATGAAATAAACACGTTAGTACGTTCCTTATACCATTCTAAGTCAGGGTCCGCTTCTTTTTGTATGTATTAGGTACTAAAGAGAAATCAAGCTCATTTTCATATAAACCTAGTCATTTGCTTTTTTTCGTAATTCTTTTCCCTTATTTTCAGCATAACCGAGATATTTGCCCAAGACAGCGAATAGGTAAATGCATATTCTTGGATGAAAGCAAAAAACAAAAAAACGGAGGTTTCTCTCATGAATTCAGAAATGCATTTTTTACCTACTATGTATTCTCAAGATCATCATCAACTTCAACACGCAGATGAAAGGTTTATTGGCAGACCGTTTGGCTTTGGCAGACCGTTTGGTTTCGGACGCCCGTTTGGCTATGGTTTTGGCAGACCATTTGGCTATGGTTTTGGAGGTCCATTTTTAGGAGGATTAGCAGGAGGGCTAGTAGCAGGTTCACTGTTATCACCATATGGCTATGGCGGTTACGGCTACGGTGGTTATCCTTACGGTGGCTATGGCGGTTACGGTTATGGCTTCGGCGGCTGCTGTTAAACGTAAATAAAAGAAGAATCCTAAAAGAAGTATTTTTCACCTCATTCTTTTCTATAAAGAAATCTGTTTTGGAGCGTAAGGCTTTATGTCCATCCACAGTTAATCAGAGCGTGCATCCCACTTAATGTAAAAAACCATCTGGTGATTTTCCAGGTGGTTTTTGCGTGGAGTTTTTTATGTAGGAAAGAAGTTATATATTTACGCACTTACTGGAGGTCTATGTCTAAAGCAGAAGATTACGACATGATGTTTATCAATACCTTTCCTGCTGCATGCAAAAATTAGCTGATATTGGGCATAATAGAGAGAGGAAAGGAGGCGTTTGCATGGATTTATTATCTGGGAAACCTTATTGGCAGACAACAGTAGCGAAGCCGCCTGTATACCCGTCTCTAGAGGAAGATATTGAGTGCGATGTTCTCATTATCGGAGGAGGAAGTTCAGGTGCACAGTGTGCTTACTATTTATGTGAGCAGGGGCTTGATGTTGTGGTTGTTGATAAACGTAAAGCAGGGCATGGAAGTACAATTGTAAATACCTCTCTTATTCAATATTTAGGAGATAAATTGTTTTACGAATTAGTCAACACGTTTGGAGAAGAAAGAACAGTCCGTCATTATAAGTTGTGCGAACAGGCCATTACAGATATTGAGGAAGCAGCTAAAAAGCTTCCGATTAATGCACAATTTATAAGAAGAGACAGCTTGTATTACGCAAGTTATGAAGAAGATATCCCGAAGATAAATAAAGACTATTTTTATATGCAAAAGCATGGATTTGAAGCTGAAATCTTATCAGAAGAACAAATTGAAAAAGACTATGGATTTAAAAAACGAATGGCAATGCTTATTAAAAATGATGCAGAGCTGAACCCTTACAGTTTTACACTTGGTCTGTTGGAGTATGGAAAACAGCATGGGATTCGGGTGTTTGAAGAAACGGAAATTGTCGGTCAAAAGTTAGAAAAAGATGAAGCGGTGTTTTTTACCAAAAATAAATCACAAATCAAAGCTAAATATGTCATTATGGCAGGAGGCTATGAAAATCAAGAATTTAAGAGAGAGAAAAAAGCTGTACTCACAAGTTCCTATGCTATCGTTACGAATCCTGTAAAAGATTTTACAGGATGGAAAAACCGAAATTTAATTTGGGAAACCGCTCGACCGTATATTTACATGAGAACCACTTCCGATAACCGAGTCATTATAGGAGGTCTTGATGAAAACACGATTGTGCCGCAAGAACGTGATGCCAAACTCATTCATAAAAGAGACAAACTTTTAAAAGAGTTCAATAAGCTTTTTCCTCATATTCAAGTCGAGGCTGATTATTACATAAGCGCTTATTACGGAGGCACTCATGACGGCCTTCCCCTTATCGGAATATATGAAGAAATGCCTAACTGTTACTTTCTAAGCGGATATGGGGATAACGGAACGGTGTATAATATGGTGCTAGCTAAAATCATAGCAGAACATATTACAACGAAGAAAAGCAGTGATTTAGAACTTTACATTCAAACAAGAAAAGTTTAATATGTGAGAAAATGGAAGGTTTTTAAAAAAGCCTTCTTTTTTTACATACATACATTTCTTGAAGTAGAGGAGAGACATAGTATGATAGATGGTCACGCTATTTATTTACGCCCGTTAACTGTCAGCGATGCGCAGAACAGCTTTCGGCTGCAAAATGACAATCGCGGCTTTTTTGAACAGTTTTCTATGATTCGAGAGGATTCTTTT
This sequence comes from Priestia sp. SB1, assembly GCF_038898415.1. Lineage (NCBI taxonomy): Bacteria > Bacillati > Bacillota > Bacilli > Caryophanales > Bacillaceae > Priestia > Priestia sp. SB1. Next base: position 180,575 of record NZ_JBBJSS010000006.1, on the reverse strand, counting down.
TATACGTTAGAGAGCCAAGTAGAACAAATTAAGCGTCATGAAGAGAACAGAAAAAACGATCAAGAATACTATTTTGGTCTTTTTCAAAAAGAGAATAATAAATTAATTGGCACCATTAGTCTTTTTCAAGTGATGCGGGGATCTTTACAAAGCGCAATTATCGGCTATTTTTTAGATCACCATCATAATGGGAAAGGGTACGCAACAGAAGCCGTAAAAGCACTTGTTGACTATGCGTTTGAAGAGCTGCATCTTCACCGCATTGAAGCCGGCGTCATGCCACGTAATGTGCCTTCTCAGCGCGTACTCGAAAAAGCAGGATTTCATAGAGAAGGAATCGCTAGAAAAAATGTAAATATTAATGGCATATGGGAAGACCATCAAGTCCTGGCTATCCTTAACCCTAATGATGAAATAGAAGAAATAACGAGTTCTTAAAATTTTGATATACGTTTTTACATTTAAAATTTATAATGAGAATAAGAGAATAGAACAGTCTATATTTAAATAGTAGGTGACTAAGGTAATGGAAGAGAGGAACATCAATGAAAAAGCCGTTTGGGATGTATTGCAGATGGCTAGCGAAGTAGTCGGAAGCAGGACGCTGTTTGTAGGGATTTTCGACGAACAATTTTCAGTTATGAAAGCCTTTAATAAAGAAGGGGGAAGCCTTGTAGAGGATGGACTGATGCTGCCGCTAGAGCTTGCGGTATGCAACTTAGTCACGTGTGATGAACCCCTTGTTATTCCCAATACAAAACGCGATGTTAGAACGTCTAATTTAGCCATCATTGATGGTGCCCGGGTAGGTTCTTATTTAGGAACACCTATTGTGCTAGAAGACGGGAGAATGTTTGGTACCTTATGTGCGGTCGATCCGGATCCTTATCAGTTTAGCGAAAGTGAAATTCAAGGGTTAAACCGTCTGGCTGGTATTTTGTCTCATATTATTTATAAAAATCAAGCGGCTGTTTTGCCGAAAATTGAAGAGAAAATTCTGCAGCTTGATAAGCTGGCACTCGTAGGACAGCTAGCAGCAGGGTTAGCGCATGAGATTCGAAACCCGATGCAGTCGGTGCGCGGCTTTATTCAATTTTTATTTAATGAAAATGAACAGGCAGAACCTTTTCAAAAAATTGTTCTTGATGAACTGGATCGTATGAATGAACTCATTAACAACTTCTTGCTTGTCACGCAGCCAACAGCGCCTAAAAAAGAAATCGTATCGATTGTAGAAGTTATTCATGATACCGTTGCTTTCTTGAAAAGTGAAGCTGCGCTGTATAATGTCGAAATGAACGTAAGAATAGAAGGAGCCATTCCGCTTGTATCAATCGATCCTGCTCAAATGAGACAAGTGTTTATGAATCTTTTGAAAAACGCTATTGAAGCAATGGAGAAAAAGAAACGCGGGGAAGTAAATCTTATTATCAAAGAATGGGAAGGTTGGGCTCTTATTGACATTCAAGATACCGGCTCTGGGATTCCGCTATCTATTATTAATAAAGTAGGAAATCCATTTTTCTCAACAAAAGATGGAACAGGCATGGGGTTAGGGCTTTCTATTTGTAAAACGATCATCAATGAGCATAACGGTAAGCTTGCAATTGAAAGTGATGAGAATGGGACAGTAGTGACGGTTAAGCTGCCTTTGACGCTTTAAGATAAAACAAAAAAGAAAGGAGAGCAAGCACTCATCCTTTCTTTTTTGCTGACCTTTTTAATATGCTGAACTGTCTTCAATCCAGTATTCATAGTCTTCCGCATCTTTTTTATTTAACTTTTTGCCGTTGATGTAAATTTTGTCCCACTCGTAAATTTGTTTATCCAAATAAACGTTAAACACAATGCGCACATGCTCTTTTTCTGTATAATCGTAGCCGGTAAATTGTACAACGTGATGACGGCCTTCTTGCTTGATGTAGCTCCATTTTGGATGGTCAGTATACGTTTCAAGCGTGGGTGCTTCATCGCCGTAGCGAACTACATCTTTAATATTCGTTTTTGTTGGTAAATATGATAATCCCGCTCCGACTCCAAACGTAATCACAAGCGCTAAGATACTTAAACCAATAGCAATTCCGATATGAGTGCCGCCTTTTATTTGCAAATAAGCTTCTTTCCGCTGCTCTGGCTGAGCTTCGGCTCGAGCTAACACGTTTTTAACGTGCTTATAATACCAGCGGTTGGCACATAGCCCTGTAATAAGTGAAGCACCGCCGAACACAATTGCATCGGACCACTCTGGTATGTCTACAAAGCACAAAAGGGAAAACCAAACTACTTCAATAAGCGTTAAAATAAAAAAGTGCTTATACATTTTTCGGTATGCAAACCAAGCGCTTGTTAGAAAAAAGGCTGCCCAGTTCCACGTGTTGCTTTTAGCTGGATTGGCTGTTTTTCCCCATTTTAAATCATAATAAGACGTATTTGTTCGAACTACTTTATGCTCTTCTTCAAAAGACAGGAGTTCATTTACTGCTTGTTCTTCCATTTAAAACACCTTTCATTGGTTATAATCTATCATCTAAAATGACTCTATTATTATACATTATTTCTAGTATTTTTCTATTCTTCCTTAAATTATTTTTAAAGTAAGAATATTTGCGCTGTGTATTTTTTAATGGGAACTTTCATAAAAAAGAAGAATATGGTAGATTTGAAGAAAAAGGAGCTGCCCCAACGTGAATCGTTTAAAGAAAGCCCTGCATCAATCGTGGTCAATTCATTCAAGCACGAAGTGGACGGCTGACAATCCTGCCAAAGGACAGTGCGGAGTGACCGCGCTTGTCGTTCAAGATATCAAAGGAGGAGATATTTTAAAAACTCCGTGTAAAGAAGGCTGGCATTTCTATAATCAGCTCAACGAACGGCGCTATGATTTTACACAAGAACAATTTCGTGAGCCTCTCCATTACGCAGATATTTTATCCAGTCGGGAAGAAGCGTTTATGGATACGAATGAGGAGCAATATGAGGCTTTAAAGAAAAAAGTAATGACCCATTTTGTACATAAAAATTTGCGTTAGAAAGGAACACAGGAATGAAAACTATTCAGTATTCCATTGTTGATGTATTTGCACAGAGAAAATATACGGGAAATCAGCTCGCCGTTTTTAAAGACGCCGGAAGACTTTCAGACAAAGAGATGCAGCAAATGGCTAAAGAAATTAATTTCTCTGAAACGACGTTTATTACGTCGGCTTCTGTAAAAGGAGAATATGATGTACGGATTTTTACGCCTACTGAAGAAGTGCCATTTGCAGGCCATCCGACGCTCGGTACCGCTTATGTTATTCGAGAAGAACTAGAAGAAAAAGATACAGAGGAGCTTACTCTTCATTATAAAGCAGGTCCTACGCCTGTTACATACGATGAACAAAAAGATGTACTGTGGATGACACAAGGTCAGCCGACGTTTGGGAAAGTGTTAGATAAAAAGCAGGTGGCGGACGTGTTAAACCTTGATGAAACTTATATCGATATGCGTTTTCCCGTTCAAGAAGTATCCACGGGTCTGCCGGTCATTCTTGTCCCTTTAACATCATTAGAAGCTGCTAAAGAGATAAATGTAGACAAAGAAAAATATTTCAAGCTGATAGAAAACACGGAAGCAAAAGCAATTATGGTCTTTTCGCCGGAAACCTATCACCAAGATCATCACGTAAATGTGCGAGATTTTGCTGATTATTACGGCGTTCCAGAAGATGCGGCAACCGGCAGCGCCAACGGCTGTTTAGCAGCATATTTAGTTAAATACGGTTATTTTAATCAGCAAGCTATTGACATATGTGTAGAACAAGGATACGAAATAGGAAGACCTTCACTGCTGTATGTAAAAGCTAGTTATGATGGAGAGGCTTTTCACATTAAAGTAGGCGGAAAAGTAGAGATGATTGCGCGCGGTGAATGGATTTTGTAACAAGCTGTTCATCTGCTGTTCACAATAAGTCCTTATTCTAATAAAAACGCAATAGGACCACGGCGTTTGGTTACACTAGTAAACAGATAGATACTGAAAGAACAAATGATGGCGGCCAAAAGGCCGCCATTTTAAATGGTTCATAAAAGGAGTGGCAGAAAAAATGATTCACATTTTACTGGCGGATGACGATGAGCATATGCGGCAGCTGGTTCGCCACTATTTGCAGCTTGAAGGTTATATGGTGCATGAAGCAAAAGACGGGGAAGAAGCTTCGGGTCTGCTTGCTAAGCAGCACATTCATTTAGCGGTTGTCGATATTATGATGCCTCATAAAGACGGATATCAAGTTTGCGAAGAAATACGCAGCTATTATGATTTTCCGATTATTTTATTAACAGCAAAAGACCAGCTCGAAGACAAAGAAAAAGGCTTTTTAGCAGGAACGGATGACTATGTTACAAAGCCGTTTGAACCAAAAGAATTGATTTTCCGAATCAAAGCACTGCTTCGCCGGTACGAAGTGGTAAATGAAAAAATGATCGTGCTGAACAACACCTCTATCGACCGAAAAAGCTATGAAGTGCACTGCAGCGGGCGACTGTTCATTCTTCCAATGAAAGAATTTGAATTATTAGCTCAGCTTGCGAGCTATCCAGGAAGAATTTTCACAAGAGAAGAATTAATTCATCTGATATGGGGAGCGGATTTTAACGGAGATAACCGCACAATCGATGTACACGTAAAAAGGCTGCGCGAAAGGTTTGGACATACCGATGATTTTGTCATTACGACGGTTCGAGGCGTCGGCTATAAGCTTGAGGTGACGGCAAAATGAAGACGCTCTATTTGCGGATTGTCCTGACAACCATTGCTGTGATGGTATTTAGCAGTCTCCTCGCGTTTATTGTGGCGAACGTTTATTATCAGTACAGCTTAAAACCTTATAACGATCAAAAGCTTACGCGTATGGCAAAAGACATTGCGAGCTTTTACGAAAGCAATAGAGGCGTAGATCAACAGTCTTATTTACAGCATATTAGTAAACTTGGCTATCAAATATATGTAGTGGACAGCACTGGACATGAGACGTTTTACGGACGAGAGTTTAGAAACCAGCACTTAGAAAAGAGTGCTGTCAAACAAGTGTTAGAAGGCAAAATGTATCACGGAATTGCAAACTTTCCTTCACAGGTGTTTGTGACGGGGTTTTTTGATAATGTGTTAGCTAATACCATCGGCGTGCCGTTAAAAGGAGAGGGTAACAAGCAGCAAGCGCTGTTTATTCGCCCTGATATTCAGCTGCAGTTCGGGGAAATGCGCATTTTTTTCTCGGTCATTTTACTGCTGATGATTGTATTAAGTATTTTGTTTGTACTTATTAGCACGCGTTATTTAGTAAAACCAATCGTCAAGCTAACGGAAGCAACAAAGCAAGTGGCGAAAGGAAAATACAACGTTGAGCTGTACGTAAAGCGCCGAGACGAAATCGGCGCGCTTGCTTCACATTTTTCCGAAATGGCTAAAAGTTTAGAGCAGCTTGAAGAGATGCGCCAGGAATTTGTATCGAACGTGTCACATGAAATTCAGTCTCCGCTGGCGTCCATTCAAGGGTTTTCGAAAACGCTCCGTTCTGCTGACCTTTCAGATGAACAAAGAAATGAGTATCTGTCTATTATTGAAGAAGAAAGCCGGCGCATGTCGTCCCTCAGCAAACAGCTGCTTACGCTTGCTTCACTTGATAAAGAAAATGAGCATATCGAAAAAAGCATGTTTGACGTTGCAACTCAAATCAAGCAAGTGCTGTTTATGACGGAGTGGAGCTGGCGTGAAAAAGAATTAGCCATTGAAATGGATCTTCCTTCAACGATGATTTCAGGCGATCAAAAACTGCTTCATCAAGTGTGGACAAATTTGATTACTAACAGCGTAAAGTTCACGGAAGAAGGAGGAACGCTGTCTCTTCGCGTTGGTATGGAAGATACGTATTGCCACGTGGAGTTTCAAGATACGGGAATCGGCATGTCAAAAGAAAGCCTACCGCATATTTTTAATCGTTTTTATAAAGAAGACAAAGCAAGAAGCCGGACGGAAGGAAGCAGCGGTCTTGGTTTAGCGATTGTGAAGCAAATCGTCGACATGCACGGAGGTTCCATTCACGTTGAAAGCGAAAAAGGAAAAGGCAGCACTTTTCACGTCTATCTTCCGAAAATGTAATGAGCCGTTCATCTTCCATTCATTTTCTGTTTTTATACTTTAAATAGAATGAAAAAAGGAGATGAAAGAAAGATGTTTTTGGCTTTACGTGAATTAAAACATGCGAAGCTGCGCTACTTACTCATTGGCGTGATTATGGTGTTAATTGTATGGCTTGTACTTTTTGTATCGGGCTTAGCAAAGGGGCTTTCCTCTGACAATGCTTCAGCTGTTCAAGAAATGAAAGGAAATTACGTTGTACTTCAAAAAGAAGCGGATCAGCGCCTGACGCGCTCTGTTTTATCCATAAACAAAACAGAAGATATTCAACAACTAAGTGGAAAGAAAAAAGCTGAGCCGCTTGGTGTGATGATGACAGCCGTTATAAATGATGGAAAAGCGAAAAAAATAGACGCCTCGTTTTTTGCCATAAGCACAAGCGGCTTTTTAGCTCCGAACGTAACAGAAGGGAAGATGATTACGGACGATGCGAAACATGAAGCCGTGGCGGACTCTTCGCTAAAAGAAGAAGGAGTAAAGCTAGGTGATACGATAAAAGATACGGCTTCAGGAAAAAGCTTTAGAATTGTTGGTTTTACAAAAAATCAGTCGTTTAGTCACGCGCCTGTTATTCATATTAATCTTAAAGAGTGGAAAACAATTGAAAACACAGGTGCGTTTAATGCAGTGGTGTTAAACATGAACGATAAAAAAGCACATGCTCTTCAAAAAAAGGAGTCTGACATTGACGTGATTAGTAAAGATGAAGCGTTAAAAGGAATTCCAGGTTATCAAGAAGAACAAGGCTCGCTTTTAATGATGGTCGCATTTTTGTTTATCATTGGCGCTTTTGTGCTAGCCGTTTTCTTCTACGTGATGACGCTTCAAAAAATGAATCAGTTTGGCGTGTTAAAAGCGATAGGAGCAAAAACAAGCTATTTAGCGCGAACGATTTTATCTCAAGTGGTTGTCTTAACTTTATGCAGTCTTGCTATTAGTATTGGATTGACGTACGGAGTAGCAGCCGTATTGCCGGATTCGATGCCGTTTCACTTAGACGTATCGCTAATCGCAGGGTGTTCAGCGCTGTTTGTAGCTGTTTCTGTACTGAGTTCATTATTATCGCTGTATCGCGTAGCAAAAGTAGATGCGGTTGAAGCGATTGGGAGGGCTGTTTAATGAGTGAAGAAAAATTAGTTTTAGAGAGTGTTAGCAAGTCGTTTGGAGACGGAGAAAACGCTGTAGATGTGTTAAATGATCTATCGCTGCGTGTAAAAGCGGGAGAGCTTGTGGCGATTGTCGGTCCTTCTGGTTCTGGGAAAAGTACCTTTTTATCCATTGCTGGCGCGCTGCTTTCACCGTCTAGTGGACGCGTGATTATTGACGGAGACGAGATTAATAACATGTCTTCAGCGCAAATGAACAGCATTCGTCTTAAAAAAATTGGCTTTATCTTTCAATCAGCTAATTTAATCCCGTATTTAACGGTTCGCGATCAGCTGCTTCTTGTCACGGAACTAGAAGGAAACCGAAACAAAGAAGCAAAAAAAAGAGCGGATGATTTGCTTGAAAAGCTCGGGCTTGCCCATCGAAAACATCACTATCCTGAAAGTCTATCCGGCGGAGAGCGCCAGCGGGTAGCGATTGCAAGAGCGTGGATGAATAACCCTGAAATTATCTTCGCAGACGAGCCGACGGCAAGCTTGGATTCAGAGCGAGGAAGAGCGGTCGTTCAAATGCTTGCAGATGAAGTGAAGCTAAGGGGAAAAGCGGCTGTAATGGTTACCCATGACCAAAGAATGTTGGATTTATGTGACCGCGTTGTGTGGATGGAAGATGGGAAATTAGTGGAATCAAATAACGTGCAAGTTTAAAAAAGAGGCTGGGACAAAAGTATGTTAGACGAAGTGAAAAACGAACTATTCATCAACATGTTTGATGAGCGGTTCGTTTTTTTGTGATAGTGCCTATCGTTTTATCTGTTTTGTTCCTTCTAGCAGTTGATTGGAGGGAAAGACGAAGACTCCTGCGGGAAAAGCGGAACAGATGAGACCCCACAGGAGCGTGAGCGACGAGGAGGCTCAGCGGCCGCCCGCGGAAAGCGAAGTCTTGCACGGAAATCAACGGCGGTGTCTCAAGCAGTTCAGCTCATAAGACAATGCTATTTAGGAAAGAAGAAAATAAGACACAGGAAATGAAAAAGCCATGAAGAAATAATAAAAAGGTGATGAAATAATGAGAACATGGAAGACAGCCGCGTTTGGACTTGTCATGGCAAGCTTTTCCGGGTGTTCAAGCAGTGGAGTTCTTGAAGAATCTCCGCCAAAAGCGTATCTTGAAGCAAGCAACCATCTTTATGACACAAAAGTTGGCACTTACTGCTGGAAAAACACGTGTGTGGATAAAGCAGGTCCTTTGGAATTATTAAAAAACGAAAAGCCTATTAAAGTAAAAGCAAATGAATCGCTATCGCTTGTTATCGAGTATAAACGGCAGCCCAACGAAAAGCATATGGCACAAATACAAAACAACCATGAAATGGAAATACCACTGAAGAAAAATAAGCTGAAAGCACCTTCTGAAGCAGGCACGTACTACTACTCATATTCAGTATGGTGGATGGATGAAAGTCAAAAAAATGTATCTAATGGAGATGCATCGTACGCGTTTGTATTGGAAGTGAAATAAGGAGAGAGCCTATGCAACCCCCTATTATTCTCATTGGACCTATATGCGCGGGTAAAACGACGGTTGGTGAAAAAGTAGCGCAAAAACTAAGTATTCCTCAGTGCTCAATGGACGAAGTACGATTTTCTTACTACGAGGAAATAGGTTTCAGCAAAGAAACACAGCAGGACATTCGAGAAAAACAAGGGTTTCAGGGTATGTACGCCTATTGGAAGCCGTTTGAAGCCTATGCCGTTAAAAGAATACTAGAAGATTACAGGCATGCGGTCATTGATTTTGGCGCCGGTCACTCGGTCTACGAAGACATGGGACTGTTTCAGCAAGTAGAAAAGATATTAAAACCTTATCAGTCTCTATTTTTATTGCTTCCCAGTGCTGATAAAGAAGAGTCCATACAACTATTACATCAAAGACTGCAGCAAATAACCGATGATGAAGATGTTTTTAAGCTTAACAAACATTTTGTAACGCATCCGTCAAATGAGCTGCTGGCAAAGCAAACAATTTACACAAAGGAAAAGTCGGCAGATACAGTAGCAAAAGAAATTATTTCATCTATATCGAAGGAGTGAAAGCAATGATTAAAAAAATCGGTCAAATTATGGTGTATGTAAACGATCAAGATCAAGCGGTAAAGTTTTGGACAGAAAAGATGGGATTTCAGGTTATGTCCGAACAAAATAATGAACAAGGCATGAAGTGGATTGAGCTAGCGCCGGCAGCGGGTGCTGAAACAACCATTATCCTTCATAACAAACAGCTAATAGCAAAAATGCAGCCAGAATTAAACGTCGGAACTCCTTCGCTTCTGTTTTTTACAGAAAATGTGGATGTATTATACAGCGATTTAACGGCTAAAGGCGTAACGGTGGGAGAAATGGTATCGATGCCTTCAGGAAAAGTCTTTAATTTTTCAGACAGTGAAGGTAACTATTTTGCAGTTATGGAAAACGTGGATCATAAATAAAGGGAAAAGAAAAAGCACCGGGAGCATTCACTCTCGGTGTTTTACATGTGGGGCAGGGTGAGTTACTCTGCGTCGTTATTATAAATCAAGGAGTGATGCCTCTCATGATAAAACTAATAGGAGAAAAAGTGTTGCTAAGAGAAGCGACACAGGAAGATGTTAATGAACTTTATTACTGGAAATACGAAGAAAAAAACCAAGAAGCAAAAAAGTGGAACGCTCCTTATATAACAGAAGAAAAGCTTACGAAAGAAGAATATATGAACTCATGGGAAAAAGAGTATGAACTTTTCGCGTCAGTTCCTCGAATACTTGCGGTTATCATTGATGATAAAGCGGTGGGAACCGTGAGCTGCTATTGGGTGGACAAGCATACAAACTGGCTGGAAACCGGAATTGTCATTTACGACCCAGACTATTGGAGTGGGGGATACGGAACGGAAGCTTACCGCATGTGGATTGATTTTTTATTTGAATCTACACATTTACATAGACTCGGTATGTCCACATGGTCAGGCAATATCAGAATGATCCAAACAGCGGCAAAAATAGGTATGAAAGAAGAAGCGAGAGTCAGAGAAGCACGTATTGTAAACGGAAACTATTTTGACAGCATTAAAATGGGCATTCTGCGAAGAGAATGGGAAAGTCATCGTAGTAAGAGCTGTAATAGAAAAGAATACAGAGGTGAACGAAAGCATTGATTAATATAGTCTCATTATTTAAGGCTTCTTCCTTTATAAATGGAAGAAGCTTTTCTTATATCAATCATGTCATCTGTAAGACCTAGCGTGTATAAAATTAGAAGAAGGAACGTTTATATAGATCTGCTCAAAACAGTTACTGTGTTAAAAACATCAGGGGGGAAATGCATGCGGGTAAACTTTAAAGAATCTGCAAAAAGAAGCGTGAAAAAGGAGAGAACGCTGCAATTTACGCTAAATGTAATCGGAATATTTATGTTTATAGGGGTTTTAATCAGATGGTGGACTGTTCCGTTCGCTATTAGTAACAACCTCGGAATTTATTATAATCCAGATTTTCAAATGAAGCCCAGTGAGTGCAAGGAATTTCTTGCATTCGTTTTATGCGCAGCAGGCGTGTATTTTAGTTTAGTAAACATCTACTTTTTAGGCAAAACAGGTAAAAAATTAGTCTATACCGTTCTTGTTTTACTGGCTGTTTTTAGTCTCTATATGATGGTTATACTTCTTGCTGTAGCTACGCATTAAAGACGTGCGTGCAGCTTAAAAGAAAGAGGTCAAACTTTCTTTCTCCCTTAAATGGTTTTACGATTTTTCTATGTAAAAAACAGATAAGTCTTCAAACGTCTTCATTAGCTGAGCTTCCATATTACTTCCACCTTTTGATATTTTCACTGACACATATGTAGACATTATGTGCGTTTTTGCTTTCATACAATTCTATCAAATCCATTAAAACAGTTTTATTTTTTAAATTCAACTAAAAAGTATTTTCATTATTTTTCCATAAATTATCTAAGATAAGCGGCTATAAGGTTTAAAGAACAAAAGAAAATTGAAATGATTTTTTATGAGTTTTATATCTTGACGAAAAAATATTTCAGGAATAAGATAGGTTACATAAAGTAACGAATGAAAGAAAAGTTACTTTTTAAAGATTATATTTTTCCTAACAGGAGGAAGAGATATGGAAGCGATGACTTTTGTTTTATTCGGTTCAACAGGTGATTTAGCGAAACGCAAAATTTATCCTGCACTCTATAATTTATTTGTAGACGGGAAAATCCCTAAATCAATTTCTGTTGTAGGACTAGGCAGAAGGGAGATGTCCGACGCTGACTTTCAGGAAAAAGTAAAAGAGTCTATTCATACTTTTTCACGTCGCGTCGAAAAAGATTCATCTCTTATGCAGCATTTTCTTTCAGCTTTTCGCTACAGCCCATTGGATGCAACGAATGCTGAAGATTATAAAAAGTTGTTAAATCTAGTAGAAGCACGCGAAGAGGAACGAAACATTCCAAGCAACCGAATGTTTTATCTATCCGTTGCACCAGAATTTTTTGGTACGATTGCCGAGCATATTAAAGACAGTGGCTTAGGTGCTACAAAAGGTTGGAAACGGTTAATTATTGAAAAACCGTTTGGTCATGATCTACAGTCAGCTCGTCAATTAAACGAAAACTTAAGCAAAGCGTTTAAAGAAGAAGAGATTTACCGCATTGACCACTATCTTGGCAAGTCGATGGTACAAAATTTAGAAGCGCTGGAATTCGCTAATCCTATTCTTCAATCATTATGGAATAACGAACATATTGCGAATATACAAATTACAGCAAGTGAAACGGTCGGCGTAGAGGAAAGAGCAAGCTATTATGACCATTCAGGAGCCATTCGAGATATGGTTCAAAATCATATGCTGCAAATGCTGATGATGACGGCTATGCACTTACCGGCCCGCATTAGCGCTGATGATATTCGAAACGAAAAAATAAATGTGTTAAAAGCGCTTCGTCCGCTTGTAAAAGAAGATATGGATCTAGACGTTGTTCGCGGTCAATATGAGGCTGGAAAAATAAACGGGGCTTCAGTGCCGAGCTACATAAATGAGCCCGGTGTATCACCATCTTCTCAGACGGACACGTTTTTAGCAGCCAGACTATATATCGATAATTCGCTTTGGAAAGGCGTTCCTTTCTACATTCGTACAGGGAAAAGAATGGCGGAAAAAGCGACGCGAATTGTTATTGAATTCAAAGACTCGCTAAAAGAGTTGTACTTAGACAAAGGAGAAACAACATCTCCAAATCTGTTGATCATTGAAATTAACCCGCACGAAAATATTACGCTGCAGTTAAACAGCAAAAATCCATTTAATCATGGTCATATTGAGCCTGTACAAATTAATTTTTCAGGTCAGCAAGAAGGAGCGCCGGAAGCATATGAACGCCTTATTGCAGATGCATGCGCCGGAGATTCTACATTTTTTGCTCATTGGAAAGAAGTAGAGCTAGCTTGGGAATGGGTTCAGCCGCTTCTTGAAGCATTTCAGGAAAATACAGTGCCGCTTCACAAATATGCTGCTGGTTCACACGGCCCTGACGCATCAAATGAGCTTTTAGAAAAAGACGGTTTTAAATGGTGGTTGGATGAAGAAACAGCAAGTCAATCACGAGAAGTACAGCCAGTTTAATACAAACAAATTGAAAGAAGGATGACACATGAGTACCAACATAGATACACTCGCAGTTAATACGATTCGCACCCTGTCAATTGACGCGGTGAACGCAGCTAATTCAGGACACCCTGGACTTCCGATGGGAGCGGCTCCGATGACCTATGCGCTGTGGGCGAATCACTTACAGCATAATCCGGCAAATTCAAGCTGGTTTAACCGAGATCGTTTTATCTTATCAGCCGGTCATGGCTCAAGCTTACTGTATAGCATGCTGCATTTAAGCGGATACAATGTATCAGTAGAGGATTTAAAAAGCTTCCGCAAGCTAAATAGTAAAACACCGGGTCATCCTGAATTTGGCCATACGGATGGCGTAGAAGCAACAACAGGTCCTTTAGGTCAAGGAATTGCAAATGCAGTCGGAATGGCAATGGCAGAAGCCCACTTAGCAGCAAAATTTAATAAACCAAATTTCTCTGTTATTGATCACTATACGTATACGTTAGTAGGCGATGGTGACTTAATGGAAGGCATTTCTTATGAAGCGATGTCAATGGCTGGCCATATGAAGCTTGGTAAACTTATTGCTTTATATGACTCCAACGATATTTCGTTAGACGGGGAATTAAATCTTTCATTTAGCGAAAATATCCAAAAAAGAGCGGAATCTGCAAACTGGCAGTATTTACGTGTAGAAGATGGAAATGACGTGGATGAAATCACAAGCGCCATCGAAAAAGCGAAACAGAACACGGAACAGCCAACGCTCATTGAAGTGAGAACAATTATTGGCTACGGAAGTCCAAAAGTAGCGGGAACAAATAAAGCACACGGCAATCCCCTTGGAGAAGAAGAAGCAAAAGCAACAAAACAAGCCTACGGCTGGAAAACGGAAGAAAACTTCTATGTTCCAGAAGAAGTAAAAGCTCATTTTGAAAAGCTTGAAGAAAAAGGGATGAAAGCAGAAGCAGAGTGGAACGAACTGTTTGCTTCTTACCAAAAAGAATACCCTATGCTGGCTGATGAATTAGAGCGTGCCATTACGGGCGAAGCGTTAATTGAAGTGAATGATATTTTAACATTCTCATCAGAAAAAGCGATGTCGACTCGTGTTGCAAGCGGGGAAGCGATTAATTATTTCACTAAATCTGTGCCATCTATTTTTGGAGGCAGTGCTGATTTATCGCATTCCACGATGACGGACATTAAAGAAGAAGGCCCTTACGCACCCGGATATTTCGGTAATCGAAATATTTATTTCGGCGTACGTGAACATGCAATGGGAGCGGCCGGTAATGGAATGGTCCTTCACGGCGGTGTGAAGCCGTTTGTCAGCACATTCTTTGTTTTTAATGATTACTTGCGTCCAGCGATTCGTTTAGCTGCACTGCAAAAGCTGCCGGTCACATATGTGTTTACTCATGATTCCATAGCAGTAGGAGAAGATGGACCAACTCATGAGCCGGTTGAACATTTAGCTTCTCTTCGTGCAATTCCAGGGCTTACCGTAATCCGTCCGTCTGATGCAAACGAAACAGCAAGCGCTTGGGCTTATGCGCTTCAGCAAGCGGAAGGTCCTATAGCCTTAGTGCTTAGCCGTCAAAACTTGCCTGTATTTGAAGAAACAAAACAAAATATCAACGACCTAGCTAAAGGTGCTTACGTATTAACCGAAACAAACGATAACCCGGAGATGATTTTCATCGCCACAGGTTCTGAAGTAGCACTAGCGGTCAGTGCAAAAGCTCAGCTAGAACGTGAAGGTACATCCGTACGAGTTGTAGCGATGCCTAGCTGGGAGCTGTTTAACAAGCAGTCAAAAGAGTATCAAGATCGCGTCTTGCCTGAATCTGTTTCAAAACGAATCTCTCTAGAAATGGGAATTTCACTTGGCTGGGAACGCTTTGTAGGGCCAAAAGGAAAAGTTTTAGCAGTTGACACATTTGGTGCTTCAGGAACCGGAGCTGATGTGATGAATCTGTTTGGATTTACAGAAGAAAACGTAGTAGCACAGGCAAATGAATTACTAAAGGCTTAAATAAGAAGATAAAAAGATAAATAGAAGGAGCGGTTCACATGAAAGTAGGATTAGTTGGTTTAGGGAAAATGGGGATTAACTTAGGACAAAACTTACTGGATCAGCGTCATGACGTTGTAGCATTTGACGTAAATTCAAACGCAGTTGAACAAATGAAAGGGTACGGTGCTTCAGGAGTATCAAGCTTACAGGAGCTTGTTCAGTCACTCGAAACACCAAGAGTTGTATGGCTGATGGTTCCTCATACGGTTGTTGATTCTGTTATTAGTGAAGTGACGCCTCTTTTAGCTGAAGGAGATATCGTTATTGAAGCCGGAAACTCTCATTACAAAGAGTCTATTCGACGCTATAACGAGTTAAAAGAAAACAAAATCCACTTTATGGACGTTGGAACATCCGGCGGAATGGAAGGCGCTCGTAACGGCGCTTGCTATATGATCGGCGGAGATCGTGAAGCGTGGGAAATTGTTGAACCTATTTTCCGCGATACAGCAGTAGAAAACGGATATCTATACGCTGGAGAAGCAGGCAGCGGGCACTTTTTAAAAATGGTTCATAACGGGATTGAATACGGCATGATGGCTGCAATCGGAGAAGGATTTGAAGTTCTTGAAAAAAGCCAGTTCGACTACGATTACGAAAAAGTGGCGAGAGTGTGGAACAATGGATCTGTTATTCGTTCATGGCTCATGGAATTAACCGAAAATGCATTCTCTAAAGATGCTAAGCTAGATGACATCAAAGGAGTTATGAACTCTTCTGGTGAAGGGAAATGGACGGTAGAAACGGCTCTAGACCTTCAAACAGCTACGCCGGTTATTGCGATGTCTTTACTGATGCGCTATCGCTCGCTTGAAGATGATACCTTTACAGGAAAGGTAGTTTCCGCGCTTCGAAACGAGTTTGGCGGTCATGCTGTGGAAAAGAAATAACAAGTGAAATAGTGGGTATAGTAAAAAAAACTAATGGAGGAATGAAAAAATGAAATTTTTTATTGATACTGCAAACCTTGACGATATTAAAAAAGCATACAAAGTGGGCGTTTTATCTGGCGTCACAACAAACCCTTCTCTTGTTGCAAAAGAAGGCGTAAAGTTTGAAGATCGTATTGAAGAAATTTTAAAAACCGTTCCAGAAGTAGAATCCGTTTCAGCAGAAGTGACGCCGGATGCCGAAACAGCAGAAGACATGATTGCCCAAGCAGAAGAACTAATCAAAATTAACGGCGGGGATCAAAACATTACGATTAAGCTTCCAATGACAATTGCTGGATTAGAAGCGACTCGCTACCTTGCTAAAAAAGGTGTAAAAACAAACGTAACGCTTATTTTCACTGTAAACCAAGCGCTTTTAGCAGCTCGTGCAGGTGCAACATATGTATCTCCGTTCCTTGGTCGCCTTGATGATATTTCAGAAGACGGTGTGCAGCTTGTGGCTAAAATTGCCGAGCTGTTCCGCATTCAAAATATCGACTCTCAAATCATTGCGGCTTCTGTAAGACATCCGGATCACGTTACACGCGTAGCCCTTGCCGGAGCTCATATTGCAACTATTCCATATTCAGTAATCGAGCAGCTTGTCAAACATCCTTTAACCGAACAAGGAATTGAAAAGTTTGCGGCTGATTGGAAAAACGCTGTTCAAAACTAAGTAAAAGATAAAGAACGTGCGCATTCTAGAAAAAGAATGCACGCGTTCTCTCATAATATCCTTAAAGAGGTAAACATCATGAATACAGTAGACGCTAAAATTATTAAAACCCAATACGGTTCAGAAGTTTATGTAGACGATGCAGAGCATATTAACTTTAAAAGCCTTCATGCGCCGAAAGTTAATCAGCCGCTCTATCGCATTGAATTTGAAATTGGCTACTTTTTATTAAAAGAACACAGATATTACGAATACGAAAAAAACTATTTTTGGCTTGCAGTAAGCGAAGATTTTAGTAAGCTAATTATTCAAGAACCTGATATGGAGAGCTTATTTGGAGCTAAAAGCGAAGACGAAAGAACGGCAACAAAAGAGCTTTTAAGTCAGTGGCTCATTCATACCGAGGCTTATAAAAAGAAATTAAACCAGCATATTAATGACTGCAAAAAAAGTAATGAAACAAATGAGGGCATAACGGCTATTTTAGAAAAGTTGCTGCATATTTCAGCAGCAGACATTGAACAAGCCCCAATCGAGAAATTAGCTGCTTCACGAGCAGTTTGACTTAAAAAGTAGGTAAGCATTCATAACTGCAATAGAAAAAGATGCTTCGCTTAAAACGCGAAGCATCTTTTTCATTTTTTATAAAGAGCGGTTTTATCTTTAGGAAAGGTTCTTTCCGCTAAAGTACCTGTTACTTAAATAACTTATACCAATATAAAGTGGTTTCAATAGTAGGATTATATGACTGCTTTAGTGTGTCAACTCCACCTAGTATAAACCCTTGTTTCACATAAAATCTACATGCACCAAGATTATCATCTTGTGCTTCCAAGGACATTCCTATAAGTTTTCTTTGTTTTGCCCACTCTTCTGCTTTATTTAAAAGCAACTTTCCCACTCCACTGCCTCTATAATCTTTTTTAGTAGCAATGTTTTCAATATAACAGAAGCGATTCCAATCCTTACTTATTCTAATCTGTCCTATGCAAGTAGTATTCATATAAGCTAAAAACAAAGATTTATCCTCTTGGTTTATATATTGGTTCCAATCAAGTTTGTCATCTGGAAAACGTGTTTCTCTAGCTTCATCAAAAAGAACTTCTTTATAAGACCACTTGCCTGATTGTAAACTGGGGACAACTCTACCATATAGCTTAAAATAATCATTTGTTATATTGATATCCTCTATTAAGTCATTATTTAATGGAGAAATAGTGAGTTTACTTTCACTACCCAATAGTACACACTTCCTTTTATGATGTTTTGAAAAAATTTTATTTAAGGATAAGTAAATCCTATCTTATTCAACATTACTGTCCGTTAGCTGAATGAACCTCTCTTTATACACTACTATAAAGAGTAAATTTTTCCTGGTTATAATTAAAAGCAACAATCTTTACGAAAAGAGCCTTAGGAAAATAAAGGATAGTAATAAAAAACGACAATATTGTCGTTTTTTATTGACGAATTAATCGGAGAAGGGTACCTTATATTAAAACGACATAGTTGTCGTTTTAATATAAGGAGGCTGAAATGATGCTTATTACGATGTTAACAACAGGAACTCGAGGAGACACCCAGCCTTTTATGGCTTTAGGATTAGAGCTAAAAAAGAAAGGATACCGTGTACGAATTGCCGCTTCAGAAGCTTACCAAAACTTCATAGAATCGTACGGGTTTGAATATGCCATGCTTCGAGGAGATGTTTCTAAAATTATAGAGAGCGGAGCAGCTGACGACGCAATTAATGCAGACAATCCTCTCAAATTTTTTTCAAGCTTAAAAAATGAAAAGATGATGGGTATGATGATTAATATACAAGAAGATTTGCACAAAGCATGCAAAGGAGCCGATGCAATTGTATATCATCCAGGTGCGGCAATTGGTTATTTTGCTGCTAAAGAGATGAATATACCAAGCATTCTAGCGAGCCCTTTTCCAATGACACCAACAAAAGATTATCCAGCGTTGATCTTTTATGATCGACCACGGTTTGGAAAAACATATAACAAGCTGACGCACCGTATTTTTGAATGGGGATTTTGGAAGGTAGTAAGTGGTCCTTTAAAAAAATATTGGGTTCAGCAGCATGGAGAAGGACCTAACGATTTTTTATGTCCGTACCCAAAGCAGCGTACAGCAGCTAACCCAACCATTGTTTCATCAAGTCCCGCCGTATTTTCCGTATCTAAAGATTGGCCTGAACACGTTCATTCCTACGGAAATTGGTTTATGGACAGTGATCATAGCTATCAGCCGGAAGAGAGGCTGGAAAGATTTTTAAAGGCTGGAGAACCGCCGGTTTATATTGGGTTTGGAAGTGTTGGGGATAAAAAAAACGCAGACGAAACGACTGCTTTAGTGATTAAAGCCTTAAAACTTGCAGGGAAACGAGGTATCATCAATACAGGAGGAAGTGGAATGAATCACACGGAGGGGATAGCAGAAGACATTTTCTTTGTAAAAGATATCCCTCATGAGTGGCTGTTTCCTAAAATGTCTGCCGTTGTTCATCATGGAGGAGCGGGAACAACAGCCGAAGGCCTTCGAGCTGGCGTTCCAAGTGTTATTATTCCTTATGGAAATGACCAATTCGCTTGGGGAAGAAAAATTTATGAGCTGGGAGCTGGAGCAAAAGCCATTCCGAGAAAAGAATTGACGGCTGAAAAATTATCCACAGCTATTTCCTATACACAAGTTAATGAAATTCAATCCAAAGCACAAGAAATCGGAAAACAAATCCGAGCTGAAAAAGGAGCCGAAAAAGCAGCTCAGGTGATTATTAATACACTCGAGACATTCGGGAATAAATAAAAAGTAAGCGAGCGTGAAAAAAATGCCAAAAGTAAGGGAAGGATACGCTGAAAAAAAGAAGCAAGAGATTTTAGAAGCAGCCAAAAGAGTATGCAAGAGCAAACCGGTGCATGATGTAGCCATGCGAGATATCGTTTTGGAAGCTGGAATGAGTCAAGGAGGCGTGTACAAATATTTTTCAAACCTTGATGAAGTATTTGTCGGACTTCTTAATCAAGAAAGCGTCAGCTATAAAGTAAAAGATAAAATTGAAGCCCTGCTTCAGACAAAGAAAGACTCCTTTGAAATGCTGCATGATTTCATTATGTATATTGGAGAGCATATCCAAGAATCGATGACAGCAGGAGGAGAAATTTACTTTGAACTAGTAGCATTGTATTCAAAAGACCCTCAGCGTTTTATGAAAATTGAAGATCAGCTAGTTGAAGTATCGAACCTTAAATATATTCAAAAAAAGCTTCACGACTTTATTACGGAACAAATAGAAGTAAAAAATTTTTCTCCGGCTGTACCAACAGATGATCTGCTAGCTTTTATGGCTACAGCGATCAACGGAATTACGCAAAATCCAGCTCTGGTCTACAACGTAGATGGACAGAAACAAGCTGCAGAGGAGACAAACGTAGAGCGTCATATAAACACGCTGTCAATAGCTGTCCGAAAGCTGTTAGGAGAATAAATAAAGTTGCAACCTTGAAAATTCCTCTTAGTATTGCCAGCAGTGTTAGGTATGTTTAGAAAAATGGTGTGTCACTTCTCCGTCTCTTTTGAATAGTTTTGCAATAATTAAGCATAATACGACTGCAAACTATATTTAAGGAGATGGAAAAAATGAAAAAAGGACTTATCATTGCTTCTTCGGTTCTTTTCCTTTCAGGCCTAGCTGCGTGCGGAGGAAATAAAGACAATAACGCAATGGACAATACTCAAAATGATTTACGCAACACTTCTACAAACGACGGAGTTGATAACAATATCCCAATGGATAATACCGATCAGCCGACCAAGTCAGTTGAAGCAGCGCAAAATGTAGAAGATATGAAGGAAGTTGATGATGCATATGTGCTTCGTGATAATAACAACGCCTATGTAACAGTAGACCTAGCTGGAAATGACGCAGCGGACAACAATGATAACGGCAAGGTGAACACCGTAACGTATAACGGCGATACTTATCATGAAGTTTCAACTGATTTTGAACAAAAAATTGCGGACCGCGTGAGAGAAGCAGATAGTAAAATTGACAAAGTATACGTGGCGTTTGTCAACACGGGTTTAGACAATATGAATAACAACAATAACGTACCTGGTGTAGATAAAAATGACAACATCTATAAAGATGATGAAAAAGACAACAACCGTGATCCGGAAGATATTGTAGAAGATCCAAAAGATATGATGGATCGTAACAACAAAGATCAATAACATAAAAAGGCCTCTGAATCACCAGAGGCCTTTGGTTCATTAACTAAGTTCAAGTAAAGAAATAAAAATCGGAAGAACACAGCAAGAAACGGCTGAAATAAAATCAAGCTCGTTCTGTTTTTTTGCAGAAAGCGTGAACTCCATCAAAATAATTGTCAGGATACTCATGAAAAGCGTTGCATAAAAAAGAAAATCCCGCTGACTTTCCACTAAAAACAACACCGCATTTAAAATTAAAATAACGGCATAAAGAAACTTAAGCAGCACGTGAAGCTGCATGCTGAATTTATTCTCTTGTTTGTAGCGCAAGATATAGACAAAAAAGAAAATAAATAAAGTTAATTGCCATGAGGCAGGAAGTAACTGCTGCCATAGATTGTCCAAGAAACTCATTCCTCCTATAAAACGATGATGCATATATGTATAACATACATTTTTATTTTAAAAGTGAAGAGTATCTTTAGGCAAGAACATTTCTTCCTTTTTTATTCTTTTTCTTATACAGGCTCTCAACATAAAAAAAGAATGGTCGCAATGACCATTCTTTTTACTTCACTTCAATTAAAACCTTCGTACCGTCTGGAAACTCATCTACTTGATGTGAAATCCAAGACCCGGCGCCTCGGTTGTCTGAAGGCTTTACATATTCAATATCTGCGCCGCTTCCGCCTTCTTCACAAAAGGCCATCGGAAACTCATCTCGATCATAGCCGCTTTTAGTCGGAATGCCTTTTAAAGACTCACTGCGGTTTTCTTCAGCACCGTCTCGATCGATTGTACAAACAGCCGATTTTCCTTTATCGATTGCATGTTGAATGTGCGCTGCAGTTTCAGGGTAACGATCAGCAGGGAAGGTAATGACTTCATCGTAGGAGGGATTCGTTGAAGAGTTCTGCTCTAACGGATTTCCTTCAATCATAACAATAACGGCTATCACTAAAATTAAAATACCAGAAACAATTTTTTTCAACCTGTAAAACTCCTTTATAAAACGTTTATCACTCCTATTGTAAAGTAATAAGAAAAAAATGTAAAAACATATAATGGAACTAGCTAGAATTCATAACACAAACATAAGCTCACGTTCAGCTGCTGAACGTGAGCTTATGTCTAATGATGAGAGTGGTGATGATGCGTTTCGTTTTCAGCTGGCTGCAGTGAACGTAACTCTTCTTTTGATAATTTGCCTACTGCGACTTGCTGAGTAGGAAGAATGTGCTCACCGCGAGCATTAATATCGGTTTTAATATAGTAAATACCATCCTCATTAAAGGCAGCTTTTGCTTTATACATACTGCCGTCATAATGTGCCTTTGCTGTTTCAACTTTACCGGGAGCATCTTTTTTCCACACGTTAAACTGAACGATTTTGGCATCATCCACCGTTTTATTTTCTTGCATTACGTGCACTTTTAGTACCTGTGTGCTCTGGGGCTCTATATTTTCTGGAAGCATCACATGTGCAGACAGAGGCTTTTGCTGCTTGTAGAGCTGGTCTGCGTTACTGTTTACAGAGCACGCGGAAAGCACAAGCGTACTGAGTATGACTAGTCCGGACATTTTCCATTTATTCATTGTTACTGCACCTCACATCGTTTCATCAATCATGCGTTTAAAAATCGCTTCAATGCTGGAATTCGTTTGATAACAAAGAAATCTAAAAGCCACACGATAACTAAGGACAGTCCGACTAAAGGAAAGAGGATACCAAACACGACGATTATACACGTCACGATTCGCATTGCACTTCCTTCAGGAACTTTAGGAGCCCCCATGTTTTTAGCTGGTTTTCTCTTCCACCACAGTAAGGATCCGCTGATAGCGATACCAGCAATTCCGATACAAATAATAAGGCCCATAAGCTGATTGATAAATCCAAACTGTGTGCCTTTATGAAGCGTAATACCAAGCGCAATCAATTTGCCCATAAATCCATAGTTGTCGTACCGATAATCGGCTAACACAGCTCCGGTATATTGATCAAGGTGAATGGTTGCTTCATCTTGAGCTCTTGGTGAAAAAACGGAGAGCGTATACACACCTTGAGCGTCGTGCGGAATAGAAATGGTGTAGCCGTCGTGCATATGCTGTTCTTTTGCAATACCTACAATGTCATCAAGCGATACTTTTGTATATTGTGAAGCTGTGGAGCTTGGCACTTCTAACGTTTCAGCTCCCCAAGGCACGTCCGCAACATCTTTTGTTTGCACGGTTGAAGTAGGAGCACTGCCTACCCAAACAGACGGAGGGTACCCAACACCTGCGTTTGTGGCGACTTGCTGAAACGCATTGCCCCACAGTCCTGACCACGGAAGTCCTGTTAGTACGAGAAAAAGCATCCCCGCTGAAATCCAAAAGGCCGGTACTGCATGAAGGTCACGTATCAGTACGTTTTTACCTTTTGAAAACCGAGGAATCAGCACGCCTTTTATTTTGTCTTTTTTGCGCGGCCACCATAAAAAAGTGCCGGTTACAATTAAGACAATTGCCCAGCAGGCCGCAAGTTCTACGATACGATCACCTGCTGTTCCCGCCATCAGCTCTCCGTGAAATTCTTCAATTTGATTCATCAAGCGACTGGAATCATCTACTTTTCCTATGATGTGACCATTGTGAGGGTTAACAAACATCGTATATGTATGGTCTTTTAATGAAATTCCTACTTCTGAAGAACGAGTAGAGCGATCACTGGGCTTATACGTCAACACATCAGCGTCTGGATACTTTTCCTTTACAGCCTGTACTTGTGCTGAAGGGGATACGGACTGTGACTGAGCTTGTACATGATAGAAGTCGTGATACAGTTTTTCTTCAATTTGAGGCTTGAATAAATACATCCCGCCCGTAACAGCTAATATAAGAAGAAACGGAGTAAACATTAAACCTGCATAAAAATGCCAGCGCCATATGGCTTTGTATAGACCTTGAGAACGCGCCGTGCTTTTTTTCGTTGTACTTGCTGATTCTTCGCGCTTTTCCTGCATCGTTTTTTCCTCCTTTTTACTAACTAACGTGCTTTTATTATAGAAGGAAAGGGAGAATTAGCCATCACCCCTGAGAGTGATTGTTGGGGTTTATAAGAGGAAGGGGGTAATAAAAAAACAGCTCGTGAAAGCTGTTAGTTCATTAAGCCATTTTGAAACGCATAGCTTGTCAGCTGCACGCGGTTTTCTAAATGAAGCTTACTTAAAATATTTTTCAAATGGCTTTTTACCGTGTGTTCAGAAATAAATAACTGCGCCGAGATATCGCGGTTTGACAGCCCTTTAGCCACTAATTGAAGCACTTCAAGCTCCCGTGCAGAAAGGGGAGTGTCTGGCTTTGTAATCGATGTTTCCTGCGGAAACTCTTTTAAAATTTGAAACGCAATTTCTTTTGACATAGGAACTTCATCTAAAGCGAACGCACGCAAATAGTCGTACCACACTTCAGACTGCAGGTTTTTTAACAAATAGCCCTGGGCGCCTTTTTTCAGCGCATCAAACAAATCCGTAATATCGTCTGAAACCGTGATGACTACAATTTTAACATACGGAAACTGAAGCTTAATTTGTTTTGTGGCTTCTAATCCATTCATCACAGGCATTTTAATATCCATTAGCACAATGTCAGGCATTAATTTTTCGGTTAGTTCGATTGCTTCCTGCCCGTTGGTTCCTTCGCCAACAATCATAAAATCTTCATATTCTTCTAAAATATCGCGAATGCCTTCTCTTGCGTGAGCGTGATCATCTACAATCAAAATACGAAACGGCTGCATTTACGTAACCTCCTTTTTAATACTAACAATGGTCTGGTTCTGTTTTCGTTGAATGGAAAAGTCCCAGTTCATATCTTTGGCACGATCTTTCATAATTTGCAGGCCAAGACCGGCCTTAAGAGATTCAGAGGTGAAACCTATACCGAAATCTGTAATTTCACAAATCCATCCGCCTGCCGTTTCACCGGCTGTAATCCAGATTTTATTTGTTTTTGCATGTTTAATGACGTTCATAGCAGCTTCTTTCACACAGGCAAACAGCTCATTTTTTTCTTTTCTCGAAAGCGTTGTTTCTGACAGTCTCCAATCTAAATTGACATCTAGTAAATGAGTATGTGTTAAATCATCGACGTATTGATGAATGCTTTCAGTCCAGCTTTCTGAAGAGTCTGAAGGAGAGTGCTTTAAATTTGTAATCGCTTGGCGCGTATCGTCATGAACATGCTGCAGAGTTTGCTTCATTCGGATAAAATCAGGATCCTGCTCTAAGTTGTTTTTTCTTCCGAACTTGTTCATTTTAACAGATAGGAGAAACAGCGACTGCGCAATGCCGTCATGCAGTTCACGAGCTAATTTTTCACGCTCAATAAGCGCAGCTTTCTTTTCTTTTTCTTGCCTTAGTTCCTCTTGCATTTTTTCTAAAATAGAAAATAAATAGCGGACAAAGACAAGCGTTACAAAAAAGACAAGCAGCGGAGAAAGAACATTTCCCATGTCCATTGAGATGTAAGGGAGCAAAAAGGCATGGCGAACATACTCCCAAAGTGCGATGGTCAGAGTTGGAAGAAGCAAAATCAGCCATTTAATTTGTCTATATTTCACGGTATCCCTTCTTTCATCCATAAAATGTGTCTATATTTTATCATTTGAGCGAAAAATTACTAGAGGAAAGAAGAGAAATCACTCTTAGGGGTGAGTGGATAAAGTGAATAAAGAAAATCTTATCTGCAATATCATACAAGAAAAATTCTCGAGTCAATGGTATGGTTAAAAAGCTTAGTATGTGACAAGGAGTGATTTATTAATGGCAAAAGAAATTCGGACAGCGCACGTTGACGCTGATTTACATATTGAAGCTTACCGTTTTAAAGGAATTATGCAAAAGTTTCCTGCTCATTTTCACGAGTATTATGTGATTGGATTTATTGAAGAAGGTCAGCGTCATTTAATTTGCCAAGGCAAAGAATACATCATTAATCCAGGCGATTTGCTGCTGTTTAATCCGTATGATGTTCATAGCTGTGAACAAATAGACGGCAAAACACTTGATTATCGCTGTATTAACGTAACGCCAGACGCGATGAAAAAAGCTGTTTTTGACATTAACGGCAGTGAAAGTCTTCCGCGTTTTAACAGCAATGTGGTACAAAGAAGTGAGGCTGTCTCTAGTTTAAAAGAGCTTCATTTGCAAATTTTAAATGGTGAACATGAGTTTAAGAAAGAAGAGTTATTTTTATATTTGCTAGAAGAACTCATGCACGATCATTCAAACCTTTCCTTTTTTTCGTCAGCTGCTGACACGTCTGATGAAATCAAAACAATCTGCAGCTATTTGGAAGACAACTATACAAACAAGATCACGCTGGATGAGTTAAGTCAGCTAATTGGATGGAGCAAATACCGGCTGCTGCGCTCTTTTACAAAGCAAAAAGGAATCTCTCCATACAGCTATTTAGAAACAGTTCGAATCAATCAGGCTAAAAAGCTTCTAGAACAGGGACAAAAACCGATTGACGTCTCCTTTTTAACTGGATTCAGTGATCAAAGTCATTTGACTCGATTTTTTAAAAGTCAGGTGGGGCTAACGCCAAAACAATACATGAAAATCTTTGAAAGTGAAAAGAAAACAGAATGCTAGTAATAGCTTAAAAAGGAGAGAAGAGCTGTGGATCATTTAGCTGCTTATATGCTGATGGCGCTGGTTATGTCAATGATACCTGGTGCTGATACGATTCTTATCATGAAAAATACGCTTCATCACGGAGCAAAAGCAGGACGTTTTACCATACTCGGCATGGCTACAGGCCTCACGTTTTGGACGTTAATTGCTGTGCTTGGCTTGTCTGTTGCTATCGCGCAGTCGGTGTATCTGTTCAACACCATTAAATATATAGGTGCCGCGTATTTATTTTACTTAGGTATCAGGGTATTTCTGACAAAAAATACGCTCTCATTGGAGCACATTTCAGAAGAAGAAAAAGCTGTTAAGCCTTCATCTAATCACGCCTATAAAGAATCATACATACAGGGAGCTCTTAGTAATTTTCTTAACCCTAAAACGGTATTGGTTTATATTACATTCATGCCACAGTTTATCAACTTGGATGCTCACACGAATCAGCAGCTGCTTATGCTTGGTTTTATTCTTACCCTCATAGCGGTAAGTTGGTTTTTAATCTTAGTGTATGTAGTAGATTACGTGAAAAAATGGCTTAAAAAACCGATGTTTCAAAAAGCTTTTCAGAGATGCAGCGGAGTGCTGCTGATCGGTTTTGGAATAAGAACAATCGTGTAATAGTAGCTAGTAAGCAAAAAAGAGGCTGGGATAAAAATATGTTAGTTGAAGGAAGATCCGAATGAGTTTGATTCTTGATGGAGAATCAAACTCGTTCGGATTTTTTATTAGTATGGTGAACATAGCCTTCGTATATTTATTCAGTTATTTCTAGCTGTTGATTGGAGGGCAAGGCGAAGACTCCTGCGGGAAAAGCGGAACAGGTGAGACCCCGTAGAAGCGCAAGCAACGAGGAGGCTCACCGGCCGCCCGCGGAAAGCGAAGCCATGCACGGAAATCAACAGCAGTGTAACAAGCCACCGATACTAGTTCATGTATTCAATTTTATCGTCTTTAAATTGTATTGATTTAGCTATATCTCAATCTCTTTTCTTAACGTTTAAAAACACGTAAACGAAACAATTTGTCGTGTATCGACACCGAAAATGGTCCAAAAACGTCCGTTCCATCTAAATCCTGCAACCGATCGCGGTCCTACAAAAATAGGGAAATACCAGAAGCTAGAGCCGTTTCTAAGCCATATGAACGTATTGCGGAATAGACAAAGAGAAATGGCTCCTGGGTCAACAGCAAATGGAGTTGCCGTTTGCTGAGCTGGAATAAATGCCGGCGGAGGGGAAGTTGGAGCTTGCTGCGGGTCAGGTGTAGGTAAACCGCCTGGTGGTCTAGGTGGACCGGGCGGGAGTTGAGGTCCAGGAAATCGTGCTGGGTAAAAATAAAAATCCATGTAATTAATGTCCATTTTTTAAGCACCTCTATTTTCTTAATCACTATTTTATAAAGTATGAGAAAGCTGCCTAAAGGGATTGGGCAACTATGGCTTTTTTTACATAGGTCTTTTTTATGAAGAAAAGTTTGGTTCTTAAGTCGGGAATGAATTCCTTCATGAACTCGATAAAAACTGAATAGGATAAAACAGAGTGTGTTTTTAGAGGAGGACTTTTCATGGATAACAATCCAAAAAAGATGTTTACACCGGTTAAGACCTATCAACCTTTCCACAGTATCTATGATCCGTGCCGGCCGATAGGAGTTAAATATTATTCTACGCCGCCTCAATTATACATGGGATTTCAGCCCACGAATCTGCAGCAGTTTTCACCGAAAGAAGCGCTAAAAAAAGGAACGCTGTGGCCGGCTTTTTGGGACTACTATGAAAATCCATACAAAGATAAGAAGAGGGATGAAGAATGAAAAAACTACCTCCGGAGTACTATCAGGATTTAGAAGAAATACAGGCAATTGATTTTGCACTTGTAGAATTAACGCTGTACTTAGATACCCATCCAAATGACCAGCAGGCTATGCAGCAGTTTAACGAATACGCGCAGCAGGCTATGCAGTTAAAAAGAAACTTTGAAACAAAGTACGGGCCGCTCCAGCAGTATGGAAACAGCTATACCGACGGGAAGTGGAGCTGGGGAACAAGCCCTTGGCCATGGCAAATATAAGCAGATAAAGGCGGGAACTATATGTGGGTGTATGAAAAGAAATTGCAGTATCCAGTTAAAGTAAGTACGTGTAATCCAACGCTTGCCAAATATTTAATGGAACAGTACGGGGGAGCGGACGGAGAGCTTGCAGCTGCACTTCGTTATTTGAATCAGCGCTATACCATTCCCGATAAAGTTGTTGGACTGCTAAACGATATCGGGACAGAAGAGTTTGCTCATCTTGAAATGATTGCGACGATGATTTATAAGCTAACAAAAGATGCAACGCCGGAGCAGCTGAAGGCAGCTGGATTGACAGAACACTATGTAAACCATGATAGTGCACTTTATTACAATAATGCTGCTGGCGTTCCGTTTACCGCTACGTATATACAGGCAAAAGGAGATCCGATTGCAGATCTTTATGAAGACATAGCGGCAGAAGAAAAAGCAAGAGCTACATATCAATGGTTAATTGATATATCAGATGACCCTGATTTAAACGACAGCTTACGATTTTTACGAGAAAGAGAGATTGTTCATTCACAGCGGTTCCGTGAGGCCGTGGAGATTTTAAAAGATGACAGAGACAGGAAGAAAATCTTTTAACTAGCAAAAAACATCCCTCTTTGCGAATGCAAATGAAAGGAGGGATGTTTTTTATTATGGCAGCGTTGATTATGCGCTAGAACTGCAGTGACAAGAAACAACCTTTAATGTTCCTTCAACATCTTTCCAAATTCGCGTATAGCAGTATTCGCCTCCAATAGATTCACCAGTTGCCAGCGACCCATTTAACGCTACTTTTGTAACGGTAACGGCAAGTTCTTGAAACAGTTTAATTTCTTGTTCCAACACTTCGATGCCCGCTATATCAAGACTTTTTGAACGATGAGCATTTATATCTTGCTCTTTTGACAACCATTGCCCAAAGTGATTCACAAAAATAAGCTCATCTGAAAGTAATTCTTCTAATAACTCTACGTTATTAGAAAGCATGGCTGAGCGAAGCATTTCTTCGTATTCTATCACTCTTGCTTGGTTCATTTTTAATCCTCCTTTACGCCTTGTGTAACTCTTTTCTATTTCCACCTTACTTTTCCTTTAAACTTCTTCCTTTAATAGGTTGTGTTAAATTATGTTAATCAAGGGGATAAGTGGACTAATTTTCTGTAAGCATAAAATATTCTGAAAGACTCCATTATTTTCCTTTAAATGGTATAAAATTAGAGTGAAAGAACCTTTTCTTTCCACTTGTCTAGTTATCTTTTTACTATTAAGAAGCAGTTTTTTATACTTGTAATTGTAGCGGAATGAACGTTCATTCCGTATTTGGAAAGAGGTGATAAAGTGGAATCTACTCCAACAAAACAAAAAGCGATTTTTTCTGCTTCGCTTCTGCTGTTTGCAGAAAGAGGATTTGATGCAACAACGATGCCAATGATTGCAGAAAATGCCAAAGTAGGAGCAGGAACAATTTATCGCTACTTTAAAAATAAAGAAAGCCTTGTAAATGAATTATTTCAACAGCACGTAAACGAGTTTTTACAGTGCATTGAAAGCGGTCTGGCAAACGAGAGAGATGGATACCGAGATGGATTTCATCATATCTTTGAAGGTATGGTGACATTCACTAAAAACCATCCTCGTGCGCTTGGATTTATTAAAACTCACAGCCAAGGAGCTTTTTTAACAGAAGAGAGCCGCTTAGCCTATCAAAAGCTGGTAGAATTTGTTTGCACGTTCTTCAGAGAAGGACAAAAGCAAGGCATTATTAGAAACCTTCCTGAAAATGCGCTCATTGCTATTTTATTTGGAAGCTTTATGGAAGTATATGAAATGATTGAAAATGACTATTTATCTTTAACTGATGAACTTCTTGCCGGCGTAGAAGAGAGTCTGTGGGCAGCACTTAGCAGACAATCATGAAACTTAACAAGTGAAAGAGGGATAACATGACAATTAAAGAAATGCCTCAGCCAAAAACGTTTGGAGAGCTTAAAAACTTACCGTTATTAAACACAGACAAACCACTTCAAACGCTGATGAAAATTGCGGATGAATTAGGGGAAATCTTTAAATTTGAAGCGCCTGGCCGTGTAACGCGCTACTTATCAAGTCAGCGTCTAATTAAAGAAGCATGTGATGAGTCCCGATTCGATAAAAACTTAAGTCAAGCGCTTAAATTTGTGCGTGATTTTGCAGGAGACGGTTTATTTACAAGCTGGACTCATGAGAGAAACTGGAAAAAAGCGCACAACATCTTACTTCCAAGCTTTAGTCAGCAAGCGATGAAAGGCTATCACGCGATGATGGTCGATATCGCCGTACAGCTTATTCAAAAGTGGGAGCGCCTAAATGCAGACGAGCACATTGAAGTGCCCGAAGATATGACACGATTAACGCTTGATACCATTGGTCTTTGCGGTTTTAACTATCGCTTTAACAGCTTTTACCGCGATCAGCCGCACCCGTTTATTACAAGTATGGTCCGTGCATTAGACGAATCGATGAAAAAGCTACAGCGTGCAAATCCGGATGACCCAGCTTATGATGAAAATAAGCGCCAGTTTCAAGAAGATGTTAAGGTGATGAACAACCTAGTAGATAAAATTATTGCAGATCGCAAAGCAAGCGGTGAACAAAGCGATGATCTATTAACGCATATGCTAAACGGAAAAGATCCAGAAACAGGTGAGCCGCTTGATGACGAGAACATTCGCTATCAAATTATTACGTTCTTAATTGCGGGACACGAAACAACAAGCGGTCTTTTATCATTTGCGCTGTATTTCTTAGTGAAAAATCCACATGTATTACAAAAAGCAGCAGCAGAAGCAGCACGAGTTCTAGTAGATCCTGTTCCAAGCTATAAACAAGTGAAACAGCTTAAATACGTCGGCATGGTCTTAAACGAAGCGCTGCGCTTATGGCCGACGGCTCCTGCGTTTTCTCTATATGCAAAAGAGGATACGGTGCTTGGAGGAGAATATCCGTTAGAAAAAGGCGATGAACTGATGGTTCTGATTCCTCAGCTTCACCGTGATAAAACGATTTGGGGAGACGATGTGGAAGAGTTCCGCCCAGAGCGTTTTGAAAATCCAAGCGCGATTCCGCAGCATGCGTTTAAACCGTTTGGAAACGGTCAGCGTGCGTGTATCGGTCAGCAGTTCGCTCTTCATGAAGCAACGCTTGTACTTGGTATGATGCTAAAACATTTTGATTTTGAAGATCATACAAACTACGAGATGGATATTAAAGAAACTTTAACGTTAAAACCTGAAGGCTTTGTTGTAAAAGCAAAATCAAAAAAAATTCCGCTTGGTGGCATTCCTTCACCTAGCACGGAACAGCCTGCTAAAAAAGCACGCAAAAAGGTAGAGAACGCTCATAATACGCCGCTGCTTGTGTTATACGGTTCAAATATGGGAACAGCTGAAGGAACGGCGAGGGATTTAGCAGATATTGCGATGAGCAAAGGATTCGCACCTCAGGTTGCAACGCTTGATTCCCATGCAGGAAATCTTCCGCGTGAAGGAGCTGTTTTAATTGTAACGGCTTCTTATAACGGACATCCGCCTGATAACGCAAAGCAGTTTGTCGACTGGTTAGACCAAGCGTCTGCTGATGAAGTCGAAGGCGTTCGCTACTCCGTATTTGGATGCGGCGATAAAAACTGGGCTACTACGTATCAAAAAGTGCCTGCTTTTATCGATGAAACGCTTGCAGCTAAAGGGGCAGAAAACATAGCTGAACGCGGCGAAGCAGATGCAAGCGACGACTTTGAAGGCACATACGAAGAATGGCGTGAACATATGTGGAGTGACGTAGCAGCTTACTTTAACCTCGACATAGAAAACAGTGAAGATAATAAATCTACGCTTTCACTTCAATTTGTCGACAGCGCTGCGGACATGCCGCTTGCGAAAATGCACGGTGCTTTTTCGGCGAACGTTGTAGCAAGCAAAGAACTACAAAAACCAGGCAGTGAACGAAGCACGCGTCATCTTGAAATTGAGCTTCCAAAAGAAGTTTCTTATCAAGAAGGAGATCATTTAGGTATTATTCCTCGCAACTATGAAGGAATAGTAAATCGTGTAACGACACGGTTCGGTCTAGATGCATCACAGCAAATCCGTTTGGAAGCTGAAGAAGAAAAATTAGCACATTTGCCACTCGGTAAAACCGTATCAGTAGAAGAGCTTCTGCAATATGTGGAGCTTCAAGATCCTGTTACGCGCACACAGCTTCGCGCAATGGCTGCTAAAACGGTCTGCCCGCCGCATAAAGTGGAGCTTGAAGCCTTGCTTGAAAAGCAACCGTACAAAGAAAAGGTGCTGGCAAAACGCTTGACAATGCTTGAACTGCTTGAAAAATATCCGGCGTGTGAAATGGAATTCAGCGAATTTATCGCTCTTCTTCCAAGCATGCGTCCGCGCTATTACTCCATTTCTTCATCACCTCGCGTCGATGAAAAACAAGCAAGCATCACGGTTAGCGTCGTCTCAGGAGAGGCGTGGAGCGGATATGGAGAATATAAAGGAATTGCGTCGAACTATCTTGCTGAGCTGCAAGAAGGAGATACAATTACGTGCTTTGTTTCCACACCGCAGTCAGGCTTTACGCTGCCAAAAGATCCTGAAACACCGATTATCATGGTCGGACCAGGAACAGGCGTCGCGCCGTTTAGAGGCTTTGTGCAGGCTCGCAAGCAGTTAAAAGAACAAGGACAGTCGCTTGGAGAAGCGCATTTATACTTTGGCTGCCGTTCACCTCATGAAGACTATCTGTATCAAGAAGAGCTTGAAAACGCACAAAATGAAGGTGTCATTACGCTTCATACCGCTTTTTCACGCGTACCAAATCAGCCGAAAACATACGTTCAGCATGTTATGAAACAAGACGGCACGAAATTGATTGAACTTCTTGATCAAGGAGCGCACTTCTATATTTGCGGAGACGGAAGCCAAATGGCACCTGACGTTGAAGCAACGCTTATTAAAAGCTATGCTGATGTTCATGAAGTAAGTGAAGCAGACGCTCGCTTATGGCTGCAGCAGCTAGAAGAAAAGGGCCGATACGCAAAAGACGTGTGGGCTGGGTAAATAAAAAATAACCTCCGCTATTTAGCGGAGGTTATTTTTTATAGCCAGATTGAGACATGACTAAACCCACCTCATTTATAGCGCCTTAGCGTTTCTTCTGCGTGACAGCAAATTTTTTCAATTAGCTCCTGAGGTTCTTCAATTAAAGCATGAGCACCTAAGTTATAGAAAAAAGAAGCCATGTAGTTTAATTCATTTCCATCAGTTATCGTATCGATATAGCCGCCCCCGTCTTCCGCTACCTTCACATGATTTTCAAGCCACGGAACGCCTTTACACTGACGAACGCCTTCGTGCGTCAAGGTTACTTTTAACGAAATCGGCTGTGAGTTTACCGGTTCTGTCTCAAGCCATTCTTTTAACGTAAGAGACATCTTTTCGTCTTTTTCTAAAACTTTTAACGAGTGAATACGATCTGCTCGAAACAATAATACTTTTTGCTTATCGCAGGAATAAGCAGGGCAGTACCACAAGCCGTTATGAGCATAAATGCCAAGGGGTTTGACTTCTTTTCTTGTTTGACCCGTCTTTGAATCATAAAGAAATTTAATATATTTTCCTGTAAGGCTTGCTTCTAGCAGCTCTTTTAAATAAGGAGTGTCTAAGTTTCTTTTAGGATTCCAAAACGCAATATGAGCACTTATTTTATCTACTTTTTTCTTCGTTTCTTCAGACAGGTACACATAAAATTTTTGAAGAGCCGCATGAATTTCTGCATCAAACGGAAGGTCATGATAATACTGCAGAGCTTGATAAGCAAAAAAGATCGAAATAGCTTCTTCTTCCGTAAACAAGATAGGAGGGAGAATACGGTTTTTTAACACTCTGTAACCACCGCTCCGTCCTTTTTCACTGTAAAGAGGCAGTCCTAATTCACTTAAGTCCAGCAAATAGCGCTGAACGGTCCGTACAGAAAGGCCAAATTCCTCCGCTAGTTCTTTTGCCGTAAACGTTCTTTTTGTATTAATAAACATAAGCATATCAACAAGCCGTCTAGACTTAGCCATTTATTTTCACCTTTTTTCTTTTAATATGACAAAAAGTGTCGTATTAAGATGATATCATACAGAAACAGTAAAGTTGAAAGGAGAAAAGGGAATGAAGAAAAAAATCGTCGTATATATTGCCGCAAGCTTAGACGGGTATATCGCAAGAGAAAACGGAGAAATTGACTGGCTAGAAAGTGTAGAAGGAGAGGGAGACAACGGCTACGAAACGTTTTATCAAACGTGTGATGCGGTCGTTATGGGAAAGGCTACGTACGATCACGTGCTGAAGCTCACACCCGAGTTTCCGTATCTCGATAAAAAGTGCTACGTGTTTAGCCGCTCAGCTCAAGGAAAAGATCAGTATGTGGAGTTTATAAACGAAAGCGTGGCGTCATTTCTCCACAACCTCAATCAAGGTACGAAAAAAATATGGCTGGTGGGAGGTGCTGATATTCTCGCTGATTTCTTAAAAGCAAACAGGGTGGATGAATTTATTATATCGGTTATTCCCGTTTTGCTTGGAGATGGTATTCCATTGTTTAAGCCAGGAATTCCAGAAATGAACTTCAAGCTCACTAATATGAAGCAGTACGGACAAATTGCTCAGCTGTATTACAAAAGAGGATAAGCCTTTTGCGGAGCATTCAATTACTGTTATTTTAGGGACAATGACATCAAGACCGGCTTTTTTTCATAGTATATTTTTGGGGTGAAAAAATGCCAAGAGTAAATTATCGAGATTCAGACGTTGCTTTAATGGCAAGGATGATGAGAGCAGAAGCTGAAGGCGAAGGAAAACAAGGCATGCTGTACGTTGGAAATGTCATTGTAAATCGCCTTAAAGCAAACTGTTTAGATTTCAAGAATTTAAGATCCGTTCCGCAAGTTATTTATCAGGTGCAGGGAGGCAACTATTCGTTCGAGGCTGTTCAAAAAGGAAATGTATTTTATCAACGAGCAAGAGGTGTTGAAAAAAGGTTAGCCAAAAAGAATTTGGATTATTGGAGAGAACACCCGGGGAAATATGCACTGTGGTACTTCAATCCATCCGCTCCATGCCCTCCAACATGGTACGGTCAACCCGCTTCTGGTCAATACAAAAATCATTGCTACTATGAGCCAAAGCCTGGAACATGCGCTAGCGTTTATAACGGGTAGATAGCTTAGAAGATATGCTGCGCTTTGAGAGTCTGGCCTCAAATCCAAACCGTTAGCTGCAGGTGACAAGGTAATTCTTCTTCATATAATAAGAGAAAGCCCTCTTTTCATAAAGAGGGCTTTTGCTAATTGGTGCATGTCTCATTTTGCTTCAAATTTTATGTTTTTACCAGCTGCAAATTCGGATTGATCCTTCGCTTTTGTATCCTTTACCACCCAGGACGTCTTTACCTTAGCTGCTGCTAAAATATCTTTGATTTGCTTATCGGTTAAGCCTTTCGTATAAAGGACAAATTCCCTTGTATAGATGTTTTTGTTTTCTTGCTCTTCATCTGCACCGCTGCCAAACCAATATCTTGTTTGCTGATCGTCTTTCATGTTATTAAAAGCTTCTTTATAGTTAGGTAGCTTAACTTGAATATCCGACAGGTAGTTCGTACCGCGTAAAGTAAGAGTCATATGTACTTTGTGAAAATCTTTTTTAGAAGGGCCTGTTAACCCTGATGTTCCAACTTCACTAAATTCTTTTTTCGTCAGCGGTTTAACTGTAGTAGAAACAGAAACTTTTGGATCTGAATTATTTGTCACAACGTCTTCGGTACTGCAGGCACTTAAAATGAACAGCGTTAAAAGAGCATAAACTGCTCCCATCACTTTTTTCTTCATGCTCGTTCTCCTTTGTCATTAATAGATAATGGTACTCATTCGCCATGTTCATTATCTTTACCTTTATTTGTCTCAACGTCATGATTAATGAAGAAAAGTATAGAACAAAAAGAGAAATGCCTCGGCATTTCTCTTTTTGTTCTATGAGTCTGGATTAAGCGAAGTATGCGTATACTCCGGCATACGCTCTTCTTTTTCCGTTAGTTGAGTATCGGGGCTTTGCTGCTCTTGTGAAACAGGAGACAGCGTAGATTTTTGTTCATGATTCATGTTTGTCATTCCTCCTTCTATGAAGTGAGCTGTTAATCAAGCGAAAGCAAATCATCTTGAATTCGCTGTGTTAAAGAGGCAACTTGCTGCGTTAAACTGTCATTTTCCGCCTGGAGTTTTTGATAAGACTGATTTGCTTTTGAACATAGGTAAGGATCTGTTTCCCACCAGTCCATGCCAATTTCTCTTGCTTTATCAATAGAAGCGACAAGCAGCCGGATTTTTATGGTTAAGAGTTCAACATCAGCAATTTGCACTTTAATATCTCCAGCAATAACAAGACCTTTATCTAATACTTTTTCCAATACTTCTACAATGGTGCCCAGCTGCCCGTTATATTCCGCCGCCATTTTTTCACTCCTTGTTATAACACTTTTCCCAGCGGACCTAGATCAATATTTAAATCTTCATTTGTAAAGTTAAACACTGATTTTAGTTCCTCCATTTTGTTCTCTAACTTCATCAACGCCACGCCCAGATCTTCGATTTGAGCGTCCGTCAGGTTTCCGCTGTCGACTCGGCGAATCGCATGTTTTTCAATGAGCTGCCGCAGTAATTCAATGACGGTTAAAACAAGCTGTGCTAGGCCCTGTTCAGCATTTTCCGCACTCAGCTCAATGCGACCGTTCCGTTTAGGGTTATTTTCCATTTTGCAACGCCTCCGTTTCCTGTTCAAACTGCTGAGAAGAAATGATTTGACGATCATGAGAGCCTATCAGCGTTTCTACAGAAGAAATCAGTACGCGCAGATCAAGATAGACTAAATCAATTCCGGCAATTGAAATCAATAAATCACCTTTAATGGCAATTCCTTTATCGAGGATCACATCCAATATATCAATGAGGGCAATGTCTTTTTGCTCGAGCGTTTGTTTTCGCAGCGATGTCATCCCGCATCTTTCTCCGAGCGGAGAGTGTCGATATGATAAGCAGGCCATGGTCCTGTTACTTCAATGTTCAGTCCCATGTTTTTGTAAAGCGCTTGCTTGTTGCTAATGGCTTTTAGAAACGATTCCACATTGCTCTTGGACAAAAGGTAGATGCTGTTCCAGCACATGCTGTAGCTGTCGCCGGTTATCTTTTGACTCCAGTTATTTTTGATTGTGTGGTAAGCGGCGTAGGGACTTATCTCACTGTGCAGGTGATCACAAAGCGAAAGCTGCTCTTTTTCTGTTTCTTCTTCAATCAGCCTTTCTATCTTTTTACGTTCAAAAAACTGCCTGCCCGGAGGTAACGTATTTATTTCTTCTTTTTTCTTTTGGATCGTTTCACTGTATGTCAAGAGGTAGCTCTTTAAATGATTCGTATGGGCATACACTTTTATATTCCATTCTTCAGATTTTTTTAAAAGCTGAAGAGAAGAAAGGGTTTTTTCTTTGTTATCGACAATTCTTTTTTGGCAGCTGTCCTTGCTTTTATAGACAGTACAAAATTTCATTGGAAGAAGCGTGTAGTGCTTCTGTAAGAAAAGAAGGGTCTCATGGTGATGCATAGCCTTGTCTTGCAGCCATTTCATATCTTGCTCTATCTTTTCTTTTAGCATTTCTTCTGAATACTCAACGCTTGGCAAGTCGCATACGAATGCGGTAATATCATCAAAGCAAAGAGTATAGATAGGGTTGTTCTTGTCCATGCCTTCAAGGGCGGGGAAGGAAATTTGCTTAGTTTCTTCGGTTGGAACTAGACCATATAAATAAATGAGCTTTTCCATTTCTTTCAACCTCACTTTTGTTTCTTCGTCATTGATTCCCATCTTTTTAATTCATGTTCTTTTGCTGCTTCATACCTAAGCAGCAGTTCTTTTTCTTTTTCCATATATGCATCTTCTGGTATTTCTCCAAGCTCATACATCATTTGAAGATGAACGATTTTTTGCTGAATAAAAGAAACGTCATACAGTTCCTTATCCGCTTCTTCTTTGATTTTTTGCCCAACTTTAACAATGAGCGTGACAGGAGATAACAGCAGTTTATGAATCATACATTCTCTTCTACCTTTAGTTGAATATTAATAAAGTTATAAGCAGCCCACGGTCCGGAATATTTAAAATCGGCTTTGTGCTTCCATTTTTCATACAGGTCATTTACACGTTCATCAAACGCTGCTTCTTTTTCTCGGTCAATTAAAAAAGAAGCGTTTAAAAGCATCGTTTCGACAATAGGAGGATTGAGTCTCGACGCTTCAGCTATCGGTTCTAAATGTTGATACAGCTCTTTTTTACAGTCGTGCTGAAGCTTTAAAAAGAATTTCTGAGCTGTTTCTCCGTGCGCAATTTGTTTATAAAAATCAGCACTGGCAGAACGCGGGTTTCGTACTTGCTGCAAAGAAGAATCTTGATTCACTTTTTGTTTCAGCCAGTCCGGTTTCCCAATTACTTTTAGTCCGACTTCTATTTTTCCTTTTAACTGTGGGAAAAGAGAGGTGAACTGTGGATATAAGTTTTCTAACAGCATTTCAACATCTTGTTGACTATGAAACACGTTGCCAAAGCTGATTGGAATGACCGAATCATGCTCATTCATTACTTTGGAAATCACCTGCTGGTGCGCTGTGACGTTCTCTTTTGTAGGGTGATAAATTTTAAGAGGAAAGGCAGCAGCCACTATAGCTGCATCTCGGTAATGAATGGTAAAAGTAGCTCTTTCTTGCTGATCAATCGTGACGCTGCCAAACGTATGCGCCTCGGTGGCGGGAATACTGCAAAAAATATAAATGCCCGTTTCTTCACTCATTGATTTCTGTTTCATTCCTTTCCATTAAAATAATCAGCTTACTTCTCTGCTGGAGAGCTTCGATAGCGCAGGCTGGTGCGTGAAAAAGACGTAATGTTATGCTGCTTATTGACCAGCACTTCATAGATACCAAGCAGTTCATCTTTTGCATAGCGCCTCATATACTCCTGTTCTTCAAATGCTTCAAGTGTTATTTTCCATCCTCCATTTTGAATCGATTCATACGAAATAATTCGGTGAGGAGGAGCAACGTGTTCTTTAAAAAAATCAGTCACGGATTCCATAATTTCGGCTACTTTCACTTCTCTAACCCACCTTTATGAGTTTATAAATCTAAATCTTGTAAAAGGTTTAGCTGTTCAAGTTTTTTTCCGCCGTTATTCGAAGAAAGAAAATCTTCTCTTTCATTATGAAGCAGCCGAACTGCCTCGGCATACCTCAGCCATGTGTCCACACTGGCAATAACGATTCGAGCTTCGATGGTAATTAATTCAATACCAATAACGGAAATACGAGCGAATACGTCAATTACCACGCCTTTATCTAAGATGCGGTCAACTACTTCAGCTAGACTAGAACAATCGTTTGATTTGTTAATCGTCATAATGAAATTCCTCTCATGTTGCATAGTAAAATATATACGTTTACTAATCTTGCTATTAATGTGTGTGACATTGTAAAAAATATACAAATAAAACGTGCATAAATTAAAAAATAGTATAAAATACCATGATTATTTTTGTTTTAATACGGGTAGAGTTAAGTACATTACTTTTATCCATTGATGAATGAAAACACATACATAAAAAACAAAGGGAGTGGAGAAAGATGAGAAAAGAAGAGCAGCCGGTATTATCTGATTTTATTGAAAAGGACCAATTTGAGTTAAATTCATATTTAACCTCTTTACTTGAAACGACAAGTGAAAAGAAAGAAAATCAAAGTTGATGAATTGAAAACATAAAGGGCTACTTTCCATGTGGAAAGTAGTTTTTTCATTTGCGAACTTGATATACTTATTGGACAACGAGGTGAGAAAGATGAACAAAAGAGACGTGGTTTCGAGAAGTATTTTAACAAAAGCGACCGGCTTTTTAGCATCTGGTTATACTCATAGTTTAAATCCGTATGCCGGATGTTCATTTTCCTGCAAATTTTGCTACGTGCGAGAACTGCCAATTCAGCGTTTTAAAGAAATGGAGTGGGGGACGTGGTTAGAGCTGAAAGTCAACGCAGCTGAAGTCTATCAAAAAGAAATACAAAAACTGCGAAAAAAAGAGCAGCCGATGCGCGTCTTTATGTCTTCAGCGACAGATCCCTATCAGCCGGCTGAGCGTAAAGCAGGCATCACTCGAGCTCTTTTAGAAACAATGATCAATCATCCGCCTGATTTTTTACTGATTCAAACAAGATCGCCGCTTGTGACGAGAGATATTGATTTGCTTTTACAGCTTCAAAAAGTATGTGACCTTCGCGTATCGATGACTATTGAAACAGACCGAGAAGATGTAAAACAAATTTTTTCTCCTTATGCTCCGGGGATGAAACTTCGTATGAATGCGTTAAAAAAAGTAAAAGAAAGCGGAATTTTAACGCAAGTAGCCATTGCTCCAATGCTTCCTTTCACGCCTGAATTTCCTGAGAAAATAGAAGGAATGATGGACCGAATTTGCATTGATACCTTGTACTTAGGAGACGGTTCCTTAGGCAAAACGTCTAAAAGGCTAGGGATGCCAGAACTATTTGATCAGCACGGTTTCCTAGACTGGTATGACAAAGACATTCATATCAAAGCCATTCGTTATTTTGAAAAATTTTATCCTTCTTCGATGATTTATCTTTCTCAAGAAGGGTTTGCACCGTAAAAAAAGAAGGGCCTATATAGCCCTTCTTTTCTCCATATTAATTTTTATACGTATCAAACATGTTTGTGTCATCAGGTACGTTTTCTAAATAACTGATCTTCCCGTTTTTATCTAGCTTAGCAATATCTTTTCCTGTTTGAGTAAATACGCTGCCAGATGCACGTTTTCCGCATACTGCCCAAGGCGTTTCAAACATGTCCGTACCTTCAACTGCTTTCCAGCCTTCGAACATATGCTTAATATCAGCATTTTCTTTAAAAACCATTTTCACAAACAGCTTCCAGTTTTCAATGCCTTGCTTTTCGTGGCCGTTTAAGACAAATACGATATCGTCTGAAAAAAGGCTCACCAATTCTTCAAATGCTTGTTCGCTTGTACGTGATTGATCGAATAAATCAAAATATCTATTTAAGTTTTCCATGATAATCTCCTTTG
This sequence comes from Priestia sp. SB1, assembly GCF_038898415.1. Taxonomy (NCBI): domain Bacteria; kingdom Bacillati; phylum Bacillota; class Bacilli; order Caryophanales; family Bacillaceae; genus Priestia; species Priestia sp. SB1. The sequence continues at coordinate 138,785 of NZ_JBBJSS010000006.1, read as the reverse complement.
GGTGCTACAGCACCATTTTTTCTTCTACAGTTGCTTTTAGCTTATCCAGGTTTTCTTTTGGACATTTTTTATGAATTTCATTTGTAAGCGTGGCAATGGTTTGCCATTTTAAAATGGACTGCCACGAAGATTCGGCTTCTTCCATTAAATCGGATAATAAGCAAATATCTTTGTCTTTTAAATTAAGCATATCGTGAAAAATACCGCTTGATGAATAAAGAGACTGCTTGCCTTCAATGGCTACGTATACGTCATAAATACGAATTTCTTCCGGTGTTTTCTTTAAGCGAAATCCACCTTTGCTACCAGGAACGGAAGCAAGTAAATCAGCGCTAACCAGCTTGCGAAGAAGCTTTTGAAAATACGTAGGCGAACCCCCAAGCTGAGTGCTGATAACATCTCCTGGCAGCACAGCTTTTTCAGGTAAAAACGTAAGCAGCAAAATGGCATACACCGATTGCTCAACGCCTGTTTTCATATGCAAAAACATCATCTCCTGCCATATGTGTACAATGTGGATAATAATTATCCATGTTTAGGTTATCATACCGCTTATGAATCAAAAAGTAAAGCAGTTACTTAATATACACGCGATATTCGTGTATACTGTGAAAGAAGCAGCAACAAAATACGGAGATGAGAGAATGACAACTATTGCAGATATCGCTCGGCTTGCAGGAGTAGCAAAAAGCACTGTATCCCGCTACCTTAACGGAGGATCTGTGAGCGATGCGACGAAACGAAAAATTGAAGGAATTATTAAAGAAACAAACTATAGCCCAAATGCTTTTGCTCAAAGCTTAAAAGCAAAAAAAACAAATATCATCGGTGTCATTGTTCCTCGCATGGGTTCTTTTGCGACTTCCCGCACATTAGATGGTATTGACCAAGAACTTAGAGACCACCACTACCAAATGATTGTTTCCAATTCTAATCAAGATTTAGAAAGAGAAATTGAAAATATTTATACGCTGGCTAAGCAGAAGGTAGCCGGTATTATTTTGCTTGCCGTTCAGATTACAAAAGCTCATTTGGAAGCGTTCCGTACGATTTCAATTCCCGTTTTGCTAATTGGACAAGAGCATAAAGAAGTTCACAGTTTAATTCACCAAGATTACGAGGCTGCATGCGACATTGGAAGGTACATAGGGGAAAAAGGGCATAAAAAAATTGCTTTTTTAGGCGTAACTGAAAAAGACATAGCTGTAGGTGTAAAGAGAAAAGAAGGGGTAAAGCAAGGTCTTAAAGACAGCGATTGCGAGATCCGCTGTTATGAAACAAGCTTTAACATGAGCGATGCAATCGGAGCAGCTACGGCAGTGATGAAAGAATTTAACCCGTCCATGATTGTATGTGCGACCGATAACATTGCGCTTGGTACGTTAAAGGCAGCTTATTTAAACGGACTGCGCGTTCCTGAAGATGTATCCATTACGGGCTTTGGAGGCTATGAAATTACAGGTGTGATTCATCCGAGCTTAACAACCGTAAAATATTACTATAAAGAAGCGGGTCAAATGGGAGCACAGCGAATTATCAAGCTAGTTAACGGCGAAGAAGTTGAAAAGCTTACACTTTCAAACTATGAATTGATTGAAAGAGAAAGCGTTGACAATCGTTTTACATAAAAAATGATTGACAGAATGTAGGAGATGCTATAGTATGAATGGTGTAAATACAAACAAATAATTGAACGTATCTCCTAAAGGGGAGTAGCTTTAACAGCAAAGTCGTCATTACAGAGATTATCTCTCGGCTTTGTTGGCGACATTATGTTGTTAGCAAGACCTTTACCGCTTATTTGGTAAGGGTCTTTTTTGTATTCAATTATAAAAAAGGAGGAAAAGGCTCGGACATTTAGAGGAGAAACGTTACATAAAAAGAGAAGGTGGAGGTAACTATGGAGGAACTAATTGGCGTATCAGTGCAAGGTTTGCTGCAAATTATTTTTCTTGATTTAATTTTAAGCGGAGATAACGCGATTGTGATTGCAATGGCGGCTCGTAACGTACCAAAAGACTTACAAAAAAGAGCGATTTTAATTGGAACAGGCGGCGCGATTGGTCTTCGATTATTATTTGCGGCTATTATTGTCCCATTATTAAAAATTCCATTAATCGGAGCTGTCGGCGGCTTGATGCTAGTCTGGATCGCGTATAAATTATTAGCCGATAATCACGAACACGGCGATAACCCTCAAGGTGGAGCAACGGTATGGAGTGCGGTTAAAACGATTATTATCGCAGATGCGGTCATGTCATTAGATAACGTATTAGCTCTAGCTGGTGTAGCTCATGAATTTGTTCCTATTATGATTGGTGTATTAATTTCAATTCCGATTATTATTTGGGGAAGCAGCTTTATTATGAAAGCAATGGAAAAATTTCCGATTATCATTTACGCTGGAGCGGCGATGCTCGCATGGTCTGCTGGAAAAATGATTGTTGAAGATAAAATTATTGGTGGATTTGTTCCAAGTACAGCTTTACATCTTGCTGTTCAAGTTATCTTAACGATTGCAGTTGTAAGTATTGGATACATGAAAAACAAAAAAATGAAAAAAGAACAAGCCCACGCAGCTTAATAAAAAAAGAGCGTACGGATGATCCGTACGCTCTTTTTTCATGATTCGGGATAGTGCATAAGTAAAAAAAAGCTTGCTTCTTCTTCAGATGAATTGATATAGCTGTGAGAGGTATTTCCTGAAAAATGCAGAGCGTCTCCTGAGACTAATTCATGTTCTTCACTTTCAAAACGAACCGTTAATTCTCCTTCTTTAATAAGTAAGTATTCATCTCCTAAGTGAGTTTTTGCTTCATGCACGCATCCGGGCTTTAATGTGACAATGTAAATTTCAAACTTTTTTTCCGGGTGATAAGGAAAAAAAGAATACACTAAGTAATCACCTTTGTTGTCCGTGATGGGATCTAGCTGTTTTATGCTTACTTTCTGCACATCCGGAGTGTCTTCTTTTATAAATACAGAAAAAGAGACTTGAAGGCCGTTCGCAATCTTCCAAAGCGTAGTAACTGTCGGACTGGATTTACCTTTTTCAATTTGTGCAAGCATTGCTTTGCTCACACCTGTTAATTCAGAAACTTGATCAAGCGTCAAATTTCGATTTTTTCGTAGTTTAACAAGATTTTTAGCAATAATATCTTGAATCGCGTCCATTGTTGTACTCCTTTAATGATTATAAAGATAGTATAACATACCGTTGTTTAATATAACGTATAGATGTATAATATAGCAGAAAAGGAGGGAGTACGGTGATCGCAGAAAAAGCAGTACAGCAGAGAGAAAAAGTGGATCTAACGTTCAGACAAGGGGCCAAGGACTGTGTCCCTACGCTACTCGGTTACATAAGCATAGGGCTTGCCGCCGGGATTGTCGGCGTGTCCTCGCATCTTTCCGTTATGGAAGTTACTTTATTATCAGCGCTCGTGTATGCCGGGGCTGCTCAGTTTATTATTTGTGCACTGATGGTTGCAAACAGTTCAATTTCAGCTATTATTCTCACAACATTCATCGTTAACTTACGACATTTTCTTTTGAGTGCTACGGTTGCGCCTAAATTCACAAAATATTCGTTATTAAAAAACGTCGGAATTGGAGCACTTCTGACGGATGAATCATTTGGAGTGTCTTCAAATAAAATTGCAAAAGGGGAGCCAATTAATGACCGCTGGATGAACGGATTAAATATAACGGCTTACGTCAGCTGGATTATCGCCTGTACGATGGGAGCCATTTTTGGGCATTTGCTATCTGACCCGGAAGCCTTTGGATTTGATTTTGCCTTAACGGCTATGTTTTTAGCTCTGCTTGTTTTACAAATCGAAAGCGTGTTACCTTCAAAACTTAATCATTATTTACGTTTAATTCTTTATATGGCGATTATTATGATTGTGCTGTCTTTTTTGGTACCTTCACATGTAGCTGTCTTAATTTCAACGATTATTGTAGCGACGATTGGGGTGGTGACGGATAAATGAGTATCCACTATTCAACACTTATCATTATTTTAGGGTGTGCCCTTGTTACCGTAGTTCCTCGTATTGTTCCGTTTTTAGTTGTGCGTAACATCGCGCTGCCAGAACCCGTATTAAAATGGCTGTCCTATATTCCTATTTGTATTTTAACAGCACTTGTTGTACAGAACTTTATCATTCAAACAAATGACAGTGTGAAAATTAACTGGCCCGTCATCATCGTAGTCATTCCGACCTTACTGATTGCGCTGAAAACAAAAAGTTTATCTCTCACCGTTATTAGCGGAGTTGGAATGATGGCGCTGCTTCGTTTTTTTCTTTTTTCATGAAAGCTCAAGTTATGCTCTTGAGCTTTTTTACTGTCTCCTTTACGCACGCTTTTTCATATAGTATGATAAGAGTGTAAATTAGAAGCCAATGAAAACTAAAATATAGATGAGGTGCTTTTATGAGCGGAGTAGTATCTAAATAGGAACAATTGAATGAAATAAATTAAATAAGCAAGACGGGTATTTTTTTGAGAGTAAAGGTACCCTTTATTTGCTTATGGATTTATTTCACTGCCTATGAAGATACCTACAATGCTTTATAAAGGGTTCGGCATTTGTCGCGAAAAAGGCGTCTGTTTTTACAGAGCTTTCTTTCGTGATATGTGTTTAGACACCTTATGAACGCAAAAAGCTGTGGGATCACCACAGCTTTTTTTGTTTACCTTTTTCATTGCCTTCTAATAAATAGGTATCTTCATATGTGATGACAAATCATAGTGAGGAGAAAAACCATGAATACGATGACATTTGAAAAATTGCAGTATCATCAATTAAAAGAAATCGTAAAAGCTCACTGCGTAAGTGAGCTGGGAAAACAATTAATGGATAAACTTCAGCCGAGCACATCTCTTAAAACAGTAAAAAACCGACTTAAAGAAACAACGGAAGCACGAAGACTTCTAGATGCTGAGAAATCACTTCCCCTGTCAGGTGTCTCAGGTATAGGAAGAGTCATCGAAAAGCTTGAAAAAGGCATGATTTTAGAGCCTGAAGAGCTAATGCGAGTATCCGATTTTTTAAAAGGCTGCAGAAAAGTAAAACAATATATGGTCGATAAAGAATTTTTTGCTTCGCTCTTAAGTTCCTATGCCCATTCGATGAAAGAACTGACAAGTATAGAAGAGGAAATTAATTTTGCGATCAAAGCTGGAAAAGTAGACGCTGCGGCAAGCAAAGAGCTCAAGCGTATCAGAAGACATATAGAAGGAACGGAAGCTAAAATTTCAGAGCAGCTTGCAAAATTTTTACGAAACGGTAAAAACAAAGATTATATTCAAGACTTCTTCATCAGTAAAAAAGGAGACCGCTATACGATTCCGATCAAGGCATCCTATAAAAATCATGTTGGAGGAACGATTGTTGAAACATCTTCTAAAGGGTCAACAGTGTTCATAGAGCCGGCATCTATTACAAAGCTGAATGCGGAACTAGCGATTTTGAAAGCAGAAGAAGAGGTAGAAGAATATCAAATTTTAGCGTCTTTAACAGGTTTAGTGTTAGAGAAGCTAGCTGATATTCATATTAATTTAGAGCTAATTAGCCAATACGACATGGTGTTTGCCAAAGCAAAATACAGTAAACAGGCAGACGGAATCGAACCTAAAATTAATGATTATGGATATATTCATTTAAAAGGCGCATATCACCCGCTGTTAACTGGTAAAATTGTTCCGCTTCACTTCGAAATTGGCGAGAATTATCGAAGCTTAATTATTACGGGACCTAACGCAGGAGGAAAAACCGTTGTCTTAAAAACGATTGGGCTACTGACACTCGCTACAATGTTAGGATTTCATATTACAGCTGAGGAAGGAACAGAAATTGCATTGTTTGAACATATTTTTGTCGATATCGGCGACAACCAAAGTATTGAAAATGCGCTGAGTACCTTTTCCTCACACATGAAAAATATATCGGCTATTTTGCAAAAAGCAACGAACAATACGCTGCTCCTATTTGATGAAATTGGCAGCGGCACCGAACCGAATGAAGGAGCTGCACTTGCGATTGCAATTTTAGAGAAGTTTTATCATATGGGCTGCATAACGGTCGCGACTACGCATTACGGAGAAATTAAGCGTTTCTCAGAAATTCATCCTGACTTTATGAATGCCGCGATGCAGTTCAACAGTAAAACATTAGAACCGCTGTATCAGCTGTTAATTGGCACATCTGGAGAAAGCAATGCGCTTTGGATTTCAAAGAAGATGAAGGTAGAAGAAGAGATTTTACAAAAAGCAAAGTTCTATATGGAAAGCAAATCGTATGATACAGAAGTTGTCAGAGAAAATAAAATAAAAAAACCAACTATTTTGAAGGAAAAGAAAAAAGACCGTGTTGAATATCAAATGGGAGATCGAGTCAAGCTGTTAGATTATGAAAATCATGCGATTGTGTATAAGTCTAAAGACAACACAAACAATATAGTCGTACTCTATCAAAATGAGTTAATTGAAGTAAACGTTAAACGAGTAGCTCTTGAAATCAAAGCTGCTGAATTATATCCCGAAGGCTATGACCTCGATTCATTATTTATTAGCTATAAAGATCGAAAAGAGCAGCATGATCTGCAGCGAGGATCAAAAAAAGCATTGCGGAAAATTGAAAAAGATATACGGAAAAATAGGTAAAACAAAAGCCCAACACTTGTAGGAAAGTGCTGGGCTTTTGTTTTTATGCAGCTTCTCAACAATACATAGCTCCCTTTTGTTAATGACTTAAAAGGTAAGGAGGTTTCCTTTAGCTATATTAGTAATCTATAGGTGTAAAAAACATCTCTCACCTCTCTAATGTACCCAAGAGACGTGTTTAATAAATTATTCCTTTGCCGGAATGGGAAGACTCTTGAGCGTTGTAAAACAAAAAGCCATTTTTTTCGCAAAATGTAAAGGAGGCTCTACAGATTGAATATGAAGATACATAAGGACCGGTTCTGTAAAAAGCCAATGGTTATGCAAAGCGCTTACGATAAGACCTTGCCGCGCAGCAGCTTCTGTAAAACGAGGGATTTCTTCTTGTAAAATAGCAATCTCAGCCAAGTTTAGCGCATTTCCCTGTGCGTCTATCGCCTCAAATGATACGCCAACAGGAACGACAGAGCTGCTTTTCCGCCCTTGAACAGAAGCCTGAAAGCTTCTTTTAAGCGACACTGAGCATCCTGTTGGACTAACTTTGCTTTTAGCGTTTAAAATCTGCCCAAACTGCTGACATATCTCACTTGTAGTATACATATAAGCCCCTGCCTTTCTTCTATACTCTTAGTAAGCTTTATGACATAAGAGCTTCACTTATGCAAACCGTGTTCTTATAAAAAAATCCTCTTCACGATGAAGAGGATTTTTTTATTATTCAGCATGCGATGAACGTTCGTTTAACAAATTTTCATAAAAACGAGCAAGTGAAGCAGAAAGGTATGGAATAGACCATAAAAAGCCGATTCCTACTGTAATAATACTTAATAAAAACCAGCCAAGAAAGCTTAGCAGCAGCAGGAAGTACTGTCCTTTATAACCATTCATCAACCTGCGGCTTTCTGTAATCGCTTGATTCATCGAGTAAGTAGGATTGTCTTTACAAATATAGTACGTTTGTGAATATGCCAGTGCTTTAATAATTCCAGGAATTAGTAAAAGCAGCGACCACAGCATCACATAAAGAGTCATAAGTACATAAATTCCTAATGACTTTACATAAAGGCCAAAGTCTTGGAATGTTTTAAACAAGTGCCCCAATTGAACAGATTCACCTCGTGCTAGACCTAAAAATGCCCAGTAGTTCGCCATTAGAAGAGGCGAGAAGACAATAGCAAAGGCAGTTGAAATCCATGAAGCGGAATCAGATTCATCTTTCATCCAATTGTCATAGCCTCCGCTTGCCACAATTTCAAATGGAATAGGCAGAAGCGTATATACTCCGTACGTCACCACCGTCAGTAGAATCGCAAGTCCCCAGCGATTCTTTAAAGAAGCTTTAGCTTCTCTTTTAATCGTACCGATGTTCATGTTGTTCCTCCTTTAATGTTGCAAAACAGTATCTTTTTGCTCGTATTAACATGTAAACCATGCACAATTGTTAATTTTGTATGAAATGAAAATAATAGTCAATAGGTTCTGAGATGAAAAGAGCGCTCTTACAAAAATTTTTACTAGACAGATAGAAATCTCTAAGTAGGTACAATCTGCTTTTGAAGAAGGAGGAGGTGCAAAAGCACTGTGTGCGATGTTTTATTTTAGTTTGAAGTGAAACCCTCATGGAAAGACTTTCTAAGATAGGAGGGATTTCTATGTTTGAAATGATTAAAATGATGCAACAAGTCTTAAACGAAAAAGAATTTTCTTATTGGGTTCATCAAGATCTTTTTAGTTTTCAGTGGTGGCTCATAGTAGTGATAAATGCACTTTTCCTGCTGCTTTTTTACTTTTTTATTGATAGACAGCATCTCTTTTTTATGCTTCTCGTTTTTTTTATCAGCTTTCATATAGTCGGCTTGGTAGATGAATTCGGTAAATTTTTTAATCTGTGGTGCTATCCTCACCAGATGCTTCCATTTACCGATCGCTTCAATACGGTTGACTTTGCTATTATTCCGGTAAGTATCGCACTCGTCTACCAATTTTTCAGCAAATGGAAATTTTTCTTTATCGCACATATTATTACGTCTGCCGTTATTGCTTTTATAGGCATTCCGATATTCAAAGCGCTGTATTTGTACCAATTGCTGAACTGGTCGATGTTTTATTCATTTCTTACCGTATTCGTCATGGGAATTGTCGTGAAAATGATTAGCGATTGGATTGCGGGTAAGAAGAGAGGCTATAGTGTTAGCTAAACAAACAATACTCCTGTCTATTTGAGATAGGAGTATTATTTGTTTAAGGCAAAACGGCAGTATTCCTTTATAATAAATGTAAGAAAGAATGAGAGGAGACTGTGAACGTGGAAAAAGCGAATATCACCCGAACATTTTATGAGTTAGAATGCAGCCACTTAAAATCAGAGATACGAACCTCTGCTAAAGAGCTTTCAAACATTCTTGCAGATGGTTACGTGGAGTTTGGCAGTTCAGGCAGGGTATGGAAACGAAAAGATTACAATCACAATCATGTACTTTCGCCAGATGTATTTGAGATCTCTCATTTTCATGTAGACGTATTGTCTCCTGACTGCGTATTAACTACCTATCATCTTATGAACCATACGGCAGAAAAAAAGACGCTTCGCAGCTCTATTTGGCGAAAAAGAGAAGAAAAGTGGCGCTTGTTTTTCCATCAAGGCACAGTGACAAACGGTGAGTAATAAATAAGATTATTCGGTTATTATTATACTTTCCCTCTATTTGATGCTATGATGAAAGTATATTTTGACGTAAGGGATGTTTTGAAATGAGCAAAAATAACGTAAAAAAAGAAGTGTTTTCATGGATTAAGTCCATTGTTATTGCATTGGTTATAGTAGTGGGAGTCCGCCATTTTTTATTTGCGCCAACTACGGTTCACGGTGAATCGATGTATCCAACGTTTGAAGATTCAAACCGCGTTATTTTAAATAAAATCAGTGATGTCGATCGCTTTGATATGATTGTATTTCATGCACCGGATGCAGATGAAAACTATATTAAACGTGTAATTGGACTGCCAGGAGATACGGTAGAAATGAAAAACGACGTTCTCTATATTAACGGCAAAGCTTATAAAGAGCCGTATTTAAAAGAATCTAAAAAATCTCTTGCACCTAATGAAAAATTCACGGAAGATTTTACGCTTCAAACGCTGCCTGCAACTGATGGCAAAGTGAAGGTACCGAAAAATTCACTGTTTGTCATGGGGGACAACCGTCGTGTAAGCCATGATGGACGAGCATTTGGCTTTATTTCACAAAAATCAGTGATCGGAAAAGTGCAGTTTCGCTACTATCCGTTAAATGAAGTGGGCGAACCGAAATAAAAAAGATAGAAAGACTGACGAAATTTAATCCGTCAGTCTTTTTTTGTTGGGTGAAAAGAACTGATTTAAAAAAAACGATTTGCTTTATACAAGTTAAACATCTTCTAAGGAATCAGTAAATTAGACCTTATGTTACTTCAAAGTAAGAGGTAGTACTGATAGATAAGCAGTTTTTATGGGTATACAGATATATGAAGATAAAGAAGTAAGGATTTTGGAAAGGAGTAGGTCAACATGAAAAACGTATTAATCATTAACGGACACGAGTATTATAAAAAGTCAAAAGGAGAGTTAAATCAGACGATTTTTAATGAAATGCAGCATTTACTCGCTGATCAATTTGACATTAAAACAACGGTGGTTGATAAAGGCTACGAAGTAGAAGAAGAAATTGAAAAGTGGCTATGGGCTGATGTTGTGATTATGCAGACGCCTGTTTACTGGTTCAGCATTCCCGGAAAGTTTAAGCAATATATTGATCGCGTGTATATGGATAACATTTTCTTTAAAGGCTCCAATCAATACGGGCGAGGCGGCTTATTAACAGGGAAACAATACATGTTTTCTCTTACATGGAATGCGCCGGAAGCGATTTTTAACAATGACGAAGCTTTCTATGAAGGAAAAAGTTTAGACGAAGCCATTATGCATTTGCATAAAATGAATCAGTACGTCGGTATGAGTCCACTTCCAACATACTCTATTCACGATGTAGTTAAACATCCAAACATTGATCACTACAAGCATAAATTACAAAATCACGTAGCAGAAGTATTTGGAATAGGAGAGCGCCAATAAAAATCGATATCTACAAAAAACCTGACTAAACAGTCGGGTTTTTTTATTCCCTTTGACACAAAATTCGTAGTCAAAAACAGTTTTTCTTTTTCTTTCTGAGTACTAGAGAAATGTCTACAATGGTAAGGAAGAGTTAACCATCAAGTTGCACAACAATTCGACCAGAAGTGGTAATGAAAGCGTAAACATTTTGGTGAAGATCAGTGATAGAATAAATTTAAGCAAGGGGGGAGCAATTGATGCATCTAGATGAAAGGAGCAATTTAATTTTAAAACGAGTGGTTAAAAATCCAGGTATTTCCAATTCAGAATTAGAGAGAAAATATCATCTTTCACGGAGGCAGATTAGCTACAGTTTTACAAAAATTAATGACTGGTTAAAGAGTAATAACTACCCAAAAATTCAGCGAACGAACGGGGGGAAATTTATTATTGATCCTCTTCTAATGGAACTGTTTACTGAAAAAGTCGAACACTCTGCTGGAAGTTATATTCCGTCTGAAAAAGAAAGAGCTCAATTGGTTTTGCTAATGCTATTAAGCAGCGAAGAAGAATTATCTTTACTTCATTTCTCCAGCTCGCTATCAGTGAGTAAGAATACGGTATTAAGAGATATGAAATATACACAGAGAATTGTAAATGGTTATCATCTTGAAATTATTTATTCGCGAATGCACGGATACGACATAGTAGGAAGTGAGTGGAATAAAAGGAAGCTGCTTATTGAAGTACTCCGGACCGTATATGACATGTATCAAGGCGAGACGTATATTCAGGCATATACAGGAATTTCAAGAGAAGAAATTAAGAGATTAAAAGAGCAAATGGAAAAAGTAGAAAAGCGTTTAGCACTTCAATTTATCGATCAAAAAATAAAACTTCTTCCATATACAATAGCTATTTTGTTAAAACGAATTAAAAAAGGAAACTTAATTAAAGATTCTTATCATATCGACTATGAAGAACTGTCGGATACAAAAGAGTTTGAGGCTGCCGAAATTTTAATTGAAGATGCTGCTTGTATCCCAAAGGAAGAACGTTTATTTATTACATTACAATTGCTTACTTCTAACGTTCTATCCTCCCAATTTTTAAGAGATGAAGAAACTCTTGAATTAAAATCTTCATTAAAAAAAAGCCTTGCGTTATTTGAGAAAAAAGCATGTATTACTTTTAAAGAAAAAGAGAAGCTGCTTCAAAAATTAGTGCTGCATATGAAACCAGCTTACTACCGCATTAAATATCAGCTAACTACTAACTATTCAATAATTGAAAAAGTTAGTGAAGAGTTTGAAGCCATTCACTACATTGTAAAAGATTCATTAAAGCCTTTTGAAACTTATATTGGCTGCCCTATTCCTGAAAGCGAAGTGATGTTCATTACCGTTTTTATTGGCGGACATTTAATTAACAGTGGCGAAACGATACAGCTGAAAAAGAGAGCGGTGGTTGTTTGTCCTAACGGGGTATCCATTTCACATTTGATGGAGCACACGCTGCGCGATTTATTTCCAGAGTTTTATTTCTACGAAGCTCTTTCGATTCGAGAATTTGATCAATCAAAAGCTGAATTTGATATGGTATTTTCTCCTGTTCCTGTCCAGACTTCTAAACATTTATTTATTGTGGAACAATTTATTTCCGATTTTCAAAAGCTCCAGCTTCGGCAGCGAGTCATTCAAACCATATTCGGTTTAAATACATCCGTGGTGAACATTGAACAGTTAATAAGTGTCATTGAAAAATACGCAAAAGTTGATCAGAAGTCTCAACTTCAAAAAGCACTGCAAGATTATTTTTCTCTCCAAGTATTAAACGAAACAAGTAAAAATCAAGAATACAGTTTAGCAGATTTAATTACACCTGAAACAATTGTGCTGCGCGATCAAGTGGAAAGCTGGAAGGAAGCTATTTCAATAGCCGCTGCCCCGCTTTTACATAAAGGTATTATTACTGAAGCTTATATTGATAAAATGCAGGAACAATATCCGTCTATGTCTCCACATATTGTACTAAGACTTAATGTTGCAATACCTCACGCAAGCCCTGAGGACGGTGTTCAAGCAGTAGGCATGAGCTTACTTAAGTTAAAAGAAGGCTTATTATGCGGAGAGCAAAAAGTTCATTTTATTGTTGTTATCGCAGCTATTGATAAAAAGAAACATTTAAACGCTATGCTGCAGCTGATGAAGTTAGCGGAAATGAACGGGGTAATAAATGAGATGAAACGGCTAAACGAAAAATACAAAATCTATGAAATAATTAAAACGCACTCTATCTAATCATGGTACAGAATGTATAGCAAGGAGGATACAATCGTGACATTACAGCCTTTTTTAAAAGAAGAGTTAATGAAGTTAAATAGTGTATGTAAAGATCAAACCGATATCTTTGAAATGGTGTACAAAGAGGCATTTGGCAAAGGGTATGTCAGTGAAAATTTTCTGACAAAAATTAAAGAAAGAGAAGCATCTTTTCCGACAGGTCTTAAAATAGGCGATTACAGCGTAGCAATCCCTCATACAGATCCAGAGCACGTTTTTGAACAATTTATTAGTTTGGTTACCTTACAAAAACCTGTATCGTTTTATTTAATGGATGACAATACAAAAAAAGTGGATGTGCGCATTGTGCTTCTATTAGGTTTAAACCAGCCTCACACCCAGTTAACAGTACTTCAGGAGCTGATGCAAACAATTCAAGATCAGCAAAAAATAGAGCAATTATTACAGGCTGAAAATCAAAGGGATGTTCAAGCTATTTTTAACGGAGTTGAAAAAATTATTACAAAAGGGGAGAAGTAAAATGAAAAAGTATACGGTATTAGTAGCGTGCGGAGCGGGAATTGCAACATCAACAGTGGTGTGTGAACGAGTAGAAAATTTATTAAAAGACAACAGCATTAACGCAGAAGTTGTGCAGTGTAAAATTGCCGAAGTAGCTTCTCGCCAAGAAGGAGCAGATTTAATTGTATCGACAACGATTTTACCTACAACATATAGCATTCCGGCATTAAGCGCAACCTCCTATATCACAGGGATTGGCATGGAAGCACTGGACCAAAAAATAATAGATGCCTTAAATAAACCAGTTGCAAATTGATTCGTCAGAAAATTAAAAATAATAAATCGGGAGATGAGTAGAATGAAAAAATATACGGTATTAGTAGCTTGCGGAGCAGGAATTGCAACATCAACAGTGGTGTGTGAACGAGTAGAAAATCTATTAAAAGACAACGGGATTAACGCGGAAGTTGTGCAGTGTAAGATCGCTGAGGTAGCCTCTCGTCAAGAAGGAGCAGATTTAATTGTATCGACAACGATTTTACCTACAACGTACAGCATTCCAGCATTAAGCGCAACCTCCTATATTACGGGAATTGGTATGGAAGCACTGGATCAAAAAATTCTGACGCATTTACAAGCATAGGTATCACGTGTTGCCTCCATTTTAGAAAATGACAAAAGAAAAATGAGGGATGGATATGGATAAACTTCTATCAGGTGTGCAGGCAGTATTAAATCTAGGACCTACAGTTATTTTACCAATTGCCATTTTTATCTTAGGCCTGTTATTTAAAACAGGTGCAAAAAAAGCGTTTAAATCCGGAATTACAATAGGAATCGGTTTTGTCGGGATCAACTTAGTTATTGATTTACTTGTAAAAAACTTAGGACCAGCAGCACAAGCAATGGTTGAACGATTTGGTCTAAACCTAACTGTTATTGATACAGGATGGCCTTCTGCCGCTGCAATATCTTGGGCATCTCCCGTTGCAGCTATACTAATTCCTGTTTGCTTGTTTGTAAATATTATTTTGCTTTTATTAAAACTGACTAAGACGCTTGATATTGATATTTGGAACTACTGGCACTTTATCGCTGCTGGTGCAACAGGATACGTCGTCACAGGAAGCTGGTGGTTTGCAATATTGTGTACCGTTCTGTATGAAATTGCTGTTTTATTTGTAGCAGATAAGACGGCGCCAATGGTTCAAAAATTTTACGGGTTAGAAGGAATTTCTCTTCCTACGGGCTCTACAGCTGCGTTTGGACCAATTGGTATTTTGGTAGGTATGGGTGTATCAAGGATTCCAGGGATTAAAAGGTTGAATGCAGATCCCGAATCTATTCAAAAACGTTTTGGTATTTTCGGTGAACCAATGATGATGGGGTTAATCTTAGGATGTGTAATCGGTATATTAGCAGGCTATGACCTCGGTAAAGTTTTTCAGGTAGGTATTTCAATGGGAGCGGTTATGCTTTTGATGCCTAGAATGGTTAAAATCTTAATGGAAGGACTTATTCCAATTTCTGAAGCAGCTCGTTCTTTTCTTCAAAAACGATATGGTGATCGTGAAATATATATTGGATTAGACGCCGCTCTTGCAGTAGGACATCCATCCGTTATGGCTACAGCACTATTACTTGTCCCCATTACATTACTTTTAGCTGTCATTCTGCCTGGGAATAAAGTATTGCCGTTTGGGGATTTGGCTACCATTCCTTTCTATGTAGCTTTTGTTGTGGGCTCATTAAGAGGAAATATTATACACTCTCTTATTTCGGGCACCGTTATGGTAGCGCTATCACTTTACATGGCAACGAATTTCGCAGATGTGCATACGCAAATGTTATCAGGAGCTCAGTTTTCGATGCCGGAAGGTGCAACACGAATTTCAAGTTTAGACATGGGAGGAAACTTATTTAACTGGCTTATTCTTAAGTTCTCTCAGCTGTGGGCTTCTATTTTTTAAAATAGGCATAAACAGGAGGTAAGGCAATGAAAGCGGCCGTGCTGCATGAAAAAAATGAAATTATTTATCAAGATATTGGCATTGATTCCTGCCGAGCGAATGAAGTCAAAATAAAAGTAATGGCAGCAGGAATATGCGGATCGGATACACACAAAATGACAAGCAGATGGAAGTATCCGTTGCCTGCCATTATGGGTCATGAGTTTGCTGGATATATCGTTGAAAAAGGGGCAAAAGTAACAGATTTGAACGTTGGGGACAGAGTAGCTGCTATTCCGTTTAAACCGTGCAACGCATGTGAATATTGCCAAAAAGGGCAGTATTCGTTATGCGAAAACTACGGAATGATTGGTGCTCAAGCATTTGGTGGATTTGCTCAGTATGTCAATATTTCAGCTTCTAATGTTATACAAGTAGGAGAGATGGACTTTGAAGAAGCAGCGATGATAGAACCTTTAGCAGTAGCGCTTCATGGAGTACTTAATATTCATCCGCAAATAGGAGACACCGCAGCGGTCTTTGGAGCAGGAGTCATTGGTATGCTGGCGATTCAATGGCTGAAAATTGCAGGTGTAAAAGAAATCATTGCCATCGATATTTCTAGTGAAAAGCTTGCAGAAGCAAGGGCCATGGGTTGCGAAAAAGTGATTCATGCCCGTTATGAAAATGTCTTTGAAAAAATTAATGAATACACAAAAGGGAGAGGGGTGGATCTTGCACTCGAATGCGCAGGTTCCCCTGTCACTCAAGAGCAGTGCCTGCTCGTTACTCGTAAAAAAGGGAAAGTTGGATATTTAGGTATTGCTTATTCAGATGTGTGTTTATCTGAAGCAGCATTTGAGAGTATTTTTAGAAAAGAGCTTACGTTACAAGGTTTCTGGAACTCTTATTCTGCACCGTTCCCTGGGAAAGAATGGGAAACAAGCGTTGACTTTGTTTTAAATGGAAAGATTAGATTAAAAGAGTTAATTTCTCATCGCTTCAAGTTAGAAGACACGCAAAAAGCATTTAATATGATTATTAATCGAGAAGAAGCTTATGGAAAAGTATTAATAATTCCAAATAAGGAGTGAAAAAAATGAAGGCAGTCATGAAGGTAGAGCCAGGCTACGATAATATGCTGTTAAAAACAATCCCTGAATCAGAAGTTCAGAAAAACCAAGTGAAGATTAAAGTAGCGTATACCGGAATATGCGGTACGGATATCCACACGTTTACAGGTCAATATAAAAATTCCCAGACGCCGGTTGTGCTCGGGCATGAGTTTTCCGGTATAGTCGTTGAGGTAGGAGAAGATGTAACAAAAGTAAAAGTTGGCGATAAAGTAACGAGTGAAACAACATTTGTGACGTGCGGAGAGTGTGAGTACTGC
The DNA here is from genome assembly GCF_038898415.1 of Priestia sp. SB1. Taxonomy (NCBI): domain Bacteria; kingdom Bacillati; phylum Bacillota; class Bacilli; order Caryophanales; family Bacillaceae; genus Priestia; species Priestia sp. SB1. Next base: position 121,875 of record NZ_JBBJSS010000006.1, on the reverse strand, counting down.
TTAGAAAAAGACTATAATCTGTGCGCTCATCGAAAAGGAATAGGTACACAAATAAACGGCAGCTTTGCTGAATATGTTATTTCACGTGAAGAAAGTGTCCATGTGCTGCCGGATACAGTCGACTTAAAAGCAGCTGCTTTAACTGAGCCTCTAGCTTGCTGCGTCCATGCAGCTTTAGAAAAGACAGTTGTTAAAAAAGAAGATAAAGTATTAATTTTTGGTCCAGGACCCATTGGTTTACTGCAAGCACAAGTTGTAAAAGCACAAGGCGCGTTTGTTATATTAGCAGGTATTACAAAAGATCAGAAGCGATTGGAGCTAGCTAAGTCCTTAGGAGTTGACGTAGCGGTAGATATCCACAAAGAAAGCTTAGAAGAAATGGTGCTGACCTATACAGACGGATACGGTGTTGACAAATTATTTGAGTGTTCAGGTGCTGTTCAGGCGTTAAACCAAGGCTTGCCTCTGGTTAAGAAAAAAGGAACGTTTGTACAAGTAGGGATTTTCTCCGAAAAATTAAACCTTTTAGATCAAGAATCTATCATTCAAAGAGAAATTACATATATCGGCACGCGTTCTCAGAAACCAAGTTCTTGGCATATTGCTTTGAAACTTCTTGAAGAGAAGAAAATTAATACAGAGAAAATGATCACTAAAATTGTGCCTCTAGATTATTGGCGTCAAGGATTCGAAGCCGTTCTATCAGGTAATGAAATAAAAGTACTTGTTCAGTCGTAGAAATGAACTATATAAATAATGTAAATCAGGGGAGGGAGGAAGTGTGAAAGATACGCAAATGGAAGCCGGTTTATATTGTAACAGTTGCAAAGAAGAGCTTCCTCACCACGTTTACTATATTAACGGCAAAATTGTACGCGTAGAGTGTCAAGAATGTAGGCGTACAATGGTATTTAAAGTTGATGTTTTGAAAGAGTTCTATAAAGAGGTCTACAAGCGTGTCTCTACTAAACCTAACCGAGTATCAAAAGAATATAAAAAAGATATAAATAGATTTTTAACTGGAATTCCGATAAGGTTAGTGAGCAAGCCTTATCGTCTAATGAAAGATTTTAATGAATCCATGCATACTATTCACCGCTACAAAAAATGAACTGCTAGAAAATAAAGGGCGGGTTGCCTGTTGTTATAGCTGATGCATCAATGCGTTTTTTCTAGCTACATAAAAAAGCTGCTTTCTATACATGCAATGTATAGAAAGCAGCTTTTTTACGTGACAGTTTCAAACTTCAGGGTGTGAGGTGGGGGTAGTTTTTGTTTACCCGTCTATATCTAAATAAAACAATCTAAATGATAATGAAGTAGAAATTATTTATTCCGTTTGTTTATAAATTGTTTAAATATAAGATGAAGCAGTTTAGCTTTGGAAAATAAGGGAAGAAGCATACTAACTTGCCTGTGTATATTTAGAAAAGGAGGGATAAAGATGTCGTTAGCTCATTTTGATGATATTTCAGAAATTTGCTATGCATGTGAAAAACAGCCTCTTGGGAAAAGACAAAAACGCATTGGCGTATGGACGGAAAAAGAAATGAGAAAGCCTGTTGAAGAGAGAGTAGAAAATCAGAAGGTGGTCGCACTTTCTCGTTAACGTAAAAAAGCCTTTAGCTCATCTAAAGGCTTTTTTACGTATTGGCGTTTGGACATGTGTGAAGGGTCATAGAAGCAATCGTTATAAATCTTCTAGTCTTTGAACTTTTTTGCCTTCTATTTTATGCTGTTCCATCGTTTCTTTTAACTCTTTGTTCGCCGTTGTCATGGTCGTTTCATTTGTTACGCCCATAAATGACCAGCCGTGAGATTCAAGCCAGTACTTGAATTCCCGCAAAAACTCTTCCTGCGTTCCTCCCGTATGATAAAAAGCTCCTTGAATCGTAATAGCCGGTTTTTCCGTATTATACGTTACATACATTTTATTTGCACACATCCAAATGGACCTCCTTTATTAATAAACAAACGTAAATTGACAAAGAAGCGCTGAATCATTCCTCAATAGTTACACTATTTCTCTATTTGACTGCTGTTTTCCTTTTAATCTCTGCGATTAATCATAATTAAATCAAGTTTTTTACAGAAAGAGGAATGTAAGTAAACAGATAAAAAGCGCGTTTCGCAATGAAATCGTCATATTTCTACATATTCTTTAAGGGTCATGTAAAAGTTGTAACATAATGAATGGCACTGTAAGAAACTTAATCCAATTAGAACAAATGTTACTGTTTTTTTTAATGAAAAGGCGAATCTATGTGCTAAGGTAATAACAGGTTCAAATTTTAGGAGGTAGTTTTTGTGAGTAAAAAACGTGTAAAAAAATGGGCAGTTGCTTCTGCAGCGTCTGTAGCATTTCTAGCAAGTCAAGGAACAGCATCAGCAGCAGCTTCGCACAAAGTCGTAAAAGGAGATACCTTGTGGGGGCTTGGCCAACAAAATGGGGTTACGGTAGATGAGCTGAAAGGCGCTAATAACCGCCAAAACGACATGATTTACGTTGGAGAAACATTAACGATTCCTGACCAGGGACAAGCACAACCTGCCGCTAGTCCGGCAACATCTGTACATACAGTAGCACAAGGCGAAACGTTATATCATATTGCAACACAAAACGGCATGACTGTGGATCAGTTAAAAGCTGTTAACGGTTTACAAAGTGATATTATTACCATCGGACAAACATTAAAACTTCAAGGAGAAGCACCGGCGCCGTCACAAACTGCTCCGTCTACATCGGTTTCTGCACAAGATCAAGATTTACTAGCTAGATTAGTAGAGGCAGAAGCAAAAGGCGAGCCGTACCAAGGAAAAGTAGCGGTAGCAATTGTGGTATTAAACCGTGTAGCTTCACCGGAATTCCCAAATAGCATTCACGACGTTATTTATCAGCAGCTAGGAAACGGCGTATATCAATTTTCACCAGTAGCAAACGGAGCAATTAATCAACCTGCATCAGAAGAATCAAAACGAGCGGTAAGCGAAGCATTATCAAACCCGCATGAAAACGATGCGCTGTTTTTCTATAATCCGAAAATCGCTGAAAGCCAATGGGTTGCAACGCAGCAAGTAACGGCAGTTATCGGAAACCATGTATTTGCAAAATAAGTAGATTTCTTTCAAATATAAACATATATTTCATATATATGTAATGTTCATACAAAGAGTCTGCTACAAAAGTATCTTGGTTAAAGTAAAATCCAAACTATTAATATTGATAGTTTGGATTTTTTTGTTATGGTGAAAGTAGGTTTCGTATATGTAGAGGTACTTCTAGCTGTTGATTGGAGGGTAAGGAGAAGACTCCTGGGGAGAAAACGGAACAAATGAGACCCCGCAGGAGCCCATGCAAAGAGGAGGCTTATCGGCCGCCCGCGGAAAGCGAGGCCTTGCACGGAAATCAACAGCGGTGAAACAAGCAGTCCAGATCATTTATTCCTATTATTCGTCTTTAAATGAGGGCGAGTTAGGTATGTTTTAATCTCTTATGTATGAAGAGAGAAATAGCTCTTTTTAAGTTTAATTGAACCTTAAAATGTCTTAACAGATCCATCTGTTAAGACATTTTTTTGCTTTAATTTTAAGAAAACCATTGATTATTTAGAGAATAATGGTATTATAGGGGTAGTCAATTGATAATGATAATCATTTACATATGATATAGAGGAGGCGATAACTAGACTTCTAGATGAAAGAAAGGAGCAAGGAAAGTTGAAGTTTTATCAGTTAATTCTTGTGTTTGCTGTACTAGCGGTTTCGTCTCTTTTTGTAGGAGTACAAGACCTGTCAGCGATGGATCTGTTTCATTTAACAAAAGAAGAAAGCCAAACGCTGTTTTTTAGTCGTTTTCCTAGGCTTTTGAGTATTATTATGGCGGGAATGAGCCTTAGTATTTGCGGGTTAATTATGCAGCAAATTACGCGAAATAAGTTTGTCTCACCAACAACTGCAGGAACGATGGACTGGGCAAGACTTGGTGTGTTGATTTCTCTACTAGTATTTGCTTCAGCAAGTCCTCTATTAAAAATGAGCATTGCTTTCATTTTCTCACTTGCGGGCAATCTATTGTTTATGAGAATACTAGACAGAATTAAATTTAACGATACGATTTATATTCCACTAGTTGGTTTAATGCTCGGCAGTATCGTAAGTTCCCTAGCTACCTTCATCGCTTACAAATACGATTTGATTCAAAACCTTTCTTCATGGCTGCAAGGCGACTTTTCGCTAGTAGTCAAAGGGCGATATGAACTTTTATACCTGAGTATACCGCTCTTAATAATTGCTTATCTTTACGCAGATAAGTTCACGGTTGCTGGTATGGGAGAAAGCTTTTCAATCAATTTAGGCGTGAAATACAAACAAATCGTAAACATTGGATTAGTCATTGTTTCGCTTATTACGTCGATTACGATTTTGACCGTTGGCATGCTGCCTTTTTTAGGATTAATCATCCCAAATATCGTATCGATTTACCGTGGAGATCATTTGCGAAAAAGCCTGCCTCATACAGCGGTGCTTGGAGCTGTATTCGTACTTGCGTGCGATATTTTAGGCAGAGTCATTATTTTCCCTTATGAAGTTTCTATTGGGTTAATGGTCGGTGTAATAGGAAGTGCGATCTTTCTTTTTATGCTGATAAGGAGAGGTCGTTATGCATAACAAATATAAAATTATTATTCTCGCCGCGCTGGCTATTTTGTCGGCTGCGCTGTTTATCAGCTATGATTTAGGCTACTGGCAGTACACGCTGCCGCGAAGAATTGAAAAAGTCGCTGCGATTGTTTTAACCGGAGGAGCGATTGCGTTTTCATCCGTTATCTTTCAAACGATTACCAATAATCGAATTCTAACTCCTAGTATTCTAGGACTGGATTCACTGTATTTATTTCTGCAAACGTTTATTGTGTACATCTTTGGCTCGACGAATATTGTCATCATGAACAAAAATCTTAACTTTCTACTTTGCGTTTCGCTGATGATTATCTTTTCGGTCTTGCTTTACATACTGATGTTCAAAAAAGCCGGTAAGAATATTTTCTTTATTTTACTGGTTGGAATTGTGTTCGGCACGTTATTTAAAAGCATGTCTTCATTTATGGAAATGCTGATTGATCCGAATGAATTTCAAATTGTACAAGATAAATCATTTGCAAGCTTTAACAATGTCAATACTGATTTGCTATACATAGCAGCGGTTATTTTTATCCTGCTTGGCATTTACGTATGGCGTTTTACCTCCATTTTTGATGTTCTGTCGTTAGGAAGAGAACATGCGGTAAATTTAGGTATTGATTATGACAGGCTTGTCAAAAAAATGCTGATTGTGATCGCCATTTTTGTCTCAGTGGCCACAGCTTTAGTTGGGCCGATTACCTTTCTTGGACTGCTTGTTGTGAACCTTGCGAGAGAGCTGTTCAAAACGTACAAGCACACCTATCTTATGATGGGATCACTGCTGCTTAGTGTTATAGCCCTCGTCGGAGGAGAATTTATTGTTGAAAAAGTGTTCACCTTCAGCACCACGCTGAGCGTCATCATTGACTTTGCCGGCGGAATTTACTTTATTTATTTGCTGCTAAAGGAGAATAGATCATGGTAGAAGTAACAAATGTCAGTAAAAAATACGGAGAAAAAACCGTTTTAGAAAAAACATCTGTGGTGATTCCAAAAGGAAAAATCACGTCATTTATCGGCCCAAACGGAGCGGGGAAAAGTACGCTGCTTTCCATTATGAGCCGTCTTATTAAAGCCGACTCAGGATCAATATCAATAGAAGGAAAAAATATAGAGAATATTGACAGCTCGGATTTAGCCAAAAAAATGAGCATTTTAAAACAGTCCAATCAGCTGAATATCAGACTTAGCGTACGTGAACTCGTAAATTTTGGCCGGTTTCCTTATTCAAAAGGCCGGTTAACAAAAAGCGATGAACAAGCGGTTGATCAGGCGCTGAGTTATATGAAGCTTGAAAGTATTCAAGATAAATACTTAGATGAACTGAGCGGGGGACAGTGTCAGCGAGCTTTTATCGCTATGGTCATCGCACAGGACACGGAGTATATCTTCTTAGATGAACCGCTCAATAACTTAGATATGAAGCATTCTGTTGAAATTATGAAGCTGTTGAAACGTCTCGTAGAAGACTTAGGCAAAACCATTGTGATTGTCATTCACGATATTAATTTTGCGTCTGTCTATTCGGATTACATCGTGGCGCTTAAAAACGGTGAAGTGATCCGTGAAGGCCCAACAGAAACCATCATTCAAACATCTGTATTAAAGGATATATACGATATGGATATTCCAATCGAAACGGTTGGCGGACAGCGTATTTGCGTTTATTTTTCATAAAATTTATTCATGAGGTGACAAAAGTGAAAAAAGTGTTAGTAATGTTTGTAGCAGTCTTAACGGCGATTGTTGTGGCCGCTTGCGGTAATCAAGGAGCAAAAGAAACAACAGGTGGAGAAAGTAAGCAAAAAGAAACGGTAACGGTAACCGATCAGTTCAATAAAGACGGAATTAAAATTGAAAAAAATCCTAAAAAAGTTGTAGTATTCAGCATGGGTGCACTTGATACGCTAGATAAACTAGGCGTTGAAGTAGCGGGCTTGCCAAAACAAGCGATTCCTGAGTATTTATCAAAGTATCAAGATGATAAGTATGCGAATGTAGGTGGCTTAAAAGAACCTGATTTCGAAAAGATTGCAGAACTAAAGCCAGACTTAATTATTATTCAAGGCCGCCAAGCAGATTCATTTGATGAATTTTCAAAAATTGCGCCGACGATCTATATCGATACGGACAACCAGCACTATATGAAGTCATTTAAAGAAAACACAAAAGTACTAGGACAAATTTTTGATAAAGAAGATCAAGCGAAAAAAGAGCTAGCAGCAATTGATAAGCAAATTGCAGATTTGAAAAAACAAGCGGACAAACTAGATAAAAAAGCGCTTGTAATGATGGCAAATGACAGCAAAATGACAGCATTTGGTCCAGGGTCTAAATACGGATTAATTCATGATGTATTTGGTATCAAAGCAGCAGACGACAGCCTAGATCCATCGGCTAAGCACGGTCAAAGCATTGCATATGAATATTTAGTTAAGCAAAACCCGGACTACTTATTCGTGGTTGACCGCGGCGCAGCAATTGGTGAAAAATCATCCGCTAAACAAATTGTTGAAAATGAGTATGTAAAAGAAGTCAATGCAGTGAAAAACAATCACGTTGTGTATCTTGATCCAGGTCTTTGGTATTTATCTGGAGGAGGCCTTGAGTCAATGGCAGGCATGATTAAAGAAATCAAAGCAGGAATAGAGAAGTAATAGAAAAAAAGAGCTGGGTTTGACCAGCTCTTTTTTTTGCATTTAAAGTATTCAGGGTTCCGTGACTGTAAAAAGACCGCTACGAGCAGTTTTTTGCTTATAACAAAAGGTGTTATCCACATGTTTCAATGAAGTTGTACTTTAGCTACTGAGAATAAAAAGGTCGCATATGGAAACAGTAGTTATGTGCAGATATGAGAAAGACGGCACGCTAGAATATGTTAGGGAGAAAAGAAACAGTGAAAAATCCTATAGCGGACAAAACTCTACATAAGTTAGTTCAAAAAACAAGCAATGTCAATAAAAGGAGTGTTTCATATGTATTATTACAAAGAAGGATTAATTAATGGCATTAAACCGGATAAGCCCGATCCTGCGGCTGCGAAGGTACTGCAAGAAGCCTTAGGCGGTCAGTTTGGTGAAATGCGAACGATGATGCAATATTTCTTCCAAAGCTCTAACTTCAGAGGAAAAGAAACGCAGTACCGAGATTTAATGAAAGGCGTTTTTTTAGAAGAAATAGCTCACGTAGAACTCGTTCAAAATACCATCAATGCATTGCTAGATGAATCTGGCGGAGCCGGCGTAGGAAGTCAAGGTTCAGATCAGGCTCCTCTTGATGAAGCTGTAAAACACGCTAATCCTCATCACTATATTATGGGGGCTCAAAGCTCACTGCCAGTAGATGCGGGCGGGAATCCATGGAACGGCTCATGGGTTTATAATCACGGAAATCTAGCGGCTGATTTGCTCAATAACGTTGTATTAGAATCAACCGGCGTTTTACAAAAAACAAGAATATATGAAATGAGTTCTAACCAGACGTTAAGAGAAACGCTAGGCTTCTTAATTGTTCGCGATAATGCTCATCAAAATGCATTCGCTAAAGCACTCGAAACATTAGGAGTAGATTGGGGAAAACTCTTCCCTATACCAAATTACGATATTAACAAATATCCTGAATGCAGAAAATTTGTCGAAATGGGCTATCATAACACGCAATTTGATTTTAGATTAGATCCGCATCGAATGGGAGAAATATTCCAAGGGCAGACGCCAAGCAGAAATGGCGGAGACCTAAGCGTAACACCTCCACCGGAAGCTTTTCCAGTCCCTCATTTATCTGAAATGCCAAATGAGCACGCTCCAGGTCTTGGAGACATGAACGCATAAAAATATGCAAATTAGCTTTAATGAATTAGAGCTAAAGCAAATAAAAAACATTGACTGAGAGCTAGTAGTCAATGTTTTTTTATGTTTCTTCAGCTGTCGTTCCTCTGAATGCAAGAACATCCCGCCGTTTACATAAACTCGGGATAAGCGGTTGTTTTACATCTATTTGTGAATTTACTTGTTTTTTATAAGAAGAAAAGGGAATACTTTCTTTAATCACTTGTGATAGAAAGCTAATAAGGGGCATGCTGCTATGAGTAGTCAACAAGATGAATTTTTATTTAAAAGAGAGCTCTATCGCTTAGTACAAGAATACAAACGCTGTAAAGCTGAAGAGATTAGACGGGCAATTAAAAAGGATATTCTCCTTTTGAAGAAGGTTATAAATAACTGAAATAGACAAAAACTAGAAAAAAGCTCATGTTAGTTAATAAATGAGCTTTTTTGCCTGCTTTAAACTTGTTCAAACGAATTAGTATGTCTGTAAATGGTCTTGGGAAGAGTATGGATCATGTTAAACAGAGCTAACGCAGTTGTTTCTGATTCTTCATAACGATAAATGATATCGTTTTCAACATCGCAGATTTGAAAACTGTTTAATTGTTTTGAATAACTTAGTGTAAACCTATTGGCAAGAGTATGAGTAATGTCGCTATCTCTATAATTTACTAAATTTGCTATCATATGCTTAATTTCAGTTAGGTTCATCCACCAAGTCACCCTTTCATGTTATTTAGGTTATCATACCATGTCCAGGTAATTTGAATACTGTTTTTTACAATTTGTAACAACAATTTTCAAAATGAAACATAAAGGTAATAAAAAGTTAAAACGAGCAGCTAAACGCAAGCTGAACATTTCCTATGAGGGTGTAGGCTTTTCTTTGTAATAGGTCAACTCCAGCTTTTTATCCGCGATTTCTTTTAGCCCAATACGAATCATACTGAATACCAAAATCCATAATATAACCGTTAAAATCGTATGTCCAGCTGGGAAAATACCTAGTACAGGTGAGTCCCAAAGAGCGTGCATAAAAACGACAAGCAAAAATACACCGAAAAATTTTGGTTTTATCAACATGCTCCACTGAAATTTCTTATCTCCTTGCACGATGCAGATGGCAGCGCCAGTCAAGGCAGCCCAAGCCACATGTCCTCCAGGAGCAAAAATACTGCGCCAGAGTATTGTAGAATAGAGCATGTGAAAGCTGCCGGAAAGAAGTGCTCGCAAAGCATAGCCAGCGGTTTCAAAAGCAGCAAAACCAGCTCCTATTGCAGCTCCTAAGAGAAGTCCGTTAAGGATATATCTATATTTAAGATTGCGTACAAAATAAATAACAGCGATAACTTTAGCCAGTTCCTCACATATTCCAATCACGATCACGTTTGTGTTATTTCCAAGAATATCATAAAACACAAGTGCTAATAAAAGTGAGAGGATTCCGCCAATAAAAACGACATAAACAATTTTGTAAATAGCAATATTCTGCGGAGCGTTCATTTCCCAAAAGAAAATGAGCGTAGTAAATGGCACTGCAAAAGCACCGACTACAATAAGACCGGGTATAAAGTTGATGTTTTCGAATAAGCTTACGCCTAGATATAGTCCTAAGTATGCGACAAGCGCAATAAGAAAGACCCTTGCAAAAAGCCAAGGCTTTGGCCATGTATTTACAACCTCTTCTATTTTAGGAGTCGTAAGCCCTGTTCCTACAATAAAAAGCCGTTCAGCTTCCATTTCACTGTGCTGTCGGAAGACTCGAGAGAATATATTTCGAAATTTAGGTTCAACCGAACGTTCATTTCTTGGAATTTTATCAACACGATGGGCAAACAAGTAGAATATGCTGTAGTTTTCATCGTGGTCCACGATTTCATGGCCGCAATTTAAGCAGAATTTTACCCCTTCCGGATTAGAATAAGCGCAATGGGGGCATTTCATTTATCTTCCTCCTCTTTCTTTTGACGCTTGTCTTACGATATCTTCTACATATATTATGTGAGTTGATGAAAAAAAGCATAAGAGGGTTTGGCAGGTAATTTGCTTAAATAATGGAATGGTACAGAAGCTATTGCTGAAAGAGACCTCATGAAAGCTAAAAAGGCTGCGTCATAAGGCGAATATTCGACTTACAGCACAGCCCTTTATATGATTAAAAATGTGGATGTTTATAATGCTACTACGCAATAAAAAAGCTTCCTGAAATAAAAATGATGACACCAATGACCATCATTAATGTTTCGCGGTCTTTTTTTCCTGTTTTTTTATTAGCAGGAAGCAGCGATTTTGAAAGAGGTTTGGCAAAAATGATGACAAGCATGCAAACAGCAGCAAAGATGCCAAGCGCCACTTGGAAATTACCTTCAATAAAGACGCATGCCATTAAAAGTACAAGACTTATTTTTAGAAAAATTTTTGATAGGTTCACTATCAACACTCCTTTAGAACACTTAATACGAAAGACTTAGTGATTTTTTTATATGCCTGTTGTTTTCTACGGCTTGAAGGAGAAAATGAGCGACGTCAGAACGGCTGATGTTGCGTCCGTTTTCTGGTATGCTAGCTTCTCCTATACGGTAATACGTGGTTAATGGACCGCTCGTTAGACCCATTGGCCGAGCAACTGTCCAGTCGAGTCCGCTTACCTTCAAGAGCTTCACGGCTTCGTGATGGTCGCGAAGCACATTTTTTAAAATACGCTGAGCAAGCCAGCCCGTCATGCCTGGAATTTCTCCATCGATTCCGGCTGAAGCCGTGTAGGCGATACGCTGAATTCCGTTTTCGTTCATACATTGAATCAGCAGATTTGTCGTTTCTACTAAAAGGGTAGAATGCCCTAGATTTTCGGTTCCCAGACAAGAAATGACTGCATCACACCCTCGCATAGCCTGACACACTTCATAATAATCAAGCACGTCGCCTTGTATGATGTGTACGTTCGCATGCGTTACCTTAAGCTTAGATGGATTTCGCACAAAAGCTTTTACATAATGTCCGTTTTTAATCGCTTGCTTGATTACTTCCTGTCCGGTCCTGCCGCTTGCGCCAATCAAAAAAATGTTCATACGATCAACCCTTTCGTTTCAATGTAGGTAGTAAAAACGAAATTTTCTTTTACCATAACACATTTTTCTCGATTTAGCTTGTCATAACATAAAAGTTGCTTACGCGATTCATCAAAGTAAGAGGTATCCTCTGTTCTTTTTTAAAACTTATGTCATAGACTGTCTAGAAAACAAGGAAATGTACGAACGGTTTATAAAGGTGTTTAATGCTATAGAAGCGAAAGGGTATTATAAGAATAAGGGACGAACAGAAGGGGCGATGCACGATGAAAAAATCGGTAAGCAGAGCACGTGTTATCATAGTACTAATAGGTTTTCCGCTCATCTTTCTCATTATGGCGCTTGTGACGGGTGAGTGGCGATATATGACTTGGATGATCCCGCCTGCACTGATGTCATGTTGGACGGCACTCTTCGTATTAAGAAAGCAAGAAGAAAGATAACAGGAAATTTGAACTATTGCATCGAATTTATAGAAAAAGTATAAAATGATAGAAAGCTATAGTAAGAAAATTTAATGAAGGACGGTGTGAAGATGAACGGACAACAGTTATTGTATGGGTTGCTTACGTCTAAAGGCGATATCCTAAGAGCTGCTTATGTGTTATGTGACCACCGCATTTATACGGAAATGTCAGCACGGTATCAGCAAACGGAGCATACGGATTTTCAAGCATCATTGGTAGAAGAAATGAAATTGCTTGAAAAACAGCCTGAAGTAGACATGCATCTGCATATTTTGCTTGAAATGGCGAAGTTTTTTGAACTTCCCGTTTCTCATGCTACAACAAATGGCGAGCTGTACGAGTTAAGCGATAACATTGGAAATTTGCTTGTATCTAAATACAATGAGCTGTTTTCAATTGCACGCTGTCATACGCTAGAAGACGTGATGCGCCATCAAATCCGACTGTTCTTTCATCTAATTGATTCGCAATACATGATTGCTACAAATCGTCAGCAAGCTGTGTTTCAGCAGCAGCTGATGAATTGGATTGAGCAGCTTCCTCCCATGTATCAAGAAAGAATGATTGATGTATTAGGAGACTATCAGCAGGCAGCGCTTGTGAAACTGCTGCAAAAAAAAGGGACAATTGAGCTATACAAACAGCTTCCTCCGCACGCATACCCTGCTATTTCAGGCCTTATGGCAACCGTAATGAGTATCTTTATTCCCGTTAATTACCCGCCAGCACTGCTATTTAGTATGAATGCGCCGCTTTTTTTAATGGCGAGCTTTGAAAGTCATGAAATTATTGCAAAACGCAAAGAAGCTGGAACGTTTTTACCACTGTTATTAGTAGTTGTTCAGCTGATGTGGACGTACAAGCTTGAGCATCAGGATGAGCTGTTGAATTATCAGTCTCTATTGATCAAGTGGTCATCTGTACACACAACGTATCAAGATTATGTAAAAAAGAAAGAGCAGTCACTGTTTGATCGTGAACGGTTAGACAACTTTATTTATAAAACAGAGCAGTATGTTAAGCAGCTCCGCGCTACGGAGAAAAAGACGGTGAAACAAATTGAAACGCTCAAAACAGCCATTCGCCATCAGCTTGATGAAATGGAGCTCACATCGTTAAACGGAGGGCTTGTGCTTCAAAAAATGATTGAAGAGCATGAAGCATTAAAACAGGATGTAGAAGAACTGCAGCGCAAGCTTTCGATTAAAGGTGACTTCTTCTCTAAAGTAAGGCTGACGTTCCGTTCTGCAGAACGAGCTGTCAAAAGCAAAGTGAAAGAAGTAGAGCGTAAAAAAGTGCTTATGCAAATGACGGACTTTATTTTAGCAAATCGCTTGCCCGTATGCGTGGATATTCAAAATGAAATTTATGATTATCAAGACGAGCTGACGACGACTATTTTTCAAATTAATCAGCAGGTCGAGCTGCTTGAAGAAACAAAACAAAGCCGCCAGCTAGCCGATGCAAAAGTACGCCGCTATGATCAAGAAATAAAGCGATTTGAGCGGAACTATTATGGCTTAAAAGAAGGAACAGTTGAAGAAATGGCGCAGTAAAACTGGGACAAACGTATTTTATCCGAACGAGTTTGATTCTTTATGGAGAATCAAACTCGTTTAGTTATGTCTCAACCCTATTCTCTGTCTGTAGGAGCGGACAGCTGATCTTTATACTCATCTACATAGAGCATGCCGTTTGTTGACACAACTGCATACAGCACTTGGTTCAACTGAAGCTGACGATTTGAAAGCTCAAGGTTGATCCATTGTTCGGTATATTGAGGTGTTAAATTTTTATGAATAATTTCTCCGTCCATGATGAGTTCTACCGGTAAATTCATTTCTTTAAACGGCTTAGACAAAACGTCCTGTTTGGCAATGTTTTGATAAGCAGTTTTCTTTAATACCGACAGTTTTCCGCTTACTTCTAAAACAGCAAATTCTACTTCAGCAATGTTGAACGTTCCTAGTTCTCGTAAATGCTGATTCAAGTCGTCAATGGAATATTTGACTTTTTTCATATTTGCTTCAAGAAGCTTTCCTTTTTCCATAATAACCGTCGGGCGTCCTGTAATCCATTTTCGCAAGCGCCTGCTTTTTAGAGCTGTTGATGCTAAAAGAAAATGAATAGCCACAAGAAAAGCAAAAGAAGCGAACATCGGCAGAAATTTTAATTTTAAATCAAATCCCATATTTGCGATGAACGACCCAATAATGATGGACATCGCAAACGTAAAATGATTGTTATGGGTGTTAATTTGTTTTCCAATCAGGAAAGTTGTAATGCTTAAGATAATAAAAGAAACAAAGGTCCTAAGAAGGGACATGAGAATGTCTTCCATAGGTTGTGATGTCACCTGCTTTCTCATAAATAGAAAGAGTATCTATCTCTATAGCGTTATCCATTTAAAGGATCGTTATACAAGGGAAAACATCAAGAAGAAGTGCGGATAATTCGTTCATATTCGGCTGCTTAAAAAGGGGTAGAAAGGCTGTAGGTAAGGGATAGAAGCGAACAAAAAGAATGTGCAAATTCCTTTGAAATTTTTTGGAGGATTTGTTACAATAAAGGTGCTTATTTTTGTTCGGTAAGGATAGTTCGAAGTGTTCGTCTTGACTTATTGTAAGAGCAGGAATAGAGTAATACACAATGTGTGGATTGTCACACAAGGAGGAAAAGAGATATGTTACAAGGTAAAGTAAAATGGTTCAACGCTGAAAAAGGTTTCGGTTTCATCGAAGTAGAAGGACAAGACGATGTATTCGTTCATTTCTCTGCTATCCAAGGCGAAGGTTTCAAAACTTTAGAAGAAGGTCAAGAAGTTACATTTGAAATCGTTGAAGGCAACCGTGGACCACAAGCTGCTAACGTTCAAAAGTAATTTTTTTTATAAAGTTTAAGCCGATCAGCAGAACGTTTCTCTGGTCGGTCGTTAAACTAAACTGGGAGAAGGCCCCTTTTATAAAAGGGGTCTTTTCTTGTTCGCTTTTTACACCTTGTTGACGATTTCTTTGATTTTGCAGAAGTATTCAAATATGAAAAAAACTAGTCACGCAGTATAAAAAAAGCGTATAATGAAATGATGAAAATAGGAATTGTAGAGCAGAAAGGATTTTAAAACGTATGAACAACCAACTTCAAGAAACGATGGTCGATTCACGTCGTACATTCGCCATTATTTCTCACCCGGATGCCGGGAAAACAACGTTAACAGAAAAAATGCTGTTACTGGGCGGAATGATTCGTTCAGCCGGAACGGTTAAAGGAAAAAAATCAGGCAAGTTTGCTACATCTGACTGGATGGAAATTGAAAAACAGCGTGGAATTTCAGTTACATCAAGTGTTATGCAGTTTGAGTATAAAGATCACTTTATTAACATCTTGGATACACCAGGACACGAAGACTTCAGTGAGGATACGTATCGTACCTTAACAGCTGTAGATAGTGCGGTCATGGTTATTGACGGAACAAAAGGAATTGAAGCACAAACGCTTAAGCTTTTTAAAGTTTGTCGTATGCGCGGTATTCCCATCCTAACGTTTATCAATAAATTAGACCGTGAAGGAAAAGAGCCGCTTGAGCTGCTTGAAGAAATTGAAGATGTACTTGGTATCGAATCATACCCTGTAACGTGGCCAATTGGCATGGGGAAACGATTCCAAGGAACGTATGACCGTTTTTCAAAGCAAATTGAAGTGTATCAAGGAAACAAAGAGTCTTATTTTGCAGACTTTGACGGTGAAAATATCGACGATGAAATTAAAAAACACGTCGATGAAATGTATTTACCAGGCTTAGTGGATGATTTATCTCTATTAGACGAAGCAGGTAATGATTTTTCAATTGAAAAAGTAAAGCAAGGCTTATTAACGCCTGTTTTCTTCGGAAGTGCGATTGCGAACTTCGGCGTACAGTCTTTCTTTAATTCATTTTTACAATTAACATCACCGCCGCAGCCTCGTGAATCAACGAATGGTACCGTTCAGCCTACCGATGAAAACTTCTCAGGTTTCATCTTTAAAATTCAAGCGAACATGAACCCAGCTCACCGCGACCGCATTGCGTTCGTACGCGTATGTTCAGGAAAATTCGAGCGTGGAATGAACGTAACATTAGCAAGAACGAACCGCAAAATGAAGCTAGCGCAGTCTCATCAGTTCTTGGCATCAAGCCGTGAAACAGTAGACACAGCGTATCCAGGGGATATCATTGGCTTGTATGACTCAGGTACGTATCAAATTGGCGATACCATTGTAGGAGAGGGAAAAGTATTCGAATTCGACGCTCTTCCAAAGTTCCCGCCTGAACTGTTTGTAAAAGTTCGTGCGAAAAACGCAATGAAATCCAAGCACTTTGAAAAAGGAATTAATCAGCTTGTACAAGAAGGGGCGGTACAGCTTTACCGTACGCCGTTCTTTGGAGATTATATTTTAGGAGCAGTCGGTGAACTTCAGTTCCAAGTATTTGAACATCGTATGAAAGGTGAGTACAATGTCGATCTTGAATTCACACGCATGTCTCACAACATTGCAAAATGGGTAGACAAAGCAACAATTGAAGATCGCATGCTAGATTCTCGCGTGATGCTAGTAGAAGATCGTGATAAGCATGCTGTTCTTATGTTTGAAAACGATTTTGTATGGCGTTTGTTCCAGGACAAATATCCATCTGTTAAATTCCTAGATCCGTTTAATCTATAAAAGAGTATAAAAAAAGGAAAACGATACATACTACTTTCATAAGTAGACAGTCGATTTTCCTCCTTTGCTTAAGAGTCAGTATTTACTGGCTCTTTTTTTAATGAGCCACTGATTTTAAATTTAAAAGAATGACTCCTGCAATGATTAATACGATGCCAAATACCATCGTAAGACTGCCGCTTTCTTTCCAAATGACTACACCAATCACAGCTGTCACAGCAGTTCCTACACCAGACCAAATGGCGTATGCAACGCTGAGCGGAATGTGCTGAAGCGATGTGGAAAGCGCATAGAAAGCAAGACCAAATCCTAATAAAACACCAAGACTAGGCCAAAATTTTGTAAATCCGTTTGATGCTTTTAACATAGATGTACCAAATAACTCTGAACTAATTGCAATTGCTAAAAATAAATAGGCTTTCATCGAAAACCCTCCTCTGTTAATTTCCGAAGTTGTTGTTGAATCTGTTTTTGCATGTCTGGATCTACGGGTGCGAGCCCAAACATTTGGCTGAACCATAATCCATCGGCTGCTAAGCGCACAATGGTAGCAAGGACAGGGTCAATGCCATCTTGTTCAATATGGTGCTGCCACTTTTCGTAGTGTTTTTGAAGGTGCTGCAGAAGTTCAGGATTCGTTGCAATACCTGCAAGCAACCCTGCGCTCATCGCTTGTTCACGCTGAAGGTCATGAAGGGTCTCAGCGAGATAAGCCCGGCTCCATTTGCCAGGAGAATTGTCATGTTCAACTTGTACGTTTAGTCCGTCATCATATTTCTTGGTGACTGAATACAGCATTTGCTGAATCAATTCATCTTTTGATGAGAAGTGGTACAACAAGCCGCCTTTACTAACACCGGCTTCTTTTGCTACTTTTTCAAGCGTCAAATTTCCAACGCCGTCACGCTGCACAACCTGAGTGGCCGCAAGCAATATATCATCATATGTAGACACATGAATTTCCTCCTTTTTGATTTTCCCTAGAATACTTTACCGTCTGGACGGTTTGTTTGGCAATACTTTTATTTCGAATTTCAAAAAAAAATTTTGTGCACACTAAAATATAAAGTATAAAAACAAAAATGAACGCGTAAACAAAGGGTAAATCCGTTTACTACTTTTACTATATGAAGAAAAAGGAAAATTAAAGCCTGGGTATATGAAAGATAAAAGAAAGGTGTGAAGAAACAGATGAGGGATGTGTATCAAAGTTTTCAAGAATTATCTCAGTGTGAACGAGCCGGAATCGATTACGAAATAGAGTGTGTCATTCGCCGGAGAGAAATTGTCGTGCTTGCGATTCACGGAGGAACGATGGAAATTGGGACAGAAGAAGTAGCGGAAAAAATAGCAGAAAAGCTGAACGCAACGGTGTACGTATTTAAAACGCTGAAAACAGAAAATCCGTTTGAATTACATGTTACGTCTGCAAACTACGATGAAGAAATGGCGCGTCATCTTGTGAAAAAATCAGAGATCACAATTTCTCTTCACGGTGCCTATAGCGATGTCTGCACAACTTATATTGGAGGAAGAGACGAAAAGTTAGAAAAAGCGGTGCGTCAAGCACTTTCGAATTTTCCGATCAGTA
The DNA here is from genome assembly GCF_038898415.1 of Priestia sp. SB1. Taxonomy (NCBI): domain Bacteria; kingdom Bacillati; phylum Bacillota; class Bacilli; order Caryophanales; family Bacillaceae; genus Priestia; species Priestia sp. SB1. The sequence continues at coordinate 103,538 of NZ_JBBJSS010000006.1, read as the reverse complement.
AAACGCCCGTACATTTAAAAGGCGTTTCACCTCGAAATATCGCCAACGACAATCAGCGGCATAAAGGACTGCAGCTTGAAATCACCACTCCGCAGTATGAACAATTATTACAGGATGAGCAGCTGTTCAACGAGTATGTGAATGCGATAGTATCGGCTGTGAACTCAGTGATGTAAAGATAAATTCAACAGCTTTCTGTATATCGGCTGCAATAAGAGTTGGTTGTACATCAGCCCACTTTTCTTGTTCATGTAACGTGTCATGCCCGGCACCTGTTAACACTAAAATGCAGTGAGCGCCTGCTGCACTGGCCGCTACTAGGTCTTTCCACCGGTCGCCAATCACGATGCAGTTAGCCAAATTTAAGCTGTGCTCCTCCGCTGCTTTTAACAGCATGCCGGGGTTTGGTTTGCGGCACGAACAGGCGTCTGAATCTTCATGAGGACAAAGGTAAACATCATCAAATCCAAAAGCTAAAAGTTCAGAGATAAACTGTGATTTATTTACCTTTCCTTTTGCAACATCGGGCTGATTCGTAAAGGAAAACAGCGGAATGTTTTGTTTTTTTATGTCTTTAATCGCTTGCTTTGCTTGGGGGAACAGCTGAAAATCACCTGGATATTGAATGTCATTACTGCCTCCAATCGTTCCGTCTCGGTCTAAAAATATTGCTTCAATCATGTTATTCACCTCTTTTTCTATCATAATATAAAACAGGATGAATTTGGTAAAAATTTTGTTTTTTGAAAAAAATCAAAGAAAGATGACTGTCTTTTTACTTCTCATCATATGGATAAGTTAAATAGAAGTGGTGAGGAGGGGGAAGACAAGTGAACGAAGAATCGTTTTATTCACCATTTATAAGCGAAGAAGGAAAGAAAAAAACAATTGGAGAAATTGAGTTTTCAGATGTGCAGCGCATGATGGAAAAACATTTAGAAGAAGGCTATCAGCTTGAGTTCAAGCGCGAAGTAAGCTCAACGGTCAAACGGAAAATCCCAAATATCATCGCTTCGTTTGCCAATGAAAAAGGAGGGTGGCTTATTTTTGGCGTAGATGAAGACGACCATTCCATTAACCTGCTCGAGCGCAAGGAATATGAGCTGTTTATTAATAATATGCTGAAAGATGTCACCAATCCCATTCCTCGTATCGTTACGCGCTTTTTATCACCTGAAGATCACCCCGGGCAAGGTGTTTTTGTTATTTGGATTCCCGAAGGTCCGAACCCTCCGTACATGTCTTACGGGAAAATTTACAGAAGAATTGGAAGCGGCACATCTCCGGTTACGGAAATCGATGATCGCTATCATTTAGATCGTCTTTATCAAAAATCGGAGGATCAAACGCAGCGAATAGAGGAATTTTGCACAAAAGAACTGTCTATCTATAACAGAAAGTGGCCGATGCACGGGAAAAGCTATATTCATTACGGGATGTGTAATATGTACGTGCTGCCACTATATGATTTGCATTTAATCGAACAAATGGAAGAAGAACGGTTAAAGCAATATATTTTAAGCAAGTCTAGCGAACCAAAACACTATCGTTTGGACGATGAGAGTACGGTGATGCTGCATACACCGTTTGTCAAAGCTTCTTATTCAGCGGAATCCATCATTTTTCGAAGCACAGATGTAATTGATGCATATGATAAAACAATTGCGTGGGAGCAGTTTTATAACGGATCAGCTAAGTTTCACATTCCTATTCCGTATATGGAAGAACCAAAACAAATTCATGACGTGCTGAAATCCAGCATTTCAAGCTACATTGATGAGACGATTTTTGAGCAGTTTCAATATATAAACGGACCCTTTTTTCTTACATCTTTAATCAGCTGCATCGGCGGATACATCGATTGTATGATGGAATTAAAAACTGAGCTCGAAGACATGATTATTGTAATTGATTTAGAGAACGTTCGAAATGATGTGCTTTACTTTCCGCATCAGCAGTTTCAAACATTTCTAGAAGAAGAAGGGCTCGTCTTTTCAGATAAAAAGCAGTATCGGTTTAATCAATCATTTAAAACAACAAAACTAGGGGGAAACGTCGAGCTTCTTGCCTACGTTGATTATATCGTAACGGCGTTTGGTCTTTCAAAAAACCAGTCCATGGACTTTCTTAAACATTCGTTAAACCGAGTATAAAATATACAATTTTTTGACAATAGCTAAAAAAATGACAAAAATGAAAAAAAGTATGATAATATCTTTCGTAAGTAATGAGCAAGTAAAGAAGAGAAAGGGGACTCTTTTTTACAGCTGCCGTTGCTAGGTAGGGTTAAACATAAGGGGAGAAAAAGTAATGAAAAAAGCGACATCCATACTTCTAATTGTCCTAGCACTTGCTGGTCTAGGAGGAGTATGCGCTGCTTATTACCATTTGGAGCAGCAAAAGCAAACGGAAGAAATGACGTATGAACAGAACTACATAACCGTAAGAAATGCATGAAAAAACCAGCCGATCGGCTGGTTTTTTTGGGTTTCAAGTCATAGTAAGTAAAATAAAGATTTTGCTTGTTCAGTTTTTTTAAATAACTCCAATGATGTATAGACGCAAAATAGAAAGCCAACGCTTGAAAAAATAAAAAACAAGCGGAGAAAAGGGCGTTTTTTTTGAATGCGAAAGTACGTAAAAACAACGAGTGAACATACAAGCAGTACGCTCATAGCAGCAAATCGAATCGCGAGCTCTGCTAAATCATCAACCGTGCTTTGAAACAGTTTTAGCGTTTCATCGTTCAAATCAGTCTCAGGAATGTTCGTTTTGTCTTGCTGATTTAACACCCCTACATCCCATTTTTCTCGACTATAATCATGAGAAACCGTGTAGTAAAACGGACCAAGCTTTTTTTCATCTGCACCGTCATCAGCAAGTGCTGAAGCTGGATGCATGAATGCTAGAACAAAAAATAAAAAGCTCCACTTTCTCATTACCAAAGCCTCTTTCTAACTCAGACTATCTCCCATTATAAACCAAAAATTTTTGTGTTTCCATCATCCCTCTTTCCTATTTCCATTTCTATATATAAAGTGAAAGGGGGAATAAAAGATGGCAGAAAAAATTCAGCATTCAAGCCAGCTTCGCTTAGTATTAGAACAAGGAATAAAAGAGGATGGAAAACCCGATTTAAAGACAAAATCCTATATGAACATTCAGCCGGGAAGTTCTGCAGATGCACTCATTACAGCAAGCGAAACCATTGCCAGCCTGCAGTCGCTGCCGCTTGTTGAAATCAACGAAGTTGTCACGTTTTCACTTTTAAAATAAGAAAAGAGGTAGAGTATGAAAACTTTAACGATGCAGTTTTTGAATGAGTCACAAAAAGCAGTAAGCCTATCGATTGAATCACCAAAAGATACGTTAGACGCAGCAGCCATCACAGCAGCAATGAACGCGCTGATCGCAAGCGATGTCTTTACTTCAAGCGGCGGAGCGCTCGTTGCCAGAAAAGGCGCCCAAATTGTCGAGCGAAATGTAACCGAATTTACGATTTAAAAATGAAAGTCCTTCCACTTAGGTGCGAAGGGCTTTTTTAAAAGGAGAGAGGAAGATGGCAGAGTGGTTTACGCTTGTTTCAGACGTTGGGTTTCCTATTGTGGTGACGCTTTATTTACTTCACCGAATCGAAGCCAAGCTCGATACAGTTGTGCTGTCCATTCAGCATTTAACCGATGAAGTAAAAAAGTGATTATGACAATTGTAAGGCGGTTGTCATGGAAAAGTTGACGGATTTGGCACCTCACACTACAATTAGTAGTGTGAGGTGTCGAATATGAAAATTGAAAAATTCAAATTTAACGAAACCGGCCTTAATCGCTTTTTTGGCCCGCTTGAAGCAAAAATTATGACGGCTTTATGGAACGGAAGTGAAATGTCCATTAAAGACGTGCAGCACGTGCTTGAGAAAGAAAAAACAGTTAACTTCAATACCGTTATGACCGTTATGAATCGATTGGTGGAAAAAGGCGTGTTGCAAAAGCGTTTAAAAGGACGTACGTCGATGTATCAGCCGATTCTTTCTAAAGAGGAATTTATCGACGCTCAGTCGAAAGAGTTAACGCACGAATTGATCGATGAATTTGGCTCGCTTGCTGTTACTCATATGCTTGATGCGCTAGAAGAAGTCGATGATTCACTGTTAAGTATGCTCGAATCAAAAGTCAAACAGTTAAAAAAGGATGAATAATCAATGAATCAAGGAATACTAAAGCGTTCTAAGCTTATTTTTAACCTGTGCTTTTTTATTGCCGTGACGTTGCTTATGCAAATGGGGATGTATGTGCTGCATTTGCTGTTTGGATGGAATTTATCGTTTAACTTAATTTTACTTTGTAACAAAGTAGCCCACTTTTTCGGCTTGTTTTTTATTGAATACATGCTGAATGCCGTTATTTTTCACACGATGTTTGTACTGTTCATTAAAGCTGTAAAGCAAGTGATTCAAATGCGGAAAGTCCGTAAAATGATTACGAAGCTGCGAGATGAAACAACAACGGCTGACCTGCAAAAAGCGTACGGAAAGGATTTAACGGTCTTAACAACAGATCAGCCCATTGCCTTAACGATGGGGCTGTTTACACCGCATATCGTCCTGTCTACAGGGTTGCTGTCGGTGCTTGATGAAAATGAACTCGAAGCCGTTATTTATCACGAGCAGTCGCACGTTGCAAACAAAGACCCGCTCAAAACGTTTTTGCTAAGTACGCTTGCCTCTGCATTATGGTATATTCCATTTATTAAATGGAGCCATAAACGCTTCAAAGTTATGCGTGAAGTGCTGGCTGATCAAGATGCCATTGTGAAAAATGGCACGCCTGCTCACATCGGCAGCGCGCTTTTAAAAATGGTGAAAACGGGACAGACAAGTCTCTCGTGTGCGCACGTATCGTTTGCTGATACGTCTGTTAATTATCGCATTCAATATATTTTAAATCCGGAAACGAAAATGCCGATGCAGCCTCCTGTTATTTTAACGCTGACGTCGCTATACGTGTTTTTTATTTTGTGTGCGCTGATTTTTACAGCTCTAACAGCTTTGTAAGTTTGTAAGAGAGAAAGAAAAGAAGGAGATGAGATTGTGTCAAAAGCAAAGAAAAAGAAAAAAGTAACGCCCAATCAGCAAACATCCTCAAGCAAGTGGATTTTTTGGGTGATTGGAATTATTGCGGTCTGTATTTTAGGGTTGATCGTCCTTTCGAATATGTCAAAGGGCGGAGGAGATGAAAAGGCCGCTCTTACATATGATAATCAGCCGTATCTTGGAAAAGAGTCAGCTCCGGTAGAAGTGGTAGAGTTTGGAGATTACAAATGCCCGGCTTGCAAAAACTTCACGGAATCCTTTTTCCCGCTGATTCAAAAAGATTATGTGGATACAGGTAAAGTGAAATTCTACTTTATGAACTATGCATTTATCAACAACGACTCCTCTCGTGCAGCAGAATTCGCCGAAACGGTATACAAAGAGCTTGGAAACGATACATTTTGGAAATTCCATGAACTTCTTTATAAAAAGCAAAACGCAGCGGACGAAAAGAAAGATGTCTTAACGGAATCCTACTTAGAAGATACGCTGAAAGAAGTGTCAAGCGATGCCGATGCGAAAAAAGTAGCGAGTGCATTTAAAGACGGAAAAGGAAAAGATGCGTTTAATCAAGATATGAAGACAGCCAATGACTTAGGCATCACAGGTACACCAACCATTTATGTAGGCGGCAAAAAATTCGAAGGAAAAACAATCGATGACTTTGATCAAATGGTCAAAGATGCGGCTAAGGAGAACAAATAATGAACAAGTCTTTGGTTTTCGGGTGGATTACAGCGCTTATCGCGATGCTTGGAAGCTTGACGTTTAGTGAAGTTCTTCACTTCATCCCGTGCGAACTTTGCTGGTATCAGCGAATTTTAATGTATCCGCTCGCGATTGTGCTAGGCGTAGCCGTGTACCGGAATGATACGTTCATCTACAAATACGTCCTGCCGTTTTCGGTGATTGGTATGGCGCTTTCAGGCTATCATTATTGCCTGCAGAAGATACCGGCTCTTAAAGCATTTGAAACGTGTACAAGCGGTGTTCCTTGCTCAGGTCAATATATTAACTGGCTTGGATTTATCACCATTCCTTTTTTAGCGTTTATTGCGTTTACCATTATTACGATTATGATGCTTGTTCTTCGCAAGCAGATGAAAAAAGCTTAACCTCCGGGTTAAGCTTTTTTTATCTGAAAACAAAAAAAGTCCCGCTTACAAGAAGCGGGTGCAAATAGGGTACATCTATGAAAAATGATGAAATTGTTTTGACAAGAACAGTATATAAAAGAAAAGTGAAAAAACGGTGAAAAGAGAAAAGCTTTTTTAAAAAATATGCTTTTCTTATAAAAAAAGCCCCGCTCACAAAAAGCGGGGAATAAATAGGGGTCATTTATGAAAAATGATGAAATTGCTTTGACAAACTTAGTATACAAAAGAAAAGTGAAAAAACGGTGAAAAGATGGAAGCTTTTAGAAAAAATAAAAAAAGACCTGCTCTGGGGAAGCAGGTCTTCACAAAGGAGTAAAACTATGAAAAAAATATGCTAATTGGCTTCGCAAGTACTATCCTATACCTTTATGGTGAAAAAACGATGAAAAGAGAAGCGGGATATAAAAAAGACCTGTTTTGGGGAAACAGGTCATTAGAAAGGGAGTAAAACTATGAAAAAATATGTTAATTGGCTTCGCAAGTACTATCTTATACCTTTATGGTGAAAAAATGATGAAAAAAGAAACTGGATAAAAAAAAAGACCTGCTCTGGGGAAGCAGGTCTTCAAAAGGAGTAAAACTATGAAAAAAATATGCTAATTGGCTTCGCAAGTACTATCCTATACCTTTATGGTGAAAAAACGATGAAAAGAGAAGCGGGATATAAAAAAGACCTGTTTTGGGGAAACAGGTCATTAGAAAGGGAGTAAAACTATGAAAAAATATGTTAATTGGCTTCGCAAGTACTATCTTATACCTTTATGGTGAAAAAATGATGAAAAAAGAAACTGGATAAAAAAAAAGACCTGCTCTGGGGAAGCAGGTCTTCAAAAGGAGTAAAACTATGAAAAAAATATGCTAATTGGCTTCGCAAGTACTATCCTATACCTTTATGGTGAAAAAATGGTGAAAAGAGAAGCGGGATATAAAAAAGACCTGCTTTGGGGAAACAGGTCATTAGAAAGGGAGTAAAACTATGAAAAAATATGTTAATTGGCTTCGCAAATACTATCCTATACCTTTATGGTGAAAAGATAATGAAAACGAGGTTAGGATATAGCTCCTATTTTTCCATATTATAGATTCATTTCTCTTTAATAGGGTATACGTTCATTAGAATCGATATAAACTTAAAGAACTGGCAGGGAGGGATATATATATGGAAAAGAAGCACGAAGCAACTGCAAATCAGCGCGTGGTTCACCGCGCTCGAAATAGCTGGTCAGGCTTTTTGTTTGGCGTAGGGTTAGTTGCTTTTATTGATGAAGCAGTGTTTCATCAGCTGCTTCATTGGCATCATTTTTATGATAAGTCCACAACGGCCGCTGGTTTAGTGTCGGATGGTTTGTTTCATGCATTCAGCTGGTTCGCTACAATCGCATCACTTTTTATGGTGGCAGATCTAAGGCGCCGGGGCGGCTGGTGGGTGAAAAGGTGGATAGGAGGAGTATTGCTTGGAGCGGGAGCGTTTCAGCTTTATGACGGGACCGTGCAGCATAAGCTTATGGGCCTTCACCAAATTCGGTACGGAGTGAAGATTGCACCTTACGACATTACGTGGAATGTACTTGCATGTTTGATGCTGCTTATTGGCATCATGTTAACATGGTTTACACGTAAACAAGGTGCACATCATGATTAAATATGAAGTACTATCTCAGCTTTTATTAGCCCTGCCTTTTGTCGTTGCCTTTTTTTTATACGTGTGGGCTGTAACGTCTTCAAATGCAACGTATAGAAAATGGTCATTATATAGGACGTCCAGCTGGACACTTGGTATTTTATGCGCCATATCTTCTGTAGCAGGACCGCTCGCAGCTCGTGCTCATATGGACTTTACCGCGCATATGACAGGGCATTTGCTTTTAGGTATGCTAGCTCCGCTTTTAATGGCGTTAGGAGCACCTCTTACACTGCTGCTTCGCACGCTTCCGGTTCATGCAGCCAGAAAGGTGTCAAAACTTTTAAAAAGGCGGTTTGTTCGGTTCATCAGCAGTCCGGTGACAGCTTCTGTTCTTAACGTAGGAGGACTTTGGATTCTTTATACAACGAGTCTGTATGGCATGATGCATCACTCTTTTTTCGTGCATGTCGCTGTACATATTCATGTATTTTTAGCCGGCTATTTATTCACCGTATCGATGATTTCAATTGATCCTTCGCCGCATCAAAAAGCTTTTACGCACCGAGCGTCCGTATTGGTTCTTGCTCTTGCCGCTCACGGTATTTTATCAAAATATGTGTACGCTCACCCGCCTATGCACGTCTCGGTAGAAGAGGCGCAGCAAGGGGCTATGCTGATGTATTACGGAGGCGATTTAATCGACTTATGTTTAATTGTACTTCTTTGTTATGAATGGTTTAAGCGGGTTCAAAAAGTCTCTTTTACATAAAAACGCGCAGAAAGCATCATGCTTTCTGCGCGTTTTTTTAGTGAATGTTTCGTTTTTTAAAGCGTCCGCCGCGGACTTCGGTAATATCTGCAACGGCTAAAAAGGCAGTAGGATCAAAATCTTCAACAATGGTTTTTAGCTTTGATTCTTCAAGGCGCGTAATGATGCAGAAAATCACTTTTTTATCATCGCCCGTATAAGCACCTTCACCGTGCAAATAGGTAACGCCTCGACCTAGACGCGCATTAATCGCATCGCCGATGTCATCAGAATGATCACTAATAATCCAAGCTGATTTTGATTCTTCCAATCCTTCTACAACTGTATCAATGGCTTTAGCCGCAATGATGTACGCAAGGATAGAATACATGGCGCGGTCCCACGTGAACACAAATCCCGCTGCTCCTAAAATGAAGAAGTTGAAAAACATTACAATTTCTCCTACAGAAAACGGAATTTTTTTACTGATTAAAATGGCAAGTATCTCCGTACCGTCAAGCGCTCCGCCGTAGCGAATTACGAGTCCAATTCCAATTCCGAGAATAATCCCTCCAAAAACGGTAGCAAGGAGAACGTCTGCGGTAAACGCGGGGACATGGTGAAACCTAGAAGTTAAGATGGATAAAACCAGTATGCCAAAAATAGTGGAAAGGGCAAATGTTTTTCCCATTTGCTTGTACCCGATAAATACAAACGGAAGATTTAGTACAAAAAGAAAGATTCCTAGATTTACGCCGGTAATATGCGAAAGCATGATGGAAATACCGGTAATTCCTCCGTCAACAACGTGGTTTGGAACAAGGAAGATTTCAAGTCCTGTGGCCATGAGCAGGGCACCGATCGCAATGGCGATAGCCCTACCAAATACCTGCCCCTTGGACAGCTTTCGGTGCTGAATTTTCGCTTTTTCGAGTTCTGTCATTTGCATGTCTCCTTTGATGTCTCCTATGTATTTCTCACTTTAGAAAAGTGAAACTATCTTTAATTATACCTTACTATGCACAATTAGTGGGGATAGACGGCTTAATTACTTGTTTCAACCTATAAAAAAAGCCTACTTTAGAGTCATAAGCAGGCTTTTTAAGGAGTAAAACGATGAAAAAAGATAGTTGGCTTCACGGCTTTAACTATATAGAGGCTTGATGAAAAAATGATGAAAATGCCGGCATGTGCGGCAAGAAAATCGGGGATACTAGTTAAAAAAGGCCAAAAGGAGATGACGAAATGAGCGTGTGGATGATGTATAATCACTTGATGCATTCGCAAATCTTTTTAAGCAGCGTATTAATTAGCGGTATTCTTCTTGTTAGCGGAGGATTTGTGTACGGCAGAATAATGAGTAAGAAGTGAACCTAATATTGCCGCGAATAGGTTGTTAATGGAAGATGCTCAATAGTAGCTTGGTTAATGTTATACTTGCTCCATAAGCTTAGCGTGGAGGTGTCAGCATGAGCAAGCATCATGATCTAACAGCATCATACGGAGAATCGCTAGTGACGTGTGAACATCAGTTTGAAGCTAGCTATTACTATCATCAAGTGCGCGAACAGTGCATGAATCACATTCATGAAATAAGCAAAGCGGTAGCTGAATTCACCGTTGATTTTACAGATGAAAGTTTGAAAATATTAGAGCTTCTTTACTATGATCTAGAAGACGGCGATCGCTTTGACTGTTTTTCAATGACAAAAGAAGAATTCGAAGAGTGTATGGGCGTATACTTTGGTGAGGTGGTTACGTCTACGATTGATGAAGCGCGCTGGGTCGTGAAAGAATATCCGCTTATGGAAAACAAGTATGTGACCGGAATTGAAAAAGGGAATCTTTCACTCATGTTTCCCCATGGCTTTTTTAACCATAAAGAGCGTCATCCAGAGTGCGTTTTTACTCTTTATCATTTATATAAACAGCTGCAAAAATAGGAAAAAGGTGAACGTAAGTTCACCTTTTTTAATGTCCAAGCTTTATGGGAATATAAATATCCATTTCATATGTATCACTATATAAATTGCCGTGTATAGCTGTATTTACAATTTCAAGAGCAGGACCTTCAATCATGCTGTAAGGAGAGTTCGGCAGCCATTCATTCCAGATGCTGTTATACGTCGACCCAAGCGATGTAATGGGACCTCTGTGTTTAAACTGCAGGTATGTAAACGAAGGAAACGTATGAACGCTCATACCGCTTGGAATACAAGCCGTATCAGCCACTTCTGTACCTGCAATATAAAAATAATTTTCTCTTTTCGGAGCCATGCAAATGCCTGTAATCATATGAGGTTCTTTTGAAGAAGTAATCATTTCTTTTTCTTTAAGTATTTGCTTCAAAAGATTCTCTTTTTGATACTCTCCGTTTTTTGCTATGCCTATCACTGAAAATCCTTCTTTATATACAACTTTACCTTGCATAATCCACCTCGAATTTTTCAAGCTCTAGCTTTTATTCTATCAATCATAAATTACTTTACCGTGATTGTAACATAATCTTAAGTAGATATCGATGCAGAAAATGGAACATTACAGTAGCCAGCTTTTGTGAATTAATAAATAGTTTTAACAAGCTGGTTTAAGGAGGTCTTTGAACTCTTAGTCATGTAAACCAAAAGGTAAGTATATACTTTATTACCGTATATTCCATATAAATAAAGGGAGGGAAAGTAATGGGAGACTTGATTCAAAGCCAGCTGAATATATTTTCATCGCAGTCTCAAAGCGTGCAGTCGTTGACTTACGGTTCTGAAACGAGCATTTTAACAGTAAATGCTGAGACCAAAAAAAACAATCAGAAGATGAAGATAGATGGATTTGCTACAGTTGAAGCAAACATTCCTCTTGGATTAACTAGTTATCAATACGGGGTAACACTTAGAGTATATAGAAATTCTCAGCTTTTGTTTTCACAGAATTTACAGCAAGGAGCTGCAGCCGTTTTAACACTATCATTCACTCAGCAAAATGTTCTTTCTTTTACATGGGTAGATACAGTAGCATCAATTGGTACATACACGTACTCAGTCAGAATGGAATTTTTTGTCCGTTCTTCAACTGGGGTGACCGTTCAAACGACCACCCGTACAATTGCGATTACTACATAAAAACAGCGCCAGAATTCTGGCGCTGTTTTTACTAATACAACACTTTATTTATATAACGTTTATGAAGAGTAAATCCGGGAAACTCCTTAATATAAGTCAAAATGGTAGCTAAACCAGTAGTCGTCCTGCACGTTCTTTGTGTTTGAAGCGACAATATGCTCATGACCTTGTTCATCCGTGGCAATCCAGTTATAGTTGATATCCATTTTAATCGGATACATATTGCCTTTTTTAAACAAAATAACGGGGGGAGTTACTTCAACAAACTCGTTTAGTTTTTTAACAACATTTTCTTTACAGCGCATTAGCTCCATGTCTTTTTCTCCTTCGGTGTTATTGCACAATCATATTTTTTGCGTTGTGCACAATATATAATTTAAAATAACAAAGGTAAGTTTAGCACATTTTACAAAAAACAGAGAAATAAAAAGGAGCGATATCGATGAATGAACAAATTTTATTAGCAGAACGCCCAAAGGGAATGCCAACAAAAGATACGTTTAAATACGAAAAAATTGAAATGCCTACAGCGAAAGAAGGCGAGGTACTTGTTCAAACACTTTACCTTTCTGTTGATCCGTATATGAGAGGACGCATGAACGATACAAAATCATATGTTCCTCCATTTGAGCTAAACGCACCGCTTGCAGGCGGCATTGTAGCACGCGTAACGGAATCAAAATCAGATCGCTTTAAAGAAGGCGATATCGTGACGGGTATGCTTCCTTGGAAACGCTATTCAGCCGCAGAAGCAAAAAACTTACAGAAAGTTGATCCAGAGCTAGCGCCAATTACAACGGCTATCGGCGTTCTTGGTATGCCTGGTCTCACAGCTTACTTTGGACTGCTTGAAATCGGTCAGCCAAAAGAAGGCGAAACAGTAGTCGTTTCCGGTGCAGCAGGTGCTGTTGGATCTGTTGTTGGTCAAATCGCTAAAATTAAAGGCGCACGTGTTGTCGGCATCGCAGGTTCTGAAGATAAAATTGCTTATTTAAAAGATGAGCTCGGATTTGATGAAGTGATTAATTACAAAAAAGGAAATGTGAAAGAAGCATTGAAAGAAGCGTGTCCTAATGGAGTTGATGTTTACTTTGAAAACGTCGGCGGAGAGATTTCAGATGCAGTTGTTAGCTTATTAAATAAATTTGCGCGCATTCCACTTTGCGGCCAAATTTCACTGTATAACTTAGAAAAACAAGATGTTGGACCACGTGTTCAAACACCTTTATTAATTAACAGTGCGCTAATGAAAGGGTTTATCGTAGCCGACTATGCTGACAAATTCCCTGAAGGCATTAAGCAGTTAGGCGAATGGGTGCAGCAAGGGAAAATCAAGTACAGCGAAAACGTTGTAGAAGGTTTTGAAAATGTACCTGAAGCGTTCCTTGGGTTATTCGAAGGAGCAAACTTAGGAAAACAGCTTGTAAAAGTAGCAGAATAAGCGTAAAAAAACCGTGCGGGATCATTTCCGCACGGTTTTTTTACATAGTTGAAGCCGTTTGTTGCTTGGCTTCTTCTTCGATATGTTCACCAGTTCGTTCGATTGGCGAGCGTTTGTGATAGCGTCCAAGCAGTCCTGTCATGATGAAGATACCGATTAATGAATAAAGAACTTGAACTACGCCGAATACCACTGTTGCAGAGCCTACAATCAGCACATCTGTCAAAAGCATTGTTTTACCTGGATTAATGCCAAACCTCTTATCAAGAAACACGCATAGCATGTTGATTCCGCCAAGAGAAGAGCCGTGACGAAACAAAAAGATTAGTCCAATGCCGACGATAATGCCGCCCATAACCGCGGCTACAAGCGGATGCGGAAGTGCAAATGAAAAGTTGGCAGCTAATAAATCGGACATCACTGACATCAAGCTAACGCTGATGAAGCTTTTTATCGTAAACTGTAGTCCAATTTGTGTAAGAGCCATAAAATAAAACGGTAGATTGATGATAAAGAACAATACCCCAAATGAAATACCGGTTAAATGCTGCAGCACAATGCCAAGTCCTGCCGTTCCGCCAATAACGAGGTTAGAAGCGGTTAAAAATTGAATTCCGATGGCAACGCATAAGCAGCCAAAGGTAATCCATCCCCATTGTTTTACGTGATTCATATCTCCATCCCCTTTTGTATATTTATACAATACTTTCGATAGAAAACACCGTCTTTTAATTCACAAAATCTATTTTACTATATATCTTTTCAAAAAAAAGCACTTTTGTGAGAGAATCTAACACAAGATAAAAAGTTAGATAATTCAGATTTATTGAGTTCTTCTGGAGCAAATGAGTGATAAGCCGATATGTTTCTAAAAAAAGATTAAAAAGAAAGAATGAGAAAAACGGATTTTGGAAAATGTATAAACAAATATTTGGATAATGGTCAAAAAAAGGGAAGGAATATCAGTTAAAACGAACTATTTTAATTATTAATTAAAATATTATTCGTATTTTTGTTGATTTTTTGTTTGATTGAGGTAATATATAACATTATTAGCGTGAAAATATGTAGAGATGGAAGTGGATGCAAAATGAATAAGAAATTATCAGCGTTGACAGGGGTGGCTGTACTTGCTTTTTCGCTTACAGCATGTGCCCCTCAGCAGGAAAAAGAGGTTTCTGCTGAGAAAAAAGAACCCGTTCAAAATCTAGCTGATCAGCAAATTATGGCGGACGCTTGGTACCAAACATCCGGCGAAATGAAAGCTTTGTATTACCAAGGCTATAATACAGGGAAGCTTCGTTTAGATGAGGCGCTTGCAAAAAGTACCGATAAAAAGCCTGCCATTATTTTGGATTTAGATGAAACCGTGCTTGATAATAGCCCATTTCAAGCTTCAGCCATCAAAACGGGTAAAGGATTCCCTTATAAGTGGGATGAATGGGTGCAAGCAGCAAAAGCGAAAGCAGTGCCAGGTGCTGTCGATTTCTTGACGTATGCAGATCAAAAAGGTGTAGATATTTACTACATTTCAGGCCGTACAACTTCTCAGCTTGAGGCAACAATTAAAAACCTAAAGAATTTACATATTCCTCAAGCAACCAAAGACCATGTGCTGTTGACGGGTCCAAAAGACGAAGGAAAAGAAACGCGCCGTCAAAAAGTAGCGACGAATCATAATGTAGTCCTTCTGTTTGGTGATAACTTATCTGATTTTAGCGGCTTTGATAAAAAGTCGATGAACGATCGAAATAAGCTTGTAGAAGAACAAAAAGAAGCATTTGGTCAAAAGCTAATTGTGTTTCCAAATCCAATGTATGGAGATTGGGAAGGAGCTATTTATAACTACGACTACTCAATTTCGGACAAACAAAAAGATAAGCTTCGCCGCGAACAGCTTCAATATTTTAATTAAAAAATAGGTTGAAACATAACGAAATCGCTCCAATCAAAAGGCGAACAAATTGGATACATGAGCTGAACCGCTTGTTACACCGCTGTTGATTTCCGTACAAGACTTCGCTTTCCGCGGGCGGCCGATGAGCCTCCTCGTCGCTTCTCCCCTGCGGGGTCTCATCTATTCCGCTTTTCCCGCAGGAGTCTTCGTCTTGCCCTCCAATCAACAGCTGGTATCACCTGCATTGAATGAAACCTGTGTTCAGCATCACAATAAAAAATCCGAACGAGGTTGATTCTTCATTAAGAATCAACCTCGTTCGGATTTCTCTTCAACTCACATATTGTTGTCCCAGCTTCTTTTAATCTTTTTACTATACCCTATTTAAACGATAGCTTGTACAAATGATCCTGCTTTTTAAGAAAGAAGCCACGGAGCATAAGGAGCTTGCTTCCACTCGTGTTTTAACATGCCATAAATTACAAGATCGTGGTAGTGGTCATATAGATATTCACCTTCTCTGCAAATGCCTTCTTCCGTAAAACCTAGACGCGTAGGGATGGCTTTGCTTTTTTCATTATTAATGCCGCAGCGTATTTCGACTCGATGAAGGTTTAACGTATTAAATGCATAATTCAGGCATCCGTGTACTGCTCTTGTCATAATGCCTTTTCCTTGGAAATCATGTCCAATCCAATAGCCGAGACTTGTACTTTTATTTCCCCAATTAATTCCGTGGAAACCAATCATTCCGGCGATTTCTCCGTAGTACCGAATGATCGCCTGGAACCCTTGGTTATTATAGTATTGAGCTCTCCATTCAGGGATGAGTTCATCATAGTCAGCAATACTTTGCATGCTATCTACCCATGGGAGCCATTCTTTTAGGTAAGGTCTTGACTCGTTAATAAGAGAAAGCAAGGGGAAAGCGTCAGTTGATTCAATTAAATGCAAACTAACTTCGTCATCAATTTTGTATTCAAACATACGAAAGCCTCCTGTGATGATGGGCCTGCTGAGATAAGCGTAGCGTGTAGGCAGTTCTAACATCTAGTTTTTCTTTATTCTACCACAAGTAGCAGAGCCGAGAACGAGGAAGTTTGAGCTAAACGTAAATAACGCATAAAGTCGATAGGATTTTAATGATTAAAAAAATTAATAATTGAAAGCACTTTTATCAATATTTTTACAGAAAAGAAGCATATACAGTGATACAATGGAAGAAGAGATAAGGCGTTGTATGTATACATACTTTCTAACAAACATGATATTGGATTGATAAAAGCAGGTGGTAAAAACATGGATGTACAACTATTAATAACGGTATTTGCACTCGGGTTTTTCGGGTCATTTTTAGCAGGTATGCTTGGAATTGGAGGGTCAGTTGTTTTGTACCCGCTGTTGCTATTTGTTCCGCCTCTTGTAGGAGTGGGAATATTCAGCGCGCACGAAGTAGCTGGTATAGGAGCTGTGCAGTCGCTGTTTGCCTCCGTTTCAGGAGCTCTTGCTTATAAAAAGGGCGGCTATTTGAATAAACCGTTAATTTTATATATGGGCGTCAGTGTCTTAGTTGGTAGTCTCATTGGTTCAACGCTATCAAACTCGTTTTCAGAAGGAATGATCAATTTCATTTACGGCGTGATGGCAACAATTGCTGCAGGATTAATGTTTATGCCCAAAAAAAATAATCCAGCGGCCGATTCATTCGAAGTGACGTTTTCAAAACCTTTGGCAGCAGCCCTGGCGTTTTTAGTTGGAATTTGCGGGGGGATTGTCGGAGCAGGAGGCGCATTTTTACTTGTTCCTATTATGATTACCGTGTTAAAAATTCCTGTGCGCGTAACGATTGCAAGCTCATTAGCCGTGACGTTTATTTCGTCTATGGGAACAACATTCGGTAAAGTAATGACACATCAAGTCCTTTTGCTTCCGGCGCTTATGATTATTGGAGCAAGCTTACTAGCAGCTCCGATTGGCGCTTTTGTCGGGCAAAAGACGAAGGTAGCGTCGCTGCAAGTGATCTTAGCAGTCGTTATTACGGCGACTTCGTTGAAAATATGGTTTGATTTACTAATGAAATCTATTCATTAAAAAAAGCTGCCTCTTTAAGGGCAGCTTTTTTATTTTGTAGTTGATGCAACAAGGTGAGCGACTAAAATATAGCGTTCAGGTGCTGAACCAACGTAGTTAAATGGATAACAGGTGCTGACGGTTAAAGTGGCTCTAGGTTTTGGCACAATAACGGTCCGGTCATCCGCATCCACAATTCGTACTTTGTTTACTTTGTATGTGAAGGTGCCTGCTGCTGTACTTACCACAAGCGAATCGCCTTCACCCACGTCGCCAAGCTTACGAAAAACCGTATCGCGATGTCCTGATAGAACAGAATTGTCGTTTTGACCAGGCAGCACGCTTCCCGCAAAATGACCGACGCCTTTTTCTAATTCATCTTCGTTCGTACCGTGATAAATTGGCAGCTTCGCATTTAATTTAGGAATATATAGTTCTCCCATTAAATCACCGATTTTTGGCTGTTTCGGATAAGACACATTTGACACTTTCGGCTTTTTTTCTGAGCTAGCAGTACGAGAGTGTACCGCTTTTTTGGGTTCAACAGAAGAAGCTTCAGCAGAAGAGTCTGCTGTTGATGAGTCCTTGCTTTTAGAGACTGAAGCTGCGGCTGGTTCTTCTGTATCCATTGTTTTAAATGCCAAATAGCCTCTTGCAAATTTATAGGCGTTTGTTGTTGTAAACCAAAGACCAAAGCAGATGACAGCGGCTAAAAGGGAAAGAACAATCAACCGCTTTTTACGATTGATTGTTCTTCTTGTTTTTCTTGGTTCCATTTTATGCGCGTCTCACTTTGCGGAAAAGAACAAAGCCAGCGGCTACAAGCACTAATCCAATTAATGTATTTGTTACATAATTAGAAGCCGTTTCCGGAAGTTTTCCGCCTTTAACGGTTTTTTGTACAGCGCTATTCGTTTGTTGCTTCTCCGGTTCTTGTTTCTTTTCTACTGCTGGTTTTTGCGCTTGAGCTGGTTTTGCTACAGCTTCAGCAGATTTTTCTACTTCTTTTCCTGTGTCTGTGATGATATCAGAATTAAACATATCGCCTGTGATCACCATGTCTGCTAAAAATTTACCGTCTGTTGTATAAAGAGAAATTTTTAGACTTGCATTTTTTAATTCTTCTAAGTTAATTAAATCAGTAAGAGAAAGCGGTCTTTCATTTCCGCCTTGTACAAGTGAAAATTTAGCGTCTAAATGGAAGATTGATAGCATTTCTTTATAAATAGACATTAATTCAGCGATTTGATCAGCAGATAATTCTGTTGCTGTATCAAAATCTTCGAATGCCGCTAAGCGCTCGCCTAATTGATCTAAGCGGTTAAGCGTTGCTTCATTTGAAAGCTCATCTTCTAACGATGTAAAATGTGCTTCAATTCGATTTAACTCTTCTGAAGTTAAGCCTAATTCAGACTGCATAAATGATAGTAAGCCGCTTAAATCTTCTTCACTTAATTCATCATCGTAAGAAGTGTCTTCTTCGTCATATGACTCATCATCTTCATACCAGTCATCGCCTTCTAGATAGAAGCCGACATCATCGTATAAATCATCTAGGTACACATAGTCGTCTAAGCTTTGGCCGTTCTCTTTTAATAACGCATTTAAGCTTGTTTTGTCTAAGTCAAAATCTGCATACAAATCTTGCACATTATGTAAGTCAGCTGCAATCGGTTCACCTAAAAAATCTTCTAAATCTGCGATTGTATCGTAGTTTTCAAGACTATCGTCATACAGTGAAAGTGAATATTCAACGTCGTCTTTGGTTACTTCAAAACCTCGCGTTTGGCTTACCGATTTTAAATATTTGTTGAAGTCTGCGTCAAATGTTGACGCGGCTGCGAATGAAGACGTTGGAAATACGCCAACAAACAGCAGAAATGATAATAAAATTGTCCCCAGTTTTTTCATCAATTTTCTCCTTTTTTTTACGTTTTCTACAAGATTATATAGTAAGAGTTATAAATTTACAATATATACTTATATTATATATACCTTGAATATAGTGGTAATTTAAGGTATTTATAGAACTATATATTTTGAGAATACCATATGGAAGGGAGCGGAAAGCCCTAGGTAGAAAAAAGAGAAAAATAAAGAAAAAGGTTTATACTTTTTTTGACAGAGCAGAAATATAAAGAAACATCAAAAAAGAACAGCACTTAGAAGCTGTTCTTTTTGAAATGATATGTAAGCATTAGCATAGATAGTTGAAATTCGATACCGTTCCGCTTTAGAAAAAGGTGGCTACGAGTTATGATTTTAGTAAGGATAGTGAAGAAAAGTGAGAGCGCGGTTTTGTCAGCTCTATTTTGATTCCTTTTAGTCTTAAACGTTCTACAAACTGTTTGCGTTTTTTTCGCTTTTCATGCGGGGATTGATTCATATTCGCCTCATCCTCCATATTTAGTCAAGTAGCTAACATATCATTATCATAATCAAAAGATGACGGTTACACAATAAACATTCTCAAATATTCACAAAGATTTAAAATTTGTTACATTGATAGTGTACATGTACCCCATTCTCTTTTTTTATAACATCTCAATGTGCTGTTTTTAAATTGAAGTTTTATGAATTCCGTCGCAGAATAAAAAAACATGATCAAAATGAGCACGCAGACTTTTATATTTTGATTCATGGTGCTTAAAAGCTATACTAGTAGTGCGTATAGAAAAGACGAAAACGAGATTGGATATCTCATCTATTCGTATACAAAAAAGAAAGAGGGATCTTGATGAAAACAGAACAACAGTATTTTGAAGAAGGAAAATCAATTCAAACATATATGAACGACATGAGTACATTAAAAGAGGAAAGTTTAGCTGTTTATGAACAATTTCAGCTTCCTAAAGATGGACTGGCTGACAAATTAAAAGCTCACAAGCTTCACTTCTTAGCAATTACTGAAGATTGGTGCGGAGATGCGATGATGATTAACCCAATCATTCGTAAAGTAGCTGAAGCTGCCGGTATCGATGTGCGTGTTGCACTGCGCGATGCGGACACCGAATTAATTGATCGTCACTTAACAAACGGCGGCCGTGCTATTCCGATTATTTTAATTTTTAATAATGAAGGAAATTTACTAGGTAAATGGGGTCCTCGTGCTCCTCAAGTTCAGCAAATCGTGGATGAGCTTCGCGCCGAACTTCCTTCAAAAGAAGATCCTTCGTTTGAAGAAAAGCAAAAAGAAGTCTTTTCTGTGTTACGAACAAGATATAAAGAAGAACCGGCTCTTTGGTCGTATGTTTATAACAGCTTCAAAGAAACAGTGTTAGCTGTTGTAAAATAATTTAAAAAAGCAGGGTAAAATGAGCGCTTCATTTTATCCTGCTTTTTTTCTGGTTATTGCAGCAAAATCGTTTGTATATCACTTTAATGAAAAGGCTGTTTTTATAAATGTTAGTGTTCAAAACGCGCACTTTTAATTGGTAAAACGCACAAAATTCTAAAAATAAAAATATTTTTTATTCAAAACGCGTACTTTTTTAACTTGATGATGATATAATAGCAAATAATAAATGAAGAAGGGGGACGGGTGAATGAATGTAAAAGCTTTTGGTTAGTACTTTTAAGCAGCATTTTTAGAGATCAAAATGAATTTTATTTTTTAAATTTAATGAAAGCGCTTAATAACTCACTTCTCAGAATATATAGAAGAAAGGTGTTAGATACATGAATAACTTACATAGAAAAATGGGAACGTTTTCTCTCATGATGGTCGGCCTTGGATCTATTATTGGATCAGGATGGCTGTTTGGGGCATGGAGAGCTGCTCAAATTGCAGGCCCTGCAGCAATTGCTTCTTGGATTATTGGAATGGTTGTTATTTTATTTATAGCTCTTTCTTACAGTGAACTAGGATCGATGTTTCCAGAAGCAGGAGGTATGGTTAAGTATACGCAGTACTCGCACGGCTCATTTCTTGGCTTTATTGCGGCTTGGGCAAACTGGATTGCCATTGTATCCGTTATTCCTGTTGAAGCGGTTGCCTCTGTTCAGTACATGAGTTCATGGCCGTGGGAGTGGGCGAAATGGACAGGGAGTTTAGTAGAAAACGGGATTCTTACTGGAAAAGGCTTGGCTATTGCTACAGGGCTATTAATCATTTATTTTCTTTTAAATTATTGGACGGTAGGCTTATTTTCGAAAGCTAATTCACTTATTACCGTTTTTAAAATTGTGATTCCAGGGCTTACAATTGGTGCTCTTTTATTTGCAGGATTTCACGGCGGAAACTTTTCCTCTGCAGGAGGCGTTGCTCCAAATGGATGGGCAAGCGTGTTGACAGCTGTTGCTACGTCTGGGATTGTGTTTGCTTTTAACGGTTTTCAAAGCCCTATTAACATGGCGGGAGAAGCGAAAAATCCGGGACGCTCTATTCCAATTGCCGTGGTAGGATCCATTTTGATTGCAACCGTGATCTATGTATTGCTTCAAATTGCGTTTATTGGAGCGGTAAATCCTTCAGAAATTGTAAAAGGATGGAGTCATCTGAACTTTAATTCGCCGTTTGCCGATTTAGCGATTGCACTAAATATTAACTGGCTTGTTATTGTTTTATATGCAGATGCGTTTGTATCACCATCAGGAACAGGTATTACGTATACAGCTACCACGTCACGCATGATTTATGGTATGGAAAAAAATAAATACTTGCCGAATATACTAGGACGAGTTCATCCGCTTTACGGCGTTCCTCGTCAAGCCATGTTTTTTAATCTATTTGTCTCATTCATCTTTTTATTTTTATTTAGAGGCTGGGGAATTTTAGCCGAAATTATTTCTGTAGCTACGTTAATTTCATATCTTACTGGTCCTATCACAGCTATGACGTTAAGAAAAACGGGGACCGATCTTTATAGACCTTTACGTATAAAAGGGTTAAATGTAATAGCGCCTCTTGGCTTTATTTTTGCTTCACTTACTCTTTACTGGGCGAGATGGCCGTTAACTGGACAGGTATTATTTATTATTTTAATTGGTTTGCCAATTTATTTTTATTACCAAGCAAAATCAAAATGGAAAGGCTTTGGTCAAAACTTCCGAGCTGGCGTTTGGATGATTGTCTACTTATTATGTATGATGACAATCTCCTGGATAGGAAGTGAAAAATTCGGGGGACTCAATATTATTAAATACGGCTGGGATATGGGACTTATTGCAATTGTTGCACTTTTCTTTTATGCTTGGGCACTTAAAAGCGGGTACAAAACAGAGTATTTAAAAGAAGCAATTCATGTTAATAATGAAATGAAAGAAGCGGAAGCACAGACTGCCTCGGCTAAAGAGCAAGTTATAGAAAAACAAATTAAATAAGTAGTAAAAATGAGGCTGGGACAAAAGTATTTCAGTTAAAGTCAAATGCGAACTATTAATTATTTTTTAATTGGTAGTTCGTGTTTTTTGTTGTTATGTTGAAGATAGATTTCATGTTTTCAATTGCTTCTAGCAGTTGATTGGAGGACAAGGCGAAGACTCCTGCGGGAAAAGCGGAACAGGTGAGACCCCACAGGAGCGTAAGCGACGAGGAGGCTCAGCGGCCGCCCGCGGAAAGCGAAGCCTTGCACGGAAATCAACAGCGGTGTAACAAGCAGCTCAGCTCATGTATACAATTTATTCGTCTTTAGATTAGATTGATTTAGTTATGTCCCATCCTTTTTTTATGGATAAATTTTCTTTTTTTGAATACTAGATAGTAAAAAATGCTATAATGGTTGGCAAAATCATGCAGGGGGAGAACGGCTTATGGATATCGTATCAATCACTTCTTTTTTAGGTGTAGCCGCTTTGCTTACGGTTATGCCTGGTCCTGATAACTTATTTGTTTTAGCACAAAGCATATCAAACGGTAAATATGCAGGGATTTCGACTTCATTAGGTCTTTGCACGGGCTTGCTTGGTCATATAGCAGCGGCAACGTTGGGTCTGTCGGCTATTATTTATCAATCAGCTTTAGCATTTGCTATTGTCAAATACGCTGGGGCAGCTTATTTATTATATCTGGCTTATAAGACGTTTACAGCCAAAGATTCCGCTCTCGCTGTTGAAAATAAAGAAGCCATTGAGTACAAGGTGCTATATAAAAAAGGAGTGATTATGAACCTGCTAAATCCAAAAGTTTCGCTTTTTTTTCTTGCTCTTTTACCTCAGTTTGTTAATCATTCAACCGGACACGCCACACAGCAAATGCTTGTTTATGGAGCTGTGTTTTTAGTTCAAGCGCTGATTATCTTTACGTTAATTAGTCTATTTGCAGGGAAAGTAGGGGAGTTTTTGCGAAAATCTCCGGCGCTGTCTAAGCGGCTTAATCTCGTGCAAGGCTCTATCTTTACGCTTATTGGCTTAAAAATTGCTTTTAGTGAGAAATAGCAAAAGATAAGATGGCGAACCTGCTTTTTATCTCTATTAAAAGGCGTGGACATAGGTTAGTTAAAGGGAGATCCGAACGATAAATCCAATTCGTTCGGATTTTTTATGTTTATGGTAAAATCCAGTTTTTTAAGTTATTGTTCTCTAACCTTTAAGAGGACGAACCCTTCTTGTCCACTTACATATATATATAGAATGAGAGATAAAACATCGGACAAAGCCGGTGTTAACCCCAAGTTCTTTCATATTATGGCTGAAAGGAAAGGTTCACATGAAAAAAGTATGGCTAGATGCAGGGCACGGCGGTACAGATTCAGGCGCTTTAGGAAATAATTTGCGTGAAAAAGATATTACGCTGCAGCTTGTATTACACGCGCGGGCGTATTTAGAGCATAACTATTTAGTAGATGTTCAAGTAACTCGTTCAACCGATGTGTTCGTTTCATTATCAGATCGAGCGAACCGAGCTAATGCATGGGGAGCAGATATATTTGTTTCGATGCACATTAATGCCGGCGGAGGTACTGGATTTGAAACGTATCGCTATCCATCACAAGAGGGAAGTCAATCTTCTCTTTTACAAAAAGAGCTTCATGCAGAGATTTTACCAACCATGCGCAAATTTGGAACGATTGCAGATCGCGGTTTAAAAACAGCTAATTATGCTGTACTGCGTGAAACAAATATGCCTGCTGTTTTAACTGAAAACTTATTTATCGATACAACAGCCGACGCTGAAAAATTAAAAAACGCGACGTTTCTTCGTGAAGTGGGAGAAGCACACGCGCGTGGAATTGCTGCGTATTTAAACTTACCTTCTACTAGCGTTACATTCTATACCATTCAATCTGGAGATACGTTTTATAGCATCGCAAAGAAGTATAATATCACCGTTCAGCAGCTGCAGGATGCAAATCCCGGCGTAGATCCTACCAAACTGCAAATTGGGCAGCAGATTGTTCTTCCTGTCACTACGTATACTGTACAAGCAGGAGATACGTTCTATAGCATTGCAAAGAAGTATAATATGACTGTTCAGCAGCTGCAGGATGCAAATCCCAGCGTAGATCCTACCAAACTGCAAATTGGGCAGCAAATCATCATTCCCGCTGTTTAATATCTGTAAATAAAAAAGATGACACGGCAGCGTGTCATCTTTTTTATTATTGAACTAATCTTACAAGCATATGGGCAAGGTGATGCTGCTGTTCTTTGTCTCCAACTTTCCACAGTTCGTGAAGCAGGTTTTCCTCTCGATTGCGAGGCTCTTCATGCTTAGCGAGATAATCAGCTACTTTCTGAGCTGTTTTAGCCAGCTGTTCCTCATTCATCCCTAACTTTTCACCTTTTGAGACCTTGTCCCCTAGATAACTTTTAAATCCTTCGAAGCTAGAGAGAATATCCTCTTTTTTCTCCTCGCTCATAGAATTAATTGCTCCTTCAACTTTTGCTGAATGATTTGTTTCTACAGAATTACTCATAGATTTTTTCTCCTCTCATGGTTATATTTGGGTGTTAGAAAGCATATTCCCTGAGGATTCAGTAAATAAACGTCCAAATGTGTTATTTTTACATGATGGCGTTTTACAAGGACTTAAAAAGGTGAGGTCAAACGAGATTTTATCAACCAATAATAAAATGACAAAAAAGACTTTGAATAAAGAAATCAAAGTCTTTTACTGATTTTTATACTGAAGCATCATACTTCGGGCGTAGGAGTAGGCGGGGCATAGCCTTCCTTATATTTATCATCGATTTCTTGGCGAATGTCTTCGATGCTTTTACCTTTGCTGTAGTCTACTACAGCCTGAGCCGCTATTTCTAAACAGACGCCGCATTTTGTTCCGTGATCATCCCACGTCACTGCGCCGTTTCCTTTGTTTTCAAAAATAAAACAGTCGTAGTTGTTTTGATGATTAGCTTCTTCTCCACATCCGCAGTAGCAAGGGATGTTTTCTAGTAAGGTTTGATGCTTAGCAGCGGCTGCATAAATAAGCTGCATGTCTTCGGACTTGTCACTTAGAAAAGAGGGAAGAGTTTCACTATTTTTTGTTTCTTCTCGTTTATCACCTAATGTGTGCTGCTGATGTTCTTCATGTTGTGTTGTTTCTGTATGTTTGTTAGCTGAACTTTCTTTACTTTCGTCTCCACAGCCGGACACCATGCCTGCTGCAAGGACAACTGTTATGACCTTTGATTTTATCATCAAAATGTTCATCCTTTCTTCAATTAAAGCTAGACAATAATATGTACATCCATCATGTGAAAAAGGCATCATTCGTCTTTGAAGTCATTCATCAACTTTCTGCAAAATAATTTTCCGATACATACCTTTCAACATGACGCTTGAATTCTCCTTCAAGATAAGCTGATCCCGGCTTGCTTCAAACACATGTTCAAAAGAGAGTCCAATATCCGTTCCTAGTAATTTTACGAAAGGGCGGAATATTTTTTTAGGAAAAGCCGCTGATTTCTTTTTAGTTTCAAATTTATCAAAAATCAGGATAGTTCCCTTAGGCTTTACTACTCTTGTCATTTCTTTTAAAGCTTGCTTTGCGTCAGGTACTACGCTAAGAATCAAGCTTGCTACAACAACATCAAACGAAAAAGAGTCGAATGTTAGCTGCTGAGCGTCCATTTGGTGGAAAGTTATAGACGGGTTTTTGTATTTATCTTTTGCTTTTTGAAGCATTTCACTGGAATAGTCGATGGCTGTTAAATTTACTTGATGAGGAATAAAAGCTAAATCGGCACCCGTTCCAACACCTACAAATAAAATGCGCTGCTCAGACGAAAAGGGGACATCTTGAAAGACTTTTTTTCTGGCTCGATAAAACATCCCGTTATTAAAAAAGACATCATAAAAAGGGGCCCAGCACTTATAAATAAATTGGTTCCAGCGGTTATTCACGTAAACCCTCCTAAAAAATAAGCTTTCCAACGCATGCTGGAAAGCTTATAGATTCCATTTATTTTTTCATTTTCAGTAAGCGAAGGCTGTTTAAAATAACAAGTAGCGCTGCTCCTGTATCGCTTAAGACGGCAATCCACAGAGTAAGCCACCCTGGGAAGATAAAGGCTAAGGCAATGACTTTAACAATAATAGAAAACCAAATGTTTTGTTTGATAACAGCTAACGCTTTGCGACTTAGCTTCATTGTATGAGGAAGCTTTTCTAAATTGTCTGCCATCAGGACAATATCAGCTGTTTCCATGGCTGTATCAGTACCAGCACCGCCCATTGCAATGCCAAGATCAGCAGTAGCAAGGGCAGGGGCATCGTTAATTCCATCTCCAACCATAGCCGTTTGATACCCTTCATGTTGAAGCTGCTGTATGGCCTTTACTTTGTCTTCAGGCAGCAAATCAGCGAAATAGCGGTCTACCCGAGACTGAGATGCAATCATTTTAGCTGTCCCTTCGTTATCACCGGTTAACATCACAATTTGCTGCATTCCGTTTTGCTTAAGGCTTTCTAAAGCAGATATGGTTGTATGTCTGATGGTATCAGCTACGCTAATAATGCCTAGAACACTTTTAGCTGTTCCGACAATAATAATCGTTTTACCTTCGTTTTGAAGCTTTTCAATCTGAGACCAGCAGTGTGTTAGAGGTGTTCCTAAATCTGAGAATAATTTTGCATTACCTGCGTAATAAACCGTGTCTTGAATTGTTGCTTGCACGCCTTTTCCCGTAAGGATTTTAAAATTTGATCCTTGTAAAGAAACGACTTTTTTCTCCGCAGTATAATCCACGATAGCGCGGGCAATAGGGTGATTCGAATAATCTTCAAGCGTTTTGGTTATCGCTAAAAGCTGATTTTCTTCAGCAGCAAGGGAAACAACTTCTGAAACGGCTGGTTTGCCTTCTGTTAGCGTTCCTGTTTTATCAAAAGCAATCGCATTGATTGCACCGGCTTTTTCTAAAAACGTCCCGCCTTTAATGAGCACACCATTTTTCGCCGCGTTTCCAATCGCAGATACAATGGCGACGGGAGTCGAAATGACTAGCGCGCATGGACAAGCGACAACTAATAATTCAAGCCCTTTGTAAAACCACTCGCTCCATGCACCATCAAACAGGGGAGGGATGACCATAATGAATAAAGCTAAAATAAAGACAATAGGTGTGTAAATGGTTGCAAATTTATCAACAAATGCTTGAGTCGGCGCTTTTTTCTCCTGTGCTTCTTCCACTAAATGAATGGTTTTAGCAATGGTCGTATCTTCGACTAGCTTTGTTACTTTAATTTCTAACGATCCGCTTTCGTTAATCGTGCCGGCATAGACAGCATCGCCCATTACTTTATCAACGGGAATAGATTCACCTGTAATAGGAGCTTGGTTGATACTGGATTCCCCGTTTATAATTTCACCATCGAGCGGAATTCGGTCTCCTGGCTTTACGACAATCGTGCTGCCAATTGAAATATCTTCCGCAGCTTTTTTAATCAGCTGCCCGTTTTCCTTTACCCATGCTTCAGAAGGAGCTAAATCCATCAAACCTCGTATCGAGTTTCTTGTTTGTTCAATTGATCTTGTTTGTAGAGCTACACCTAAAGCAAATAGCCAGACGACCGTAGCACCTTCAAGCCATTCACCAATAACAGCTGCTCCAAGTGCTGCAACGGTCATTAAAACATTCATGTCTAAAGAACGGCTTTTGATTCCGTAATAAGCACTTTTAGCCGGCTTATATCCGCTAACAATCATGGCAATAGCGTACAGTACAGTTGTCATATAAGAAGCAATTCCTGTATGAGAACCGATAAAACCTAGTGCGATGAGAATACCTGAAAAAATAATCGGACCATTTTTGCCTTTATGGTGCCGAGATTCAGCGGGCTGCCTGCTGCTGGTCACTAAAGTAGCGGTATACCCAGCTTTAGATACTTCTTTAATAATGTCATCAGCTTCATTATCATGTTCAATTTGTGCTTTTCCCGTTGAAAAGTTAACGCGTACGTCTTTGACAGCAGGAACTGTTTTTAAATGATTCACAATCGTGTTTGCACAAGCTGCACAGTCCATTCCTTCAATCAAATACGTTTTCATTTTCTTATTTGATTGAATAGGCTCAATACTAAAGCCCAGTCTTTCCACTGAGTTTGGAATGAGTGACAGAGCTGATTCACTTGCCGCCGCCACTTGAAGCTTTCCTGTATTGTAGTTGATTGCTACGTGTTGAATATCGTTTAACGTTTTTAAACTTTTTTCAATCGTAGCAGCACAAGAAGGACAATCCATTCCATACACGCGGTATTCAGCCGTTTCTTCTATATCACTGCCTGTTGCTATATCGTGATCGCTGCAGCACGAAAGCTGGCTTTTATCGGTCGTTAACGCACTTGTATCTGAACAGCAGCTGTGACTGTGTGCGTGACTCTTTGTACTACAGGAAGAAGGTTCTTCAGTAGGTGCGGCTTCTGAAGAAGAGGAGCAGCAGGGGCTGTTCTCAATTTCTGATGAAGAAGGGCCGCTGCAGCAGCTTCCGGTATGGTGATGATGTTTTTTATCTTCGTGTTTCATTGTGTCCCACTCCCTATACGGTAAGAAAAACTTAAATGGTTACATCTTCTTTTTTAGCAAACATAATATCAATTACTTGTTTAATATGTGCATCCCTTAAAGAATAAAAAGCTAACTTTCCTTCTTTGCGATAATTGGCAATTCCTATATTTCGCAGCAGTCTTAAGTGATGAGAAGCAGTAGCAACCGTAGAGCCTACAATGTTGGCTACGTCACATACACATAATTCCTCACCTTTATAAAGGGCTAATACGATTTTCAGCCGCGTTTCATCTCCCAACGCTTTGAACATCGTAGAAATATCCTGAACAGCTTCAACATCGATAGAAGGCTTAATACGATTCACCTTTTCTTCGTTAAAACAATAAATATCACAGCGATCTTTTGGCATAGTTTCCTCCTTCATTCAAACATTCAAATGATTGTTTGTTTATAATATATGCCAATTTAAAAAAATGTTCAAACATTTATTGATTATTCGGACTTTTTTTCTGAGCAAAACATAAATATAGAAAGAATAAATATGAAAAGTATGCCTATTAGTGTATGTACTCTGGACTAAATGGTGCGGGCAAAAAGAGAATGATTTTACGTGTAGAACAAAACAAAAAGCCACCCCTATAGGTAGCCTTTCAATGACTTTTAAAAATGAGAGAAATAACCGAATACAGCGCAAATTATGTTCATTTGGTTATCGTTTTAATCGATTAAATAATAAATCTGCTGCATTATTTAACACCTTGTCCGATTCTTTTAATCGCTTGTCTGAGTTTTCTAAATAGGATTGAGCAGATAATACAACATCTAATGGATCCTTGACATTTTTCTTTTCGGTGCATACTAAATGACCAACATTATTTTTCCAATGAATCGTGCATTTAAAATTCACAAATGTATCATCGCTCGTTCTCAAACGCAAATGCCTGATGATGGGGTTAGATGAAGAGTGCTGTGACAGCATCCACATTGCTTGTTTCCGGTCGTCTTTATGAATAATGCTCCACAGACTGGAGACTGAAGAAAAATAAGAATGTGCTTGACTAGAAAAATGCAGGATTTCACCTTCTTGATTTAATTGAAAGTAAGGAACGGGGATCCATTTAAGTATGTTACTTTCCATCATGCACCTCTCCCAACTTAAGTAATCTCTTTTACCATATCACAATTACCTAATATTTGTATGATTTTTATCATTTTTCCCACTCTTTTCTCCGTTTTAAGCTGTAAAAGCTACCGAATTATTCAGTTTAAAACACTTGAAAAAGGAACGTGTGTTCGGTAAACTAAAAATTAAAGGAGCGAATTCTATGGAACGGCTACTTCAAGAAAGCTACTCTTCGAAACGACCTGTTGAAATTATTTATATGGATGATAAAGGATGTTTGACACAGCGATTTATCATTGTGTATAAAATTGATCCTCAGAGCGTAAAAGCTTGGTGCTTACTAAGGAACGAGAAACGAACGTTTAAAATAGAGAATATCCTTTCATGCGGATTCAGCAATAAAAGGAAAAGCAGTTTTAGGCAGAAAGCTCACTCAATTTAAGAGGGGCTTTTTCATATCATTTCCTCTTATGGCGTGTGAGTTATTTTCATACACTATATCCACCAGAAAGGGGAATGAACATGACATTAAACCAAGGAAAGAAAACTAAACATATTGCTAAAGGGAGCACGGAAGAAGAAAATATGACAATGCAGGGTGAGAAAAAACAGCATGAAGCACAAAGTACCTCTTTGTCTCATAATAATTGTCGTGCAAACCTTGACGGAGATTAATCTATAAAAGGAAAGCTTTCGTCTCCGAGGCTTTCCTTTTTTGTGTATATTGCATTTTTAAGCTAACTCGTATTTTTCTGAGCCAATCACAATATAGTCTTTCGCTTCACGTGTTCATACTATCCTATCTCGCATCCTTCGTTTTTAGAATCATTTTTCTGACGTTCTTGCAACATTGGGTCTACTATATTACTCATAAGCGAACCTCAGCCTTAACGGGACAGAAAAGGGGAAATGAAGATAAAAATTCTGCGTTTCTTCATTATAATAAGAAAAAACGATCTGTTTACTAGTATTTAAATCTTTCGAAAAATCAAAATAAATAATGATTGATTTCGTCACTTTATTGTGGTTTCATAATAAAGTGTAAAAAGACCATTTTTCTTTCAGAGAGAAATGAGATAGAGTACTTCTGTGTTGATTCTTTCTTTTGAATATAGTATACATACAGGGGTATAGAAATTAATTGGGAGGAAAACATGGCGATATTATATATGAGCATAGGTATTTTACTTTTATTAATTTGTTACAGTTTTTATAAACGCTATGTGCCGGTGCAGGGAATAAAGAAAGTGACGACCGCCGACTGTGCTTCTACAACGATTTCGTATGTAGATGTTCGTCATTTTCATGAAATGAAACAAAACCCCTGTCAAAAAGCAATCCATATTCCGCTTCCTTATTTAGAGAGACAGCATGAGGAAATTCCATATAAAGAAGTGGTCGTAATTGTTCCTGACAGCATTTCCCGAAATTTAAGCATTCGGCAGCTCAAAAAACATGGATATCAGGTCAAAGGATACATGTGTGCGGAAAGATGTGTATAATAAAAAAACGGCAAATAAGCCTTAAACGACTTTGATATAGAAGGATATAATAGATAAGCTAAGCGATACTCATTTCAAAATGGGTATCTTTTTTTGCTTTAAGGATTAAGAAGGGGAGTGGAGATCGGTTTCTTTTGGTTCAACAGCTACTGAGTCTTTTAGCGTATTTTTATGACAAAAGGTTTGAAAAATCCCTTTTGTGGTAAAAAAAAACGTAGTTCTCCTAGTGCATAGACAGAGGTTTAATAGGAAGTTATAATTTAGGCAATTACATAAAAGGGGAGTAAGCTAAGGAAGGTGAATAGATGTGCGAAAGATAAAGCGGTTGCTATTTCTGTTCATTTGTATAGCGGTTGTAATTGTTGCGTATGAGATGATTCGATATCCGATTGAAAACAATGCTGCAAGTGTGCAGCAGCATTTGCGAAATTGGGAGCATAAAGAAAGTATTGATGGTTCTGCAAGGATTACGCTGCAAGATTTTAAACGGGTTGATCACTCTAATACATACATAGCCTTATTCTCCATACCTGGTGATAAAGAAGGAATGGCCGTATTGAAGCAAGGATGGAACAAACGCCTGCGTATTGAAGTCAGTACCAAAATGAGCAATTTAGTGGATTATGATGATATCCATACAAATAAAGGTACATATGCGCTGTTTACAGGAACAAATAGAAGTAAACAAATTGAGCGCGTAAAGGCGGCTTTGGTGCACGATACATATACAATTGATGCCGCGGTTCCAAAAAGTGATTATTTTGTGCTGTATGAAAAAATACCGAGTCATATTAAACATCCGTTTCCAGCAACGACAACGCTGCTAGATAAAGCAGGGGATGATATCACGGTTAAAGAATTTATGGATCAAGAGCTGCGTGAATAACACGCAGCTTTTTTCTATAATAAAAAGCTTTTTAAAAAAATTCACGTTTTGTTCATATTTTTGAAAGAAAGAATTTTAAGCAAAAAAATCAAATATTTGCTACAAAACAAAGGGGAATTAACGGGCAAAATAAGTTTCATACAGGGCGTCACATTTTCTTTGAAAATTTGTCACAAAATATTCAATTATGTCGATGTGTATTGATATATCAATGTTGAAGCAAACATGCAAAGCTAATTTTGCAGTTATTCCTAAAGAAATAGTTAAGAAATGGGAGCTGAATCCTTTTATTTACATTTATTCATACCAAATTATGTGATAGAATATCGCAAGGTTGAAGCACTCTAACCCCATTGGTACAGTCACTATATTAGAATATTTTTAATATAAAAAAATAAAGCAAAAGGGACGAAAAAAATGTCATTTTGTATTACAATAGTAGTGGCCTACAAATAAGGGGGAAGAGAGTCTGTATAAAAATGTCGTTATCTAGCGAAAGATAGCGCATTTTGAATGTTCATCAATATAGGCTTCGCATCATGTGTTGTTAGAAAGGAGAGTTTTAAGTGAAACCAAAAAAAGGATTTTGGAAGCTAGTAGGTTTACTATCTGCGCTTTCACTAGTATTTTTGAGCGGTTGTTCAAAACTTGCTGTATTGAACCCGCAAGGTCCTGTTGCAAAAACGCAATCTGATTTAATCATTTGGTCTATGTGGATGATGTTGATCGTGGTTGTTGTCGTATTTGCTATTTTTATATTTGTTCTTGTCAAATATCGTGAAAAACCTGAAAACATGGACTATGAGCCACCTGAGCAAGAAGGTAACTTAAAGATGGAGGTTATTTGGACAGCATTCCCAATCATCATCTTAATTCTATTAGCAGTGCCAACTGTTAAAGCGATCTACTCTGCAGAAGAAGTACCGGCAGAATCAAAGGATAAAGATCCAATCGTGATTCACGTTACATCTGCAAACTGGAAATGGATTTTCAGTTATCCGGAACAAAATATCGAGACGGTTAACTACGTAAACATTCCAGCAGATACGCCAGTGAAATTTGAGTTAACGGCTCAAGGACCTATGAACTCATTCTGGGTACCAGAACTTGGCGGACAAAAATATTCGATGAACAATATGTCAATGCCATTATACTTAGAAGCTGATAAGCCTGGTTCTTATATGGGACGTAGTGCTAACTTCTCGGGTGAACATTTCACTCAAATGCAGTTCGAAGTTCAAGCTCAAACGGACAAAGACTTCAAAGAGTGGGTTAGTGACGTAAAAGGTACAGCTGGTAAATTGACTGAAAAGAAATATGATCAAATCCTAAGCCCAGGCGTTGTTGGTCGTCAAACTTACAACGGTACACATTTAAAATGGATTGACCATGCAAAAGATGTATACATTCCTGGCAAAGAGCTAGAACGTGGTACAGGACATGATCACAGCAAGATGAAAGAAGACGAAAAAACGAGTAATGAAGAAATGGAAAACATGGATCACTCAAATCATGAATAACATTCATTTATTACACTAAATAACGTAATGATTGGGGGAAGACATAATGAAGCTAGATGAATTTTTCGTCACTGGCGAACCTATGATTTACGCTGCTGACGCAGCAATCGCTATGACGGTCATCGGTATCGTTTTTGTCTTAACATATTTCAAGAAATGGAAATGGTTATGGACAGAATGGTTAACAACAGTTGACCATAAAAGACTCGGTGTCATGTACATCCTTTCAGCTGTATTAATGCTTTTCCGCGGCGGAATTGATGGAATCATGATGCGTATGCAGCTTGCATTCCCGGGTATGAACATTTTAGATGAACATCACTACAACGGAGTCTTCACGGCTCACGGTGTTATCATGATCTTATTCATGGCAATGCCATTTATTATCGGACTAATGAACGTAATCGTTCCATTACAAATTGGTGCGCGTGACGTAGCATATCCGTTCTTAAACGCAATCAGTTTCTGGACATTCTTTATGGGAGCAATGCTATTTAACCTTTCTTTCGTAATCGGAGGAGCTCCTGATGCAGGTTGGACAAGTTACTTCCCGCTTGCAGGTAAAGAATTCAGTGAGGGTATCGGAAATAACTTCTATGCCGTTTCACTACAGATTGCTGGTGCTGGTACATTAATGACTGGTATCAACTTCTTTGTAACAATTTTAAAAATGCGTGCCCCTGGCATGACAATGATGAAAATGCCAATGTTTACTTGGTCAATCTTCATCACATCAATTATTATCATTTTCGCGTTCCCTGTATTAACAGTAGCGCTTGCACTTATGACACTTGACCGTGTATTCGGAACAGCCTTCTTTACAATGGCTAACGGCGGTCTTCCAATGATGTGGGCTAACTTATTCTGGATTTGGGGTCACCCTGAAGTATATATCGTTATTTTACCGGTATTCGGTGTCTTCTCAGAAGTTATCAGTACACATTCTCGTAAGAATTTATTCGGTTATAAAGCAATGGTAGTATCAATGGTCGGTATCGCATTCTTAAGTTACCTTGTATGGGTGCATCACTTCTTTACAATGGGTAACTCACCGTCAGTTAACTCGTTCTTCTCAATTACAACGATGTTAATTGCCGTACCAACCGGAGTTAAAATCTTTAACTGGCTCTTTACAATGTATAAAGGCCGTATCAAATTTACGACTGCGATGCTTTGGTCATTAGCGTTTATTCCAAACTTCGTAATCGGTGGGGTAACAGGGGTTATGCTTGCGATGGCATCAGCCGATTATCAATATCATAACAGTTACTTCCTAATCGCTCACTTCCACTATGTATTAATCTCTGGTACAGTGTTTGGCTGTTTCGCAGGTTTATACTTCTGGTATCCGAAAATTTTCGGTCACACGTTGAACGAAAAATTAGGAAAAATTTCATTCTGGATTTTTGTTGTTGGATTTAACGTATGTTTCTTCCCACAATTCTTCCTAGGTTTAGACGGTATGACTCGTCGTATGCAAACTTATGCAGACAACCTTGGCTGGAACGGATTAAACTTAGTTTCAACAATCGGTGCATTCTTAATGGGTCTTGGCTTCTTCGTATTAGTAGTTAACTTATTATACAGTGCATGGAAAAACAAACGCGACACTGCAAACGATCCTTGGGATGGTCGTACACTTGAGTGGTGGACTAAATCACCAGTTCAAGCTTACAACTTTGCAGTAATTCCTCATGTGAAAGAAATGGATGCATTCTGGCACATGAAAAAACGTAATGAAACAGAAATTAAAGCAGAAGACTTAAAACCAATTCACTTACCAAGCAACTCTGGTGTGCCGTTTATCTCAGGTATTTTCTGGTTTATCGGTGGATTTGGCTTAGTATTTGAATGGATTCCAATGGCAATCGTTGGATTAGCAGGTATTTTTGCTTGTATGCTTGCTCGTTCATTTGATTATGATCCGGGCTTCTATGTAAAAGTAGATGAAATCAAGAAGGTTGAAGGAATTACAGGGGGTGACAAATAATGGCAGGACATTTAGATAAATCATTGCCGTTAGAATACCAAGAAGAACAAAGTCGCCTGAATATCCTTGGATTCTGGATTTTCTTAGGTGCCGAGATCGCGTTGTTCTCTACGCTGTTCGTAACGTACTTAACGTACCATACGCGTACAGCGGGTGGCCCTACTGCAGAAGAACTGTTCGTTGTTAAAGATTTTATGATCGAAACGCTGTTACTACTATTCAGTAGTTTCACGATGGGAATTGCCATCTTTAAAATGCGTAATAATGATTTAAAAGGACTTTTAGTTTGGTTTGTTATTACACTTGTTCTTGGTGGAGGATTCCTTTTCTACGAAATTCGTGAGTTTTACATGTACGCAGTTCACGAAGGTGCAACAATGCAAACAAGTGCCTTCTTATCAGGGTTCTTTACACTACTTGGAACGCACGGTCTTCACGTAACAGTCGGTGTATTCTGGGCAATCAGTATTATTATTCAATTAGTAAGACGAGGATTAACACCAGTTACTGCTCGTAAAGTATTTATTATCGGTTTATACTGGCATTTCCTTGATGTTGTATGGATCTTCATCTTCACGCTTGTATACTTGAACGGATTGGTGGGATAAGACATGGAAAATAAACAAGGCCAAAAAGCAGGTTTTCCGCTTAGTCATGTATTTGGGCTTATCCTTTCACTAGCCTTAACATTCGCAGCGCTTGGTTTAGTAGTGCTAGCTGATCTATCAAGAAGCATTACGATGACTCTTATCATGATCCTAGCGTTATTACAAGCAGCAATGCAGCTAGTAATGTTCATGCACATGACTGAAAGTGAAAATGGTAAAGTACAGGTTGCAAATATTCTTTACAGTTTCTTTATTGCACTTTGTATCGTTGTTGGTACACTGTGGATTCTTGCAGCTCACTTTAACCATTAAAAATAAAACCACTTACTTCGGTAAGTGGTTTATTTTTTTTCATTCAGTTTATATTTCAACGTTTGATATTCTCCCGTAGCCACTTTTTTTACTACTTTTCCTTTATCATCTCTATAAACATTTACTTGTTCGTATACTTCAATTCGGTATCCGCCTCTTTTTTCTGTTTTAACATGAACTTCTTTGACCGACATATTTAATTGTTCCGCAGCGTCTTCATCAGCAGAAGTTTCAACAGCTCCTCCATCAAGTGAAAGGTGAGATATGCTGTCAAACGACTGCTGGGAATTGTTATCAACATAGCTTGTCACGACTAAAATGCCGGCAAAAAACAATACTAAAAAAAGCGTCCGGACTTTTATCTTCATCTTAAAACACCCCCGTAAACTGACAAACAAGCACGACTGCACCTAATATCCAAACGTAAATCGCAAACGTTTTTAACGAATGATGCTTTAAATAATTGATCATCCATTTTACCGCTACATAACCGAATAAAGCAGATGAAAGGGTAGCGACGAATAAAAAGAAAACGGAGAGCTGCTCGACTTCACCTGTGACTACATCTTTTAACTGAAGTAACACTGCTCCGCAAATGGCCGGAGTCGACAATAAAAAGGAAAAATAAGCGGCTGTTTCACGGTCTAATTTTCGCATTAACGCAGCTACCATCGTTAAGCCAGACCTGGATACAGCAGGGAATATCGCAGCTGC
Organism: Priestia sp. SB1; assembly: GCF_038898415.1. NCBI lineage: Bacteria > Bacillati > Bacillota > Bacilli > Caryophanales > Bacillaceae > Priestia > Priestia sp. SB1. Next base: position 65,856 of record NZ_JBBJSS010000006.1, on the reverse strand, counting down.
TTGAAACGAGCCGATAAAAAAAGCATCTCCGTATGAAATATGATCCATTTTTTTATAGCCATTTTTTACGGAATCACCAAACCATAACAGCAGTCCCGTCGCAAGAAATTCCCAGCCGATCGTTAGGCCAGATTTAGAAATGCTGTCAAAATAGTCTTTAAACAAAAGACCAATCGCAACTGCAGGGATCGTTCCTATCACTAAAAGCCCTGTAAGCTTGCTAAAGGGATGCCGAATAATATGCCATAGCTCACGCTTATAAAAGACAAACACAGCAAGCAGAGTGCCCATGTGCAGCATCGTATCTAAATACAATCCCGCATCGTCTAAGCCAAATAAGTGGCGCCCTAAATACAAATGCCCCGTGCTGCTTATTGGTAAAAACTCTGTAAGCCCCTGAATGATTCCCAAAATAAATGCTTCAAACCACGACATCTTATCACCTCATACAGCGTGTCCTTATTAGTAGTGTATAGAGGAAGTTCTGAGAACATGACAAAAACATGGAAGTATAGGCATTCATTTAGTGAAATAAATACGTAAAAATAGGTCATAGTATAAGAAGAGACGACCATTCTTATCTCCATCTCATCCACTATGGAAAGAGGTGCTTAAAATGATACGAAAATGGGTTGCTGTATGCGTCGTATTCGCTGCTTTTATTTTTCCGCAAGCAGTAAGTGCTGAACAGCCAAAAGTAGAGGTGTTTCAAATTGAAACGGGCAGAGTCGTTCGTTCAACGCCCAAACCTCCAAATGTTCAAAAAGAAGCCGAAAAAAGTATTGCGTCCATTACTGGTTTATATAAAAAGGCAAGTCCGCTTCCTAAAAAAGGCTATCTTGTTAAAGTACCTCTTGATCCAGCCGTGAAAATTGAAAATAGTGCGGTCAACACGCTGGCAAGTGAAGTTATTTTTGTTCTTGAACCGAACCAAAAACCAATCATGATGGTATTTGACAATGAAAATAGAACCTATTTTTTTGAATTTACTCATGATTTAACTCTTCTCAGAAAAGCATTACAGCTATAAGTCATCGAAATGATGGCTTTTTTTTACATAGACAGTTGACAGTTTATTATGATAAATGTAATATATTTAGAAAAGTCAGAAATAATAAGGGGGAGAATTATGTGATAGCTCTACGACCGTTCTCCAAAAAAGACTTTAAACAGCTAATGGATTGGATTCCCTCCGAGTCATTTATGGTGCAATGGAGCGGCTCTAGCTTTTCTTTTCCGCTTACTCCTAGACAGTTAAAACACTATATTCGATATGCAAATGAAGATGGTGCCTCTACCTATGCTTTTTCTGTCATAGATGACAATGAACAGCTTATTGGGCATATTTCCCTGGCTCATATTGATTATTATCATAAAACAGGAAGAATTGGCCGAGTGCTGCTTGGTGAAAAGTATAGAGGAAAAGGGTTTTGCTCGCACATGTTTGAAAAAGTGTTAGCTTTCGGTTTTGAAGAACTGGGCCTTCACCGAATTTCGCTCGGCGTCTTTGATTTTAACGAGCGGGCGATTCAGTCTTATGAACGAATTGGCTTTACACGCGAAGGCCTTCTTCGAGATGTCCGGCTTGTAGATGGACAGTACTGGAGCTTAATTGAAATGAGTATGCTAGAAAGTGAATGGGCACAGCGTGATGTGCATCAAAAATCAAGCTAACATCTACTAGTGAAAAGCCAGCTTCCTAACAAGCGGGCTTTTTTGACGCGTGCTTAAATTTCCTCAAGAAGGTATAAATTTTCATTCATTAAGGCATATAGAGAGTAAGTGATGTGTAAAGGAGGCCGTATGAATGAAAAAATACAAAGTAGGCGTCTTAGCGGCATGTATGTTGCTTTTAGGAACCGCTGGGTTTGGAATTGTCTATCAGCATCAAACATCTGCTAAAGAGCAGCCTCATTCGTTTAATGTACTCGTTATGGGCGTAGATGAAAGGCCAGGCGATACGGGCCGCTCAGATGTATTAATGGTGGTCAATTTAGATAAAAGCCATAATAAAGCAAAGGTTATGCCGATCCCTAGAGATACGCGCGTGCACATTGATGGAAAAGGGACGGATGAGAAAATTAACCATGCTTATCGATACGGAGGCATTCCTTTAACCGTGCGCACGGTTGAGAATTTTTTAAATATTGACGTTGACTACTATGTGAAAGTAAATATGGAGGGGTTCAAAGATGTAGTCGATGAACTTGGCGGCGTGAACGTGAATAACCCGTTTCCTTTTGTCTTTGATTCATTTATCTTTCCTGAAGGAGAAAATGCGTTGAACGGTGAAAAAGCTCTTGCCTATGTACGGATGAGACATGAAGACCCAAAAGGTGATTTAGGAAGAAACAATCGCCAGCGTCAAGTGGTGGAAGCTCTACTAGATAAAGGAATGAACATGTCAACGGTGAAAAATATCCCAAGTCTTCTCACGCTCGGAAAAAAGCATATCCAAACGAATATTGATGTCAGCGATGCATTTACGATGTATAACGTCATTAAGAATGGACGGCCTGATTTCGAAACGGTAACGGTAAAAGGAGAAGGACAAATGGTAGATGGTACATGGTATTATGTTGTAAAACCATCTGAAAAAAAGCAGCTGAGCGCTATGTTTCAACAAACCCATTAATAAAAAAGAGGGCTGAATTTTTTCAGCCCTCTTTTTATTCACCAATTTCTTCTTGACGCTGCAAGCAGGAAATTTGTTTTTTCTCTGGATGGACACCAAATGTATAGCCCCACGTTTGCAATTTATCTAGAATGATTTCGTCTTTTTTAAAGCCAAAGATCATCACTACATCTTGGTTTTCATCTAAAAGCAAATACTTTTCATCTTTGCGCCACATCGTTAAGTTTGACGCATAGAAAAGATTCCAGCCGTTATTCATGCGATGGCCGGTTGCTTGGTTTTTATAGTTGACAATCATATTTCTTCCTCCATTAGTGAATCTTTCTAAAAGTAAAACTTCAAAGAATATTATAAACGTTCTCTTCCTAGAAATCTATTATTTATCCTATTGAGGGGACCTCGCCGTGATGTTTATAAAATACATGTGATAAAAGATTTAGTATATAAGGATATATCTGTATAAAACAAGAGTCAATAAGTAAGAAAACGGAGAAAAAAAGGGTCTAAAAGCGTATATAATTGAAAAAAATATAAGTTATCTAGCTTTAAAGACTTAAAAACACGCTTTTCAGACCATGGACATGCTTTTTCGAATTTCTACCTACAAGAAAGAAGGCAGAGGTGCGAAATGTGTAGGTGAATCTAAATGAGTTTACGGTAAACATGGAGCCCCAAAACGTGGTACACGCTAGAAAAGGGGGAAATTCAACGATGTCCAAAAAAGCGCTATGGATTAAAAATGCTTCGCAAGTTGTAACGGCCAAAGAAAATAAAGGTCCTTTAGCTGGCAAAGAAATGAGAAACTTGACGGTGATTGAAAATGGCTCAGTCTGGATAGAAGGAGATCAAATTGTGACCGTAGGTACAACAAAAGAGCTAGAACAAAAATATGAAAGGGAAAGAAATGATGCAACGATTATTGATGCTTCTCACAAAATTGTAACTCCGGGTCTGATTGATCCTCATACACACGCTGTGTACGCTGGCTCTCGTGAAGAAGAATTTTATAGGCGGTTTGAAAGACCAACTTCTTACTTGGATTTATTAGAAGAAGGTGGAGGTATTCACTCCACTGTCGTTCAGACACAGGAAGAGTATGCGTACCGAATTTATCAGCAGAGCTATGAGCGTCTTACGTCTTTTCTAGCTCACGGGGTCACAACTGTAGAAGTGAAAAGCGGATATGGCTTAGAACTAGAAACAGAACTGAAGCAGCTGCAAATCGCTAAAATGCTGAATGATACACACCCAGTTGATGTCATAAGCACCTTCTTAGGAGCACACGTCGTACCTTTAGCATATAAAAGAGATACGCAGAAATACGTCAATTTACTTATTCACGAAATGATTCCTCAAATTTCTTCTTATAAGCTCGCAGCATTTAATGATGCTGTATGTCTTCCAAATGCTTTTTCATTCCAACAATGTCAAGAAATACTCGAAGCCGGGAAAAGCCATGGCATGCTTCCTAAAATACATGCCGACCCCTTTGAATACTGCAGAGGAGCAGAGCTCGCAGCAGAGGTAGGAGCGATATCAGCAGATTATCTTTTGTATGCTTCTGATGAAGGGTTAAAGAAACTGGCTGAAAAACGGATCGTAGCCACACTTTTACCGGGGAATTCCTTATTTGTTGGAATGAAATGGCCAGATGCTAGAAAAATGATCGATTTAGGCGTTCCGGTTACTCTTTCTACAGACTGCAATCCAGGTTCATCTCCAACGACTTCACAGCAATTTGTGATGAATCTGGCATGTATGAATATGAACATGAGTCCTGAAGAAGTGCTTGTAGCCACAACTATTAACGCAGCTCATGCTATTAATCAAGGAGATAAGATTGGGAGTATTGAAGCCGGAAAACAAGCTGACTTAGCGATTTTTAATGTCTCTAGTTATCGAACCCTTCAATATCAGTATGGCTTGAATCATATTGATAGCGTAGTGAAAAAAGGAGAAGTAGTTGTAGAAAACGGTAAAGTTTTGTAAAACAAGTTTATAGAAAAAGAGAAAAGGGTAAAGAATAGAGAATTTGTCACACATGCAAAGGCAGGGAATTTAGATATGATTACAAAACAAAATGTTATTCCATTACTAAAAGAAGCTTGCCCATCTTTTGAGCCAAGCGAAGAAATCAACTTCAACGATAAAGAAGAGCTGCAGCATGAATTAAGCCGAGTAGCGGGTCATTTGATCTCTCTTGAATATAACGGCCAGCTCGAACGTGAACCGGATGTGTTTGAAGCGATTGAACAGCTGTATATAGAAGGTGAATCTGATGTGAAAGAAGCTGTTACAACGGGACTCTTTCAAGCAATGCATGAAATGATTATAGATCAGCAAATTAGTCCAGAAGAAATTGGAATGCTATTAAAACCTCACTCACTGAAGTGGTGGAAAACGATTGACCACTTTAGCGAAAATAGTGCGGAACAGTAAGGAAAAAGAACGTCATGGAAACATGATGTCCGTGACGTTCTTTTCTTTTACTGTTCTTTTTTCAGCTGGCGCTCTAAAATAAAAGGACCAAACGGAATAACCGACATAAGAAATGCAAATAAAGAGCGGCCGATTGACCATTTATGCGCGAATTTTACATGAACGACTGCAAGAGCATACAGCACAAAAAGTGCACCGTGTGCTGCGCCTACAACTGATACAGCTTCGGGTATGCCTGCTGCATATTTTAGCGGCATAGCAATGCCCAGCAGCAGTAAAAATGAAATTCCTTCTAAAATTCCTACTAAGCGCAGGCGACCGATTGGTGATGTAAGAACCATGTTTTCTCCTCCCGTAACGACGGAATAAATTTCTGTATCGATGACAAAAATGTACCATAGCAAGCTCTTCATATACAAGCATCATTTGTATCTGTCACAAAAAAGTCGAAAACGCTTTAATTTGTGCTATAGAAGTATTTTGTTTGAAAAACTGACATACTCTTGTGATGCAATGTATAAAAGAGCACACTACGTGTTGACAAGTTATTTTAATTATTTTATATGTATAGTATCGAAAACGTATGAGAGGATTTTTTACCATGACAAACCGAAAACAGCAGCGGGAGAAAATTTTAGATGCTGCTTTTGAAGTGTTCGGATCCAAAGGTTACTATGAAGCAAAAATGATTGATATTGCTAAACTAGCGGGTGTATCTAAAGGAACGCTTTACTTGTACTTTTCGTCTAAAGAGTCGCTTTATATCGCTGTTAATAATCGTTCGTTTGATGAGTTTTTGTATCATGCAAAGCGAAGAACAGATAAATGCCAAACGTTTCACGAAAAGCTCTATTCAGTTGCGAAACATCACCTGCTCTTTTTTTACGAAACTAAAAAATATCCGGACTCTTTTTGGCAAGCCCCTCACCAAATGCCAGAAATGATGGGGCGTCTTCATCAATTTTTTGAGGATTATCACGGGCTTGTTGCTAAATTGATTGAAGAGCAAAAAATAAAAAACGCTTTTTTACACTCAAAAGCGTTTTGCAGCATGTTAAATGGGTATAGGATGGATATCGTTTCCGATGATGATATAACAGAAGAAGATATCATGAACTATGCGGAGTTTATTGTGAACTTATACATTGAAGGCTGCTATTTTGAGACCCAAAAATGACTCGTCGGTACTGGTTGATAATGGAGGGATATGATGAGTAACAGCAGCACAGTAATTAATTTTTCATATTTTCAAGAACAAACCGTTACCAAGGTAAACACAGACAACACCCTGCCGTTTTCTCTTGGATTTAGTAAAGGCGGACTTGTGGCAAAATGTCCATGGAGACTAAAAAACAAACGCAGCATCTTGCTTGGTCAAGCAGACTGGAAATCGCTACATTCCGCCGAGCAGCGTCAGCAAGTCGAAGCGCTGCTGCTTGGCCAGCGCATTCTCTCTATACAGTGGTATGAAGATATCGGTATACTTCGAATTGCGTTTTCTAATGGGTATGCGCTAGATATGTTTCATGACAGCTCGTTTTTTGAAGGCTGGGATTTATATGGTCAAGACGGCTTTTCCTTTATCTCGCTTCCAGGGGGAGCGTGCGACCATCAAATTTCAGTTTGTATAGACAGTTCATCAGCATATGAAAGGAGGTGAGTTTTTTTTTGCGAAAAACTGACCCATGGGTACTCTAAAATTGTTAAAAAAATAAAACGGGTCTGCAGCTATTAAAGGATGAAGGCTTCTCAAATAACTTAGTTACGTAACGGAGGAAAAAGATGAATTTTTTGACGAGATTTAGTTTAAAAAATGCGGTAGCTGTGTTTATCGTTTCATTTTTACTTATTTTAGCGGGGCTATATTCATTTTCAAAACTAAAAATTGATTTACTGCCGAATATCGAATTTCCGCAGCTGTCCATTGAAGCAACGTATCCTGGGGCTTCTCCTGATGACGTAAATGAAAGTGTCACGTCGAAAATCGAAGACCAAGTGAAAGGAATTGAAGGCGTTAAAAGCGTACAAAGCGTATCGTATGAAAACGTCGGTATTATTAATTTAGAATTCCCGTTTAATACGGATTTAGATAAAGTTGAACAGCAAATTAACTCGTCGATAAAAGAATTAGATTTACCAGAGTCATCAAATGTAGACGTAAACCGTTTTTCATTTGGTTCCTTCCCGATTTTCAACATTTCACTGTTTGCAAAAGATGATGCACATCTTGAAAAAGTATTAAACGATGAAGTGATTCCTGAATTGAATAAAATTCAAGGTGTTAACTCCGTCTCAGTTGGCGGTGTGAAAGAGGACCTTTTACAAATTACGGTCGATAAAGAAAAAGCAGCTCAAGCTGGCTTAACGCTTGATGGGATGAAAGAACAAATTAATCAAAAAGCCGTTTCCTTCCCAGCAGGAACATTAAACGGAAAAGAGCTTCAAATTCCAGTGCGAGTAGAAGAAAAAGTTGCCACGATCGATGCATTAAAGAAAATCCAGCTGAAATCCACGATGAACCCTGAAGCACAGCCTGTGAAACTTGGCGATATTGCCAAAGTCGAAGCCGTAACAGAACAAGGCGAATATACACGCTATGACGGCAAAGATGCGCTGTCGATGGCCATCACAAAAAAGCAAGACGCTAATACGGTTGAAGTGGCCAACGAAACGATGAAGATTTTGAAAAAATATGACGATCAGTTAGACTACGCAATTGGCTTTGACTCAGCTGACGGCATTGAAAAGTCTGTTGAAACATTAGTACGCGAAGGATTGCTCGGGGCATTATTTGCGTCACTCGCCGTGCTGATTTTCTTGCGTAACTTCCGTGCGACAATCATTGCGATTATATCGATTCCATTATCGCTGTTAGTATCAGCTATTTTCTTAAACCAGCTTGATATTTCGCTTAATATTATGACACTAGGTGGAATGGCTGTAGCCGTTGGGCGCGTAGTGGATGACAGTATTGTTGTGATTGAGAACATTTTCAGACGCGTTCGCCGTTCAGAAGAAGGCATGAGCAATGAGCTTGTCGAGTCGTCAACAAAAGAGATTTTAAAAGCAATTACCTCGTCTACGATTACAACGGTTGTTGTATTCTTGCCAATCGGCTTTGTAGGAGGAATTACAGGAGAGTTCTTCTTGCCGTTTGCTTTAACAGTTGTTTTTTCACTGTTAGCATCTCTTCTTGTAGCAATCACAATCGTGCCGATTCTCGCAAAGTTTGCATTTAAAAAAGTACCGCCTGAAGAAAAAGAAGGAAAGCTGCAGCGCGGGTATGCAAAAGCGATTGCATGGTCGCTTAATCATAAAATCAAAATTTTGATTTTATCCTTTATTTTACTGTTTGGATCATTTGCGCTTGTTCCTTCACTTGGCTTTACGTTTATTCCAAATGAAGAACAAAAAATGCTTCAAGCCAACGTTCAATTACCGGCATCTACGTCCCTTGAAAAAACAAACGATGTATCCTTAAAAATTGAAAAGATGTTTGCGGACCAAAACGAAATTTCAGACGTGACAACGGAAGTTGGATCACGTGACTTTTCAACGGGTGTAAAACGTCCGAACCAAGTTGGCTATTTCTTGAATGTAAAAGAAGGCGTGAATGTCGATACGTTTATTGATAAAGTTCAAAAGAAAATGGAAAGCATCACGAAAGAAGAATCACCGAAAGCAACAGTTAATGTGCAAGAAGCATCAACAGGAGGGCCTCCTACAAATAATAACGTGACGGTTGATTTATATTCTTCTAATTTAGATGACTTGCAAAAGGCAGCTAAGCAAGTGGAAAACCACTTAAACAAAGACAAACGTCTTAAATATGTAACAAATAACTTCTCAGATAAGCAAAAGCAGCTTGTAGTAGAAGTAGATCCTGATAAAGCCGCAGAGTATGGAGTATCTGGATTTCAGCTGCTTGGTACAATCTCTGATCAAACCAAACCGGTATCGGTTGGAGACTTAAAATTGGATAATAAAAAACGAGCGGTTCAGCTTTCGTACGATAAAGGCCTTGCCTCAGTAAAAGAAATTAAAGACCTGCAAGTGTTTACAGAGAGAGGGCCTGTGTTAGTAAAAGATATCGCTGACGTTCGTACAATTGATACGTTCACTTCTATTCAAAAACTCGACGGTAAAGTATTTGCACGAGTAGAAGCAGACATCAAAGGCGATGATGTTCAAGCTGTGACCAAAGATGTTGTAGATGGAGTGAAAAAGCTAGACTTGCCGAAAGATGTGAGCTTGGACGGAGGAGGCGGAAGCGACGAGACAGTAGAAGTCTTCCAATCTCTAGGTCTAGCCATTTTAACAGCAATCGGCCTTGTGTATTTAACAATGCTCGTTACGTTTGGAAAAGCGCGTATTCCATTTATCATTTTATCTTCACTCATTTTTGTGCCAATCGGTTCGTTAGTTGGTCTTGTCATTGCAAAAGAACCGCTGTCTGTCAGCGTCATGATTGGATTCTTAATGCTGATTGGAATCGTTACAACAAACGCGATTGTGCTTGTAGATCGAATTACCCAAAATCGTGAACAAAAAGGCATGACAATCCGCGAAGCCCTTATTGAAGCTGGGAAAACGCGATTGCGTCCAATTTTAATGACGGCGTTTGCTACCATTGCTGCATTAATCCCGCTGGCGCTTACTACGTCAAGCGGAACGCTGATTTCAAAAGGCTTAGCCATCACGGTAATTGGAGGACTTACGTCATCTACTCTTCTTACTTTAATTATTATTCCAGTTGTATACGAACTCTTCTTCGCAAGACAAGTAAAAAGAGAAAAACAGCTGGAAAAAGAAACGACATAAGAACTATTTTCTAATAGAGGAAAATATGACCATAGACTATATGTTATAATAAAAGTACGTTTTAACCCCTTATATTATAGAAAAAGAAGCGGCGCTTTCGAGCGCCGCTTCTTTTTTATGTAAAATCATTATTTACAAAAAATGATTAAATGTCTTGTATGGAGGGAAAGAGTGTTAACAGGAAGCTTTACTATATCATCGTAGAGTTATCTAAAAACCATACAAAGTACAGGAGTGTCGTTTTCGTGAGTTCAACAAAGAAAGCTGTATTTATCAGTTCCATTATTTTAAATGTCCTTTTCATAGGTGTTTTTGCTTTTTATGCAACAAGCAGCAGCGCGATGAAAAATCCGCTGTCATCTAAGGGTTCGTCTAAGCAAAGCTATAGAGACAATCCTTATTACATTGAACGGACTACTTTGTTCAAGCAATTAAGTATTCCTAAAGAGTCCATCGTATTTCTCGGTGATAGCATTACCCAGCGCTCTGAGTGGAGCGAACTTTTTCATAATAAGCAGATTGTCAATCGAGGCGTAGCCGATGATACAACTGAAGGGGTATTGCATCGTTTAAAAAGCATTACAGATGCTAAGCCAAAAAAGATTTTCTTAATGATTGGCATTAACGATTTAAATGAGCAAAAATCTGTAAAACAAACCAAAGCCAATTACGCTGAAATTCTTGAGCGTATTCATAAAGAATCACCGAATACAAAAGTTTATATTCAAAGTGTACTGCCCGTGAACAATAAAAAATGCGGCGACGCAGTGGACAATAAAGATGTGATAGCATTAAATAACTATTTAGAGCGTCTAGCTAAGAAACACAGTGATTCTTACATTGACCTGTATTCGAAAGTATCCAAAAACAATCAGTTAAAAAGTAGTTTCACGGTGGACGGTCTTCATTTAAAAGGCCAAGGCTATGCTGTTTGGAAACAAGAAGTTCAGTCATACGTAAACCAATAAAAAAGGCGCTCCGGAAGGAGCGCTTTTTTTAGATAAGCTCTGGTAAATGTTTTTTAGCATCGTATTCGACAAGAGCATCATCGTTTTTAATGCGGTGTAAATAATCAGGATTTGAAATTAGCGGGCGGCCAATAGCAGCTACGTCGATCCAGCCGGCTTGAAGCGCTTTTTCAGCTGATTCAGGCGTTAAATCACCCACGCCGATAATTGGTCCATCCCAGTACTTACGCGTGATTTCATAAAGGTTTTGGCCGTTTTGGACATCTTCGTAAAAATCAAGCATAGACGGGTGAATAATCTCAATGCCTGTTTCTTTAAAAGCTTTTGTATACGTTTGAATGGCTTTTTCGGTATCATCCCAGCGATAGTCTGGTTTATCAAGCTTATGAGGAGAGAAGCGAATCACAACGCGTTCTTTTCCGATAGCGTCAATAACAGCAGAAATCACTTCTTTCATAAACGTTAATCGCTGTGCAAGGTCGCCTCCGTATTCATCGGTGCGTTTGTTAGACCAGTCTGAATTAAATTGATCAATTAAATAGCCGTGAGCACCGTGAATTTCAACGCCGTCAAAGCCTGCTTCAATGGCATTTTTAGCTGCTTGAGCGTACTGTCCTACAACTTCTTTAATATCTTCTTTTGACATTTCTTCAGGCTCTTCGTACGGCTTGCGGAAACGAGGCACTTGACCTTGTGCTGCAATAGCAGAAGGGGCCTGAGGTTTATGCCCATTGATTAACCCGGAATGACTCAAGCGGCCAACGTGCCAAATTTGAGCGATAATCGTGCCGCCTTCTTCATGAACAGCTTCTGTTACAGGCTTCCATGAATCAATTTGTTCTTGTGTATAGATACCGGGAACGCCAGGATTTCCTTTTGCGCGTTCGCTGATAACAATTCCTTCACTAATAATTAAGCCAATACCATCCTTTGCGCGGCGGCGGTAGTAGTCTACAACGTCTTGACCGACTACGCCTGTCTCTGGATCAGCAAAGCATCGTGTCATCGGTGCCATTGCTGTACGAGTGTGTAAATCAAATGCTTCAATGTTTGTTGGTTGGAATAATTTTTCAAATTTACTCATTTTATGTTCAGCTCCTTAAGAGGAAAGTATAGCTGCGAACGTTTTTGCAGCGGATTCAGTTTATTGTAACAGGGGATTTGTTTTATCTTCAAACATTTCGACTTCCAAAAAATGATCACAAAAAAAGCCGGCTGTTTTGACAGCCAGCTTTTACAATATTAATGCTGTTTGTTAGGAAGTTTTTTCTCCGGGTGGCCAGTAGCTTGACCCTGCTTATTTTTACGCTGCTTTTCTTGATTGTCGTTCAGCTTTTGAACAAATTGATTTGTGTTTTCCATTATCCATACCTCCTTTATGAGCTTTCCCTGTTACTATAACCCATTGCACTCAAAAACATGACGCCAATCCGCTAAAAGCAGCTCCGTATATACACCGGTATATAGAAATTAACAGGAAAATCGTGTATACTGTTGTAAAAATAACGTTAATGTTTCGTGAGTTTATAATTTCTTATTCATTCATGAACAAGAAAAGGTGTTACGCAATGAGTGATTTTTTTAGCGGGAAAGAAATGTCGTTTATTTTAATTTTGACATTCAGCGTGTACATATTTGTCTGGAATGTGCCCCTTCAGGCGACCAATGCCATGATGATTTACTTTATCCTGCTGTTTTTGTATACAGTCAGTAAGCTGCTTTTTTCTCCTCAGTTCCGACAATTTCCGCTTGTTAAGGTGCTATTGGCCATTTTATTTGTTCTTATGCTAGCTGAAATAATCGTTGCTTACAGCACTCATAGCATAAAGATTACAGATTTACATCATATTTTCGATTATTTCAGTCATATGGATTTGTATTCATAATTTTTTTGAATAGCTTTGTTAACATGCTTTCGCAAACTATGGGTCTCTTATTTTTGAACATACAAGACGGTGAAAAAGCAGGGCATATTGTATATAAAGCTTAAGAAACGCCTCTATTCTTCATCTTTTTCTCTTTTAAAGGAGTAGGAGGTCTTTGTTCATGACCGTGCTCTTTCAAAAATTAACTATCGTTCATTGTACGCTTAGTAAGATGAGTATACTAATCATTGGCGTATATACCGTTTGTACATGGCTGTTTTAATGCGAAAAAGGTGCACATCAGTGCACCTTTTCTTTATGAATGTTGCTTCACTACGTGATTGATAATTTGCTCGGCTGCTGCAGCCGGTCCAGATGCCTGCTGGAAACTTGCGTTGATTTCTTTAATTCCTTTTTTATAGGAGTCGTCGCGGACAACTTCGTCAACGGCACTTCTTAAAAGAGAGGCGTTTACCGTTTCTTTTGCTAAGCGATACCCGGCGTTTAGTTCCACGAGCCTTTGAGCAACGATCGGCTGATCTTTGCCATGAGGTAAAACGACTAACGGTACGTTAAAATGAATAGCTTCGTTTACGCTGTTCATGCCTCCGTGCGTGATAAAAACGTCCGCTTCTTTTAACACGTCAAGCTGAGGAACATAGGGCAAAATAATAAAATGCTCTGGCGCTTTTTTAATTCTTTTAAAATCGGCCCGGTCTCCTGCTGCAATCACAACTTTTCCATCAAAATCGCTAAATGCGTCGATGCAAAGGTTGAAAAAGCCTTCTACGTCATGAAGTACCGTTCCCATTGAAATATAAAGAACTTTTTCGTCTTTCAGCTTTTCTAACTTAAAATCATGAGAGCGGTGACGCTTTGGAAAGCTTGGCCCAATAAATAAACACGAGTCATCAAAATGTTCATGAAGAGGCTGGAAAAAGCGGCTTGTGTACACGACCGTTAATTCGCCTTCATTGTTCATAAATTGAAGCAGATTTTTAGGTTCTACGCCAAACTGATTTTTAAGCAGGCTGAGCCCGTACTGAGCTTGTTCATCCGGCTTAAATGGAACGCCTGAATCAGGATGAAGAGGCATCATTGCTAAGCGGTCTTTCGGCATTAAAAAAGAAGCAGATGATACAATGCCAGGGATCCGCAAATAATCACGCACTAATTCGCCTGCTCCAAACTTGTCGTAAAACACAAAATCAAATTCAATTTTTTTTGATAATATATGAACAAGCTTCAGCGTATCTAAAGACGTTTGGATGTGGATGTTTAAAAAAGCGTTGATTCCTTGAGGAGTTTCAGGCTTGATGGATACACCGCTTAATAAGTCTGGGTGAATGTGTACGATAGCCCCGGCGTTTTCAAGGCGCTCTTTAAAACGCTCGGCCGTAATGTAATGAACTGTATCACCTCGGTCTGAAAAAGCTTTTACCATTCCAAGCGTTGGGTTTACGTGACCTTCAGCGGGAAAGTTGATCATTAAAATGTTTGCCATTTTTTCACTTCACTTTCGGTAAGATTTCTTCAAGCGTAATCAAATATAAGGAAGTTGACAACTAATTTGGTTAGCGCATTTATTTTTTGAAGCCCTGCCTTTGTGTATAAAATGTGAAAAAATATAACTTTTTTCCTAAAAAATAACATAATTAAACTGAGTTTATGATAGAATTTTGAGAGCACTAGAGAGAAAGAATCATTTTTGGAGGTTGCTATTTTGAGTACGTTATCAACAAATTCAGAACCGGTTTTAAAGCCTAAAAAGAAAAAAGAGTTTACTTACTTCACATTGCTTCTATTTATCGTGTTGGGCTTTGGACTGCAAATCATAGCCGGAATTGGAGTAGCTATTTACGATGAAGTTATGGGTTCAAATATGACAGGAATTTTATTAGAAGGCCCATATGCTCTGCTTGTAGACGCGGCATTTTTTCTAGGGGTTGCGGTGCTTTATAGACCTGTGCGCAGATTTTTAAAACCTATGTGGAACGTCTCGGTATTAAAAGAAGGGAAAACGTATGTATATATTGTGGTAGGCTTTTTAATTGTAGCCGCGGTGCAGTACGTGATGCTTTCATTTTTAAACGTAGAAAGCGCAGATCAGCAGCAAAAAGATTTAAATCAAGGCAGTTTTAATCAAACGCAGCTTTCAAGCTGGATATTTTTTATAAGTGTAGCAGTTATCACGCCTATTAAAGAAGAGCTGCTTTATAGAGGTGTTTTATGTGGTTTCTTAACCAAACGCCATCACGTGCTTGTGGGCATTTTCGTTTCCGCTCTTGTATTCGGTCTTTTACATATTGGCTTTCCGATTACAGCTACCGTCATGGGACTTGTTTTCGCCATTATTTATTATCGAACAAAATCTATTTTCCCATCTATGATTTTACATATGCTGTGGAATGGATTAGTGAGTATAACCGTGTTCTTTTAAAAGAGGGTAAAACAAAGTAGTTTCGTTGAGGGAAAATCCGAACAATTCATCGTTCGGATTTTTTTATTGGTAGGATGAATCTAAGTTTCATGCATGTAGCTTCCTTCTAGCTGTTGATTGGATGGATTTCGTTATGTCTCAATTTCTTTTTATTTCGATAAAGACGCCGAATGCTTTACGCGAATTTTCCCAACTATTAATAACCCAAGAGGGTAAAATAGTCCAAATAACAGACTGTACGGAATCCACGTATCTCTGTCCCACGTTTGTTCATAGGGAATGCTTGGATACACGATAAGTGAAAATGTAACGGCAATAATGCCTAGCGGAAGAGTTAAAATTCGGTAGTTTTTTAATTCAAGAATTTGAGCGAGTCCGGAAACGGTCGCATAATAGTAGAGAGACGTTTTGAAATAAAGAGATAAAAACCACATAATGGCCATGATTACTTCAATATTTTTCAGAAAATCGGCAACTTCGATACGCCTTGCAAGCTCATAGCTCGGATATAAAGCGATACGTGTATACGTATTTCCAAGTACAAGAATGCCAAGTAATAAAATAATAATCATAATGCCTCCGCCGATTAAGCTTCCTGTAAAAAAAGCGCGGTTTCGCTGATCAGGTTCCCCTACGTGAGCAGGGAAAACGGTCAGCAATACAATAAAAGTGAGAGACGTAATACTTGTAAAGACCAGAATAGATCTAATAATAGGCTTAACGCCTACCTCTAACAAAGGCTGCAAATTCTCATAATGAATTTGAGGGAAGATCGAAAAAACTAAGATTAAAAACGGAATAACAAACCAAGGAAAGAGAATTTCAGCACAGCGGGCAATCGTTTCAATGCCAAGACGAACGCCGACAATCACAATTCCCATAAACAAAATATGAACAGCAAGCATAGGCGTTTGAATAATAATGCGAGTCGTTAGAAATGAGCCCACGTAAAACAAAACTTGACTGCAAAAAAGAAGAGTAGAAGCGACAAATAAAAGAGAGAAAAACTTT
Organism: Priestia sp. SB1; assembly: GCF_038898415.1. NCBI lineage: Bacteria > Bacillati > Bacillota > Bacilli > Caryophanales > Bacillaceae > Priestia > Priestia sp. SB1. Next base: position 49,677 of record NZ_JBBJSS010000006.1, on the reverse strand, counting down.
CCTAGCCACTTGCCTAAAATGGCTTCGTTTAGTTCTACAAGGGTTTTATTCGGATAAAGGCTAGAAAGTTTGATATACATCCATACAAGAAAAACGCCTACACCTACGCCCAAAATGGCTGGAATCCATGCCTCTTGTTTAGAATCAGCCGTTAAGCTTCCAGGTACGACTAAAATAGTGTCGCCTAAACTATAAAAAATCACGAGTATTCGAAACTGTGCTGCGGATAATTTTATCTGACTATGCACGTTGTTCACTTCCTTTTACTTCAACAGACTGAACAAAAAATCACTAAAAGGTTTTAATAAAAAAGCAATGCCGTCTCCAGGGTTAGGGATTTCCACACCGCCATATTTTAAACTAACAATTAAAATACTTACTATGAACAAACTCCAAAAAATTCGCTTTTCTCTTTGACTGTTCACTTTTTTTAAATAAGGTATTTCTACTAAACAAACAGCTGCACAAAGTAAAAAAATCCCTAAAAATATAAGCATGTATCAACCTCAATTAGTAACCCTTCAAAAATAATGAAGGGATGTTAAAGACGCCTGTGTTTCAAAAATAGTATCACCCAAAATGGCTTCATTTATGAAAAGTAAGACTAAAGGCAGTGCAAAACCGTGTTATAATGACCAAGTTGAGCGTTATAATAGAGAAAAAACAGCATGATTACAAACAAGTAGATACATAACAAGGTAAGGATGGGAGAGAGATAGATGGCAGACGAATTCAAAAAAATGCTAGATGACAAAGAAAAGGTACAGCTTATGATCGCCGCCGTTGTCATGCTCGGAGGCCTGGTCGTTTTGTTAAAAAGCGTTGCAACGGGTCAGGCAATGGGCCAAAAATGGCTAGAAAGTAAAGGGAATGTAGACACAGATCTGTATGTTGAAACGGTAAAAAGCTACATACACCTGTATCAAATTGTGGGTGGCGTGATGTTTGGAGGAGGCCTTCTCACGTTACTTCGTGCTAAACTAAAGAAATAAAGCGGCAGCAAAATAAAAGATCATAGTCCAAAAGAAGTGTCATATCTTTTTAATAACTTAAAAAATAGTGAAAAGGAGTTATGTATGAATAATGAAGAAAATACACCGGCTTATCATCTGTTTATGATGATAGGAGCGCTTGCTATGCTGATTTTTGGTGTTGTCGGTTTCTTTATTCAGTATCCTGCTACGTTAAGTTTTGTGATGTGCATTGGCGGAAGCATCATATTTTTGCTGCATTTATTTGAATATATGAAACCTAAAAATGAACTATAGCATCTTCAAACGAGGAAATCTAGAAGCAAAGGAAGATGAGAAATGCAGAAACATCGTACGTACGAAACGCTAGTTGATCTTTATCAAAAAAGCGCAAAAATTCATTATGAAATCGATTATCGAGATAAAAAATCTGTAAAAAAAGGAAACCGAGCTGCAGAAGATATGAAAAAAATTGCGCAGCTCATTCATTTATACTATCCAGGCATGCTCTTTGAATTTTCAACACTGCTGACGAATCCTACTTATCGAATTGACCTATGGGCTGCACATCATATTTTAGAAATTATGAGCTATTCACCAATGCTTGAGGACAACGCGCTTTCCGTCATTGAACGCTACGCCGACGAAAATGATTTTACGGCTTTAGGGAATCGCATGTGGTTAGGTCAGTGGAGAGAAAAACAGCGCTAAAACCCATATAGGCAAACAAGAATAACTAAAAGGAAGATAGATATATGAGTTTACGTACATTAAAGAATGGTATAGGCGTCACCATTCGAGAAGCAGAATCAAAAGACGCAGAGAAAATGATTGCTTTTTACAATCGAGTGGGAGGAGAAAGTGATTTTCTTTCATTTGGAGAAGGGGAGTTTCTTAGACCAGTTTCAGAGTATGAAGTGTTTTTAGCTTCTGTAAAACAAGAGCAAAACTCTCTTATAGTCGTGACTGAAAAAGAAGAGAAAATCATTAGTATTGCATCCATCACCTCGTCTCAAAACCCGCGTAATAAGCATGTGGGTACCCTTGGTATCGTGGTAGAGAATGCTTATAGCGGGCTAGGGCTAGGAAGACAGCTAATGATTGAGCTGATTGAATGGGCACGTATGAATAAACAAACAAAAAAAATCGAACTTGTGACGCGAGAAGATAATCAAAGAGCTATTTCTTTATACAAACAGCTAGGGTTTCAAACAGAAGGATTAAAAGAAAAAGACACCTATATAAATGGCGTCTACTATAATACAATGCTTATGGGTCTTCACTTATAAAAAGAGGCTGAGACAAAAGTATGTTAAGTGAATGAAAATCCGAACGATTCATCGTTCGGATTTTTTCATTGTGGTGATGAACGTAGGCTTCATATAATTGATGTAGTTATATCTCAATCTCTTTTGATTTATTGTTTTCTAGCATCAGCAAATGTACTCATCGCCTCGTTCATGAATTTCGCTAATCCTTTTCCGTAGCGATCGATGTTGGCTGTAAACCGCTCATCTTGTACATACATCTCTCCAAGACCTTTAAAGGCTTCTAATGAATACGTTCCAAAGTTCTTATTTAAAAATTGATACCATTGCTCAATGGCTTTTTGAGCTTCTGTAGAGGATGGTGACAGATCACGCAGAGAAGCTAAGTGAGTGTAGATACTTTCCCATTCGTTTGACATGCGCTGCTGTTCTTCATGTGAAAAGCTTTGTACTTTTTCATTCGCTTCATCTACTCGCTGATTTCCCCAGCGCTTCCGGGCTTCTTCTTCGTATGGGTTATGCGAAAAATCCAGCCCTTTAAACCGCTCTTTTTCGTTCATTTCAATCGCTCCTTTTTCATATTGAATCGTTTTATTAATGGTTGCAATCATTTGATCGAGCCGACTGCGTTTTTCAATCAGCATGTTTTTTTGCAGTATCAACGCTTCTGTGCGATTAAATGTTGGGTCTGTTATAATCTCCTGAATTTGTTTTAAAGGGAAGCCAAGTTCTTTAAAAAATAATATTTGCTGAAGCATATCAAGATTAGCCGGTGAATAAAGCCGGTAGCCGGATTCACTGACAGCATCAGGTTTTAATAGCCCGATTTCATCATAGTGATGCAGCGTGCGGACGCTGATTCCTACTAAGTCAGCCACTTCTTTTACTTTTCTGTTCATTCTTTCATCTCCCTTCTGAAATCTACTATAAAATATAACGCAGCGTAAGGGTCAATACTAAAAAAGAAATAATTGACTTTTAGTTTATATGCATTTATATTTAATTAGCATTAACTATTTATAACATGAAATAAATAAGCAAGCCTGGAGGAATAGATGTGACAAAAAGCAATCAGTATCTTGGGGAGATTCGTTCATCGCTTCAAGTGCTATTTGAAAAAATGCAGCCCGAAATGATGGAGAGCCTAAATGAGCATGAGATGACTCCTACGCAATTATTTGTTCTTTCTTATTTAAAGAAAGTAGGGAGCAGTAAGGTTTCTCAAATTGCAGAGCTAATGGATGTAAAACCGAGCGCCGTGACTCTTTTAGTGGATCGTCTTGAACAGCACAATTTTGTGATAAGAGAACACAATAAAGAAGACAGAAGAGTTGTTGACATTACCTTAACGGAGTTTGGGCATCGCAAACTTGAAGACGTGCTAAATGGTCGAAAAGCCATTATGGACCGCTACCTTTTGCATCTAACAGAAGAAGAGCTTTCCATGATGGCTTCTATTACGAAAAAGCTTGCAACATCAGCTGCTTCTTATAAAGATAAGCAGCAGTAACAAAAAAGAGGAGAGACACACGATGGAAAATCAAAAAAATTCAAAGCGCACGCTTTTATTAATTGGGTTAATTATTGCGATGTTCTTTTCTGCACTTGATGGAACCATTGTCGGAACAGCTATGCCAAGAATCGTAGGAGACCTTGGTGGTTTAAGCATGATGACATGGCTGACAACAGCCTATTTATTAACGTCAACAACGGTTGTTCCGATTGCAGGAAAGCTCGCTGATTTAGTAGGACGCAGAGTAATTTATGTTACAGGACTTATTATTTTTATGGCGGCTTCTGCTTTATGCGGGATGGCAAATAATATGACAGAGCTTATTTTATTCCGTGCATTACAAGGAATTGGCGGCGGCGTTATGATGCCGATGGCAATGATTGTAATCGGTGATTTATTTACAGGAAAAGCACGAGCAAAGTTTCAAGGAGTATTCGGAGGAATTTATGGTCTTGCTTCTGTCATCGGTCCGCAAATTGGCGGATGGATTGTTGATTCATTGAACTGGAAATGGGTGTTTTACATTAACTTGCCGGTAGGGATACTCGCTACCGTTTTTATTGCGCTCGGACTTCAAGGAAAAAAACATACAGGACCTGTTAAATTCGATGTAGCTGGTATGTTCACAATGGTTATCGGAGTAGTAAGCTTGCTTCTTGCCCTGAGCTTTGGAGGAAAAGATTACGACTGGAACTCTTGGCAGATTATTAGTTTGTTTGCACTTGCTGTTGCTGGGATTATAAGCTTTATTATTGTGGAAACGAAAGCTAAAGAACCAATTCTTCCGATGTATTTATTTAAGAACCGAACGTTTACGCTTTTAAATATCATTGGCTTTTTTATGAGCATTGGTATGTTCGGAGCTATTACATTTGTTCCGTTCTTTATGCAAGGAATCGTTGGAGTCAGCGCCTCAGAATCAGGTACCATTATGACACCAATGATGATTTCAATGATTGTAACGAGTATTATTGGAGGTCAGCTTGTTTATAAAGTTGGAATCAAGCCTCAAATCGTTACGGGTATGCTCATTATGGCAGGAGGGTTCTTCTTGTTAACAACATTAGACCTTCATACTAGCAAGCTTGTTGCTACTTCTTATATGGCCGTAATCGGTTTAGGAATGGGTCTTGTAATGCCAATTTTAACGCTTGCTCTTCAAGAAAGCTTTTCAAAAGAAGAGCTCGGTGTTGTTACATCATCAAGTCAATTTTTCCGTTCAATTGGAGGAACGTTCGGTATTACCATTTTAGGAGCGATAATGAACGCCAAATCAGGTACGCTTCTTACTGACAAACTCGTTCCATATTTAAACTCATTGCCTGCTCAAGCAAGCGCTTTTGCCGACGGGTTCAAAAAAGCGATTGATACGAATCCTGAAAGTGTGCTGCAGATGCTGTTTAGTCCTGAGGCGCTAAAGAGTATTCCAGCTGCGCTTTCAGACAGCATTGTGCCTATTTTGAAGACCTCGCTAATGAGCGCATTGCACAGCGTCTTTTTCATGGGCTTAGCTTTTATTATTTTAGGAGCGGTATGCACATTGTTCTTAAGACAGATCAAGCTTTCAAATAAAAAAGCCGAAGAAAAACCAGAAGAAGGCATTGCTGAAGTAGAGCCATCACATTAAAAAAAGCGCACAAATTTGTGCGCTTTTTTTCTATATTAACTAGTTGTTTCATTAGGCTTGCGAAGAAAAGGGGATTGTTTAGACGTGTCATACGAAATTTGATTAAGCAAATACGATAAATATAAGTTCAGTTCAAACCGATCTTCCGACACAAAATCTGTAAGCGCTTGCTTATTATCTTTCCACATAGTAATTCCTCCTTAATTTTACATACTAATGAATGGATTTAATATCAGAAAGCAAAAGGGAAACAACGGCTTCATTTTCGTCTTTTACGGATAGAATTTGCTGATGGAGATTTAAGTTGTGCACGCGGCCTTTGCACGTTTGCAACGTTCCATCTTTATAGTAAGAAACAGTTATCGTCCCACTTTTCGTTAATTCTCGTAAAAACATTCAAGAAGCCTCCTTAAAAAAGATTACCTGATTTAAAAGCCAGTCCTTTCATTTGAGATGAGCAAAAGGGAATGGTATGTACTGCAAGCTTCCCTTTATATTCTTCACCGTGTATGAATGGATAAAAGGTTGCTAGCTCACCTATAAACTGTCCTAAATTTCAGAATATACTGTCTTTTGCGTATAGTGTTTTTTAAAAGGATTGATGTTACATTTATTATGTAACATTCTGATGAGAAAGAAAACCGTTTCTACAAAACTTCTCTAAAAATTACAAAATATTCATATTCGTGTGAAGGATGTAGAATGAGCAGATATGGAAGTAACTGCATTTGTAAAAAACGTAACGACAGCTTCAATTATTAATGATCTTAATACTAGTTATCAATTATATGTATTTTACTAATTTATTCTTCTCCGATAAAATGCAGGTAGACGAATTTGATAAGAATTTTCTAATGATTTATATAATTAAATTTGATATAATCTATAGGAATAATAATGTATGAAGGGAAACATCATTGATTAATTAGACACAGGTATTACATGTTGTTGAAGATGATTCGTAAAAGCATACATATTTAAATTATATATTTTTGTGAGGTGGACAGTGTTGCAACTTAAGGTAGTAAACAGCCCTTTTAATCAAGAACAAGCAGATTTGCTTAATCGCCTTCTGCCGACATTAACAGAAGCACAAAAAATGTGGTTGAGTGGTTATTTAACAGCATCTCAATCTACGTCTGCCGAAGGAACGCCAGACGTTTCTACAGCAGCGCCTGCTCAGGCGGAGCAGACGATTTCAAAAGACGTAACGATTCTTTACGGATCACAGACAGGAAATGCTCAAGGTCTTGCTGAAAATACAGGCAAAACGCTTGAAGCAAAAGGTTTTAATGTAACTGTATCTTCTATGAATGATTTCAAACCAAATAATTTAAAGAAACTTGAAAATTTATTAATTGTTGTAAGTACACATGGAGAAGGAGAGCCGCCTGATAACGCGCTATCTTTCCACGAATTTCTTCACGGCCGTCGAGCGCCAAAGCTTGAGAATTTCCGTTTTTCTGTCTTGTCGCTTGGAGACAGCTCATACGAATTTTTCTGTCAAACAGGGAAAGAATTTGATGTGCGCTTAGCAGAACTTGGCGGTGAAAGACTGTATCCGCGCGTTGACTGTGATTTAGATTTTGAAGAGCCCGCAAATAAATGGCTTAAAGGTGTTATTGACGGATTAAGCGAAGCGAAAGGACACAGCGCTTCGGCAGCTGTTCCGGCGGAAGCTCCTGCAGGAACTTCCCCGTACTCAAGAACAAATCCTTTTAAAGCAGAAGTGCTTGAGAACTTAAACTTGAACGGCCGCGGATCAAATAAAGAAACGCGACACTTAGAACTATCTCTAGAAGGTTCAGGTTTGACGTATGAACCAGGAGACAGTTTAGGTATTTATCCTGAAAATGATCCTGAGCTTGTTGATCTTCTTCTTAACGAATTCAAGTGGGATGCGAGTGAAAGTGTAACGGTTAATAAAGAAGGAGAAACGCGTCCTCTTAGAGAAGCGCTACTCTCTAATTTTGAAATTACCGTGTTAACAAAGCCGCTTTTAAAGCAAGCAGCTGAGCTTACTGGAAATGATAAATTAAAAGCGCTTGTAGAAAATCGCGAGGAATTAAAAGCATACACACAAGGCCGTGATGTAATTGACTTAGTTCGTGACTTCGGCCCATGGAACGTATCAGCACAAGAGTTTGTAGCTATTTTACGCAAAATGCCAGCGCGCCTTTATTCAATTGCAAGCAGCTTGTCAGCAAATCCTGACGAAGTTCATCTAACAATTGGAGCGGTACGTTACGAAGCGCATGGACGCGAGCGTAAAGGTGTTTGTTCAGTCCTATGTTCAGAACGTTTGCAGCCAGGTGATACGATTCCTGTATACCTTCAAAGCAATAAAAACTTTAAGCTTCCTCAAAACCAAGAAACGCCGATTATTATGGTGGGACCTGGTACAGGTGTGGCTCCGTTCCGCTCATTTATGCAAGAGCGTGAAGAAACAGGAGCAAAAGGTAAGTCATGGATGTTCTTTGGAGATCAGCACTTTGTAACAGACTTCCTTTACCAAACAGAGTGGCAAAAGTGGTTAAAAGACGGCGTGCTAACGAAAATGGACGTGGCGTTTTCACGCGATACTGAAGAAAAAGTATACGTACAAAACCGTATGCTTGAACATAGTAAAGAATTATTCCAGTGGTTAGAAGAAGGCGCATCTTTTTATGTGTGCGGAGATAAAACAAATATGGCACGCGACGTGCACAACACGCTAGTTGAAATTGTTGAAACAGAAGGCAAGATGAGCCGCGAAGAGGCGGAAGCTTACCTTGCTGAAATGAAGAAACAAAAACGTTATCAGCGTGATGTATACTGAGGATTGAAAGGAGATTTTCAACATGGTAAACAAAATTTTAAAAGCGCCCGAAGGTCCTCCAAGTGACGTTGAGCGCATAAAAGATGAAAGTAATTATTTACGCGGTACATTAGGAGAAACAATGCTAGACCGCATCAGCTCAGGTATTTCTGAAGACGATAATCGTTTGATGAAGTTCCACGGAAGCTACTTACAAGATGATCGAGATCTTCGTAATGAACGTCAAAAACAAAAGCTAGAGCCAGCTTACCAATTCATGCTTCGCGTTCGTACGCCAGGCGGTGTTTCAACACCAGAACAGTGGCTAGTGATGGATGATTTAGCACAAAAATACGGAAATGGAACGTTAAAGCTGACAACTCGTCAGGCGTTCCAAATGCACGGAATTTTAAAGTGGAACATGAAGAAAACGATTCAAGAAATTCATGCTTCTTTATTAGACACAATTGCAGCTTGCGGAGATGTAAACCGTAACGTAATGTGCAATCCGAATCCATATCAGTCAGAAGTGCACGCTGAAGTATTCGAATGGTCAAAAAAATTAAGTGATTATTTATTGCCTCGTACAAGAGCGTACCACGAACTTTGGCTAGATGAAGAGAAAGTCATTAGCACACCGGAAGTGGAAGAAGAAGTGGAACCAATGTACGGTCCGCTCTATTTGCCAAGAAAGTTCAAAATTGGCGTAGCTGTGCCACCTTCTAACGATATTGACGTGTATTCACAAGACCTTGGCTTTATTGCCATTTTAGAAGACGAGAAGCTTGTTGGATTTAACGTAGCAATCGGCGGCGGTATGGGTATGACGCACGGGGATAAAGCAACTTACCCTCAGCTTGCAAAAGTGATTGGCTTCTGCCGACCTGACCAAATTCTAGAAGTAGCGGAAAAAGTCATTACGATTCAACGTGATTATGGAAACCGCTCTGTGCGTAAAAACGCGCGTTTTAAATACACGGTTGATCGTCTTGGATTAGAAACGGTAAAAGAAGAGCTTGAAAACCGTCTGGGCTGGAGCTTAGACGAAGCAAAATCTTATCACTTTGATCATAACGGAGACCGCTACGGCTGGGAAAAAGGTGTGAAAGGAAAATGGCACTTTACTCTTTTTGTTCAAGGTGGACGTATTGCTGACTTTGAAGACTATAAGCTTATGACGGGTCTTCGTGAAATTGCAAAAGTTCATAGCGGTGATTTCCGTTTAACGGCTAATCAAAATTTAATTATCGCGAACGTATCCACTCAAAAGAAAAAGCAAATTAGTGACTTGATTGAACAGTATGGATTAACAGACGGCAAGCATTATTCGGCTCTTCGCCGCAGCTCATTAGCTTGCGTATCGCTTCCGACTTGCGGGCTTGCGATGGCAGAAGCTGAGCGTTATCTTCCAGTTCTTGTTGAGAAGATTGAAGCAATTGTAGATGAAAACGGCCTTCGCGATAAAGAAATCACGATTCGTATGACGGGCTGTCCTAACGGCTGTGCGCGTCCTGCTTTAGGTGAAATTGCTTTTATTGGTAAAGCGCCGGGTAAATACAATATGTACCTTGGAGCAGCATTTGACGGCAGCCGTTTAAGCAAAATGTACCGTGAAAATATCAGTGAAGAAGAAATTTTAAATGAACTGCGCGTCTTACTTCCTCGCTATGCAAAAGAAAGAGAAGAAGGCGAGCACTTTGGTGACTTTGTCATCCGCGCTGGAGTAATTGAAGCTGTAACAGACGGCACGAATTTCCACGCATAATACGTATGAAGGGACTTTTCTAACTTACAGAAAAGTCCCTTTTTCTATTTTAGTATTCTCTAACAAATACAGCTACTCCAAATACCCCTAATCTTTCAGCAGTAATTTGTTCAAAGCCGTTGTCAAGTAAACAATGAGCTGCAGTGCGGTAGCGCTGACCTTGAGCTAACAAACGTCCGCAAGGATTTGCGCGGCCAATTACCGTTGCTTCTACGATGGTACGAGGAGCTTGTCTATCCAAAGGATTTCGCTCCCACAGAATTGTCACCACATCCGGAGGACGCGGAATAGATACATTACCCGTGTGTTCATGCATAGCCATCACCTCCTTACCCTATAGTAAATGCAAAAAACGCCAAACTGCTTGTACACATGCTGATTTTTATTAAAAAAGGCGTTCAACTATGCCCCAGTTAACCACTTTTATGGAAATGAAGGAATCAATAGAAACAGCTGATAGAAAAAAGAATGCTATAATGTAAAAGAAAGGAATTTTCACCAAGGAGGGAGAAACATGCAGCAAAAACGAGTAGCGGTTATTACAGGGGGAGCAAGCGGGATTGGCAAAGAAACTGCCTTAAAGTTCGCGCAAAAAGGAGACGCAGTGGTCATTGCTGATTATGATGAAGGAAAAGGAAAAGAGACTCTTCAAAAAATTGAAGAAGCTGGAGGCCACGCTTTATTTGTGCAAACGGACGTCACCAAGTTTGAAGAAGTGGAAGCACTGATTGAGAAAACGGTGAATACATTTGGACGAATTGATGTGATGTTTAACAATGCAGGGATTGGACGTCCTACATCTATTTTAGATCAAGACTTAGAAGAATATCACCGTATTATTAATGTGAATCAGCACGGCGTTACATATGGGATTATGGCAGCAGGCAGGAAAATGAGAGAGTTAGGTATTAAAGGCGTCATTATCAATACGGCCTCTATTTTTAGCTTCTTAGCCTCACCCGGAACGTATGCTTATCATGCAACAAAAGGAGCTGTTGTGATGATGACAAAATCAGCTGCGCTAGATCTCGCTAAATACGGTATTCGCGTCGTCGCCGTTGCGCCAGGATTTGTTGATACGCCTATTATTCAAGGCTATAAGGACAACGGTATGATTGAAGGAATGAAAGCAAAAACGATGAGCAGAAAGCTCACTAATCCAAAACAAATTGCAGATATGGTTTATTTGCTGTCCTTAGAAGAAGCGGGAGCTGTAAACGGCAGTGTCATCATGGCTGATGATGGGTATGCGGCGTTTAAATAAAACGAAAAAGGATTCTTTTCTTAAAAAGAATCCTTTTTTTATGATGTAGGAGGCAGGGAGCTATAAACAAACGTATCGTGAGCTTTTCCGTTTTGATACATATAGTTTTTTAACACTCCTTCTTGTTGAAACCCGAGCTTTTCAAGCACGTGCTGTGATGCTTTGTTTTCAAGAAACACAACAGCTCCAATCCGCACTAGCTGAAGGGTAGCAAATCCATAAGCCATAACAGCCGAAGCAGCTTCCGAAGCATAGCCGTGACTCCAGTGCTGAGGGTGTAGCTCATAGCCAATTTCCGCGCGCTTATGCTTTTGGTTCCACTGATTCAATCCAACTGTCCCGATTAGTTCCCCCGTATCGAGCCGTTCGATTCCCCATCGCAAACCTTTTTGATTTCTGTAGTTTTCAGCAAAAATATCAATCAGCACCAAAGCTTCTTGGAAAGTTGTGAATTTTTCTTGCCCGTAATATTTGATAACTTCTTCCTGAGAAAAGCAGTCAAAGATAGTATCTGCATCCGCTTCTGTTATTTCACGCAGTTTAGTGCGAGGTGTAGAAAGAATAGGAAACATATTTTTCTCCTTTCTATTTTATATAGAAAGATTTCGGCAGCTTGGAAAAAATCCCTTTTATTTTATTTTTCTGTTATAAATTAAGTAGAGATATGAGCTAAATGACTAGGAAAAAGATAGGAACAGCTTCTAAATAACGCAAACAATTTTTATGTAAGGGTAGCAAAAACAGTATACTAAAAAAACAAATAGGACTAGCTGCACGTTTAGCAGCTAGCTTTCCTGTAGCAAAGAACCTATTTTTTGGTTAACTGATTGCGATCTTCAATTTGAGGAGGCTCTTCAAGCCATCCGTTTTGAATCATAATTTTTCCGCCTTCTTTTGCCAAACTGTAAATGTCTTTTGCAAGCTGTAGCATCTTTAATGGCAAATCACTTCTTAAACTAAAGGCTCCTCCTAAGGCGTTACTCCCCAGACCGAACGTACTCAAAAGACTCGTATTGTACATCATCAGCTTATCTGAAAAAGGAGGAACGGTTGAATTCGTCGCTTTTCCAGCATGAGTAGCCGGAGGTTCTATGTAGCTATGGCGTAAAATATCACCTAATTCTGTTTCAATTTTCTTCGAAAGCTTCATACCCCTGACAAAATGCTGCTGTGCCTCTTTGTTGTTGGCCACTTGAGCAAAACCAATCATCAGCTGCATTCCTACAAGATTTGTATCAACAGCATGTTGAATAAGTGACACTTCAATGGTATTCAACGATCTTTTTTCGCTAAACCAGCTCAATCCGCCTATATAATTTTGCGCATGGACAAAATGAACTTCCTTCGGCATAGAAACGTATGGGGGTTTTGCGATGACACCCGTTTCTAACAATACTTGTGTGGATTGATTGTATATGTCCTGTGCTTCTGCTGTTGCATCTACAAAGAAATTCCGTATATCTTCTCGGTAAGACATGGTCGAATGCAAAGCAAACAGTCCTGTTTCAATTTGAGACATTAAGCGTATATACATAACTTCAAACATATGGTCGTATAGCTTAGGAACTCCTACATTCACGTCATCTTTCGTAAAACCAATTGGGATAACAGCGCCTTCGTTCTCAAATATTTCTTTTATTTGCGCTACACTTTTTAAAGATCGGCTGTAATATAGCTCAAAAAGTTCTTTGTAATCCTGTTTATCTTCCAGAAAATATTCTAAGAACCTCAAAATCATCGTTTTTTCCTGATAAGTCATCCATAAGTTAGCAAGCTCTGAGGACGTGAGCGGCGGAAGTTTTGATGTGCTCATTGTACACATTCCTCCTGAAAATAGTGATAGGTAAATATGTATAGCTTCCTTAGTATTGCTTTTATTTATAGGAATATTCTTCTTTTTAATTTATTGAAAGACCTCAGTAGCGGTTATTATAGTAGGATAATTGAAGGGAATAAACCTTACCAATAAGTCAGTTGTATGATAACTGATATGAATAAAACTAAGTTTTTCTATTACTTTAAATAATTTGACAATTGTTGTTATTCTTACTATTATGGAAACATAAGTTTTACATATATTGCTAGAGTTCAGCAACACATTCTAGTAGCACTATAAGTAAGGAGCTTACGATGAAGCACATTGTCCAAGCAACAGATCATCCTAGAACGAAAGACACGTTAAAAGAAGATTTACGCAGGTTAGGCATCACACAAGGGATGACTATCATGGTTCATTCTTCACTATCTTCATTAGGGTGGGTAAACGGAGGTTCAGTAGCCGTTGTTCAAGCTTTAATGGAGACTGTGACAGAGGAAGGAACGATCGTGATGCCGTCACAGTCGGTCGATCTTTCGGATCCATCAGAATGGGGCAATCCGGCTGTGCCAAAAGAGTGGTGGGAAACTATTCGGGAAACGATGCCCCCGTATGATCCAGTGTACACACCAACAAGCGGGATGGGACAAATTGTGGAAACTTTTCGAACATATCCTGGCGTAAGAAGAAGCAGCCATCCAATGTATTCATTCGCCGCTTGGGGAAAGGACAGCGAAGACATCTTAAGAGATCATCCCCTTGAATTTAGTTTAGGCGAAAATTCTCCTCTTGAAAGGCTTTACAAAAAACATGCCTTTGTTTTATTATTAGGTGTCGGGTTTGGGAATAATACTTCTTTTCATCTAGCAGAATATCGAATTCCATATCGAAACGTGATTCAAAAAGGATCTCCAGTTATGGATTCAGGAAAGCGAGTATGGAGGACGTATAAAGAATTAGAGTTTCGAGAAGGACTGTTTGAAGAGATAGGTGAAGCGTTTATTGAAGCAAAAGGAATAAAAGTTGAAAAAATTGGTTCAGCACGTGCATACTTCTTTTCAATGCCTAAAGCCGTCGATTTTGCTGACACGTATTTGAAAGCGCTATAGTGAGCAGTTGTATGTTTTCTAAGTTGTCTGTATATCAGACAACTTGAAGTGAGACAAACAAGAGTTTCCGACACGTCTATACTTTATATTAACAAAGCGCAGCAGTCGTTTAAGCAAGATAGTTTACTTTTTATGTTTCTTGTTTCATAATGGCACTTGTCTGTGAATTTATTCAGTCAGGTTGTCTTACAATTATGGAGATAAAAAGCAAGTGTTAAATAAATTCATTAAAAAATTTAAATGTATAGAAAAAAAGGAGAGAATACAATTATGTCACTACGTGATCAAGCACTACATATGCATCAAGAAAAACAAGGTAAGTTAGAAGTTAAATCAAAAGTTGAAGTTCAAAACGCTCAAGATTTAAGCTTAGCTTACTCTCCGGGAGTAGCAGAACCTTGTAAAGAAATTCATGAACATCCAGAAACGGTGTATGATTACACAATGAAAGGAAACATGGTCGGCGTTGTGACAAATGGTACTGCTGTTCTTGGTCTTGGAAACATCGGACCTGCGGCTTCACTTCCCGTTATGGAAGGAAAAGCAATTTTATTTAAAAGCTTTGCAGGCGTAGATGCATTCCCAATTACACTTGATACAACAGATACAGATAAAATTGTTGAAACTGTGAAATTAATGGCTCATACATTCGGAGGCATTAACTTAGAAGATATCGCAGCTCCACAGTGCTTTGAAATTGAAGAGCGCCTGAAAAAAGAAGTAGATATTCCTGTGTTCCATGATGATCAGCACGGTACAGCGATCGTAACAGTAGCAGGACTTGTAAATGCATTAAAAATTGTAAACAAATCAATGGAAGACTTAAAAATTGTCTTAAACGGAGCAGGAGCTGCCGGCATTGCTATTACAAAACTTCTTTATTCTTACGGCGTACGTGACATGATTATGTGTGATACAAGAGGTGCTATTTATGAAGGACGCCCTCAAGGTATGAACAAAGTAAAAGCGGAAGTGGCTTCTTATACAAACGTAAACAAAGAAAGCGGTACGCTAAGCGATGTAATTAAAGGAGCGGATGTATTTATCGGCGTATCTGCAGCAGATGCATTATCTCAAGAGATGGTTAAATCAATGAATGAAGATGCAATTATCTTTGCGATGGCAAATCCTAATCCCGAAATCAAGCCAGACGCTGCAAAAGAAGCAGGAGCGGCTGTTATTGGAACAGGTCGTTCAGACTTCCCTAACCAAGTAAATAACGTTCTTGCATTCCCTGGAATTTTCCGCGGTGCGTTAGACGTTCGCGCTACTCATATTAACGAAGAAATGAAAAAAGCTGCTGTTGAAGCAATTGCAGCCCTTATTACGGAAGAAGAGCTAAACGCAGATTACGTGATACCTGGACCATTTGATCCTCGCGTAGCGCCAGCTGTAGCAGAGTCTGTAGCAAAAGCAGCAATGGATTCAGGCGTTGCCCGTATTACAATTGATCCAGCACGTGTAAAAACACATACAGAACAATTAACAAAAATCGAAAACTAATATAATAACAGATAGAAAATCCCTTTGAAACAGTGTTTCAAAGGGATTTTTATGTTAAAAACCTGCTGTAACCCCAGTGAAATCTAAACGTAACACCATTTCATCTCCCGTATGATGTACAATAGAGAGAAAAGAACCCAGGTTTTGTATCATAAAGGGAGGAACCAAGATGTACACCGTATTTTCAACATTTAATGTACCGGATGAAAAAGCTGAAGAAGTAATTGGAATTTATAAAAATCGTTCAAAATCAGTCGACGAGGCTCCAGGATTTGTAGATTTTCTGCTTCTTCAAAACGATAAGCGAGCAGGGGAACTCACCGTTCAGCTTACATTTGATACGAAAGAGAATTATTTAAGCTGGGTACGAAGCGAAGATTTCAAGCGTATTCATGATTTAGAGAAAAAGTACCCTGATCAAGAACTGGCAGCTGTCATCCCAAAAGTTTCTCAGTACAAAGTGGTGGCACGATGAGTTCACTTCCCGTTAATAAGATCGTCGAAAGAGTAACGGAGAAAATCTACGAGTTAGAACCTTCTTTGCTCGAAAAATTCGGAGAGCGCGGCAAAGAAAGATGCCATGAAGATAATCATTATCATATGAAGTATTTAGAGACAACATATAAGTTAGACAATCTGCAAATTTTTACGGACTATGCCTTATGGTTAAACAATTTACTCACAAGCCGAGGCATGAAAACACAGCATATTATTGATAATTTTAATTTTATACAAGAAGCGCTGTTTGAACTAGATAATTACGGTGATAAACAAGTACAGGCGTATGTGACTTACTTAGAAGAAGCGAATCATATATTGAAGCAACAGCAGCTTTAAAAAGAAGCTAGGACAAAAGTGTTTTAGTTGAAAGAAAATCCGAACGGGTTTGATTCTTGATAAAGAATTCAACCCGTTCGGATTTTTTCATTGGTAGGATGAGCGTAGGTTTCCTGGATGTCGTTATGTTTCACTTTTTTGTTTTACATATGTATAAAGGTGGAAATAAAAAAGAAAAAGGAGAATACATATGCAAAAACAGCTAACAAAAGGAATCCTGTCCTTAGTCACTCTATGTATGATTGGAAGTGCGGCAGCTTGTTCAGGTGAACCAGCTAACAAGACAAAATCAGACAATCATAAAGCAGAGGAAAAACCAATTGAAGATCGTCAAGAATTGACAAAGCTACAGCAGTATTCCAATGACCCAGACATTAAAAAGGGGAAAGAAGAAGATTTTGACTTGATTGGTACGTTAAAAAAAGACGCTGAAAAAGAAATGACGCTGAGTATTGATGATCAACTTGTTAAAGTACCAAAGAGCTCTGGGATGGAAGTGGAAGGCTCACAGCTAAAAGATATGCTTAATAAAGAAGTAGAAGCTGAGATTGACGCAGCTACACAAGAAGCAATTAGTATTGAATTAACTCCAAAAGCAAAAGCAGATAAAGATGGCGTGTACGAACAAGATGGAAACGAACGTAAAGTTGTGGGTATTTTTATAGAAGAAAGTAACAAACATATAACGGTAAAAGTTCCGAACGGCAAAAAAACGTATCAAAAAAGCACTGACTTTGAAAAAGAAGAAAAAGGCAGTTTAAAAGAAAAGACGGTATACCTTGAAATCAACTCAGCTAACGAAGTAGAAAGTATAGAAAAAGAAGACCGTGAATAAATAAAGCTACAGTTCTTCTTTCCTTCCTTGCTCTCTTGACTTTTTGAACTGTGTCACTTAACGTTACAGTAGAGAAAGAAAAAAGGTGGTTTATGGAAGATGAACAGTGAATTTACCATTGCCGTGCACAGCTTAGTGTTCCTAGCAAATTTACCAGATCACCGAGCAAGCAGTGAATCGATTGCTTATAATATCTGTACCAATCCTGCACGGGTTCGGAAAACAATGAGTACACTCAGAAAAAACAACTTGGTTCGGACAAAAGAAGGGCTAGGCGGCGGTTATACTTTAGGCTGCAGCCCTGCTGAAATAAGTCTTGGGTTGATTTACCGAGTTATATCGACAGGAACGTTGAAGCCTCACTGGTGCAGCGGCGACCCTGACGCTGACTGTATTGTGAAATCAAACATTCAAACAGTGATGGACGACATTTTTACAGAGAGTGAGCAAAGCGTAATCAGGCATTTAGACCAAATTACGATCGAAGACGTGCTGAAAAAAGTTAGAACTGCTCACTAAGAAGCACCTTGCTTATGCAAGGTGCTTTTGTTATGACTCTTTAGAAGCGGCTGTTTCATTCACTGCTGCTTTTAAAGAGTCATTTACTTTTCTTCCATTCTCTAAATACTCAGTTTTGAAGCCGCTTTTTAAAGCCCATGTGTAGAAGAGAAGAGAAACAACAACAATAATTCCCATATCCCATCCGTATTTAATAACATTAAGGCCGCCAAACTTTTCGCTTCCAAGCCAGGAAATAGTCATCATACAAAGTAAGTATACAACCATCCATACGCCGCCTTTGAAGTTCTGTCGAAAACCTTTCCATTTAGCCTTTGCTTGATAATAAAAATAAATAGGAAGGCCGATTAAAATAATAAACAAAACTTGTCCAGTTAGCGGCCAGCGCGCCCAATATAAGGTTAAAGAGGCAAAAATAAAACCAAGCGGCGCAATGATGCTTAATCCCTTTAAACGAAGGGGACGATATAAATCGCTGCCAGTTCGTCTTAGCGTCATAACCGTAACAGGACCTGTAATGTAAGAGATAAGCGTAGCGACTGAAATAATTTCAGCAAGCACGCCCCAGCCCCGAAATAAAAACAAAAAGACAAGAGCAACAGCTAAGTTAAAAAACATGGCTTGACGCGGAACACCATAAATCGGATGAAGGCGTCCTAGGACACTTGGCAAATATTTATTTTGTTCCATACCATAAATCATTCGAGCAGTAGTAGCTGTATACGTAATACCTGTTCCAGATGGTGAAACAAACGCATCTGCATACAGGACAATGACAAGCCAGTTAATGTTAAGGGCAATGGCTAAATCTGCAAACGGAGAGTTAAAGTTTAAATGACTCCATCCCTTCGCAATATCAGAAGGATTTACTGCCCCGATAAATGCAATTTGTAGAAGCAAATAAATGACTGTAGCAACTAAAATTGAGCCTACTACCGCAATCGGAATAGAGCGGCCCGGATTTTTCGCTTCTCCCGCCATATTAATAGGGCTTTGAAAACCGTTAAAAGCAAACACAATCCCAGACGTAGCAACTGCTGTAAGCACGCTAGCCCAGCCGTTTGGTGCGATGCTGCTTCCAGAAGTGAAGTTCTCGCCGTGAAAGCCTACAAATAAAAGTGCTCCGATTGTAAGTCCTGGTATAACAATTTTAAAAATAGTAATTAACGAGTTGGCTTTGGAAAATAGTCCAACTGTCCAATAATTCAGTAAAAAGTAAATAATCAATAGCACAGTAGCGATAGCTAATCCTTCGCCAGTTAACGTTCCTTTTTCTACGAGGTGGCTTGTCCACTGTGCCCACTTCCAAGGCCACGAACTCATATACTGTACAGAAGCTACTGCTTCGACTGGAATAACGGATACAATCGCAATCCAGTTTGCCCAAGCAGCAATAAAACCAATAAACGAACCGTGTGAGTACTGCGTATACTTGACCATCCCGCCGGCTTCGGGAAACATGGATCCTAATTCACTGTAAGAAAGTGCAATAAATAAAATAACGACCATTCCAATGACCCATGATAAAATAGCTGCCGGCCCTGCAATTTGAGCTGCTCGCCACGCTCCAAATAACCAGCCGGAACCAATAATTGATCCAAGTCCCGTCATGGTTAACGCGAATGTTCCCATTCTTCGATGTAAATTGTTCATCTGACTAACACCTTTCATGTAAAATAAGTCTTTCGTTTAAACGTTGTTGCTTTATTATTATTATTCTGAAATCTTTCGCTGTCAACTTTTGTCGTTACATGCAGTTCTTACTACCTATTAATTTCCAGTTATGCAGGACAGCTATCCTCAACCTTTCTGTCATAGCAATTAAAGCGCTTTACTTTCTTTTTCATCCTACAGGAAACCCTACAGAAATAGATAAAAACCGACAAAAAGTTATCAAGTTCGTATCTTATGCACTAGCAATATGAAAAAATTAGGGGATAAGTGGTAGTTATATTCCCTAAAATTGTGAAGAGAAAACACACTTCATAATAAAGCCCCTTTTGAATAGCGGAATAAATACCTTCAAAAGGGGTAAGAATTGGCTTTTTGAGCCTTTATCTTTCTTGATGTTTATACTCGAGTAATTTTACGACGTTTTCTACATCATTTTCAGCAGAAAGGTCGTTGATATTCACTTTGTAAATAAGCGTATCCGTTGCAAAGAATTCATCTTCTCCCTCAGGTTTTACTTTCAAGTTTAAGATTTTTACCCGCACAATATGAGTGAACTTACCGCCTTTACCTGGCTGTATTTCACCCATTTGTATTCCGATATCATCTTTTTTAATCGGGCGAACTTTTACTTTTTTATGCTGTTTACCGTACACCTTCTCATAATGAGAAGTAATATCTTGATGTACCCAAGGTTCAAGAGATTGATAAATAAAATCTTTTACAACAGGCTGACTTACGTGTGATTCTATATTTTCTTCTGGTATATTTTCTTCTGCGGAAATGGAAAGCGTAAAACAAAAAAAGACAAAGGCTGCTAAAAACAAAAATTTTCCCACGAAAAAACCCACCTTACCTGTTCGTTTATGTAGCTGATTTTCTAGATCTGCATCTTTATCTTTTGAACAAAGGCATGAAGGTATGCACAGTTTTTTGTGAAATTCACCTGATTAAAAACCAATTTCGTTTAAATAAAATATGTTCTAAATAATTGATTGAAAATTCAAACGCGGTTTACGTACAAAAATAGCCAAGTGCGCCTTTACATAGGGACACTTGGCTATTTTCCTGAATATTTTATGCTGCTGTTTTCTTATTGCCCTTGAAAATAAAATAAAGAGCTAATAACATAAATGCTACACCAATCCAGCGGGATAGATCAAAGGGTACTTCTTTGCTTCCAAACCAGCCAAAATGGTCGATAATCATACTTGCAAATAACTGACCGATAACAGTTGAAATATTAGCTGCTGTTACGCCAATTTTAGGAACGGCTAAAACGGTTAGAAACAAATAAGATGCTCCGAATAAAGCGCAAGTAAGCTGCCATTTAGGGACATCAAAAACAGAGAGAATGTTTCCTTGTCCAAAGAAGACCACGACAATCGTTAAAATCATGGCACCTGTTGCAAAGGTTAAAAAAGCTGTTTC
Organism: Priestia sp. SB1; assembly: GCF_038898415.1. Taxonomy (NCBI): domain Bacteria; kingdom Bacillati; phylum Bacillota; class Bacilli; order Caryophanales; family Bacillaceae; genus Priestia; species Priestia sp. SB1. The sequence goes on along the minus strand of NZ_JBBJSS010000006.1, from coordinate 28,751 downwards.
AAACGTACCTGTTTTTTTACTTAAAGTACCGTTAATAGAAGATTGAGCGCTTAGCGTTAATCCTCCTATTAAGGTAAGTATTACCATTAATAAACTCATCGTAAAACCCTCCTAGAAAATAAGTACAAGCGCAATTCCCATACATACAATAGCCATTACGCGTTCTTTGTTAATTTTAATTTTGCTGCTGCCAAGCCAACCAAAATGCTCAATGATCATGCTTGTAATCATTTGGCCCACAATAACCGCAACCATTGAAACACCAATTCCGATAAAGGGGATACTAATCACTAGAATCGTTAAATAAACCGTACCTAATAATCCACCGGTTAAATTCCACTTAGGCGCTTTTAAGACGTAAGGTAGATCTCCCTTTCCAGCAAATAAAGTGGTCAGACCTAAAATGAGCGTTCCCATGATAAAAATATAATAACTGCTTTCAAGTTTTCCAACTGTTTTTCCGAGTTCTCCGGCAATGGCGCCTTCCATACTTAAAGCAGCGCCGCCTAAAACCGCAACTAAATAAACCAACAACTTCACGTTTATCACTCCAATATTTCTTTATATTTGTATATCTAGAAAAATAGATATAATGAGTGAAAAAAACTCGTTAAAGTTTTTTTCGTAAGAATGAAGAAAGCTCTTGAAGCGTTTCTTCATTTCGGCGATAGTATGTCCATTGACCGTGCCGAATTGACTCTAACAAACCTGCTTTTTGCATCATGGAAAGATAGCTGGATACTGTTGACTGAGACAGCTGAGCTTTTTCCTGAATATCTCCCACGCAAACACCGCCTCTGCTGCTGACCTCCTTAGGCAAATGTGCTTGTTTGTCTTTAAAATGCTTTTCAGGTTCTTTTAACCACTCTAATATATTTAATCGAGTTTCATTAGATAATGCTTTAAAGATATCAATAGGTTTCATACTTATTATTTTATTCGTCACAGCTCAGATGTCAAATGTTCAAGTTTGCATTTTATAGCTAAATAACTAGCAATGGGTTGAATTATAACAGCTGTGAACAAAAAGTCAACTTATAATAGGGTATAAAGAAGAACGTTTTACCCAGCTATTTTTCTACTTATATAAGTAGAAAGCATCTTATTTTTTTGAGCAGAACAGATGACATATTCCTTATTTTTCAAGGAGTAGTTTAGTAAAATAGAAAAAAGTGAATAACAAAAGAAGCTAGTCTATTTACTCAGGGGGAGGGCTGCATATGCAAGGGAAAACAAAACAAGTGCGCTTTCGTAATATGGTAGCGTATGGATTTGGGGATTTGTTTGGCGGAGGATCCTTTTTTATTATCGGCACATTATTTATGGTTTTTTTAACGGATGTAGTCGGGCTTTCTCCTGTAGAAGCAGGAACGATTGTAGCTCTTGGAAAAGTGTGGGATGCTTTATTAGATCCAACCATTGGGTACATATCTGATCATCTTCAGACAAAAAAAGGACGAAGAAGAGTCTTTTTTCTTTTTGGAATCATTCCAGTTGCCATCACGTTCAGTATGCTGTGGATTCCTATTGAAGGCTCACATATGTTTAAATACACCTATTTTATTTTAGCCTATCTTTTATTTAATACCGCGTTTGGTATGGTCATGGTTCCTTACAATACGCTAGCAGCAGAAATGACGACAGATTATAGTACTCGTTCGAAAATGACGGGAATACGCATGGTCTTTTCACAAGGCGCTTCATTTTTAGGTGCTTTTTTCCCGAAACGAATCATTGATGCATTTCCAGGCGGACAAGGATATTTAATCATGGGCATTATCTTTGGACTTCTTTTTGCTCTTCCATGGATTTTTGTTTACAAGGGAACATGGGATAGCGGAGAAGTAGTGGAACGAAAAAAGAAAAACGGATTTTGGTTAGAATTTAAGCAGCTGTTTATCAGTTTTGGAAGTGCCTTTAAAAACAAGTCGTTTAACGTGTACCTTGCCATGTATTTAGCATCTTACATTGCAATGGATGTATTTAATGCTCTTTTCTTTTATTTTATTGCCTATTACATGCTGCGCGAAGCGATTTATGCAGATACCCTGAGCTTTGTGCAAATTACACAAGTGCTATTTATTCCTCTTGTTACGTACATAGCCATTAAGTTAGGAAATAAATTAACCTATAACTTCAGCATGGTCATTTGGGGAACGGGCATTATTTTATTCAGTTTCCTAACAACAGATAGCTCGTTAGTTCTTATTTACTTAGCGGCATTTTTTTTAGGAAGCGGTCATTCGGGAGCGATCATGATTCCATGGAATGTACTGCCGTTTGTATCAGATGTAGATGAGATGATTACGACAAAAAGACGAGAAGGCGTGTATGCAGGGCTGATGTCATTTATTCGAAAATCGTCTCAGGCGCTTGCGATTTTTCTTGTTGGTATTGCCTTAAAGAATATTGGCTATGTACCAAATGCCGAGCAGTCAGCGTCTACGCTAGCCGGCTTACAAAAGCTGTTCATGATTGTACCTGCTATTTTAATTCTCATGGGAATTATAGCAACCATATGGTTTAAAATAAGTCCGAAAAATCACAAAATTTTATTAGCTGAAATTGAAAGAAGAAAAAAGGGGGGCCCGGCGACCGCCGTTACTCCTGAAGCGAAAGCGGTTTGTGAAAGTTTAACGGGCTATAAATACGAACAGCTTTGGAAAGACGTAACCATTTCAAAAGAAATTCGAGATAAAACGGTTGTTTAGCCTTTAGATTCACGAAAAAAAGTAAAATTTTTAGCGCGGGGATTCGCTAATTATATCCAATAAGAAACTTCCTCTGACGTATTGCCTTTTAACAACAATAGAAATTCTCCTGCCTATCGACTCATTTTTTAGGTGAATTTTAGAAAGGAAGAATTTCTTGCCATTAAAGATGTGCAATTTGGCACGTCTTGATAGGGTGGATTGTACGATTTATAATGAAACTATAAACTAACCACAGGCGCTTTCAAGGCGCAGGTATAAATTAGAAAAAAGGAAGGTACAGTTTATGCCAATTCGATATGTTTGTCCACAATGCCAAGGAGCCGGTAAGAAATTTGGATTGATAAAGTGCAAAGTGTGCAACGGCGAAGGAAACATCATCATGTCTTCTAATGAGCCAGATCCAACTAAAAATAAAAAATTAAAATCATCTTCTAAACAAGATAAAGCAATGTAGGCTATTGCTAATAAAGGTATGTATGAACCCCGCTTTTCTACAAAAAAGCGGGGTTTTCTGCTAGACAGACGAACGCTTTTCTTATGATACAATAAAATAAAAGTCGCTAAAATAATAGATAGGGAACCGAAAGAAGAGGGAAATAGATGGAATACACCGCAAAACAATTTACGCCGCAGTTAGAAAAGCATATACATAAGGTTGAAAGGTCTATGCAAGAACTTCTCAAATCCATATATGAACAATATAAAGAAGCTTTTGAAAAAAAGGGGATGGAGATCTCTGTAGATGTGATCCGTGAAGGGGAAAATCCTTTTCACCCTGGTTATCACGCCACTATTCAAGTGGGTATTTTAGAAAAAGATGAGTTTTTAGATGGTCTTTTTATTCCTATCTGGCACTGTGTACGCACATTTTTGGGCATTCGTTCTTCGAAGAAGCTCCCAGGCAGCAAGATAACCGGAGAGCTGATGGAAGAAACAGAAGAGGAAATAATAAAAGAAGTAGTAGCCTATTTAGACATGCAGCTAGAAGATTAGAAGCAACCTGCTTCTAATCTTCTTTAAATTGAAGAAGGTGCAGTTTCTTTTTCAATTTGTCTTTTAGCACGAATAAAGGCCGTCAGCTGCTGAATTTCTTCTTGAGATAGTTCCGCACCGTCGACCGTAATTCTATGAGTCTGAGGCGATGTTAATTCGATGGGTGCATCTGAAGGAGAATGAGGTTCCTTTTCCTTACCTAGCAAATAGTCTGTTGATGTATCAAATAGTTCTGCGATTGTAACGAGTGCTTCAAGAGAAGGACGACGATAGCCAGATTCGTATCCTGCGTAGGTGCTTTTAGCAATTTCAAGCTGGTCAGCTGTATATTGAAGAGACCATTTTTTTTCTTTCCTGAGTTGAGCTAATCTGCTTAACATTCATGACGCTCCTTTGTAGGTGTAGTATGTAAAAAACCGAGGCATTCAGCTCGCGCGCAGATCTTTGGAATCAAACCGTGAGCCAATTTACATTTTTATTCATTATATCATTGCCGTAGAGAAAAGTGTACGCGAAACGAATAATTTTTCTCTTGATTTATTGAATTTGGGTTACTATAATTACAGGTGAAGTACGCGAAATGAATATAATTTATTTGATAGATTGTCAGGTTTTTTTACAGAAATTAAGCAAAGGGGATGTCGGTTTTGAAAAAACTATTATTGTTATCAACTGGCGGAACGGTCGCTTCACTTGAAGGTGAAAATGGACTTGTTCCTGGAATGGAGCCAGATCAATTACTAAGCTACATACCTGATTTAAATGAACATTGTCAAATTGACAGCAAATCTCTTATGAATCTTGATAGTACAAATATGCAGCCTGAATGTTGGATAGAGATGGCAAAAGCGATTGAAGAGCATTATAATGAATACGATGGTTTTGTTATTACCCATGGAACAGATACAATGGCCTACACATCGGCAGCTCTTTCTTACATGCTTCAGCATTCTAAAAAACCAATTGCGATTACAGGATCTCAAATTCCTATTTCATTTAGTAAAACGGACGCGAAGCGCAATATTGCAGATGCGATTCGCTTTGCATGTGAGGAAACAGGCGGAGTCTATGTAGTCTTTGACGGTCGTGTGATTCAAGGCACAAGAGCAATTAAGCTTCGTACAAAAAGTTATGATGCATTTGAAAGCATTAACTATCCATACGTGGCGTCTATCCATGATAATACGGTGGAATATACAAAATCGGTTGGCTCTAGTAAAGAAGAGTTGACGGTTAATACATCTCTTTGTACGGATGTGGCAGTTGTCAAACTGTTTCCCGGCATTAAGCCTGAATTTTTCGATGGATTAAAAGATGTATATCAAGGCGTTGTTGTTGAAAGCTATGGAAGTGGAGGAATTCCATTTCAAGTTCGCAATATTTTAGCCAAGCTTATTGAATTGACAAATCACGGTGTATCCGTTGTCATTACTACTCAGTGCCTTGAAGAAGGAGAAGACATGGGCATTTATGAAGTAGGCCGAATGATTAATCATGACAGCGTCGTTCGCTCAAAAAACATGAACACAGAAGCCATTGTTCCTAAATTAATGTGGGTGCTCGGACAAACCAAAGACCCTCACCAAGTGAAAAAGATGATGGAAACGTCGATTGCAGAAGATATTAATTAAAAAAGAAAGCAGGTACAGCTATGAAACAAGAAACAGCAGGATATCGTACAGAAGCTGATTTTCTAGGAGAAAAACAAATTCCAGCAGACGTATACTACGGTGTACAAACCGCACGTGCCGTAGAAAATTTCCCGATTACGGGTTATAAAGTACATGAAGAAATGATTAAAGCGCTTGCTATCGTAAAAAAAGCGGCAGCGCTTGCAAATATGGACACGAAGCGCTTGTATGAAGGTATTGGAAATGCGATTGTGCAAGCAGCTGATGAAATCTTAGCAGGTCAGTGGCATGAATACTTTATTGTGGATCCTATTCAAGGCGGAGCAGGAACGTCAATGAATATGAATGCTAATGAAGTGATTGCAAACCGTGCCCTTGAAATTATGGGAGACAATAAAGGCGAATACGGTAAATTAAGTCCTAACAGCCATGTGAATATGTCTCAGTCAACAAATGATGTATTTCCAACGGCTATCCATATTTCAACGCTGAACTTATTAAATAAACTTCTTGTTACAATGAATGATATGCATGATGTATTTAAACGAAAAGCGCAAGAATTTGATCATGTGATTAAAATGGGCCGTACGCATCTTCAAGATGCTGTACCCGTTCGTCTTGGTCAAGAGTTTGAAGCATACAGCCGCGTGTTAGCGCGCGACATTAAGCGTATCAGCGCAACGCGTGACCACTTGCATGAAGTAAATATGGGGGCGACAGCTGTTGGAACAGGTTTAAATGCAGATCCTCGCTATATTGAAAATGTAGTCAAACACTTAGCTGATATCAGCGGTCTGCCGCTTGTGCATGCAGAGCATTTAGTGGACGCTACTCAAAATACAGATGCTTATACAGAAGTATCTGCAGCGCTTAAAATCTGTATGACGAATATGTCTAAAATTGCCAATGACCTGCGTTTAATGGCATCAGGTCCTCGTGCAGGTCTAGGAGAAATCAGCCTTCCTGCTCGTCAGCCTGGTTCTTCAATCATGCCAGGAAAAGTAAACCCGGTTATGGCTGAATTAATCAATCAAATTGCGTTTCAAGTAATGGGAAATGACCAAACGATCTCTCTTGCTTCAGAAGCAGGTCAGATGGAGCTTAACGTTATGGAACCTGTGCTTGTATTTAACTTGCTTCAATCAATCAGCATCATGAACAACGGTTTCAGAAGCTTTACGGATCACTGTTTAGCAGGTATTGAAGCAAACGAAACGCGCATGAAAGAATATGTAGAAAAAAGCGTAGGGATTATTACAGCTGTTAACCCTCACTTAGGCTATGAAGTCGTATCGCGTATTGCGCGTGAAGCGATTTTAACAGGAAAACCAATTCGTGAGCTTTGCCTTCAATACGATGTGTTAACAGAAGAGGAATTAGATCTCATTTTAAATCCATTTGAAATGACGAACCCTGGTATTGCAGGAAGTTCATTATTTGATCGTCAATAAAGAGAACGGCTTCCATAAGGAGGCCGTTTTTTTTATAAAGACATTTGCTGAATGACGCGGCGCATTTTCTGAGCTGTTGCAGCCAAGACGTCATCATTTTCAGCATATTCGGGAATTTGCGTATAAAAATCTCCGAAACACTCCTCTTTATATCTCGGAACGATGTGCATGTGAAAATGAGTTAACTCGTTAAACATACCCCCGTTTTGAGAGAGAGTAACTCCGTCTGGAATAAAAAGCGTCTTAACTGCTTTTGTCATTAGCTTCGCTGCATTCATCACGGCCAATATGTGTTCAGTATCGAATTCGTCGATTTCCACTATATGTGCTTTAGGAAGAATTAAGAGGTGTCCTTCGTTAAACGGCTTGTGGTCTAGCAGGCATGTCACAAACGAATCTTCAAATATCATATGCGATTTCTCCTGGTTATTTGCTAATCGACACCCTAAGCAATCTATACTTGATTCCCCATCATATGTTCTCTCCTTTTTTAAGATAACTAAAGTGTAGCATGAGAAGTATGAGCAGGAATAGATTGAAATATACACAGTTGTTTTTTCGCTTAGTAAAGAGAGCCCGGGTATATGACCTGGGCTCTTTGGTTCGTTCTTTTTATTTATAGGCTTTGCTTCTTTATCTAAAATTTACCATGGTTTTAATTGTAAAATAAATATCTTTACAGTATAATGACAGTGTAACAGTTAACTGTAACTGAAAAGGGGGGATTGTTTGAAAACATATACAGGCAAGCAAATTACGGAATTATTAAACAATGAAGGTGCGGACTTGAACCTGCGTACGGTGCGGTATTACACGCAAATAGAAATTGTTCCTCCGCTGGAGCTAGTGGGAAATAAGCGCGTCTATACAGATCAGCATGTTCATTACTTTCGAGCCGCTTTAACATTATCAAAAGCAGGGGAGTCACTAGCTTCCATTCAAGAAACGCTGCGTTCAATGAGTGTGGAAGAAGTGAAAAGTATAGGTGCGCAGCTCCCTCTTTACCAAAGCAAACAAATTCAAAATCAAGAAATGCATCAAGTCAATGAAGATGTGTTTGTCGCTATGAATCGGAATTTATCAGCAGACGTACGGCAAAAAGTAATTGAGTCTGTTACTCAGATTTTAAAGGATCATTCATCGCATGATTAAATTAGCCATAGCAAAATCAGTAATGGAAAAAGAAGAAGGAATGAACCACCTATGTATTACATTTGAACGATCGCAAATAAAAGTTAAAAACATCACGATTGATATTCAGCTGCCCGAAGGTTTGTTCAAAACAAGAAACTTAAATGGGTACTGTGAAAACCCACAAGGACAAATCGAAGTAAAACATATTGACGATGAACCTTTATTAATAGAGCTCTACACGGAAGAGACCGTTTTATATCCACAGGCAGAGATTGCAGTTGCGGTGACTTACCGAGATGAACACTTGCATATACAGCAAGAAAGACATTCTCTAATGATTAAATTTACCGATGAAGATTTGATAGGGGATTCATTTTTAAATCAAGAAGTCAGTGCAAAAGTAAAAAAATTTGCTCGTATTAATTCAGTGGAAAGAGGCGGTCACATGAACTTAACTCCCTATGTAGTAGAACAAACAAGTAAAGGAGAGCGTGCCTATGACATTTATTCAAGGCTGTTGCTCGACCGAGTGATTATGCTCACAGGTGAAGTTACGGATGAGGTGGCTACTAGCATTATCGCTCAGCTTTTATTTTTAGATGCAGAAAACCCAGAAAAAGATATTAGCATTTATATTAATTCACCAGGAGGGTCCATTACAGCGGGCATGGCTATTTTTGATACGATGCAGCTTATACGTGCAGATGTAAGTACATTGTGTATAGGGCTAGCAGCATCTATGGGTTCAGTTTTACTAGCGGGCGGTCAAAAAGGGAAACGTTTTGCTCTTCCTAACAGCGAAGTGATGATTCATCAGCCGCTAGGAGGAGCAAAAGGACAAGCAGCTGAAATTGAAATTCGAGCGAAGCGTATTTTGCGCTTAAAAGACCACCTGAATGAACTTCTGTCTGAACGAACAGGACAATCGCTGTCAACGATTAATAAAGACACTGATCGAGATACATTCTTTACAGCGGATGAAGCAAAAGAATATGGCTTGATTGATCAAATTTTAGTTCATCAATAAGGAGGATACCATGTGGAAAAGTCAAATCGTTATTCAGTAGAATATGAATGGGGAAACGTGATTTATTACCAAGAAGTAGAAGCAATGACGATACACGAAGCAAAAGAATACGTTCAACATACAAAAGTAAACGCCGCTATTCGCGCTGTTCATGTCATAGAAGATGTCGAATCGTAACGAAAAACTGGATCCTTTCGGGGATTCAGTTTTTTTGAGCAAATGAAGCAGGGATTTATAGGAAGAAAAGAGAATGCAAAAAGAGATTTAAAAACGAGCAGCTGGTAGCATCATTCAGCAAGAACATCTCATTTCAATTACAAAAAGAAAGGTAGATGTAAATGAAAAAAGTATGGTCTGGATTAGTAGTTCTCATTGCTATTTGTTGGGTGATAACAGGATGTCAGCAAAGCAGTGCTTCAAGCGGTACTGTTGAACAAAAGCTCGTAATCGAAAAATACATAGCCGATAATCAATATGGCCATGCGGTTAAAATGAAAGACCAAAATCAAGTGCAGAAAGTGCAGCAGTGGTTAAAAGATGTATCCTGGAGAGAAGAAAAAGCTGAAATGATTCGAAAACCTAACTACATTCTTCACTTTGAACCGGTAGAAACCAAAAAGGATATAAAGGTACAATCTTATCGGATGTGGGTCAACTTAGACAACGAAACCGTTGAATTAGCTACAGATACACACTACGCACAGTTAAAGGGCAAACAAGCAAGATCATTTATTGAATTAGTAGAGCCGAAATAGAAAGCAGCTATAAAACAATGTCTAATAAAAGCTAAAACTGCACCAGTTCATATTGAAGCTGTCTTCACCGATATGCTTGAAGATCTCGAAGGGACAGAGCTACTCATTACTAACGCGCTTGATATGAGGGTGTAGAAATATTAAATGTCAGAGGTGACAAGCAGCAATTATTAAATGTAGCCATAAAGAATTACACTTACAGGTAGGTCTATTATTAAAACATTTTGCTATAAGAAGTAAGGGAAAAAGAGAAATCAAGACGCTGATTTCTCTTTTTTATTTAGGCGTGTCGATGATTATTATTTCCGCGCATTTTGCGTAAAACAAAACTCACAATTAAAACTAAAATAACAGCACCAATAATTGCAGGGACAATTGCGAATCCGCCGATCTCTGGACCGAAATCTCCAAAAATTAGAGAGCCTAACCATGCTCCAATGAACCCAGCGATGATGTTTCCGATAATTCCACCTGGAACATCTCGTCCTGTTAACACACCGGCAAGCCAGCCGATAAGTCCTCCAACAATAAGCATCCAAATAAATGACATATACCTAACCTCCTTTTTATAGGGAATTCCTTTTCAGTCTTTCCTAAAACACATTTTGTCATGCGACATGCTTGCTGCAAACCCTTTTACATTTTTTCATCTATTTATCATATATGCTAAGATAGCCCAACATTAAATTGAAGAGTTATGTATGAGAATTCACCGTGAAAGTAACGATAAAATAAAGGAAAGAAGTTCAGCTTATGTACGTTTTAGACTCAATTTAGCTCATTCTATTCGCAAAAGGGGACATCCGGTTCATTTTTAAAAGCTTTTTCCTTTAGTTTTACTTTTTTTAACGGTATATGTGATATCATTTTAAGTAAACAAATTCTTAACGGGAGAACAATATGGAGTCATTATTATTAGATAAAAAGCTTAAACACATTACGAATTTAATTCTAGAAAAAAAAGAAGAGTTCTCAAAACAAAAACAAGATGAAGACAAAGATATTCAACAACAGTTAGAACCGTGGCGCGTTCATTTAATTAAAATATACGCTGATTCTGTATCAACAAATGATACAAAAAACTTTGAAGTGCTTGAGGAATGGGGAAGAGAAGTAGCGAATTTACTCGTTACCCTTCAGCTTCCGTTAGATGTAGCATTAGAAGAAATTAGCTATTACCGAAATATTATCGGAGAAATTATTAAAGAAGAAGCAAAAGCTGAAACGTTTACGTTTGATGCCTTCTATCAAGTTATTTCTCGTTTCAACGTAGTAGTGGATAAGGCCGTGCACTGGGTTAGTAAATCGTATATGACCGACTTTGCAAACAAAATCCAATCCGCGCGCTATGCAATTGATGAACTATCAATTCCTGTAGTACGCATTACGAAAGAAATTGGCGTGATTCCTCTTGTTGGGGATTTAGATACAAATCGTGCTCAAATTTTAATGGAAAATGCGCTACAGCACGGCAGTGACTATAAGCTAAATTGGTTGATTATTGATTTGTACGCCGTTCCAATTATTGATACGATGGTAGCGGACCAAATTTTTAAAGTAATTGGTGCTTTAAAATTATTAGGCATTCAAGTAGTTTTAAGCGGTATCCGTGCTGAAATTGCTCAGACGATGGTGAACTTAGGGTTAGATTTGGCTGATATTACAACTTTCAGTAGCCTTCACCAAGCAGTGGAATATGTTAATCAAGCGGACTAATATAAAACAAAAGCCCATGATATGGTTACATACTCATGGGCTTCTATTGATAGAAGAAAATTTGAAGTTTATTTAATAAAGCATCTAATGATTGACTAACTTGAAGTGTGTTAGGACTTGTCATTCCTTCACGGACAGCCGTTTGAATCATTAACGTTCGTGTCTGTTCGATTTCTTCTATTAGTATTTGGTACATAGATTTGTCTTTTTGATGGGTTGAAAGCAGCATGTTGATTCCTCTTTTTTTATAGTGATTATGGTTAAATTAACATTAATAGGTTTATTTTTCAATATTATGAAATTAAAAATAGTAAATTTTAAGAATTTTTCATATAAAAAAAGAACCTCTTTTTCAACAGAGGTTCTTTTTCTAATATAATAATTCATTATGCATGTTTATGACTACCACGCATTTTTCTCATGATGAAACTTACGATTAACACTAAAATGATTGATCCGATAATAGCAGGAATAATAGCAAATCCACCTACAACTGGTCCGAAGCTTCCAAAGATAGCTGAACCTAACCAAGAACCGATGAAACCGGCAATAATGTTACCAATAATACCTCCTGGAACGTCTCTTCCCGTAATTAATCCGGCAAGCCACCCAATAATACCACCTACAATAAGTGCCCATAAAAATGACATAAATATCATCCTCCTTTTTAATGATGTATTGCTTATATAGGTTAGTACCCCACTTAAAAGAAAACTATTCATAGAATAACAAAAAAAATAAAAAAAACTTGGAAAAGGACTTAAGAACTGGGATAGAGTCATAGAAAATAGACTAACTAGTATATAATAGAAAAAGGAACATAGTTTAGAAGAGAAAGGAGACATGAAGTGAAAATAAAAAATCAAAGCGATATAGTAGAACAACACTTGATTCAGCACTGGATGTATTTTCAGCATACGAAGAAATCTGTGAAGGTGGATACACCAGAAATGAAATGGATTTCTGCATCTCCTTATAATCGCGGCATATATGCAGGAACCCGTCATATTGAGACTGCGTTAGGGATGTGCTCTTCGGAAGGGGAAGAACCTCTATGGATTGTTGGTCCATCTTCATATGATAACCTTGGGCCAGTTCTTCATAAAAATGGATTTGTTCCTTATGAAAAATGGATCGGAATGATTCAGCACATTCAAGAAAAAGAATACGTACACACAGGAGTAGAAGGGTTTCAATGTAAGCGAGTGCACACAGAAGCTGAATTGAAAGAATGGATAACGGTATACATAGACGGCTATCAAAAACCAAAAGAATATCAAGCTGACTTTCTTGAAAGGTTTAGGGAGCTTATGCAGCACACTGACCAATATCACTTATATTTGGGTCTTTATCACAACCGGCCAGCTGTAGCTGGGTCTCTCTTTTTTTATGACGGTACAGCGGGTTTGTACTGTATCACTACAGCTAGACATATGAGGAGAAAAGGCCTGGCTACCGCCTATTTGAAGGAAGTTCTTACTGAAGCAAAAAAACAGGCAGATACGTGTATTTTGCATGCTACAAGTGCAGGAAAGCCAGCCTATGAAAAACTTGGTTTTACAGCGGTTAACGAATTTGATGTATACAGATGGAGAAATAGAGATGGAAAATAATGTGCTGAAGCTTGTGAAACAAGAGACAAAATTCGACAAAATTTTAAAAAAGTGTAGCTTCCACTTCGTTTTTGGTGTATCCTAGGAAAAAGCAGCAGCATGAGCTAGTGTTGTACATAGAACACAGATAAAAGGAGTCATTATGAAACATTTTTTTAAAACGAGCACGTTTTGGATAGGTTTAGTTGTCGGAATCGCGCTCACATTTGGGGGATATTTTACTGTTACTAGTATTTATGATTATTATTTAGGACGAGAACAGCTGAAAGTATTGACTGCCTCTCAGAAAAACCTTCAAACTGCTTTTAAAGAGTATAATCAGCTTATGGCCGAAAAAAAACCCAAAAAGCAATTTATCAATGAACTCGATGATATTTCAAATACGATAAACTATGAATATAATGAATTAGCTTCCCTTGATCCTACGATGAAAACGATGTATAAGCATACGGGCGTCATCGATGATATGGAACTGATGATTGATAATATCGATAGCATTTATGAATTAACGATGAATGATCACAAAGACGCAACAAAACCGCTTCAAACCTACGTATCTGATTTAATGGAATATGTAGAAAAAGATATGAAAAAAGAAATAAGCATGCTAAGTAAATAGAAAAAAACAGCTGTCTAAACAAATAGGCAGCTGTTTTTTTGTTGATTATAAAAGGAATCTTTTGGTTGCAGGCGAAAGAGTATACTATGCACCCACTCACTTACGTGCACCACGTTCACAAAAAAGGGAGGACATAGTATGAAAAAAGTGGTGGTTATCCTATTTAGTTTATTTTCATTAACCGCATGTCAGGTTCCTACAGCTGAAACGCTTGAAGATCCTTATCCACCCGCTATAAAAATAATAGCCGAAGGTAAAGAAGCCATCATCAAGCCTTTATTTTTTTGCTGGACCGAATGTGAAGCTGATTTTGGCGAACGAAAAAATTTTAGACAAATTGTTATGAAAGATAGTATTCCCGTCTCTCAAGATGGTCAAGTGTCCATTGAAATAGATGGTAAAGAACCTAATGCGCTTTATTACAAACAAATTCGCAATCAGTCTATTTATGAAAACACAGTAGAAAAAAAAGACATCGAAAAAACATCTGCTATTACAGTAGCTTCTGCCTCTCACAGTAACAGTGATCGGTATATACTCGTAGCGGACTGGAAAGATAACAACGGTGAAAAGTTAATCGGGCGCGTCTACTATACTCCAGTAAAATTTGAAACGCCATAGATATGGCTCTCTATGCTGTAATAGAGAGCCATATGTTTAACTAATAGAATTAAGCGCCTGTGCAAGAGAAGAAGTAGTCTTGACCTGTTCAAATGAAAGCCCTAAGCGAATTGCAGTTTGAGAAATTTCCGGTCGAATTCCAGATAAAATTGTTTGCACCCCGATTAAACGAAGAGCTTTTACCAAATTAAAAATCTCTTGTGCCATCATCGTGTCAATCGTAGCTACACCGAGCAGGTCAATACATAAATGTTCAACGTCTTTTTCTGAGCATTGCTGAAGCGTGTTTTCTAAAATAAACTGACTTTTAACCGTTCCAATATCTCCTACCAGAGGCAGAAGGGCAACTTTGTTTTGCAGCATGATCACAGGAGAACTTAATTCATTAATTAACTCTTTCTGAGCGTTCAACTGTTCTTGCGTATTCTTATGATATTCTTGAATAAAGATATAAATAGATAGATCAAATGCTTTAACAATAATGTCATACCACATAAATATCTTATCCACGCTTACCTCTTCTGAATGCAAAGAGACAAACTTCTTTAAGTAATTAACGACAATTTTTTGTGAATTAAAGTATTCTCGAATAACAAAGTGAAGAGGCGTACTTAAATGCTTTGGATCACGCGCAAGTTCGACGGACCACTGCTGGAAATCGGAAAAAAAATATTCCTCATCTTTTATAAATACGTCAAATAAATGCTGGAAATAATCTTGATTTTGCTGCTTCAGTTCTTTCACAATTACTGGATTTTTACTCGAATACACGGAGAACTCGTTTTCATCGTCGAGCTGATTGTACCAGTCTTCAGTTAATTGAAGAGAATGTTCTTTTAAAAAATGATATAGGTCCTGATTTCTATGCATGAAGACTCTCCTTACATATGTATAGTCTAATTATTTTATAAATAAAGGCATAAAAGCATCCCCTGATCTAGAGTGAGGATGCTTATAAATAAATCCATTATGAAGCGCATTTATTTTCCTATACGCCTTGTTTTCCCTAACTGTATAATTCCAAACCCAATTTATTAAAAAATAAACATTTTTTAACTAGCCTATTCATACATTTTACCTATTTTTCATAAAGAACCACTTCTTGTGCTTATAGCTTTAGCTTCGGTAAGGCATCTTTAATGCTTTGATAGACTAAAATAAAGGACATATCATCTTCTATAGTGCTCATATGTATGGCCATGTTAGGAGAAATTCCTGTTAAAACGAGCTGAGTTCCCATTAGCTTCAGCCAATTGTAAATATTAAGAATATCACGGCCGAATGAATCGTTAAATCCAGCTAACCCTGAGACGTCTAAGATTAAGTAACGATCTTTGCTGCTTGTGTTACGCGAGGTGAAGCTATTAAATAGCATTTCTATACGCCGCTCATTTAAAGTTCCGATTAATGGCAGAACAGAGATTCCTTCTTCTATTGGCACAATAGGAGTGGATAGTCTTTCCACTTCTTCTAAAGCTTGCTGAAGCTGTTCCTGGGCTGTAATCTCTATTGTTACGTCTTTTTGAACACCAATAAAGTAGTATTTATCTTCTTCCTCTACATATGTCGGGTCAATCGTTAGCTGATTATGAAAGAAAGAGCCGTCTTTTCGGTAATTCACAAGCGTAACAGAAACTGACTGATTGCGGCTTATAGCGCTGCGAATTTCATCAACGTGGTGCGGGCTTGTAAGAGGCCCTTGTAGAAAACGGCAATTTTCCCCTAATACTTCTTCTTCCTTATAGCCGGTCATAAGGGAAAACCCTTGGTTGAGGTAAATAATTGGATTATCAGGTAAAGAAGGATCCGTCACGATAATACCAGATTGCGAACTATGAAGGGCTTTATTTAAAATGGACCATTTTGAATCTTGAGCTTCAGGTGTAGTCAATGCATTCCCTCATTCCTTGGAATTTTTATAAAAATATTGTGACATAAACACGTTTAAAAAACAATTTTCGACGCGTTTGCTTCTAGAGAAAGAATGAAGATAAGGAAAAATATGTTATAATAGTTTTGGGGGGCAAAGGGAGTGTGAACAAATGTGATAACTATCAATTTATTTAACGTTAGTTTCTTTGTGATGGCGCTAGTAGGCTTTATTCTCATTTTTTGTTTGCGTATAAAGTTCAAGCGACCACTGTCATTCTTTAAATGGTCTTTTTTGTTCGGAACGGTGCTGCTGTCGCTAAGCGTATACTTGTTTATGGCGACCAGCCAATATATTCATTTGATATGCAATACAATCGGCTCAGTTATGACAGCGCTCTATCTTATCAGTATTATAGTGGGAGCAGAAGAGTCATAAATACATATGTTTGAAAGTCTATTAAAAGTGGAAAATAAGTAGCGATGCTTAAAAGAGAAAGAAACGAACTTACATTCTGTGAGCCGAAATAATGAAAACTGGAAAAATACCTCGGTAAAAAATGCCGAGGTATTTTTCATAAATAAAAGGGAAAGGAGAATATTTAGAGAAATACTAGTCATACTTTACTGAGTGTAGTAAAATAAAAAGTTATTATTCTATTTTTAGGTTGTTGCTATTGGCAACATGTGTTAGTCTAAAAGTGGTATACATTTTAGGCGATCTTGAAAAAGAGAGACGAGAAGCTTTTATTCAAGTTTCTTAAAAGCTTGACGTTTACTGAGGTGAAACAATGAAATCTCAAGTACAAAAATTTGTAGGCTATTTATTAGCTGGTGATCAAGACAGCGCTTGGGAAGTTGTGCTGGAAGAAATCCAACAGGGAAAGAACAGCCTAGATATTTATGAAAATTTAATTACAACCGCAATGCGAGTAACTGGAGATATGTGGGAAGAAAATATCATTTCTGTAGCTGATGAGCATGTTGCAACTACGACGTGTGATTATGTGCTAACTCGCTATCGCTTTTATAAAAAAATTCAGGGACACGCTTCAGACACCGCTCCAAGGGCACTGCTTCTATGCTTGGAACAAGAACAGCACTTCATTGGTTTAAAGATGGTGGCTTTATTGTTTGAGGAACATGGTTGGAATACTCGCTTTTTAGGGGCCAATCTACCTCTGGAATACGCTGAGAAAATGGCTATAGAATGGAAGCCGCACATGGTAGGATTATCTGTCAGCATTCCTTATCATATTGAGAGGCTTGCTGAATATACCAAAACTTTGGACAAATTAGAACCAAGACCAACAGTAATGGTAGGAGGGCGCTTAGTTTCTCAAATTGATTTCCGTTCTTACTGTTCTGAGCATACACGCCTAATTCCGGATCTTTACCAACTAAATAACTGGTTAATCAGTTATCACAAAGGAGTGGAAGTTAATGTCGATGCTTGAATATGTTCCAATTCCTTACTTTCTAGTGGATACTGAATTTAATATTTTGGAATGGTCGCAACAATCAGGTCATTTATTTAAGCCTTCAGCTAATTTTTTAGATCTTGTAGATGTATTTAGTCAAGAAAAGGCGAGAAAGTTTTTAAGCTTGCGCCAAAAAGATTCTCGAGAATTGTCTGTAGACGAACCCCATGATGAGCAAACGCTTGTCCAAAGCCGAGGCCAGGCTATTCAGAAAGTAGAGCTTGTGATGCAAACCAATGATTCGCCGTATTCACTGTTTGAATGCTTAATTCAATGGGATAGTGATATAGGTCATTTAGTTTGTATTCGCCAAGATGAACGTATACAAGAGCTAACAAATCTTGTTCAAGACCATCGGAAACGATTAGCAGATACAGATTTTGAACTGCTTGAACAAAAAGAACGTCTCGAAAAATCATTACAAAAAATTAAGCAATTGTCCGCTTCTTTTATTAAATTATCCTCTAAAGTAGGGCTTATACCTCTTTTTGGAGACTTAGACACAGCTCTTGTAGCTGAAAATACGTCCATTTTGCAAAACTTTGCACATGAAGGAAATTACACCACACTTCTATTTGACTTTGGGGGCCTAGATATATTAACAACCGAAGGAATTCAAGCTTTTGCAGGCTTTATGCAGTCCTTCTATCTTATGGGGATCACATGCTATATTATTGGCATGAAACCGCACCATACGGCTGCTTTGAAAAATAGAACGTTTGGTGAACAAATTATTTATATGAATAACCTGAGTGAAATTATTGCTGTGAATAAAAATGTGAGTTAAAAGGGTGGAGGAGAAGAAAGAATAACTTTCTTCTCCTCTTTCTGTATACACTTCTCTTCTTATAATTAAACATCTATTAAAGAATCTTTTTATATTTCAGCTGAAAGAATGACGTTAAGACGTTGAAGCCCTGTGTCGTTTTTAATTAACGGTCTTCAAATGTTTTACGGGGGAATATTTCTACTCGTGCTATCTTTATGTACAGAGCAGATTCATGTTTCGACTATTATGCCTCGAAACGCAGTATGGTCTATTGTATATTTAATTTTTGTTGGTTCAATTGCTGGACACGGCTTATATTATTGGCTAATCGCCCAAACAAATCCGGTTTTTCCATCTACTTGGTTGTATGTATCTCCTTTAATCGCCGTGTTAATCGGCTATGTAGTCTTAAATGAAGCTATCACGCCTTCTATTATTGGCGGAGGTCTTCTTATTTTAATAGGAGTATTTATGGCCAATCGTGAAGCTTTGGGAGTATATTTTAAAAAAGGTGTGCTATTCAAAAAGCAGCTGTAAAACAAGTCTCCATTCGCTGACTTGTTTTTAGTTGATCGCAAGACAAAAAAGATTGAAGAAAGATATAAAAGATGACTAAAAGCCTCTTCCTAATGAAAGAAGAGGCTTTTTTGTTAAGAGTTTGCTGACATCGTATGAGACGGCAAAATGATGTCTTGGTCTACTAGGAAGGATAAAAGTTCTCGTGTAGCATATGACATATAGCGATCTTTTTTCAAAATGATGCCGAGCTCCCACATTGGAGTAGGTGCGGCAATTGGAATACTTTTAATAAAAGGATTATTGATTTTTGGAAACACGGACTTTGGTAAAATGGCAATACCTAATTCAGAAGCGACTAGTTCAATAATCAAATCCCATTGAGAACTTTCGTACGCTATTTTTGGATGAAAACCCGCTTGAATGCACTCATGAATAATGCGATCATGAAGAGAGAAATCTTTGCTGAACAGGACAAACGGCTCTTCTCTAAGCTCGCTCAAAGCAACGATTGATTTAGCTGCCAGCGGATGCTCATGATGAATGTATAAATTAAACTCTTCTTCAATAAACGGATAGACGTGAAAAAGAGGGTTTTGAATAGGCAATACGATAATACCAAGGTCTACTTGTTCGTTTTCTACAAGTTCGACAATTCGCTTTGCGCCAAGCTCCACAAGCTCCAATTTCACCTGAGGATGTTTTGATGTAAAGTTTTTTGCGATCATTGGAAAAACAACAGTCCCTACTAAAGGAGGAATCCCTACTTTAATATCTCCTGTAGGGAGATTTCGTAAATCATCTAACAGAGCATGCAGCTCGTGAAGAGTGGATACCAGCTTTTGGCTTTGCCCATATACAATCTGTCCTGCATCGGTTAATGTCAGCTTTCGAGTAGAGCGATCAAAAAGGTCTACGCCGAGTTCTTCTTCTAGTTTTTTTACAATTTTACTTAATGCTGGCTGAGACAAGTGAATTGCAGCTGCTGCTTTCGTGAAACTTTTTTGATTAACTACTTCCATGAAATGTTGCAGTTCTCGAATATCCATAAATTCTCCTCACTAGTATTCTTAGTTTTCATACTATTTATTCTATTTATCTATTTTACTTATGATTCAAATAAATGTAAACTCTTACATAAGGAAGTGAATAGTGATTCATCCAAAAATAGCACATCAAATTCCTCTAAATACGTTAGAAACCCGCATATTTGTAAGCGTTAACAAAAAAGTACCCTCGAAGAAAATCCTAAAAAAATATTTTTTTCTCCCGTAAAACAAAGCCGCGAGCGCAGAAATAACACGTGTTGAAATGTTCATTTTGTATACTGTTCTGACAATTAAGAAAGAGGAATAAAATGGTATAGTGCACCACTAAGGTGAGTCTATTCATTCTGCAAACGAGCCGTACATAAAAAAAAGGGCCGGTTTGTTAAAAATAATTGGGGGAGTGGTTGAGATGACATATGTTAAAGGACTAGAAGGAATCGTTGCAGCTGAAACAAAAGTAGGGCATGTTGATGGAGAGAAAGGTCAGCTGATTTATCGCGGATATTGGGCAAAAGATTTGGCGATCAATTATTCTTTTGAAGAAGTTTCTTATTTAATTTGGAACGGCACGCTGCCAAATCATGATGAGTTAAAAGCATTTAAACAAAAAATGGTGACTCATCGTACGCTTCCGGCTAATATTGTTGCGTTAATGGACTGTTTGCCAAAAGATACAGAAGTGATGAGCGCGCTTCGCACGTGTATCTCAGCTTTAGGAGACCCTTCATACAGCTGGCCTCCGACAAAAGAGCAGGCGCTTGCCATTACAGCAGTCACACCTACTATTATTGCCTATTGGTATCGTAAAATGAATGATTTAGAAGTAGTAGAGCCTAACGAGCATTTGGATCATGTAGCAAACTATTTATACATGATTAACGGGGAAATTCCAGATCAAAGTTTGGTTACTGCGCTGAACGCATATTTTGTTTTGACAATTGAGCATGGAATGAACGCCTCAACCTTCTCATCACGCGTTATTTCATCTACCGAATCTGACATGGTTTCAGCTATTTGCGGAGCAATCGGCGCGATGAAAGGTCCGCTTCACGGAGGAGCTCCTTCTGGTGTTATTAACATGTTTGATGAAATTGGAAGTGAAGAGAATATTGAGCCTTGGGTTCGTAAAAAATTAGATAATAAAGAGAAAATCATGGGATTTGGTCATCGCGTTTATCGTACACATGACCCGAGAGCAGAAGCATTAAAAGAAGTATCGAAACAAATTTCAGGAGACAACGGGCTATTTGATTTAATTGTTAAAATTGAAGATAAAACAATTGAATTACTAAATGAATACAAGCCGGGAAGAGGCATTTATACCAACGTAGAATATTTCGCTGCAGCGGTTATGAAAGCGGTTGAGCTTCCGTCTGAACTATTCACTCCGACCTTCACAGCAAGCCGTGTGGTTGGTTGGACAGCTCATGTCGTAGAACAGTCAGAAAATAATCGTATTTACCGACCTCAGTCTGCTTATATCGGTTATACGCCAGTTGAGCAAAATCAATAATAAACCGGATTTCACATAAAAAACGTCGGTAGATCCGACGTTTTTTTCATATGGTTAAATATATTCTTTTTGAGAATAAAATCGCTTTAATAAATAGAATAATCCGACTGCTAGGCATAAACTTGCTGCAGCTAAGCTAGAGGTAATCATGGCGTGTTCACCTTCGGTAGGGGTATGTGAAAGTTTATAGCTGCTGTAGCATAAAAGAGCTGTGATACATAAACAGCAGGAGCTAATTAATCCATACCGCTTTTTGAAGCCAATAATAGATAGTAATACAATCAAATAAATCCCGCTCACCATCATCATAATTGGAAACTGAGGGTGGAATTTAATTGTATATAACAAATAATCGATGTGAGAATAGTGATGAACCGCCGAGGACTTTGTTAGCCCTCCGGTCAAACTAGCTGATAAAGGTCCTTCAAGCATCGAAGAGCCGTTATACCAAGTAGCGACTGAGGAAAGTAAAAAAACAAAACAACTTGCAAATAGCTGCGTCATGCATTTTATTGACACGTATAGAAAGCTCCTCTCAATAACCATCTTTTGTTAATACAAGTCCGAAAATTATTATAGCAGGTTTTGAAAGTAAAAAAAGCACTATTGGAATGGTTTCATAAAACGTTCATATTTCAAAAGGTTTGTTTTTTCAAAAGAAAGGGAAAAAAGGTGAAACGGAAGATATGAATAGAGGAGAGAGAAAGATGAAGGCAGCAGTGATTTTGAATCCAAACGCAGGAAACAAGAAATTAGTAAATGAAATTGACTTTATATGTGATCGGTTAAACACTGCATTTGAGACGGTTACGTTATATAAAACAGAGCAACCTGGAGATGGTGCCGATCTGGTAAGAAAATTGGAAGGCAAAGCGGATGTCATTATTGGAGCAGGAGGAGACGGGACGATTTATGAGTTGATCAACGCTCTTGCTCCGCTGAAGCAACGCCCTGTATTTGCTATTTTACCCGGAGGAACGTGCAACGACTTTTCGCGTGCAATCGGAATGAATCAAAATCCTTTAAAAGCAGTGGAGCAAATTATTGAAAAGCAGACGGAAGCAGTGGATGTTGGAAAACATGGCGAAGATTATTTTTTAAACTTTTGGGGAATCGGTCTCGTAGCTGATGTATCTGAAAATATTTTAGAAGAAAATAAAGAGAAATTTGGTAAGCTCTCTTACTACATGAGCGTAGGTAGAACGTTAAATCAAGCAGAGCCTTTTCAATTAAAAATGACGAGCGAAAAAGCTTCCTATGAAGGAGAAGCAGTTATGGTGTTAATTGGGAACGGTCCTTTTTTAGGAGGAACTCGCGCTATGCTAGGAAACAGCTCATTTCAAGACGGATTATTAGATGTATTCGTTATTAAAGAAATGGGAATCGAGCCGGTTATGGCATGGTTACAAACAACTCCTGATGAGGAACAGCTTGACCCTGAAAGCAACCTTATGCATTTTCGGACAAAAGAAGTCCATATTGAAACCACTCCTGAAAAAACGGTAGATTGTGATGGAGAAAAAGAAACGACAACACCTTCAACGATTACGGTTCTCCACAATCACATAAATATGATAGTAGGAAACAAATAAAAAAAACGCTGAAACTTCAAGCGTTTTTTTTATGAAGACAGCCATCGCGGAGAAGTGAAGAGCATAATCATTATGCTGCTCATCGTAATAACAAGCATGGAGTAGCAAAAAGCTGTAAATCCGATAATATGTAAGCCCACTATCATAATCGTACTGTCTAAGATAAAAATGGTTATTCCTATATTAATTTTCCATTTTTTTGATACAATAATAGCGATTAAATCTAGACCGTCCGAACTGATGCCGTAGCGAAGCATCAGTCCTATTCCCATTCCTACGAGTGTGCCTCCAAGCAATGAGCTAAAGAGCAAAGGAAGCTCCAGCGTGCCTTCGAGAATAGACAGCCATTCTGTCATAAAAAAAGAAACAAACAAACCTATACTTCCATAAAAAAAGTTTTGGCGATGACGAAAAAAAGCATATAAATAGACAGGTACGTTCAAAAAGAAAATGGACATTCCGATAGGAGTTCCAAACACATAATATACGATAAGCCCAAATCCTATAAGTCCACCGTCTAGTAAGTGATACGGAGCAATAAACCCGTTTAGCCCTAGTCCAATTAATAAGCTGCCACAGCAAATCGAAACCACTCTCGAAAAAATATTCCTCACCCTATACGTTAAATTTTAATAGGAGTACTCGTCCATCTATGTATATGGCAAGCTTAGGTGATTTAGAAGTGGAGAAGACGAAAAAAGAAAATTATGTAAAAAGTATTGATTCTATAACTCTGATATTCTATAGTTAATCTAACTTCGTTTTCACGACAATTTCTTGATTTTTTACGATACTGTTTAACTGTTTGTATTTTTTAATATATAAAAAAGTTGTGTTCTGTAAAAAGCATACGATTGTAATAAGTCGATAAAAGCAAGCCGCTATATAAAGGGGTTGATTACGTGTAGGATTCTCTTTCTTTTCAGTCATACTAAAAAGAAAGAGGGATTGTCGTGAAAAATCGTTCCGTACTTTTTTTATGGTTTGGTCAAAGCCAAGCTAATTTAGCAGATGTATTATATATTGTTGCGTTAATCAGCATTCTTTACGCTCAAAATAGTTCTCCTGTGCTGCTTTCATGCATTCCGTTTACCATTACGGCTGCTAAGTTTTTGAGCAGTTTTACGGTGCCTTTTCTTATAGATCGCTACAGAGCTAAGCGTATTCTTGTGGTGTCTCAGCTGTTAAAAACCAGTGTTTTGTCTATGTTTTTCTTGTGGCATATGTCGCTTATCAGCATGCTGTGCTGTGTGGCGCTTATTGCTTTTTTCGATGGGTGGGCAGCTCCGGTTCAAAGCTCTATGCTTCCTCATTTAGTAGATAAAGAGAAGCTGTTAAAATGGAACAGTATGTTTAATGTCACGGATCAAACGATTCAAATTGCAGCTTATCCGCTTGGAAGCTTTCTGATTATTAGCTGGGATGCTACCGGCCTTTTATGGCTGTCATTTTCGTTATTTAGTTTGTCACTCGTATTCATGCAGGCCATTCGCATGAACGTTCATTCTTCTAAAACAAAGCAAAAACAAGGGTTAAAAGAGGGATGGAAGCTAATTTGGCATTATCCGCGCCTGCGGGTTTTATTAGTCATGGAGGTTTTAGAAGGGATGGCTGCCGGCGTTTGGGCATCAGCTATTGTCTACGTGTTTGTGAAAGAAATATTAAATAAAAATGAAGCTTGGTGGGGATATATTAACAGCAGTTTTTTTGTTGGAACGGTTCTTGGTGGTTTCGTTTTGCTGAAGATTTCAGTTGAGCAAGAGAGAAGTCTTTATCATATCGTAATACTAGGCAGTCTTTTTTCAGGTTTCTTTACATTATTGTTCGGAGTGATATCTGTGCCGTTTCTTTCCCTTTTACTTAGTTTTACTATTGGCATTGCCCTTCAAATAAGCGCTACGTGTTCTTACACGCTTATACAAACGGCCGTTCCTTTAGAAAAGCTTCCTAAGGTGCTTTCCGCTACGCTGAGCGTTTCATATGTGACGTTTGGACTTTCGGTGCTGCTGCTTGGCGCTGTTGCTTCGCTAAATGTGACGGCGGCGTTTCTAACGGCAGGAGGACTGATTGTAATCAGCGGCTGCGTAGGTTTATTCTTACGAAATTATGCGCTTGCTAACTAAAAAAGGTTGCTGTTTGCAACCTTTTTTAAAACAGCGTATTTTCTCTCCTCAAACATAAGCCGTATAAGGTTGTTTGCTTTAAATATCCCCTTGTGTAAAAGTAGGGAGCTTTTCACGAAAACGAAAGGAAAAAAAGTATAGCTATCGAATTATGTTAAGAGCGTTGAGCTAAAAGGAGTGATTAAATGGTTGTCATTCGACAGGCGGTTGAAACTGATCGAGAGCGACTGGCTACGTTAATGCAAGAATATATAGTGAAATTCTGCGAGCAGCCTGACCCTTCCCGGAAAGCTTTAACTTTACATATTAAGCGTCTATTGAATAATCCTTCCTACGGTATCCAGTTTGTTGCTGAATTGGAAGGGAAACTAGTAGGTTTTGCGACGGTGTACGTATCGTGGAGCACCCATTATTTTAAAGAAACAGGCGTCTTAAAAGATTTGTACGTATCTCCTTTAAACAGAGGAAATAAAATTGGTGAACGTTTGTTTAAGATTTGCCTTGCCTATTCTCAAAAGTATGAGTTTGCAGGAATGACCGCTGAGTGCAGCAGTGAAAATAAAGTTGCTCAAAACCTTTATCAAAAAATGAACGGTAAAGAAAATGCAGGGGTTCAATACCGTTTTTTTTAAGAGAAGTACAGCTTTTACTTTTAAGACTTCTACTAAATGGCAAAAATATGTTATAGTATGAAAAGTGAAATTGATGAAAATGTCGGTGGGCTATATGTTAGATGATGGTATGAATAGTAGGGGGAAGTTGGACTAGCTGTTTGAAAGGCGGCCATCCTATTTTTAGTATAGCCGCAAGGAAGGAGCAGGACCTTGAAAAAAAATCCAATCTTAAACGCGTGGAAAATAGTAACTGCGACG
Source organism: Priestia sp. SB1 (assembly GCF_038898415.1). Classification (NCBI taxonomy): domain Bacteria; kingdom Bacillati; phylum Bacillota; class Bacilli; order Caryophanales; family Bacillaceae; genus Priestia; species Priestia sp. SB1. The sequence goes on along the minus strand of NZ_JBBJSS010000006.1, from coordinate 2,693 downwards.
AGCGGTTTTTTACTTGCGCTGTTTATCTTTAAAGTCCGAAAAGGAAGATAACCATATAAAAAAAGCTCCTCGATTGAGGAGCTTTTTATTATTTAGTAATAGGAAACGTCAAGGGAGTCACTGTTGATAAAGAATCTCGGTAAGAATGATAGGTGAAATAATGACGTGTTGGACTATAAATAGTCATGTAAAGTAAATAATCATATTTCGTTTCCATATAGAAAAAAACGCCGTCTTCGTGGAGTGCATAGAAAGAGTACGAAATCCCGAGCAGCGTTTGCTTTTGTACGCTTGCGCTTGGATTTTCTTTAATCCATTCATACAGTTCAAAAACACTCACTCCTGGTGAAGATTGCAGCGTATGTACTTTGTCATATAACTTATCAGATACATCCGAAACTGACTGTTTTAATTGGTTAAATAAGTTGGACATTTGTTCTTTCATTGTGGTGATCTCCTTTACGGGTAGTCAGCTATTAGCATGCTCAGAGAAATTCACGCTTATGTATAGTTAGTGAATGGCTGATTTGAATTTGCCGCCCTGCGCTTCTTGGGTATCCATAATGGTTGTAAATGCCTGTGGATCAATTTCAGAAATAATGGTTTTAAGCTTGGTAATTTCTAAACGCGTCACAACTACGTATATGACTTCTTTTTCTGTACCTTCAAATCCGCCTTTACCATACAGTTTCGTCACGCCGCGGCCTAGACGATGCGTAATAGCGTCTGATAGCTCTTCATAGTGATTTGACACAATAAAAGCTGCTTTTGTTTCATCAAGCCCTTGAATGATCGCATCGATTGTCTTAGACGCAATATAGTACGTAAGGATCGAGTACATGGCCTGTTCCCAACCTAGCACGAACCCTGCCCAAGCGAAAATGAAGATATTTAAAAACATCACAAATTCACCCACAGAAAACGGGATTTTTTTTGTTAATAAAATACCTAAAATCTCAGTTCCATCTAACGCTCCACCGTGACGAATGACCGTTCCTACACCTGCTCCTAAAAGGAGCCCGCCAAATACGGTAGCAAGAAGCGGTTCAGATGTTACAGCTGGAACATGGTGCAATTGAGATTCTACAATGGATAAAGCAACAACTGCAAACATAGATGAAAAGCAGAAGCTACGACCAATTTGTTTGTATCCACTATATAAAAAAGGGAGATTAAAGATGATGATAAGTAGACTGAACGGCAATTTCGTTAAGTAAACTAAAATTAGAGAAATACCGATAATACCGCCGTCAATTACGGAATTTGGGACTAAAAATAATTCGATAGAAACGGCAGCCAAGGAAGCTCCAATTAACATCATAATGTAGCGATAAATGAGCCGACCTGCCTTTTCCTTTTTGTGCTGTTTCGTTGTCATAAAATCTTTCCTTTCAACATACTGCCTATACGCAACTCTTACTAGTATAACTAAGTCTTGGGAACTCTATCCAATTATCTACTTTAAAAAAGACTAGCCAGAATAAACAAAATCCTGTTAAATTAAACGGTAGACATTTGCTGAAATAAAGGAGCTGTACATATGATAAACGTTTATATTCCACCGCTTCAAACAAGCGCTGGCGAAAAAGCGGCACGCTATATTGATACATTAACCAAACCGATAGGAAGCCTTGGAAGGCTCGAAGAAATAGCAGTTGAATTAGCGGCCATGACAGGGGAAGCTTTTCCGACAGTCACGCCGCCAGGAGTCCTCGTTTTTGCAGGCGATCATGGAATTGTAAAAGAAGGAGTTTCAGCTTATCCTCAAGACGTAACGGCACAAATGGCGCTAAATTTTTTGCAGGGAGGAGCAGCTATTAACGTGTTTAGCGGGCAAATAGATGCCCAGTTCAAACTGATTGACATCGGCATTGCTTCTGACCTTTCCCACAAGGACCTTGTACAACGCAAAGTGAAGCTGGGAACAGCAAGTTTTTATAAAGAAGACGCGATGACGCGCAGTGAGGCAGAATTGGCTGTTCAAGTCGGATATGAAGAAGCTGAAGAGCTTATTGCCCAAGGAATTAAATGTTTGATTGTGGGAGAAATGGGCATCGGAAACACTACGTCAAGCACGGCTATTTTAGCTGTATTGACAGGAGAAAAAGTCTCTAAGCTTGCAGGAATGGGCACAGGGATTTCTGACGAACAACTGCGCCACAAAGTGAAGGTAATTGAAGAAGCTCTGCAAAACAGGCACATCAACCCTCAGGATCCGATTGATATTATCAGTAAAATAGGGGGGCTTGAAATTGCAGGGATGACAGGTGCTATGCTGGCGGCAGCTGCTCACCGTATTCCTATTTTAGTAGACGGTTTTATTTGTACAGTTGCAGCTCTTCTAGCGACAGAAATCAATACACAAGCAAGAGACTATATGTTTGCTAGTCACGAATCTGTTGAACAAGGTCATGCGTGTGCAATGAAGCTTCTTGGCAAGAAACCGCTTCTCAACCTCAATCTTCGGTTAGGTGAAGGAAGTGGAGCTGCTGTTACATTTCCGCTGCTGCACTCGGCTTCGCTGATGATTGCTAATATGGCTACGTTTCAATCTGCGGGAGTGTCTGAGAAAGAATAAACTTAGAAAAAAATAAACCTAAAAAAGACATGGGAACATGATATGCTCCCCTAAAGGTAGACAGATGAAATAAAAAATCTGTTTCCTTTGGGGGAGTATTTTTATATGGCTAAAA